>NZ_JBEFTI010000004.1:0-369714 GCF_053483975.1 Mycolicibacterium sp. XJ870
GACGAACGGCGCCGGCCGCTGACGGGTGGGGTCCGGCAGCAGACTGTCGAGCCTGCGATCGGCCGCCCGCTGCAGTTGGCCGACGATCCGGCCGCCCGCCACTCGGTCCATGGCCGCAACCGGTGGAACCCGGATTTCCTGCGCAGCACCAACTGTGCCTACACCGTCGCAGAGGAGCTGTCGGTCCGCTACGGGCGCGACTTCAACGTCGACGCCCCTATCTCGCCCCGCGGCGTCCCGGCCAGGAGCTTGTTCGAGGCGGTCGGGTCGGCTGCCCGGTTCGGATCCTATTCTGAGGTGGAGGCCACCCTGCAACGCCTCGGCCCGGGCTCATCGGCAGTTCTGGCGTCCCGTTGGAGCGGCCGGGGCCAGGGTGGCCACGCCTATCTCGCGGTCAACGACAGTGGCACCATCTACTTGCTCGACCCGCACAGCGGTCAACGCTCGGGATGGCCGCCGCACTGGGGCCGGGACGCCGTCAAGCGCACCGCCGTCGGGTATCTCGATGCCGACGGTGTCGCCGTCAACCCGCTGGACGGCAATACCGACAGGCAACTGCTCGACGCCGATGCCGTCGGCCACGTACAGGGTGATCGGACCGACAACGCTGACCACGCGATTGCCGAGGAGGCGCTGGCGCAGCGCACACCGGCGGTGCGGCCCGATGAACTCCGCAATCCGCTCGGGGTGCCCGAAGAGGCCGCTGCCCGCGCCAGGAACAACGCTGTCTGGTGGGCCGGTCTGTCCGAGACGCAGCAACAGGCACTGATCGGGACCTATCCCCAGCACATCGGGAACGCCGAAGGGATCCCGGCGGCCGCCCGCGATGCGGCCAACCGCAATGTGCTGCAGGAACTTCGCGATCGTGCCGATCTCATCCAGACCAAGATCGACGAGTTCGAACGACCGTCCCGGGCCGAACGCAAGTTCCTGGCGAAAATCAATCAGTTGGACCGCGCTCTGGACAAGGCCCGCGCCGACGCTGCGCGCGCCGGCGAAGATGGCCCTCTACTGCTGGCCTTCGATCCTCAGGAGTTCGGCGGCGACGGACGCGTCCTACTGAGCTTCGGCCATGACCCCTATTCGGCGGACTCGGTGTCCTGGCACGTGCCCGGCGTACAGACGACGATGCACTCCCTGCTCGGCTTCTACAGCCACTCAGCGCTCAACCATCTGCAGTCGGTGCGGGCGGAGAATGCCGAGCTCAAGGCTACATCGATCGCGTGGGTCGGCTACGACGCGCCCAGCGGCAGAAAGTTCTGGCGCGCTGCCGGTCACGGATACGCACGCACTGGCGGCGACATGCTGTACAGCGACATCACCGCCTTCAATGCCGTACATGAATCAACCAGTGGCACAGTGGTTTTCAACGGGAACCACATCTTCGGCTACTCCTACGGGTCGACCACAACCGGTTACGCCGGCCGTGACGGGCGGCTGGGCGATCACGTCAGCACCGTGACGCTCGTGGGGTCGCCCGGGGCCGGCCCGATCACGCACGCATCCGCCTTCGGCATCGGGGCGGACAACGTCTTCGCGGCATCCTCGTCGCGTGACGTGGTCACCGCGCTCGGTGGACGCACACCTGAGTCCTCCGGCCGGATCCTGGGGATCGGCCTCGGCATCGATCCCGCCATGCATTCCTTCGGGGCGGTGCGGGTCACCGCCGAGTTCCCGTCCGGGCTGAATCACCTGCTCACCGGCGGCACACATCACGCCTACTTCCTGCACACCCCTTCGTCGGGACGCAGCGAATCGCTGGTGAATCTCGGCCGGATCGCATCGGGCCATTCCGGCCGGGTCGCGGTCGAACCGCACCGGACCGTCGATGGCCGACACACCGTCGAGCCCGCTGCCGGGTCGTCGGCGCGTCGAATCTGGAACCTGCCGTGGCGATCTGGCCAGAACTGCGCTCTAGGTGTCGCCCAGGAGTTGTCGGCGATGTACGGGCGCGAAGTTCAACTCGCGACCCAACCGACGCGAAGCGGCGTCCCGGCCCGCGTGTTGTTCGAAGCGGTCGGGACCGATGCGACGTTCGCGACCTACGCCGAGGTCGAGCAGCGCTTGCGCGAACTCGGTGACGGGTCGTCGGCTGTCCTCGCGTCGCGGTGGAGCGGCGGGCGGGGTGGTGGGCATGCCTATCTCGCGGTCAATGTGGGCGGGGAGATTCATCTCGTCGATTCGCACCGGGGCCGTTCGGGATGGCCGCCGCACTGGGGACAGGACGCGGTGAGCCGCACCGCGGTCGGTTACCTCGATCCCACCGGAAAGCCGGTGGGGCGCAGCACTGTCGATGCCGCGCTGAGCCTTGCGGCGGCCGACGACATCGGCCATGTGCGGGGGCACCGCGATGAGCCCGACTTCGGGCGGCGTCAGGCCGAATACCGTGCACAAAACCCCGCCACCCGACCGGTGGACAGCCGATACGCCCAGTCGTTGGACGAGGTTGTCGGCAGCCTCGACCCTGCCGCGGTACATCAACTGGCCGAAGACCTTTCGGGCACATACGGGCCGCATCGGATCCAGCTCGAGGGCGAGATCGTCGGCCGTGAGGTCATGCTCACCGGCACGATCTTCCACGGCAACCGTAAGATCGGCACGATCCAGCGGACCTTCCAACGGGAGGCTGATGGGAACCTCGTCGCTTATCACAACGGGCTGGTGATCGAGGAGGAATTCGAATACCTGCGTGGTAAAGGCTTCTCGAAGGCGGTGACCGCCGAGCTCGAGCGCTACTACGTGGATTCCGGTGTTGACCATATCGAGCTGAAGTCGCATGACACCGGCAGTAATGCGTGGGCGCGCAGAGGTTTCACCTGGGATCCGAAACCACACCGGCTGGCCGAATCGCTGGGGAGCATCAAGAGTGCGGCCACGCGTCTGGCACCGAACCTCAGCCCGGAGGGGCGCGCGGTGCTGGCGGACATGGTGGCCCGGCTCGAACCCGGCCATCCGCGGCTGCCCGAGCCCATCGAGGTGGCCACCCTGGCCACCGCCGCCGAGCCTGGGCTGGGCACGAAACTGTTGCACCGCACCGAAGTCAGCTTCGTCCGGCACCTGCCGGTCGCCGAGGAACGAGTTCAGCCGAACACCGGGTTGATGTCCCGGCTGCAACGCTGGCTCGGGCTCGGCGGACAGCAGTCCTCGGCGCAGAACTGCGCCCACGGCGTTGCCGCGGAGCTGACGCAGCGGTACGAGCGGCCCTTCCGAGTGGACGTGCGGGCTTCGCGCACAGGGGTTCCGGCGTGGGCACTGTTCCGGGCCGTCGGATCAACCGCCCAGTTCGCGACCAACGACGACGTGGCCGCGACACTGCACGATCTCGGCGATGGCTCGTCGGCGGTGTTGGCCTCGCGCTGGGCGGGCAGCCAGGGCGGCCACGCGTATCTCGCGGTCAACGACGGCGGTCAGATCTATCTGGTCGATCCGCACACCGGAAAGCGCTCGGGTTGGCCGCCGCACTGGGGCCAGCAGGCGGTGGACCGCACCGCAGTCGGGTACCTCGACACCGACGGCACCGCGGTGCGTCCGCTGCAACAAGCGCCGCTGCACGTTTCGCTCAGCGTCGCCGACGGCATCGGAGATGTCCGGGGCCACGGGGCGGCCAGCGATTTCCCGGGCAGACAGCAGGAATACCGCGCGCAGGATCCCCTCACCCGGCAGGTGGACACCCGCTACACCGAACCGCTCGGTGAGGTCGTGGACAACCGCGAGCCCGCGCAAACCCGCCGGCTCGCCGAGGATCTCTCCGGGGTATACGGCCCGTACCGCGTGGAGTTCCAGGCGTTCGAACACCCGCGCGGGGTCGTGCTCAACGGTTCGATCTTCGCCGGCGATGTCGAAATCGGCTCTGTCGAGCGGATGTTCAGCCGTGACGTGTCGGGAAACCTGGTGGCACACCACACCGGAGTCGTCATCGATCAGCCGCAATTCCGCGGCAAGGGATTCTCCACGGCGCTGTCATCGGAACTGGAGCGGTTCTACACGCGTGCCGGAATCGACCGAATCGAGCTCGAAGCACAGCACGACGGCGCACACGTGTGGGCGCGCCGCGGCTTTACCTGGGACCCCCAGCCGCAGAAGCTGCAAGGGTCCCTCGACGACATCAAGGCGTCGGCGCGCGAGCTGGCACCCGGGCTCGATGAGCACAGTCGCGCCGTGCTCGACGAGATGGTTCAGCGCCTGGATCCCGAACGGTCCGATCTGCCGGAGCCCGTGGAGATTGCGTCGCTGAGCACCCCCGAGGTGACAAATCTCGGCCAGCAGTTGCTGGAAGGTTCGACCTGGCAGGCGGTCCGGTATCTGGACGGTTCTGACCCGCACGCGGCCGGTCAGAACTGCGCCCACGATGTCGCCGGCGAACTGTCGTCGAGATACGGCCGTGAGTACCGGGTGGCGGTGGCACCCTCGCGCACCGGGGTGCCCGCCTGGTCGCTGTACCAGGCCGTCGGATCGCGGGCCCAGTTCGCGACGTACGACGATGTGGCGGCGACGCTGCGGCAGATGCCCGATGGTTCGTCGGCCGTCTTGACTTCGCGCTGGGCCGGGGGACGCCACGGCGGCCACGCCTACCTGGCGGTCAAGGACGGCGGCCGAATCTTCCTGGTAGACCCGCACACCAGACAGCGCTCGGGCTGGCCACCGCACTGGGGCCGGCATGCCGTCGACCGCACCGCGGTCGGATATCTCGATGCCAACGGCGATCCGGTAGAACCCCTGCACCGCACTTCCTCGCAGCAGGCGTTCGGCGCCGCCGACACGATCGGTGACGTGCGGGGCACCGTCGACACCCGCTACGCCGAACCCTTGGGTGAGGTGATCAACGAGTCGGGGGACCAGGCTCGGGCGCAGCGACTGGCCGACGATCTGTCGGGTGTGTACGGGCCGTACCGCGTGCAGTTCAGCGCCGAAGCGCTGCCGAGCGCGGTACAGCTCAGGGGAGAAATCTTCAACGGTGACAAACGAATCGGGGAGATCGACCGGATCTTCATCCGCGATGACACCGGAACACTCGTTGCCCACCACAACGAGATGAAGATTGAGGACGAGGCCTTCCGCGGCAAGGGCTTTTCCAAGGCATTCCTGTCCGAATTCGACCGCTACTACGTGCGTTCCGGGGTCGACCGCATCGAGCTGCTGGCCGCGTGGGACGGCGCCTACGCATCGGCCCGGCGTGGGTTCACCTGGGATCTACGCACGCATGAACTGCAAGAATCTCTCGACTCGGTCAAAATCGGGGCAAGGCGGCTGCTGGGTTCAGTCAGTACTGAAGCCCGCGAGGTTCTCGAACAGGTCATACCGCGGTTGGAGCCCGGGCACCCCCAGCTTCCCGAACCCTCGGACGTCGCGAATCTCACCGCTCCCGGTCACCCCGAGTTGGGACGCGAGATACTCCGCCGCGCGACCTGGCACGCGGTCAAGTACGTCGACAAGACCCCGGGTCACCGATCGCCGGACGACGTGGAACTGGCCGGATTCTGGGACCGCATCGGGCAATTGGATCAGGACGCATTGTCGCCCGAGGCGCTGGCCGATGCGGTTTACCGCTCGGTACCGATCGATACGGTCACCGGCTTCTACGAAGGGCGCGTATCGGGGTTCAAGAGTGCAGAGGTCCTGCGCGCGCAACGACATGTTGAAGACACGCTCGACAACGCGTTCTTCGTGTCAGCTGACATCGCGAACCTCAGAGGCTTGAATCAAGCGGCTGCGAACCGGACCGAGGCGAACGCGCACTTCTCCGGCCTGTCGGCGGTCTTCCATGCCGCACTTGCGGAATCCGGGGCCGATGTGGTGCCGATGCGAATCGGCGGCGACGAACTTGGTGCGGTGGTGGTCGGCGACATCGACGAGTCGACCATCGAGTCGGCCATCGCCACGATCCGCGCGCGTGCCCAGCAGTATGCACAGGAACACGGTCTGGCTGACATCCCGCACCCAAAGCATCCGGGGCAGCCCGAATACAACGGTGTGGGATTACACGTTGGATACGCTGGGGTTCAGCCCGATCTCGATGTCCGCGATATCTTCGATGACGCGGATCTCGGGGTGGACCGCAGCAAGACGAGGAGGTCGCATGTCGCAGGAGGACCGGGACGAGCGACTGGGATTGACCGGGCTGACACCGCAGGAGAGGCAACGCCGGGTCGAGGAGATGGAACGCGAACTGGCTCGCAAGCAGCAGGAAGCGAAAGCCAAGTTGCAAGCCGCGCGGGCACGGAAGGCCAAGCTGGACAACGGCTGAACGGCCGCACCGCGTATCAGCAGCCCGAAGACCTGAAACGTGCCACGTTCCTGGCCGACGCAGCCCGGCTGGGTGCGGAGGGTCGCAGCGCACTACAGGCCCTGTACGAACCACAGGGTCGCGACGAGGTTTCGGGCTTTTATGACGGCCGCGCTTCGGAGTTCAAGACCGGAGAAGTCTCGCGGGCCAGGCGGTGGATCACCGAGTCAGGTGAAGCCGGCATCCTCGTCTCGGCTCAGCTCGACAACCTGTCCGGTCTCAATGCATACGTTCAGAACCGCGCTGAGGTAGCCAATGCCCACTACCGGGCGATCACCCAGATCTTCCGCGCTGAAATCGAGGCGACCGGCGCGACGATTGTCCCGATGCGCACGAGTGGCGATCGGTTCGACGCCGTCGTGATCGGAGCCGTCGACTCCACCGCCGTGGACGCCGCGCTCGACCGGATCGGCAGCCGCACCGCCGCCTACGCACAGAACGAGGGCCTGACGGACATCGCGAACCCGTCGAATGCCGACCGGCCAGGCGTGCGGTTGTTCTTCGGATACTCCGACCTCACGTCGCACGGCACTGTCGACGAGGTCATCGAGGCGGCCGAGCGCCAGATGTTCGGCCGCCAGGACTCGGGTGATCCCAGACGAGTTTCGCAACCCGAGGTCGACATCCCCAACCCTCGCCAGCCGTACAACGCGGCGGATTTCGTCGGTGACGTCCAAGGACACCCGGACGACAGCGAATTCCTGGCCAGGCAACAGGAATACCGGGATCAGGACCCCGCAGGCAGGCCGGCGGACAGCCGGTACGCCGAACCCGTGGGCGACGTGGTGGACAACGCGTCCGACCCGCAGCGGGTGCACCAGCTGGCCGAGGATCTCTCCGGCGTCTACGGGCCCTTCCGCATTGAGCTCCAGCGGGTCCCCGACGAGGCCGCGGGTATCGCCGGTTACATCCTGAGCGGCGGTAAACGAGTCGGGAACATCTACTGGTCGTATCGCCGAGACGCCGAGGGCAATCTGGTCGCCTTCCACGGGATGATCCAGATCACCAGTGCATCCAATCGAGGAAAGGGATTCTCCAAGGCTCTGGCGAAGCAGCTGGAGCCCTTCTATGCGCACTCGGGCGTCGACCGGATCGAGATGGAAGCCGCCTGGGACGGTGCATATGCTTGGGCCAGTTGGGGTTTCAACTGGGCACCGGAACTTGCAAAACTGCAGGAGTCGCTGAACAGCATCAAGAGTTCGGCCCAGCGGCTGCGGCCGCAGGTCGGCCCTGAAGCGCAGGCCGTCCTCGATGAGGTCGTGCAGCGGCTGGATCCCGACCACCCGCGCCTGCCAGAGCCCATCGATCTGGCGCGTCTCACCGCGCCCGGTCATCCCGATCTGGGCCAACGTCTACTCACCAACACCAACTGGCATGCCGTCAGGTACCTCGATCCCAATGCCGGCGATGTCATCGGCGACGTGCGGGGGTACCCCGAGGACGGTGAATACCTTGCACGGCAGCAGGATTACCGGAATCAGGATCCCGCCATCCGCCAGGCCGACACGTCCTTTGCCGATCACATGGCCGAAGCGATCGACAGCTATGACCGTCAGGATGCCCGCCAGCTCGCCGAGGATCTGTCGGGGCGCTACGGGCCCTATCATGTCGATTTCTCGGTCGAGCGCTCCATCGGTGGCGAAAGCGTGTCGCTGTACGGGCAGATTCGCAGTGGTGAGTCCGGAATCGGCTACGTGTCCCGCAAGTTCTCGCGTGACGACGACGGCAACCTCGTGGTCCACAACACCATCATCAAGATCGAAATCGCCGAATATCGCGGGCAGGATTTCTCGAAGGCGCTGACCTCCGAGCTGGAACGGTATTACGCGCGATGTGGTGTCGATCGCATTGAGTTGGTGTCCAAATGGCAGGGCAGCAATGCCTGGGCGCGTAGAGGTTTCACCTGGACCACCGATCAATACCATCTCAACGAGTCCCTGAATCACATCAAAGAAGCGGCACGTCAATTGCGCGGCCGGGTCGGTACCGAGTCCCAGGCATTGCTCGACCAGACGGTGGAGCGCCTGGAAGTCGGTCATCCACGGTTGCCCGAGCCGATCGACCTTGCGAACCTAGCCACCAGCGAGGAACCTCAGCTGGGCCGCAAGCTGCTCGACAACACCTCGGTTCACTTCGTGAAGTACTTGCCCAGCCTGCCCAGCGCAGACCTACAGGCACCTGATCAGAACTGCGCACACGGGGTCGCCGACGCGCTGTCGGAAAGGTACGGACGCGAATTCCGTGTGGCCGCAGAGCCATCCCGCACCGGGGTGCCTGCGCGCGCACTGTATGAGGCCGTCGGTTCGGCTTCGCGATTTGCCACCTACGACCAGGTGGAGGCGAGTCTGCGCCAACTCGGTGACGGCTCATCGGCGGTGCTGACGTCGAGATGGCGTGGTGGACGCAGCGGTGGACACGCCTACCTGGCGGTCAACGACGGTGGGCAGATCTACCTACTCGATCCGAGCACCGGAGAGCGCACAGGGTGGCCGCCGCACTGGGGTCAGTTGGCCGTCGACCGCACTGCTGTGGGCTATCTCGACGCCAACGGTGATGCGGTCAACCCACTGCACGACGTTCCGCTTCGGCTCGGCACCGCCGAGTCTGTCGGCGACGTCCAGGGCCTTCCGGCTGAACCACCATCTCCTCAGCAGATCGCCGGCGAGGCGTTGGCGCAACGGAACCCGGCGGTGGACGCCACGGAGTTGGTCCGTCCTACCGGCGATGTTCGGCTGGCGGTAGAACGGGCCCAGGCCAATGCGGTGTGGTGGCAGGGACTGAGTGAGGATCAGCAGCAGGCGCTGATCGAGGCCTATCCGGTGCAGATCGGCAACGCCGAAGGTATCCCGCCGATGGCTGCCCACGAGGCGAATTCCCGTGCCATGCAGGATTGGCTGGCCAAGGGTCGTGAGATGCAGTCCAGGCTGGACAGCGGCATCCGTCTGGGTTGGGAAAAGCACCTGGAGATGCTGCGTGCCAAGGCGGTCGGGGATGCCCTGCAGCGGGCGATCGATGCCGCACGGCGGGCCGGCATCGACGGTCCCTACCTGCTGCGGTTCGACCCCGATGCACATGGCGGCGCCGGTGTCGCGGTCGTCGGATTCGGCGTCGATCCGTATCTCGCGGAGTCGGTTTCGTGGCATGTCCCCGGTAGAGGCATGACCATCCAGGAACTCGGCCCCGGCATGGGTTCGGCGCTCAACCATGCGATGTCGGTCCTGCTGGAGAACCCCACTGCGTCAGTGGCCTCGATGTCCTGGATCGGGTACGACACGATGGCAGACGATGCAGCTCAAGTCGGTGGTGACAGCCTTCGTAGCGACATCAGCGGATTCAACGCCGGCCGCGATGCCTGGACATCAGGCGAGCGGTTCATTGACAACCACGTGTTCGGGCACTGCCAGGGATCGACGGTCGCTGGTCATGCCGGCGAGGCGGGGCGGTTGAGCGGCCAAGTCCGCACGGTCACCCTGTTCGGCTCGCCCGGGCTGGGCCCGATGGACCACGCCGGGGAATTCGGTCCTGGCATCGATGTCTACGTGGCCTCGTCGTCAACTGACACCTTTACTTGGCACGGCGGCACGACGCCGGGTGCACGCGGAGACTTCCTCGGCGGATTCGGTGTCGACCCGGCGATGGATTTCTTTGCTGCACAACGAATCACCGCTGAATTCCCGCCGGTCGAGATGACAAGGGCGGGGGACTACGACATCCACAACTTCTATTACAAGTTCGTGGACAAGGACGCGGGTGTGCGCAACGAGTCGCTCGCCAATTTCGGTCGCATCGCCGTCGGGCACGTCGAGCGCGTCGGAATCGAAGAACACCGGACTGTCGTCAGCGGGCCGGATCAGGAGACGAAGGTCCGCGACCCGGCTGCCTCGAGGTCGGTGCTACTTGACGATCTCGGGGTGCCTGATGCCGACCCGGCGGGCAACTGCGCCTACGGCGTCGCTGATGCGGTGTCGCAGAGGTACGGGCGTGACATTCGAATCGAAACCGCGGTCACCGCAACTGGGGTGCCGGCGCGTTCGCTGTTCCAAGCGGTGGGATCACAAGCCGATTTCGCGACATACACGGAGGTGTCCGAGAGATTGGCGCAGCTGGGGCCGGGCTCGTCGGCGGTGCTGACCTCTCGCTGGACCGGCGTGCGGCAAGGTGGCCACGCCTACCTCGCCGTCAATGACGGCGGCGAGATCTACCTGATCGACCAGCGCACCGGGCAACGTTCGGGATGGCCGCCGCATTGGGGACAGGGAGCGGTGGATCGCACTGCGGTGGGCTACCTGGACGAGAACGGCAATGCCGTTGCCCCGCTGGACGATCCATCGTCACAGCTGGTCGCCCCGCACGCCGTAGGCGACGTGCGGGGCCTTCCAGCTGATCCGGAATTCCTACGGAAACAACAGGAATACCGAGATGACCGTTCCAAAACCCGCGAGGTCGACAGCCGCTATGCGGATCCGCTCGCAGAGCTCGTGGACAACCCCGATCCCCAGCGCGGTCAACAGTTCGCCGATGACCTGTCGGGCGTGTACGGCACGTACCGGGTCGAGCTCGAAGCCGAAGCCGTACCAGGCAGCGACATGGTTGCCATGTCGGGTTTGATCTTCGATGGCGATACCGAAATCGGTTCGCTCGATTGGTCATTCAACCGAGACGACGACGGCAAGCTCGTCGCGTACAACGGCCTTGTGAGCCTTAGCCATGGGTATAGAGGACGCGGGTTTTCCAAGGCGATGCTGGGCCAGTTCGAGCCCTACTTCATCCGCAGCGGTGTCGACCGCATCGAACTGACCTCCGATTGGCAGGGCAGCAATGCCTGGGCGCGCCGCGGGTTCACGTGGGGGCCTGATCTCTACCACCTCCAGGGCGCATTGGACCAGATCAAGATGCGCGCCCAGGACTTGCGGGATCGGGTTAGCGCCGAGGGTGAGGTTGAGCTCGACGAGATGGTGGAGCGTCTGGAAATCGGTCATCCCAGGTTTCCCGAGCCCATCGATCTGGCAATCCTCGCCACTGAGGAAGAACCGGATCTGGGCCAGCGCCTGCTGGACAACACCTCGATCGACTTCGTGAAGTATCTGCCGTCTGACCCGCTCGCCGCGCTGGCACTCCCGCATCACGTTCCGGGCTCCCTGCCCGAAGGCGAAGCCATCACGGCCTTCACCGATGGCGAACTGAGGCTGCGCGCGCTCAACGAAGAACTCGTGCGCAACGGGGTCACAGCGGAGGACCGCGCCCGGCAGCTGACCGAAACTCGGAATGCCCTGCGATCCTGGGCATATGGGTTGATGACCAACCGGGTAGCCGCCGATTGGCTCTCGGCCACTACGGCGAACCCGACATTCGAGGAACTGGTCGCCCGCAACGAGGAACGGGGCCTGACCGGCGATGCGGTGTACGACGCGATCGTCGAGACCGCCACCCACAGTCGCCTCGCCCCCGGCAGCCTGTCCGACATCGAGACCGGCGCGGTGTATTCGCAATTCGAACTCGGAATGCGGGCGCTGGACGAGCAGATGATCCGCGATGGGGCCAGCGCCGAGGACCGCGCCAGGACCCTGTCCGGCCTGCGCAGCTCGCTGCGTGCCTGGACCCGTGAACTGATGGAGAACCGGCCCGCGGCCGAATGGCTGGCGGCCAACGAGAGTGCTCCGGCGTTCGAGGATCTGGTTGCCCGGTACGAGGCCAAGGGACTTACCGGCGACGACGTCTACCGAGCCATCATCGACGGCGCCACCCACAGCCATTACGCTGCGGGAACCCTGTCCGACGAAGAGACCCGCACCGTCTACACCACCTTCGAGCTCCGGATGCGGGAGCTCCGGGAACAGCTCCTGCGTGACGGCGTCGGGGCCGAGGAACGGGCCAGGACCTTGTACGGGATGCGGAACACCATCCGCAGCTGGACCCGGTCCCTGATGGAGGACCGCCGGCTGGCCGAATGGCTGAATGACAATGAACCCAATCTCACCTTTGACGAGCTGGTGGCGAGAAACCGCGCGAAAGGTCTGGTCGGGGACGAGATCTATGAGGCCATCGTTGCCAGCTCCACCCGCAGCCGTGGCAGTGTGAACGCAGACCTGGGCATCGACCCCGACAACCCGCCCGACTTGCCCCCGATGAGGGGTCCGACCGAGGAGCCGACATGACCGACCAGCGGTACACACCGCTGCGCTACAACCAGTCCGGACTGCGCGGTAAGCGCGCCCGGGTGCTGGTCGAGGAGCCCACCGACGAGATCGACTGGCCCGCCAACCTCCCGGCCGGGATCAAGACCGTGATCATCGTGGACGATGCGCCGAACCCCCACCACACGCTGCGGGTGCACCCGACCGATGACCCAGACCGCGTGGCGTTGGTGGTTTTCGACCAGTTGGCGCTGTACGAAGGTGACGAGGAGTAGGCATGGACCCGCGACGGATTGAGCTCAATCGCAAGCACAGCAGGGAGATGGGTGCACTGTTCAACCAGTTCCTTGACCTTCATCCGGACATCGAATCCGAGATCAACGATGCCCAGATGACGCCGGAGCAGGACGCGGCCTGGACCGAGTTCAGCGCCCAGTTGCTCGCACGTCAACAGGCTGAGCGCGCTGCGCTCGCCGACGTCATCGAAGCTGAACGAGAG
The DNA here is from genome assembly GCF_053483975.1 of Mycolicibacterium sp. XJ870. Classification (NCBI taxonomy): domain Bacteria; kingdom Bacillati; phylum Actinomycetota; class Actinomycetes; order Mycobacteriales; family Mycobacteriaceae; genus Mycobacterium; species Mycolicibacterium sp. XJ870. The sequence continues at coordinate 12,917 of NZ_JBEFTI010000004.1, forward strand.
GGAAGGTAGACGCAATGGAAGCGGCACAGGCAATTTCGTTGGTCACGGACTGGATCCGTTCGCGAGGGCTCGACTACCCGACTGATGGACTCGCAGCTGATCGGTTCGACGCCGGCTGGAGCGTGTACGCACCGGTCGAGATCGACGACAGCGATCCGATGGCGTTCCTCGACATCCCGGTCGGACGGTCGATTTTCCTGGTGGGCGACTCCGGACGGATCGAAGAAGTGTCGTCGTCGATCCCGCCGCAACAGGCACGCGACCAGTTCAGCGCCACGGAACGCACCACGGCTACGGCCCCCGGTCCCGCCGACGAAGCCGCCTTCATGGCCGAGTTCGAGAAGCAGTTCAACGCCGCGGCCGGTGACGGGCCGGCGCCGATCGCCGATTTCACCGTCGTCGACACACCACCGGCTGAGTCGAGTTCCCGTGATGACGCGCTGGCCGGGGACGAGGCGATCGCCGCGGAAGCCTCGCAACTGCTGGAGCCCATCGCACAGCAACTGGCCGCGCTCGGGCCGGCGGGCTGGGAGGAGTTCTCCGCCGAGTTCGCCTTCACAGTGTCGTCGCAGATCGCGCAGTTGCAGTTTTATGCGGCTGACCGCGCGGGTCTGGTGCCGGTGCCGCAATCGATCGCCGAACTCGTGCAAAGGCAACGTGAAGTCTCGGCGCGCATGAGTGCCGGACCGTGGTGGCGGCTGCTGCTGAACGTGACCAACCGCGGCGAGATGTCGGTCAACTACGACTACGGCGACGAGCCGTTCCCAGAAGACCAGTTGGTCACTCCCGAGTATTACCGCAACGATCTGGAAACCTATCCACGCGCTCAACTGCCGGTCTGGCTCGCCGCGTATGTCGCCGGGCCCGAGGCGCAGGGCCGCGACTCCACGCAAGCCGCTGCCGCAGCGGCCGCAGACAAAGTCGCAGGGCGGACGGCCGTCATCACCGACGAGATCCCGCCGCTTCCCGACCTGCTCGCTCGTTGGGCGTCGCTGTCGGCCGCGTACGCCGGGGCCGGATCGGAGTGGGGACCACGGATCTATCCCGGGTACGCGTGGTTCGAAAGCGACCGCCGCAGCGGGGCCACGTTGTACCTGCTGCCCGGCGACCGGGCGGTGCTTTCCGGGGGCAAGTGGAACTCCGCCTTGCTCGACGCCGCATACAACGGCGGGAAGCCGCTGCCAGACCTCTACACTGGGGCGCCGGCCTGGGTGAACGACAGTGTGCTCAACACCCGAAACCGCAACGGCCTCTTGAGCTTCTGCTTCTGGTGGGCCGACGGACGGTGGCATCGGGGCAGCAGCGACACCTCCGGTGAGCTCGAAGCGGCGCTGCCCGCGATCTGGACCGAGGATGCGACCGCCGCGGCGATGGCAGCTCAAACAGGTTCCGTCACAACGGATCAATGCCGGGCGGTGTTGGCCGCGGCAACCAGGGGTGGTGCCGCCTTCGATGACGTCGCCGCGCTGTTCGCCAACCTGCCCGACGCAGAGGTGGACGTGGCCGCAAACCAACTCAGCCTGGCCGGTCTGCTGGAGGTGTGAGCCAACACAGCAATCGAGTACTTCTTAGCCGAGTGATTCATTCGTGGTGAACCGTTGACCTGTCGAATGAATTCATGCAAAGTTAACCTCGACTTGCACGTGGGTCGGTGGCGTAAACAGCTGTACGCAGAAAGCGTCGACTCGCGACACAATCGACGCGGTCGGCCATGGTGCGCCACCGCATAGGACGTGGCAATGGCGATCGAGGACTTGACGTATCAGTTGACGGCGCTCAAACAGGGCGGTCAACCCGACCTCCAGTTGTCGGAGGCGGCCCGGGACGATTACGTCAACGCAATCAAGGAATACCGGCAGGCTCTCGTCGAGCAACGCGACAACGTACTCGTACTCAATGATTTGGGAAACGCGGGCGGGTATCGGTCTGCGCAGCAGACAAAGCAGGAGCTGGAGTTGAATGCTGTCGGCCTGGTTTCGATATATGAATCGCTGAACAAATACGTCGAATACCTCGATGAGCTTGAGGAAACGGTGAACGCAGCGTTCAAGCGGATGCAGGCCGAAGGCTAGAGATTCGGAAAACCTGACAGGGGGCTTCGGTGTGCGGTGATGCGATACAGGATGCGATCGTCGAACCGGTCGCCAACTTCATGGTCCAGAACCCGTTTGTCACCGACATCGTCAGTAGCCTGGCACCAGGCATGCTCGGACATGTCCTGCCACTGGCTGTGCGAGCACTCAGCGACTTCTCCAGCATCGATCCAGAGGATGTGAAAAAAAGCGAAACCAGACTGGACGAACTCAAAGAGCTTTCGTATGAGACCAATCCGACCGGTGTAACTCCCGAGGATTTCAGCAATGTGACGTTCGAGGAAGTCGCCTCAAAGTTCACCGACGCTACCGCAACATGCGGCGTGCCCGAAGCATGGCGCGATGTGAGCGGCAAGATCATCGATGCGACACAGAATTTCAATCGCACACTCGCTACTTTGGAGCGTCGGGAGGGCGAGGACAGCTGGACGGGTGCGACGCATGACGCGGTGATCGGCAATATTGAATCATCTTTTACGGAGCCGGATTCGGCGAGTAGCGGAGCGGCCGCGATGGAGATCTTGGCCGACGCCTGGGCGAAGACGATCGGGTCGATACATGCGAACATCCTGGCAAATCAGGAGACGTATCAAAACGATCTCGCTGCTCATCCAGAGTTCGTGGACGACATAAAACACGATTACGACACGTTTGCGCAGTCAGTCATGCAGGACGTATACGCACCGAACATCACCGATATCGCCAACAAGAACCCGGCATTCACCGCCGGTGGGCCACCCGAGGTCGGACCTCAGGAACCGGGCGGGCCGCAATTGCCCGGCGGTGTCGGACCAATGTCCAACCCCGGGTTGACACCGCCATCGTTCGATCGTCCGAAGCTGCCCACCACCTCTGCTGCAGGACCGAAAGCGTCCGATCCCGGACTCAGCGCCCTCACCGATCCGCTGCGAACCGTCGGCGATGCGGCACGTAACGCCGTCGGCCAGGCCGTGGACGCGGCGAAGAAAGCCGCTGCGGCAGCACAGACCCCACCCGATCCAAAACTCGGCGGGCCACCCGAGGGAGTGCTGGGCCTGGGGCCGAAAGGTTTGGCCGGCACGTCGAACGCCGGGGGCGGTGGAAAGACGGGTGCGGGTGCGGGTGCCTTGCGGGGCATGCCGACCGCCAGGCCGGTGGGGCTACCGTCCACAGCTTCTCCGAAGATGGCTGCGCCTGTTGCCGGTGCCGGCCTGAGCAATCAGTCTGTTCCCCCCGGGGCCGGGCCGGCTGCGGGGCAGCGCGCCGGGGACAACAACAGCAAGGGCCACCAGATCAACAAGGCTCTGCGACACAAGAAGAACGGCAACGCGGTCGCGGGCGAGGCAGGGGCAGTGGTTCCGGTCATCGGCGCGAAAGAACCCTCCGAGGAAGCCCAGAACGAGCGATCCCACCAACCCGACCGCCCCACCGACGTCGAGGGACCCACGAAAACTCCGCCTCGGCCGGTGCGTCCGTCCCCTCAGCCGATACCGATTCCCGGGCAATGACCGATATCCGCGCGATCGGGCTACTGGTACCCACCGCACGGTCGACAAGTCCCGAGGAGGTTGGCTCCGCGCCTGACTGGCGGGCGGTGTGTGAGCTACCGGGACGATCACCCGCACAGATGGCCACACAGGTGGGACAGGCAGTGCTCGCGGCAGCTGAAGTTCCGGCTTCGGGAATCGGCTGGGTGATCCACTGCGGCTCCTGCTACCAGGGCAGCGCCGGGTGGCCCGTGCACCACGAGATCCAATATGGCGTCATCGGCAGTCACGGAAACGCCATCGAGATCCGCCAACACTGTAGTGGTGGACTGACATCGTGGTTGGTCGGTGACCGGATCGCCGGGAAGCCGGGCGCGGTCATCTGCACCGGTGCCGACAACTGGTCGTGGGCCGACCGGTTCGCGACGTCCCGATCCGATGGTGGGGAGCCGTTCTCAGATGCCGCGCACGCGGTGGTGTTGTCAGCCGGCGAGGGTTTCGCGAGGGTTTTGGGCACCGGCACCGCAAGCTGTCCGGAACAGGCGCAGGATTGGAAAACTCGCGAATGGTACTGGGAACACGCAACGATGGCCGACTTTCAGACGACGTTTGCGCGGGTCGCCGGCACGAGGACAGAGGGCGCCGGCCGTGATTCCTTCGAAATGCTCTCCCGGGCGGTGATGGCGGCCCTGTTGGACGCAAAACTCAGCGCGCAGTATGTAACCCATTTCGTCCCGCACTCGTCATACAGTGGCGAACCGTACCGAGCGGTGGCGAAGGCCCTTGGTCTGCCCTGGTCGGACGCCCTGCATCAGAACAACCTCGACCATGGCTACCTCGGGGTCAGTACCCAGGTCGCCGGACTGATCGCACTCGCGGAATCCGAAAGCCTGCCCGCCGATTCCATCGTGATTCTTCTCGCCGCGGAGTACCAACTGAGTGCGACCGCGGTGGTGCTTCACATCGTCCGCCGACCCGTCGTATCCGCTGAGGGTCTGATCCGGACGATACGGGGGTGAGCAGGTGAAATCTGACGAGCGACATCCGCACCAACGGACGGTCAACCGGGCACCGATCAATTCGGTATCCCTGCAACCGGTGGGCAGCATAGGGCTCACCGACGTCGATATCCTCAGCAAGTCGTACGGGCGCGATTTCCTGCCGTATCCGTTCATGTCGACGCAGCCATCGCGCTTCGCCTCCCGCGACGAATACGTCGAGTACGCGATATCGGTGCCTGATCGATTCAACTACGGTGACCTACAGGTCTTTCGACGGTGGGCGGCGTCATACGCGTATGCCGATATCCGCGTCGAATGCCACGTCCAGTACATACCCTCGAGTCGGCCCAGCGTCCGAATCGTCGCCAACCGAGTCGGCGAGATCGGATATCTGGCACGGCAACGCCCGGAGGATGACGCCATCGACGTGTATGAGGTCTCCCCCTACGACCTCGGCGCCGCGGTGGCCCAGTGCGCTGAACTCACCAGGCCAGGTCGTCACCACACGGTTGTCATACCCGAGTACGGGCTGCCCGCCGAGGAACTGCCCGACGACGAACCGTTTACGATCCAGCACATGGTCGAGGTGACCACCGCGGAGGCGATCTGTCGTGCTCAGGTGACCACATTCGGCACCGTGCAGAGCCATTGGCGGCCCACCCGGCGTTGGGGCTTCGATCGCGGCAAGGCCGCCGCGGTGTGGGTCGGGATCAAGGATGACGGCGACTATCTCTACCCGGAAGACAGTCATCAGGCCCAGCCGATGACCCGACGTCATCTGGCAGATCGGATTGACGAACTGATCGCCGCCGACGTCTCTGTGTTGCGAGAGTTCCGGAATCGTTAAGCCACCAATGAGATCGGTATCGCAGCTTCCTCGTCATCCAACTGACCGGTAGCTGAACTCTCGGCGAACAAGACCGTCCGCCGTGGCGGACTTTGCAAACGCGGAATAACGTGAAACCCAATGCTGCATGGAATCTTTCGGCGATGGGGGATCGCGTGACCCTGCAGATTCCGGGCTACCTGCAGTGGGTGTCGTACCTGGTGGGCTACCAATGGCCGCAGGGCGACGAGGACGCCATGTACCGCATCGGCGGTGAATGGGGTGTTCGTGCGGACCAAATGACGGAACTGATACCCGAACTGAACCGGATGCGGGCGAGCACGAGTGCCGTCCTGCAGGGCGTGACCGCCGGAGCGGCTGACGGGGAGTTTGCGTTGTTGTTCGACGGGGACGCCTCTGTCGACAAACTCGCCGAGGCGATGGCTGCGCTCGGGACTCTTTCCGAAAGCACCGGCAAGAACATCGAATACACCAAGCTGCAGATCCTGACTTCTCTGGCGATCGCGGCATTCGAGATCGCCTGGGCGCTGGCGCAGACCTCGGTGACGTTCGGCGCATCGGCAGCCGCGATCCCGGTCATCGAAGGCACCACATACGCAGCGATCCGGCAGGCGGTAGCGATGCTGATGAAAGACGTCATGACCGACCTGGGCAGGGCCATGACGAAGACGACGGTGCACCGGATCGTCAAGAAGTCCGGCGTCGAGGCGTCTGAAGCCGTGGGCCAGGAACTGTTCATCCAAGGAGTGCAGCAGTCGAGGGGTCATCAGCAGGGTGTCGACTGGAATCGACTGGGAACGGTCGCGGTGGCGAACTCGGTCGGGGGTGCGGCTCAGGGCACCGTCAGCATCTACGGCCAGCGCGCACTGGGTAATTCAACGTTGAAGGGCGCGGTCGTCGGCTACGCCGCCGGCATGTCCAAGGATGTGGCAGGCTCGCTGGCCACCGGTCAACCCGTCGACGTCGTTTCTGTACTCGGCTCCGCCAGCACCGCGGCGACCGGTGGAATTCGCGGTAGAGCCGCGGCGCGCAGCAATACGGCGTCGACGGCGGATGGGGGCGGTGCTGCGGCGGCGAGCGGGGGAGACGGGGACTAGGCATGGACAACGACGCGGCGCGACACGAACTGATCGAGGCATTGGCCCTTTTGCAGGAACAGATGGCCGATCTGGCCGCAGTGGAGACCGCGCGGGCAACCTTGTCCGCGACGGCCACTCGCGCCCACGGGACCGTCACGGTGACCGTGAACGCAGATGGTGTCGTCACCGGCACTATGGTCAGCGAATCCTATTTGGATAACCACGATCTCACTGATCTCGGAAGCCATATCACCGCTGCGGCCCAGGATGCCACCCGCGACGTCGAGCGGAAAGTCTCGGAGCTCCTTGCACCGCTGGCGCGGCGGCGCGAGGAGATGCCCTCGCTGTCGGACATCGTCGACGGCGCCCCCGACATCAGAGATCTGTTGTCGACGCCGGTGCCCGTAGCGGCTAGCGACGGCGAAGAAGAGCGAGACGATTACCCCACTGTGAGGAGTGCGCGATGACGGTACCGCTGGGTGTCACGCCGAATGAGTTGCGGGCCACCGCGCGGTACCTCGCCCAGGTCAGCGGCGACATGAAAGCCGTGCAGTCCGGGCTGATGCAGACGCTGCGCAGCGAAGGCGAAGCTTGGGGGGACGACAAGATCGGCAAGCAATTCGCCGACGGCGCCAAAGGCTACGTAGCGCAGCGGGATTGGGTCGACGGGTCGATCACCGCCAAGACCGACCTGCTCGACTTCTACGCGAACGGCTTACAGGTCACTGCTGACGCGCTCGAACAACAAGACTCACCCTGATTGCCCCGGCGTGAACTTCGGCGTCCGGGGCGGTTGCGCCGGCGAGGTGTGAACAGCCGAGTCAGGTTGCCAACTGGTTCCCCGCTGCGGAATGCGGCGGCGGGACTCGGGCTGCTCGGCCGGCGCGCTCTCGGCCTGCGCCAGTTCTTCGTCGGCGCCGACCACCGGCACCGCCGCCTCGGCGCCCCCGATGACGTCCTTGCCATTCTTCTTGCGCCGCAATGCCTTGTTGACCTGATGGCCCTTGCCGTTCTGATCGCCCGCGCGCTGGCCGGCGGCAGGGGCGCCCGCACCGGGGGAGCCCGCCCCGGCACCCAGACCGGCGGCGGCCGCTGGGGCCGTCACCTTCGCCGCCGTAGTCGCAGGTGCCGTGGTAGGAAGGCCACTCGGCATGCCGCGCAGGGGAACTCCGCCACCGGCTCCGCCGCCGCCCTTGCCCGCGCCGGCACCCCCGAGTCCTTGCGGCCCGAGCCCGAGGACACCCTCGGGCGGGCCTCCCATCCCTGACCCCAGCGGATTCTGCCCGCCTTGGGCAGCGTTCTTCATGGCATCTGCGAGCTGGCCGGCCGCGTCCTTGCCGGCGCTTGTAGCCGAGTCGATCGCGGACTTCACCGGATCGGTCAAGCTGTCGAGAGCGTCGGTCTGATCGGAGTTGTTGGTGGAATCATTCTGGTCAATCGGCTTGAGCTCGTCGAGCGGGTTCTTGTCCAGGTTGAGCTTGTCCAACGGGTTCTTGTCCATGTTCAGCTTGTCGAGCGGCTGGGTGCCGCCTGGACTCGGCATGTTGGGGCTGCCCGGACCACCGGGGCTACTCGGACCACCCGGACCACCCGGACCGCCGGGTGCCGTCGGATCCCCGTACTTCATGTTCGGTGGCGTCGGAAGGTTGGGGAAGTTCTTCGTGACCGCCACCACGGCCGGGGTGTACACGTTCTGGAATAGCTGAACGGCCTTCTGGTACGCATCGATGGAGCGGTTGATCTCGTCGAGCTTTCTGAGCGCATCGGCCGCCGTCACGTAACCGTCATCGTTGTTCCGCAGGTATCCGCTGCCGTCGATGTGGTACTTGGAGTTGAAATCGTTGATCGCCGAGTCTAGTTCTTGCTTGTTGAACTGGCCCTTGTCGATCAGCTGATCGTTGGCGTCGTCGGGGAAATCGTCGCGAACGCGGGTGAACGCGTCTTTCAGCACGGTCAGCCGGTCGGCTATGGCGTCAGAAGCCGGTGTGAAGTCGTAGATCGCACTGTTCGTAACCTGCTTGGATGCCGCTTCGGCCGCCGCGGCGCTGTCGCCGGACCACTTTCCGGTGATTGCGGTGGTGACGGTTTCCTTGAAGTTTTCGGACTCTGTCTTGAGGGTGTTTCCGTGGCTCGTCCAGTCCGAAGCCAGCTCTTCGATCTTGGCGGGGTTGAGTGAATCCCGCTCCGCACGCATGAAAACGAACTCTTTGTCCTCCCAGTTCAGGGATTCGGGACCGGTGAGTTCGTCCTGGACCTCCAGGTACGTGCTGTTGTCGGATATCAATCCGGGGACCTCGCCGAGGAGATCACTGTTCGGCTGATATTGAGCGACTTTGTTCTCGTCCTGCAAATCTGAATCCAGCTGGATGAACTCGCCGTCATCGCCGATCAGCGCAGCGCGTTGGGGGTAATTGGAGTTGGTGACGAACGCGTTGTCATAGATGGCACCACTTTCGCCTTCCTCGTTGGTGCTGGTGCCCAAGGTCGCGCCGAGGTGATTTCCGAAACCACTCATGATTTCCCCAAGCTATTCGTTCGTGGTAAGACTAGCCGTTCTGCGAGGCGCGCATGGCTTCGGCCGCGTCCCGGGCGGTCTTGACGAAAGCCTGTGACTGCGACAACTGTTCGGTCAGATACTCGGTCAACGCCTTGCCGCGGGCATCGAAAACCTTCTGCACCAGGACCGCGAGGGGATTGGCCGCTGTCCCGAAGTATCCGGTGGTCTCGTCGAGGGCATCGTTGATGAGCGTTTGGAGGCTTTCCTCATACGGCTCGAAGACCCGGTTGACCTCTGCGATGACGGTCGGGTCGAGGTAGAGCTTCTTGTTCGTGGTGTCGGCGTTCAGGCCGCCCCAAGGGTTGGTCATCATGCTCCTCTGCGCTGATCGTTCATGCGAATATCGGTGTCACGCTGGCACATTGAATGGCAGGGTCACCTCTTTCTCGATGCGGAGGAGGACCGCCGCCGAGTTGACGAAATTCCCGGCCGCGAACAGCATGACCAGGTCGCCCACTTTGGCGATCTTGTTGTTCATCAGATAGGCGAGGTTCACGCCGAAATCTGAGACGGTCAGATGTCCGAATTGCGCAGCGAAGGAATACAGACCGGGTGCGGGTTGCAGGAACGTCTGTTTCGCCAGCATGTCCGTGACGTAGCTCGGCTCGATGAAGGATGGAGCGAACCAGTCGATGTCCTCCGGGCGCACGCCTGCGCGTTCGTAGCATTCGGTCACGGTTCTGACAGCCACCCGAAAACTGGCTATCGCGTTGTCTTTCACAGTGCCCGGGCCACGTTGGTCATAGTTCTCCCACCGGGCGATCCAATCCGCCAACGTCGGAAACCCCGGATCGTCGATGCCGCTCTCAGCACTGCCGTGCATCATGCCGGCCGACGGATTATGCGACCGTGCCGCGGCTGACACGATGCGGGCGAAACCTTCATTCCTGTTCACGAGCGCGCAGAATCCGCTGTCGCCCAGCAGTGATCCTTCGGTAGCCGGGCTTGCCGCATACTCATGCCGGTCGAAGTAGAAGATGCTGTCGCCGCCCGTGACCATCGCGTAGTCGCCGGCCCAACCCGCTTGCAGCACCGCGTCGGCGAGCATCACGCCGTAGAGGCCGCCGGAACAGAACTGCCGGATCTCTGTCGCGGAACCGGCGGACGTCCTGCCCAGAATGGACTGTTGGAGCGAATTCGTTATCGGCCAGAAATGTTCACCCTGATACAGGGTGCCGCAATGAAATGAAGCGGCCATACTGTCTGCTGCCGCGGCCAGCGCAGAGCCGTCGATCTGCTGCCCGGCGGCTTCCACCATCTCGTGGACCGACTGCATCTCAGTTGCCGCGGTCGCGAGATGCTTGGGACGACCTTGACTGTCCGTACCTTCGGGTACGTAGACGGAGACGGTGTCAAGGTATGGCATCGAAATCCCGGTCCGCTTTCTCAGCAGAGAGCTTGTCCGCCAATGCCTCTGATTGCCGCATCTCGATCTTCTTGAAGACCTGCATCAGATTGGGCACCGTTGCCGGAATGATCTGAAACGACTTCACGCCCTCGTTCACCACGTATGCGCCATCGTCGGCGATGTTGATCACCGTCAGGTGCGTGGGATCGCGCAATTGATAGTCCATCGTGAACTCAGCGGAACCGCTGAGCAGAATCGATCCGGTGATCTTCGCGTCGCGCAGGGCGGAGGTCGGTGTCTCATCCTCGAGCAACTCTTCCTTGCGGGGCCGGGTTCCGGGCTTGTACACGGGCAGCGCTTCCAGGACGACCTGTGGAAAATCGATGTTCACACAGCCGATGATCTGAACGTCTTCGCCGAAGATGAGCTGGTCGCTCGGATCCTGGGTGATGACCGCGCAATAACCGGTCGCGCCGATTACGCCGAGTAATCGATAGATCTGGCCGGCCTCGATCTGGCCGAATCCCTGCAGCAGGTAGGCCGGATACCGCAATGCTTCAAGGATGCGAACACGATTCGGTGTCAAGCTGGAACGCAACCGGGCAAGTGCCTCCCGACGATCGGCCTCCACCTCGGACATGTAGGTGGGTCCCCGGTGACGGTAGGACAGCGGGGACGGCAGGCGGTCCAGGCCGAGTGCCTCCCAGGCACACCGGAACTCGAAGCCGCTCATGAACCACGGTTCGACGCCATGGCGCAGCGGGGCCACTTCATCAGTGATCATGCTCAGCCCCCCGGAACTCTCTCGCTGTAGAAAACGGACGCGCAAGCGGGCTCAGTCGCCGATGGTGCCGACAACCGAGCCCGCCGGCAAGACCCGCCGACTCAGAACCCGCCGGCAAGATGGGCGTCGAGCGCCGCAGCGTCGTCCTGCGACTGATTGCCGCCGGACCGGGTCTGGGTGATCTCGTTGAGGATCGCGTCCATCTGCTCCAGGATCTGAATCTGCTTCCCGTGCAGCGCTGCCGCGGCGTCGCCCTCGTACACGCCCTGCAGCGCGGCGAAGACCTGGCTGACTTCCTCACGCATTGCGTGTGCGGTGTTGGTCGTTCCCTGTATGTCGTCGAGGGACGCGTTGTTGGCGCCGTACTGGTATGTGATCTTGTCCATGTCCATTGGATCAGACCTTTCGATTTCTAATCGGCTTCGTGGGTGACAAGTGTGTTGATGTCAGACTTACCTTTGTCGACGATCTGCTGCAGGTTGTTGATGACGTAGTTGAAGTCCTCGTTGTGCTGCGTCATGATGCCGCGAAACTTCGCCGCCCTGCCGCCGGTCCACGAGCTGGACGTCATGGCCTCGGTGGATTCGAGGATCTGGGCGGCCAGCCGCCTGACATCCATCATCTGTTGGTCGATGTTCTCGATCTTCTGCTGGGCTTCTGCAGGCGTCAGTTGAAGCGCCATACCTTACCTCTCTTTGTCGAATCCGGCGCGAATCGCCGGACGGTGGTTGGGAATTCGATGTTGAACACGGAGCGGATCTAGCAGTCCCCCCATCTGTAGCCGGACAGCTCGACAAGCTGGCCGATGGCCTGCTTGATTGTGTGGTCCGACCCCGGCTTGAGGGTGGTCCACAACTGGCCGCTGGGTGAGGCGCTGGGGGCGCCGACGACCCGTCCACGTTTGGTGTAGAAGACGCCGACCGCCCCGGCAGAGCGCGAGATCCGGTCCGTGTCGTCATCTAGCGCGTAGTAGACGATCTCGGCGAACGCCAGCCGGGCAGCCAACGCCGATCCGAGCATCATCGCGGGCCGGGATTCGGCGCCCAGTGCCCGGATGCGGTCGGACAACACCGTCGCGTCGTGCGTGCCCGACAATGCCTGGCTGACCTCGGCGAGCGGCCCGCCCACCGGATTGATCTCGGCGGGGGCGGCGGCCGGCAGGTGACGCAGCACGGCCGCTGCGGCGGTTGCCATGCCGGCGTCGTCGGAGTCCATGTGCAACGTGATCTCCTGACCGACCCGGCATGCCGAGATGCATTGTGCGCCAGACCGTACAACGGTGACTCGCGCCAGGCCGTCAGGGGTCACCAACCGCATGGCCAGCTCACGCTCGGGCCGCTGCAGGGAATGCACCAACGCTGCGAGTTCTGCGCTGACCTCCCCGGCCACGATCATGCCGCGCTCGGTAAGGCTCCGGCTGGCGTGCATTACAGCGTCGGCCCGGGCCGTCTCGGTGGCATGCCGTGTCCGCACGTCCAATACCAGCGGCAGAGCCTGGACTCCGAGTCGTTCTGTCAGAGCCAGCATTTCGTCATCGGTCACCACGAAATGCGATGCCAGCGCGGCAGTCATAGGTTGAGCCCCCGATCGACACCGATCACCGGGGGGGACACCCAGCGGTTGTCCACCTGCTCCAGTGTGCGTTCCGGTTCATCGGCGAAGCCCTCACCCGCGGGCGCTTCGGGCGTGGCGAGTTCGTCGAATATCGCGGTGTCAGGGCCCCAACTGACATTGGACACCGTGAACTCGTTCTGCTCTGCGGCGGGCAGCCACGATTGTCCTGCGTCCGACAGCCCAGCACCTGGTTCCCCGGCCCCGTCCAGCGCTGATGCGGGTTGAACTGATTCGTAGTCGCGGCCCTGGTCATTGCGACCCATGGCGGCCATCGGTGCGTAAGGCGCCCCACCCATCCCGGCACCCGATGAGCCACCGGTGCCGGCGAAACCGGTCTTCTGCAAGGCCTTCGGATCGGCGCTCGAGTTGATGCCAGGAGCGAACATCGGTGCCAGTGGCGGTGGTGGCACCGCGGCGCTGCCACCGGAAGCGCCGCTGCCGCCAGGTTCCCCGGAACTGCCGTGCTCGGCCTTGAGCGCGTTGCCCTTCGACACTTGTGGCGGCACCGGCTGCTCCCACGGTTGGGCCAGCGGGGCCACCGCCTCCTCATACTGATGCATGACGGCCGCGGCATTGGCCTGGTCGGCGGTCGCGGCCGCGTCGAACTCTGCGAAGCTACCGGTGAGCACCGCCCCGTTGTAGGCGGCCAATGAGGCCATCATGTCCTGGGCGGTCTTGGCCTCGATCGCCTCTGACACGCTGGGCATGGCGAGCACCGCCACTGTGTTGGCCACCGCGGCTTCTTCAGCGCGTTGACCATTTCCGGCCGCGCTCAGGCTGACCGCCTGCAGCCACTTGCCGAACTCTTCCAGGCGCTGGGCCGCGGCACTCGAGGCCTGGCTGTCCCAGGCGGTCCGCAGCCGTGCCACGAGCTTGTCGAAATCGGTGGAGACATTGGCCAATTCGTTGGCAACGCGGATCCAGGCAGCGCCGGCGCCACCGACCGACGCTGGGCCGGGCCCGTCGGTGAGGTCGCGTGCCAGCTGCTCGGTGCTGCGCGACTCCCACGCAACATTGGTGAACCCCACGCCCAGATCCCTCCCCTCGCCGACAGAACCGGATTTAAGTGCGTTGGTCAGCCGGCGAAGTCTTCGGACGCGGCGATGTTGGCCGAGTGGCCGCGCAGGGTCGCTGCCACTTCGTGAATCTCGGTCGACCCGTGATCGGTGGCGGTGCCGAACGAGGTGTGAACCTCGTTGAGAGTCTGCGCAACTCGCTGCGACACCTCGTCGCGCGCCGATGGGGTAACCGCGAGGTTGGGCGCCTCGTCGGTCATGACCCGCTGCACACGGTTGGCAAGTTCGTCGAGTTGACGGCTGATCTCCTGGACCTCTGCAGGCTGGATGGACATGCCGGCGCTGTCGGCCATAACAGTTCTCCTTAAGTGGGAATGACTAGATCCGGAGTTCTACGTCCGGGGTCTGATACGGGTCGGCCTCCCCGAGTACCGGGGGTGCCGCGGTGCCGAGATCGCCGACGATCTCGCCGCCCTGGTCGGTGGTGTGCAGAAACGATGCGGCAGTGTGGTTGTTGTTCGACGAGGCGTTCGCGCCCTGTCCGGCGCCCATTGCCCCCATAGGTGCGCCACCCATCATGCCCGGTGCGCCGACACCGCCAACCCGCGGTGCGCCTGATTGCGCTGGAGCGCTTGCACTTTCGGCCTGAATCATCGCCGACATCGGTAGTGACCGGGGCGCGAGTCCCCCGGCCCCGATTCCCCCGCCGCCTGCGCCGCCCGCTCCCGCCAGGGCAGCGCCACCACCGAGCGCGGCCGGGTCTGATGCGAGGGGATCGACGGCAGGATCGATGGCAGGCTTCGCGGCGGCCTGACTTGCCGCCGACGCTGCCCCGGTGCCGGCTTGCACTCCGGCTTCGGCACCCTTGGTCGCCATCGACATCAGCGGGGACGCGAGGGCGGCCAGCGACGAGGCCTCGGGAGCGGAGGTGACGCTGACCGGCGCGCCGGCAGCGGTGACCTGCGCGGCCTGGGTGGCCAGTGAACTCTGCAGTTCCGTCATCACCTCGGCGGTGGTGGCAATCGCCTTGTTGGCAGCCGCGATCGCCGCTGCCCAGCCCCACGGAAAGATGATCATGGGCCCGATGGCCGCGATCGTCGCAGCGAATTCGGCGACGATCGCGATGAGGCGTACCCGCGCCTGCCCTACGTTGACCGCAGCCGTCTCCAAACTGCTTCGCAGCGCATCGGATTGGGCGCCGACCTCGGCTCCATCGGAAATCGCGCTGGTGGTCTTGGTGGTCGCGGCCGTGCCGGAGGCGCCCTGCCAGGCATCGCCCGCCGAGTTGACCGACTGCGAAAGTGGGCCGCCGGTGGACTGGAATGTGCTGGTGATGGCCTGCAACATCGCCGTCGGATCAACGCCCTCGAACAGGCCGCTGCCCAATGTGCTGAGCGCGTCGGTGACCGGGCTGATCAACGCGCTCGGATCCATGGGATTCGCAGGTGGTTGATCTTCGGGCTGAGGCTCGGGCGGAGGTTCTTGTCCAGGCTTGGTATCTGCAATTGGCGGCAAACCAAGGCGGTCAAGAATTTGTCGGACTGGCAAATTCAGAAAGTCTTGCAGACTTTGTTCTTGAGCTGCGATAACCGGGGTGGCGTCGTAGCCGGGCATCTGCTGAGCTAGCTGACCTACCGGGGTGACCGGTCCGGGGGGCAAAATCGAAGGCATGTCGAATTAGGCCTAGGCGTCTTCGTTGGAAAGGATCGCGGACCGGGACAACCCGGTGGCGGCGCCGGTTGCGGCGTGTACCCCGCCGACCAGCAGTGTGCCCGCCAAATTGCTTGCCTGCGCTTGGCCGAACGCCATGAGATAGACCGCCCCGATCGGACCGAGCGCGGCCGCGGCGGCCGTCAGCATCGCTGCCGAGTCGGCGGATCCTGCTGCGGTTATGGCCGATGCGGCAGCCTCGTTTGCGGCGGAAAAGGTAGCCATCCCGGTGGGCTGGGCAGCGAAATTTTCGCTCATCGTGCTAATACCTTTCCAGCTGAGTGTGGCGCTGTGTGGGCACAAGACCAATAAACTATAGCCGCGGGAGCGGTCCGCAGCTAACTGAATTTTGTGCAAATAGTGCGTGTAGATCGTTCGTTGTGGTAAATAGCTCAACCGTAAGATTGCTGGTTAACCGAATTTCGCGGGCACTGCGGGCGTGCGATGGTGACTGCGTCGCAGTTCAGGGCCAACCGGTTGGTCGAGTTGATCGGGAGGCGCTTGGTTTGCCGACCTGGCCACCGTGGGGCTCAAGTGAAAGATGGTGTGCGAGGCCGGATCCGAGACCGTGCGTGGTGAGGTCGCGATAACTCGATGGGCTGCAACCGATCCGGCCAAGTTTTAGCTAACGCCAGCCTCGACGAATGGCAAATATCCGAGATGCCTATTACCTGCACGAAGTCCAATCACCGCCCGACTGGGCGAACTTTCTCAGGATGGTCCGGCGAAGCTGTTAGTGCTCAGGTTCGAAAGTGCCCCCGTCCCAACGGGTCAGCGGCGCCTGCTGGAGCTCATGCAGTCGCGTTGCGAACTCCTGGGAGAGATAGCGCTGCCGGCCTGCCGCCACCTGTGCGGCTGCGCCGGCGGTCTCGACGATGAGTTTGGCCAGCGCATCAGCGCCCAGCTTGTGCGCGGCGGGACCCAGCCACAGCCCGGTCATCGCACCCAAGCCGTCGACTTCGACGCTGACGTTCTCGTCGCGGCTCGTGACCCGCGCCGAAATGGATTGGCAATGCTCATCCATCGCAGCCACCAGGTCACGCTGCTTACGGATGCGGGCGATCAAGGAGTCGGCCAGGCCGGTCATACCGACCTCCGCCAGGTTGGCGGCAGGTCGTCGTCCTCGCCCATGGCCGCTTCTTCGGCTCTGGCCAGTTCTTCCTCCGTGGCCAGCTGCAATGGCCGGATAACCGATGTGCTGAAACCTTTTTCGGTCAGGTCCCGCCTGCGCTCAACCTGTGCGCGTGCCGCCGACAACCGGCACAATGCCATGATGTCGTCGGCCAGCTGTGCAGGCGGCTTCTTCAACTCGACGGCGTCGAGGCGTAGTGCGACAGGAAGGCCGCGTTCGGTGGTCAGTACAGAAATCGTCCCACCCGGTGACTGCACGGGCTGCTGTGGCATCCAGATCTCCCTCGCAGCGGAGCGTGTATTCCGATCCCCGAACTTAGTACACTCGCGGTCGTCCGTTCGGTGCTCTCCGAGACGCAATAATGTGCGAGTCTCTGCCGGATCACCGCGCAGTGAGGAGACGTGTCACCTCCGATGAGTGGATCCACCGAAGCGCAGCGGGTTTTCGACGCCGGAGTGCTATCGCTCGGCATTCCGATCGATGGTCTGGAGACCGAGCGTGACCTGCAGTACGCGGCGCTGGCATTCCGGCGGGCCACCGAGTACGACCCGGACATGTGCGATGCGTGGTTGGGTCGCGCGGCCACGGGTGACACCAGCCCGGAGGTGATCTACCACCTGTACCGGACCAGCACCATCTCGTTGTTCCGTGAGCAGCGTCGGCTCGGGCTCCCGCAGCGTGCGTTGAGCGGGCGTTTCCAAACCGGGCTCTATCTCGACTATCCGCTGAGTACCAAGGCCGAGATGTGGCTCGCATATGCCGCCAGCATGATCCACGCCAAAGATTTCGACGAGGCGCAGCAGGTTCTCGACGAGCTGGACAGTTCCCGCGCCGCACTGCCCGACGGCGATGCCGGGTCGGCCGAAATCTGCGCCTACATCCGCGGGGTGCTGCACTTCACCACCCAGCGCTGGCCGGACGTGCTGACCGCGCTGAGCAGATCGGGATCATTCACCGACAACTACATCGCCGCCGGAGCCGATTTGATGGTCGGATCGGCGTGCGCGCAGCTTGGACTGTTCGGGGAGGGCATCCGCCGCCTCGATCAAGCGATCGAAGGACCCGTGCCGGGGGCGCGTCGGGCCGCCGAGTTCTGCAAGGGACTGACCTTGCGGGAGATGGGCGAAGAGCGCGACGCGCGGGTGATCTTCGAGCGGATCTACAGCGAGGATCCCGGGTTCGAGGCGAACGCCGCCGCGCTGGCCGATCCGAAGTACCGGCTGGTCGTCACCTCCAAGGAGATCATCGACTCGCGCACCAATCGGTGGGACCCGGCCAGCGCGCCCACCGGCGAGGAACTTCTCGTCGACGATCTGACCGAGCGGGGCAACGAGTACCTGCGTGCCGCCCAACAGGAATTGGACCGTCAGATCGGTTTGGCGGACGTCAAACTCCAAGTGGCCAAACTGAAGTCGGCGGCGATGTTGGCGAAGGTGCGCGGGGACAAGGGGCTCAGCGCGTCGGCTCGCAGTCTTCATCTGGCGTTCACCGGCCCGCCCGGCACGGGTAAAACCACGATCGCCCGGGTGGTGGCGCAGACCTATTGCGGGTTGGGGTTGCTGCGGACGCCCAACATCGTCGAAGCCAAGCGCCACGACTTCGTCGG
The DNA here is from genome assembly GCF_053483975.1 of Mycolicibacterium sp. XJ870. Lineage (NCBI taxonomy): Bacteria > Bacillati > Actinomycetota > Actinomycetes > Mycobacteriales > Mycobacteriaceae > Mycobacterium > Mycolicibacterium sp. XJ870. The sequence continues at coordinate 31,170 of NZ_JBEFTI010000004.1, forward strand.
GCAGCACCTCGGCAGTACCGCGATCAAGACCACCGCTCTGATCGACTCGGCGATGGATGGGGTGCTCTTCATCGACGAGGCTTACACGTTGATCCAGACCGGACTGTCCGGCGGCGATGCGTTCGGTCGGGAAGCCGTCGACACCCTGCTGGCCCGGATGGAGAACGACCGGGACCGCCTGGTGGTGATCATTGCCGGATACGACGCCGAGATCGACCGGTTCCTGGCCTCCAACGAAGGTCTGGCGTCCCGCTTCACCAAACGGGTCCGGTTCGGCTCGTACGGCCCGCACGAGCTCGGAGATATCGGCCGGCTCATCGCACGTAACCGGGATTCCGAATTGTCGGAGGCCGCCTACGACGAACTGGTGACAGCATGCGTGACCCTGTGCCAGGGCGAGGCGATCGACTCGTCGGGACAAGTGCGCCACGGCATCGACCTGGCCGGCAACGGCCGGTTCGTACGCAACGTGATCGAGGCGGCCGAGGAGGAGCGTGAATACCGGCTCAGCGAAAACCATGGTGCGAACCTGTCGGAACTCGACGAAGCGGAGTTGATGCGCATCGAACTCCCGGACATGCAGGCGGCCCTCAAGCAGGTACTCGGCATGCTGGCTCCGAACTGACGAGGAGTGACGAACAGCCATGACCTTCAGCAACGATGAACGGTTGCCTCCGACGCCGCAGGGATCGACCCCATTCACCACATCCACCCCCAGGACCGAGCCGCATCAACGCCCGCCGGTCGTGCCGACCAACGGCGACCTCGGTCTGGTTCGCGGTGCGCCAACGCCTCGGTCGGGTTGGCGCAAGGCCGTCTACCGGGCCACCGGGCTGAATCCGGGAGTCTCGACTCACGAGGCCGCCAACCGCTCGCTCATCGACCGGGTCAACCAGCCGGTGTTTGGCGGTCCCTTCAACATCGCCCTGCTGTCGCAGAAGGGCGGGGTCGGCAAGACCACCACCACCGTGGGCTTGGGCGCCACGCTGGCGGCGACCCGAGGTGACCGCGTCATCGCGGTGGATGCCAATCCCGACTTCGGCACTCTCGCCCAACGCGGACCGAACGAATGCCACTCCACGGTGCGCGACGTGCTGTTCGACGAGAGCATCGCGCGCTACTCCGATATGCGTCGGCATACCTCTCAAAGTTCAAGCCGCCTGGAGATATTGGCATCTGAGCGTGACCCGGCGACGTCGGAGGCGTTCTCTGAATCCGACTACCGCGGCGTGCTGAGCGTGCTGCAGCGCTTCTACAACATCATCCTCACCGACTGCGGCACCGGGCTTGTGCACTCGGCGATGGCGGGGGTGTTGGATGAGGCGGATGTGATCGTGATCGTCGCATCCCCGGCCATCGACTCGGCCCGTAGCGCGCTTGCCACCCTCGATTGGCTTGAGCGCAACGGCTATTCGCGACTGGTGCCGTCGGCGGTGGTCGTGGTCAGTGCATCGCGGCCGGGCGCGCTCGGGCTGGATATGGGGCAGTTGGCCAACCATTTTCTGCCAAGGGCACGTGCGTTGCACGTGATCCCGTTCGACGATCATCTCGCCGAGGGCGCGGAGATCGACCTCGGATTGCTCAGCCGGCCCGCTCGGCAGGCGTTCCTGCAACTGGCCTCCACCGTCGCGGATGCCTTCGCTACGGCGTCGCCCGACTGGCGATCGCGATCTGTGGGCTCATGAGGCCACCGTCCAGCTGCACATCTATCGCCGGATCGGCGTGTGCGGCCAGCGCCCGCAGCGCAGACGGGCTGTAGCAGCGCAGTGAGCTGATCACGCCGTCATGCACGAACGGTACGACCAGGGCCAGCGGCAGCATCGTGGCCAGCCGGACCAAGTGCACTGGGGCAGGCGGTCGCGGCAGGTCGATGATCAGAAGTTTCTTCGCCACCCGAGTGCCCTCGGCGAACGCCTGCGCACCCTGTTCCGGGGCCAGGTGGTGAAACGACAACGCGAAAATCGCCAAGTCGTAACTGCCGTCGGCGGCGTCGATCGCGGTGGCGTCCATCTCGCGCACCACGGCGCGTGGGTGACTGCCCAGATCGCTTGCGGCCATGTTGGCCACCGAGACGGGGTTGACGTCGGTGACGGTGACCTGCGCGGTCGGGTGGTTCTCGAGCAGTTTGCGCGACACGCTGCCGTGGCCCGCGCCGAGTTCGAGGATCCTGGGATCGGGCACGTCGGCCACCAGGTCCAGTGCTGTCGCGGCGAAGTGCTTGTGGTTGCCGAAGAATTCGCCCGTCCACTCCAATGCGCGAACGACGCTGCGCTTCACGCCTTCGTCGACGTCCTCGCGGTCCAGATACTCCAGCCGGTCGGTTTCCAGCAGCCGATCGAGACACGAGGCGTCAGGTCCGCCGCGGGGCATCCGATCCATACTCATGTAGTCCATCATGGACGTTTCGGAGGGTAGGAGCGAAGCGACCCGGGAAAGGAACACAGTGGCCGAGTTCGTCGCCGCAATCGACCAGGGCACCACCAGCACCCGATGCATGATCTTCGACCACGACGGGGCAGAGGTGGGCCGCCACCAGCTCGAACACGAGCAGATCCTGCCAAGTGCGGGATGGGTGGAGCACAATCCGGTGGAGATCTGGGAACGCACCGCCTCGGTCATCATGACCGCGCTGAACAGGACGAATCTCAGTGCCACGGACCTGGCTGCGCTCGGCATCACCAATCAGCGCGAGACCGCACTGGTCTGGAACAGGCGAACCGGCAGACCGTATTACAACGCCATCGTCTGGCAGGACACGCGCACCGATCGCATCGCGTCGGCGCTCGACCGCGACGGCCGCGGCGACGTGATCCGGCGCAAGGCCGGATTGCCGCCGGCGACGTACTTCTCGGGCGGCAAGATCCAGTGGATCTTGGACAACGTTGATGGGGTACGACGCGACGCGGAGAACGGTGACGCCATCTTCGGCACCGCCGACAGCTGGGTGACGTGGAATCTGACCGGGGGCTCGCGTGGCGGTGTGCACGTCACCGACGTCACCAACGCCAGCCGCACCATGCTGATGGACCTCGAGACACTCGACTGGGACGACGAACTCCTGTCGTTATTTTCGATTCCCCGCCAGATGCTGCCGGAGATCAAGCCGTCGTCATACCCGACCTCGTTCGGGGTCACGCGCGATGACGGGCCGCTGGCCGGGCAGGTGCCGGTGACGGGGATTCTCGGCGATCAGCAGGCCGCGATGGTCGGCCAGGTGTGCCTGGAGGCTGGGGAGGCGAAGAACACCTACGGCACCGGCAATTTCCTGCTGCTCAACACCGGCGAGAAGATCGTGCGCTCGTCCAACGGCCTGCTCACGACGGTGTGCTACCAGTTCGGGGATGCGAAACCCATTTACGCTCTTGAGGGTTCGATCGCGGTGACCGGGTCGGCCGTGCAGTGGTTGCGCGACCAGTTGGGCATCATCAGCGGGGCGGCGCAGAGCGAGGCGCTGGCCCGGCAGGTCACCGACAACGGCGGCGTCTATTTCGTGCCTGCGTTCTCGGGCCTGTTCGCCCCGTACTGGCGTTCGGATGCCCGCGGCGCGATCGTCGGGCTGTCGCGGTTCAACACCAACGCACACTTGGCACGCGCGACGCTCGAGGCGATCTGCTACCAGAGCCGCGATGTGGTCGACGCGATGGAAGCCGATTCCGGTGTGCACCTTGAGGTTTTGAAGGTGGACGGTGGAATCACCGCCAACTCCCTGTGCATGCAGATCCAGGCCGACGTGCTGGGCGTGGATGTGGTCAAACCCGTGGTCGCCGAGACCACCGCGCTCGGTGCAGCCTATGCGGCCGGGCTGGCGGTCGGGTTCTGGGAGAACGCCGACGATCTGCGGGCCAACTGGCAGGAAGGCCAGCGCTGGTCACCGCAATGGAGTGAAGAACAGCGGTCAAGCGGCTACGCGGGCTGGCAGAAAGCTGTTGGGCGCACGCTGGATTGGGTCGACGTCGAGTGATTTCGGCGCATTCACCGGCGCTGACCGCCGCTGATTGCGCCAAAATCACTGGGTTGAGGGGCACTTGGTCAGCAAGACCTTGAGTTCGTCGTAGTACTGGGCGCCCAGCAGGGCGTGGCCGGCCTTGTCGTTGGCCCGCACGGCGTCGTTGATCTGCCCCGCCAACTCGCCCAGCCGGTTGGCGGGCTGGGCGACATCGCCCTCGGTTACCTGCTCGGCCTGTTCGCGGATCAGTTTGGTCCAGTTGTCGAAGTCGCCGACCGTCGGGCCCTGGTTGGCGTCGAAGACCGGCAGGATGAAACCTGAGCTCGCACGGCTGGACTGGATCAATGGGTCAGCCTGCCGACACCCTTGGCTTGATATGTAGGCGAACGTGACCGAGGCGGCGATGACGACCACTGCCGCTGCTGCTGCCGCCGTCGCCTGCCATTGGGTGCGCGGTTCGGCGTCGGGAACCAGCCTGCGCCACATGAAGTGTGCGAAGACCACGGCTGCCCCTGCGAACAGCGCCAGCAAGGCCGCCTCCAGCAGGCTCCCGACGCCGGACGCCGAGCCGGTTGCCCCCATCGTCGCGGCGGCTGCAAGCAGGACCAGCAACCACTGCCAGACACCGCGGCGGCGCTCGTAGGCGTCGGCTTCGCGGAACTGCACGCCGATGACGGCACCGGCTGCGGTCAGTACTGCAACGAGTGCCGGCACGACGACGTTGAGGAGGCTGTCCACGTGGGCAGCCTACGGGCACCTCACTCCTCGCCGAGGATCTGGTAGATCTCGCGGCGGGCGTTGTTGACGATGTCGAGGATGCGTTGCTGCTGGTCCTCGTTGGCATTGAAGCTCGATTGGGCGACCGCACCCATCAGCTGGCCGACGGCGCCGCGAAGGTTGACCTCGGCCGGGTCGACATCTTCGGCGAACTGCTCCCACGGCGGGGTCTCGACTTTGGCCGCGACGTCGCGTCCCTCGGAGGTCAGCTCGAAAAGCTTCTTGCTGCCCTCGGATTCGGTCCCGATGATCAGGCCCTCATCGACCAGCAATTGCAGGGTCGGGTAGACCGAGCCGGGGCTGGGGCGCCAGAGGTTCTGGCTGCGTTCGGCGATCTCCTGGATCATCTCGTAGCCGTGCATTGGCCGTTCGGCCAGCAGCGTGAGGATGGCGGCGCGGACGTCACCGCGCCGGCCCCGGCGGCCGCGACCCGGCCCGCCGCGACGCCCACCGCGGGGCCCGCCGCCGAATCCGAAGCCGAAACCGCCGCGCGGATCGAACCCGAACTCGAAGCCGCGGCCTGGGCCGAAGCCGGGACCGGCCTGGCAGGTGGGGTCGGCATTGTTCTCGAGCATCTGGGCGCGGATCTGATCGCGGAACTCGCGACGTGCGGCGCGGCGCTGGTGATGCATGGCCCGGCGATGCGTGTGGTCGCCCGGGCCGAAGCCGAAACCGCCTGGTTGTGGTGTGAATGGGGTGCTCATGTGGCAATTCCTTCGTTAGACAGGAAGCACCGTGCGCGCTTCCGATACGTCAACGATATATCGGAAGCTATCGCGATGCAACGCCTATTTCTGCCGATCGATGTCCTCGGCGAGCTCTCGGGCCCATTGGGCCTGCATGGCATTGAGGCGCAGGCCGTAGTCCAACGCCGCGTGGCCGTAGAAGTCCGTGGGGCTGTCGGTCCAGGTGATGGACGCTTCGAGTTTTGTGAGTCGTTCGATCTCGGCGTCCGAGTAGTCGGCCAGGGCGAGAAGGTGCGCGCGCGCCTCATCGAGGGGAAGTTCGGTGAGCAGGAAAACCCGCAGCAGTTCGGCGCTGCGTTCGGGCGGATCGTCCTGCGGGTTGGCGATCCAGCGCAGCAGTTCGGCGCGGCCCGCCTCGGTGACGCGATACTCCTTGCGGCCGCGTGGCCCGATGTCGGAGACCTCGATCAGGCCGGCGTTGGCGAGCTTGTTGAGCTCGCCGTAGAGCTGGCTCTGGGTGGCGGGCCAGACGTTGGCCATGGACTTCTCGAAGCGCTTGAGCAGGTCATATCCACTGCCCGGGTGTTGGGCGAGCAGGCCAAGCGCCGCCATCCGCAAGCTCATGGAAGCATCTTAGCTTCCACTATTGACATGTCAGTTGTGGAATGTCAGGGTTGTGCCATGACCGAGACCGACCTTGCAGGACTGCCCGGCGAAGGCACGTTCTTCCAGCGTGGCAACTACGCGCCCGTCGCCGACGAACTGACCGAGTACGACCTGACCGTCGACGGCGCCATCCCACCCGAACTCGACGGCTGGTACCTGCGCAACGGGCCCAACCCTCGACAGGCAGGAGCGCACTGGTTCACCGGCGACGGGATGATCCACGGGGTTCGCATCGAGAACGGCGCGGCCAAGTGGTACCGCAACCGCTGGGTGCGCACCGACAGCTTCGTCAAGGACTTCCCGCTGTACAACCCCGACGGCACCCGCAATCTGCGGTCCGCCGTCGCCAACACTCACGTGGTCAACCATGCGGGCAAGACGCTGGCACTGGTGGAGTCGTCGCTGCCGTACGAGGTCACCAACGACCTGGAAACCGTTGGCGCCTACGACTTCGGCGGAAAGCTCGTCGACTCGATGACCGCGCATCCCAAGATCTGCCCGACCACCGGGGAGCTGCACTTCTTCGGCTACGGCAGCATTTTCGAGCCCTACGTGACCTATCACCGCGCCGACGCCAATGGCGAACTCACCATCAACCGGCCGGTGGATGTCAAGGCGCAGACCATGATGCACGACTTCGCGATGACGGCCGGGCACGTGATCTTCATGGACCTTCCGGTGGTGTTCGACCTCGATATCGCCATCAAAGACGAAGGCGATATGCCCTACCGCTGGAGCGACACCTACGGTGCGAGGTTTGGCGTACTGCGTCGAGACGACCCGTTCGGCGAGATCCGCTGGTTCGACATCGACCCCTGCTACGTCTTCCACGTCGCCAATGCCTACGACGACGGTAACCGGGTTGTGTTGCAGGCGGTTCGGTATCCGGAACTGTGGCGCAAGGACGGCGGCTTCGACGTCGAGGGTGTGCTGTGGGAATGGCGCATCGACCTCGCATCCGGCACCGTCGCCGAACGTCAACTCGACGACCTCGGCGTGGAATTCCCCCGCATCGACGATCGGCTCGCGGGTCTACAAGCGCGCTACTCCGTAGCGGTGGGCGACCACAGCTGGATGCGTTACGACCTGACCACCGGCGACGCGGTGCGCCACGAGTTGGGATCCGGTGGGCCTGGTGAGGCGGTGTTCGTGCCCGGGTCCGGGCCGGCCGACGAGAGCAACGGCTGGTATCTGGGATATGTCTATGACCCGGAGCGCGACGGCAGCGACCTGGTGATCCTGGACGCCGCCGACTTCGCAGGCAAGCCGGTCGCGAGAATCAAACTGCCGCAGCGTGTTCCCTACGGCTTCCACGGTAACTGGATCAGCGGCTAGCCGGTGGCGCGGTGCTCGTTCGGGCTGACACCATAGGCGCGCTTGAACGCGCTGCTCAACGCGAAGGGCGTGGAATAGCCCACCTGGCGGGCCACCGAGGCGATGGTGGCCTGGCTCGTCTGCAGCAGATCTGCGGCCACGGCGAGGCGCCATCCGGTCAGGAATGCGATCGGCGGTTCACCCACGTGCTCGGTGAATCGCCGGGCGAACACCGCGCGCGAACATCCCACGGCGGCAGCAAGATTGGCGACAGTCCAGGGATGGGCGGGGTTGTGGTGAATCAGCCGCAGCGCCGGTCCGACGATCGGATCCTGTTCGGCCTGCCACCACGACGGTGCATTGCTGCCGCGGTCGAACCAGGTGCGCAGCACCGCGATCAGCAGCAGATCGATCAGCCGGTCCAGATAGGCCTCCTGTCCCGGCCCGTCACACCCTGCCTCGGTCGCGAGCAGATCCACCAGCAGGGAATCCCACTCACCACTACGCACCACGGTCACCGGCGGTAGTGCGTCGAGCAACCGCGCGCTGACCGCGCTGCGGCCCTCGTAGGCGCACACGATCGCCTGCGTGGCACCCGATATCGAGTTGCCCCAGGTCCGTACGCCCAGTGACATCTCGAAATGCAGATCGGCACCCGAAAGCGACGTGCAGCGTTGTCCGGGAAGGATCACCACCGTCGGCACCGTGGCCGGATCGTCGGCGAAGACATAGTGTTCGGTGCCCCGGGTCAGTGCCACATCGCCGCGCTCCAACCGGGTGGTTCCACTGGATTCACCGACGATGACGGCGCTACCCGCGGTCTGGCAGATCAGGGCCAGCGGTGCATCATCCCGAATGCTCATCGACCACGGCGGGTCCATCCGCATCCGGAGAACGAAAGCGCCGCGCGCACGCACACCGTCCAGCAGTCCGGCCAGGGCATCCACGTCGGTAGCGTAACCCTCAGTGCGCTTTTCGTGCCTCGATCAGGTGCCGGGATGAGTGCGCGACGAACGGGCCGTCCGCCTCGATCTGGCGGTGCAGGGCATAGAGGCGGTCGCGGTAGCCGTCGACGGTGAACCCGGGCACCGTCCAGATCACCTTGCGCAGGAAATACACGACCGCGCCGATATCGAAGAACTCCATCCGCAGCCGCTCGGACCGCAGGTCCACGACGTCGAGGCCGGCCGCGCGCGCCGCCGCGCTCTCGTCCTCGGGCCTGCGTTTCCTACGCGCCTGCTGCTGCGGGCCGAGAAAGTACTCCACCAGCTCGAAACAGGTTGCGGGTCCGACATGTTGGGCGAAATAGGTGCCGCCCGGGGTGAGCACACGCGCGATCTCGGTCCACGACACAGTGGCGGGATGACGGCTGGTCACCAGGTCGAAAGCGGCGTCGGCGAACGGCAGCGGTGGCTCGTCGGGGGCTGCGACGACCACGACGCCACGCGGGCGGAGCACTTGGGTGGCCCTGGCCAGATTGGGCGCCCACGACTCAGTCGCCGCCATGGTCTGCGGGAACTTTGGCACCCCGGCCAGCACCTCACCGCCACCGGTCTGGATATCCAGCGCAGAACCGGCCGCAGCCAACCGCTCACCGAGCAACCGCTGGTAACCCCAGGAGGGGCGCGCTTCGGTGGCCCTGCCGTCCAGCCAGGAGAAGTCCCACCCGTCGACGGGTGCCGCCTCGGCCTCGGCCACCAGTTCGTCGAAATCACGCGTCACGCTCTCAAGACTCCCACGTATGAAAATGGGACTGTCAGCGATGGAACGTCTGGCCGGGCGGCGCTTCACTATAGGTATGAACCTGAGCCCAGTCGTCGTTCTCACCGCGGTTGCCGCGCTTGCCAGCGCCGCCATGGGTGGCATCTTCTACGCGTTCTCCACCTTCGTCATGCGCGGCCTGAACCGCACGGAACCGGTCGAGGCCTTCACCGCGATGCGCGGCATGAACGCCGAAGCCAACGCCAACCCGGCGTTTCTGTTGTTCTTCCTCGCGTCGACGGTGCTGGCGGCAGCGGTCGGCGTCGTGGCGCTGACCCGGATCGGCCAGCCGGGCAGCTGGCTGCTGTTGGCCGGCGCAATCTTCGGCGTGCTCGGATTCATCGTCACGATGGTGTTCAACGTGCCGCTCAACAATCGCCTTCTGCGCGCCGACATCGCCGACGCGGTCACCGAGTGGCAGTCCTACTTCACCACCTGGACCGCCTGGAACCACGTTCGCACTGCGACCGGTTTCGTCGGTGCGGCGTTGATGTTGGCCGGATTGGCGTACCGCTGAGCGCTAGCTGTGCGCACTGGACAGCCTTTCGTGAAGCTCTGAAGCGTGTTTTTCCGCCACAGCGTTACTGGCGCGGATTGGGCGTATCCACGTGGATGCCGTTGGTGTGCAGGTATGTTTTGGGCTACCGCCGAGCCTGACGACCGAACGAGACCGCCACCACAGCCGCAGCGGCCAACGCCAGGGTCGCCGCGATAATGGCCGTCGGCGCGATGCCGGAATCGAACGCCACACGTGCCGAATCCACCAGGGCCGCAGCGGTCTTGGCAGGCAACTCGCCAGCTACCGACACCGCGCCGCCGATGCTCTCGGCGGCGTCACCGGCCTGAGTGGGCGTGAGCCCGGCCGGAACATCGATGTTGGTCCGGTAGAACGCGGTGAAGATCGTGCCGAGCGTTGCTGTGCCGACCACCGCGCCCAGCTCATACGCCGTCTCCGAAACCGCCGACGCCGCACCGGCTTTGGCGGCCGGGACGGACGCGACGATGGTGTCGTTGGACACCGTCTGTGACACCCCCACGCCGAGCTCGAGCACCACGAACGAGACGATGATCGCGGCCACTGAGAGGTCGTGGCGGAACAGCAGAATCAGGAGGAACCCGGCGGCGACGAACACCAGGCCGAAGATCATCAGGGACTGCGGGGAAAAGCGTTTGGCGGCCTTCACCACCGCGAGGCCGGCGATCATCGACACCACCGCCCCCGGCAGCGTGACCAGACCGGCAGCCAACGGCGACATGCCCAGTACCAGCTGCAGATGCTGGGAGATGAAGAAGATGAACCCGATCAATCCGACGATGGACAGGAAGTTCGCCAGGATCGACGAGCTGAACGGCCCGTAGGAGAACAGCCCGATATCGAGCATCGGTGTGGCACTGCGCTTCTGCCGGCGCACGAACAACGCGCCGGACGCGATGCCTGCGGCGAATGCCAGGACCACAATGAGCGACAGGCCGTCGTGGGCCGCGGTCTTGATGGCCCAGACGAAAGGCAGCATCGCCGTGAACGACAGCACCACGCTGGTCAGATCCAGCGGGCCCGGATTCGGGTCGCGGGATTCCGGGATCAGCTTCGGGCCAAGGACGAGCAGCGGCAGCAGGATCGGCACCGCCACCAGAAACACCGAACCCCAATGGAAATGCTGCAGCAGCGCGCCGCCAACGATGGGGCCGAGCGTCGACCCGGCGGTGAAACACGAGGCCCAGACGGCGATCGCGAGCCGGCGAGCCGAGGCGTCGGTGAAGATGTTGCGGATCAGCGACAGTGTCGATGGCATGAGCATCGCGCCGAACACTCCGAGCAACGCACGGGCTGCGACCAGGTACTCGGCGCTGGGTGCGACCGCGGCCAGTGCGGAAACCACGGCGAAGCCGGTGGCGCCGATGAGCAGCAGCCGGCGCCGGCCGAATCGGTCACCGAGCCCGCCCATGGTGACCAGCAATGCGGCCAGCACCAGGGAGTAGACGTCGACGATCCACAGCTGAGTGGACGCCGCGGGCCGGAAATCCTCGGCGATCGACGGCAGGGCGAAGGCCAGCACGGTGTTGTCGATCGCGATCAACATCACCGGCAGCGCGAGCATGGCCAGTGCCAACCAAGACCGGGCTGGAGTCTTGGTGGTTGTCGACGGCGCACCGTCGATACAGGTGGACATTCGGGAAGCTCCTGAGAAAAGCGAAGAATTGGATTGCGGCGCGAGAAGATTCAGGCGCGCGGCAGGTGGATGGTGCCGGTGGTCAGGCTGGTCATGATGGCGTCGACGATCTGGTGGCGCGGGGTGCCGTCCTGCTTGGCGGCTTCGTAGCCCGCCAGTATCAACGCCCAGAACACCCGTCGGGCCCATCCTGGGGGATATTCGGGCCTCTCGGTCGATGCCCGGTTGAGCACCTCGACGATGGCCTCGTCGCCGGTATCCAGGTAGGCCGCCAGCTCAGGGTCGGCGAGAATCGTCGGCTCGCTGTAGACGAAGAGGAAGATGGGCCCCAGATCGAGCTGGCTTTCCACCACCCGGCGCAGCGCCGCGTCGGCAGGCCCATGGGCGGGATCGGCTCGTTCGATCGCAGCGTTGCTCAGCTCGTGCACGTGGCGGGCCAGCGCGCGCAGCAGGTCGGTGCGTTCCGGGTAGTACCGGTGCACCGTGCTACGGCCGACGCCGGCGGCCGCGGCGATGTCGCCCAGCGCGGCCGCGGGTTGATCGGCGAGCACCGTCATCGCGGCATCGAGGATCGCCTTGCTGGTGCGTTCACGCACCCCGCTGTGCAGCGATACCTGGCTGGTCATGGATCAAAATATAACACATCTGGGTCAAAATGAGACAGTAGTGTCCCAAAACTCAGCTTGGTGGGGTGAATCCGCTGGTAGGAGGCGGAGGCGGCGCGGGAGGAGCAGGCGGAGGCGGAGGCGGCGAGTGAGGCGCGTAGTAGGCGGCCTGTGGCACAGCCATCGGCTGCATCGGCCCCGCCGGCATCAGCCGAGCGAGTTCGCGGCGGTGACGTTCAGCGAGGACCGCTGCCAGAACATATTGCGGAGGAGCGCCCGGCGGCGGTGGCGGTGAGATCCGCGTGGCGACCTCACCGAGGATCCGGTAGGCCATGTCGTCACGCACCGGTGGATCGAGTTGCGCGGCTCGGGACAGAAACTGCCGGGCCAGCTCGACTTGCTCGGGCCCCAGCCCGGACAGTTGCAGTGACGAGGCCCACCACGCCAGCGCCGGCGGCATGACCGGGGGCGGGGTCATTTTCGGTCCGCGTTCGCTGATCACCACGGTGCCGGCGAAGATGTCGCCGATCCGCTTGCCTTTGGGCGACAGCAGGCTGCAGATGACCGCGGGGCCGCCGGTGAACATCCAGATCTCGATGAAGCCGGCCAACGCGCGAAACAGAGCCTGGCGAAAGCGTTCGGGGCTGCCGTCCTCGGACACCACCCGCAATCCGAGTGCCATCTTGCCCAGGGAGCGGCCACGCGTCGCGGTCTCCATGATCACCGGGTACCCCACAAGGGCCAGCACGGTGAAGATGATCAGAATGGCCGCCGACAGTGCCTCGTCGAGTTGGCTGAGTGTGATCGCCCACAGCATCACCCCGGCGATGTAGGCGATGAAGACCACCAGGATGTCGATGAGCGCCGCCAAGGTCCGTACCGGCAACTGCGCGATCGAAACATCGAGGACCACGGCATCCCCGGTCACCACTGGCTCAGGCTGGGAAACCATAACGTCATACGCTACCGACTACGATTTGCCGGGTGGATGTCGATGCTTTCGTGATGGCCCATCGCGCCACCTGGGACCGGTTGGATCAGCTGGTGAAACGGCGGCGACGGTTGACCGGCGCCGAGGTGGACGAGCTGGTGGATCTCTATCAGCGGGTGTCGACGCACCTTTCGATGGTGCGGTCGGCGTCGGGGGATTCGGTGCTCGTCGGGCGGCTTTCCGGGTTGGTGGCCCGGGCGCGCGCGGCGGTGACGGGCGCGCATGCGCCGCTGTGGCGGGAGTTCGTCCGGTTCTGGACGGTGTCCTTCCCCGTCGTGGCGTACCGGTCGTGGCGGTGGTGGCTCGGTACCGCGGTGGGCTTCTTCGTCGTGACCGCCGCGCTCGCGATCTGGGTGTCGGGCAACCCAGAGGTGCACTCGGCGCTCGGAACCCCAAGTGAGATCGAGGAATTGGTCAACCACGATTTCGCGTCGTACTACAGCGAGCACCCGGCCGGATCGTTCGCGTTGCGGGTGTGGGTGAACAACGCCTGGGTCGCCGCCCAATGCATCATGTTCGCGATCCTCCTGGGCCTGCCCATCCCGTATGTGTTGTTCCAGAACGCTGCCAATCTAGGAGTGATCGCCGGATTGATGTTCCATGCCGGGGCAGGGGATCTGTTCCTCGGGCTGATCACCCCGCACGGACTGCTGGAGCTGACGGCGGTGTTCCTGGCCGGGGCGGTAGGAATGCGGCTGGGCTGGACAGTGATCTCACCCGGCGACCGGCCCCGCGGCCAGGTACTCGCCGAACAGGGCAGGGCCGTGGTCTCCGTCGCCATCGGACTGGTGGTGGTGCTGCTGATCTCCGGTCTGGTCGAGGCGTTCGTGACGCCGTCGCCGTTGCCGACGTTCGCGCGGATCGCGATCGGGGTCATCGTCGAGATCGCGTTCCTGGGCTACGTCTTCCACTTCGGGCGCAAGGCTGTTCGGGCGGGGGAGACCGGGGACGTCGAAGACGCGCCCGACGTGGTCCCGACGAGCTAGAGCTTGCCGGCGGCTTTCATCGCCAGGTAGTGGTCGGCCAGGGCCGGCGCCAACTCTTCGGGCGGGGCGTCGACCACATCGACGCCGTGGCGCCGCAGCCGTGATGCGATCGCGCGGCGATCATTGCGGGACCGCTCGGCTGCTGCCGCGTCGTACACCTGGGCGGCATCGGAGCGGCCAGCGGCCAGATGGTCCACCCGCGGATCGGCGACGGCGGCAATCAGCAGTTGATGGCGCGTGGACAGCCGGGGCAGCACCGTCATCAAGCCTTCGTCGAGGGCCGAAGCGTTCAGGTCGGTCAGCAGGACCACAAGTGAGCGGCCGCGTACGCGCCGGGTCACCGCCGAAACCATCCCGGTTGCATCGGATTCCACCAGCGCCGGCTGCAGTGGGGCCATCGCCCCCACCAGCTGGGCCAGCAGCTCGGTGCGCGAGGCGTTGAACACCGCGGCACGGGTGACCCGGTCGATGGCCAGGAAGTCGACGTGATCTCCCGCGCGTGCGGCCAGTGCGGCCAGCAGCAGCGCCGCGTCCATCGACCAGTCCAGCCGCGGCCAACCACCCGGATCGCTTGCGGTGGGGTCCACGCCGACACGGCCCGCCGACGTCCGGCCGGTGTCGAGCACGATCACCACCCGCCGGTCCCGTTCCGGCCGCCAGGTGCGCACCACGACGTCGGCGCGCCGTGCGGTCGCCCGCCAGTCGATCGACCGAACGTCGTCGCCGACGACATACTCACGCAGCGAGTCGAATTCAGTGCCCTGGCCGCGGATCAGCACCGGTATCGCGCCGTCCAGTTCGCGCAACCTGGCCAGTCGGGACGGTAGATGCTTGCGGGACAGGAACGGCGGCAGGATGCGGACCTGCCCCGAAACCCGATGCGACCGTTGCCGCCCCGCCAATCCCAGCGGACCGATCGAACGGACGGTGACCACTTCGGAGCGCTGATCGCCGCGGCGCACGGGCCGCAACCGGGTGACGATCCGGACCTGTTGCCCGGCCGCGATACTCACCGGGTGGGTGCGCGGCTCTGCGGCAGCACTCGGCGCCCACGCATCCCGGATCCGGCCGCGCAGCCTGCGCTGTCCGGTGTTGTGCACCGCGAGCACCGCGTCGACCGGCTGCCCCAGGCGTGCGGTGCCCTCGCCGCTGCGCAGGAACTGCAGGTCGCCGGCGCTGCCGGCCAGTGCCACGTCGACCGCCACCGCAACCGCCAACAGACCCAGCAGCACAGCGAAAGCCATTGCAGGCCAAGGCGCCAACGCGATCGGCAGGACGCCGATCAACGCGGCCAGGCCGGCGCGGCCGGTGAGAACCATCAGCGCGGGACCGGGACGGCTGCCAGGATGCCGTCGAGCACGCCGTCAGGTGAGGCGCCTTCCAGCTCGGCCTCGGGCCGCAGCGCCACCCGGTGCCGCAGGGTGGACCGGGCCATCGCCTTGACGTCGTCGGGGGTGACGTAGTTGCGGCCGGACAGCCATGCCCACGACCGGGCGGTCGCCAGCAGGGCTGTCGCCCCACGCGTGGACACGCCGAGTTGCAGTGCAGGCGAATGACGGGTGGCCCCGACGATGTCGACGATGTAGCCGAGCACCTCGTCGGCGACCAGGACCTGCCGCACGGCAGCGCGTCCCGCGGCAAGTTCTGCCGCCCCGGCCACCGGTTGCACCGCGGACAGGTCGCGGGGATCGAAGCCGTGCGCGTGGCGGCTCAGGATCGCGATCTCCTGATCCCGCGGTGGCAGTGGAACATTGAGCTTGAGCAGGAAGCGGTCGAGTTGGGCCTCGGGCAGCTGATAGGTGCCTTCGTACTCGATCGGGTTCTGGGTGGCCGCGACGATGAACGGGTCGGGCAGTGGCCTTGGCACGCCGTCGACGCTGACCTGACGTTCCTCCATCGCCTCCAGCAGAGCCGCTTGGGTTTTCGGAGGGGTCCGGTTGATCTCGTCGGCCAACATCAGGTTGGTGAACACCGGCCCGGAGCGGAACTCGAACTCGGCGGTGCGCGCGTCGTACACCAGTGAGCCCGTCACGTCGCCGGGCATGAGGTCTGGGGTGAACTGCACGCGCTTGAACTCCAAAGACAGCGCTGCCGCAAGGGTGCGTACCAACAGCGTCTTGGCCACACCGGGGACGCCTTCGAGCAGAACGTGTCCCCGGCACAGCAGCGCGATCACCAGGCCGCTGACCACCGCATCCTGGCCGACCACCACTTTGGCGATCTCATTGCGTAAGGCCAGCAACGCATTTCGTGCCGCATCGGAGTCATTGGGCTGGGCTGGCTGAGTCACGACTGGGCGACCTGCCTTTCGATGTCGTCGAGTTGGTGGGCGAGATGGATGAGGTCGGAATCGGTGGCAGGTGCCGGGCCGAACAGTACGTGGCCGGTCGACGCGGTGTCCCCGCCGCAGCGGGCTGCGACAGCGGCCACCACCGCTGGCGGTTCGGCGCCCGCCGTCAGTCCGAGACGGGGGAGCAGCCGTTGCAGTGTGGCGGTGCGCAAGGCGTCGGCGGCGCGGTCACGGGCCCGGCGGGACCGGTACAGGCGGCCGCGTCCCTCGACCGTTTCGGAGGCACGAACCACCACTGGCAAGGATTCGGCGACGAGTGGGCCGATACGACGGGCCTTCCATATCGCCAGCAGCGCCACGACCAGGCACAGCTGCAGGACCATCCACCGGATCGCGTCTGGCATGAGGTCGGACAGCTTGGCGTCGCCCGACGAGGTGCCGGTAAATCGTTGTGGCGCATACCAGATCACCCTTGACTGAGTGCCGGCCAAATTCATCGCAAGCGCTGCGTTGCCCTGCTCGAGTAGCCCGGAGTTCGACATGAACTCGGCGGTGCCGACGGCGGTCACCGTCCGGTCATCGTCGTGGTAGCGGGCCACCGCGCCGCCGTAGCAGCGCGTCACCGGGATGTCGCCGGATGCCTCGAACGTGTCGGTCAGACCGAACTGGGCTTCGCCGGCCCGGTTCGCTTCGGCGAGTTCACAATCGGGCTCGCCACCACCGAACGCACTCGGCTCGCCCAGTTTCAGGTGCGGGGCGAGCGCCTGCCTGGTCTTGGTCACCGGTTCGACCAGCAACAGGTCGCCGCGGGCCTGCGTCAGGTGGTCCAGTTGCTCCTCGCCGGACAGGAACATCGTCTGCGCCACCACCAGCAGGGTGCCGGGTTCGGCGGCGCGCTCGGCGTCCTCGGCGGTAGAGGCGACGGTGACGTCGACGCCGTTGTCGCGCAGCAGTGTTACCAGAGCGCGCGCGCCGCCGGGCGAGGTGGATTCGGGATCCATCTGGCCGCCGGGCCGCGGCGCGGTGAGATACGTCGTCACGATCGCCACCGCGACGATGACTACGAGCGCGAGTATCACCCAGCGCGTCGTGCGAGGCTGACGAGCGCTTGCGCGAGGAACCGAGTCCGTCTCCTTCATCGAACGTGCGCCCAGCCGTCGGCGGTGCCGGCCGTGGCGGCGGCGCCGGCCAATACCGGACCGTGGTCGGGCAGCTTGGCGTCGAGGTCGGCGATCATCCGGTACCCGGACTCGGTGCCGGGTTGCTCACCATAGGTGGCATCGTTGAATATAACTGCCGCCGAAGACAATTCACCGGATAATGTCGGTAGTGCGGCAGCGGCGTCGCGGGCGAGTTCGGTGGCTGTCCGTCCCGGAACGGGGTCGAGTATGCCGGACTCCTCAAGATGACGTGCCACCGCCCGGAGTCGATGCCGGATCGCAGCTGCCCAATTTCCTTCCGCCGCAAACCGTTCGGCGATCGCACGGTGTTCGGCCGAGCTCAACTCCCGGTTGCCGAACAGCGCATGCCTGTCGTCGCGATTGGTACGCATGGCGCGTCGGGCGATCCGCACCGCGACCACCAGCGCGATCACCACCAGGATGACAAGGACCGAGATGGTGAACCAGCCGCCGGGAACCGTCGAACCCTCGAAAGCGAGCCGATACAGCAGCTCGTTGATCCAATCCATGAACTGTTCGGTGAGCGAGGCCCTCGGATAGATCGGCTTGTTCAGCTCGGTCTGGGCAGCGTCGTGCGCAGCGTCCCTGTCGATGTCGATAGTCGTCACCTCAGAAGCGCCGGATCAGCCACAGTTGGTCGGTGGATTCGGCGGGCCCGGCCGCACCGGTCTGCAGCACCAGGTCGAATGCCTCGGCCCGGATACGCCGGTCGGTGTAGAGCAGCACGTCGACACCGGCCCCGAAGGGTGCGGTGATGATCTGCCCGATCATGCTGCCGATCGCCACCAGGATGAGGCCGATGATCGACATGCCGACCCGCTCGGGTTCCAGCGACAGCACTTGGCCGACGATGCTGAACGGGGCGCCCACCGCGGTCCCCACCACGGTGGTCACGATCGCCGCGAGCATCCAGATGCCCAACACCCGCCAGAAGTCCTTCTTCACCAAGGCGAACGACCGGGCGATCGCCGGGAACACCCCGAGTCGCTCGAGCACGATCAGCGCGGGCGCGAACAGCAGAACCGTCATCGCAAAAATGAAGCCGACGACGGCTGCCAGTACCAGCGGAGCCCCGACCAGGAATGCGGCTGCCCCGCCGGCTGCGGCGCCCGCGACCATGATGGCGGCCACGATGAGTGCGCAGACCACGATGACGACGAGCCCTTGCAGCGCCGTCAGTCCGATCAGCGCCAGAAAGCGCCCGCGCAACTGCTGCCAGGCCTGCCCGATGGTGATGGATCCGCCGAACACCGACCGCCCGATGACGACCGTCAGCATGCCGGTCAGCAGTACCGATGCGAGCTGGCTGACGAGAACGCCGGCGATCGTCGCGCCGGAGAACGCTGCCAACGCCCCCACCGACGGCGAGTCGCCTTGCGGGGTCGATCCCAAGCCGCCGATCGCGGCCAGCGGTCCGATCTGCAGCACGAGCGCGATGAGTTGGGCAACGACCACGACCATGGTGGTGAGTCCGAGGGTGGCCTTCGGGTTTTTCCGGATGTAGGCCACCGCACCGTTGAAGATGTCGGACAGGCTCAGCGGCCGCAGCGGGATGACACCCGGTTTCAACGCGTCCGGGTATGGCGCGTAACCCGGTGGCGGGTAAAAGCCAGGTGGTGGCCCGTAGCCAGGTGGAGGTCCGTATCCGGGTGGGGTGTACCCCAGATGGGGCGGGCCCGGCGGCTGCGGGTGGTACGGGATGGACCCGTCGACAGCCCATGGGGAGCGGTTGCTCATGCTCCCCATCCTGTCCATGGCCGGACAAATTGACAACGTGGCCTGCCCGCGACCCCAAACGTGTGGTGTGCGTGGAATACGGTGAGACGTATGCCGACCGAAATCATCGTGCGCGGATCATATTCCGCCTACGAGCCGCCCGAACGGGGGACGGTGCATGCCAGCATCGCCTACGAGGGTCCCGCGATCGAGTCGGTGTACGACCAGGTGGTCCGCGATCTGGAAGTGGTGAAGGCCACCATCGAGCCGCTGCACAATCCCGATGGCGGTCCGGTCACCTGGTGGTCCACTCAACAGCTGCGCACCTGGGCGAACCGTCCATGGAACAACGAGGGCAAGCAGCTGCCGCTGGTGCATCACGCCAGTGTCGGCATTCAGGTGAAGTTCAGTGATTTCACCGCGTTGTCGCGCTGGGTCGGCGGGCACATCACCGATACCGGGGGCTTTCAGCTGTCCCGCATCGAGTGGGCGCTGACCACCAGACACCACGACGAGTTGGTCGGCGAGGTACATACCCGCGCGGTTGCGGATGCGGTCACGCGCGCCCAGCGGTACGCCGACGCGTTGGGCCTCGGCCCCGTACGCCCCGTTGCGATCGCCGACGCTGGAATGCTGGGCCGGTCGCCGCACGAGGGCGGCCCACCGCCGGTGGCAATGCGGGCGATGGCCGTGGCAGGCGCACCCGAGGTGCAACTCGCCCCCGCCGATATCGAGGTCTCGGTCGCGGTTGATGCGCGTTTTCACGCCGGCGAGGATCCGGGCGCGGCGTAGGTTTGCCGTATGGCCGAACTCAAGGACAGGCTGCGCGCGGACCTCACCAGTGCGATGAAGTCCCAGGACAAGCTGCGCACCGCCACATTGCGGATGCTGCTGGCGGCGATTCAGACCGAAGAGGTCTCGGGTAAGCAGTCGCGTGAGCTCAGCGACGCCGACGTGATCGCGGTGCTGGCCCGCGAATCCAAGAAGCGCGGTGAGTCGGCGGAGATCTACACCCAGAACGGCCGCGGCGAGCTGGCGGCCACCGAACACGCTGAGGCGCGCGTCATCGACGAGTACCTGCCGACGCCGTTGACCGATGCCG
Source organism: Mycolicibacterium sp. XJ870 (assembly GCF_053483975.1). NCBI lineage: Bacteria > Bacillati > Actinomycetota > Actinomycetes > Mycobacteriales > Mycobacteriaceae > Mycobacterium > Mycolicibacterium sp. XJ870. The sequence continues at coordinate 51,362 of NZ_JBEFTI010000004.1, forward strand.
AGTTGGCCGACGTGGCCGACACGGCCATCGCGCAGGTGGCCGAACAGATCGGGGAACGCCCGAGCATGCGTCAGATGGGCCAGGTGATGAAGGCCGCCACCGCGATCGCCGCGGGCAAGGCTGACGGAGCGCGACTTTCGGCGGCGGTGAAGTCGCGGCTCTGAGCGGTACACCGGTTGAAACGGGTGGGGGCCGGGTACTTCGAGTGCCATGCCACGAGGAAACGGCGTCTACGACGAAGAGCACGCTGACGAAGACAAAGGCGCCAAGAAGGTGCCGGAAGACACCCCGGACGTGGATAACCCGGAAGGTCCTGAGCAGGAGCCGCCGGACTGAATCACTCGGCCCCGCGCCCGATCCGGCTCCGGCGGTATGCCACGCGGCGAACGTCGGACAGCCACCCCGGCACCAAAGCGACGCCGGGCGCCGTGTGCAGGGTCGGATCGAACGAGATGTCCCGGCCGGGCGGCAACTTCTTGTGCAGCGACAGGCGCGCCAGCGGGCGAAACTCACCGGTGGTCGAGGCTTGCTCCACATCGAATTCCAAGCCGGCACGGCCGAGTTGGTCGACGACACTGGCCAGCGACAAGCCTCTGCCGTCGAACACTGTCGTCAGGCGAGCTCGGAGCCACCAAACACTCCCGTCAAACCGCAGCGGCATCAGGCTCGAGAAGGTGATGTCGCGCCAGGAAGCCGCCGGCCACAACCCGATTCGTTGACCGGCCACAGTCGAGGCGAGCAGCACATCCCATGGCGTGCCGGACAACTGGGGCGGCATTCGCCATGCCAACCCGGCGATATCCGGCAGAGCGCCGGGCAGGCCGATCCCCTTGGACACCCGGCCGGTGATCTCGCACGAATGCAGAGGCAGACCTTCACCTACGGGTGCGGTCCTCTCGAGGGTCCCGTCAGCCAACACGCCCGTCGGATGGAACAGCCGCCGGTGCCGCAGTGAAGCGCTGATCTGGACCGGCATGGCAGCGGCACCCGAAAGGGCGTCGGAAAGCTTCATCGCCACGGATTGCCCGCAGCGGCGCGACCACAAACGTGCGGATTACACAGACGCGAGTTCGGAGGCCACGCGGCGCTCGACGAGCAACGGCACGAAGTCGCGGATAACGCTGCCATCGAAGCGATGATGAGCGTCGTCGACGGCTGCGGAGACGCGTTCGGGCGGGAATGATTTGAAACGTTTCACCAGGCGGTCCTGAACGTCTGCGATCAAATCGCTCTCGGATTTCATTATCACGATTTCTTATTGTCCGACCTGCCGGTTTATTGCGTCAACGCGTGCTTCGTCACAAACCTGACAGCTGTCAACGGTGGTTCACATGCGCCACAGGGCTTCTTGGGTCACGCTGGCCACCAGCGTGCCGTCGGCGGCGTACAGCGAACCCGCCGCCAGCCCACGCGAATCGTTGTGGTTAACCGAACGAACCTCGTAGCGATGCCACGCGGCCGGACTGAACGGGCGGTGAAACCAGATGGAATGGTCGAGGCTCGCGGCGAAGCCGAGGTCAGCCCGCAGGGGAGTTTGCGGTGGTAGCGCCGCAGGTACCGGTCCGAGGTCCGACATGTAGGTAAGGGCGCACGCCCGGATCAAAGGATCGTCCTCGATCTGTTCATGGGTCCTGATCCAGAACGGCGGGACCGCGAATTCCGAATCGTCGCCCGCCATGGTGCGCAATTCGAACAGGTCCCCGAAGTCGACGACCGCACTCTTGGCGATCGCGGATTCGAACTCGAGGATCGGGGTGCTTTCGGGTTGCCAGTCGACGCCTGGCTCGGGTTTGTGGAACGACGCGATCATCTCCAGGATGACCGCGCCGTCCTGGATTGCGGTGACCCGTCGGGTGGCGAATGCACGCCCGTCCCGGGTGCGCTCGACGTGGAACTCGACATCGGCGTCGTACCGGCCGCCGCGGACGAAGTAGGCGTGCAGCGACTGCGGCAGCTTGTCGGCCTCGACTGTGGCGCCGGCCGCGGCCAGCGACTGCGCCGCGATCAGGCCGCCGAAGAGCCGCTCGACCGCCCCGCTTCGGGGTTCACGAATCCGGAAGACGTCACCGACACGGTCGAACCGCAGCAGATTGCTTATCCAACTCGTGGTAGAGGCCGTCATCGCAGTGACGCTACCGACCGCTTGGTTGAGACCTCCGTCACGCCTGTTGGGTGACCAACGGGCCGGCGTCAGCCGAATGTGTACCGCAGCGGGCGGCCGAGGCGGCGCACTGCGGGCACTCGGTACATGGCGTGCAGCAGGCGCCGGTTCAGCCAGGACAGGTGCTGCTCCATGCCGGGTGCGTCGGAGTACCAGAGTTCGGCGTCGAACCTCAGGCCGGGCACTGCGCGCTCGAGGTCACGCGGATCCCCGATGCTCCAGCCCAGCCTGGCGCCTGAGGCTTTCACGCAGCCGTAGCGCTGCAGGAACCACAGACCTCCCCGGCCGTAGCCGTCGAAAAGCAGTTGGCCGGAAGGGAAATGGTCGGTGATGCGGCGCAGCAGGGCGATGCCGTCGTCGGCCGGCAGGTACGGCGTCACGCCCTCGGCGACGACCAGCACGGGCGTCTCGCCGGTGATCCCGTCAAGCAGCGTCGGATCGGTGAGGGACTTGGCGATCATCGGAACCTCGGAGCCGAAGAGCTTGCGCCGCAACGCGATCACGTCGGGAAAGTCGACGTCGTACCAGGCGACGGATGGCGGCGGGGCCACCCGGTAGACCCTGGTGTCCAGGCCGCAACCCAGGTGCAGGACGGTGCAGTGCGGGTGAGCGGCGATGAACTGCCCGGCCCAGGTGTCGTATGCTCTGGCCCGCACCGCGAGGGACAGGTGGTCAGTGCGGCGGATCCGCAGCTTGCTGAAGTCGTAGTCGACGCGACCCAGCGCCTCGTCGGCCGCGGTGTCCTGCAGGATCGAATCTGGGCGCCGGCTTTCCATTGCCTTGCCGTAGAGCGTGGCAAGCGTGGTCTCCTGCGCTCCGGTGAGGCTGACTTTCTCGGTCATTTGTGTTGCTCCTGCTGGTAACGGTCTAAACCACTGCGCACCAACGACATCAGGTCGGCACCGGCCAGATCGGGCGATATCGCGTCGAGCACCGCTGCGCTGATCCGGGTGAGCACCTCGGGGGTGAGCGCCTGCCCGCCGAGCGCGCGGACCAGATGCGGGTGCAGTACCCATACCCCGAGCCGCATCGCGACGTGGACCGCGGCCAGGGTCCGCAGATCCTGTTGCGCGGCGCGGCCCTGCGGAGGATGGGTGGTGAGGTACTGCTCGGTCAGTTCCACGAGACCATCGAAGAGCCTTGTGGCTCCGGGTGATTCGTCGACCAAGGCCCGTGAGACGTAGCGCAGCACGATAGGTGCGCTCTGGTAGACCTCGCCGAGATAGCCGGGGTCGGCGATCGCCTGCCCGTCTACACCGTCGGCGATCACGCGGCGAAGGTAGTCCATGACGTAGGCGTCGCACGCGTCGCGCAGGCCCTGCTTGTTGCCGAAGTGATGGGAGACCAGGCCCGGAGCCACATTTGCTTCGGTGGCGATCGTGCGGATGGTCGTTTCCTTCACGCCGTGTTCGGCGAACAGGCGCATGGCTGCGTCCCTGATCCGTGCCCTCGCGGTGACATCCTCGGTTGGACGCATGGTCAGTAGTTTAAACAGATGACCAGTTGATTGGTCAAGTGTTCAGTCAGTGCAACGCCGGCTTCAGTTGTCGCCCCAGCCGCCCTGAACCATGGTTTGAAATTTCCACGCGTCCGCCGACTTGACCAGGAGATCGCCGTATCGCACCTGCTGACTGAAATCCCCGACGGTGATGGTCGCGTCGGTGATGACGAAGACGAGGTTCTCGTTGATGAAGTGCGGCGTGCGGGTGGAGTCCATGGTGAATTCGCCGTCGGCGCTCAACTGTTCGGCCATCTGCGCCACGAAGCGCTCGCGGTCACACGACTCCGCGCGGCCGTCGGTGACCTCGTTGATCGGAAACATCGCCTGGTCCGCCATCCCTTCGATGTCCTTGGCCACCGCCAGGGCGTCGTATCGCTCGAACCAGGCGATGACCTCGTCGAGGTCCGCTTGGGTGGGGCGGAAGTCATTTCTCGGGGGCACGGTGGTCATGGCGTCTCCTTGCTCTCCAAACATCTCTGTACGTCGTACACTATACGTTGTACAGGAAGGGCCGAAGGTGAGGCGACTATGAGCAGGCGTGCGGGCGAGCGGAGCAGCGCGGGCGATCCGATACGCACGCTCGAACTGTTGTGGCGGGAGCCTGGCCAGACGGCGCCGACCCGAGGCCCCAGGCAACGCACCACCGTCGACGCGCTGATCGCGGCCGCCATCGACATCGCAGACACCGACGGACTCGGTGCGCTGACCATCCGCTCTGTCGCCGCCAAACTGGGTGTCACGCCTATGGCCACCTATACCTACGTCCCGGGCAAGGCCGAACTGCTCGATCTCATGCTGGATACCGTCTACCAACAGATGCCACGTGCCGATCTCACCGGAATGCCCTGGCGGCAAAGGGTCTCGGTCATCGCCGACGAGAACCGAAAGATGCTCGATCGCCATCCGTGGGTCGCCTACCTGCCCACCACCCGCCCTCCGCTGGGCCCAGGCGTAGTAGGCAAGTACGAGCACGAGTTGGGCGCCTTCGACGGCCTCGGCCTCACCGACCTCGACATGGACGCCGCGCTCACCCATGTCCTTGGCTTCGTCACGTCCGTCGCTCGCATTGCCATCGATACTCGCCGAGCCGCCTCCGACAGCGGTGTGAGCGACCACGAATGGTGGGAGCGCACCGGCCCACTGTTGGCGCGTGTCTTCGACGAGGACCGGTACCCATTGGCCTCGCGAGTGGGCTCAGCGGCCGGTCAGGCCTACGACAGTGCCTACAGTGCCGCCCATGCCTACGAATTCGGATTGGCTCGGGTGCTGGACGGTCTCGTGAACCTCATCGAAAAACCCGAGCAATAGAAAAGGCCCTGACCTGGAGAACCAGTCAGAGCCTTTCATCTGCGACAAACGCGAGTCGGGGTGGCGGGATTCGAACCCACGACCTCTTCGTCCCGAACGAAGCACGCTACCAAGCTGCGCCACACCCCGCGTGAAGCCACGACAGCGTATCGCACCGTGGCGGTCGAAAGCCAAACGGTTATGGCTCGCCGAGGGCTCCACGCGGGAACAACAGCTCAGCGGCGGGTCTCGCGCAGCACCGCCAGCCGTTCGCGGTATTCGGCCTCGTTGACCTCACCCTTGGCGTACGCATCGCGCAGGGTGCGTTCGCCGCCGCGGCCGCGGAATCGCCGGAGCAGGTAGACGACGCCGACGATCACCAGCGTCCAGAACGTGATGGGGATGAGGACGAACCACGGATTCCAGTCATGGTCGGCGAACCGCCCGCCGTGTTCGGCCAGGAATGCAGTTGCAGTGGGGGTGATTTCGTAGATGCTCATGCCTCAAGCCTGCGGCGTGCGAACCCCCAAAGCATCGGCCCGCGGGCGTCGATTCTCCTACGCCGCGGCGCGTACCCGTCACCCCTGCCAGCCGGGGCGCACCAGCCCGCTCTCGTAGGCGAGCACCACCAACTGGGTGCGGTCCCGCGCGCCGAGCTTGGTCAGGATGCGGCTGACGTGGGTGCGGGCGGTGGCCGGGCTCATGAACAGCCGCTCGCCGATCTCGGCGTTGGTCAACCCCTCGGCCACCAAGGCCATCACCTCACGTTCGCGTGCGGTCAGGTCGGGCAGCGCAGGGGCGATCGGCGTCTTGGCGTGCGCGGCGAACTCCGACACCAGCCGGCGGGTCACCGAAGGTGAGAGCAGTGCGTCACCGGCCGCGACCACCCGGACCGCCCGCACCAGTTCGGCCGGCTCGGTGTGCTTGACGAGGAAGCCGCTTGCCCCCGCCCGCATGGCCTCGAACACGTACTCGTCGAGCTCGAACGTGGTCAGCACCACGACCCGCACCGCGGACAGGGTCGGATCCTCGGCGATCGCCCGGGTGGCGGCCAGCCCATCCATCTCGGGCATCCGGATGTCCATCAACACGACATCGGGCCGCGTCTCGACGGCGGCCGCCAGCGCAGCGGAACCGGTATCCGCTTCGGCTACCACCTCGATGCCGTCCTGAGCATCGAGCAGCGCGACGAACCCGGCCCGCACCAGCGCCTGATCGTCTGCAACCACAACCCGAATCGTCATCAGCCATGGTCACTTTCGTCGAGCGGGAACCTGGCCCGCACGCTGAAACCGCCGGGTACGCGGTTGGCGGTGAAGACCCCACGCAGTGCCCTGACCCGCTCTCGCATGCCGGTGATTCCGCTGCCGCCTGCCGGCGGTCCGTCGCCGCGCGGGCGGCCGTCGTTGTCGATCGACACCGCGAACTCGGCAGGCCCGTACTCGACGGTGACTCTCGCGTCCGTCGCCGTGGAGTGCCGAACCACGTTGGTCAGCGATTCCTGCACGATGCGCGCTGCCGCCACATCGATCACCGCGGGCAGCGGCCGCGGCTCACCGTGCACCGCCGTCGTCACGGTCAGTCCGGTGGCGCGCGCGGGGCTCAGCAGCCTGTCCAGATCGGCGATGCCCGGTGTCGGCGCGGTGGGCTCGCCGCCGTCGGTGCGTAGCGCCGTAACCAGCGAGTGCACATCCGAAATGGCTTGGCGGCTGGCCTCTTTGATCGCTGCGAGCGCGGGGCCGGCGCGCTGCGGCTGGGCATCGAGGAGTTCCAGGGCGACCGAGGACTGCACGTTGATCATCGACAGGCTGTGGGCAAGCACGTCATGCAGCTCGCGGGCGATGGCCAGCCGCGCGGCGGTGGCCTGGCGCTGCTGCTCGGACCGCGCCTGCAGCGCCATCGCATCACGACGTTGCCGGCGCGCCACCAGGACCGAGCGGCGCTGCCGCAGCCCCTCGGCGATGGCGATCAGCACCAGCAGCCAGGACCCCAGCGCGCCGATGACCTCCAGCGGAGGGCCCGGCGCACCCCGCAACCAAGGCACGAGCCATGCCATCGCCACCCAGCCGAGCACCGGCAGCGGGTAGGTCCACCACCGCGGCCCGCTGGTGGCGGCCTGCAGGAATGCCACCACCAGCGACAAGAAGGCCGGCCCGGGACCGAACCCGGCCAGGAGGTAGGTCAGCGTGATCGCCAGCACCGCCAGCAGCACCGGATAGGGGTGGCGGATGCGGGCCAGCAGTGCCACCGGCCCGGCGATCAGCAACAGGTAGCCGAACCAGTTCAGCGGCAGCCAATGCGCATCGGGAACGCGATGTCGCATACCCGTGCTGCCGAACACCTGAATGGCCGCTACGACCAGCGGCACCAGCCAAACCACCGGGCGGCGGAGGTCCATGACTCCAGAACCTAGTCCGACGCCGGACGCCCCGGCATCCGCTCAGCGGCGTATGTCACCGTCCGCGCAGGGAAGGATGTGACGCGTCATGGCGTTGTAGAGGGCATGACCGTGTTGGGCGCCGCCATCTATCTGGGGTTCTTCGCCGTCGCTGCGTTGTGGTTGTTCCTGACGGCCGACGCGGATCAGGACCAGGAACCGGACCGCTCGAACTCGGCCAGCACCGCAGCCGGGCCCGACGGATCCAATCCTTGGTTGGTCAGCCAGTCGTCGTCGAAGTAGGTATCGGCATAGCGGTCGCCGCTGTCGGCCAGCAGGGTCACCACCGAACCGCTGCGGCCGTGCTTGATCATCTCGGCCAGCAACGCGAACGCCCCCCACAGGTTTGTCCCTGTCGACGGCCCGACCCGTCGGCCAAGGACCGTGCTGACGTGGTGGGCGGCCGCGACTGAGGCGGAGTCCGGAACCGCAATCATGCAATCCACCACGTCTGGCAGGAACGACGGTTCCACCCGCGGGCGGCCGATGCCCTCGATCCGTGACGACCCGGCGGTGACGACGTCGTCGCGACCCTGCGAGTAGCCGGGAAAGAACGCCGAGTTCTCCGGGTCGACGACGCAGAGCTGGGTGGCGTGCCTGCGGTAGCGGATGAACCGACCGATGGTCGCACTGGTGCCGCCGGTGCCCGCGCCCACCACGATCCACTCCGGAATCGGATGCGGCTCCAGGCGCATCTGCTCGAAGATCGACTCCGCGATGTTGTTGTTGCCGCGCCAGTCGGTGGCCCGCTCGGCGTTGGTGAACTGATCCAGGTAGTGGCCGCCCGTCTCCTCGGCCAGCCGCTGCGCTTCGGCATACACCTGCGACGACTCCGCGACGAAATGGCAACGGCCACCCTGAGCTTCGATGAGGGCGATCTTCGATGCGCTGGTCGACGACGTCATCACCGCGATGAACGGCAGACCCAGCAGCGCCGCGAAATACGCCTCTGAGACCGCCGTCGAACCGGACGACGCCTCGATCACCGTGGTGTTCTCTTCGATCCACCCGTTACACAGTCCGTACAGGAACAGTGACCGCGCCAGCCGGTGCTTGAGGCTGCCGGTGATGTGGGTGGATTCGTCCTTGAGGTACAGCGCGACATCTGAATCAGGACCGATGCCGTCGCACCACGCCGCGGGGAGGGGATAGCGCAGCAGATGAGTGTCGGCGCTGCGTTTGGCATCTGCCTCGATCAGCCGCACCGCGTTGTCAACCCACTGGCGCGGCCGGGTGCGCGACGCGGTCGTCATACCGTCAGCAGATCAGCGCGCCGAGACCGCCGGCGAAGATTGACCGGCACGTGACCCGGCGTGCCCACCGCCCGTCGGCGCGGCCACCAGGGTCAACAGCGAGGCCTCCGGGCGGCAGCAGAACCGCACCGGCGCGAACGGCGAGGTGCCGATGCCCGCCGACACGTGCAGTGCCATGTTGGCGCCCCACCGGGACGCGCCCTTGGCTCGCGACCGATCCAGTTCGCAGTTGGTGACGACCGCACCGTAGAACGGCAGGCACAACTGGCCGCCGTGCGTGTGCCCGGCCAGCACCAGCTGATAGCCGTCGGCGGCGAAGCGGTCCAGCACCCGCGGCTCGGGTGAGTGGGTGAGCCCCAGCGTCAGGTTCGCCACGGCATTCGCCGGACCGGCGATCGTGTCGTACCGGTCCCGTTTGAGGTGCGGATCGTCGACACCGGCCACCGAGATGTGCAGCCCGCCAACCTCGATGTCGCGGCGGGTGTGGGTGAGGTCGAACCAGCCCCGTTCGGTGAACGCCGCCCGCAGGTCCTGCCAGGGCAGCGGCTCACCGTGTACCCGATGCTGTGGATTGGTCAGGTAGTTCAGCGGGTTCTTGAGCCGCGGTGCGAAGTAGTCGTTGCTACCGAACACGAACAGGCCGGGCACCGAGAGCAGCTCGGTCAGCGACTGCACGACGGCAGGCACCGCCTTCGGGTGCGCCAGATTGTCACCCGTGTTGACCACCAGGTCGGGTTCCAACTTGGCCAGCTCCCGCAGCCAGGCCTGCTTGCGGCGCTGGTTGGGCCGCATGTGCAGATCGGAAAGATGCAGCACCCGCAGCGGCGAGGAGCCCGGTGCGAGCACCGGCATGGTCGCTTCCCGCAGCACGAAGGCGTTCCGCTCGATCAGGGATGCGTAGCCGATCCCGGCCACCAACGAGCCTGCGGTGACGGCGGCTGCCTTCTTGACTACCGAGGCGGTCTTGACGACTGAAACGGCTGACATGCACGCAGCCTACTGCCCCATGCTGTGACTGACCGATTTCACGCAGGCCCACGTGGGCAACTGCACATTACGGTGCGTCGATCACGGTGGCGGCGGCGGTGGGCCCAGCACCGGCACGGTGATCGGCGGCAGTCCGGGGATCTGAACGACGGTCTGGCCGATCTCCGGCGGCAGCGGGATCGAAATCGGCGGCGGCGGTGGCGGTGGCGCGATGCCGTTGCTGACCTGGATCGTGACGATCGAGCCCGGGATGGTCTGCCCGCTGGGTGTGGTGCCGACGACGGTGCCGTACCGCGAGCTGCTGTTCACCATGGCGGCCCCGTCGGCGACCTGGAACCCGGCCTCCTTGATCCGCTGGCGGGCGGCTCTCTCGTCGAGGCCGGACACGCTGGGCACCTGCGAGCCGGGCCCGCCGTCGACGAAGCGCGGATCCGTGGGCGGCAGGACGACCGGCCCGAAGTTGTTGGCGATGGGCTTCATCGCGGTGAACCAGGTGCGGGCCGGCTCGTTACCGCCGTACAGGTCGCCGTCACCGCACTTGCGCAGGGGGAATGAGCACAGCTCGCCCGGGCTGGAGGAGTCGTCGTAGATGTAGTTGGCGGCGGCGTACTGATTGGTGAAGCCCAGGAACCCGGACGAGCGGTGCGCCTCAGTGGTGCCGGTCTTGCCCGACATCGGCAGATCCCATCCGACCGACCCGGCCGCGCCGGAGGCGGTACCGCCGGCTTGATCGTCCTTGCTCATCGCGTTGGCGAGGGTGTTGGCCAGGCCCTCGGGGACCGCCTGCTCGCAGGTCTCGGTGGTCACCGACACCTCCTGGCCGCGGCGGTCGATCACCTGGGCGATCGGGTTGGGCGGGCACCACGTGCCGCCGGAGGCCAGGGTCGCCGCGACATTTGAGAGCTCGAGTGCGTTGATCTCGATGGGACCCAGCGTGAAGGAGCCGATGTTCTGGCGTTTGACGAAGTCGGCCAGGCTCTCGTTGCTGTCCGGGTCGTAATCGCGGGCGGTTCCCGGCAGGGCGTAGGAGCGCAGACCCAGACGCACCGCCATGTCGACCGCGCGCTGCACGCCGACCTGTGAGATGAGCTTGGCGAATGCGGTGTTCGGCGAGGTGGCCAGCGCCTTGGTGACGTCCATGGTGCCGCTGGTGCCCCCGACGTTGCTCACACACCAGGTGGCTGCCGGGCATCCAGGGGTGTCGCTGCTGCCCAGCCCCTTGGCCTGGAAGGAGCGGGGCACCTGCAGCTGGGTGTTGATGCCCATCCCCATGTCCATCGCCGCGGCCGTGGTGAAGAGCTTGAAGATCGACCCGGCGCCGTCACCCACCAACGAAAACGGTTGTGGCTGCATGGTTTCACCGGCATCGATGTTGAGGCCGTAGGTGCGGTTGCTCGCCATGGCCAGGACCGGGTGGGATTCCTTGCCGGGTTTGATGACGCTCATGACGCTGGCGCCGTCGCCGGTCGGGCTGGCGACACTGTCGACCGCGGATTTCACCGGCACCTGCACATCGGGATCCAGTGTGGTCTTGATCAGGTATCCGCCCCTGGCCACCTGCTCCTTGGACAGGCCGGCGCGCGCCAGGTACTCCAGCGCGTAGTCGCAGAAGAACGCCCGGTCACCGGCCGCGATGCAGCCGCGGGGCAGCTGGTTGGGCTGCGGCAGAATGCCCAGCGGCTGCTGCTTGGCCGCCCGCAGCGCCTCGGCCTCCTGCGGGATGTTGTCGATCATCGTGTCCAGCACCAGGTTCCGGCGGGCCAGTGCACCGTCGGGATTGGTGTACGGATTCAGCGTGCTGGTGGACTGGACCATGCCGGCCAGGAGCGCGGCCTGCTGCCAGTTGAGCTCGGAGGCGTTGATGCCGAAGTACGTCTGGGCAGCGTCCTGGACGCCGAACGCCCCGTTACCGAACGAGACGAGGTTCAAGTAGCGGGTCAGGATCTCCGGTTTGGTGAAAGTCTTGTCGAGCGTGAGCGCCATCCTGATCTCACGCAGCTTGCGCGCCGGGGTGGTCTCGATCGCCGCGCGCCGCTCGGCATCGGTCTGTGCGACCACCAGCAGCTGGTAGTTCTTCACGTACTGCTGCTCGAGCGTCGAACCACCGCGGGTGTCCAGGTCGCCACGCATGTAACCGGCGAGGCCGGTCAGTGTGCCCTGCCAGTCCACACCGTTGTGTTCGGCAAACCGTTTGTCCTCGATGGACACGATGGCCAACTTCATCGTGTTGGCGATCTGCTCGCTGGGCACCTCGAACCGGCGCTGCGAGTACAGCCACGCAATGGTGTTGCCCTTGGCGTCGACCATCGTCGACACCTGCGGTACCTCACCCTCCACGAGCGCTGCCGACCCGTTGGCAACCACGTCGGAAGCCCGGTTGGACATCAGGCCGAACCCACCGACCACCGGGAACATGAACGCGGCCGCCAGCACGCTGGCAAGCAGGCAGCACCAGGCGAGCTTGGTGACCGTGACCGCGGTGGGCGGTCGAGTCGACGGCTCCGGCATGCGTACAGAGTAACGAGCTTGCTGGCGCGGACTCCGGGCGAGCAGGCCGATCGCGACCAGGGGTTCTCGCTGGGGAAACGTCGACGGTTGCCGTAACCCGGTCAGACGGCACGCCCGTCCCAAAAAAGTGGGTCGCAAACTGTTGCGTTAATACCCTCTGACCACCTAGCTTGGACACACAGTGCGATCCAGGTAACACACTCTGGCGCAATGTGGTGCAGATCGCATCCGCGTTCTGCATCGGAGGGCTCGATGCCAGCCATCAGGGGTAGATGGCAGGAACGAAGGGATCGCTGTGTCAGGTACACGGACTGTCAACGTGAGCACTTCCACTCCAACCTCCCACTTGGTCCACGGTGGTGAGACCGAAGCCCGGATTGCATGGGTGTCGCAGGCGCGATGCCGGCAGGCCGACCCTGACGAGTTGTTCGTCCGTGGTGCAGCGCAGCGCAAAGCCGCAGTCATCTGCCGGCACTGCCCGGTGATCCTCGAATGCGGCGCTGACGCGCTCGACAACCGCGTGGAATTCGGTGTGTGGGGCGGCATGACCGAGCGCCAGCGCCGCGCCCTTCTCAAGCAACATCCCGAGGTCAGTTCCTGGGCGGACTTCTTCGCCGCCCAGCGCAAACATCGCAGTGCTGTTTAACGCAAGTGTCTAGGCGGGTTCTGCGACGCCGGTGATCTGATCGGCGATCGCCCGCAGCGCTTCCAGATCGGACACGTCGAACGGTAGTGACGGCACCCCGACGATCGCCACATGCGGGTTTGCCCCGGTGAATCGGGACAGCAGGCGCACTTCACGTTTGGCCGTCTGCGCACGGTCGGCATGGATACGCAGCACCGCCGCCGTCAGCGATTCCGGATCGTCGGCCGCCAACTCCTCGGCCGCCTCTTCTGCCTTGTCGGCGTGCAGTTCGCACAGCGTGGGGTGAGTGCGGTTGAGGATCAACCCGGCCAGCGGCATGTGCTCGCCGGCGAGCCGGTCGACGAAGAACGATGCCTCGCGCAGCGCATCGGGTTCGGCCGCCGACACCACCACGAACTGGGTGCCGCGGCGCTTGAGCAGCTCGTAGGTGCGGTCGGCCTTCTCCCGGAACCCACCGAAGGTGGCGTCCAGCGATTGCACGAAACCCGCTGCGTCGGAAAGCATTTGCGAACCCAGCACGGTGGACAACGCCTTCATGGCGAGGCCGACGGCCCCGGTGACGAGGCGTCCGATACCGCGTCCCGGCGCCAGCAGCATCCGCCACAGCCGGCTGTCCATGAAGCTGCCCAACCGTTTTGGCGCATCAAGGAAGTCGAGCGCGTTGCGCGACGGCGGGGTGTCCACGACCACGAGGTCCCACTTGTCCTCGGCCAGGAGTTGGCCCAGCTTCTCCATCGCCATGTACTCCTGCGTGCCGGCGAGTGAGGTGGCCACGGTTTGGTAGAACTGGTTCTCCAGGATGGCGTCTGCGCGATCGGTCCCGGAGTACTGGACCACCATCTCGTCGAACGTGCGCCGCATGTCGAGCATCATCGCGTGTAGTTCACCGGTCACCTCGGGTGCCAGCGGAACGCGCTGCGGAGTGTTGCCCAAATCCTTGACGCCCAGCGCCTGGGCCAGTCGCTTGGCCGGGTCGATGGTGAGCACCACGACGCTGCGGCCGTACTCGGCGGCCCGCAGCGCCATCGCGGCTGCAGTGGTGGTCTTGCCGACACCGCCTGCGCCGCAACACACTACGACGCGGTTGGAGGTATCGGCCAGGATTGTGCCCAGATCAAGGGCCGGTGGTTTTGCGCTCACGCTTATCTGACCCCCTGGGCCGCTAGTTCTTCGGCGAGTTCGTACAGGCTGCCGAGATCGACGCCATCGGCCAGCGCGGGCAGCGCCAGTCGCGGCACGTCGAGCGTATCGAGCAGCTCGGCGCTCTCTCCGCGGGCGGTGATCCGGGTGGCGTGTTGGATCGCCTCGGTCAGTAGTCCGGCGAAGTCGTTGTCGGACAAGGTGATTCCGGCCTGGGTGAGCCCGGCGCGGACGGCGTCGGCGTCCACGTCGCCCTCGGCGGCCTTGGCCAGGTCATCGGGCGACAGGTAGGCCGGGATGTTGCGGTTGACGATGACACTGCCGATCGGCAGGCCCATCTCGCTGAGGTCGTCGATCGCCTCCAGGGTCTCCTGGATGGGCAGTGCCTCCAGCAGCGTCACCAGATGGATGGCGGTCTGCTCGGAATGCAGGAGCTTGACGACACCGTCGGCCTGCGAATGCACCGGGCCACCCTTGGCCAGATCCGACACGGCCTTGGTGACGTCGAGGAAGCGTGAGATGCGCCCGGTGGGTGGGGAATCGACCACCACAGCGTCGTAGGCGGCGCGCTTTGATTTGTCTGTCTTTCCGTCCTTATTTCCGCGTACCACGATCTCTTTGATCTTGCCGGTGAGCAGGACGTCGCGCAGGCCGGGCGCGATGGTGGTGGCGAATTCGATTGCGCCGATGCGGCGCATCGCCCGGCCGGCCAGGCCGAGGTTGTAGAACATGTCGAGGTACTCCAGGAAGGCGGCCTCGATGTCGATGGCCAGAGCGTTGACCTGTCCGCCACCGTCAGCGGTGGCGACCTTGACCTCCTCGTAGGGCAGCGGTGGCACATCGAACAGCTGCGCGATGCCTTGGCGCTCCTCGACCTCCACCAGCAGCACCTTGCGGCCGCCGGCAGCCAACGCCAGGGCCAGGGCCGCGGCGATCGTGGATTTGCCGGTACCGCCCTTGCCCGTTACGAAATGCAGTCGCGCCTTGGTCAGCCGCGACGGCCAGCCGACATGTTTGGCGCCGCTCTCTGTGGTAGCCACCAGTGCATGCTAACCAAGGGATGGCGTGCGACCGATAAGCTCAGCCCATGACCGAACCGACCCGGTGGGAATACGCCACGGTGCCACTGCTGACCCACGCCACCAAACAGATCCTTGACCAGTGGGGCCACGACGGCTGGGAGCTGGTTTCGGTGCTGCCCGGGCCGACCGGTGAGCAGCATGTCGCGTATCTGAAACGACCGAAATGACCGCACCTTCTTGGTCGGGGCGCCTCGCCGAACTCGGCATCGAGCTGCCCCAGGTGGTGGCACCGCTCGCGGCCTATGTGCCTGCGGTACGGACCGGCAACCTCGTGTACACCGCAGGCCAGCTGCCCATCCAAGCCGGTGAACTGTTGGCCACCGGCAAGGTCGGCGCCGAGGTGAGTCCCGAGCAGGGCAAGTTGCTGGCTCGAGTCTGCGGGCTCAACGCGTTGGCGGCCGTGCATGCTCTGGTGGGTGTCGACGCCGTGGTCAAGGTGGTCAAGGTGGTCGGATTCGTCGCGTCCGCAAGCGGTTTCAGCGGGCAGCCCGGCATCGTCAACGGTGCCTCCGAATTGTTCGGCGAGATTTTCGGTGAAGCCGGTGCGCACGCGCGCTCGGCCGTCGGGGTGTCCGAGTTGCCGCGTGATGCGCCGGTCGAAGTGGAAATCATTGTCGAGGTCGCGTGAGTTTCGGCGGGCAGGAGCGCAGCGACCGGGGGTCAGATCTGGAGCACCCGGCCTACGGGCTGCTGAGGCCGGTCGTCGAAACAGACACGATGTCGGCCTCGGTGCTGCTGTGCAACAACCCCGGGCTGATGACGCTCGAGGGCACCAACACCTGGATCCTGCGCGCGCCGGGCAGTGACGAGATGGTGGTCGTGGATCCCGGACCCGACGACGACGAGCACATCGCCCGCATCGCCGAGTTGGGCAAGATCAGCCTCGTGTTGATCAGCCACAAGCATGAGGACCACACCGGTGGCATCGACAAGATCGTCGATGCGACCGGTGCGGTAGTCCGTTCGGTGGGCAGCGGATTCCTGCGCGGTCTGGGCGGCCCGCTGTCCGATGGTGAGGTGATCGACGCGGCGGGGCTGCGGATCACGGTGATGGCCACGCCGGGCCACACGGCGGACTCGTTGTCGTTCGTGCTCGGTGATGCTGTGCTGACTGCGGACACCGTGCTGGGGCGCGGCACGACCGTCATCGACACCGAGGACGGCAGCCTTCGTGACTATCTGCAGTCCCTGAATCGGCTGAAAGGCCTCGGCGGACGCACTGTGCTGCCCGGCCACGGTCCCGAACTCGGCGACCTTGCGGCGGTGGCCGCGATGTACCTGGCCCACCGGGAGGAACGGCTGGACCAGGTGCGTGGCGCGCTACAGGTTCTCGGTGACGACGCCAGTGCACGTCAGATCGTCGAGCATGTGTACACCGATGTCGACCAGAAACTGTGGGACGCCGCCGAGTGGAGCGTGCAAGCCCAACTCGACTACCTACGCGCCTGAAAAGCTAGCGGGCGCGGCGGGCCAGGCGCTCGGAGTCGGAGATCAGCACGCTCTTGCCCTCCAGACGGATCCAGCCGCGGTGGGCGAAGTCGGCCAATGCCTTGTTGACCGTCTCACGCGAGGCGCCGACGAGCTGGGCGATCTCTTCCTGAGTGAGATCGTGCGTGACGCGCAATGCGCCACCCTCCTGGGTGCCGAACCGCTGGGCCAGCTGGAGCAGCTGCTTGGCCACACGACCGGGCACGTCGGTGAAGATCAGGTCGGCGAGGTTGTTGTTGGTGCGACGCAGGCGCCGGGCGAGCACGCGGAGCAGCTGCTCGGCGATCTCGGGCCGGTCGGCGATCCACGCGCGCAGGGCGTCACGGTCCATGGAAACGGCGCGCACCTCGGTGATGGTGGTCGCGCTCGAGGTCCGGGGGCCCGGGTCGAAGATCGACAGCTCACCGAACATGTCCGACGGACCCATGATGGTCAGCAGGTTCTCCCGGCCGTCCGGTGAGCGGCGGCCGATCTTCACCTTGCCGGAGATGATGATGTACAGCCGGTCGCCCGGCTCGCCCTCGGCGAACACGGTATGCCCGCGCGGGAAGTCGACGGGCTGCAACTGCTTGGTCAGCGCCGATACGGCGGTGGGTTCGACTCCCTGGAAGATTCCGGCCCTGGCCAGGATCTCGTCCACGTTGCCCCTTAAGCTATTGGGTGTAATGACCTCTGACTGATAATTCCTGATCAGTCTAGAGGTACGCGGTTTCGCGACTAGCCCACGCTACACACGATTGGCATGGCGAGTCGGCTGAAACTCCGGATTGATCCCGTGCTGGTCGTAGCACCGTGTCGGCAAACGCTCACTCTCGATGCCGCCCGCCAACGTCTCAACCGCGAGGTGCCGCTCACGTAACCGTCGCTGCAAGTCGTCCAGGCTGTCGGGTCCGTCGACTCGGGCCGACTCATAGGACATGGTCGGGATGCGGGGCCAGGATCTGGCCTTGGTGACAGGTCGTTCGCGGGTCAATCCAGCTTCGAGTCGGTCGAGCCCGAACGTTGCCAGCATGAGCAACCCGGGGATGAGCGCTACCAGCAACCATGACACAAGGCAGTAGTTAACACGGCCCAGGTCTCAACGGGGTCACGAATCGTCACCGGTCAGATCCGCGGTCTGTACGAGAGGTGTCAGACCGGGTGACTACCCTGACATGCGTGACAGCGGGTGCCGCCCGAGCGGCAAGAACAGCTCGTCCCAAGAACTGGGACACCGAAACTCACCTCGGTTTGATTCGTCGCGCCCGCCGGATGAATCGTGCACTGGCCCAAGCATTTCCGCACGTGTACTGCGAGCTGGACTTCACCAACCCGCTTGAGCTCGCCGTGGCCACCATCTTGTCCGCGCAAAGCACGGACAAGCGGGTGAACCTGACCACCCCGGCGTTGTTCAAGAAGTACCGCACGGCGCTGGACTACGCGCAGGCCGACCGCACCGAGATGGAGGAGTTGATCCGGCCCACGGGGTTCTATCGGAACAAGACGAATTCGCTGATTCGGCTCGGTCAGGAGTTGGTGGCCCGATTCGACGGCAAGGTCCCCGACAACCTCGATGAGCTGGTGACCCTGCCCGGGATCGGCCGCAAGACCGCCAACGTCATCCTCGGCAACGCCTTCGACGTCCCCGGGATCACCGTCGACACCCATTTCGGGCGGCTGGTGCGCCGGTGGCGCTGGACCGCCGAGGAGGATCCGGTGAAGGTGGAGTTCGCGGTCGGTGACCTCATCGAACGCAGTGAGTGGACACTGCTGAGCCATCGGGTGATTTTCCACGGCCGCCGGGTGTGTCACGCGCGCAAACCGGCCTGCGGCGTCTGTGTGCTGTCCAAGGACTGTCCGTCCTTCGGCGCAGGCCCCACCGATCCCCTCACCGCGGCGGCACTGGTCAAAGGTCCCGAGACCGAGCATCTGCTGGCGCTGGCCGGGCTGTAGCGGATGAGCGTCTCGGCCCGTTGGACGGTGGTGGTGCTCGTGGTCTTGTTGGCCCTGGGCACGGCGTTCTGGTTGGAGCTGCGTGACGATCCGGAAGCGGCGCCGGATGCCGCGCCGTTGACCGCCCGCGATCACCGCGACGCCGATACCCCCGAGGCGCTCGCCGGCCCGCGCGCCCGCGCTGACCTGCCGCCCTGCCCCACACCGGGCCGAGGCCCGGGGCCGGAGGCGCTGGCTGGCATCACCTTGGATTGTGCCGGCGACGGTGCGCCTGTCGACGTCGCCGCTGCGCTCGCCGGGCGTGCGGTGGTGCTGAATCTCTGGGCGTACTGGTGCGGCCCGTGCGCCGACGAACTGCCGGCGATGGCCGAGTATCAACGCAGAAACCCCGACGTTCTGGTGCTGACCGTGCACCAGGATGAGAACGAGACGGCGGCGTTGGTGCGGCTGGCCGAACTCGGCGTGCGGCTGCCGACGCTGCAGGATGGCCGCCGGCTGGTCGCGGCTGCGCTGAAGGTGCCCAACGTCATGCCTGCGACCGTCGTGCTGCGTTCGGACGGTAGCGTTGCCGAGATCCTGCCCCGCTCGTTCGTCAACGCAGACGAGATCGCGGCGGCGGTCGAGGACAAGATCCGCTCTAGCCGACAGGAGCACGCGGGGTGAGGTCGACGCGCGACGGGCTGTTTCCCGACGCCGCCCCAGGTTGGCTCAAGCCACTCGTGAACAACCTGGACGGGGTGCCGCACGCGTACCGCCGACGGGTCCCACCGGATGTGCTTGCCACGATCGTCGAGGCGAACAACGAGGCCGCGCGGGCCGGTGCCCGCCGGGACGCCGCCGTGCTTGTGCTGTTCTCCGGCCCGCCCGATTCCCCTGCTGCGGCCCTGCCCGCCGATGCCGACCTGCTGGTGACGGTGCGGGCGTCGACGCTGCGCCACCATGCCGGGCAGGCCGCTTTCCCCGGCGGTGCCACCGATCCCGGTGACGAGGGCCCGGTGTCGACGGCCTTTCGCGAGGCCGCCGAAGAGACGGGCGTCGACACGACCCGGCTGCGTCCGCTGGCCACGCTGGACCGGATGTTCATCCCGCCGTCGGGTTTTCACGTGGTTCCGGTGCTGGCGTACTCGCCCGATCCCGGGCCGGTTGCCGTGGTCGACGAATCCGAGACCGCGGTCGTGGCGCGGGTGCCGCTGCGTGCTTTCGTCAACCCGGAGAACCGGCTGATGGTGTACCGCGAGGCCAACACCAGCCGGTTCGCCGGTCCGGCGTTTCTGCTCAACGAGATGCTGGTGTGGGGTTTCACCGGTCAGATCATCTCGGCCATTCTGGATGTCGCGGGGTGGACCGAACCGTGGGACACCGATGATGTACGTGAACTCGAGGAGGCAATGGCGCTCGTCGGACATGAGAACAGCTACGGTGAAGCCCACCGTCGAACTTGGAAATAGATGACACCTTCGCTCTGGCTTGATTTCGCCGTACTAGGCATCGCCTTCATCGCCGCCATCTCCGGCTGGCGGTCAGGCGCGCTGGGCTCACTGATGTCCTTCATGGGCGTCGTGCTCGGTGCCGTGGCCGGGGTGCTGCTGGCCCCGCACGTCATTCCGCACGTCAGCGGTGACCGGACGAAGTTGTTCGCGACGTTGTTCCTGATCCTTGCGCTGGTGGTGATCGGGGAGATCGCCGGGGTGGTGCTGGGACGCGCCGTGCGCGGCACCATCCGCAATCCGCTCTTGCGCGTGTTCGACTCGGCTGTCGGGGTGAGCCTGATGCTGGTCGCTGTCCTGGTGGCCGCCTGGCTTCTCGGAAGTTTGTTGACCGCGTCGGATCAGCCGAATCTGGCCGCGGCGGTGAAGGGCTCCAGAGTGCTGTCCGAAGTCGACAAGGTAGCGCCGAGCTGGCTGCGGACGGTGCCGACGCGGCTGTCGGGACTGCTCGACACCTCGGGCTTGCCCGATGTGCTTGAGCCGTTCGGACGCACCCCGATCGTCAACGTCGACGCCCCCGACGCCACGCTGGCCACCGATGCCGTGGTCGCTGCGACCCGGCCGAGCGTGGTCAAGATCCGCGGTATCGCGCCGAGCTGCCAGAAAGTGCTGGAGGGCAGCGGGTTCGTGGTGGCCCCCAATCGGGTGATGTCCAATGCCCATGTGGTGGCCGGGGCGGACAGCGTGACCGTCGAGGTCGACGGGCAGACCTACGACGCGGGCGTGGTTTCCTACGATCCCAACGCCGACATCTCCATCCTCGACGTGCCGAACCTGCCTACCGCACCGCTGGTGTTCGCCGAGCAACCTGCGCCGCAGGGCACCGACGCTGTGGTGATGGGTTACCCGGGCGGTGGCGATTTCCTCGCGACCCCGGCCAGAGTCCGCGAGATCATCGAGCTCAACGGCCCCGACATCTACCGGACCACCACGGTCACCCGTGAGGTCTACACGGTCAGAGGAACAGTGCGGCAAGGTAATTCGGGTGGCCCGATGATCAACCGCAGCGGCAAGGTGCTCGGCGTGGTGTTCGGCGCGGCGGTCGACGATGTCGACACCGGTTTCGTGCTCACCGCCAAGGAAGTGGAACGTCAGCTCGCCAAGATCGGTAGCACCGAACGGGTGCCGACCGGCGTCTGCATCAACTCCTGATCAACCGCCGCCCAGCTGGGCCAGGAACCTGTGCAGCTGTTCGTTGACCGCGTCGGGCTGTTCCTCGTGGCTGAAATGCCCGGCGCCGGTGATCGATACGTATCGGCCGTGCGGGGCGAACCGTTGGGTTCGGTACACCGGATCGGCCAGCACATAGGGGTCGGCATCGCCGCGCATGTGCAGCACGGGGACGTTGACCGGCCGCTTCATCGACCGCATGAACCGCCGGCCTTCTGCCCGCAGTTGGCTGCGTACCGCCCAGCGCTGGTACTCCAGCGCCGAATGCGCCGCCCCTGGAATCTGGATCGCTTGGCGCAGATATCCCATCGTCTCGGAGAAATCTTGGCTTCCTTGCCATTCCGCGCCTGCCCGGCTGCGCACCAACTGCTCCAACTCGTCGGCGCCGCGCCGGGTCAGGGTGTGTTCCGGCCACCTGGGCAGCTGGTAGCGCAGCATCGGGGGTAACAGGGCCAGCCCTTGATCTCGCCGGGTCAGGGCCGAGGCTCGTAGCGCGACGGGATGCGGTGAGCTCACCACGGCGATCGCCCGGACCACGCGTGGGTGCAGGACCGACGTCGCCCAGCACACCAGGCCGCCGTCGGCGTGGCCCACCAGTGTCGCGGTCTTGTGTCCCAGTGCACGCACCAGGCCGGCGGTGTCGCCGGCCAGCGTCCAGCCGTCGTATCCGCGGGGCGGTTTGTCGCTGTCGCCGTAACCGCGGAGGTCCACCGCGACGACGCGGGCGCCCGTCAGCGCGGTGAGCTGATGACGCCAGGACCACCAGAACGAACCGAAGCCGTGCAGCAGAATGACCAGGGGCCGCTCGGCAGCGGCCTCGGAAGTCGGTGTCGGGTCAGTGGATCCGGCCTCCACGACGTGGAACCGAATGCCATTGGCGTGCACCTGTAGATGACGCCAGGGCCCGTCGATCCGGGTGACCGACGGGTCGGGTGGGGGCACTACCAGCCTGACGGGTCGGACGCCTGCTTGCCTGGCGCAGCCGTCAGCGCGGTGCTCTTATCGTGGCCCGGTGTGAGCGCCTCACGCGTCTCCTTGACCGATTCGATGGTCTGCTGTGGACCCTTGATGCGTCGCACCTTGAGGAAGCCGAGCAGCGCCAGCCCCGCTGTGACCACCACCATGATGCCGAACACGATCAGGAACGCCACCCAGCGCCACAGCCACGTGTCGAGGAGCTCGGCGAGGAAGAAGAAAAAGAAGAACGTCGAGTAGAACAGCACCACCAGGGCGGCGATGAAGAAGATGCTGCCGGTGAGGCCCTTCTTGACGTCACGGGTGATCTCGGCTTTGGCCAGCTCCACCTCGGCGCGCACCAAGGTGGAGACCTGCGTCGTGGCATCTTTGACCAGATCGCCGATCGACGGGTCCGGCTTGGGGGCGTTCGGATCCACCAGCGGAATCGAGGTCACCGTTGCCGGAACACCGTTCTTACGGTCACCAATGCTCACGGATACTTCCTCCCGAATCCAATGCGGTTTCGCGGTTCATGTTGCCATGCGGTGCCGGGGTAAACGATCCCGGCCAGCGAACCGGGCCAAGTAGACTGCTCATATTCGATTGAGGTTGCGCGGGTCGGGCGCGTCGATTGGGGGACACTTGGCCACCAGGCACCGCTGGCAGCTGTTGATTTTGGCATCTGTGGCGACTCTCGTCGCGTTGCTGACGCCGGCCCCCGCGCACGCCGACCCGCCGGTCGCGCTCGGCGGCGGGTCCGGCATCGTCGTCAACGGGGACTCGTTCTGCACGCTCACCGCGATCGGCCACGACAGCGCGGGCCGGCTCATCGGCTTCACTTCGGCGCACTGTGGGGGACCTGGCGCCACGGTGACGGCGGAAGGTGCGCCTAACGCCGGTGTGCTGGGCACGATGGTCGCCGGAAACGATGCACTGGACTACGCGGTGATCCAGTTCGATCCCGCGAAGGTGGCGCCGACCAAGAACGTCAACGGTTTCCAGATCGACGGCCTCGGCCCGGATCCGGTGTTCGGTGATGTGGCATGCAAGCTGGGCCGCACCACGGGCTACTCGTGTGGCGTGACATGGGGGCCGGGCCAGGATCCGGGCACGATCGTCAACCAGGTGTGCGGCCAGCCAGGTGATTCCGGTGCGCCGGTGACCGTGAACAACCGGCTTGTCGGCATGATCCACGGCGCCTTCACCGAAGAGCTGCCGACCTGCGTGGTGAAGTTCGTGCCCCTGCACACCCCGGCCGTGACGATGTCGTTCAACACCCAGTTGGCCGACATCACCGCCAAGAATCGCCCTGGCACGGGTTTCGTCCCGATCGGCTGACTTAGGCCTCCCGCGGAATAGCGTTCCCGGTCGTTAAATCGCGCGATTAACAACCGGGAACGCTGTTCCGCGGAGCGGGGCGTGGGGATTACTTGCTGGCGCGGATCGCCTCGAACACGCTCGGGTCGACCAGTGTTGAGGTGTCGCCGAGTTCGCGGCCTTCGGCCACATCCCGCAACAGACGGCGCATGATCTTGCCGCTGCGGGTCTTGGGCAACTCGGGCACCACGTGAATTTCGCGGGGGCGCGCGATCGGGGAGATCTCGGTGGCCACCTGGGCGCGCAGTTCCTCGACCATGTTCTCGGCGCCACCGTGCGCAGAGGCCTTGAGGATGACGAACGCGCAGATCGCCTGTCCCGTGGTGTCATCGGATGCGCCGACGACGGCCGCTTCGGCGACTCCGGAATGGCCGACGAGTGCCGACTCCACCTCGGCGGTCGAGATGCGGTGGCCCGAGATGTTCATGACGTCGTCGATGCGGCCGAGCACCCAGATGTTGCCGTCGGAGTCATATCGGGCGCCGTCGCCGGCGAAATACCAGCCCTGCTCGGCGAACCGCGACCAGTAGGTGTCCTTGAACCGCTCCGGGTCGCCCCAGATGCCCCGCAACATCGCCGGCCACGGTTGATCCAGCACCAGGTAACCGGTCACGTGTTCGGCCTCGTCGGCACCGGGCACAAGATCGTTGCCGTCGTCGTCGACGATCTTGGCCGAGATGCCGGGCAGCGGGGTCATCGCCGAGCCGGGCTTGGCAGCGGTCACGCCGGGCAGCGGGGAGATCATGATGGCCCCGGTCTCGGTCTGCCACCAGGTGTCTACCACCGGAGTCTTGTTGGCGCCGAACGCTTCCCGGTACCAGCGCCAGGCCTCCGGGTTGATCGGCTCACCGACCGAACCCAGTAGTCGCAGGCTCGACAGGTCATGAGCGGCCGGTATCTGACGGCCCAGCTTCATGAACGTGCGGATCAGGGTGGGAGCCGTGTAATAGATTGTCACACCGTACTTTTCGATGACCTCGAAATGACGGTGCTCGGTAGGCGAGGTCGGGGTGCCCTCGTAGACCACCTGGGTGACGCCGTTGGACAGCGGCCCGTAGACGATATAGGTGTGCCCGGTGACCCAGCCGATATCGGCTGTGCACCAGTACACGTCGGTCTCCGGTTTGACGTCGAACACGTTGTGGTGGGTGTAGGACGACTGGGTCAGGTAACCGCCCGAGGTGTGCACGATGCCCTTGGGCTTACCGGTGGTCCCCGAGGTGTAGAGCAGGAACAGCGGATGCTCGGAGTCGAACGCCTCCGGAGTGTGATGCGGCGACGACGGTTCCACGATCTGGTGCCACCACAGGTCGCGGCCGTCGGTCCAGTTGACGTCGATTTCGGTGCGCCGCACCACAACCACGTGCTCGACCGACGGTTGACCGTCAACCGCCTCATCCACCGCGGCCTTGAGCGACGCAGCCTTGCCGCGGCGGTACTGCCCGTCGGTGGTGATGACCAGCTTGGCCTCGGCGTCCTCGATGCGTGCCTTCAGCGCAGCGGCCGAGAACCCGGCGAACACGACGCTGTGCATTACACCGAGCCGCGCGCACGCCAGCATCGCCACGATGGCCTCTGGCACCATCGGCATGTAGATGGCGACGCGGTCGCCGGCGACCAGGCCCAGATCGGTCAGCGCATTGGCGGCCTTGCAGACCTCGTCCTTGAGCTGGGCGTAGGTCAGGGTGCGGGAATCGCCGACTGGCTCACCCTCCCAGTGGATTGCCACCCGATCGCCATTGCCTGCTTCGACGTGGCGGTCCACGCAGTTGTAGGCGACGTTGAGCTTGCCGCCCACAAACCACTTGGCGAACGGAGCCTCCGACCAGTCCAGTACCTCGGTGAACGGGGTCTGCCAGGTCAGCCGGTTCGCCTGGTTCTCCCAGAACGTCAGTCGATCCTGCTCGGCTTCGGCATACAGTTGGTCCGTCGCGTTGGCATTGGCCGCGAAATCGGCGGGCGGCGGATAGGCTGACGGAACTTCGGCGTGCGTCACTGACGGGTTCGACATGGCTGTGAGCCTAGTCACCAAACGTTGCACAGGCGTTGGGTCCTCACATGACTGTTGCCGGGCGGTGGCCCTGATGCGCTGAACGGTCGGACAAGGCGAGTTCAGCGGTCGGCTAGCGTGTGCCCATGGCCGATTTTCTCGCTCCGCTCGGATGACCGATCCGCTCGCCCCACTGCTGGATCTGCCCGGGGTGGCCGAAGCCAGTGAAGAGGCCCGCGAGGCGCTCGGCCGGGCTCACCGGCACAAGGTCAATCTGCGGGGTTGGCCGCAGACCGCTGCCGAAGCAGCGATGCGCGCTGCACGGGCGTCGGCGGTGCTCGACGGTGGATCGATACAACTCTCTCCCGAGGGTGAACCGGACGCGGTGACCGCAGGCGCGATCCGGGTCGCCGAAGCACTTGAGGGTGGTGCGACGACCCTGGTCGGGGTTTGGCAACGCGCCCCACTGCAGGCTCTTGCGCGGCTGCATTCACTGGCGGCGGCCGATCTGACCGATGACGAGCACCTGGGCCGGCCGCGGTCCGACCCCGCCGTCGGACCCCGGTTGGAGCTGTTGGTGGAGATGCTGACCGGCGGGTCCCGGATGCCCGCCCCGATACTGGCCGCCGTCGCGCACGGCGAACTGCTCGCCTTGGCGCCGTTCGGCTCGGCCGACGGGGTGGTGGCTCGCGCGGTGTCTCGGTTGGTGACGATCGCCAGCGGGCTCGATCCGCACGGCCTTGGTGTCCCCGAGGTGCATTGGATGCGCAAGCCCGGTGATTACCGGGCCGCGCTGCGCGGATTCTCGTCGGGCACGCCGGACGGTCTGACGGCGTGGCTGCTGCTGAGTTGTCAGGCCCTGCATGCAGGGGCCCGCGAAGCCTTGCAGATCGCCCAGGGCGCGGCCGGCTGAGACGTCACCAGCAACGCAAAGCGGGCGACGTTCCGAACTGTGTTCGGCTCGCCGCCCGCTAGCACGGGTTCCGGTTACCAAGCGTGCAATGGTGGGTTGCGTGGGTGGCCTCGGCGTCCTTGCGATGCGCTTCAGCTGCAACTCCACCCAAGGAGCCGTCGTAACCGTCCGCTCTTCGCAATCACGCAGGCCCGCAACACTTTTGCCTATTCCGCGGCATGTGCTCCGCGTGGGTGCCGGGACCCGTGCTAGGAGCCTGGTTCGGGAGATCTAGCCTTCTCTTCCGGCTACATCTTGGCCTCGCCAAGCTTCCGTGGTTCCTTTGTACTCCGTGACCACAGTCACAGCAAGGGTCAAATTCTCCGCGAGTCCGGATCGTTACGCCTGCGCTTCCAGCTACTACAGCGGGTAGCTCAGAAGGTGAACCGGCGCAGCAACGAGTACGTCAGCGCGCCGGCGGCGAGCGCGCTGATCCCCACCGCCGCGGTGGTGGCGACGGCGGCTCCGGACGGGGCCGGGAGCCGGTCGCGTAACGACACCGGTTTGGTGAAAGTCAGTACGGGCCAACCCCGCCCGGCCGCTTCCTTGCGCAGCGCGCGGTCGGGATTGACTGCGGTCGGGTGGCCCACCGCTTCGAGCATCGGGACGTCGGTGATCGAATCCGAGTACGCATAGCAGTGGTCGAGCGAATAGCCCTCGCGGGCGGCGAGTGCTCGGATCGCCTCGACCTTGCCCTCGCCGTAGCAGTAGAACGCGATCTCGCCGGTGTAACGCCCGTCCTCGACCACCATGCGAGTGGCCATCGCGTGGGTGGCGCCAAGAGCCCTGGCGATCGGCGCGACGATCTCTTCACCGGACGCCGAAACCACCACGACGTCGCGGCCGCACAACTTGTGATCGGCGATCAGTTCGGCGGCCTCGGCGAACACCAGTGGGTCCACGATGTCGTGCAGTGTCTCGCCGACGATCGACTTGATCTGCTCGACGTCCCAACCGGTGCACATGTTGGTGATGTAACTGCGCATCCTGTCCATTTGATCGTGATCGGCGCCCGACATCAGGAACAGGAACTGTGCATAGGTCGACTTGAGGACGGCACGGCGGTTCAGCAGACCCTGATCGAAGAAGGGTTTGCTGAATGCGAGGGTGCTCGACTTGGCGATCACGGTCTTGTCGAGGTCGAAGAATGCTGCCGTGCGCACCGGCCGACCGTTCGGTGGGCCGGGTTGCGTTGTGTTCGATTCCCCTGCAGCCCGATCGGATGCGGTCACAAGCGCCAGCATAGAGGCAGCCGTGGTGCGATATCCGTCCGAGAGTGCAAAATGGCAGTTCACGACACATTCTGCGGAACGCGAAAGGTGAAGTGCACGCCGGTAACCCGCAGATGCGTTCCTTGCGTCTTTTGGCAGTTCCGTGTGTATAGTGAGCATTACTCGGCTTATGCCGAGGGTGTATCAGCCCGACCCCCCGGGGCTGATACGCGACGACCTCCGCCTCCTCCCCCCCTGGCGGGGGTCGTCTTCTTTCTGGGGAAGGATCAGTCTCCGCAAACATCGCCAAGATTGCCGTGGCGGTTGCGGAACGTCGTTTTAACACCTGTCAACTGCGGTTATCCCCAGCTTGATTTCCATCCACAATCCGCGATTTGGTGATGGTGCCGCGACCCCGCCCGGCCGCATGGTTGGCACATGGCCACTCACCAGAACCTGAGCAGCGACGTACTCGCGTTGATCGGCGACCCGCTGCTGCGTGCGGACGTGGACCGGGTGGCCGCTGCCGCGGGCGTGGGGCTCGTGCATGTCGACAATCCATCGAGCCGCAAGGTGTGGACGGGTGCCGCGGCGGTCCTGCTCGACGCCGCTGCCGCACAGCGGTGTGCCGAACGGGCACTGCCACGCCGGGACCGAGTGGTGCTCATCGGCCGTGCCGACCCGCGGCCCGCGGACTGGCAGGCGGCGATCTCAGTGGCCGCACAACATGTCGTCACGTTGCCGGGGCAGGACGCCGAACTGGTGGCAGCACTGTCCGATGCGGCCGGCCGCGACGACGCCGGGCGAGGGCCCGCGGTTGCCGTCGTCGGAGCCAGGGGTGGTGCCGGCGCCACGGTGTTCGCGGTCGCGCTGGCGCAGTCAGCCGCTCAGTCAGCTTCAGGGGCACTGCTCATCGACGCCGATCCGTGGAGCGGCGGTATCGACCTGGTGCTCGGCAGCGAGGACGAGCCGGGCCTGCGCTGGCCGGAACTGGCGCTGAAGGGCGGTCGGGTGGGCTATCCGGCGCTGCGCGACGCGCTGCCACGCCGTGACGGGGTCAGCGTGCTGTCCAGTGGACGTACCGGTGTCGACATCGACTCCGGACCGCTCGGTGCGGTGATCGACGCAGGGTGCCGTGGTGGGGTGACCGTGGTGTGCGACGTGCCGCGACGCTGCACCGCCGCGGCGGAGACCGCGCTGGACGCGGCTGATCTCGTCGTTCTGCTCACGCCTGCCGACGTGCGGTCGTGCGTTGCGGCGGCGGCTGCCCGGCCGTGGATTCTCGCGTGTAATCCCAATGCCGGTGTGGTGGTGCGGGGGCCGGCACCCGGCGGGCTGCGGGCCGCCGAGGTCGCCCGCATCGTGGATCTGCCCCTGCTTGCGGCTATGCGGCCACAGCCAGGCCTTCACGACCACCTCGAGCGGGGCGGGCTGCGGCTGCGCAGGGGGTCACCGCTTACCGGCGCCGCGCGCCGGGTGCTCACCGTGTTGGCCCAGCACCCGGCCTTGGCGGCGGCATGAGCGCATCGCTGATCGACCGGGTGCGTGAGCGGCTGGTAGCGGAGGCCTCCCCACTGAGTCCCGACGTGGTGGCCGCGGCGATCCGCGCCGAGTCCGGTGGCCTGCTCGGCGACACGGAGGTGCTCAACAGCCTGCGGGTCCTGCAGACCGAGCTGACCGGCGCCGGCCTCCTCGATCCGTTACTGTGCGCCGAGGGCACCACCGACGTCCTGGTCACCGCGCCCGACGCGGTGTGGGTGGACGACGGGAACGGGTTGCGCCGCAGCGCTGTCCGGTTCGCCGGCGAAGCCGCGGTGCGGCGGCTGGCGCAGCGGTTGGCACTGTTGGCGGGGCGCCGGCTCGACGAGGCGCAGCCGTGGGTGGACGGCCAGCTCAGCGGCATCGGCTCGTTCACGGTTCGCCTCCACGCGGTGTTGCCGCCGGTGGCCACGGGCGGCACCTGCCTGTCTCTGCGGGTGTTGCGGCCTGCCACCCAGAACCTCGAAACCCTGGTCGGGTCGGGGGCGATCGCGCCGGAGGCCGCCAGCCTGCTGCGCCGGATCATCGGCGCCAGAATGGCTTTCCTGATTTCGGGTGGCACGGGATGCGGCAAGACCACGCTGCTGTCCGCGGCGCTCGGGGCGGTGGCCGACCATGAGCGGATCGTGTGTGTGGAGGACGCTGCCGAGTTGGACCCGCCGCACCCGCATCTGGTGAAACTCGTTGCGCGCGGCGCCAATGTCGAAGGGGTCGGCGAGATCACCGTGCGCGACCTGGTCAGGCAGGCGTTGCGGATGCGGCCCGACCGGATCGTCGTCGGTGAGGTCAGAGGCGCCGAGGTGGTCGACCTGTTGGCCGCGCTGAACACCGGGCACGACGGCGGTGCGGGCACCGTGCACGCGAACAGCCCGGCCGAGGTGCCCGCTCGCTTGGAGGCCCTCGGTGCGCTCGGCGGTCTCGACCGGGCAGCCCTGTACAGCCAGTTGGCGGCCGCGGTGCAGGTGCTGATGCACGTCGGCCGGGACCGCGCGGGCAGGCGGCGGCTCACCGAGATCGCGGTGCTGCAGCGTGGCCGTGACGGCACCCTCGACGTCCTGACCGCCTGGCATGCCGACACCGGATCAGGTTGTGGCGCAGAGATTCTCAACACCCGACTCGCAGAGCGGGGGCTACCGTGACGGGCGCCGCCCTGGCGCTTGCCGCAGCGCTGCTGGTCTGGCCTGCCGCGCCACGGCGCCTCACCGAGTTGCGGCGGCTACGCCCGGGGCGCCGACGCGTGCGGGCACTGCCCGTCGTGGTGGTGTCGGCCGGGGCGGTGGCGTGGCTGGTTCCGTTGGCGGTGGCGCTGGCCATGGGCGCGATCGGGGCCACGGTGGCGCTGCGGCGCCGTAGGCACGCAGGAGAACGAGTTCGTCGGCAAGAGTCCGACGCCTTGCAAGCCGCGCTGGACGTCCTGGTCGGTGAGTTGCGCATCGGCGCTCATCCGGTGAGCGCGTTCAGTACCGCCGCAGGCGAGGTTTCCGGCCCGGTGGGCGAAGGCATGGGTGCGGTCGCGGCCCGGGCCCGGCTCGGTGCGGACGTCGCCGCCGGACTCGAGGACGTGGCAGGCAAGTCCCAGCTGCCCGTGCACTGGCAACGGCTCGCGGCATGTTGGCGGTTGGCGCAGGCACATGGTCTTTCGATTGGCACCTTGATGAGCACCGCACAGCAGGACATCGTTGAGCGGGAACGCTTCTCGGCGCGGGTCAGCGCGGCGATGGCGGGACCCAGAACCACCGCAACCGTATTGGCCGGGTTGCCCGTGGCCGGGATAGCACTGGGGCAGGGGATCGGCGCCGAGCCGCTTGCGTTCCTGCTGGCCCCTGGGGTCGGTGGCTGGTTGTTGGTCATCGGCGTGTTGCTGGCCTGTGCCGGCCTACTGTGGTCGGAGCGGATCACCGCGGGCGTTTTGAGATGAGCTGGGCGGCATTACTTCTCGCGGCTGCGCTGCTCGTGGGCGCCCATCCGGCCCGGGTCCGGACGAGGGTCGCTCCCGCCGCGGTGCAGGTTCGGACGCCGCCACGGGTGCCCGCCGACGATCCGCTGGCCGCCGCATCGGCCTTCGACCTGTTCGCGGCGTGCCTGGCCGCGGGTATGGCCGTGCCGAGCGCAGCTTCGGCCGCCGCGCCGTCGGCACCACCGGCCCTGGCCCAGCTGCTCAACCGTGCCGCCGAGCTACTGGCGCTGGGTGCCGACCCGGCCATCGCGTGGACGAATGACGCGTTACCACAAGATAAGAACGTCGATGCCCTGTTGCGGTTGGCCCGCCGGTCGGCGTCCTCGGGCACGGCATTGGCGCATGGGGTGGCGGACCTGGCCGGCCAATCTCGCCACGATGCGGCGGCCGCAGCGGATGCGGCCGCCGAGCGTGCGTCGGTGCTCGTCGCGGGCCCGCTCGGATTGTGCTATCTGCCGGCGTTCGTGTGTCTGGGAATAGTGCCGGTGGTCGTCGGCCTTGCCGGTGATGTGCTGGGATCAGGATTGTTGTGAACAACAGGAGGGAAAACCATGGGAGCAAACACGTTTCGGGAAATTCGGCTGCGCATGACATTGCTCATGCTCGACGAATCCGGCATGTCCACAGTCGAATACGCGATCGGCACGGTCGCCGCTGCGGCGTTCGGCGCCATCCTCTATACGGTGGTGACCGGGGATTCGATTGTCAGTGCACTGACCAACATCATCACCCGCGCGCTCAACACCAACGTCTAGGCGATGACGGCGCCGTCACCGTCGAAGCGGCCTTCGCGATCGCCGCGCTCGTGGTGGTTCTCGTCCTGTGTGCCGGTGGGCTCAGCGCGGTGTCGGCGCAGGTTCGGTGCGTCGATGCGGCACGGGAGGCCGCCCGGTTGGCGGCCCGCGGCGATGCCGGCTCGGCGACGGAGGTGGCCCGGCGCATCGCCCCGCGCGCTGCAGTCGTCGAGATCCGCCGGGACGGTGCTTTGGTGGTGGCGCGCGTCAGCGTCCCCGCAGCACTGCCGGGGCTCACCGTCTCGGCCGAAGCGGCGGCCGCACCGGAACCCGGTGTCGGGTGATCGCGGTTCGGCCAGCCTGCTGGCCGCGGCCATGATCGCGATCCTGCTGATCTTCACGGCCTGCGCCGCCTACCTGGGCGCCGCGGTGATCGCGCGGCACCGAGCCCAGGCGGCAGCGGATCTGGCGGCGTTGGGCGCGGCGGGCGCGGTCGCATCCGGTCCGGACGGGGCGTGTGCGCAGGCCACCCGGATCGCCTCGGCGATGCGCGCCTCGGTCACGGCATGCCGCATTGACGGGCTCGATGTGGTGCTCGACGTCCAGGTGGCCGTCGACCTAGGCCGGTGGGGCGTCGGTCCTGCCAAAGCCGCTGCTCGTGCGGGCCCGGCAGAACCTGGGTGACCTCAGTCGTCGCGCTGCAGAAATTCCGCGACCGCGTCGTCGACCTCGAGGTGGATTCCCGTTCCGGCGAGCCGCGATTCGATGCCCGCAATCTGGAGTTCGTGTCGGATCTCGCTGCGCACGCGGGCGAGTTGAAGGCCGACCCCGCGGTGATCGAGTTCGTCGAGAAGTTCATCGAGGACCTGGGCCGCGGTCGAGTCGACATCGTCGACCGACTCCATGTTGAGGACAACCGTGGAACTGTGGTGGGCTTCGACGTAGTTGAGCACGTCATCGCGCAGCCTGGGGGCGTTGGCGAAAAACAGTGCCGCGTCGAACCGGTACAGCAGCAGCCCTGGAATCGTCGCCGCGTCGGCGTGGTCGGCGATATCGCGATAGGTGTTGGTGCCCGGGATTTTCCCGAGGACAGCGGTGTGCGGGGAAGCTGCCCGCAGCACGACGAGCAGCAGAGTCAACGCGATCGCGACGGCGATTCCCTTCAGCATGCCCAGTCCGAGGACGGCCGCGACCGTCAGCACCGCCACCCAGAACTCGGTGCGCCGGAATCGCCACAGCATGCGGAACTCGGCGAGATCGAACAACCCGAACCCGGCGACGATCACGATGCCGGCGAGAGTGGCCGTCGGTAAGTAGTCGAACACCGGACCGAGTGCGACGAGGGTGGCGATGACAAACGCTGCCGCAACAACATTGGCCAATTGGGTGCGGGCACCCGAGTCCGCGAGCACGAAGCTGCGCGACTGGCTGCCGTTGACCGGAAACGAGCCGATCAGGCCTGCACCGATATTGGCGGCGCCGATGCCGAAGAACTCACGGTTGGCGTCGACTCGATCCCTGGTTCCCTGCGTCAGTGAGCGCGCAGTCAGCACGCTGTCCGGATAGACCAGCAGCGCCACCGCGAATGCCGGGCCGATCAGCTGCACCAACTCAGACCACGACACCTGCGGAATGCCTGGCGCGGGAAGGCCGCTGGTGAACTCGCCTACCACCGCGACATCGACGCCGAAGGCGGCCACGACCGCTATCGACGCGATCACCGCCACGAGGGCGCCGGGAACGGCCGGCGCGAAACGCTTCATCGCGACGATCAGAAGTACCGACGCGATCCCGAATGCCACGCTCACCCAAGCGGTTTGGTCGACGTTGCGCAACACCGCGCCGATCTCGGTGAGATAGGGCTCGGGATCTATGTCGGTACCGAGGAACCCCTGGAGCTGGCTGGTGATGATGAGAATGCCGGAGCCGAACACGAATCCTGCCAGCACCGGCCGGGACAGAAAGTCCGCCACGCGTCCCAGCCGCAGCATGCCGCCGACCAGCAGGATGATCCCGACGAGGATCGCCAGCATCGCGGTGAGCTCGACATAATGCTGGGATCCGGCCTGTGCGGTGGACGACAAGATCGTCGCCACCATGATGGCCACGGTGGACTCGGCACCCACGTTCAGGAACCGCGACGAACCCCACAGCCAGTAGAGCAGCATGGCTCCGACCGCGGCGTAGAGACCGACCACCGGGGGCAGGCCGGCGAGTACCGCAAACCCCAGTGACTGAGGAACCAACATCGCCCACAACGTCACGCCGCCGAGCAGGTCTGAGCGCAGCCACCTGCGCTGGTAACCCGTCACGGTCTGCAGACCGGGGATCAACCTGATCAGATCGGTCATCGCAGGCTCCTGACGGAATCAGTCGACGTCGTCGAGGTTGGCTGCGGCGATCTCGGTGTCGGTGGGCAGTCGCAATGCCAACAGGCCGGCATAGGTGGCCGGTTCGAGCTCGACCCGGTTGATCGTCATGTGCACCGGTTGCCAGCCGCCGTCAGTCGTCCGCATACGCAGCACCGCAGTGGTCAGGCCGCTGGCGAATTCCGTTGTCATCGTGGACATGTGGCGTGCGTCGGCAGGATGTATGCGGGCCGGCCCGCCCTCGCGGCTGCGCCAATCGAAGAACGGGGCCGGATCGTCGAGCCACTTCAGCAGCTTCCAGTCGTCGAGGTCGACGAGTGCTCGGTGCACGCCCGGTTGGGCCAGCCCTTCGAGGATCCGCTGTGCCAGGTTGTCCACCGGGACCGCGGGCCCGTCGCGCTCGCTGCGCCAGTTCATCGCTCGGCTGATCAGCCGATCTCGCCCGTCGTCCTGTGTTTCGAGCATGATCCGCGCGACGAACCCTACCGTGACGAGGTCGCCACGGAAATCGGTGACGTCCCATGCGGTGCACAGCTTGTTGCCCACCTCGGGTTTGATCGTCATCGACAGCACCTTGGCCTCGCTCGGGTTGAGATCCCGGGTGGGCAGGTCGTCGGCGAATGCGCGACCCTCGGTGGACTCGGTTTCCGGGTTCAGCCCGCTGTTGCGGATGGATTCCGCAGTATCGGTGGCGATGCCGGTTGTGAGGTCCCACTTCAGCGGTCCGGGGATCGGGCGCTGCGGTGGCTCGACGTCGAGGGGACCGACCCAGACGTGCACACCGTGGATGCATCCATCGGACATCCGCACCACTTCGGTGCGGATTACGCGGTCGTTCTTCGGGGTGATGCTGGACAGGCCTTGACCTGCCCGTACGGTCTCGCCGATGGCGCTTTGAATTGCCATCAGGTTGGGGTTTCTGCGCAGAAACACACTGATGGGAACGAGATTCTTGGTCTGTGGACCTCTTGCGACCACAGCGGGCTCGCTGCCGAGTGTCTCCACGAGCAGCCAGTCGTGGGTCATGCGCGGCATTTTACCGGGGGGCCCGGTCGCCGTTCACAGGCGCAGGAACAACGAAATCCGCACGATATCGGCTGTGCGGGGGCTTCGGCAGGCGGGCTCCGGGGACGTGCGACTTGCGAACATGAGTGATTTCACGTTAATTTGCCACTGCGCCCGGCCTCCGGGATTGGGAACGGATCGCGTTGTCCGACCGTTCGTCGCAACGTCTGCGTGTTCGGCGTGTCCGAAGTCTTGTGATCCGTGCAGTCGGCCGTCGAGGGGTCGGTCGTCAGCACGGTCGGGGGTCACGCGGGGGATTGCTCAGCGCGCCGAGCACCAGGCGGAGTACCCGTACCGCACCCGCCTTGTCGAGTGGATCGTTGCCGTTCCCGCATTTCGGCGATTGAACACACGACGGGCAGCCGTGCGGGCACTCGCACGCCTCGATCGCCGCAGCTGTCGCCTCCCACCACGTGCTGAGCCGGTGAAAGCCGCGGTCGGCGAATCCCGCCCCGCCCGGATAGCCGTCGTAGACGAAGATGGCGGGCAATCCATCGACGGGGCCCACCGCCGTCGAGACCCCACCGATGTCACCGCGGTCGCAGCTGGCCACCAGCGGGAGCAGGCCGATCGCGGCGTGTTCTGCGGCGTGCAGCGCGCCGGGTACGGCGATCGGGTCGATACCGTTGTGCTGCAATGCTTCCGGGGTGATCGTGCACATCACCGCCATGGTGTCCAAGGTGCGGGCGGGCATGTCGAGTTCGACGAAGTCGATCACCTCGCCGTCGATGCGGCGCCGCAGATAGCCGACGACGGTGTTGGTCACCGACACCGGGACCAGGCCGACCGTGACCGGGCCGAAGGTCGTCCGTTCGCCGGGCCCCGTGACGGAGATGTCGGTGAGGTCCCTGGCAAACGTGCTGTAGCCCGGGTCCGCGGCATGCACGAACGCGATGCCGTCCTCGAAGTCGAGGGAATCGACGAGGTAGCTTTCGCCCTGGTGCAGATACACCGCGCCGGGATGCACCGATGCCGAGGCCTGACCGGCGCCCGTGCTGCCCAGCATCCGGCCGGTGTCGGTTTCCAGGATGGCGATCTGACCACCGATCGAGCCACGGATATCGACTGCGGGATGCGGGTCGACGCCGGGGGAGGGGAAGTAGCCGCTCGGGCGTTTGCGCAGCAGGCCGTCGTCGACGAGCGTCTCGGCCACCGCTTCGGCGTTCCACATCCGCACTTCGGCGTCGGTTAGCGGTAATTCTGCTGCTGCGCAAAGTAATTGGGGCCCGAGCACATGCGGGTTGGTGGGGTCGATCACCACCCGTTCGATTGGCTTGTCCAGCAGGGCGGCCGGATGGTGCACGAGGTAGGTGTCCAACGGATCGTCGCGCGCGATCAGCACGATCAACGCGCCCTGACCGCGTCGCCCGGACCGCCCGGCCTGCTGCCAGAACGACGTCACGGTGCCGGGGAAGCCGGCCATCACGACCGCATCGAGGCCGGCGATGTCGATGCCGAGCTCCAGCGCGTTGGTGGTGGCCAGCCCGCGCAGGTGCCCGTCGGCCAGGGCGTGTTCGAGTTCGCGCCGGTCTTCGGCGAGGTAGCCGGCCCGGTAGGAGGCCACCCGCTCGGCCAACTCCGGTGCGCTCTCCTGCAATCGGGTGCGGGTCCCCAGTGCCGTGAGTTCGGCACCGCGGCGGGAGCGTACGAAAGTCAGCGTGCGCGCGCCCTCAGTGATGAGGTCGGCCATCACCCGGGAGGCCTCCGCACCCGCCGAGCGCCGCACCGGGGCGCCGTTCTCCCCGGTGAGCTCGGCCAGCAGCGCCGGCTCCCACAGCGCGATGGTGCGCGCGCCCTGCGGCGACCCGTCTTCGGTGACTTCGGTGACCGTCTGGCCGATCAGTTCGGCCGCGGTCGCCGCGGGTGCCGCGGTGGTGGCGCTGGCGAAGATCACCGTCGGTGTCAGCCCGTCGGCCGAATATCGTTCGCACAACCGCAGCAGCCTGCGCAGCACCATCGCCACATTGGAGCCGAAAATGCCACGGTAGTAATGGCATTCGTCGACCACGATGTACTTGAGATTGCGCAGGAACACCGCCCAGCGGGCGTGGTTGCGTAACAGCGAGAGGTGGATCATGTCCGGGTTGGAGAAGATCCAGCGGGACCGCTCGCGGGCGAACCGGCGAACTTCTGTCGCACTGTCGCCGTCGTAGGGCGCCGGGGCGACATCCCGGAGTGCGGGGACACTTTCGGACAGGGCCTGCGCGGTGCGCAGCTGATCGTGCCCGAGGGCCTTGGTCGGCGACAGGTAGAGCACCCGGGCCCGTGGATCTAACGCCAGGGCGGACAGAATCGGCAGTTGATATGCCAAGGACTTCCCCGAGGCGGTACCGGTGGAGATCACCACGTGGCGTCCGTCGTGCGCGAGCTGGGCGGCGGTGAGCTGGTGCGACCAGGGTGCACTGATGCCGCGATCCTGCAACGCCCGAACCACCTCTGGATCGGCCCATTCCGGCCAGGACAGAGGTTTGCCGGGGCGCGCGGGCAAATCCGCGACATGCCGTAGCGGATGCTCGTCGGCCGGAGTGCCGTCGACGGCGCAAGCGAGCAGCTCACGGCCGAAATTCAACCCCCGTTCCGACACGCCCTGACCTCCTCTCATCCACCCCGCTACGACCTACCCGGCGTTGTAAACGAATTGTTCACCACACGCGGCACGCGGAGACTGTCGCAGCAGCCCTGAACATGATTGACTGATCACGGTCGCAGCTTCTGTGTTCGTGTACTTGCACTCGCAGGATCGTCGTTGCGATCGCGGTTCCTGCGAGGGTTGTAGGTCGGGTCAAGTTCCGACGACTCCACGAAGGTATGGCGGTCGGAACGGGCCCGGTACGCCGGAAGTCGGTGGACCGCACCCGGTAAGAAGAGAAGGAAAGAACAAAAGATG
Source organism: Mycolicibacterium sp. XJ870 (assembly GCF_053483975.1). Lineage (NCBI taxonomy): Bacteria > Bacillati > Actinomycetota > Actinomycetes > Mycobacteriales > Mycobacteriaceae > Mycobacterium > Mycolicibacterium sp. XJ870. Next base: position 89,479 of record NZ_JBEFTI010000004.1, read on the forward strand.
CCACAGGGAACTGTGAAGTGGTTCAACGCGGAGAAGGGCTTCGGCTTTATCGCTCCCGAAGATGGGTCGGCGGACGTGTTTGTCCACTACACGGAAATCCAGGGCAGCGGCTTCCGCACCCTGGAGGAGAACCAGAAGGTTGAGTTCGAGGTCGGCCAGAGCCCCAAGGGCCCGCAGGCCACGGGTGTTCGGGCAGTCTGAGTCAAGCAAACCCAACACAGACGCCCCCGCGAAAGTGCCGCACTGGACACCGCGGGGGTGTCCTCGTTTTGAGGGCTCTCGCTGGCTTAGTGTCGCTTTGTGAGCCAGCTGTCCTTCTTCTCGGCCGAGTCGGTGCCGCCGGCAGTCGCCGACCTCACCGGGATGCTGGCTGGGCCCGGGCAGATCGTTCTGGTCGGCAGCGGTAGTCAGCAGGCTGCCCGGATCTCGGTCGTCGTCGACGCGCCGTGGCGCGCTCAAGGGCTCGCCGAGATGATCGGCCAGGCGGGGCTGGCGCCGGAGATCGCCCGCACCGACGAGAACAACCCGCTGGTGCGCACCGCGCTCGAACCCCAGCTCGTGCCGATTGCGCGGGACTGGACCAGGGGTGCGGTCAAGACCGTGCCCGCGCAGTGGTTGCCTGCGTCCAGGGAGTTGCGGGCCTGGACACTGGCCGCCGGGACGCCGGAGGCCGCCGACCGCTATCTGCTCGGGCTGGACCCACATGCCCCTGACACGCACGCGACGCTGGCCTCGGCGCTGATGCGGGTTGGGATCGCGCCCACATTGATCGGTACCAGAGGGGCGCATCCGGCGTTGCGGATCAGTGGACGACGACGCCTGTCGCGCCTGGTAGAGAACGTGGGGGAACCGCCTGGGGACGCCGCGGCGTTAGCGCACTGGCCGCGTATTCAATAGTGCGCAACCGGAGAGCCGGTTTGCGTACGCTCGCGCAGAGTGCGAAATTGTCAGTTGCTTCGCGTGGCGAGGCAACTATATGGAGTGGAGCGTAAGCACAAGTTGGCTGGCGACGACCAGAAGCGCGGTGGCGACGGAGGAACGCGCAATGTTCGGCGACTCGTGATTGTCGAGTCGCCGACTAAAGCACGCAAGATAGCCAGCTACCTGGGCTCCAACTACATCGTGGAGTCTTCCCGCGGGCACATTCGTGACCTGCCGCGGGCCGCGGCCGATGTCCCCGCGAAATACAAATCCGAACCGTGGGCCCGCCTCGGGGTCAACGTCGACGCGGATTTCGAACCTCTCTACATCGTCAGCCCGGACAAAAAGGGCACGGTCACCGAGCTCAAAGGCCTGCTCAAGGACGTCGACGAGCTCTATCTGGCCACGGACGGTGACCGCGAAGGCGAGGCCATCGCCTGGCACTTGCTGGAGACTCTGAAGCCGCGCATCCCGGTCAAGCGGATGGTCTTCCACGAGATCACCGAACCGGCGATCCGTGCAGCCGCCGATAATCCGCGTGACCTGGACATCGACCTGGTGGACGCCCAGGAGACCCGGCGCATCCTCGACCGCCTGTACGGCTACGAGGTCAGCCCCGTGCTGTGGAAGAAGGTCGCTCCGAAGCTGTCGGCGGGCCGGGTGCAGTCGGTGGCCACGCGCATCATCGTGCAGCGTGAGCGGGAGCGCATGGCGTTCCGCAGCGCCGGCTACTGGGATGTCACCGCGGAACTGGACGCCAGTGTTTCCGATCCGCAGGCGTCGCCGCCGCGATTCACCGCGAAGCTCAACACCGTCGACGGCCGCCGGGTCGCCACGGGCCGCGATTTCGACTCGCTGGGCCAGCTCAAGAAGCCCGACGAGGTGCTGGTGCTCGACGAGGCCGGCGCCGGAGCCCTGGCGACGGGCCTGCGTGGGGCCCAGCTGGCCGTCAGCTCCGTCGAACAGAAGCCGTACACCCGTCGGCCGTATCCGCCGTTCATGACCTCCACGCTGCAGCAGGAGGCGGGCCGCAAGCTGCGATTCTCCTCGGAGCGCACGATGAGCATCGCGCAGCGCCTGTACGAAAACGGCTACATCACCTACATGCGTACCGACTCGACCACTTTGTCGGAGTCGGCGATCAACGCGGCGCGCAACCAGGCCGGCCAGCTCTACGGCCAGGAATACGTGCATCCAACCCCGCGGCAGTACACCCGCAAGGTGAAGAACGCCCAGGAGGCGCACGAGGCGATCCGGCCCGCTGGAGACGTGTTCCAGACGCCCGGGCAGCTGCATGCGCAGCTCGACACCGACGAGTTCCGGCTCTACGAACTGATCTGGCAGCGCACCGTGGCCTCCCAGATGGCCGACGCGCGCGGCACGACGCTGTCGCTGCGGATCGCCGGGCAGGCCGCATCGGGTGAGCAGGTGGTGTTCAACGCCTCCGGCCGCACCATCACGTTCCCCGGCTTCCTCAAGGCCTACGTCGAGAGCATCGACGAGCTGGCCGGCGGCGAGTCCGACGACGCCGAGAGCCGTCTGCCCAATCTCACGCAGGGCCAGCGCGTCGACGCTGCGGGTCTCACCGCCGACGGCCACCAGACCAGTCCGCCCGCCCGCTACACCGAGGCCTCGCTCATCAAGGCCCTCGAAGAGCTGGGCATCGGCAGGCCCTCGACGTACAGCTCGATCATCAAGACCATCCAGGACCGCGGCTACGTGCAGAAGAAGGGCAGCGCCCTCGTGCCGTCCTGGGTGGCGTTCGCGGTGGTCGGCCTGCTCGAGCAGCACTTCGGCCGGCTGGTGGACTACGACTTCACCGCGGCCATGGAGGACGAGCTCGACGAGATCGCCAATGGCCAGGAGCGACGCACCAACTGGCTCAACAACTTCTACTTCGGCGGCGAGCACGGCGTCGAGGGTTCGATCGCGCGCGCGGGCGGGCTGAAGAAGCTCGTCGGCGGCAACCTCGAAGGTATCGACGCACGAGAAGTCAACTCCATCAAGCTCTTCGACGATTCCGAAGGGCGCGCCATCAATGTCCGGGTGGGGCGCAACGGGCCGTACCTGGAGCGCATGGTTGACGATCCCGACAATCCCGGTGAGCTCAAGCCGCAGCGCGCCAACCTCAAGGACGAGCTGACCCCCGATGAGCTGACCCTCGAGTTGGCCGAAAAGCTTTTCGCCACACCGCAAGAGGGCCGCGTGCTGGGTGTCGACCCGGTCACTGGACACGAGATCGTCGCCAAGGACGGCCGATTCGGCCCGTACGTCACCGAGATCCTTCCCGAACCTCCCGAGGATCCGGATGCGGGTTCTCCGGCAAAGAAGGGCAAGAAGCCGACAGGGCCCAAGCCGCGCACGGGTTCGCTGCTGCGGTCGATGGACTTGGAGACCGTCACGCTCGACGACGCGCTGAAGCTGCTGTCGCTGCCGCGGGTGGTGGGCGTCGACCCGTCCAACAACGAGGAGATCACCGCGCAGAACGGCCGGTACGGCCCATATCTCAAGCGCGGCACCGATTCCCGCTCGCTGGCCAACGAAGAGCAGATGTTCACCATCACGCTCGATGAGGCCCTGAAGATCTATGCCGAGCCGAAACGCCGTGGCCGCCAGGCTGCGTCGGCACCGCCGCTGCGGGAGCTGGGCACCGATGCGGCGTCGGGCAAGCCGATGGTGATCAAGGACGGCCGGTTCGGGCCGTATGTCACCGACGGTGAGACCAACGCGAGCCTGCGCAAGGGTGATGACGTGCTGTCCATCACCGACGAGCGGGCTTCGGAGTTGCTGGCCGATCGCCGCGCCCGCGGGCCGGTGAAGAAGGCCGCGAAGAAGGCTCCGGCCAAGAAGGCGGCCAAGAAGGCCCCGGCGACGAAGGCCGCCAAGAAGGCTTAGCCCGTCAAGTCGCTTTCGGTGACGCTTTCGGTGACACCACTGGCGAAGTCGCGGGGCGACATCAGCTTCACCGGGCGGGCCAGCTGGGTGGGAACGGTGCGGCCGCGCAGCTCGACGATCTCGCCGACGTCCCAGCACAGCGCCTCGGCGTCGAGCGCACCACTCACTGCGATCGCCGAAGCCAGCACGTGCCCTTGCTCCAGCTTGGCCAGCTCGGTGAGCCGCGCGGCCTCGTTGACCGGGTCGCCGATCACCGTGTACTCGAACCGGGCCTTGGCGCCGATATGGCCGGCGATCGCGCGCCCGGCCGAGACCCCGATGCCGAACTCGGTGTCTGTGCCTAAGACGGCGACCAACTCGTCGTGCAGTTCGCGGGAGGCCGCCAGTGCACCGCCGGAGGCGTCGGGATGCTCGATGGGGGCGCCGAAGATGGCCAGTGCGGCGTCGCCCTGGAACTTGTTGACGAACCCGCCGTGTTTGTTGACCGTGTCGACGATGACGCGGAAGAACTCGTTGAGCAGGTTGACGACCTCGGTCGCCGGAATCGTCGACGCCAGATGGGTGGAGCCCACCAGATCGACGAACAGCACCGCGACGTCGCGTTCCTGGCCGCCGAGCTCGGTGCCGCGTTCCAGGGCCCGACGCGCGACGTCCTCGCCGACATAGCGGCCGAAGAGGTCGCGCAGCCGTTGCCGCTCGGCCAGGTCGCGCACCATGTCGTTGAACCCGGCCTGCAGCAGGCCGAGCTCGCTCGCGTCGTAAATCTGCATGTGCGCGTTGTAGTTGCCGCGCTGCACCTCGCCCAGCGCCCAGCGCAGCTGGCGCAGCGGATCGGCGATCGACATGGCCACCAACACGGTGCCTGACAGCCCGATCACCAGCGCAGCGATGGCCAGCAGCAGGATCGGGGTGGTCAACCGGTCGGCCGGGGCCGTCAGGATCGCGAACTTGCTGGCCACCAGGGCCAGCACGATGGCCAGGATCGGCACGCCCGTCGAGAGCACCCACGTCAGCACCTGGCGCAGGATGACTCCGGGCGCCCGGAAGTTCTCCGGCACGCCGCCGCGGAGCGCGGCAACCGCGACCGGCCGCAGCACCCGCTCCGACTGCAGGTAACCGATGATGGCGGTGGCGGTGGCGCCCAGCGCGGTGGCGACCGCCACGACGGGCGCCGATTGGCTGGCCACCGGCCAGCTGGCCACGATGAACACGATCGAACCAAGGCACCAGTTCGTGACGCCGATGAGCGTGCGGTAGAACGGCATCTTCAGCGCCCGGGCGCGGGCCAGTTCGGTGATGCTCGGATCGCTGTTGGCCAGCAGGGTGTCGCGGCGCTGCCAGCGGATCACCGGAATCAGCAACCGCAGGCTCAGGTAGGCGCCGATGATGAACGACACGAACAGGTAGCCAAGGAAGATCGCCAGGTTGGACGCGGGCAGATCCTGCAACTGGATCCGATCCTCCGGCGGCAGGCCGAAGCGCAGGAAGCCAAGCACGAACAGCGCACCGATGATGTCGGCCTGCAGCATGCCGAGGGTGAAGACCGGCCACGGGGTACGCGCCACCCATCGCGCGAATGCACCGATTCGCGCGATCGGTATCGGCTCCGTGGTCACCCGTTAACCGTATCGGGCCGCGGGGACGTTTCTACGCCGGTGTGAGCTGGTTGTGTCGGCTTGACCACTACTGTTGGGGGTGATGAGCGGGGTGTTTTCGCGTTTGGTGGGCCAGCACGCGGTGGAAGAGGAGCTGGTGGCGGCTGCTGCGGCGGCCCGAGGTGATTCCGCGCACAATGGCCTGGCAACCGGGACCATGACGCACGCGTGGCTGATCACAGGCCCGCCAGGGTCGGGGCGGTCGGTGGCGGCGCTGTGTTTTGCCGCTGCACTGCAGTGCACGTCGGACGGCGTGCCAGGGTGCGGTGCCTGCCGGGCGTGCACGACGGCGATGGCCGGTACCCACGCCGACGTGCGGCGCATCGTGCCCGAAGGGCTGTCCATCGCCGTCAAGGAGATGCGCGAGATCGTCCAGATCGCGTCGCGCCGGCCCGGGACCGGGCGTTGGCAGATCGTGGTGATCGAGGATGCCGACCGGCTCACCGAGGGCGCGGCGAATGCACTGCTCAAGGTCGTCGAGGAGCCGCCGCCGTCGACAGTGTTCCTGCTGTGTGCGCCGTCGGTGGATCCCGAGGACATCGCGATCACCCTGCGGTCGCGGTGCAGGCACGTGGCGCTGACGACGCCGTCGGTGGAGGCCATTGCCGACGTACTGATCGCCGGCGACGGGCTGCCCGAGGAGGACGCGCGCTGGGCTGCGTCGGTCTGCGGCGGCCATGTCGGCCGGGCGCGACGGCTGGCGACCGATCCTGAGGCCAGGGAGCGCCGGAAACGGGCGCTCGGACTGGCTCGGGACGCTGCGACCCCGTCGCGGGCGTATGCCGCCGCCGAGGAGATGGTGGCCGTCGCCGAGGCCGAGGCGCTGGCGCTGACCGTCGGGCGCAACGAGACAGAGACCGAGGAGCTGAAGACGGCGCTCGGGGCCGGCGGCACCGGCAAGGGCACCGCGGGAACCGTGCGGGGTGCCGCCGGCGCGCTCAAAGAGCTGGAGAAACGGCAGAAGTCCCGGCAGACGCGGGCGTCACGCGATGCCTTGGATCGGGCACTGATCGACCTGGCGACCTATTTCCGGGACGCCCTGCTGGTGTCGTCGGGAGCCTCTTCGGTGACGGCCAACCACCCGGACATGGCCGACAAGGTGAGCGCCATGGCCGCCCACGTGCCCGCAGACCGGCTGCTGCGCTGCATCGAGGCGGTGCTGGCCTGCCGCGACGCCCTGGCCACCAACGTCAAGCCGAAGTTCGCCGTCGACGCCATGGTCGCGACCGTCGGGCAGGCGCTGCGGAACTGACGTCCGGCGGGCAGGAGCGCAGCGACTCGGGAATCGACGTCCGGCGGGCAGGAGCGCAGCGACTCGGGAATCGACGTCCGGCGGGCAGGAGCGCAGCGACTCGGGAATCGACGTCCGGCGGGCAGGAGCGCAGCGACTCGGGAATCGACTTTGGTCGGAAGCGGACCCTGCCGTAGACTCGTCCCGCCCGGTCCTAGGGCTTGCTCCTCGCGCAAGCACTCGTCGGCCGGGCACGCCGCCCTAGCTCAGTCGGTAGAGCAATTCACTCGTAATGAATAGGTCAGGGGTTCGATTCCCCTGGGCGGCTCTCTTGGTTTGCGTAGACGGTCGTCAGGAATTCGTCGACCAACGGGACCACCTCGTCGAGGTGTGTTTCCAACAGCCAGTGACCGCCGCCGAGTAGGTGGACCTCGGCATTGGGCAGGTCGCGTTCGTAGGCGCGGGCTGATTTCTCGGGCATGTAGCCGTCGTGCGGCCCCCACACGATCAGGGTGGGCGGCCGGCGGTCCCTCAAGTAGGCCTGCTCAGCGGGGAACCATTCCAGTGTGGTGGGCTGATCCTCGAGGAGTCGGATGAGGTTGGCGATGCGCTCCGGCGTCGACATCAGCGACCAGTGCAGGGTCCATAGATCGGGGCTGATGCGGTCGGCCACCTCGTCGGGCAGTTCGCCGCGGAACTCGGTTTCGAAGCCGTGCAGCGTGACGTGCTGGGCGATCCTGCGCCGGGCATCGGGACCGGGGTTGTTCCAGGATTCTGTGAGGAAGTCGTATTTGGGGCCGAAGGCGTCCTCGTAGATGTCGCCGTTCTGGATGACCAGCCCGGCAACGCGTTCCGGTTCGGCTATGGCGAGCTGGAAGCCGAGCTGGGAGCCGTAGTCGTGCAACCAGATCACGTAGCGGTCGAGGTTCAGCGCGTCGACGAAGCTCTGGAGGAACTGGCTGTAGGCGGCGAACGTGTACCCGAAGTCATCGGGGGAAGGTGTTGCGCTGTAACCGAACCCGGGGAGGTCGGGCGCGATCAGTCGCCATTTGTCGCCGAGGCTCGACATGAGGTTGCGGTACACGTACGACGAGGCCGGGTAGCCGTGCGGGAGTAGCAGGGTCGGGGCGTCGACGGGCCCGGCCGCGCGATAGAAGGTGTCGACGCCGTCGACGGTGATGCGGTGGTGGGTAACGGGTGTCACGGTTCTTCGAGTACCCGCTTGGCCACTTTCATTGCCGTGTTGGCGCTGGGGAATCCGGCGTAGCCGCTGGAGTGGTAGATGACCTCGGCGATCTCGTCTTCGGTGAGGCCGTTGTTCCGGCCGATCTTCACATGCGATTCGAACTCATCGGTGGCCCGCAAGGCGATCAAGATGCCCATCGTCACCAGGCTGCGGTCACGACGGCTCAGGCCCTCCCGGCTCCAGAGCCGCCCGAAGATGTTGTCGATCCCGATCGTCATCAACTCATCGCCGAACGTGCCGTCAGGTTCAGTGCTCTCGGGCGCCGCCTCGGGGAGTAGTTCACGGAAGACCTGGAGACCTGTTTCACGGACATCTGTCATGCCTGTCAGCTTGGCATGGCTATTGGCCTGGGGCTTCTGGCCATCCAGGGTCAGGCGGCAATGTCGGGGGGGATCGGCCCTGATGTACTTCTCGCGGTGCCAACAGTCACGCCTGCAACCGCTCGCTATCCGGCTTGCAGTGGCCAACCGGGTACCGCGTCTCCGTGCAGTGGCGGTTGATCTTTGTACCCGGTCATCATTTCGCGACGCTGGGATTCGTTGTCGGGCATGGCGTCGCTGCAGCGCTGAACAAGCTCGGGTGTCGGGAAGTTCTTGGTGTTTGGGCGACTGAGAGGTCCCCAGCCCCAAGTACTCGATGCGGTGACAAACCAGTTTCCGAAGACGTCGATCTGTGGTGCCGGCGCGGGGCCGCGCTGCGGGCCGCTGACAGGTGCAGGACCGTCGACGGGAACCCGTGGATCATGTTGGGTGAAGTCGATGCGGCGCACTGACACGCCAGAGTCAATTCCGCTGGATTCAGGTGTGACACCATCGCGGGTTTCTCGTGAGGAAACCGAGATGTAGGCGTCGGGGCGAGCCACACTTTTGATGACGTTGGAGTACCAGCCTGTACAGACGATGGCGCTGTATCCGTCGTCGATGGGTGTGATCTGAAGGAGGTGGTTGGAATTGAAGCCAAAGTGCTGCACGCCTTTTGGCGGCTCGCTGCGTGCATACACCCACAAGGGCCGGATGCCGATGAGCTCCTCCGAATAGTCACCTTCTCTCGGCTGGTTTTCGGGTGTCGCGCGCAGAAACCCGGGATAGACGTTCTGAATATCGAACGTCATGTTCGCCACCTCGTACGATTCGTTGTACGCGCGGACCGCCACTGCGGGTCCGGTGTTCAAGTCAATCCCCGGCGCTGCCGTCCAGTGGAAACGGAACTCGTTGAGCAGTGTCGGCCAGTTTGGATATTGCTGGTCATTTTGGGGAGACGTCGCGGATTCCAGCTCCCGGCCGGGTGTGCACCCGGCGAGCACCGCAACAGCTATGAACAGGTACAGCCAGCGCATGATCATTTCTGCTGGTAACCGTGGTTTACGGCAGCGGTGTAGGTCTGCCAGTAGTCTGTTGTCAAGATATCGAACCCGTGTGTCGGGTCAACGTCGTCTAGATAATTCGCGATCTGTCGTTGGAAATCATTGAAATTGTCGTTGCCTCCCTGCCCGGGTGCGACAAGCACGCCATCCTTGAGGTTGTCGCCAAAAATCGACGGGTCTCCGAATTGATTTCTGATCAATGTTTCTGCCATGTGTTTCTGGATCTGGTATGGGTCCGGAAGATCAACGTTGGCGGGTTGCCCCTCGACGGGTTCGTTTCCGATGAAGAACTCCTTACCTACCGCGAGCACACCGGTTGCCTGACTTACACCTGGAATCGTCACCGTCGAGCCAAGGTCTTTACCCAAGTCGAACAGTTGGGATCGTAGCTCCCACGCGGAATGCTTCGCCTCGTACTCGTTGTGCAGTCTGTCCCGGGCTTCGTCATACGATCCCAGATCCAACGCCGCCTGCAGTCGACCAGCATGACTGGCAGCGAGTTTGTCATCGGTTACTTGGGGGTCGGCCGCCGACAATGCAGCCACATCGAGCGAGTGCTCGACGTGTGACTTCGCGCTGTTGAACGCGATCTCGCTAGCACTCAGGGGATGTCCATCGCCCTGCTGTGCGCCAGCGGGCGGTTGGTCAGACATCAGGACGCTCATCAGGTTCCGGGTGTTCTCGGGTGAAGGTGTTCCGGCCGGATCGAGGGGTGAGAAGAGTCCGTTGTTGTCGCCGTCATGCGCACCGATCATGTCGTCGTAGTAGGGCGCGAAGTCTCGAGCCCAGTCTCGTGTGAGTTCGGGATTGACCTGCCCCAGCGCTAGTCCGTCCGTTCCCGGCAAGTTCAACAATCGGTCGTGGTACTCACTCGTGAACTCGGCCAAAGCATGGGCAGTGTCGGCAGCGCGGTTATTGATGTCTTGATTTGCGGTCTCGCCCACCCAATCGAACAGTCCGCCGGCCGCCAGGCCATCGTCCTGCCATTGGTGCTGTGTCAGGTTGTCCAGAAATTTCTCGCCCGCGGGCGTCAGGAAAGTCTGATTGCCGGCGGGCTGATGAGTTTCGGGCGGGCCGACAATTGCATCGTGAATAACGATCTCGTCTTTGTTGACCGCGTTGAACATGTTCTGAAGTGTCGGGTCGACCTGTTGGTGGTACCAGCGAGGCCGGTCATTCTCGAGGTCTGTGCCGGGCACAGCCCAACCATTTGATTGTTCGAGCAACCGTTGGCTTTGGGAGAACAATCCGGAGTCGAGGTCGGTACCTGCCTGCAGATCCCGGTTACCTCGCTGAATGATGTCGGCCAAATCGTTGAGTCCGCTCACCGGCTGTGACGCCCCGATCAGTTCCCCGGGCACGATCGCGCCCGACTCATCGGTATGTGAGGCACCAAACTCGAGCGGGGTCAGCACGGGTCCGTCGAGTACCTTTTGGATCCCGTCCGGCAGTGCATGCTTTCCACCGCTGGCTGGGTGATCGATCGACGGCGGTTGGGTGCCGGGTTCGCCGGTCTTGATGTTCTCGTTCGATGCGAGTTGGAAGACATCTGCGATTCGGCCGCCAGTGCCGGGCGCCTTGGCGTCCGCCTTGTCCATGGCGGCTTCAATCTCGGCAGGAGTCTTGTCGCCGAAGGCTCGTGAGAAGCCCTGAAGGTACGCCATCCGCTCAGGCGGAAGCTGAAGGGCGCCGTTGTCGAGCGCTTCCTGCTGCCCGGGATCAAGCGTCGTATTCGCGACAAGCCGCTCGCGTTGCTCGGGTGTCAGATCGCCGTTCTGCAGGGCTTCGGAATCCGCGGCACCAGTCTCGGCTGGAGATTGACCTTCGTCTGGTTTGCCATCACCGTCTTCGTCGCCTTTGAGGCCTTGGACGTCGTTCGGCTTCTCTCCATCAGGCCCGAACTTCTGGTTGGTTAACGCGTCGAACTCACCTTTGAGCTTGTCGACGTTCCCTTTGATCCCGATCATCTCGTTGGTGGCCGACTGGACGATGCCGTTGACGTCGCTGATGCCTTTGTTGGCGATGGGGATCAGTTTGCGTTCCCGGTCTTGGGCAGAGGTGGCAGGCAGGGAGTCGACCATGCTGTTGACCCAGCCGAGGGTCGTGTCGAGGTTCTGCCGGCCGGTGGTCACAACGGCGGCCGCGTTCTTGACCTCGGCAGCCATCTTCTTGTCGAGGCCGGCGAGTTTCTCGTACACCGAGGCGTGTTCTTTGTTGGCCGCGGCGTAGGCCTGCGATGCGGTTCCCTGCCAGCGGTCATCCGGCGCGGCGGCTTCGACATTGGCCTTCATCTCCAGCAGGCGTGAGCTGCCGTCGTACTGTGAGCCGTCGTCGGGCATCCCTTGCCCGAACGTCTCGCGGGCCTTCGACCACGTCGAGTAGAACCCATCAAGCACGCCCACGGATTGCCCCCCTCGTCAGGACAGTGAACCCAGTATCGCCGACGACAACCTACCGCGATGACACAAATTGGGCCGCGCCGAAGTACGCGCTAGAGCGGCGCCAGGAATCCCACCGGCCCGGGCGAAATACATACCGACAGGGCAGAGGTGTTGGCTGCCACGGTGATTGCGTCGCCAGCCCCGGGCAGCCGGACGAACACCCGGTTCAGCCCCGGTCGCACAGGCACTTTGGTCTCGGGCCCCTCGGGCAGCGACATGGTCAGGGAGCCATCGCTGTTGGCCAGATAGTTGATCTCGGCGGTCCAATCGGCAGGCAGCAGTGGCCCGTCCAGTGGCATGCGCACCGGGGCGTCGGGCTGGATCAGGTGGCCGCAGCGGGGCTCTGGGCCTTCCACGATGGTGCGAACCCACGTCACTTTCGCGTCGACCAGCCTGCCGGTCTGGTCGAACATCCGGAGATCTGTTGTGGCCGAAGCGAATTCAGGACGAGGATCGGCGAGTGCGAACATATGACTGGCGAGGTTCTCCGGCCAGGCCACCCGCTGCAGGATCAGCGGGTCGACCTCCTGGTCCAGGAGCGGTGCCGAGGATGTGGTCGCGAGGCTGGCACGTGCGTTGTCGAGATAGGCCGGCACCGGGCTGTCACGCCATACCCGCAGGAAGGTCATCGTCGAGTAAAGACTGCTCGCCACAAACAAAGCAGTCAGCGTCACCACCGTGACAGTCCGTGCGCGCGAAGCGGAGAACCGGGCAGTCCGGTTCTCCGCACAGAACCCGACGGCCATGAGCAGTGCCAGCACCACCACCAGGTCGGGCAGGTAGCGCAGGGCCTGGGCCAATTCCAGCGCGGTGAACCGTGACGAGCGCATCAGATAGATGGGTATCTGGCAGGCGACGGCGTAACCGGCAGCGACCGCGAGCACCGGCCAGATCCGGTCCTTGCGAATGAGCACCACCGCCACGGCAACGGCGAGAACAACCCAGCCCAACACCATGACGGCGACACCAGGTGTGGCCCACGGCGAGGCCGGCGCCCAGCGCTGCCATGACCAGGGTCCGCCGACCAGGCCGGGCACGATGCCGTGGGTCACCGAGCGGCTCAGCAGATCCCACGTCATCGCCAGATCGAAGCTCCAGCGCTTCTGGTCGACGACAAGCACATAGACGCCGATCCACGCGACCGTCAGCGCCAGACACGAAACCCATAGCCGATAGCCGCGCCGCCATACCTCGGCTAATCCGAAGGACGACGTCACATACCCCAGCAGCGCCACCACCGCGAACGCGACGAACGGGATCACCGCGGCCTTCTCGAAGAACAGCAGCCCGCCGAAGTACACGAGCACACCGAAAACCGCGTGGCGCGTCGCGCCGGTGCGCACGTAAAGGACGGCCTCACCGCACACCCAGGCCAGCGCCGCGAGCATCGGCAGGGAGTTCAGGCCGGCCGCCCACCAGGCGAACCCGGGCACCCCGAGCGGCGTGAACAACGCGAACGTCAGCGGCACCAGCAACACCGGCCGCCAGCCGAGGATCACCCACAGTGCGCGCAGCAACGCCAGCGAGGCCAGTAGTTGCAGCACCACCAGGCTCAACGCCGGCCAGACCCAGGAGAACGGCGCAAGTCGGGTGATCGCGCCGGACACCAGGAACGCGGCGGGCATGACGTGGCCGTCGTGGTCGTCGAACAGGAATGACGGGGACAGCAGGTCCTGGGTTCCGGCGCGCCCGACGAGGATGAGGTCGTCCCAGTAGAAGTAGCCACCGAAGGCCAGTACCGCCCGGACCACCAGTTGCAGCGCGATCAGCGCAGCGGCAGTGCGGGCGACCCAGTTCGTCACTCGGCCGCGGGGTACGACGCGCCTGCCGCCTGGCGCGCCCGCCACGCCGAGGCGACCATCTCTTCCAGGGTGTGCCGCATCTCCCAGCCGAGATCGCGTCGTGCCAGGCTCCCGCTGGCCACGATGCGTGCGGGGTCGCCGGCCCGGCGGGGCCCGATCGATGGTTCGAACTCGATGCCGGTCACCGTGCGGATCGCGGTCATGATCTCGCGCACCGAGGTGCCGGCTCCGCTGCCGAGGTTGTAGACCCGCTCAACCGGCTGCCCGGCATCGAGCCGGCGGGCCGCCGCCACGTGCGCCAGCGCCAGGTCGGCGACGTGAATGTAGTCGCGGATGCAGGTGCCGTCCGGTGTCGGATAGTCCTCGCCGTTGATCCGTGGCGTCTCACCCCGAAGAAGCATGTCGAAGACCATCGGGAACAGATTGTGTGGACTGGCGTCGAACAGCGACTCTGAACCCGAACCCACCACGTTGAAGTAGCGCAGGCTGGTGTGGGCGAGTCCGCCGGCCCGCTCGACGTCGCGCAGTAGCCATTCCCCGATCAGTTTGGATTCCCCGTAGGGAGACTCCGGCAGGGTCGGCGTGTGCTCGTCGACGATGTCGACGTCCGGGGTGCCGAATGTCGCGGCGCTGGACGAGAACACCATCTTCTCGGCGCCGGCATCGCCCATCGCCTTGAGCAGGTTCACCATCGCGGAGACGTTCTGCTCGTAGGTGTGCAGCGGCCGCTTGACCGAAACTCCGGCGTACTTGAAACCGGCGACGTGGATCACGCCGTGCACGCTGTGCTCGGAGAAGGTGCGATGGACCGCGCCCTGGTCGAGCAGGCTGGCGCGGACGAACGGCACGGTCTCGGGCACGAACTGTTCGAGGCCGGTCGACAAGTCGTCGATGACCACCACGGGCAGTTCGGCGTCGAGCATCGCGCGCACCACGTGCGAGCCGATGTAGCCGGCTCCACCGGTCACCAGCCAAGTCATACCGCCTCCTCTCCCGGGCCCACCGCAGCAGTCTAGGGAACGCCCTTTCGGTAGAAAGATTGTGAGTACTCACTATCTGCGGTAACGTCCGGCTATGTCCTACGACGTGATCGTTCGCAACGGCCTCTGGTTCGACGGCACGGGCAAGCCACCGCAGGTCCGCACGCTGGGAATTCGCGACGGCGTGGTGGCCGCGGTGTCGGCCAAACCACTCGATGAGGCGGGCTGCCCCGACATCATCGACGCGGGCGGCAAGTGGGTTATCCCGGGCTTCATCGACGTGCACACCCACTATGACGCCGAGATCCTGCTCGATCCGGGTCTGCGCGAGTCGGTCCGCCATGGCGTCACCACGGTGCTGCTCGGGATGTGCTCGCTGTCGACGGTGTACGCCGACACCGAGGACGCCGCCGACCTGTTCAGTCGCGTCGAGGCGGTACCTCGCCAGTACGTGCTGGGTGCGCTGCAGGAACACAAAACGTGGTCGGGCCCGGCCGAGTATGTGAACGCCATCGACAACCTGCCGCTCGGCCCGAATATCGCCTCACTGCTGGGGCATTCGGATCTGCGGGCCTCGGTCCTCGGTCTGGACCGCGCCACCACCCGCGGTGTGACGCCAACCGATGCCGAACTGGAGACGATGGCCGACAAGCTCGACGAGGCCCTCGACGCCGGAATGCTCGGCATGTCCGGGATGGACGCCGCGATCGACAAACTCGACGGCGACCGCTTCCGGTCCCGCGCCCTGCCCTCGACTTTCGCCACCTGGCGCGAACGCAAGCGACTGATCAAGGTGTTACGCAAGCGCGGTCGCATTCTGCAGAGCGCACCCAATGTCGCCAAGGCCCAGGAGGCGCTGAACTTCTTCCTGCAGAGCAGTGGAATGTTCGGCCGCCGCCGCGGCGTGAAGATGAGCCTGCTGGTCTCGGCCGACGCCAAGTCCTCACCAGGGGCCGTGCACGTGCTGGGGCCGGGCACCCGGCTGCTGAACCGGATCCTGGATGCCAAGGTGCGCTTCCAGCATTTGCCGGTGCCGTTCGTATTGTATTCGGACGGAATCGATCTGCCGGTGTTCGAGGAGTTCGGCGCCGGTACCGCCGCGCTGCATCTGCGTGACCAACTTGATCGCAACAAGCTGCTCGCCGACCCCGAGTACCGCCGCCGGTTCCGTCGGTCGTTCGACCGCCGCAAGCTCGGACCGACGTTGTGGCACCGCGACTTCCACGACGCGACCATCGTCGAATGCCCCGACAAGAGCTTGATCGGCAAGAGCTTCGGGCAGATTGCCGACGAGCGTGGCATCCACCCGCTCGACGCCTTCCTCGATGTGCTCGTCGACAACGGTGAACGCAACGTGCGGTGGACCACGATCGTCGCCAATCACCGACCCAAGCAACTCGACAAGCTGGCCAAGGAACCGTCGGTGCACATGGGGTTCTCGGATGCCGGTGCGCACCTGCGCAATATGGCGTTCTACAACTACGGGCTACGGCTGCTCAAGCGCGTCCGTGACGCGCAGTTGGCCGGGCGTCCGTTCCTCACGACCGAACGCGCCGTACATCGCCTGACCGCCGAGGTCGCCGACTGGTTCGGCGTGGATGCCGGCACCCTGCGCGAAGGTGATCGGGCCGACTTCGTGGTGATCGACCCGAAAGGTCTCAACGACGACGTTGACGCCTACCACGAAGACGCCGTGCCGTTCTACGGCGGCCTGAGCCGCATGGTGAATCGCAACGACGACGCCATCGTCGCGACGGCGGTCAACGGCACCGTGGTGTTCCGCGACGGACAGTTCCGCGACGGCTACGGACAGACCGCAAAATCCGGTCGATACCTGCGTGCCGGCTCGGAGTCGCGCGTGAAAACGCCTGCCTGACATGGCAAGAACCCAGCAGCAACGCCGCGAGGAGACCGTGGGACGCCTGCTCGACGCAAGCATCGACACAATCGTCGAGGTCGGGTATGCAAGGGCCTCGGCCGCCGTGATCGCCAGGCGCGCCAAGGTTTCCGACGGCGCATTGTTCCGGCATTTCCCCACGATGGGGGACTTCATGGCGGCCACCGCCTATGAGGTGATGCGTCGCCAGCTTGAGTTGTTCACCAAGCTCATCACTGAGATCCCGGCCGAGCAGCCACCGCTGGAGTCGGTGCTGACCATCCTGCGGGACATCACCGGCAACGACACCAACACCGTGATGTACGAACTCATGGTCGCCGCACGCACCGACGAGAAGCTGCGGGCCACACTGCGTGACGTGCTCACCGAGTACGCCACCAACATCTACGAAACCGCCAGAACCGTACCGGGATCTGAGCAATTCCCGGACGACGAGTTCGTCGCCGCGGTGGCCATCCTGATCAACACCTTCGACGGCGCCGCGATCGTCCGGCCGGTCTTGCCGCAGCCCGAGCTCGAAGACGCCCGGATCGCGTTGCTGACAGCGCTGCTGAGCCGCTAACTATCCCCGGGCATCCTGGCAAGAGCCACCAGGTGCACGGCGATTCCCACCAGGGGTCCGCACAACAGTGCGACCACAGTGCGGGTCTCCAAAGCCACCGGCAGCAGCAGCAATCCCACCGCCGTGACGGTTGCGACGATCCAGCCCAGCGCATAGGCCCGGTGCAACGCGGCTGCCACCGTGGCGGCGCCGGTCAGAGTCAGCATCGCGATGGCCACCGCAGCTCCGGTCAACCAGGCCAGCAGCGCCCCGTCGGCGCGGTATTCGGGACCGAAACCCACCCGCAGCAACCACGGGCCCACCAGCGCGGCGGCCAGTACGCCAACGGCGCCCAGTCCGGCCACCACCGCGGCCGGGGCCAGCAGCGCGCGCAGGCGGGCACCGCGCTGGTCGACGAAGTGCGCGATCAGGTTGCCCTGCATTGCGGTCAGCGGCACCAGTAGGGGAGCGCGGGTGAGGGTGACGGCCAGGATCACGACGCCGCCTGCGGCGCCGAGGTCACCGGAGGTTGCCTTGAGCAGTACCGGGAAACCCATCACCAGGATCGCGCTGGCGCCGGCCGCGGCGATCGAATGCGCGGCGCCGCGTAGGAATGTCGCGGTGCCGCCCGCGGTGACCAGTTGTGCCGCCATCCGCGCCGCCGGTGAGGCGATGAGCATGATCAGCCACGCCAACGCACCCGCCACGGTGGCCCACAGGAAGCCGACCAATCCCCAGCCCAGCACGAAGGTGGCTGCCGCGACTACTACCCGGATCCCGGCGTCGGTCACCATCAGGGCGCCGTACTCGGTCCACCGGTTTACGCCCGCGAGCATGCCCAGCAGCGTGGCATGCAGGCAGAATCCGGCCAGCCCGACGCTGAGCAGCACGATGCTCAGCGTCTGAGACTCGGCGAACACGTGAGAAGACCACAGCGGTGAACTGGCGGCGATCACCAGCGCCGCGATGACCCCGACGGTCGCCGCGACCCGCATGGGGTGGGTGCGCGGCGAGGCAGTCAAATCGATGTGCCGGGCCGACCGCACCTCGCGGGTTGCTTCCTGCAGCAGGCCGTTGGCGGCACCGGTGACGAGCCCGAACGCGCCCCAGAACACCCCGAAGACCGAGAAACCTTCCGGCTCCAGGTTGCGGGCCGCCAGGTACAGCACCGCGTAGCCGCAGATCGCGGTGACGGCGGTGGCTGCCCCGACCCGGGCGACGCTGCTGCGGGTGATGGGGCCTGTCCCGGGGGCTACGCCGCCGCCGTCGGTCACAGTGGCGGCAGCGCTTTCGAGTACAGCCACGCCTGCCACAGGGGTTGCAGCGACTCACTCGTGTAACCGGCGGCCAGCCCGGTGAAATCGTCGGTGAACGCGGTGCTGTGGCGGTAGCGGGTGGTCCAATCCTTCAGCAGCGCAAAGAAATTCTTGTCTCCGATGCGCTTGCGCAGCACATGCAGGGTCAGCGCGCCCCGCTTGTACACCCGATCGTCGAACATGTCTCGCGGTCCCGGATCGGCCAGCAGCAGGTCCTGCGGCAGGTCGCGCAAGCCCTGGTAGTAGCGGTGCGCCCAGTCCGCTGCGGAGGGCCCCCCGCTGTTCTCCGACCACAGCCACTCGGCGTAGCACGCGAAGCCCTCGTGCAACCAGATGTCGCGCCAGCGCCGTGCTGTCACGGAGTTGCCGAACCACTGGTGTGCCAGCTCATGGGCGATGAGCCGCTCGGCGCCGCGGTGGCCATCACAGTGGTTGGCTCCGAAGATCGAGATGCCCTGTGCCTCAAGGGGTATCTCCAGGTCGTCGTCGGTCACCACCACGGTGTATCCGTTGGCCAGCGGATAGGGGCCGAACAGTTTGACGAAGAGCTTCATCATCTGTGGCTGACGGCCGAAGTCGTGGTCGAAGGAGCGGCGCAGCCTCGATGGCACCGCGGCGTGCATGGGCACCGGCGACTTGGTCATCCGGTGGCTCTCGTACATGCCGATCTGCAGGGTGATGAGGTACGTCGACGTCGGTTCCGGCTGCTCGTAAGTCCACACGGTGTGCCCGGCGCGGACCTTGCGGGACACCAGCTCACCGTTGGCGATGGCGCGATACGGGCTGTCGGTGCTGATCTGGATGCGGTAGCTTGCCTTGGCGCTGGGGTGGTCGTCGCAGGGGAACCAGGATGCCGCCCCGTTGGGCTGCCCGGCCACCAGCGCGCCGTTGGAGAGTTCTTCGAAACCCACCTCACCCCAATGTGATTCGATCGGGCACGGGGTGCCGCTGTAGCGGACGACGATCGTCATGGCGGCCCCGGCGGGCAGCGCCGACGACAGCGTGATCGACAACTTTCCACCGGTACACCGGAACTGGGCGGGCCTTCGTCCGTTGACCGCCACCTTCGACACCGCCATCGAACCGGACAGATCCAGCGTGAAGGTGCGCAGCGCCGCCAGGGTCACCGCCGTGATGGTCGCCGAACCGGCCAGGCGGTTGATCGCCACCTTGTACTCAAGGTCCAGTTCGTAGCGCGACACCCGGTAGCCGAAATTGCCGTTGCCCGGTAGATAGGGGTCGATGACGGGTGCGGGGGAGGCCTTCTTCGCTATCTTCTTCGATCTCGTCACGCGGCAGCGACTTCTTCTGATTTCTTTGCGGCGGCGCGCTTCTTGCCGTACATGTTCCACGGCGCGATCGGATTGCCCTGCCACCGGGTGGACGGCGGGACCTCGTCGCCGCGCATCACCAACGAGCCCGGACCGACGGTGGCCCCGGCTCCCAACCGTGCTGCAGGCAGCGCCACGCAGTGCGGTCCCAATGTCGAACCTTCCTCCAGCACAACGCTGTCCATCCGCATGATGCGGTCGTGGAACAAGTGGGTCTGCACCACACAGCCGCGGTTGACGGTGGCGCCGGTGCCCAGTGTCACCAGATCGGCCTCCGGCAGCCAGTAGGTTTCGCACCATACTCCGCGGCCGATGGACGCGCCCAACCCGCGCAGCCACAAATTCATCACCGGCGTGCCACTCGCCGCGCGGGCGAACCAGGGGGCGGCCACCGTCTCGACGAACGTGTCCGACACCTCGTTGCGCCACACGAACGACGACCACAGCGGATGCTCGACCGCGCGAATTCGCCCGATCACCAACCATTTCGCGATCACCGCGATCGCTCCGGCCAGCGCACCCGCCGCCAACAGCACCACGCCGCTGGCCAGTGCGGTCCACAGATAGCCGAACCGGACCGCCAGCGCTTGCACCGCGCCCAGCACCGCGACGCCGATCCCGAACGTGACGATCACCGGTATCAGCCGGCAGGTCTCCACTACGGACCGCATGATCTTCAGGCGCGTGGACGGGTGGAAGGTGCGAAGCACGTCGGCGGCAGTGGCGTTGCGGCGCAACCGCACCGGCGGGCTGCCCAGCCACGACGAGCCCGCTTTGGCCTTGTGCGGGGCGGCCGACAGCACCGCGACCAAACCGTCGTCCGGAACCTTGCGGCCAGGCTGCGTGATGCCCGAGTTGCCGAGGAATGCGCGCTTGCCGATCGTGGCCTTCGCTACGTGGATCCAGCCACCGCCCAACTCGTAGGAGGCCACCATGGTGTCGTCGGCCAGGAAGGCGCCGTCTTCCACGACCGTGAACTTCGGGGTGAACAACGCCGTCGAGATCTCGGTACCCCGGCCGACTTTCGCGCCCAGCAGACGCAGCCACCATGGGGTGAGCAGGCTGGCGTAGATGGGGAACAGGTAGTTGCGGGCGGCGTCCATCAAGCGTTCTGTGGCCCACAGCTGCCAACCCACCCGACTGCGCACGGGGTGGTAACCCTCGGACAGGCGCAGGGACAGGATCCGCACGCCGATCACGGTCAGCGCGGCGTAGCTCACCAATGCCGCTACTGCGGCAACGGGAGTCCAGGCCAGCGCGGGCAGGATCGCGTCGGCGGCCGACGCGGTGCCGCGAATGCCCCAGCCGATCACCGCCAGACCGACCGCGAGCGCGACCAGTGGCAGGCTGCCCAACAGGATCGAGGTCACGCCGTAAACCGGCACCCAGAGCGGGGCGCGGCGCGGCCGGTGGTCGGGCCACGGGTGCCGCGCCTTGCCGGACTTCACCGCAGGCGAGCCCTTCCAGAACTGGCCGTTCTTGACCTTGCCGACGACCGCCGATCCGGGCGCCACATCGGCGTTCTTGCCCACGGTGGCCCCGGGCAGCAGCGTCGTGCGGGTTCCGATGGTCGCGTCATTGCCGATCGACACCGGCCCGACGTGGAACTGGTCTCCGTCGATCCAGTGACCGCTCAGGTCGACTTCGGGTTCCACCGATGCGCGGTGGCCGATCTTGAGCATGCCGGTGACGGGAGGAGCCGAGTGCAGGTCGACGCCCTTGCCGACGGTGTTACCCAGCGCGCGGGCGTAGTAGACCATCCACGGCGCGCCGGCCAGATTCTCCGCGCCGCTCGCGTCGGCGAGGCGTTCGGCAATCCACACCCGTAGGTGCACGGCCCCTCCGCGCTGATAGGTGCCTGGCTGCAGCCCGCTCAGCAGCATCCTGGCGAACAACACCGCGATGCCCATCCGGCCCAGCGGGGTGATGAACAGCACGAACCCGGCGAGTAGCAACCACCAGTTGACGGGGTGGGCCCACGACACCAGGTTCAGCTCCGCGGCCACGTTGTTCAGCAGCGCCAGCCACACCACCCACTGCACTCCGGTGAGGGTGGCCAGCGGCAGGGAGAGCGCGACCTGGGCGACCTGGGTGAGCCGCGACGTCGGTTTGACCACCCGGGTCTGGACCCGCGGCGGCGGCTTCAGTTCATCGAGATAGCCGGCCAGTGAACCCAGCCGGGGGTGGTCGTAGAGATCGGCGACGGTGACCTGCGGATAGCGCTGGCGCACCGCAGCGACCAGCTGGGCGGCGGACAGCGAGCCGCCGCCGAGCGCGATGAAATCTGCCTCGGGCCCGTCGACGGGCGTGCCGAGTACGTCGCGCCACAGCCCGGCCAGCCAGCCCGTGGTGCCGCCGAGTTCGGGGGCGTCCTGCTCGGCGTCCCCGGGCGGTGGCCACGGCAGCGCATTGCGGTCCACCTTCCCCGATGTGCGCGTGGGCAACTCGTCGAGCAATACCAGCCGCGGCACGAGCGCGGCGGGCAGCGATTCGGCCAGGGCGGCGCGGGCGGCAGCCAGATCGAAGGACGGATCGGCGCTGGCGATATAGCCGACCAGCAGCGGGGTGCCGCTTGCGGTTTTGCGGACCGCGGCCGCACCGCCGCTCACGCCGGGCAGGTGTACCAGCGCGGAATCCACCTCGCCCAGTTCGATGCGACGCCCGCCAACCTTGACCTGGTCGTCGGCGCGGCCCTGGAAGTACAGCCCGTCGGTCTCGAGCCGGACCAGGTCACCGCTGCGGTAGGCGCGGCTCCACCCCAGCGTCGGCATGGCGGCGTACTTCTCGGCGTCCTTGTCCGGATCCAGATAGCGAGCCAGCCCCACCCCGCCGATCACCAGCTCGCCGACCTCGCCGAGCGCGACAGGCAGGCCCTCCTTGTCGACCACGGCCAGGTCCCAGCCGGCCAGCGGCAGGCCGATGCTCACCGGGCCCTGCCCGTCCAACTGTGCGGCACAGGCGACGACGGTGGCCTCGGTGGGGCCGTAGGTGTTCCACACCTCGCGGCCGTCGACCGCGAGCCGTTGCGCAAGCTCGGGTGGGCATGCCTCGCCGCCGAAGATCAGCAACCGGACCGCCTCGAGCGCCTCGGCCGGCCACAGTGCGGCCAGGGTCGGTACCGTCGACACCACGCTGATGTCGCGGCTCACCAGCCACGGACCCAGGTCCATCCCGCTGCGCACCAGCGAGCGGGGTGCGGGCACCAGGCAGGCACCGTGGCGCCAGGCCAGCCACATCTCCTCGCACGACGCGTCGAATGCGACCGACAGCCCGGCCAGCACCCGGTCGCCGGGCCCGATCGGATTGTCCTGCAGGAACATCCGTGCCTCGGCGTCGACGAATGCGGCGGCGCTGCGGTGGGTGACCGCGACGCCTTTCGGGGTGCCGGTCGAACCCGAGGTGAAGATGATCCAGGCGTCGTCGCGGCCCAGCGGTGCCGCGGCACGCCAGCCCCGCGACGAGCCCGGTCCGCGGATCAGACCTTGTTCGGTGATCACGCCGACCACATTGGCCTCGCCGAACACCAATTCGGCGCGTTCCTCGGGATCGTCGGCGTCCACCGGAACATAGGCCGCCCCGGTGGCCAGCGTGGCCAGGATCGCGACGTAGAGCGCGTAGCTGCCCGACGGCATGCGAATACCGATCCGGTCTCCGCGACCGATGCCGCGGGCCGCAAGCCATGCGACGCTCTCGTCGACGTCCGCGGTCAACTCGGCGTAGGTGAGTTGGACCGTGCCGTCGTCCAGGGCGGGTGCATCCGGGAAGCGGTGGGCGGTCTCGCGAAGGATGTCGATGAGCGTGCGCGGCTCGGGCGCGAGCGGCGAAAGCACATACTGCGCGGGGATCTGGTGTCCGCGATCTGCTTCATCCGCTGCTGTCACGTGTACAAACTACTAAGTCTGCGGTGCTGGGGCCTGATCGTGCGCGGCGTGCCCGCTCGATTTCGGATCGCGCTCGCCATCAGGCAGACTTGTCGGCGGAGGGGAGTATTCCTTCGCTGCGGTGTCGTCATCACGTCGGTCTTCATGGATCCGATCGGTGCCGCGGGCCTGCTTTCGGGCAGGTGGAAGAGACCTCCGGCGTTGTTTGGCGACCGGAGGTAATTGATGCAGGTAACCCAGCTCGAATGGATCATCACGCTCACCGTGACGATCGCCGTGCTGTTGTTCGACGTGATCGTGATCGGGCGGCGGCCGCACGAGCCGTCGACGCGGGAAACCGCGACCTATCTGTCGATCTACATCACCATGGCGGTGCTGTTCGGGGTGTGGGTGTGGTTCTTCCACGGCAGCCAGTTCGGGCTGGAGTTCTTCGCCGGGTGGCTCACCGAGTACAGCCTCTCGGTCGACAACCTGTTCATCTTCCTCATCATCATGGCGAGCTTCAAAGTGCCGAGGATTTATCAGCAGCAGGCGCTGCTGGTCGGCATCATCCTGGCGCTGATCTTCCGCGGCATCTTCATTGCCCTCGGCGCGGTGGCCATCAACCAGTTCTCCTGGGTGTTCTACATCTTCGGTGCGTTCCTCGTGTACACCGCGATCGGCCTGGTCAAGGACACCGACCACGACGACGACGGCGACAACAGGGTCGTGCGGTTCGCACGCAAGCACCTGCGGACCACCGACAAGTGGGATGGCCTAAGGCTGTGGATAAGGGAAGACGGGGCGAACGGTGCCAGATTAATGACGCCGATGTTCCTGGTCATCGTCGCGCTGGGCACCACCGACCTGCTGTTCGCGCTGGATTCGATCCCGGCCATCTACGGGCTCACCCAGGAGCCGTATCTGGTGTTCACCGCGAACGTGTTCGCCCTTATGGGGTTGCGCCAGCTGTACTTCCTGCTCGGCGACCTGCTCAAGCGGCTGGTGTACCTCTCTCAGGGGTTGGCGTTCATCCTCGCCTTCATCGGCGTGAAGCTGATCCTGCACGCGTTGCACGAGAACGAGCTGCCGTTCATCAACGGCGGCGAGCCGGTGCATGTGCCGGAGATCCCGACGCTGGCCAGCCTCGGCGTGATCGTCGTGACGCTGATAGTCACCACCTTCGCGAGCCTGTACAAGACCCGGGTGCGCGACGCGCGGTAGGCGCGTTCTGCGTCAGGCGAGAGCGTCGTAGAACAAGGTCAGGTAGCGGGCCGTGCGCTCAGAACCTTCGATGCCTGGCCCCATTTTGTTCATCACGTAGGCGAACGTGGCGCGCCGGTCGGGGTTCATGGTTTCCCATGACCCGCCCCAGCCGCCCCAGAAGCAGATCTTCTCGTCCGGGATGAACGGAATGGATTCCAGCTGCGGCAGGCCGAACCCGAGGCCCCATTTGATCGGGTGGTTCGCCAGCACCACGTCCGGACCTTCGACCTGCACCTCGAAGATGCGTTCGATGGTCTCCGGTCGCAGCAGCTTGACACCGCTCACGTTGCCGCCCAAGGAGATCGCCGAGAGTATTCGGGCCAGCGCACGCGCATTCGTATGGCCGTTGGCCGCGCCGATGTCGGCCGCCCGCCATTCGGCCGTGTTCGCGGCGCTTGGATCGGGGGCCGGGCCGGTGAACGTCTTCAGCATCGGTTCCGGCCACTGGTCCATGGGTGGAAGGTCGAACGGTTCGGTGGCGGGAATGATCTCGGCGATGCGATGGGCGTCCTGCACCGCGGCGCCGAGTTGGAAGTCCGCTTCGAGCGGGCCGGCGATCTCTTCGGCGACGAACTGCTTGAGCGATTTTCCGGTGATCCTGCGAACCAGCTCGCCGATCAGATGGCCGAGGGTCAATGCGTGATAGCCAGATGCGGCGCCCGGCTCCCACCACGGAGCCTGGGCGGCGAGCATGGCGGTGGACTTGTCCCAGTCGTAGAGGTCTTCGATGACTACCGGTTGATCCCAGCCTGATACCCCGGACGAATGGGACAGCACGTGGCAGACCAGGACGTCCTGCTTGCCGTTGGCGGCGAATTCCGGCCAGTAGGCCGCGACCGGGGCGTCCGGGTCGAGTAGGCCGCGGTCGATGAGCATCAGCGCCGCCAGACTGGCCACCGTCTTGGTCGACGACCACACGTTGACGATGGTGTTCTCGGTCCAGGGAGTTGTTCGCGCTGTGTCGGCGTATCCGCCCCAGATGTCGACGACAAGGTCCCCGTCGATGTCGACGGCAATCGCTGCGCCGGTCTCCTGACCACTGTCGATTGCTTCTGCCAGTGCGTCCCGAATGGGGTGGAAGCGGGGGGCGCAGTGGCCGTGTATGCGGTCGCTCACCGCCACATCATGCGGGAGCGAAGCAGCCATCCGGGGCGGAACGAACTAATACAAACCGTGCATGAGTAAGCCGCAAATTTGACTTGGACAAGTATTTATCCGGGTCGTACGGTTTCCACTATGACATCCATGGCACAGACGTCAGACCTGACCGGACAGATGTTGATCGCCGGAACGCCGGCGCGCGGCAGCGGCATTGAGATCCGCGGCATCGATCCGCAAACCGGAACCACACTCGAACCCGCCTACGCGTACGGCGATGGATCGCATGTCGAAGCCGCGTGTGCTGCAGCCGCCGAGGCTTTCGGGGCCTACCGGGCCGCGCCGATCGAAACCCGGGCCCGCTTCCTGGAAACCATTGCTGCCAACCTCGAATCCATCAGCGATGCGCTAGTCGACCGCGCGCATGCCGAGAGCGGCCTGCCCCGGCCGCGTCTGACCGGTGAGGTGGGGCGCACCGCAGGGCAGTTGCGACTGTTCGCCGGTGTACTGCGTGAGGGCAGCTGGAACGAGGCCCGCATCGATCCCGCACTCCCGGACCGAACCCCCTTGCCGCGTCCCGACATTCGTCAGCGCAGCGTGCCGCTGGGGCCGGTCGTGGTGTTCGGGGCCAGTAACTTCCCGCTCGCCTTCTCCGTCGCCGGTGGCGATACCGCCTCCGCGCTGGCCGCGGGCTGCCCCGTTGTGGTCAAAGCGCACGACGCGCATCCCGGCACCTCCGAACTCGTCGGCCGTGCCATCACCGAAGCCGTCGCCGCCACCGGGCTGCCGGCCGGTACGTTCTCGCTGCTGTACGGGTCCGGCCCGGAATTGGGCATTGCGCTGGTCACCGACCCCCGCATCAAGGCGGTCGGTTTCACCGGATCCCGCACCGGCGGCATGGCGTTGGTGTCGGCCGCGGCGGCCCGGCCCGAACCCATCCCGGTGTACGCCGAGATGAGCGCCATCAACCCGGTCTTCCTGCTAGGCGGTGCTCTGGCCAGCCATGGCGCCGATCTGGGCCGTGCCTTCGTCGGCTCACTGACCATGGGCTCCGGACAGTTCTGCACCAACCCCGGCCTAGTCGTCGCGATCGACGGTCCCGACCTGGACACCTTCGTCGCGGCGGCAGCCGAGGCAGTGACCGCGGCCGCGCCGACCCCGATGCTCACCCCCGGTATCGCCGACAATTTCCGCACCGGCGTCGAGGCGCTGCAGAACGAGGCCGAACTCATCGCCCGTGGATCCGACGCCGACGCGCCTGCAGTCTCCTGCCGCGCCGCGCTGTTCCGGACCGAAGCCGGCACCTTCCTGGGCTCAAAGGCATTGCAAGAGGAAGTGTTCGGTGCCTCCGGTGTCGTCATCCGATGTGCCGATGTCGCCGAGATGCGCCGGGTCGCGGCCAGCCTGGAGGGGCAGTTGACCGCCACGATCCATGCCGACGAGACCGACAACGGCCAGGCCGCCGAACTGCTGGACGTGCTCGAGCTCAAAGTGGGCCGGATTCTGTTCAACGGCTGGCCAACCGGTGTCGAGGTGGGGCATGCCATGGTGCACGGCGGGCCATTCCCGTCGACCTCTGACTCGCGCACCACCTCGGTCGGTGCTCGCGCGATCGAACGGTTCCTGCGGCCGGTGTGCTACCAGGATGCACCGAAGTCATTGCTGCCCAGCGCTATTGCCGATGGAAACCCGGACGGGTTGTGGCGGCGCATCGACGGCCAACTCACCAAAGACTGACCACCAAGAAATCTGAGGAGTAGAAAACATGCTCGACGGCGTCCTGTTCTTTCCCGTAACGCCGCTCACCGCATCCGGTGAGGTGGACGTTGACCGGCTCGCGCAGCACGTCGCCAAGGGCGTCGACGCTGGGCCCGGCGGAGTGTTCATCGGTTGCGGCACCGGCGAATTCCACGCCCTGGAGCCGGACGAGATGCGCACCGTGGTGCGCACCGCCGTCGAGGCGGTGGGCGGCCGGGTTCCGGTGTACGCGGGCGCCGGCGGTTCGATCGCTTCGGCGAAAGCGTTCGCCCGGGTTGCCGCCGAGTCGGGCGCCGACGGGCTGCTGCTGCTCCCGCCGTACCTGGTGGAGATGCCGCAGGCCGGCCTGGTGGCCTACACGCGTGAGGTCAGTGCCGTCACCGATCTTCCGGTGGTGGTCTACAACCGCAACAACGCGCGCTTCACCGAGGCGTCGGCCATCGAGGTCGCACAGCTGCCCAACGTCGTCGGGTTCAAAGACGGCACAGGCGATTTCGACCAGGTCGGCCGCATCGTGCGCGCGGTGACCGATGCGCTGGAGCCGAGCGGAAAGCCGTTCCAGTTCTTCAACGGCCTGCCCACCGCCGAGGTCTCCCAGCAGGCCTACCGGGCCATCGGGGTGACGCTGTACTCGTCGGCCACCTTCGCCTTCGCCCCCGACGTGGCGCTGGCCTTCTACCAGGCGCTGGAAACCGCCAACGAACCGCTGACTGCGGCGCTGCTGCGCGAGTTCTACCACCCGCTGGTCCGACTGCGCGACAAGGTTCCCGGTTACGCGGTGTCCTTGATCAAAGCCGGCGTCACCATGGAAGGCTTGCCTGCCGGTCCGGTGCGGGCCCCGCTGGTCGACGCCAGTCCCGAGGACGTCGCCGAATTGCAGCGCATCCTCGCTGCGGGCCGTGCGGTGATCGCCGACGCACTGGTGCACTGATGTCGGGCAACCGGATCCGTATCACCGGCGCCCGCATCACCCCGGTCGCATTCGCCGACCCACCGCTGCTCAACACCGTCGGTGTGCACCAGCCGTACGCGCTGCGGGCGATCATCCAACTGGACACCGACGCGGGGCTGACCGGCCTCGGCGAGACCTACGCCGACACCAAGCATCTGCAGCGACTGACGGCCGCCGCCAACGCAATCGTCGGCCGGGATGTATTCGCGCTCAACGCCATCCGCGCAGCGATCGCTGACCGGCTGCGCGGCGACAACACAGCGGTCGGGACTGCGGGCATGATCACCTCGGCAAGCGCCGTCGACCAGGTCTTCTCGCCGTTCGAGGTCGCCTGCCTCGATGTGCAGGGACAGGCTATCGGCAGGCCGGTGTCAGATCTGCTCGGCGGCGCCGTGCGCGACGCGGTGCCGTTCAGTGCCTATCTGTTCTACAAATGGGCCGCCCATCCCGGTGCCGAGCCCGACGGCATGGGTGAGGCGCTCGACCCCGACGGCATCGTCGCGCAGGCCCGCCGCATCATCGACGAATACGGCTTCACCGCAATCAAACTCAAGGGTGGAGTGTTTGCACCCGAGGAGGAGATGGCGGCCATCGAAGCGTTGCGCGCCGCGTTCCCCGACCATCCGCTGCGCCTCGACCCCAACGCGGCCTGGACTCCCCAGACCTCGATCAAGGTGGCCTCCGGCCTGGCGGGCGTGCTGGAGTACCTGGAAGATCCTGCTCCCGGCCTGGACGGCATGGCCGAGGTTGCGGCCCAGTCGCCGATGCCGTTGGCCACCAACATGTGTGTGGTCGCGTTCGACCAGCTGGCGCCTGCCGTCGCCAAGAAGTCGGTGTCGGTGGTGCTGTCCGATCACCACTACTGGGGCGGGCTGCAGCGGTCGCGGTTGCTCGCCGGAATCTGCGACACCTTCGGCCTGGGCCTGTCCATGCACTCCAACTCGCACCTGGGCATCAGCCTGGCTGCGATGGTGCAACTGGCTGCTGCCACACCCAATCTGACCTATGCCTGCGACACGCACTGGCCGTGGAAGACCGAGGACGTCGTCGCACCAGGTGTGCTGCGGTTCGTCGACGGCTCCGTGCCGGTGCCCACCGCGCCCGGTTTGGGTGTGCAGATCGACGACGAAAGTCTGGCCGCGTTGCACGAGCAGTACCTACGGTGCGGCATTCGGGACCGCGACGATACCGGGTACATGCGCAGCATTGATCCCTCGTTCGTGGCGACAAGCCCGCGCTGGTAACTCAGGTCTCAGGAGCGCGTCCTGGGCAATGTCGGCGGTAGGCGCTGTGCCGAGCGTGCGGGTTATCAATGCGATCGAGGAGAAATGCCGCAGTAACCGACACACTCGCCACAGGGTCTGCTTCACGACATGACGGACCCGTCCGATCGCGACGGGCATTAAGCAAAATGGCCGAAGTCTGGTGTGCTGGATCGGCGACTTGTGTCGCCGGTCGACCGATGCTCCCTAGCGACCATGCAAGCATCCGCGATGAATTGACGCCCGCGACTAGGTATTGTCGAGAAGTTGTCACTAAAGCAGAGGGTCAGCGCGACCGGGGTGACCGAATTGCGTAAAGGACGTGATGGCCCATGCGCGCGCCACTAGACCCGCAGCTGCACACCGCGGCCAGTTCGAGCGTTGCCCGTACGCCGAGTACGCCCCGGTTATCCCTGCTACTGGTCGAGGACGACCGCGCGGACGCGTTGCTCGTGGAAGAGTTGATCGCAGATGCCGCCGCTGACATCGACTTCATGTGGGCGCAGTCCATAACCGAAGCCGCCCGCACAATTTCGGACCGACGGCCCGATTGTGTGCTCCTCGATTTGAACCTGCCCGACTCGACCGGGATCGACGCCGTGCATCGCCTGAGCAGGCTCGATGCCACCATCCCGATCATCGTGCTCACCGGCCTGACCGACGAGCATTTCGGGGTTTCGGCCGTCGCATCAGGCGCCCAGGACTACCTGGTCAAGGGCCGGGTCGATCCGGAGATGCTGCGGCGTGCCGTGTTGTACGCCATCGAACGCAAGCGCGCCGAGTTCACCGCGGTCGACTTGCATGCCAGCCAGCTGCGCGCGCAGGAGAACGCGCGACTCGAACGTGGGTTGCTTCCGTCGCCGCTGCTGTTGGCGGACCCGGGTGTCGAGATCGTCACGCAGTCCCTGCCGAGCCGACGGGACGCCCTGATCGGCGGGGACTTCTACGACGTCGTGCAGACGTCCGATCGGACCGTACACGTGATGATCGGCGATGTCGCAGGTCATGGCCCGGATGCTGCCGCAGTCGGCGTGGCACTGCGGATCGGTTGGCGCGCACTCACTTTCGCCGGGCTGCGCGGTAACGAGCGGATGCATCAGCTTGACCGGATCCTGACCACCGAGCGTCCTGGGAAGGGAATCTTCGCTACTCTGCTGAGCGTGGCGTTGGCTCCCGACAGCGGTGGCTTCACCGCTGTCCGCGCCGGGCATCCCGGTATGTTGCTGCACGGCCGGAACACCGTGGACTGGCTCGAACCGCCTGCTGGGCCCGCCCTCGGCCTCGGCGCCAGCGAGTGGCCGGTGAACCATCTGCAATTGGATGAAGGACACGGTCTCCTGTTACTCACCGACGGACTGTTCGAGGGCCATGCGGGCCGCGGGGACGAACGCCTCGGCGAAGACGGATTGCTCGCACTGGCCCGTTCCGTTGCGGCGCTGCCCGGGCCTGAATTCGTGGCCTCGCTCATAGGCCAAGCCGAGTCCCGTGCCGGGTTGCACGGCGGACTGACCGACGACATCGCGGTTATCCGCGTGGAGCGCTCGTCACCATGAAGCTCACGGTGCAAGCCTGGCAGAACCTGGTGTTGTCGGTCATGGGGATCGTGGTGCTGTCCGGTGCGGTGACCGGCGCCGTCCTGATGGACCGGACCGACGACGTCTCCACTGAACTCACCAACCATATTCAGCCTGCCCGGGTGGCCGCCTACCAGTTGCAGGTGGCGCTGCGCGACCAGGAAACAGCGGTGCGCGGCTATGCAATTGCGGCCGACCGCCAGTTCCTGGCGCCATACACCGATGGGCAGCGCACGGAAACGGCTGCCGCCGAGGAAATCCGGTCCTACCTGGCCGGCCGCAGCGACCTCATCGCCGACCTCGACGCGATCGAAGACGCCGCTGCGGCGTGGCGCACCACATATGCGGAACCGCTCATCTCCAGCGTCACCCCGGGTAGGCCTGCCGTCGTAGAGACGAATCTGAATGAGCGTGGAAAGGTCGAATTCGACCGGCTGCGTGACCTTTTCGTCGTGCAGAACAACCATCTCGGCGCGGCGAGGCAAGCCGGCGTCGACGAGCTTGCGCGGGTACACGATTGGCGCGACGGTGTCCTGGGCGCGATGATCGCCGCTTTCCTCCTCATGGTGGTACTGCTCGCGGTGTGGGTGCGCAGCGCCGTCACCCGGCCGCTGGCCGCTCTTGCGGAATCCTGCCGGAGAATCACCGACGGAAATTTCAGTGAGCGCATCATTCCCAAAGGGCCCCACGATATTCGGGAGATTGCGGCTGACGTCGACGACATGCGCCAGCGGATCGTGGACGAGCTCGACGAGTCGCGATCTGCCAAAGCCGCCCTTGACGAGCAGGCCGACGAACTGCGGCGGTCCAACGCCGAGCTCGAGCAGTTCGCCTACGTGGCATCGCATGATCTGCAGGAGCCTTTGAGAAAGGTCGCCTCCTTCTGTCAGTTGCTCGAGAAGAGGTATGGCGACCAGCTCGATGAGCGCGGGATCGAGTACATCGGATTCGCCGTCGACGGTGCCAAGCGCATGCAGGTGCTCATCAACGACCTGCTCACCTTTTCGCGCGTGGGGCGGCTCAACGCAACGCACACCGAGGTGGACCTCAACAGCTCGGTGGACACCGCGCTGAGCAACCTTGCCACCGCAATCGCCGAATCGGGGGCCGAGGTGACCCTTCCGTCCCAGCCGCTGCCGGTGGTCGACGGCGACCCGACTCTGCTGGTGATGCTGTGGCAGAACCTGATCGGCAACGCGGTGAAGTTTCGGCGTTCGGACGTCGCCCCGCGCATCGTGATCGACTGCCGAGAAGGCACGGGCGACTATTCGGACAACTGGGTGTTCACTTTGTCGGACAACGGCATCGGCATCGCCGAAGAGTTCGTGGACAAGGTTTTCGTGATCTTTCAGCGGCTCCATGGCCGCGATGCCTACGGCGGAACGGGCATCGGACTCGCGCTGTGCAAGAAGATCGTCGAACATCACGGCGGAACCATCTGGATCGACACGTCGTACCGGGACGGAACCCGGTTGCACTTCACACTGCCCGCCACGCCCGCCACCGAGCCGAACGCAATACCGCACGCCCTGCTGGAAGGAAGCTCCGAATGACCTCACTACCCGACAGCCGAGCGATCGACATCCTGCTGGTCGAGGACGATCCCGGCGATCAGCTGATCACCCGGGAAGCCTTCGAGCACAACAAAATCAAGAACAATCTGCACATCGCCCACGACGGTGAGGAGGGGCTGGACTTCCTGTACCGGCGAGGCGGGTTCGAAGATGCGCCGCGGCCGGACCTGATCCTGCTCGACCTCAATCTGCCGAAGTACGACGGCAGGCAGTTGCTGGAGAAGGTGAAGTCCGACGAGAATCTGTGTCACATTCCGGTCGTCGTGCTCACCACTTCGTCGGCGGAAGAAGACATCCTGCGGAGCTACCGGCTGCACGCCAACGCCTACGTCACCAAACCGGTTGATCTGGACCAGTTCATGAACGCGGTACGGCAGATCGACGAGTTCTTCGTTCAGGTGGTGCGGCTCCCGCCGTCCTGAGCGGAGAGGTGATCCCACTGCAGACGGACGTGAGTGCCGTTGGGCGTCGGGTCGATGGTGGCTCGGTCGGTGAGGGCATGCATAAGGGGTATCCCGCGGCCACGGGCAATGTCGTTGGTCGGTTCGCTGATCCGCCAGGTGCCCTCGTCGTCGACCGTGACGGTGAGGACCGCCGTCCGCCCGTCGTAGTGGGCGCGCACATGCATGACGCCGGGTTGCCGGGCACCCACGTATGCGAACTCCGCCGCGTTGGCCAACGCCTCGTTGACGGCCAGCACCACGTCACTTGCCTTCACTGGGTCGAGCGTCACGTGCCTGCGCAACCAATCCGCGAACTCTTGGCGAATCTGGGCGGCTCGTTCCGGGGCTGCGGCGACGTCAACCTTGGCGAAGCTCGCATTACAGGCTGACTGCACTGACTTTGTCATAACGACCTGCTGGCTACCCGATTGTGCCCCGTTTTATGTCGACAGTGCAGACAACGCTTCGTCGAGCGTGGCGAACAGGCCGACGACGTCGGCGATCCCGACGAGTTTCAGCGGCCGACTGGTGGCGGGTCCGTCGGCGACCACGGCGAACCGCACCGCGGGACTCAGCTCATCCTGCGCAGCGACCAGCACGCCCATGCCTGCAGACGCCAAGAATTCGACGTCGGTCAGATCGACCACCACGGCCGACGGTGAACTCTTCGCGGTAGCGCCAAGCGCAGCCTCGAGTTGCGGGGCGGTGAGCATGTCCACCGTGCCGGCCACCGAAATCACGTTGATCTCGCCGATGCGGCGTTCCTCGACGGCGCAGGTGGTTGCCGCCGCGGCACCACCGATGGCCGGATCTGGCTGGCTAGTCATCGTCACCTCCGACGTGTTTCTGCCCTTATGACGACAGTCGACAAATACTAGCGGCTCTAGCGGTCTGGCCACCGTACAGCTTCTTACCCGCGGGGAGGTGAGCCCGAAACCTGAGTACCCGGATCACCCCGGCGGTTAAATGCACGCCTGGGCGATCGCGGGTCGCTATTCATACGGTTCGCGCATTTATCAACGGCGCCGCGGATAGGCTGCAGCGGTGTTTTCACTGTCCAGGCTCTCCTGCTTCATCGCCGTCGCCGAGGAGCTGCACTTCGGCCGCGCCGCTGAGCGGCTGCACATGACCCAGCCGCCGCTGAGCCGGCAGATCCAGCAGCTGGAGAACGAACTCGGCGTGCATCTGATCGACCGGACCACCCGCTCGGTCACGCTCACCCCCGCCGGGGTGGCGTTCCTGCCCGACGCCCGGCGGATCCTGCAGCTGGCCGAAGGCGCCGCGCTCAACGTAAGGCGGGTTCCCGCAGGCGATCTCGGCACTGTGGTGATCGGTTTCACCGCGGCCTCAGCGCACGCCATCCTGCCGCCATTGCTCGATGCCGCCCGCGCACAGCTACCGGACGTGAAACTCGATCTGCGAGAGATGGTTACGGCGGTTCAGATCGAGGGGTTGATGACCGGCGAGCTGGACCTGGGGATGGCCAGGCCGCCGCTCAAGCGCCCCGGCCTGGTATCCCGGCCGCTGTTACACGAACAGCTCATCGCCGCGCTGCCGGCCGATCATCCACTGGTGGAAGTGGGCCGCCAACTCACGCTCAACGACCTCGACGGCCAGGACATGGTCATGTATTCGCCGCTGCAGGCGCGGTATTTCAACGAACTGCTGATCAGCGCGTTCACCATCGCCGGTGCCACCCCGCGCTACGTCCAGTACGTCACGCAGGTGCACACGATGCTGGTGCTGGTGCGCTCGGGAATCGGCATTGCGCTGGTGCCTGCGTCGGCGGCCACCCTGCATCCCGAGGGCGTCGTGTTCCGGTCGATCGGGGCGTTCCGTGAACGTCCGGTGGAACTCGACGCCGTGTGGCGGGGTGACAGCACCAACCCGGCGTTGCTGCGGCTGCTGCGCGACGTGCTCCCGCCGCGCGAATGGACCACCGACGACCTGGTCGAGGATTTCGTGGGTTGACGAGGCCGGCGAGATATAGCCTGGCGTGCATACAACGCGAGAACTCGAGGGGAGTTCACCATGCCGCGACGTGACCGCCGGGACCGGGTTGACCGGGACCGGGACATCTACTATCCGCCTCAGCCGGCAGTGCGCCCGCAGTCCAAGGTTGCCTGCGGTTGCCATTGCGGTTCGTGCAATTCAGGTGCGCACTGCCACAACATGGGCACCGGCTGCAACGTGCGCTAACCGGCGCTCGAAGCAGCAGGCATCGGCACCGGGGTGACCAGCTCGCCGGACTCCAGGAACTTGTCGAGGTTGGCCAGCGTCAGCGCCTCCATGGCGGCCCGGGTTTCGACGGTGCCGCTCGCGACGTGGGGTAGTAGCACCACGTTGTCCATGGTGAGCAATGCCTCGGGCACGTGCGGTTCGTCGGCGAACACGTCGAGCCCGGCCCCTGCCAGCCGTCCGTGGGCCAGTGCGTCGACCAGGGCGTCCTCGTCGACCACGCTGCCACGGGCGATGTTGACCAGATAGCCGCTGTGACCGAGTGCGTCGAGCACCTCCCGGTCGACCAGATGCCTGGTCCCGTTGCCGCCTGCGGCGGCGATCACCAGGACGTCCACCTGTCGGGCGAGCTCGACCGGAGAAGAAGCGTATTGGTAAGGGCTGTCGGCGATCTCGCGACGATTGTGGTAGCTGATCGGGCAGCCGAACGCGGCGAGTCGGGTGGCGATGGCCGTGCCGATCCGGCCCAGCCCGATGATCCCCACCCGTGCGCCCGAAACCTTGTGGGTCAACGGGTAATTGCCGTCGACGGGCCAGCGGCCGGCGCGTAGATAGCGGTCAGATGCGGAAAACTGTCGCATGGCGTCGATCAGCAATCCGACAGCCGTATCGGCCACACAGTCGCTGAGGACATCGGGGGTATTGCTGACGGCGACCCTTCTGGCGGCAGCTTCCCCGACGTCAGTGGTGTCGTAGCCGACTCCGAAGTTCACCACCGCACCCAGGTTCGGCAGCGCCGACATGAGTTCGGCGTCCACGCCGGTGCGTCCCGAGGTCACCACCGCGGTGATCGTGGCGCCGTGCTCGGTCAGGAAGGCGTCGCGCTCGGCGCCGTCGGGCAGGACGTGGGCTTTGTAGCTGGTCCGCAGCGTCTCGGCGAGCGATGGCTTGAGCGGGCCCACCTGTAGGACGCGGTGGGTCGAATCGACGGGGGACATGCAGTTACGGTAAGCCCGCCTGCAAATACCCGTCCAACACGGAAATAGCATGGGTTAATACGCAAGCTGCATAATTGCCCCGACGGCATTGCCTCGGCCGCATCACTGCGGCGTCCCCGACCATAATGACGCAGGTCAACGCCATATTTGTCGCCTTCTGGCCATGCATTTGAGATGCGGATATACGCCGCTCTGCCCGATTTCAGTGGGTTGACGGTCCCTGCCGAACGTTCCTAGCGTGTGTCTGCGGTCACAACCAGCATCCACATACGTGGACGTCACCCTGGAGGATCCCGATGCGCCGAACTCAGCACACGCTGGCCTTCCTCGCCGTTGCTGTATGCGCGGTCGCCTCCGGGTGCACCGTGGCGAACACCGCGCAGGGCGGCTACGACCCCAACACCCTGCGCATCGTGCTGCCTCAGGAACCGCCCACGCTGGAGCCCTGCGAGAGCTCACTCACCTCGACCGGCGTGGTGGTGCGCTCCAACATCACCGAGCCGCTCATCGAACGCAATCCCAAGACCGGCGACCTGCTGCCGCTGCTGGCCACCGGTTGGCGCCAGACCGCGCCCACCCAATGGACTTTCGACGTTCGCGAGGGCGTCACGTTCTCCGACGGCACGCCTTTCACCGCTGCCGACGCCGCGTTCTCGATCGACCGGGCGGTCAACTCGGACCTGCAGTGCAACGTCGACGGATACGTGTTCGGCGACGATGTGCTCGACGTCTCCGCGCCCGACGCCAAGACCGTCATCGTCGGCACCCCAGAACCCGATCCGATTCTGCCGCTGCGTATTTCGTTCGTCGAGATCGTGCCGAAGGCCACCAGCATGAAAGAAAAGGTGCGCGAGCCGATCGGTACCGGCCCCTACGCGATCGAGGGCTGGGAGTACGGGCAGAAGCTCGTACTGCACCGCAACGACAAATACTGGGGCGATAAGCCCGATTTCGCTCGCGCCGAATACCAGTGGCGCAGTGAGGGCAGTGTGCGTGCGGCCATGGTCGTCAACGACGAGGCCGACATCGGAACCTCGGTGGGGCCGGAGGACGGCGCCGAGGAACTCGGCGTGCCGTTCCCCAACAACGAGACGACGGCGTTGCGTATCACCGCCACCGAAGCACCGCTGGATGACATCCGGATCCGCCATGCCATCAACTACTCGGTAAACCGCGCGGGCATCGTCAAAGCACTGTTCCGCGGCTTGGGCGAGCCGGCGTCACAGCTGATCCCCGAAGGCGTCGTCGGCTACAACGAGGACCTGCAACAGTGGCCATACGACCCCGAGAAGGCCAAGCAACTGGTCGCCGAGGCCAAAGCCGACGGCGTTCCGGTGGACCGCCAGATCCGGCTGATCGGCCGCAACGGTCTGTTCCCCAAGGTCACCGAGACCGTCGAGGTGATCCAGAACGAGCTGTCCAAGGCCGGGCTGAACGTGAAGATCGAGATGATGGACACCGCGGCCCAGTTGCAGTACCAACTACAGCCCTTCCCGGCCGATGCCGGACCGTTCCTCGCGCTGATCCAGCACGGCAACCAGGCCGGTGACGCGGCATTCAGCGTCGACCAGTACATGCGCAGCGACGGCGCGCAGAGCGCTTACGGCACAACGGCGTTCGACAAGAAGATCGAGGCGGCCGGTGAGCTCACCGGGCAGCAACGCCAGGACGCGTACGCCAAGGTGTTCGCCGACGAACCCAACGAGATCGGGCAGTTCGCCTATATCGCCCATATGACCGGTGTTCTCGCGAAGTCGCCCAGGGTGGACTATCAGCCCGACGCCGCGACCGGTGACGAGATGCGCCTGGCGACAATGACGTTCGCCAGCGACCGCACCGACGAGCAGTGACCAGCGGAAGGCCCTAGCCATGTTCCCATTCGTCCGGCGCCGGATGTACACCAGCGCGATCCCGTTGCTCATCGTCCTGCTCGGGGTGTTCCTCCTGGCCCGGCTCACCGGTGATCCGACCAACCTGTACCTGCCCGAGTCGGCCACGCCCGAGCAGCGCGAGGCGTTCAGGGCCGCCAATGGCTTCGATGAGCCGATGCTCACCCAGTTGGTGGACTACTTCAAGGGCGTCATCCACCTCGACTTCGGCACGTCGCTGCGCACCGGGGAGGCGGCATCGGAGATGGCGCTGCGGGCGTTCCCCGCCACCTTGCAACTCGCCGTCACCACAATGCTTCTCGCGATCATCGGTGCGGTGATCATCGGCTGCTGGGCCGCCTACCGGCCCAACTCCATCGCCGACCGGTTCTCCAGCCTGCTGTCGATGACCGCGGCGTCCATCCCGGACTTCTGGTTCGCCATCACCGGCGTCTGGCTGTTCGCAGTGCTGCTGGGCTGGTTGCCCACCTCCGGCGTCGACAACGGTGTGCTGTCCTGGGTCCTGCCGATCGCGACCCTGATGATCCGCCCGCTCGGGGTGCTGACCCAGGTGGTCCGCGGTGCGATGGTGTCGGCTCTTTCCGCGCCGTACATCCGGCTGGCGCGCAGCAAGGGTGCCGGCGACCTGCGGGTGGTCAGCCACCACGCATTGCGCAATGCGGCCGCGCCCGCGCTCACCGTCGCCGGCGACCTGGCCGTCGGCCTCATCAACGGCGCCGTGGTGGTCGAGGCCATCTTCGGGTGGCCCGGCATCGGCAAGCTGATGATCGACGCGATCCTGCAACGTGACTTCGCGGTGCTGCAGGCCGCCGTATTGCTCACCGCAGTCAGCATTTTCATTCTCAACATCGCCATCGACGCCTGTTACGCACTGCTCGACGCCCGCGTCCGCGAACCGGCCAAGGTTTAGGAGTCAACCTAATGAGCGAACAAATCGACCTTGTGCCGGTGAAACCGACGACTGCAATCGTTGGTGAGGCCGAAACCGCGACAGCCCGAAGGCGCGACCGCAGTGTCTGGCTGCGGATGCTCGTCAACGATCGCGTGGCCGCGGTGGCGGCCGGCGTGCTGACCCTGGTCTTCCTCACCGCCATCTTCGGGCCCATGCTGGTCGGCAACCTTGCCACCGACATCAACCTCGACAATTCCAACCTCGCCCCGTTCACCCTGAGCCACGGCTGGGCCAACATCCTGGGCACCGATCCGCTCGGCCGCAGCATGCTGGCCAGGCTCATCGTCGCCAGCCGCACCACACTGTCGGTAGCCGTTCCCGCCGTGCTGATCTCGGCGATCGTCGGATCGGTGATCGGGATGTGGGCCGGATATCACCGAGGCTGGCGGGAAACCCTCGCGATGCGGGTCGCCGACGTCATCATGAGCTTCCCGTCGCTGCTGCTCGCCGTCGTGGTGCT
The DNA here is from genome assembly GCF_053483975.1 of Mycolicibacterium sp. XJ870. Lineage (NCBI taxonomy): Bacteria > Bacillati > Actinomycetota > Actinomycetes > Mycobacteriales > Mycobacteriaceae > Mycobacterium > Mycolicibacterium sp. XJ870. The sequence goes on from NZ_JBEFTI010000004.1 coordinate 129,362, forward strand.
CTACGTGTTCTCACCCAGTGCGTCCAACATCGTTCTGGTGTTGGCGATCACCAGGATCCCGGTCTACCTGCGCACCGCACGCGCCGAATCGGCCGAGCTGCAGAGTCCGGTCTTCGTCGACGCGGCCCGCACATTCGGCGCGGGCGCCACGTCGATCATCACCCGCCACGTCGTACCGATCGTGCTGCCCACGCTGCTCACCGTCGCCACGCTGGACTTCTGCTACGTCATGCTGGCCGAATCCTCGCTGAGCTTCCTGGGTATCGGAATCCAGCCGCCCGATATCAGCTGGGGCCTCATGGTGAGCCAAGGCCGCACCTACCTGCACACCGCATGGTGGTTGTCCTTCTTCCCCGGCCTGGCCATCGTCATCACCACGGTGTCGGCCACCATCCTCGCCGCCTGGGCGCGGATCGCCACCGACCCCGCTCAGCGCTGGCGGCTCACCGTGCCGCAGAAACGCCTGTCCCGCTTCACCAAGACCACGAAAGCGCTGTCATGAGCACTGCCATCGCTGATCCAGCACTGCAGGTCGACGGATTGTGCGTCGACATCCGCACCATCACCGGAACTGTCCGCGCGGTGAACAACGTGTCGTTCGCGGCCCACCGCGGCGAAACCCTGGCGCTGCTGGGCGAATCCGGGTGTGGCAAGTCGATGACCGCCACGGCGCTGGTGGGCTTGCTGGAGCCGGTCGCCGAGGTCGTCTCGGGCACCGCCACGCTCGGCGCCACCGATCTGTTCAGCGCAGGCCGCAAGAAGCGCCGGGAGCTCGCGGGCACCGAACTGGCAATCGTCTTCCAGGACGCGCTCACCGCGCTCAACCCGCTCTACACGGTGGGAACCCAACTGGCCGAACCCTTCCGGATCCATCAGGGGATGAGCGCCAAGGAGGCTAAACGCCGGGCCGTCGAACTGATGGACCGCGTCGGGATTCCGCAGCCCGAAACCCGGTTGAACTCCTACCCGCACCAGTTCTCCGGCGGCATGCGCCAGCGACTACTCATCGCGATGGCCGTGGCGCTCAACCCCAGCGTGCTGATCGCCGACGAGCCCACCACGGCGCTCGACGTCACAGTGCAGGCCCAGATCATGGCATTGCTGCGGGATCTGCGGACCGAGTACGACATGGCGGTCGTGCTGATCACCCACGATCTTGCGCTGGTGGCCGAGGAGGCCGACCGCGTCGCGGTGATGTACGCCGGGCAGGTCGTCGAAACCGGCCCGGTGGCAGAGGTTTTCGCCAACCCGCGACACCCTTACACCAAAGGCCTGCTCGATTCGGTTCCGGTCAGCGCGGTTCGCGGCGACACGCTCAAGTCGATCGGCGGCTCCCCGCCCGACCTGCATTCGATCCCGCCGGGTTGCGTGTACCAGGACCGGTGCCCGCTGGCCCGCGACATCTGCGTCACCACCCGGCCGGTGCTCGAAGGTGACGGCCGGCGCAGTGCGTGCCATTTCCCGCAGGAGGTGCAAAATGTCTGATCAGCTGTTGACTGTCCGCGATCTGCACAAGTCGTTCCGGGTTCCGGGCGCCAAGAACCGGCTGGCCGCCCTCGACGGCATCAACCTGGACCTGGCACGCGGTGAGACGCTGGGCCTGGTCGGTGAATCCGGCTGTGGAAAGTCCACCCTGGCACGGACATTGATGATGCTGGAGCGCCCAGACTCGGGCACCGTGTCTTTCGACGGCATCGACCCGTTCAGCCTGCGCGGCAAGGATCTGCTGAAGTTCCGCCGCCGGGTGCAGATGGTGTTCCAGGATCCCTACGCGTCACTGAACTCCCGCATGACGGCAGCCGACATCATCTCCGAGCCGTGGCGCACCCACAGGACGCTGTACCCGAACCGCGCGGACCGGGAGATGCGGGTCCGTGGGCTGCTGGACATGGTCGGGCTTGGCGCCAAGGCGGCCGACAAGTATCCGCAGGAGTTCTCGGGCGGACAGCGACAGCGTATCGGCATCGCGCGGGCGCTGGCTCTCGACCCGGACGTCATCATCTGCGACGAACCGGTTTCGGCCCTTGACCTTTCGGTGCAGGCACAGGTGCTCAACCTGCTCAACGATCTGCAGGCCGAACTCGGCATCGCCTACATCTTCATCTCGCACGACCTGTCGGTGGTCCGCCACGTCGCCGACCGCGTGACGGTGATGTATCTCGGCCGGATGATCGAAAGCGGCGCCACCGAGGACGTTTACCGGAACCCGCGCCACCCCTACACCGCGGCACTGATGTCGGCGGCCCCGAAACTCGATGCCGAGCAGCGCAACAACCGGATCCTGTTGAGCGGCGAAGTGCCGTCGCCGCTGAATCCGCCGTCGGGCTGCCGGTTCCGGACGCGGTGCTGGAAAGCCACCGAGATCTGCGCGGAGCAGGCACCGCCGGCCGTCGCAGACCTGGAAATCGCAAGCCACCTCGCCGAATGTCACCATCCGTTGCAGCCGGCCGTGCCGGTCTCGGCGTGAGTGTCGCCGGATACCTGACAATCGCCGCAGCGATCGTGCTGGCGTCGTGCATGCAGGCCTCGATCGGCTTCGGGATGGGGATGCTGGCGGCGCCGATCGTCGCCATCGTCGATCCCGGCCTGATCCCGGGCACCCTCATCATGCTGGCCACCATGGTCACTCTGATGGTGGTGGTGCGCGAACGCGAGGACATCGACCTGGCCGGAACAGGCTGGGCCCTGGCCGGGCGCGTGCCGGGAACCATCGCCGGGGCGCTGCTGCTGATGGTGCTGCCGGAGCGGGCGCTGGCCTATGCGCTTGCCGCCGTGGTGCTCGGCGGGGTTGCGCTCACCAGCTTTGGCTGGGTACCCGTGCCGCACCGGCGCAATCTGGTGCTTGCCGGCGCCACTTCGGGCCTGCTCGGCACCGCCACCTCGATCGGCGGGCCGCCGATGGCGTTGGTGTGGCAGAACAACACCGGTGCGCGGCTGCGCGGGACGATGAGCGGCTTCTTCCTGGTGGGGTCGGTGCTGTCGATCGTGTTGCTGGCGATCACCGGGTCGATCGACCACCACACCGTCACGGTATTTGCCATGCTGATTCCGGCCTGCGTCGTCGGCTATGTCTTGTCCCGGTGGGTCAACCGCCATCTGGACCGGCAACGGCAACGGTGGGCGGCGATCGTGATCTCCACACTCGGGGCCGTGGTGCTGATCGTCCGTCAGTTGATGGGAGGCTGAGATGACCGGTGTGAAATCCGCGGTCCGCACCGTGGAGCTGCTCGAGTACCTGGCAGCCCGGCCCGATCAGCCGACCCGCATCCGGGAGATCTGTGCGGCGCTGGAGATGCCACGCAGTTCTGCACACGCACTGTTGCGAACCCTGGTGGCACAGGGCTGGGTGCGCATCGATGAGGCGGGGGACGACGCCGGCACGCAATACAGCATCGGTATCCGCGCACTGCTGGTCGGCACCAGTTACCTCGACGCCGACCCGTATCTGCCGATGATCACGCCCTTCCTCGACGACCTGCGCGGCCAACTGGACGAGACATTCCATCTGGGCCGGCTCGACGGTGATGACGTGGTGTACCTGGCCACACGGGAATCCCGGCAGTATGTGCGCGCCACCAACAAGGTTGGGCGTCGGCTGCCGGCCTACGCCACCGCGCTGGGCAAGGCGCTGCTGGCCGAACGGTTCGGCGCCGAGCTCGACGTGCACATCCCCGCGACGCTGACCCCGCTGACCCCGCGCACTGTCACCGACCGTGGCGTTCTGGACGCTGCGCTCGACGAGGTCAGGGTCCGCGGATACGCCACCGACAACGAGGAAAACACCCCGGGCATCAAGTGTTTCGCGGTCACCCTGCGCTATCAGCAGCCCGCACAGGATGCAATCAGCGCGTCGGTGCCGTTGTCGCGCCTCACGCCGGAGCGTGAACGCGAGATCGTCGACGCGTTACGCATGATGTGCGACAAGGTGTCCCGGGTGGTGCGGCCGGTAGCCAATGGAGACAAGTGGTTTGCATGAAGATGAGGAGTACGTCATGAGCACAGAAACCCCCGTCGTCACGAACATGACGGTGGTCCCGATCGCGGGACACGACAGCATGCTGCTGAACCTCAGCGGCGCGCACGGACCGTTCTTCACCCGAAACCTGCTGATCCTCAAGGACTCCGCCGGTAACACCGGGGTCGGGGAGGTGCCGGGCGGCGAGGCGATCCGGCGCACCCTCGACGACGCCCGGACGCTGGTCGAGGGCAGGTCGATCGGGGAGTACCACGCCACCCTGGCAAGCATCCGGCGCGAGTTCGGCGATCGTGACAGCGGCGGCCGCGGTGCGCAGACCTTCGATCTGCGGGTCGCCGTCCATGCCGTCACCGCGGTGGAATCAGCACTGCTGGATCTGCTCGGCAAGCACCTCGGGGTGCCGGTTGCAGCACTGCTGGGTGACGGGCAACAGCGTGACCGGGTGCAGGCGTTGGGCTATCTGTTCTTCGTCGGTGACCGCAACCGCACCGACCTGCCGTACCAGTCGGCCGCCGACGAGCCGGCAGGCGCCGATGATTGGCTGCGTATCCGCCACGACGAGGCACTTACGCCGGAGGCCGTGGTGCGGCTGGCCGAGGCGGCCCGGGCGCGCTACGGGTTCCGCGACTTCAAGCTCAAAGGCGGTGTTCTGCCCGCAGCCGATGAGGCCAAGGCCGTCACCGCACTGGCCGAACGGTTCACCGACGCCCGAATCACCCTGGACCCCAACGGCGGCTGGCTGCTTGCCGATGCCATCGACACCTGCCGGCAGCTGACAGATGTGCTGGCCTACGCCGAGGATCCGGTCGGTCCGGAGGGCACGTTCTCGGGCCGGGAGGTGATGGCCGAGTTCAAACGGGCCACCGGCCTGCCGACCGCCACCAACATGATCGCCACCGACTGGCGCGAGATGGGACACGCAATTCGCTCCGGCGCCGTAGACATCCCGCTCGCCGATCCACACTTCTGGACCATGAGCGGCTCGGTGCGCGTCGCGCAACTCTGTGATGCCTGGGGGTTGACCTGGGGCTCGCACTCCAACAACCATTTCGACGTTTCGTTGGCGATGTTCACCCATGTCGCGGCCGCCGCGCCCGGAAACATCACCGCCATCGACACCCACTGGATTTGGCAGGATGGCCAGCGCATCACCAAGCAGCCCTATCGGATCGTCGACGGCTACCTCGATGTGCCCGCCGTGCCCGGTCTGGGCGTCGAGCTGGATGACGAACGCGTGGCCGCGGCCCACGAGCTGTACCTGGCCAAGGGGCTCGGCGCGCGCGACGATGCGGCAGCCATGCAGTTCCTGATTCCCGGCTGGAAGTTCGACAGCAAACGCCCTGCGCTGCAACGGGGTTGAGATGAGAATCGCCAAGATTGTGGTGGCCGATTCCTACCTGGTGCCGCACCGCGCGAGGCTGGAAGCCGCACTGCCCGCAGCCGCAACCGTGTGCTGGCACACTCCCGGTGACAGCGGGGTGCTCGACGACCTTCCCGACGCCGACGTCTTCGTCGGCAGTCGGTTCACCGCCGAGATGGCCGCCGCGGCAGGCAAGTTGCGCCTGGTGCATGTCAACGGTGCAGGCACCGACAAGATCGCATTCTCTCACCTGGCTCCGGACGTACTGGTGGCCAACACGTTTCACCACGAGCAATCGATCGCGGAGTACGTCGCGGCAGTGGCGGTGCTGCTGCGGCGGCACCTGCCTGAGCAGGACCGCGCGCTACGCACGGGCAGGTGGGCCACCCCGGGTTACGACCGGTCGATCGGGCAGAGCAGCTCATTGCAGGGTGCGAAAGTCGGATTCATCGGGTTCGGGCACATCGGCCGGAGCAGCTGGAATCTGCTGCGCGCCTTCGGGGCCGACGGTATGGCAGTCACCGGCAGCGGCAACCTCGATGCCTCGGCGGAAGGCCTGGCGTGGGCCGGCGACACGAGCCGGCTGGGACAGTTGATGACCGAATCCGAACTGGTCGTGGTCTGCGCGCCGCTCACCGAGCAGACCGTCGGCATGATCGGGGTCGAAGAACTGCGCGCGCTCGGACCGGCCGGAGTTCTGATCAATGTCGGCCGGGGTCCACTGGTGGTGGAATCGGATCTGTACGAAGCGCTTTCGACGGGTGTGATCGCCGCGGCAGCGATCGACGTGTGGTACCGGTATCCGGATTCAACCGGCTACGGCAGCCCCGGCCGGATGCCGTTCCGTACCCTGCCGAACGTTTTGATGACCCCGCACGTATCGGGCGTCACCACCAACACGTTCGCCGGCCGGGCCGGCGACATCGCTGCCAACATCGTCAGGCTGGATCGGGGCGAACCGTTGCGCAATTTGGTGCGCAACTCCGGCTGAGACCCGAGATTGCACTCAGGGACAAAAATCGGCGGGATCTTGTCCCTGAGTGCATTCTCGACGCCCCGGGCCGCGAATCACCAGTTGTAGAAACCACCCTCGGGTCCCAGCATCCGCTCCAGCCGGGTGCGGTTGATCCTGGCCATCTCGTTGCGGACCACTTTGCGTTCGGTCTCGTCGTCGTTGTGCAGCCGGTCGTGGATCGTGGCGATGACGTCGTGGGCGCAGGATCCGGCGACGTACATCACGAAGCCGAACCCGAACTGTTCGACGTAGCTCTTGGTGGCCCGATCCAACTCGGCGCCTGCCTGCGCGTCGCAATCCCGGACCACGCACGGGTAGGCCTGCAGGATCTTGTCGATCGAATGCTCGCCGAGGCTGAACAACAGCGTGTCGGCCTGCCGGAACAACGCGTCGTGACGTGAGTACGGACGGCCGCGGGCAAGATCAGCGGCCATCGGCACGCTGTAGCAGCACTCGTACACCGCGTGCACGGCCCGGCGTAGCGGCAATGCGTTGTACGCCTCGAGCCCCATGCCCTGATGCATCAACACATGGACATCATCGGAGCCGCATAGGACAGCGGGGTTACCCCGTGTTACGGCGAGGCTAAATCAGGCCGGATCAATGACCTGAGCTCTTGAACCGCTCCACCGAGCGCTTCAGCTCGGCTTCGGCCTCTTCGCGGCCCACCCAGTCGGCGGTCTTGACGAACTTGCCGGGCTCCAGGTCCTTGTAGTGCACGAAGAAGTGCTTGATGGCGTCGAGCTCGAACTGCGACACGTCACCCAGATCCTGGATGTGGTCCCAGCGCGTGTCGCCGGCCGGCACGCACAGCAGCTTGTCGTCGCCGCCGGCCTCGTCGGTCATCCGGAACATCGCGACGGGGCGGGCCTCCACCACGCAGCCCGGGAACACCGACTCGGGCAGCAGCACCAGCGCGTCGAGCGGATCGCCGTCCTCGCCGAGGGTGTTCTCGAAGAACCCGTAATCGGCCGGGTACCCCATCGCGGTGTAGAGGTAGCGGTCGAGCTTCACCCGTCCGGTCTCGTGATCCACCTCGTACTTGTTGCGTGAACCCTTTGGGATCTCGATGACGACGTCGAACTCCACCGTCGCGGCTCCTTCGCATCTGCGGTCAGTCTGGGGTCGTCGGTGCGACGACGCGGGTCAACCCTAATGGAGCGATAGGCTGGCGCAGCGGGGTGGCTTCCCCGGTCCAGTCGAGAGCAGGAGAAACATGCGGCCCACTCGGTGGCGGCGGTCCACCCATGTGGCGGTAGGCGTCGCGGTCATTGTGCTGGTCGCCGCCGTCGTCGCGGCGGCTGCCGTGCTCACCGGGCACCGGTCCAGCGACGCGCAGGCGGTCGCGCCCGCGCCGCCGCCCGCGACTGCCAGCCCGGGTGTCATCCCGGTCGACTTTTCGGCACCCACGCCCACCGAAAGCGGCCTGGCGGCCGCGTTGGTGCCCGCCCTGGCCGATCCCAACCTCGGCGTCGTCACCGGCCGGATCACCGATGCAGACACCGGTGCCGAGCTCTGGGAGCAGAACGCCGACGTGCCCATGCAGCCCGCATCGGTCAACAAGGTGCTCACCACCGCGGCCGCACTGCTCACGCTCGACCGTGACGCCAGGCTGACCACCACCGTGCTGGCTTCCGACGACCAACCCGGCCTCGTGGTGCTCAAGGGCGGCGGCGACACCACGCTCTCGGCGGCCCCCGCCGACACCGATACCTGGTACAGGGGTGCGGCCCGGATCAGCGACCTCGCCGACCAGGTGAGGCAGAGCGGGGTCCGGGTCACCACCGTGCGCGTGGACACCAGCGCCTACAGCGGGCCGACGATGGCTCCCGGCTGGGATCCGGCCGACATCGGGTTCGGCGACATCGCACCGATCGAGTCGGTGATGCTCGACGGCGGCCGCATCCAACCGGTGACAGTGGAATCCAAGCGGTCCATCAGCCCGGCGCTGGACGCCGGCCGCGCCCTGGCCGCTGCCCTGAAGGTCGAACCCGAGTCCGTGACGCTGATGCCTTCCGGGTTGACCGGTGGCAGGCAGATCGCCGAAGTGCAGTCCGCCCCGCTGATCGAGCGGTTGCGGCAGATGATGAACGAATCCGACAACGTGATGGCCGAGTCGATCGCCCGTGAAGTCGCCGACGAACTGAATCAGCCACAGAGCTTCGAGGGCAGCGTCGAGGCAGTGCTGGACCAACTGGACAGCATCGGGATCGACACTTCGGGTGCCGACCTCGTCGACGCCAGCGGTCTGTCCGTGGACGACCGGCTCACCGCGCAGACCCTCGACGAGATCGTCAACGCCGCGACCGGCCAAACCGAACCCGCGCTGCGGCCCCTGGTCGACCTCCTGCCCATCGCGGGCGGCAGCGGCACCCTGTCCAACCGCTACCTGGACACCGAAGGCGGTAAGGCCGCCGCAGGCTGGCTGCGGGCCAAGACCGGCTCCCTGACCGGCACCAACGCCCTGGCCGGGATCGTCACCGACAAGAACGGCCGGGTGCTGACGTTCGCGTTGATCTCGAACTATGCCGGTCCGACCGGCCGCACCGCGATCGACGGACTGGCCGCCGTCCTGCGTTCATGCGGATGTGGCACATGAGTAGCCCCACCATGACAGCGGGCCGGGCCGTCGACTGGGAGTTCGCCGCGACGGTCGGGGCGAAGCTGGCCAGGCCGGCTCCGGCAGCCACCGACTACACCCGCCGTCAGGCCGTCGAGCAGCTGGCCGACAGTGCCCGGGCCGCCGAACTCCCGGTGCGTGAGGTGACGGGCCTCAACGAGGGAGCCGAGCTGCCCGAGGCCCGCATCGTCGACCGTCCCGAATGGATCAGGGCCGCGACCCGCTCGATGAAGGTCATGACCGGTGGGGCGACCGACAACGGTGAGAAACCCGGTTTCATCACCGGACGGGTCACCGGCGCACAGACCGGCGCGGTGCTGGCCTTCATCTCCTCGGGCATCCTCGGCCAATACGATCCGTTCGGCCCCGACGGCGGCGAGCTGCTGCTGGTGTATCCCAACGTGATCTCGGCCGAACGCCAATTGCGGGTCTCCCCAGCCGATTTCCGGCTCTGGGTGTGTCTGCACGAGGTCACCCATCGCGTGCAGTTCCGGGCCAATCCATGGCTCGCCGACCACATGTCCCAGGCCCTGGCGGTGCTCACCGCAGACGGCGGCGAGGATGTCGCGGCGGTCATCGGCCGACTCTCGCAGTATGTCCGCAGTCAGCGCAACGGCGATCCCCCGGAACCGAATTCGAGCGGAGTCATCGGTCTGATGCGTGCTGTTCAGGCCGAGCCGCAGCGCCGTGCGCTGGATCAGCTGCTGGTGCTGGGCACATTGCTCGAAGGTCATGCCGACCATGTGATGGACGCGGTGGGCCCGGCGGTCGTCCCGTCGGTGAACACCATTCGACGCCGTTTCGACCAGCGCAGACAACGCAAGCAGCCACCCGTGCAACGCCTGGTGCGGGCACTGCTGGGATTCGACGCCAAGCTCAGTCAATACACGCGCGGCAAGGCATTCGTGGACCACGTGGTGTCGAACGTCGGGATGACCCGCTTCAACACCGTCTGGTCGAATGCCGAAAGTCTGCCGCTACCAAGTGAAATCGACGAACCGCAGCGATGGATCGATCGGGTGCTGTAGCGACGCTGCAGCGGACGGTGACGGCGTTCGGAGCGCAGATCGAGGACGACCGCTGGTGCGTCGCGCTGTCCGGCGGCCCGGATTCGCTGGCGCTCGCAGCGATCGCCGCACAGGACCGGCCCACCACCGCGCTGATCGTCGAGCACGGGTTGCAGTCAGGCTCGCGCGCGGTGGCCGAGACGGCGCGCCAGCAGGCACTCGCAGTGGGATGTGCTGCAGCACAGGTTATTCCGGTGGTGGTCGGCCGCGCCGGCGGTCCGGAGGCCGCCGCCCGCCAGGCCCGCTACACCGCGCTGCAGGCCGCCCGCGACGGGGCGCCGGTGCTGCTCGGCCACACCCTCGACGACCAGGCCGAGACGGTCCTGCTCGGGCTCGGTCGCGGATCGGGCCCGCGGTCGATCGCCGGGATGCGCCCGCACGACCCGCCGTGGCACCGGCCGCTGCTGGGCGTTCGACGCTCGGTCACCCACGCGGCCTGCGACGAACTCGGCCTCAAGCCGTGGCATGACCCGCACAACTTCGAGCGGCGGTTCACCCGGACGCGGCTGCGCCTCGACGTCATGCCGCTGCTGGAGGAGGTCCTGGGCGGGGGAGTGGCCGAGGCGCTGTGCCGCACGGCGACCGCGCTGCGGGAGGACACCGACACCCTCGACGAGCTCGCGCAGCGCACGCTCGACGAGGCGGCCAGGACTGATGGCGGCCTGGATATCGCCGCGTTGACCGGGTTGCCCGACGCCGTGCGGCGGCGCGTGATCCGCGGCTGGCTGCGCTCCGGCGGCGCCACCGACCTGACGGACACCCAGATTCGTGGGGTGGACCGGCTGGTCACCGGCTGGCGCGGGCAGGGCGGGGTGGCCGTGGGGTCCACGCTGCGCAGGCAGCGGCTCATCGCGGCCCGCCGGGATGGGGTGTTGGCCCTGCACATCGAGCAGGTTCAGTAGACGTCGAACCCCGGTCTCCTCTGGTCTCGTCCGGTCTCGTTGGTCAGCAGCCCCATCACATGGCACGCTGTGCACGTGGCTGCCGAATCTGCCGAGGTGTATCCGGGGGACATCAAGTCGGTGCTCCTGTCCGAGGAACAGATCCGGACGCGCACCACCGAGCTCGCCGAGATGATCGCCGATCACTACCGTGACGACCTCGGCGACGACGACCTGCTGTTGATCACCGTGCTCAAAGGCGCGGTCATGTTCGTCACGGATCTGGCGCGCAGCATTCCGCTGCCCACCCAGCTGGAGTTCATGGCGGTCAGCTCGTACGGGTCCTCGACCTCGTCGTCGGGTGTGGTGCGGATCCTCAAAGACCTCGACCGCGACATCAACGACCGCGACGTGCTGATCGTCGAGGACATCATCGACTCCGGGCTGACGCTGTCCTGGCTGCTGCGTAATCTCGCCACGCGCCGCCCGCGCTCACTGCGGGTGTGCACGCTGCTGCGCAAACCTGACGCGGTCCGGACCGACATCGACGTCGCCTACGTCGGTTTCGACATCCCGAACGAGTTCGTCGTCGGTTACGGCCTGGACTACGCCGAGCGCTATCGCGACCTGCCCTACATCGGCATGCTCGACCCGAAGGTCTACACGTCCTGACTCAGCTGAGTTCCCAGACCACCGTCACGGAGAAGTCCACCGTCTGCTGACCGGGCTCCAGCGGCACCGCTTCCATGGCCGCCCGCGGCATCGGCCTGGGCGGAGTGGAGCCGGACTCCTCGGATATCGAGATGACCTTCCCGAGGCCGAGGCCGGACAGTTCGGCGTACTGCTCGGCGCGGTCCCTGGCGTCTTCGAAAGCCCGAGCGCGCGCGTCGCGCACCAGATCCGAGTCGTCCTCGATCGAGTAGGCCACCGAGTTGATCCGGGTGGCGTCCCCGCCGGTGCTCGCAATGAGCGCCAGCGTGTTCGACGCCTCGGCGGTGTCGCGGATCTTGACCTGGATTGCGTTGCTGGCCCGGTAGCCCGTGATCGCCCCGTTGCCGGCAGCGTCGGGCGCGAACTGGGGCTGCACGCTGACCTGCGTGGTGCTGATGTCCTTGCGGTCGATGCCGGAGCCGACCACGGCGTCGATCACCGCCTGCTGGCGCTGGCTGGACTGGTTGAGCGCGCCGGACACATCGGGGGCCAGGAACTCCATCGCCACGTCGGCGGTCAGGGTGTCGGGGACGCCCTGCACCTGGCCGGATCCGACGACGGTGACCTGCCGGGGCTCGGTCGATCCACCCGCGGCGGGACCCGAGGCCGCGTCGCAACCGGTCAGTACGGCGGCGATCAGACCCGCCACGGCGACGACGAGCAACTTCGTTTTCGCGATCGGCATTCCAGGAACCCTACCGGCCGCTCAGGGCGTCACGAGGATCTTGCAATGCCGGTCGGGGTCGGCGAGTTCGTCGAATGCGCCGCCCACCTGGTCCAGTCCCACTGAGCCGGTGATCATCGGGGCGACGTCGATCTCGCCCTCGGCGATGGCCCGCAATGAGCTTGCGAATTCGGCCGGGTCGTAGCCGAACACGAACTGGATGTTGATCTGTTTGGCGATCGCGTAGAACGGGTGCACGGTGTCGGGCTGCATGCACACCCCGGCGACCACCACCCGGGCACCCACCGGCGCGCGCCGGAGCACGTCATCAATGATGCCCGGTGCGCCGACCGCTTCGAAGACCACCTTGGGTGTGGACCGGTGAAACGGTGAGTCCTCGGCCGGGTCGAGCGTGACGTGCGCCCCCATGGTGGCCGCGAGCTCGCGACGTGCCGAGGAAAAGTCAGACGCCACAATGGTTTCCACCCCGCGCAACTTCAGGGCGGCGATGATCGCGATGCCGACCGGGCCGCAGCCGACGACCAGCGCGGTCTCGCCACGCTCGATGCGCGACGCGTTGACCGCGTGGAGTCCGACGGCCATCGGCTCGGTGAGCGCCGCGCGGTTGGGGTCGAGCCCGTTGGGTATCGGCAGCAGCAGCGGAGCCGAGAGGAGCATTCGTTCGGCGTAGCCGCCGACAGTGGTGTTGCTGTAGACGATCATCTCGACACCGCTCGGCGATATCAGTGCCGGCACGGAGGTCACCAGGGTTCCGGGCGGATGCGTCTCGGTGGCAGGCCCGGCGTCGAGGATCTCGGCGCTGAACTCATGGCCCATGAAGATGTCGCCGGACAGGTCGATGCCGGCGTTGATATCCGGCAGCCCCTCCACCTGGGCCCCGACCGCAAGCATCTCCTCACCGTGTTTGGCGAAATGCAGGTCGGAGCCACAGATTCCGCATGCCTTGACGTCGACGAGGACCTGACCGGGTCCCGGAACCGGTTCGGGCACGTCGTCGCGCACGACCATCCGACCGCCACGCAGCACTGCGGCGCGCATCAGCTCCTGCCCTCCTTCGATGTTTCCGCGGTGTGCTCGGTCATGGCGTTCACGATCGCCTGCCCGGCCCGGCCGAGCAGCTGGTCGCGCATGCCCTTGGCCCAGTCGTGCGATGCGCGTGACGCGGTCAGCTGGCCCTTGAAGTGCGGGATGACCTCGCGGGCGAACAGCTCATAGGAGTGGAACGTCGCCGCAGGTGGGGCCCAGTCATGCCCGAGCAGCAGGAAGGTGCCGAAACCGCCGGAACGGTCCAGCAGATCCTGGATGTAGGTGATCGCGTCGGCTGTGGTTCCGATGCAGCAATTACCTTTGGACGCATAGTTTTCCACGAACTCGTACGCTGAGTCAGCGGCCTCGGCCTTGTCGGACAGCGGCACGAACCCGGCCGCGCCGAAGTAGTTGGCGAAATCCTGCAGGCCATAGGTGCAATCTTCGATGGCCTGCTCGCGGGTGTCGGCGAGGTGGATGATGCCCAGCACCCGCCAGTCCTTGCGATCGGGCTCTGGCCTGCCGGCTTTGGCGGCCTGATCACCGACGATGTCCCAGGTGGTCTCGAGTGCGGCCATACCGCCGGGGACCGACATCGACAGCGAAAGCAGCGACGTGCCGAGCTGGCCGGCGAGTCGGGGACCGGACGGCGAAACCATTGCCGCGGTGGAGATTTCCGGGTATGGCCAGGTGTAGGGCCGGATGTGCAGCGCCGCGTCGCGCAGGGTGAACCAGTCCGTCTTGCGGTCGATACGCTCGTCGGGCGCGGCCCGGAACAGCGCCAGGATCGCCTCAAGGGAGTCCTGCATCATCGGGCGCTGGTCGACCGGATCGATGCCCATCATGTAGGCGTCCGACGGCAGCGCCCCCGGTCCGGTGCCGAACATCACCCGGCCGCGGGTGAGGTGATCAAGCAGCACCCAACGGTCGGCCACCATCAACGGGTGGTGATACGGCAGCGACACCACGCCGGTGCCCAGCCGGATGTGCCTTGTCCGTTCCGCGGCAGCGGCGATGAAAACTTCCGGGCAGGCGATGAGTTCGTAACCGCCCGAGTGGTGTTCGCCGAACCACGCTTCGTCGTATCCGAGGCGGTCCAGCGCCTCGACTCGATCCATGTCGTATTGCAGTGCGGTCGTGGGTGATTGACCGACCGGGTGGAACGGCGTGATGAACACCCCGAAGTTGAGCGGCCTCGTCATTTCACGCTCCCGAGGAACTCCAGCAGCGCGGCGTTGACCTCGTCGGGTCGTTCCTGCTGCAACCAATGGCCGGCCCCGTCGAGCAGCACTTCGCGGTAGTCGCCCGTGGCCGCCTCACGTGCCCGGTCGCGCGGGGTGAAACTCAGCACCGGGTCGGCGCTGCCGGCGAGGAAGAGCGTCGGCACGGTGATGGTCTCGGCCGGGGTGGTCTCGGTCAGCTCCCAGTTGCGGTCGAAGTTGCGGTACCAGTTCAGGCCGCCGGTGAACCCGCTGCGGGTGAACTCCTCGACATAGTGGTCGATCTCGTCGGCGGTGATCCAGTCCGGTAGGCCGTCGGGTTCGGGCAGGCGATCGATGAAGCCTTCGGGCCCGGGCGCGACCATGCGCTGTGCGGCGAACTCGTCACCGGTGGGGCGCAGGCCACCGAGCATTCGGCGCATGGTGCGGGCGGGGTCGCCGCCGAGTTCGGCGTCGGCGACGCCGGGTTCCTGGAAATAGAGGATGTAGAAGAAGTTGTCGCCGAAGATCTTGCGCCAGGTCCGAGTGGGCGGCGACGAGGCGCGGGGTAGCGGCGGAACGCTCAGCGCCGCCACGCCGGCGACCCGGTCCGGGAAGAACAGCGGGAAATTGGTCACGACGGGTGAGCCCCAGTCGTGGCCGACGAGCACGGCCTTCTCCGCGCCGACATCATCGAGCAACCCGGCGATATCGGCGGTCAGCTCCACGATGTTGTAGTCCTCGATGGCCTCGGGCTTCGTCGAGCCGCCGTAGCCGCGCTGATCGGGCGCCAGGACGTGATAGCCGGCCTCGGCCAGCACCGGGATTTGATGTCGCCACGAATAGGCGAGTTCGGGGAATCCGTGGGCCAGCACGACCACCGGATTGCCACGCTCACCCGCCTCCGTCAGTCGCAACGTCACGCCGTTCGTATCGACTAACCGTTCGGTTGGTGTGATCACGGTCTCACCCAAGCACAGCGGGCCGCCGGGGGGCTAGACACCGTCGGGAACTACCGGACGTTGGTCTAGCGGTAGCCTTGTAAATTGCCCGGCTGCGCATATCGGAAGGACCAGGCCGTCGAAGGCCGATTATCGATGAACCGGAAAAATGTTATCCGCACGCTGACCGTCATCGCGGTTGTGTTGTTGCTGGGCTGGTCGTTTTTTTACTTCAGTGACGACACCCGCGGCTACAAGCCCGTCGACACCTCAGTGGCGTTGACTCAGATCAACGAAGACAACGTCAACAGCGCCCAGATCGACGATCGCGAGCAGCAGCTGCGGCTGGATCTCAAGAGCGGCAACGGTGACACCGAGAGCAGCGACAAGGTACTCACCAAGTACCCGACCGGCTACGCGGTGAAGCTCGCCGATCAGCTGGACGCCAAGAACATCAAGTACAGCACCACCGTCAACCAGGGCAGCGTGCTCGGCTCGCTGCTCATCTACATGTTGCCGCTGTTGCTGCTGGTCGGCTTGTTCGTCATGTTCTCGCGCATGCAGGGTGGCAGCCGGATGGGCTTCGGCTTCGGTAAATCGAAAGCCAAGCAGCTGTCCAAGGACATGCCCAAGACCACGTTCGCCGACGTCGCCGGTGTCGACGAGGCGGTCGAGGAGCTCTACGAGATCAAAGACTTCCTGCAGAACCCGTCGCGGTACCAGGCGCTGGGCGCCAAGATCCCCAAGGGCGTGCTGCTCTACGGCCCGCCCGGAACGGGCAAGACCCTGCTGGCCCGCGCGGTCGCGGGTGAGGCCGAGGTTCCGTTCTTCACGATTTCCGGTTCGGACTTCGTCGAGATGTTCGTCGGCGTCGGCGCCTCGCGCGTGCGCGACATGTTCGAGCAGGCCAAGCAGAACAGCCCGTGCATCATCTTCGTCGACGAGATCGACGCCGTCGGCCGTCAGCGCGGCGCAGGTATGGGCGGCGGACACGACGAACGCGAGCAGACGCTGAACCAGTTGCTGGTCGAGATGGACGGCTTCGGCGAACGCCAGGGCGTCATCCTCATCGCCGCCACCAACCGGCCCGACATCCTCGACCCCGCGCTGCTGCGACCGGGCCGCTTCGACCGTCAGATCCCGGTGTCAAACCCCGACCTGGCCGGCCGTCGCGCGGTGCTGCGCGTGCACTCGCAGGGCAAGCCCGTCGCACCCGACGCCGATCTCGACGGGTTGGCCAAGCGCACCGTCGGCATGTCCGGCGCCGACCTGGCCAACGTGATCAACGAGGCGGCGCTGCTGACCGCCCGCGAGAACGGCACCGTCATCACCGGGCCCGCGCTCGAGGAGGCCGTCGACCGCGTCGTCGGTGGTCCCCGCCGCAAGAGCCGCATCATCAGCGAGCACGAAAAGAAGATCACCGCCTACCACGAGGGCGGGCACACGCTGGCCGCCTGGGCGATGCCCGACATCGAACCGATCTACAAGGTGACGATCCTGGCCCGCGGCCGCACCGGCGGCCACGCGGTGGCCGTTCCCGAGGACGACAAGGGTCTGATGACCCGCTCGGAGATGATCGCCCGCCTCGTGTTCGCGATGGGTGGCCGCGCCGCCGAGGAGTTGGTGTTCCGCGAGCCCACCACGGGTGCGGTGTCCGACATCGAGCAGGCCACGAAGATCGCGCGTGCCATGGTCACCGAGTACGGCATGAGCTCCAAGCTGGGTGCGGTCCGTTACGGCACCGAGCACGGCGATCCGTTCCTGGGCCGCACGATGGGTACTCAGGCCGATTACAGCCACGAGGTCGCACAGATCATCGACGACGAGGTCCGCAAGCTGATCGAGGCTGCGCACACCGAGGCGTGGGAGATCCTCACCGAGTACCGCGACGTTCTCGACACGCTGGCCGGCGAGCTGTTGGAGAAGGAAACGCTGCACCGCGCCGAGCTGCAGGCCATCTTCGGCGACGTGAAGAAGCGTCCGCGCTTGACGATGTTCGACGACTTCGGTGGTCGGGTGCCGTCGGACAAGCCGCCGATCAAGACCCCCGGCGAGCTGGCGATCGAGCGTGGCGAGCCGTGGCCGCCGCCGGTTCCCGAGCCGGCGTTCAAGGCCGCCATCGCGCAGGCAAGCCGTGAAGCAGAGGGCACCCAGCAGAACGGCGCTGCGACCAACGGGGCGCCGACCAACGGCGCGCCCGCCGGACCCACCCAGCCCGACTACGGTGCGCCCGCGGGCTGGCACGCCCCCGGCTGGCCACCGCCACCGCAGCAGCCGCAGCCGCAGCAGCAGCCGGGACACCAGCCGCAGCAGGGGTATTGGTATCCCCCACCACATCCGTCGGGATGGCAACAGCCTCAGCCGTACCCGTATCAGCCCTACCCGCATCCCGGCCATCCCTCCGGTGCTTCGGAGGAACCCGGCCAGGACGGTGGTCACACAGGAGACCGGTCCAATCCGCCGGCTCACGGCTGATCCGAAACGGAGGCTTCGATGACGCGATCGCTGCGTGAGCATCACAACAACTCAGCAACGGTCAACCGGGTGTTCGATCAACCACGGGCTGAGGCGGCTGTGCGTGAGCTGCTCATCGCGATCGGTGAGGATCCGGACCGGCAGGGTCTTGTCGACACCCCGGCGCGCGTCGCGCGCGCCTACAAGGAGTTGATGGCCGGCCTGTACACCGACCCCGACGCGGTGCTCAACACCACCTTCGACGAGGGGCACGACGAACTCGTGCTGGTGAAGCAGATCCCGCTGTACTCCACGTGCGAACATCATCTGGTGTCGTTCCACGGGGTGGCGCACGTCGGCTACATCCCCGGCGTGGACGGCCGGGTGACCGGGTTGTCGAAGATCGCCCGGCTGGTCGACCTGTACTCGAAACGACCTCAGGTGCAGGAACGGCTGACCGCGCAGATCGCCGATGCGATGATGCGCAAGCTCGACCCGCGCGGCGCCATCGTGGTGGTGGAGGCCGAACATCTCTGCATGGCCATGCGCGGGGTCCGCAAGCCCGGCGCGATCACCACCACCTCGGCGGTGCGCGGACAGTTCAAGACCGACAAGGCATCTCGAGCCGAGGCGCTGGAACTCATCCTGCGCAAGTGAATTCACTGAGCCCGATGGCCGCTGGAGGAACGCGCGTGCAGGTCATGGGCGTCGTGAACGTCACCGACGATTCGTTCTCCGATGGTGGACAGTTCCTCGACCGTGACCGTGCCGTGGAGCACGGCCTCGCGCTGGCCGCAGCGGGTGCCGCGATCATCGACGTCGGGGGTGAGTCCACCCGGCCAGGCGCCACCCGGATCGATCCGGAAGTTGAGGCCGCCCGCGTCGCTCCGGTGATCAGTGAGCTTGCCGCCCAGGGGATTACCGTCAGCATCGACACGATGCATGCCGATGTGGCGAAGGCGGCGCTGGCGAGCGGGGCGCAGATCGTCAACGACGTGTCCGGGGGGATGGCCGATCCCAACATGGCGCCCCTGGTGGCCGACGCAAAAGTGCCGTGGGTGCTGATGCATTGGCGGTCGGTGGGTTCGGCACTCCCACACGAGGTGCCCGGCTACGGCGACGTGGTCGCGGAGGTGCGCGCCGAATTGCTCGCGGCGGTGGACGCCGCGGTCGCCGCGGGCGTCGATGCCGACCGGCTGATCATCGACCCCGGTCTGGGTTTCGCCAAGACCGCCCAACACAATTGGGCGTTGCTGCGGGCGTTGCCGGATCTGGTGGCCACCGGGATCCCGGTTCTGGTCGGGGCGTCACGCAAACGCTTTCTCGGTACCCTGCTCGCCGGCGCCGACGGTACGCCGCGCCCGCCGGACGGCCGGGAAACCGCCACCGCGGTGATCTCGGCGCTCGCCGGCCTGCACGGGGCATGGGGAGTTCGCGTACACGATGTGGTGGCCTCGGTCGACGCGCTGAAAGTGGTCGAGGCATGGGAGTCCGGAGGTCGGGTTGGCTGATCGAATCGAGTTGCGCGGCTTGAAGGTTCGCGGCAATCACGGCGTCTTCGACCATGAACGCGCCGACGGTCAGGATTTCATCGTCGACATCACGGTGTGGCTGGATCTGCGGGCCGCGGCCGCCAGCGATGAGCTCTCCGACACTCTCGACTACGGTGCCCTGGCCCAGCGTGCCGCCGACATCATCGCGGGCCCGCCGCGCAACCTCATCGAAACGGTGTCGGCCGAGATAGCCGACGGCATCATGTCCGACGAGCGACTGCACGCGGTCGAGGTCGTCGTCCACAAGCCCAGTGCGCCAATCCCGTTGACGTTCGATGATGTCGCGGTGGTGGCCAGGCGGTCGAGGAGCACGAAGTGACTTCAGTGGTTATTTCCATCGGGTCGAACCTCGGCGACCGGCTCGCGCGGCTGCAGTCCGTGCTCGACGGGCTCGGCACCGCAGTGCGAGCGGTGTCGCCGGTGTATGAGACCGACGCCTGGGGCGGCGTGGATCAGGGACCGTTCCTGAACGCGGTGCTCATCGCCGATGATCCGGAGCTGGACGGGCATGGTTGGTTACGGCGCGGCCAGGAGTTGGAGGAGGCGGCCGGACGGGTGCGCGGCCAGCGTTGGGGCCCTCGCACGCTCGACGTCGACCTGGTCACCTGCCATGCCGGTGATGTCGAGGTGATCTCACGTGACGACGGCCTGACGCTGCCGCATCCGTTGGCTCACCTGCGCGCGTTCGTGCTGATTCCGTGGCTCGCGGTGGACCCGGAAGCCGCGCTGACAGTGGCCGGTGAATCGCGTCCGGTGCAGCGTCTGCTGTCCGAGATCGACCCGGCCGAGCGGGCCGGAGTCAGGCTCACCGACTACGTGCTCGGATTGCGAACCGAGGACTGATGGGGCCGACCCGTAAGCGTGACCTCGCAGGCGCGGCGGTCGTTGCCGCCGTGCTGGGCTACCTCTTGGTGGTCCTGCTCTACCGCTGGTTCCCACCGATCACCGTGTGGACCGGGCTGTCGTTGCTTGCTGTCGCAATCGCCGAGGCGGGTTGGGCCTTCTACGTGCGCGCCAAGATCAAAGATGGGCAGATCGGGGTTGGCGGGGGCCGCCTGCATCCACTTGCCGTGGCCCGTTCGGTGGTGATCGCCAAGGCGTCGTCCTGGGTGGGCGCTCTGGTGGCGGGTTGGTGGATCGGTGTGCTGATGTACCTCTTGCCGAAACGCGCCACGATGAGAGTTGCCGGCGTGGATACCCCTGGCGTGGTGGTAGCCGCCGTCAGCGCGCTGGCGCTGGCAATCGCCGGGCTGTGGTTACAGCATTGCTGCAAGTCTCCGGAGGAGCCGCCGGACAACGGTGAGGCTGCACCCGAGTAAACGGACGTGAAACCTGGACCGCCGAATCGCCGCGCCGGTCGACACGCTAGGTGACCTGTGGCGGGTACAGTCGGCCCATGACCGTTCTGCCCCGCGGTGGTCGGCCACGGCGCGGCGGCCGAAGGCCAGGCTGGCTGCTCTTGACGGTGTTGCTGGTGCTCGCCATTCTGGCGAGCTCAGCGCTGGTGTTCACCGACCGTGTTGAGTTGCTGAAATTAGCAGTCATCCTGGCGCTGTGGGCTGCCGTGGTGGCGGCCTTCGTCTCCGTCATCTATCGCCGCCAGAGTGACCTCGACCAGGCCAAGGCGCGGGACCTGAAATTGGTCTACGACCTGCAGTTGGACCGCGAGATTTCGGCTCGACGCGAATACGAGCTGACCGTCGAGACGCAGTTGCGCCGCGAATTGGCCTCCGAGCTTCGGGCTCAGGCCGCCGACGAGGTTGCTGCACTGCGCGCCGAGCTGACCGCTTTGCGGGCCAATCTGGAAATCTTGTTCGACACAGACCTCGCACACCGGCCGGCCATCGAAACCGACAGGAACGCCGTGCGCACCGCCGGACGCGTCACCGCCAGCCGGTTGGACGTGCCGGACGTGCGCGATGTCGAAGCCACCGACATCCGCATGCTGCGCACCGAGGAGAGCCCCATCATCGACGTCCCGGCCGAGCCGCACCCGCCGGAGAACGGCTGGACGTCATCGGCCGGCGGAGCACACCGATTCCCGTCGCCACCCACGGAGCAGCAACGGCGCCGGCGTCGGCAGGACGAGGTGCAGCAACCACCGCGCAAGCAGGAACCGCAACCGGCCGCGCGCCGGCAGGAACCGCAACCGGCGGCCCGTCAGCAAGAACCGGCCGCCCGCAAGCCCGAACCGCAGCCCGCGGCCCGCAAGCCCGAACCGCAGCCTTCGGCCTGGGCGCCACCCCCACCGGCTCCGCCCATCCCGCCGTTGCAGCCATCTCCGACCATCGACGCGCCACGCTCCGAACCCGACGCGACCGGGTGGGAGCCGGCACCCGCCGAGGGGCAGTGGCTCCCCGCGGGTGCACCGGGTAGCAATTGGACGGCTCCCTCGCCCTCGCCCTCGCCCTCGCCGTCGCCGACATCGGCGAACGGTTCTTCGGCCGAATATGTCGGTCGGCGCCGGGCTCGGGAGTCCGCCGCAGCCGAACCCGCCACACCGACTCCGCCTGCCGAGCCACCTTCAGAGCCGGCCCCGCCGGCTCCGGTGATGTCCGCCGAACCGCTCCGCGGCCGCCACTCTGCCCCTTCTGAGGGCGTCGAGCCTGCCCGGCCCGGCACCCCTGCGCAGCCGGCCCCGGTGTTGGCGACCGAACCCACTCCACCGCCTCCACGGCACCGCAGCACTGAGGAACCCAGTGGTCAGCACGCCGACGGCCAGTCGGCGGCCGAGTTGCTCGCAAGATTCCAGGCGGCCCCGACCGGAGGCGGGCGTCGCCGACGTCGAGACGAGTGAGTTAGTCTCGTGGCAACCGTCCGGTACCCGCAGTGCGGGACTGGAACGGATGAAACCACTTCAACCTGAGGTCTTCTGCAATGGAGCAGTCCCCCGCAAGCGGGTGGTGCCCCCCTGACGGTTTGCGTCCGGCGCGGCTCACTGTCGGCGTCATTTCGGCTGGTCGGGTCGGCACCGCGGTCGGCTATGCGCTGGAGCGTGCCGAACACGTGGTGGTGGCGTGCAGCGCCATCTCGAAGGCTTCTCGGCTGCGGGCGCAACGTTGGCTGCCCGACACCGCGATCCTGCCCGCCCACGACGTCGCCAAGCGTGCCGAACTGCTGCTTCTCACTGTTCCCGACGCTGAACTGGCCGGGGTGGTCTCCGGTTTGGCCAGCACCGGCGCGGTCCGGCCGGGCACCATCGTGGCGCACACCTCGGGTGCCAATGGCGTTGCGGTGCTGGCTCCGTTGGCCGAGCAGGGCTGTATCCCGTTGGCGATCCACCCGGCGATGACGTTCACCGGCTCGGACGAGGACATCGCGCGGCTGCCCGACACGTGCTTCGGAGTGACAGCCGCCGATGAGGTCGGTTACGCGATCGGCCAATCCCTCGTGCTCGAGATGGGTGGCGAGCCGTTCCGGGTGCGTGAGGACGCCAGGGCGCAGTACCACGCCGCCCTGGCGCATGCCAGCAATCACCTGGTCACCTTGGTCTTGGACGCGGTCGATGTGTTGCGGACATCGCTGCGCGGTCAGGAACTCCTCGGCCAGGAACTCGTCGGCGACACCCCGGGTGGCCTGCCCGAACGGGTGGTGGCCCCGCTGGCCCAGGCCGCGCTCCAGAACGCGCTGCAGCGTGGGCAGGCCGCACTGACCGGCCCGGTGGCGCGCGGCGACGCGGCAGCCGTCGCCGTCCACCTGAATGCCCTTCGGGAGCTGGATCCTCAACTGGCACAGTCGTATCGGGCCAATTCACTACGCACTGCCCAGCGTGCCCACGCACCCGAGGACGTCTTCGCGGTGCTGGCGGAAGCGAGTCAATGATGGCCAGCGGCAGATTGCCGAAATTCAACCCCGGCGAGCTCAACGTCTACTCCGCACCCGGCGACGTCGCCGCGGTCACCCGGGCACTACGCGCCACCGGGCGACGGGTGACCCTGGTACCCACCATGGGCGCCCTGCACGAGGGTCATCTCACTCTCGTCCGGGCCGCCAAGAAGGTGCCCGGCGCGGTCGTGGTGGTGTCGATCTTCGTCAACCCGCTCCAGTTCGGCGCGAACGAGGATCTCGACGCTTACCCGCGCACCCTCGAGAACGACCTTGCCGTGTTGCGGGCCGAAGGTGTCGAGGTCGCGTTCACCCCCACCGGCTCCGCCATGTATCCCGAGGGGCCGCGTACCTCGGTGCACCCGGGTCCGCTCGGTGATGAACTCGAAGGTGCCTCGCGCCCAGGGCATTTCGCCGGAGTGCTGACGGTTGTGTTGAAGCTGTTCCAGATTGTGCGGCCGGATCGCGCCTACTTCGGCGAGAAGGACTACCAGCAGTTGGCGCTGCTCCGGCAGATGGTCGCCGACCTCAACGTCGACGTGCAGGTCGTCGGGGTGCCCACCGTGCGGGAGTCCGACGGGCTGGCGCTGTCCTCGCGCAACCGCTACCTCGATACCGACGAGCGCGAGCAGGCCGGCGCACTGTCGGCAGCGCTGTTGGCCGGCAAGTACGCCGCGGCCGGCGGGGCGGACGCGGCGGTGGACGCCGCAAGGGCGGTGCTCGACGAGGTTCCCGCCATCAAGGTGGACTACCTAGAGGTCCGCGACCCTATGCTGGGCCAAGCGCCGCGCGAGGGCTCGGCCCGACTGCTGATCGCCGCACGGCTGGGACGTACCCGCCTGCTCGACAACATCGCCATCGATGTCGGAGCATCCGCCGGCATCGACGGGCATCCCCGGGTCTCCTCCGACGACAATCACGAACTTCCTTGGAGAAACTGATGCAGCGCACGATGCTGAAGTCCAAGATCCACCGCGCAACCGTGACGCAGGCCGACCTGCACTACGTCGGCTCGGTAACCATCGATGCCGACCTCATGGAAGCCGCCGACCTGCTCGAAGGTGAGCAGGTGACGATCGTCGACATCGACAACGGCGCCCGCCTGGTGACCTATGCGATCACCGGTGATCGCGGCACCGGGGTGATCGGAATCAACGGTGCCGCAGCCCATCTCATCCACCCTGGCGATCTGGTGATCCTCATCGCCTACGGCGTGATGGCGGATGCCGAAGCTCGCACCTACAAGCCGCGGGTGGTGTTCGTCGACGCCGACAACCGCCAGATCGACCTCGGGAGCGATCCCGCGTTCGTTCCGGCGCAGGCTGGTTTGTCGTCCTCGCGTGCGGGTGCGCCCGAACTGCTGTCCCCGAGGTAGGTCCCCGTGCTTCTCGCTATCGACGTCCGCAACACCCACACCATCGTCGGGCTGATCTCCGGGACCGGGGATCACGCAAAGGTGGCGCAGCAGTGGCGGATTCGCACCGAGTCCGAGGTGACGGCCGACGAGTTGGCACTCACCATCGACGGCCTCATCGGGGACGACTCCGAGCGGCTGACCGGCGCCGCCGGATTGTCGACCGTGCCCTCGGTGCTGCACGAGGTCCGGTTGATGCTCGAACAGTACTGGCCGTCGGTGGCCCACGTGCTGATCGAGCCGGGGGTGCGTACCGGCATCCCGTTGCTTGTCGACAATCCCAAAGAGGTCGGCGCTGATCGGATCGTCAATTGCCTTGCGGCGTACCACAAATACGGGACAGCGGCCATCGTCGTCGACTTCGGCTCGTCCATCTGTGTAGATGTCGTGTCGGCCAAGGGCGAATTCCTCGGCGGGGCGATCGCACCCGGGGTACAGGTGTCCTCGGACGCTGCGGCGGCCCGTTCGGCGGCGCTGCGCCGAGTCGAGTTGACCCGGCCGCGTTCGGTGATAGGCAAGAACACCGTCGAATCCATGCAGGCCGGTGCGGTGTTCGGGTTCGCCGGGTTGGTCGACGGGCTGGTCAACCGGGTACGCGAAGACGTCGACGGATTCGCGGGCAGCGACGTCGCAGTGGTGGCCACCGGCTACACCGCCCCGCTGGTCCTGCCCGATCTGCGCACCGTCGAACACTATGACCCGCACCTCACGCTCGACGGCCTGCGGCTGGTCTACGAACGCAATCGCGACAGCCAGCGCGGCCGCCTCAAACCCGCCCGGTGAGTTCTCGCGCTCGGTAGTGAGCGCGGCCACGTCGAGTATTCATTTAAGCTGGCATTTCGTGACCCCAGCCGATCGTGACGAAACGTCCCAGACCCAGGCCGACATCCCCGAGCAGTTCCGGATCCGTCAGGCCAAGCGGGAGCGGCTGCTCGCCGAGGGCCGTGATCCCTATCCGGTCGTGGTGCCGCGCACCCACACACTGGCCGAGCTGCGCAGTGCCCACCCGGAGCTGCCCGCCGACACCCAGACCGGTCAGATCGTCGGTGTATCGGGCCGGGTGGTGTTCGCCCGCAACTCGGGCAAGCTGTGCTTCGCGACGCTGCAGGAGGGTGACGGCACCCAGCTCCAGGTGATGATCAGCCTGGCGCAGGTGGGTCAGGAGGCGCTCGACGCCTGGAAGAGTGACGTCGACCTCGGCGACATCGTGTTCGTCCACGGCGAAGTGATCAGCTCCAAGCGCGGTGAACTGTCCGTTCTCGCCGATTCCTGGCAGATGGCGGCCAAGGCTTTGCGGCCGCTGCCGGTTGCTCACAAAGAAATGAGCGAAGAGGCCCGGGTGCGTCAGCGCTACGTCGATCTCATCGTGCGACCGGAGGCCCGCACCGTCGCGCGCCAGCGCATCGCGGTGGTTCGTGCAGTTCGGTCGGCACTGGAGCGTCGGGGTTTCCTCGAGGTCGAGACGCCGATGCTGCAAACGCTGGCCGGCGGCGCCGCCGCACGGCCGTTCGTCACGCACTCCAACGCGCTCGACGTAGATCTCTACCTACGCATCGCGCCGGAACTGTTCCTCAAACGCTGCCTCGTCGGCGGTTTTGAGAGGGTTTTCGAGTTAAATCGAAACTTTCGTAACGAAGGCGTGGATTCAACGCACTCGCCGGAATTTGCGATGCTGGAGACTTATCAAGCGTACGGCGACTACAACGATTCCGCGGTCGTCACGCGCGAGCTTATCCAAGAGGTCGCCGACGACGCGATCGGCACCCGCCAGGTGCCATTGCCGGATGGCACCGTCTACGACTTGGACGGGCAATGGGAGACGCTTGAAATGTATCCCTCGCTGTCCGAAGCCCTCGGCGAGGAGATCACCCCGCAGACCCCCGCCGAGAAGTTGTGGCAGATTGCCGACTCTCTTGAGGTTGAGATTCCCCGTGACCGCGGCTACGGGCACGGAAAATTGGTCGAGGAACTCTGGGAGCACACTGTCGGTGAAAAGTTGTGGGCGCCGACGTTCGTCCGCGATTTTCCGGTGGAGACCACCCCACTCACCCGCGCTCATCGCAGCATTCCCGGGGTCACCGAGAAGTGGGATCTCTACATTCGCCGATTCGAACTGGCCACCGGATACTCCGAACTCATCGACCCGGTAATCCAGCGGGAGCGGTTCGAAGCGCAAGCCCGCGCGGCCGCCGCCGGTGATGACGAGGCAATGGTTCTCGACGACGATTTCCTTGCCGCATTGGAGTACGCCATGCCGCCGACCACCGGAACGGGAATGGGTATCGATCGCTTGTTGATGGCTTTGACCGGCTTGTCAATTCGCGAGACAGTTTTGTTCCCGATTGTTAGGCGTCAAGGCAACTGAACCGGCTCGATCCCTGCGTTGTTGAAATAGTGCGCGTCTGTGTGGCACATTAGGGTCAAGGTGCGGGACACTCAAAAGTAGTGACCAATGCGTAGGCAAGAAGGGTTCGGTGCGGGATAATGGCCAAAAAAGTGACCGTCACGTTGGTTGACGATTTCGATGGAGAAGCCACCGCCGACGAGACGGTTGAATTCGGGCTCGATGGCGTGAGTTACGAGATCGACCTTTCCTCCAAGAATGCTACGAAGCTGCGCAATGATCTGAAGCAGTGGGTCGAGGCCGGACGCCGGGTCGGGGGCCGTCGGCGCGGTCGTGCGGCCGGTACCACCGCACGTGGCCGCGGAGCCATCGACCGCGAGCAGAGCGCGGCCATCCGCGAATGGGCACGCCGCAACGGACACAATGTGTCGACCCGCGGCCGCATTCCCGCCGATGTGATCGACGCATTCCACGCGGCAACATAACCGATCGTTGCCAGTGCGCCGGGCCGGGCTTTGTAGCCGGTCCGGCGTTTTCGCTAGCGGCGAACTGCGCGCGGGCCCGTTCCGGAAACGATTTGTTGACCGGTGGCGTTGCTGTTAGGCAGCACTGGGTGCAGGTCGGGCGACGTGTCGTACGGCCCTGGTTGTCTGGGCGGAACGGACCGCCAACCTCCGCGCCCGGAGGCGCCGCCCATTAGAGTGGACGGCAGGTATTGCGCGCGGAGTGCCGTGTGTTTGTACCGCTACGTGATGGAAGCAGGTAACACCGATGTTTGAGAGATTCACCGACCGTGCCCGCAGGGTCGTCGTCCTGGCTCAAGAAGAGGCCAGGATGCTCAACCACAACTACATCGGCACCGAGCACATCCTGTTGGGACTTATTCATGAGGGCGAGGGTGTAGCGGCCAAGTCGCTGGAGTCGCTCGGCATCTCGCTGGAAGGCGTGCGCAGCCAGGTCGAGGAGATCATCGGCCAGGGCCAGCAGGCGCCGTCGGGCCACATCCCGTTCACGCCCCGCGCCAAGAAGGTGCTGGAGCTGAGCCTGCGCGAAGCGCTGCAGCTCGGCCACAACTACATCGGCACCGAGCACATTCTGCTCGGCCTGATCCGTGAGGGTGAGGGTGTCGCCGCGCAGGTGTTGGTCAAGCTGGGTGCCGAGCTGACCCGCGTGCGTCAGCAGGTCATTCAGCTGCTGAGCGGCTACCAGGGCAAGGAGGCCGCAGAGGCCGGCACCGGTGGCCGTGGCGGCGAGTCCGGCAACCCGTCCACCTCGCTCGTGCTCGACCAGTTCGGCCGCAACCTGACCGCGGCCGCGATGGAGGGCAAGCTCGATCCGGTCATCGGCCGTGAGAAGGAAATCGAGCGGGTCATGCAGGTGCTCTCCCGCCGTACCAAGAACAACCCGGTCCTGATCGGCGAGCCGGGCGTCGGCAAGACCGCCGTCGTCGAGGGCCTGGCGCAGGCGATCGTGCACGGCGAGGTCCCCGAGACGCTGAAGGACAAGCAGCTGTACACGCTTGACCTCGGCTCGCTGGTGGCCGGCAGCCGGTACCGCGGTGACTTCGAGGAACGCCTCAAGAAGGTGCTCAAGGAGATCAACACCCGCGGCGACATCATCCTGTTCATCGACGAGCTGCACACGCTCGTCGGGGCGGGTGCCGCCGAGGGCGCGATCGACGCCGCGTCGATCCTGAAACCCAAGCTCGCTCGTGGCGAACTTCAGACGATCGGCGCCACCACCCTCGACGAGTACCGCAAGTACATCGAGAAGGACGCCGCCCTGGAGCGCCGGTTCCAGCCGGTGCAGGTCGGGGAGCCGACCGTCGAGCACACCATCGAGATCCTCAAGGGCCTGCGCGACCGCTACGAGGCGCACCACCGCGTCTCGATCACCGACTCCGCGATGGTGGCGGCGGCCACGCTGGCCGACCGCTACATCAACGACCGGTTCCTGCCGGACAAGGCCATCGACCTGATCGACGAGGCCGGTGCCCGGATGCGTATCCGCCGGATGACCGCTCCGCCGGACCTGCGCGAGTTCGACGAGAAGATCGCCGACGCCCGCCGGGAGAAGGAGTCTGCGATCGACGCGCAGGACTTCGAGAAGGCGGCCAGCCTGCGGGACCGGGAGAAGAACCTGGTCGCGCAGCGCGCCGAGCGCGAGAAGCAGTGGCGTTCGGGTGACCTCGACGTGGTCGCCGAGGTCGACGACGAGCAGATCGCCGAGGTGCTCGGCAACTGGACCGGAATCCCCGTGTTCAAGCTGACCGAGGAGGAGACCACTCGGCTGCTGCGCATGGAGGACGAGCTGCACAAGCGGATCATCGGCCAGGAGGACGCCGTCAAGGCCGTCTCCAAGGCCATCCGGCGTACTCGCGCCGGCCTCAAGGATCCCAAGCGGCCGTCGGGCTCGTTCATCTTCGCCGGGCCGTCCGGTGTCGGTAAGACCGAGCTGTCCAAGGCGCTGGCCAACTTCCTGTTCGGCGACGACGACGCGCTCATCCAGATCGACATGGGCGAGTTCCACGACCGCTTCACCGCCTCGCGGCTGTTCGGTGCCCCTCCGGGCTACGTCGGCTACGAGGAGGGCGGCCAGCTCACCGAGAAGGTGCGCCGCAAGCCGTTCAGCGTGGTGCTGTTCGACGAGATCGAGAAGGCACACCAGGAGATCTACAACAGCCTCCTGCAGGTCCTCGAGGACGGCCGCCTCACCGACGGTCAGGGTCGCACGGTCGACTTCAAGAACACCGTGCTGATCTTCACCAGCAACCTCGGCACGTCCGACATCTCTAAGGCGGTCGGCCTGGGCTTCACCCAGGGTGGCGGCGAGAACAACTACGAGCGGATGAAGCAGAAGGTCAACGACGAGCTGAAGAAGCACTTCCGCCCGGAGTTCCTGAACCGCATCGACGACATCATCGTCTTCCACCAGCTCACGACCGATCAGATCGTGCAGATGGTCGACCTGATGATCGGCCGGGTTTCCAAGCAGCTCAAGGCCAAGGACATGACCATGGAGCTGACGGACAAGGCCAAGTCGCTGCTGGCCAAGCGCGGGTTCGATCCGGTGCTGGGCGCTCGTCCGCTGCGCCGGACCATCCAGCGTGAGATCGAAGACCAGCTGTCCGAGAAGATCCTCTTCGATGAGATCGGCCCCGGTCAGATGGTGACGGTCGACGTCGAAGGCTGGGACGGCGAGGGTGCGGGCGAGGACGCCAAGTTCACCTTCGTCGGTGGGCCCAAGCGGGCCGAGCCCGTCGAGCCGGACCTGGCCGGTGCCGGTGCGGCTGGTGCGCCCAGCGTCGCCAGCGAGTAATCAGCTCAACGTCAGAAGGCCCCCGATATCCATCGGGGGCCTTTTGCGTGGCTTAGGATGCTGCTGTCAGCGACGGGCGAAGGAATCTGGTGAGAATCCAGAACGGTCGCGCCACTGTGCACAGTCAGACCCTGCGCCCGTCACCGCCTAAACGGGGACGCGAAGATCCCCGGAAAGGATCCACAGATGACTTCTCCAGAGGCTCGTAAGAGCCACGCACCCGCGATCGATCTGTCGGCCACCAGGGCCGTCGTGTGGCTCACTCTGACGGCCTTCCTGGCGTTGGCGATCCTTTACTTCGTGGGCATGGACCAGGGCGCAACGTCGGTGTTCGGCAATAACACCTACATTCACGAATTCGTGCACGACGCCCGCCATCTTCTCGGCTACCCCTGCCACTGACGCATGGAAAAGCACGTAATCGGGCGCGGCATCCTGGCCGGCGCCCTGGCAGGAGTACTCGCTTTCATTTGGGCGAAGATCTTCCTCGAGCCGGTAATCGGCCGCGCCATCGATTTCGAGGATGGCGTCGGCGCGGCGCATGAGTCACTTGCACATGCCCACGGCGGTCACAGCCACGGGGGCGAAGGCGGCGCGGCGATCACCCGCGCTGTGCAGTCGAACATCGGCATGGGTTTCGGCGTGCTGGCATTCAGCGTGGCCATGGGGGCATTACTCGCCGTCGTTTTCATCGTTGCCTACGGCCGCACCAGCCTGTCGGCCCGCGCGTTGGCTGCGCTGACCGCAGGCGGCATGCTCGTCTCACTGTGGATCGTGCCGGCGTTGAAGTACCCGCCGAACCCGCCGGCGGTCAGCCTGGACGAAACGATCAAGCAGCGCACCCTGCTGTACGTGTTGTTGGTAGTGGTTTCGGCGGCGCTGTTCGTCGGCTCGGTCCTGCTCGGTCGCAAGCTGGCACCCAGGTTCGGGACGTGGAACGCGACGCTGATCGGTATCGCCGACTATGTGGTGTCGATGGCGGTGGTGTTCCTGATCCTGCCTGCGACCGACGAGACACCCGGGCCGTTGCTCGACGATGCCGGCAACATCGTCTTCGCCGGCTTCCCTGCCGACGAGCTGTACGAGTTCCGGCTGTATTCGCTTGGCACCCAGGTGGTCATCTGGGCGACCATCGGTCTGGTGTTCGGAGCGTTGGTATCGCGGCTGCTGGGTGAGAAGAAGCAGAC
Organism: Mycolicibacterium sp. XJ870; assembly: GCF_053483975.1. Lineage (NCBI taxonomy): Bacteria > Bacillati > Actinomycetota > Actinomycetes > Mycobacteriales > Mycobacteriaceae > Mycobacterium > Mycolicibacterium sp. XJ870. The sequence continues at coordinate 160,938 of NZ_JBEFTI010000004.1, forward strand.
CGTTGCCGCGTAAGTTCCAGTGAGCGAAGTCGTCCGGCTGTCGTTGGTGTCGCACGCCATGACCGAGGCCATGGCAGCTGGACGATTCGCCACCGACGAACCGCTGAGCCAGGTGGGCCACCGTCAGGCCGACGCGTCATTCGAGTTGGGCCTAACCGACGCCGCATTCTGTGCGCCGGAGAAGCGCACCAGACAGACCGCCGAGTTACTCGGTCTGCGGGCCACCGTGGAGCCGCAATTGGCCGACCTGGACTGCGGGCGGTGGCGCGGCGACGTGCTGAGTGAGGTCCTCCCGGCGGACCTGGACGTCTGGCTGACCGATCCGACCCGGGCGCCGCACGGCGGTGAAACGGTCGTCGAGCTCATCGACCGGGTGCGCGTCTGGATGGACAGCCTGCCTGCGCGGCGGGGACGGCTGGTCGCGGTCACGCATCCCGCGGTGATCCGGGCGGCCATCCTGATCGCCCTCGATGCACCGCCGAAATCGTTCTGGCGCATCGATATTGCCCCGCTGAGCCGCACGGTGATGCATTTCCGTGGGCACGCCTGGACGTTGCGTGGCAATTAGGCGATCGGCGCGAGCGCGAACGCGCGCTTGGCGATCGACAGCAGCCAGCCGGCTGCGGTGGGGCTGCGGAACTGTGGCCAGTTCAACTGGAAGCTGACGACCCACGGCTGTCCGGTGTGGTCGACCGCGTACCAGCTGAAGGTCAGGTCACCGGGCAGGTTTCCGCCCTTGGCGCCGATGTAGTTCCACTTCGCCGGGTCCAGGTCGATCCCCGGAAGCGCCGACAGGATCTGCTTGACGGGGGCAGCCTCGCCGACAGCTGACGCCTGCAGTGCCGCATGCACCCGGCAGATGTCGGCCGCGCTGCCGAACCATTCCAGTCCATCGTTGGATGCCGGGGTGTGCGTGCGGTTCGGATCAGGTTGGTACGGGCGGGAATTGGTCTGCTGGAACAGCTGCACCCGATCTTTCGGGGAGGCCTGCTTCCACTGCTCGCGCAGGTTCGGCTCACCCCAGCCGACGGAGAACACCTGGTGCATCGTCGGGAACGGCGTCATGCTCGCGGGGTCGTGATGTCCCGCGGTCACCAGCGCACGTTCCACCGCGCCGGTGCCCACTCGTCCGATCAGCAGGTCGGTGGCCATGTTGTCGCTGGCCGAGATCATCTGCTGGGCGGCGGTGCGCACGGTGATCTGCGCGCCCGGCGGCAGCTTGTCCAGCCCCGCAGAGCCGAGCTTCTTGCCCTCCCTGGTGATGGTCAGGTGGTCATCCCACTTGACCGTGCCTGCCTTCACGGCATCGGAGACGGCAAGCAGCACATAGAGTTTGAAGATCGAGGCCAGTGGCAGCGACAGGTCGGTGTTGGTGCCCGCGACAACGTCGCACTTGCCGTCGGTCACCTTCGACACCTGGTACGAGTAGCGCGCCCCGGACTTCGTCAGCTCGGTGTCGATGTCGGACCAGTCGTCGATGACCGGCGGCTTCAGCGTGATCTCGAAGTCGTCGACCAATCCGGCGTCGTTGGTCTTCAACTCGATGTCCTGCGCCACGTTGTACGACGTGAGCACGTGCAGCGTGGCCTGCCCGGCGCCGATGTCGACCGACGTCACGCGGAACGGGCGATCCCACCAGATCGAGTCCAGCTTCGTGCCGACCTCGTCGACCTCGTCGGCGGCAGCCAGGGTGCGCACGCCGATCGGGCCGATGGGCCAGTCGGAGTTGAGCATGTCCATGGTCTGCTTGGCCCGCAGTCCCGGTGGGGTGTTGGTGTCGATGTGGGCGCCGTGGGACACCCCGGCGGCCGGCGCAACGCGTTGTGAACAGCCACAGGCCAGGGCTGCGGCGACCGCGACGATGGCCGTCAGACCGGCCGCGCGGTGCAGAGCCCGACCCGGGCTACGCCTGAGCGCCGGGCCCCGCAACGTCCAACACAACCTCGAACTCCAGCAGCGAGGCCCCGGTTGCCACGGGGTTTGCCTGTTGACCCTTGTGCGCCTCGATGGCCGGACCGGAGGCCCAGGCCTGGAATGCTTCTTCGGTTTCCCACTGTGTCACCACGAAGTAGCGGTCTTCGCCCTTGACCGGACGCAGCAGCTGGAAGCCCAGGAAGCCCGGCTGATTGTCGACGGCGTGTGCACGGTGCGCGAACCGCTTCTCCAGTTCCGGGCCGGCGTTGGGCGGGACCTCGATGGCGTTGATCTTCACGACGGGCATGGCGTTCAGGCTACCGTGCTAGGTGGGCAAGATAACGGCATGGTCACAGATCTCCTCACCCCTCGCGGTGGTCACGGCGAGCCCATCGTGCTGGTGCACGGCTTGATGGGACGCGGCAGTACCTGGTCGCGACAGTTGCCCTGGCTTACCGCTCTCGGTGAGGTGTACACCTACGACGCACCGTGGCATCGCGGTCGCGATGTACCCGACCCGTATCCGATCAGCACCGAGCGTTTTGTCGCCGACCTGGGCGACGCGGTGGCCGCGCTGGGGCGACCGGTGGCCCTGGTCGGGCATTCGATGGGTGCGCTGCACGCATGGTGCCTCGCCGGCGCCCGCCCCGAGTTGGTCACCGCGGTGGTCGTCGAGGACATGGCTCCCGACTTCCGGGGCCGCACCACCGGCCCGTGGGAGCCGTGGGTGCATGCGTTGCCGGTGGAATTCGGTTCGGCACAAGAGGTTTACGACGAATTCGGTCCCGTGGCGGGACGGTACTTCCTCGAGGCGTTCGACCGGACCGCCACCGGCTGGCGGTTACACGGCCACCCGCAGTGGTGGTTGGACATCGCCGCCGAATGGGGGACGCGGGACTACTGGGAGCAGTGGCGGGCAGTGCGGTTGCCGACGCTGCTGATCGAGGCAGGAAACTCGGTGGCGCCACCGGGCCAGATGCGTCGGATGGACGAGACCGGCTATCGGACAACATATTTGCACGCCGCCGAAGCCGGTCATCTGATCCATGACGAACAGCCCGAGCTCTACCGAACCGCGGTCACGCAGTTCCTAACGGCGCTCACCTAGCACCCCGGCCGATGGCCAGACCGGGTCGTGTTCGAACCGGGTGCGGATCGCGTCGAGGTCGTGTTGGGTGCGTGATGCGTCGTAATCGGGGAACTGGTCCAGTTGGATTCGCAAGTTGCCGCCCCGGTGCGCTGCCCAGGCCAGCGCTGCGGCGACCGCAAACGGCGAAACCAAGATCATCAAGGCGAGTGCAACAGTCATGGCAGTAATTGTTGTGGCGGTTATATCCCGCCAACAGTGGCCGCGCAGACACCTTGCAGTAAAATACTGCCATGGTTAGAAGCGTATCGACGTTGGTGCTCGATGGGCTCGCGGTTTTCGAGTTCGGGGTGATCTGTGAGGTCTTCGGGATCGACCGGTCCGCCGATGGTGTGCCGAACTTCGACTTCAAGGTCTGCGGCCCGGAACCGGGTAAACCAGTGCGGACTTCGGTCGGTGCGACGATCACGCCCGATCACGGCCTCGACGATCTGGTCGGCGCTGACCTGGTGGCGATCCCGGCGATAGCCGGAACCGATTACCTGCCCGAGGCGCTGGCGGCGGTGCGGGCTGCCGCCGATGCCGGGTCGATCATCCTGACCGTGTGCTCGGGTGCCTTCCTGGCCGGTGCGGCCGGCCTCCTGGACGGCAGGCCCTGCACCACGCACTGGATGCACGCCGATGAACTGGCGAGGATGTATCCGACCGCAAAGGTGGACCGCAACGTGCTGTTCGTCGACGACGGCAATCTGATCACCAGTGCAGGCACCGCGGCGGGCATCGACGCGTGCCTGCATCTGGTCCGTCGGGAACTGGGCAGCGAGGTGACCAACAAGATTGCCCGCCGCATGGTGGTCCCACCACAGCGGGACGGCGGCCAACGGCAGTTCATCGACCAGCCGATCCCGATTCGATGTTCGGAACGCTTTGCACCGCACCTGGATTGGATCGTCGGCAACCTGGACAAGCCGCACACGGTGGCGACCCTGGCCAGGCGGGCGGCGATGTCGACCCGCACCTTCGCGCGCCGCTTCGTCGAGGAGACGGGCACCACGCCGATGCAATGGATCACCGATCAGCGGGTGCTGTACGCCCGGCGGTTGCTGGAGGAGACCGACCTGGACATCGACTGGATTGCCGGCCAGGCCGGATTCGGCACGGCGACGCTGCTGCGCCACCACTTCCGGCGCGTCATCGGCGTGACGCCGTCCGACTATCGCCGCCGATTCGCCTGCGCCGGTGATGTATCCGAGACAGCGGAGGCCACCGCCTGATCAGCGGGCTCCTCCGTCGCCTGCATCGTCACCTTCGGGGTGGGATGCTCGGTTCCTCAGCGGGCTCCTCCGTCGCCTGCATCGTCACCTTCGCCCGCAAGCGCGAACCGGCCGTCGGCGGTCTGCTCGACCAGCCCGTCTATGAGAAGTGAATCCAGCGCCCGGTCGCGTTGCGCGGTGTCGGTCAGCCACGCCACGTCCAGCTGCGCGCGAGTGACTGGGGAGCTGTTGTCGCGCAACACGTCCAGCAGCTTTCCGCGGACCTGACGATCGGTACCCGCGTACCGCTGCACCCGCCTTGCGACGGTGCTTGCCGGATAGCCCGCCGAACGCCATTGGCAGTGGCTCAGTGGGCAGTTGCCGCACCGCGGCGCCCGCGCGGTGCACACTGTCGCGCCCAACTCCATCAGCGCTGCTGAAAATGTAGGCGCATCAGTGCTTTTCGGCAGCAGGGCGGCGACGTCATCCAGGTCGCGCGCGCTGGGCGGTGAATCAGCCCTGCCGTGCACCGCCCTGGCGACGACTCGACGCACGTTGGTGTCGACCACCGGCACGCCGGCGGCATAGGCGAAGCAGGCCACTGCCCGCGCCGTGTAGGCGCCGATGCCGGGAAGCGTCAGCAGTGTTTCGACGTCCGAGGGCACCACGTCGCCGTGGTGGTCCGCGACGATCTGAGCGCATTCGTGCAGCCGTTTCGCCCGTCGCGGGTAGCCCAGCTTGCCCCAGGCGCGCAGCACTTCGGCAGGACCTGCGGCGGCAGTGGCCGACGGCGTCGGCCAGCGGTCGATCCAGGCCAGCCAGATCGGCTCCACCCGGGCCACCGGGGTCTGCTGGAGCATGAACTCGCTGACCAGAATCTGCCACGGCGTGACCTCTGGGCGCCGCCACGGCAGATCGCGCTGCGCATGCCCGTACCAGCGCAGGAGTTCGCCCGGCTCGATGCTCATTTGAGGCTCGGGCAGAATGGCTGGCATGCCCAATTCGAATCCAGTGGCCGCATGGAAGGCACTCAAGGAGGGTAACGAGCGCTTCGTCGCCGGCGAGCCCCAACATCCCAGCCAGGACATCGCACGTCGAGCCAGCCTTCGGCACGCGCAGAAGCCCACGGCGGTGGTGTTCGGCTGCGGTGACAGCCGGGTTGCCGCGGAGATCCTGTTCGACCAGGGCCTGGGTGACATGTTCGTGGTGCGCACTGCGGGCCACGTCATCGACAACGCGGTGCTCGGCTCGATCGAATACGCGGTGTCGATCCTCGAAGTGCCGCTGATCGTGGTGCTGGGCCATGACAGTTGCGGCGCGGTCAAGGCGGCGATCACCGCACTGGACGACGGTCAGGTGCCCGGCGGCTACGTGCGCGACATCGTGGAGCGGGTGACCCCGTCGATCCTGATGGGCCGGCATGCCGGGCTCACCCGTGTCGACGAGTTCGAGGCCTGGCACGTCAAGGAGACCGTCGCGCAGCTGCAGATGCGCTCGTCGGCCATCGCCAGCGGCCTTTCCGCGGGCACCCAGGCCATCGTCGGCGCCACTTACCATCTGGCCGACGGAAGGGTGGAGTTGCGCAGCCATCTGGGCGATATCGGGGAATCCGCCGCATAAGCTCACCTGCGACACGCCGGGGCGCCTGGGGCAACTGGGGATGACCTGGGCTTACCGTGAAAGTCGTGTTGGATCTGGAACCTCAGGGCCCCCTGCCCCCGGAAATTTACCGGCGGCGCAGGGCGCTGGCCATCGGACTGGCGGTCGTCGTCGTGGGGGTCATCGCCGCGATCGTCGCGCTGATCGTGACCAGCGGCTCGGGCGCCGAGACCACGTCCGCAGACAAGCCGACCGCCACCGCCGCCCCGCCAACCCCGTTGCCGGGGGAGAACCCTGAGGTCAAGACGCCGGTGGTGCCGCCGGCGCAGCAGGCTCCAGCGCCGACGCCGACTCCGACCGCCGCGGTGACGCCACCTCCGGTTCTCAAGGAGGGCGACGACTGCCCGGATTCGACCCTGGCCGTCAAGGGCATCACGAGCCAACCCCAGTATGTCGTCGGGGAGCAGCCGAAGTTCACCATGGTGGTCACCAACATCGGTCTGGTGGCCTGCCAGCGCGACGTCGGTGCCGCGGTGCTCGCCGCATATGTGTACTCGCTGGACAACACCCGGCTGTGGTCCAACCTGGACTGCGCACCGTCAAACGAAACCCTGGTGAAGACGTTCAACCCGGGTGAGCAGGTGACCACCGAGGTGACCTGGACGGGGATGGGTTCGGCGCCGCAGTGCCCGCTGCCCCGAGAGCCGATCGGCCCGGGCACCTACAACCTGATAGTCCAGTTGGGCAATCTGAGATCCGCGTCGGTGCCATTCGCCCTGGCCGATGCCGCCCAGCATCCCGGCCCGCCGCCTGGCGGTGCCCCGGTCGCCCCGGGCCCGGTTGCGGGTAACTGACGGCCGGTCAGGCGAGCCGGTCGGCGATTGTCGACTCGGCGAGCAGGGAGAGCCCTTCGCGGATGTGCCGGGCCCACATCGACCCGATGCCCTCTACCGATTGCAGATCGTCGGAACTGGCCGCGAGCAGTCCCTGAAGGGACCCGAACGAGCGGACCAGCAGGTCGACGTGGGCGAACTGCAGCCGCGGAATGCCCGCCATCGCCCGGTAGCCACGTGAGCTCATCGCGGAGTCCTGAGCTTCGGCGGTCGACGGATACCCGAAAACTCTTGCCAGCGTGGTGAAGTCGAGCAGCTCGTTGTCGGTCAGGGCGTCCAGCTCGTCGAGCGTGGCGCTGACCTGAGCCGCTGTCGGCGGGTCTGGGTTGGCGTGGTAATCCCGCACGATCAGTTCACGCGCTTCGTCATTGTCGCCGACCAGTTCATCGAGCTGAAGCTTGAGCTGACGGCCGTCCGTGCCGAGCTCGACCACGTCGGCGTCGATCTCCAAGCTGATGCGGCGCACCATCTCCAGGCGCTGCACCACCGTCATGACGTCCCGCAACGTCACGAAGTCCTCGATCTCGGCGGTCGACAGCTGCCTGCTGACCTCATCCAGCCTGCCTTTGTAGCGCTCCAGGGTGGCGATGGTCTGATTCGCCCGCGACAGGATGGTCGCCGAATCGGGCACCACATGGCGCTCGCCGGCGACGTACACCGTCACGATGCTCATCGAGTGGCTCACCGATATCACCGGATAGCCGGTTTGGATCGCGGTGCGCTCGGCCGAACGGTGGCGGGTGCCCGATTCGTCGGTGGGGATCGACGGGTCCGGCACGAGTTGGACGTTGGCCCGCACGATGCGGCTGCCGTCGCTGGACAGCACCACCGCGCCGTCCATCTTGGACAGCTCGCGCAGCCGGGTGGGGGCATAGCGGACATCGAGGGCGAACCCGCCGTCGCAGATGGACTCGACGCTGTCGTCGTACCCCAGCACGATCAGTGCGCCGGTGCGGCCACGCAGAATCCGCTCCAAGCCGTCGCGCAGCGGTGTGCCCGGGGCGAGTCGGCCCAGGGTTTCCCGCAACGTCGGTCGGGCCAGGTGCACGACGGTGCGGCCTGTTCTGCCGCCGGACTTCACGGCCATCAGGCCTCCTAGGGTTGGCCGTTATTGTCGCAAATTCTCGCTGATCTCCTTGAGGGCCCGCAATGCCGCCCCGATGTTGTCGACGGTGATGACCCGCAACCCGGCCGGTACCGAGCTAATCCCCGGCGCCACCACTGCGCAGGTGAAGCCGAGCCGGGCCGCCTCGGCCAGCCTGCGGTCCATGCCGGTGACCCGTCGCAGATCGCCGGCCAGGCCCACCTCGCCGATCGCCACAGCGTTCATCGGCATGGCCACGTCGAGGTAGGCCGAGCCGATGGCCAGCGCCACGGCCAGATCCGAGGAGGGGTCGGTGAGCCGCATGCCGCCGACGGTGGACAGGTAGAGGTCGTTGGCGCCGATCGGCAGGCCGCATCGGGTCTGCAACACCGCGCCGATCATGGCGGCGCGGGCCGAGTCGATACCGCTGACGGCCCGCCGCGGCGGGCCCGTCGGGGACGCGACGAGCGCCTGCACTTCGCCGATCATCGGGCGTTTGCCGTCCATCGTCACCGTCACCGCGGTACCCGGAACGGCGACGGGCCGCTGATCCAGAAACAGCCCGGACGGATCGCTCACACACTCGATTCCGTTGTCGTGCAACTGAAAACAACCCACTTCGTCGGCGGCGCCGAACCTGTTCTTCACGCCGCGCACCATCCGCAGCGTCGAGGCGCGGTCCCCTTCGAAGTGCAGCACCACATCCACGAGATGCTCCAACGACCGCGGGCCCGCGATGGCACCGTCCTTGGTGACGTGGCCGACCAGGATCATCGCCACCGCCGGGTCTCCGACGGCCATCTTCGCGTGGCCGGTGAGTGCCGTAGTCACCGCGCGAACCTGTGTCACCCCGCCGGTGACGCCGTCGGCCTCGGTGGTGGACATCGTCTGCACCGAGTCGACCACGACGAGGCTCGGCTTCACCTCGTCGATGTGACCCAGCGCGATCTGGAGGTCGGATTCGGCCGCCAGATACACCTCGTCGTGCGTGCAGCCCGTGCGTTCGGCGCGCAGCCGGATCTGGCCCGCGGACTCCTCACCGGACAGGTAGAGCGCACGTCTGCCGGTGTGCGCCCATCGGTTGGCGACCTCGAGCAGCAACGTGGACTTGCCGACGCCGGGATCGCCCGCCAGCAGCGTGACCGAACCCGCCACCAATCCACCGCCGAGCACGCGGTCCAGTTCACTGACCCCGGTCGAATAGTGCCGGGTGATGCCCGGGTCGATCGAGGTGATCGGGACGGCGGGGGAGGTGGGAGCCACCGATCGGCGGGCCGCGCCGCCGACCGAAGCCAGCACGGCTACCTCGTCGACGGTGCCCCAGGTGCCGCAATTCGCGCAGCGGCCAACCCACTTCGGGGTGGCATGCTCACATTCCGAGCAGCGGTACTGCGAACGTACTTTCGAACCGGCCACGTCGTGACAGTATCGGCTGACACCGACACTTCACCGATCAGTACGTCAGTGATGGCCGCCCGTGTCGCCGCCCTCGGCCTCTTGGGTCTCGCCGGACTTGTCGCGTCGCGGCGTCTCGCCCGCCGAGATCGGCACGGAAACGGTGGTCTCACCGTTCTCGAAGTTGAATGTGAAGTCGTAGAGCAGGCCGTTGGAAATCGGCTTGGTCAGTGTCACCTCGGCCGTCACGGCCTCGGTGCGCTCGACCGATGCCAACTGGCCATCGGGTTCGCCCACCAGCAGGACTCCGTCGGCGGGCACGGTGCCGTCACCGGTCAGGCTCACCTCCCCGATGTCGGACGTGATCGACACCAGCTTGTTGTCGCCTTCGGACGAGTCGTTGACCGCCACGAAAAGTAGCTCGACCGGCGAGCCCGGTTGGACGTAGTCACCCTCTTGCGGCGCGCGCAGGTGGACGTTGCGCAGCGAGACCTGGCCGGCCTGTGCGTTGACGCCGTTGACCGCAGGCTCCTGGGTGGCTGTCTGGGAGACTTGCCCGGCACCGCATCCGGTGAGTGCAACGGCGGCAGCCAGGCCGCACGCGGCCAGACCGGCCGAGGCGCGGAATGTGAAACGGTTCACTCAAGCCTCCTGAACTGGGTTCCCGTTCTTCGACTATGCACAGTAGTAGGTCGCGGTGGTGGGCGGAATGCGAGGGCTTGGCAAGGGCCGGAAACCGCTCTCAACGAGTTTGCGCGGCGGTCGCTTTCGAGCTCACCAAAGGTGGTGTGGTTGCACGGTTTCGTCACCATGTCAACCCCTACTCTTCACCTGCAGTGCCCCTGACCTGCGCAGTTGGTGCGCGTGTGATCCAGGCCCGTGTTAGCATGGAGTAGCGAAAGGGGCTCGAATCAGATGATTTTCAAGGTCGGAGACACCGTCGTCTATCCACACCACGGTGCTGCGTTGATCGAGGCGATCGAAACCCGGACTATCAAAGGCGAGCAGAAAGAATATCTCGTCCTGAAGGTCGCCCAAGGGGATCTGACCGTACGAGTACCCGCAGACAACGCCGAGTATGTCGGTGTTCGTGACGTCGTCGGCCAGGAAGGTCTCGACAAGGTATTCCAGGTGCTGCGCGCGCCGCACACCGAAGAGCCGACCAACTGGTCGCGTCGCTACAAGGCCAACTTGGAGAAGCTGGCCTCCGGTGACGTGAACAAGGTTGCCGAGGTCGTTCGCGACCTGTGGCGTCGGGATCAGGAACGTGGCCTGTCCGCAGGCGAGAAGCGGATGCTGGCCAAGGCCCGGCAGATCCTGGTCGGTGAGCTGGCACTGGCAGAGAACACCGATGACGCCAAGGCGTCGACCATCCTCGACGAGGTTCTGGCCGCCGCGTCCTGACGAACTGTGGCAACGGTTGCCGTCGTCCCGGCGGCCGGCTCTGGAGAGCGGCTCGGCGCGGGTAGGCCGAAAGCATTCGTCAATCTAGCCGGACAACCCCTGCTGGAGCATGCTCTGTCGGGGCTACGTGCCTCAGGCGTGATCGACAGGATCGTAATCGCGGTGCCACCTGCGCTCACCGATGAGTCGAAACTTGTCATCGGCGGCGACGCCGAGATCGTGGCCGGTGGTGCCGATCGCACCGAGTCGGTCGCCCTGGCGCTCGAAGTCGCCGGAGACGCCGAGTTCATTCTCGTTCACGACGCCGCGAGGGCGTTGACGCCGCCCGCCCTCATTGTTCGGGTGGTAGAGGCGCTTGCGGCGGGGCATGCCGCTGTCGTTCCCGGCCTTCCGGTTGCCGACACCATCAAGGCGGTCGACGCCAACGGCGTGGTGCTCGGGACACCGGAGCGGGCCGGATTGCGTGCCGTTCAGACCCCCCAGGGCTTCCACGCCGACGTGCTGCGCCGCGCCTACGAGCGGGACGGTGCGGGGTGGGTGACCGATGACGCCTCGCTTGTCGAGCAGCTCGGGACCCAGGTACAGATCGTCGACGGCGATCCGCTGGCCTTCAAGATCACCACTGGAATGGACCTTCTGCTGGCAGAGGCAATCCTGGCGGGTCGCGGGTGAGTATCGCGAGCATTCCAAGGGTCGGGCTGGGCACCGACGTACATCCGATCGAAGCGGGCCGGCCGTGTTGGCTGCTGTGCCTGGAATTCGAGGACGCCGACGGCTGCGCCGGCCACTCCGACGGTGACGTCGCGGCCCACGCCTTGTGCGATGCGCTGCTCAGTGCGGCCGGGTTGGGCGATCTCGGTTCGGTGTTCGGCACCGGCAGGCCCCAGTGGCGCGGTGTCAGCGGCGCCGACATGCTGCGCCACGTCCGAGAATTGGTGCAGGCCGCAGGTTATCACGTCGGCAACGCGGCGGTCCAGGTAATCGGAAACCGGCCGAAGATAGGGCCGCGCCGAGAAGAGGCCCAGCGGCTGCTCTCAGAACTGGTGGGTGCACCGATATCGGTGTCGGCGACGACCACCGACGGGCTCGGACTGACCGGTCGGGGCGAAGGAATAGCCGCCATAGCCACCGCATTGCTAATTCCTGCCGAATAGCCCGGTAAGCTGGCACGTCGTGACCGATCGCCTGCGGCTGTACGACACCATGGCGGGTGCCGTGCGTGATTTCGTGCCGTTGCGGCCGGGGCACGCCTCCATCTACCTCTGCGGCGCGACTGTTCAGGGTCTGCCGCACATCGGGCACGTCCGTAGCGGGGTCGCGTTCGATGTGTTGCGCCGCTGGCTGACCGCCAACGGCTACGACGTCGCATTCATCCGCAACGTCACCGATATCGACGACAAGATCCTCAACAAGGCCGCCGACGCGGGCCGGCCGTGGTGGGAATGGGCCGCCACCTACGAGCGGGCCTTCACCGCCGCCTACGAGGCACTGGGGGTATTGCCGCCGTCGGCCGAGCCCCGCGCCACCGGACACATCACTCAGATGACCGAGCTCATCGAGCGTCTCATCGACAAAGGCCACGCCTATGCGGCCGGCGGCGACGTCTACTTCAACGTGCTGAGCCTGCCTGACTACGGGCGGCTGTCCGGCCACCGGATCGACGATGTGCACCAGGGCGAGGGCGCCGCGACCGGCAAGCGCGATCAGCGTGATTTCACGCTGTGGAAGGGCGCCAAACCCGGCGAGCCGTCGTGGCCGACGCCGTGGGGACGTGGCAGGCCCGGCTGGCACACCGAATGCGTCGCGATGTGCGAGGCGTATCTCGGTGCCGAATTCGACATCCACGCCGGCGGCATGGATCTGGTGTTCCCGCACCATGAGAACGAGATCGCCCAGGCGGTCGCCGCCGGGGACGGCTTCGCGCGGTACTGGCTGCACAATGGCTGGGTCACCATGGGCGGCGAGAAGATGAGCAAGTCGCTGGGCAACGTGCTGTCGATTCCCGCTGTGCTGCAACGGGTTCGGGCCGCCGAGCTGCGCTACTACCTGGGCAGCGCGCACTACCGGTCGATGCTCGAGTTCTCCGAGACGGCGCTGCAGGATGCGGTCAAGGCATACAGCGGCATCGAGGACTTTCTGCACCGGGTGCGTAACCGCGTGGGTGGTGTCGTGGTCGGTGACTGGACCCCGAAGTTCACGGCGGCGCTCGACGACGATCTGTCGGTGCCGATCGCGCTTGCCGAGGTGCACGCCGCGCGCGCCGAGGGCAACCGGGCACTCGACGCTGGTGATCACGACGGCGCAATGCTGCAGGCCTCCTCGATCAGATCGATGATGGGCATTCTCGGCTGCGATCCTCTCGACGAACGCTGGGAGTCGCGGGACGAGACCTCGGCCGCGCTGGCCGCCGTCGACGTACTGGTGCAGTGGGCACTGACCAGCCGAACCGAAGCCCGCGAGAAGCGGGACTGGGCAGCCGCCGACGCGATCCGGGATCGGCTCAAGGAAGCCGGCATCGAGGTCACCGACACGACCGATGGCCCGCAATGGGCACTCCTGGACGGGGATACATAAATGGCAGGCAACTCTCAGCGGCGCGGCGCAGTCCGCAAACCCGGGACGAAGAAGGGCCCGACCGTCGGCTCCGGCGGTGTCCGTCGTCGAGGTCTGGAAGGCCGGGGCGCGACCCCGCCTGCGCACGAGCGGCCCCATCATCCGGCGGCCAAGAAGGCTGCAAGGACGGCGCGCAAGCAGCAGGGGCGCCCGAAGAAGACTGACGAAACCGAGTTGGTGCTCGGGCGCAACCCGGTGCTGGAATGCCTGCGCGCGAAGGTGCCTGCCACCGCGTTGTATGTCGCGCTGGGCACCGATGCCGACGAGCGGGTCACCGAGTCCGTCCAGATCGCCGCGGACCGCGGAATCTCGATCCTGGAGGTGCCACGCACCGACCTGGACCGGATGAGCTCGAACGCGCTGCACCAGGGCCTCGGACTACAGGTGCCGCCGTACGCCTACGCGCACCCGGACGACCTGCTGGCCGCGGCCAAGGCCGACGCTGCACCCGCGTTGCTGGTGGCGCTCGACAACATCTCCGACCCACGTAACCTGGGCGCGATCGTGCGTTCGGTGGCAGCCTTCGCCGGTCACGGTGTGGTGATCCCGCAGCGCCGTTCGGCCTCGGTGACCGCGGTGGCCTGGCGCACGAGTGCAGGCGCGGCGGCCAGGGTGCCGGTGGCGCGGGCGACGAATCTGACCCGGACGCTGAAGAGTTTGGCCGACGCCGGTCTGCGGGTGGTCGGACTGGATGCCGACGGAGATACCGTGCTCGACGACCTTGACGGCACCGGGCCGATGGTCGTGGTGGTCGGCTCGGAGGGCAAGGGACTCTCGCGGCTGGTGCGGGAGAATTGCGATGCGGTGGTGTCGATTCCGATGGCGGGTCCGACCGAGTCGCTGAACGCCTCGGTGGCGGCCGGCGTGGTGCTCGCGGAGATCGCGCGTCAGCGTCGCACCTGACCTCAACCCTGCCGGGTTGATTCGTAGCCTTTGGTGAGCCAATAGACGGTGCGGTCGAGTATCGGAAGGATGTCGGTGCTGGCGATTTCGCCTGCGACGAACCGGCCGAGCAATCCGTAGACGACGCTGGAGATGATGGCGTCGAAGTTGGCGATGAATTCGTCGTCGACGCCTGCGAGCAACTCCAGCCCGGCCGGGGCGACGATATCCACCCCCCGACGAAAGAGCTGCTGCCCCTTGGGTGAGGACCTTGCCCGGAAATACGCGGTCAGCATGCCGGGGTGTTGCTCCCAGGGTTCGAAGATGGTCCGGAACAAGTCCATCAGTGCCGAGTGCAGCGTCATTTCAGGAGCGCGCGTGTGCGGGCTGACGCCGGAATACCGGTTCTTGTCCACCCATTCTTCGAGTGCGGCGAGGATCAGGTCGTCGCGGGTGGGATACCGCTTGTAGATCGTCGCCAGCGAAATGCGCGCGCGGCGAGCGACTTCGCGCAGTTGAACCGCGTCGTAGCCCTGTGTCTCGAGGAGCTCGACGACTACACCGAGCAGCCGGTCATCCGTCTGGCTGGTCTCGGTACTACTGCCTGCGCCGGTCATGTCATCGCCCCCGCACCCTTGCCCTCCTTGAGTAACTTGGTTACTGTACCGGCTGTAACGCAGTTACTCGGTGCACCGGTCGACGGTGTGGCCTACGCAACGAAGCGAGGATCAATGGGTTCTTTGGACGGCAAGGTCGCCTTCATCACGGGCGCGGCGCGCGGGCAGGGCCGCAGCCACGCGATCCGACTGGCCGCGGACGGCGCCGACGTGATCGGCGTCGACATCTGTGCCGACATCGCCGCCAACGGTTACCCCATGGCCACGCGGGAAGAATTGGACGAGACGATCTCTCTGGTCGAAGCGGCGGGCGGCAAGATGCTGGGCTCGGTCGCCGACGTGCGCGACTTCCATGCGTTGAAGGCCGCTCTGGACGCCGGGGTCGAGCACTTCGGCCGCCTGGACATCGTGTGCGCCAACGCGGGTATCGCGCCGACGGCGTTCCGCGAGGTCAGCATCGAAGAAGACCTCGACATGTGGACCGCCGCCATTGACGTCAACCTGGTCGGCTCCTTCCACACCGCAAAGGCCGCCATTCCGCATCTGATCGCCGGGGAACACGGTGGGGCAATCGTCTTCACGAGTTCGACTGCCGGCCTTAAAGGCTTCGGGGGCATGCAGGGTGGCGGCTTGGGCTATGCGGCCTCCAAGCACGGCATCGTCGGATTGATGCGCACGCTCGCCAATGCACTTGCGCCATACAGTATTCGGGTCAATACGGTCCATCCGACTGCGGTCAACACGATGATGGCCGTGAACCCGGCCATGACGGCTTTCCTTGAGCACTACCCCGACGGCGGCCCGCACCTGCAGAACCCGATGCCCGTGGAACTGCTTGAGCCGCAAGACATCAGCTCGGCGATCGCCTACCTGGTCTCCGATGCGGCCAAGTTCGTGACCGGGGTTGCCTTCCCGGTCGACGCCGGATTCTGCAACAAATTATGAGCACGGGACGGATTGCCGGCAAGCGTGTACTGATCACCGGCGCGGCACGGGGTATGGGCCGAAGCCATGCGGTGCGGTTGGCCGAGGAGGGCGCCGATCTCATCCTGGTCGACATCTGCGAGTCGCTGCCAGAAGTGGAATACCCGCTGGCCACCATCGACGATCTCGATGAGACGGCGCGGCTGGTCGAGAAGCACGGCCGCCGGGCGATCACCGCTGTGGTCGATGTCCGCGACGCTGCGGCACTGGCGGCCGCCGTCGACGCCGGCGTCGCCGAACTCGGCGGGTTGGACGCCTCGGTGGCCAATGCCGGGGTGCTGACGGCGGGAACATGGGACACCACAACGACCGAGCAGTGGCGCACCGTCGTGGACGTCAACCTCATCGGCACCTGGAACACCTGCGCCGCCGCGCTGCCCCACCTGGTCGAACGTGGCGGCAGTCTGGTCAACATCAGTTCGGCGGCCGGCATCAAGGGCACTCCGCTGCACACGCCCTACACCGCGTCGAAACACGGTGTCGTCGGTATGAGCAAGGCGCTCGCCAATGAGCTTGCGGCAGTGAATGTTCGAGTTAACACCGTGCATCCCACCGGAGTGGAAACCGGGATGCGTCCGGACTCGCTGCACACTCTGCTGGCCGAGAAGCGCCCCGACCTGGCCCCGATCTTCGGCAATGCGATGCCGATAGTGATGGCCGAGGCGATCGACATCAGCAACGCCGTACTGTTCCTGATCTCCGACGAGTCGCGGTACGTGACAGGGCTGGAATTCAAGGTCGACGCCGGAGTGACGATCCGATGACACTCATTGATGCCGATCGGCTCGAACGCGGGCGCCAGGCCTTCACCGATGTGATGACCTTCGCGCCGCCGGAGGACAATTCGCCGGCGACGGCGAGCATGCTGGACTTCGTGTTCGCCGACGTGTGGCAGCGTCCGGTGCTGAGCCGGCGGGATCGCCGGTTCGTCACCCTGCCGTGTGTGGCGGCCGCAGATGCCGAAGCTCCGCTGCGCGACCACGTGTACGCCGCACTCAACAGCGGCGACGTGGGCATTGCCGAGATGCAGGAAACGGTCCTGCATTTCGCCGTGTACGGCGGGTGGCCGAAAGCGTCGAGGTTCAACATGGTCGTCGACGAGCAGTGGGAGCGCATTCACCGCGAGCGGGGCCAAGCGGTGCCGCCGCCGCAACCGCTGCTGCCGTTGCCCACCCCAAGTGACCCGGAGGCCCGCCTGGCCGTCGGCGAGCAGTCGTTCAAAGACATCAACTGCCTGGAGTACGCGCCCACCCGCGACAACCCCTTTCAGGGCGCGGGAATCCTCAACTTCGTGTTCGGCGAGATGTGGCTGCGGCCGGATCTCGGGATGAAGGAACGCCGGTTGGTCACGGTGGCGTGCGTGGCGTTTCAGGACGCGCCGTATCCGATCCTGAGCCACGTGTACGCCGCGCTGAAGAGCCGTCATCTGTCGTTCGACGAAATGGACGAGTTGGCATTGCATTTCGCGGCCTACTACGGCTGGCCGAAGGCGTCGCACCTCAACCAGGTGATCGGTGAGCAGAAGCAGCGCGTGCTGGCCGAATGGTCTGCCGAGAAGGACGGGGAGGCGTCGTGACGGCGACACTGCTGCCCGGTTCAGTGAGCGAGCCGGTCGGGTTGTTGGTGGGCGGCGACCGGATCACGACCTCCGGGGCATCGCACCAGCACATCTATCCGGCGACCGGCCTGCCGAACGCCACTGTTGTTCTGGCCGGCGCCGCAGAAATCGATCGCGCCGTGAGTGCGGCGCGAGATGCCCAGCGGGAGTGGATGGCACTGACGGTCGACGTGCGCCGCGATCGCCTGATCGATCTGGCCGACGTGGTCCACGATCACCTCGACGAGTTGGCCGCGCTCAACGTCCACGACTACGCCGTGCCGATCTCCTATGCGGGTACGGCGATGCTGCTCGAGCGCTTCCTGCGTCATTTCGCCGGGTACGTCGACAAGGCACAGGGTTCGAGCACACCGGTCAACGGCTCGTTCGACATCAACCTCGTCGAACGCGAGCCGTATGGAGTCGTCGGTGTCATCGCACCGTGGAACGGGTCTCTGGCGGTCGCGGGTTCCTGTGTGGCCCCGGCGCTCGCCGCGGGAAATGCGGTGGTGTTCAAGCCTTCCGAGCTCGCGCCGTTCGCCGCGCTTCGGTTCGGCGAACTGTGCCTGCAAGCCGGGCTGCCGCCGGGACTGGTCAACATCGTGCCCGCCGGCGCCGAAGGCGGCGATGCGCTGGTGCGGCACCCGGGGATCCGGAAGGTCCACTTCACCGGGGGCGGTACGACGGCTCGCTCGGTCATCAAGGCGGCGGCCGACAACCTCA
Source organism: Mycolicibacterium sp. XJ870 (assembly GCF_053483975.1). NCBI lineage: Bacteria > Bacillati > Actinomycetota > Actinomycetes > Mycobacteriales > Mycobacteriaceae > Mycobacterium > Mycolicibacterium sp. XJ870. The sequence goes on from NZ_JBEFTI010000004.1 coordinate 178,983, forward strand.
CCCCGGTCGTGGCGGAACTCGGCGGGAAATCGGCCAACATCATCTTCGCCGACGCCGACCTCGATCGGGCTGCGATGCTATCCGCACATCAGGGTCCGCTCATGCAGTCCGGACAAAGCTGTGCGTGCGCGAGCCGCGTGTTGGTGCACGATTCGGTGTACGACACGTTCGTCGAGAAGTTCCTCGCGGTTATCGGCTCGGCGACGGTGGGTGACCCCTTCGATCCCGCAGTCACATTCGGGCCGGTCATCAGCGAGCCGGCTGTCGGGCGCATCCTCAACGCGGTCGACGAGGCCGTCAGCAGTCGCGCCGGGGAGCTGCTGACCGGCGGGCGACGCATCGAAGGTGCACTCGCGCAGGGTTTCTACGTCGAGCCGACCGTCCTGGGAAATGTCGACAACACCTCGGCGCTGGCGCAGACCGAAACCTTCGGCCCGGTCGTGTCGATCATCAGGTTCAGCGACGACGCCGACGCGGTGCGACTCGCCAACGACACGGTGTACGGCCTCAATGCGTTCGTGCACACCCGGGATCTACACCGTGCGCACAGTGTGGCCAGAGCGCTGGAATCCGGGTCGGTGTGGATCAACACCTTCAGTGACATCGCGCCGCAAGGTCCGTACGGCGGTTACAAGCAGAGCGGTTTCGGTCGCACCGGTGGCATCGATGGGTTGCAGGAGTTCCTGCAGATCAAGAACATTCGAATCGGAATGGCCTGAAGGTATCGCGGTCAGCGCAAGACCCACGGGTCGGACCGCTCCCACAATGTGGGCAGGTGGAGGCTGACGCCGTCCTGTTCGGCCAGGCGGCTCAGCACCCGCATCGAAACATCCAAATCGTCTCCCGCATAAGGCAATGCACGTATCGGCTTGTGCAACGGCCGAAAGAAGTCGTCCCAATGGATGAGCACCACCCGGCGCGCACCCACTGAGCGCACGGTCTCGGCCCAGTAGTCGAGAAGATACTGCTCGGGCTGCAGGCCCAGCTGGCCGACGCCCAGGTAGACCACGTCGGCGCGCGCCCCGGCCAATGCACCCGGGACGGCGCCGGCGCTGCCGACGACGAGCAGGCTGCGGCCGGTATCCCGGTGATGGATGAGCATCGACCACGCCTCACCGCATTTGTAGGCGGAAGCCTTGACCGGCGGCACCACCGGTTCGGTGATGACTCCGGGGAACCGGTCGGGCGGGCAGTGTGCGGATTCGAAGAGCGTGACGTCATAGGCGCCGAGTCCGACCGGTTCGCCGGGCGTCACGGTGACGAGCTTCGCGGCCGGCAGGCCACCGCCCCGGCCGATCTGGGTCGCCGAAACCCCGCCGACCACTAGAGCGCCAGTGCGTTCGGCGACCACCGCCGAGTCCATCGCGTGGTCGAAATGGGTGTGTACCGGCAGCACCGCCTCCAGTCGGTCCACTCCGAGCCGGGCCAGGCAGCCGTCGACGCGTGGCAGTGACGGCTTGAGCCTGCCAAGGCCGACGGCCAGTAGCGCTGGCCGGGAGAAGAATCCGTCGGTCATCACCGCCGACGTCCCGTCGTCAACGAGCAGCGTGGTCACCCCGGCCCAGGTCACCGTGACAGAGGAATCCGGCCTGGCAGCCGGTGCATCGAAAAACCGGGCATAGTCGGCCAGGTCGGGCCTGCCGGGTTTGAGCCGCATGGACCCACCCTAGAGCGGGCTGACCGTGGCTACCCGTATCGCCGCCGGAACTTCTCCACCTGCCCAGCAGAGTCGATATGGCGTGCGGAGCCGGTCCAGAACGGATGGGAGTCGCTGCTGACGTCGACCACGATCAACGGGTAGGTCTGGACACCGTCCGGGGTGGGCCATTCGACGGTCCGCTCGCTGGTGGCCGTTGACCGGGTCAGAAACCGCTTCCCGGTGGCAGCGTCCTGAAAGACCACCGGGTGGTAGTCGGGGTGGATTCCTGGCTTCATTGCTGTTCTCCTAGGTGTCGGCCCGGTGCGGCGGTTTCGTCGGCACCGCGTTGGTCGTCGCAGGGGTCCTCGTGCCACTCGCCGAACGGGTCGGGGAAGTGCTCCCATTCGCCGGGCCGGTCGAGTTCGTCGTCGGTGAGCAGTGCGCCGCGCAGTGCGGTGACGATCTCCTCGGGCCTGGCACCGCAGACCAAGATCGTCAGGGATATGTCGCGGTCGCCGAATTGGTCGTGCCAGTCGATTGCGGCCATGGCCCGTCGCTGCGGATCGGTGTACGCCCGCTCACTGGAATCCATTGCTGCCAGCCACTTCCCGGCGGTTCTGAAATGCATTCCACCGCCTGCGGATTCGATCCACATGACCTCGACGGGCCGGGTGGCCAACCAGGCCCTGCCACGAGTTCGCACCACACCGTCGAGCAACAGATCGACGGCTGCGTGCAGGCGCAGCGGATGGAACGGCCGCCGCGCGGTGAACTCGATGATCCCGACTTCACCGTCGGCCTCCAGTGGCGGCTCGCCCGCGAGCAGTGGATCGTGTGGCGTGCTCGCGCGACCGCGCCGGCTGTCGGGTTCGAGGTGTGCCAGCGCCAGCTCCACCCGATCAGGGCCGACAGTAATCCTGGCGCGGGGTGCCAGCCTGTGTAGTACTGCCAGCGTGGTGGCTTCGGGCTCGGTGAGTACCAGCACATCGGCGAATTCGGCCTGTCCGATCACGACCTGAGCGACGGTGCGTCCGTCGGCCAGTTCATCGTCGCCGAGGGCCTGCGCCAGCCACGCACCGGTGTCCAGGCAGCTGATGACGGCTTCGACCTCGACATCGCGCGCCGCCGGCCCGTCGATGTAGCCCGGGCCGACGCGTACACGAATGTTGTCGATCGCCCAGCACACCGGTTCGGGTTCCAACCACGGCATCAGTTGCACGACGATGCGCACGACGTCGCTGCGCCGATGCAGGCGCCGAAGGAGCACCAGCAGATCGTCGCGCACCGTGCAGGACACGCAGCCGTGCGCCAATTCCAGTGCCCAGTCAGATGTTCCGGTGCTGCTGCCGACGGTCCGCAGCACCACCTGGCCGTCGTAGGTATGACGGACGAGCACAGTGCCCGGCTTGCGACTCAACTCTTCGATGACGCCGTCGGAGTCGCCCTGGCCGGCGACCAGCACAACAGGGGTTCTCACCGCACCTCCATTTGTTATTGAAAACGATTATCATTATGGTTAAGTCACGGTACCTCACGACGAAGGAGACTCAATGTCGGCCCACTGCCAAGTCACCGGGCGATCGCCCGGCTTCGGCAACACGGTGTCGCACTCGCACAAGCGAAGTAGCCGACGCTGGAACCCGAACATCCAGCGCAAGACGTACTACCTGCCGAGCGAGGGGAGGCGCGTCCGCCTGCGCGTCAGTGCCAAGGGGATCAAGGTGATCGACCGCGACGGCATCGAGGCAGTGGTGGCCCGGCTGCGCAGCCGTGGGGAGAAAATCTGATGGCCAGCACCGACATTCGCCCGATTGTGAAGCTGAAATCCACGGCTGGTACCGGCTACACGTATGTGACTCGCAAAAACCGCCGCAACGATCCGGACCGCATCGTGCTGCGCAAGTACGACCCGGTGATCCGCAGGCATGTCGACTTCCGCGAGGAGCGCTGATGGCGAAGGTATCCAAGATCGTCAAGAACGAACAGCGCCGCAAGCTCGTCGAGCGCTACGCGCATCGGCGGGCCGACCTCAAGGAGATCATCCGCAACCCGGCCAGCTCACGCGAGCAGCGCGCGGCCGCGGTCTCGGCGCTGCAGCGGTTGCCGCGGGACTCCAGCCCCGTCCGGCTACGCAATCGGGATGCGGTCGACGGCCGTCCCCGCGGGCATCTGCGAAAATTCGGGTTGTCGCGGGTCCGGGTGAGAGAACTGGCGCATCGCGGGGAGTTGCCCGGCGTGCGGAAGTCGAGTTGGTGATGGGCAGGAACACCAAGCAGAGCGCCAAGAAGCGGGCGCCCGCAGCCGAACTCAAGAAGCCCAGGCGCAATCAGCTGGCGGCTCTGCGGGTAAGCCACGTCGACTACAAGGACGTCCAGCTGCTGCGGACATTCATCAGTGAGCGGGGCAAGATCCGCTCGAGGCGGGTCACCGGCCTCACCCCGCAGCAGCAGCGGCAGGTCGCTACGGCCATCAAGAACGCCAGGGAGATGGCGCTGCTGCCGGTGTCGGATACCCGCTGACCTACTATCGACACCGATAGGCGACTGCGGATCGTGGAAGCCGGTGTGAATCCGGCACGGTCCCGCCACTGTGAAAGTCAGATACACCCCGCAGTCGCCACCTCGCAAGCACTGGGGCGGATCTCCCCAGAGAGGATGGAAGAGCCTGTGGTCACTCGTTGGATGGTCGTCGGGTTGGCGTCGGTGTTTCTGGCGTCCGGATGCGCAACCACTGCAGCAACGCATAGCGCTGATCGTTCCCCACCGGGATTCCCGCTGGCAGTGGATAACTGCGGCATGACGACGACATACGATCGGCCGCCCACCCGGGCGGTAGCCCTCAACCAGCATGCGATCGAGACGCTGCTGGCACTGGGATTGGAAGAATCCATGGTCGGCACGTCCTATCTCGACGATCGGATCCTGCCGCAGTTTCAGGCCGCCTATGACAGCGTGCCGGTACTCGCCGAGGAGTACCCGTCCTACGAATCGCTTTTGGCGGCCGAGCCCGATTTCGTCTACGGCGGCTGGGAGAGTGCCTTCGACGAGAAGGAGGGGCGGGCCAGGCAGCGGCTCGCCGACGCCGGAATCAACACCTACCTCAACATCGAGGACTGCGCGCCCGAGCCCGCGACGATGTCCACGGTCGACGACGAACTTCGTAGCATCGGGCGGATTTTCGGAGTCAGCGACCGCGCCGAGCAACAGGTCGAGCAGTTGCACCGCACGCTCGAACAGGCCGAGTCGAGGGTCCGCGGGGCGGCACCCGTCAACGTCGCCGTATATGACAGCGGTGAGGCGACGGTGTTCACGTCCGGCGGCAAAGGCATCGGCAACGAGATGATCGCCGCCGCCGGCGGGGTGAACCTGTTCGCCGACGTGAGGAAGGTGTGGGCCGACGTGTCGTTCGAGCAGTTCGCCGAGCGCGCACCTGACGTCATCCTGATCTACGACTACGGCGATCAACCCGTCGAGCAGAAGAAGAAGTTCCTGACCGAACATCCCATGCTTCAGCATGTTCCGGCCATCCAACATGAACGCTTCGCCGTGCTGCCACTCTCGTCGGTGGTGGTGGGCGTGCGGATCGCGCGAGCGGTGGAATCGCTTGCCGGCCAATTGCATCCGGAGCGGTTTTAGTGACCCTGGCTGCGGCCAGAAGCATGTCCTATGCGCTGGTGCTCACATTGCTGGCGGCGATGTTGCTGGCCGCGATGACGGCTGGTGTCGCGGTCGGGTCGGTGGCCATCGCCCCGGGCCAGGTGTGGGCGATCGTGTTGCACGCCATTCATCCCGGCTTGGCCGAGCAGGCCTGGCCGGCGGTGCGGGAGTCGATCGTGCTCGACGCGCGGTTGCCGCGAGTGGTGCTGGGTGCGGTGATCGGCGCGGGCCTTGCGGCGTGCGGGATGACACTGCAAGCGGTGGTGCGCAATCCACTGGCCGATCCGATGCTGCTAGGCGTGTCCTCCGGTGCGTCTGTCGGCGCGGTCCTCGTGTTGGTCGCCGGAATCGGTGCGGCGCAGATGATCACGCTGCCGTTGGCCGCGTTCGCCGGCGCGCTCGCCGCACTCGTGGCGGTGTACTTTCTGGCCCGCTCCGGCGGGCGGATGACGACGGTCCGGTTGATCCTGGCGGGTGTCGCGGTGGCCGAGGTGTTGTCCGCGCTCGCCAGTCTGCTGATCGTCACGTCCGACGACCCGCACAAGACGCAGGCGGCGGTGCGATGGATGCTCGGTGGGCTGGGCGGAACCACCTGGGCCATGGTGTGGGTGCCCGCTGCAGTCGTATTCTGCGGCGTCGTAGTACTTTTGGCGTTCACCAGGTCACTCAACCTGCTCTACACCGGCGAGGAGGCCGCGGCTTCGCTCGGCCTGGACGTGCACCGGTTCCGTGCGGCGATGTTCGTCGTCGTCGCGCTCATGGTCGGCGCCATGGTGGCGGTCAGCGGATCGATCGGCTTCGTCGGGCTGATCATGCCGCACGTGGTGCGCCTGCTGGTCGGTGCCGACCATCGGCGCGCCCTGCCGGCGGCCGCGTTGCTGGGCGCCACCTTCCTGGTGGTGTGCGACATCGTCGCCCGAACCGTGGCCGCTCCGGAGGAGCTGCCTGTCGGCATTCTCACCGCGCTCGTCGGAGGACCGTTCTTCCTGTGGCTGATGCGGCGCAAGGCGCCGGCATGACGGCGCGGGTGTCGATCGAGACGGTGTCGGTGGTGGTGCGTGGAAAGCCGTTGGTGCGCGACATCTCGTTTGGGATTGCCCCGGGCGAGATGATGGCTGTGGTGGGACCGAACGGCGCGGGTAAGACGACGCTGCTGCGGACGTTGTACCGGGCCCAACGTCCCACTACCGGGCGGGTTCTCGTCGACGGCGACGATCTATGGCAGCTGCCGGGCAAGTGCGCAGCGCAGCGGGTCGCAGCCGTCCTGCAGGAAATCGCAGGCGATTTCGAACTCACCGTCTTCGACGTCGTGGCGATGGGACGCACACCGTACAAGCGGTCGTTCGAAGGCGACAGCGCACACGACCGCGACATCATCGAGTCTGCCCTTGTCGCTCTCGATATCGCCGAACTCGGCGAGGCACCGTTCAACCAGCTGTCCGGTGGGCAGAAGCAGCGGGCGTTGATCGCGCGGGCACTGGCCCAACGCACGGATGTGATCGTGCTCGACGAACCCACCAACCACCTCGACCTACGGCACCAACACGACGCCTTGCACCTGTTGCGCGAGACGGGCGCCACGGTGATCGCCGCGCTGCATGACCTCAATCTGGCTGCGGCCTACTGTGACCGGATCTGTGTGCTCGACGGCGGCCGGGTTGTCGCGGTAGGCACGCCCGCTGAGGTCCTCACCGTCGACATGCTCTCCGACGTGTACGGGGTGAACGCCCGGATCACGCTCGACCCGGACACAGGCGCGCCCCAGATCACGGTCAGCCGAATGCGCTCAGCGTGACGCCGTCGTGGATCAGCCGTTCCCGCACGGCCGTCGCAATCTGCACGGCCCCAGGTGAATCGCCGTGTACGCAAACGGATTCCGCGGTGATGGGAATCGTCGCGCCGTCGACGGCAACTGTCTGCCCGGCCGCGACCATGGTCGCGACCCGATCGGCGATCTCCACCGGGTCGTGCAACACCGCGCCCGGTTCTCGCCGTGACACCAAGGTTCCGTCGGGCCGGTAGGCCCGGTCGGCGAAGGCTTCAGGCACGGTTCGAAGGCCACGAGCCGAGGCTTCGTCGAAGAAGGCCGATCCGGACAGCCCCAGGACCGGCAATCCTGAGTCGACGGCGTGCACCGCGGCGGCCACGGCTGCGGCCTGCTCACTGTGGCTGACGATCGTGTTGTACAGCGCGCCATGGGGTTTGACGTAGCTTACGGTGGTCCCCGCCGCGTGCGCGATCGCCTGCAACGCGCCGATCTGGTAGATGACGTCGGCGGTCAGATCCTCCGCTGTGACGTCGATGAAGCGTCGGCCGAATCCGGCGAGGTCCCGGTAGCTGACCTGGGCGCCCACCCGCACGCCGCGCTCCGCGGCGGTGCGGCACGTGCGCAGTAACAGGGCCGGATCGCCTGCGTGGAAACCGCATGCCACGTTGGCGCTGGTTACCACGCCGAGCATGGCCTCGTCATCGCCGAGTTGCCACACCCCGAAGCTCTCGCCCAGATCGGCGTTGAGGTCGACGGTTGGCGGCATCAGCCCGGCCAGCCGTTCTCCGAGACGAACTCGGGCAGCGGGCGCCCCTGTGTCCAGTGTTCGATCTCGAGCACCGGGCGGTCCGGAAACCCCGGGACGGGGCCCAGGCACAGGATCGCCACCGGTTCGGCGCCGTCGGGCATGCCCAGCAGCTGTGCGAGGGGCAGCGGCTCGAATATCGACACCCACCCCATACCGAGGCCCTCGGCACGCGCGGCCAGCCACATGTTCTGAATCGCACAGGACACCGAGGCCAGGTCCATCTGCGGTAACGTGCGCCGCCCGAATACGTGACGTTCACGGCCGTCGCCGAGCGCAACCACGAACAACTCGGCGCAATCGAGGATGCCCTCGACCTTGAGCGAGAGAAACTCCTCGCTGCGCGGCCCGAGTGCATCGGCCGTGTGGATCCGTTCCTCGTCGACGAGTGCATGGATCTTGCGGCGCAGTGCGTCGTCGGTGACGCGGATGAACCGCCACGGCTGCATCAGGCCGACGCTCGGCGCGGCATGCGCCGCCTGCAGCAACCGGCCGAGCACCTCGGCGGGCACCGAGCTGTCCGGGACGAATCTGCGCATGTCACGACGCTCGGTGATGGCGCGGTAGACGGCCTGCCGTTCGGCCGGGGGGAAGGCATGAGGAGGCACAGCTCGAGCCTATCGCCGCCGGGCGCGCGGTCAGGTCGACGATGTTCCAGTAGTGGTCGAATCGCGACCGCGCGTCCGGATCGTGGGTTGCGGCGACGACGGTATGCCCCGACGCGGCCAGCCGGTGCAGCTGCCGATAGACGGTTTCGGTGCTGTCTGCGTCGAGGCCCGCGGTGGGTTCGTCGAGCAGCAGTATCGGCGCTGTTTGGGCGAATGCCTGGGCGAGCAGCGTGCGCTGGCGCTGCCCGCCGGACAGATCACTGAGCCGACGGTGCCGAAGCGCGTCGAGTTCGAGCTCTGCGATCCAGTAGTCGACGATGTCTCGATCTGTCCGCGTCGGGCGGCGCAGCAGGCCGAGCCGGCGCCAGCGGCCCATCGCGACCGCCTCGCCGACCGTGATGGGAAACGTCTGCGCCACGTGATCGCGTTGTACGGCTAGCGCGATGTCGTCGGCACCCGTGAGGTCGACGGAGCCGTGTTGTGGGCGGTGCAATCCGGCGATGAGGCCGAGCAGCGTGGACTTCCCGCAGCCGTTGGGCCCGGCGACGGCGGTGCTCGCGCCACCGGCGAATTCGACCGTCAGATCGTTGAATACCTGAGTTCGGTTGTAGCCGAACGACACTCGGTCCAGCCGGATGGAATGCACACACTCTCCCATTTGGAAATGATTGTCATTACTGATAAGAGTGTAGCCATGCTGAACTGGCTGGGCGCACCGTTCGGCTCCGAGGTCGTCGTACGTGCGGCGGTTGCGGGGTCTGCGGTGGCGTTGATGTGTGCGATCGTCGGCACGTGGGTGGTGCTGCGGGGGTCGGTATTCCTCGGCGATGCGATGTCGCATGGCATGTTGCCGGGCGTCGCGCTGGCATCGACGATTGGCGGAAACCTGTTCGTCGGCGCACTGATCGCCGCGCTTGCGATGGCGTACGGTGTTGCGGCGCTGAGCCGCTCAGCCCGGTTCTCGTCGGACACCAGCATCGGTCTGTTGCTGGTCGGCATGCTGGCGGTCGGCGTCATCGTGGTGTCGCACTCCCGCACCTACGCCGTTGATCTGACCGCCTTCCTGTTCGGCGACGTGCTCGGCGTGCGCGTCCGCGACATCGCCGTGCTGGCCGCTGCCCTGGTGTTCATCGCCGCGGTCGCGTTCGTGGGTCGGCGGGCGTTCGTCGCGGCGACTTTCGACGTCCGCAAGGCGGCCACCCTGCGGCTCAACCCACGGCTCGCCGGAATTGCACTCACGGTCCTGATCGCCGTCGCGATCGTCGCGTCCTTCCACGTCGTCGGCACGCTGCTGGTACTCGGTCTGCTCGTGGCCCCGCCCGCAGCTGCGACGTTGTGGGCACACTCGATCGGGCGGATCATGGTGCTGGCCGCTGTCATCGGCGTGGTGTCGGTATGGCTGGGCCTGCTGGTGTCATGGCATGCCGCCACAGCTGGTGGCGCCAGCATCGCGGCCGTCGCCGTCGGGTTGTTCTTCTGCTCGGCGGTGGCCGCGTCGGTGCTTCAGCGGGTCACAGCATGAGGGCGATCCTGGCCTTGACGGCCGCGCTGCTGCTGGCCGGTTGCGACACCGATGAAACACCAAGCGCCCCAACAACTCCAACGACGTCGGCCAGTCACGATGACACCGGAATCGACGCGCAGGAAAGCAAGGACGCGGTGACCCGTCTGGTCTTGGTCGATCCGGCCACCGGGGCGACCGTGGTGTTCGACGCCGGGGAGGAGACGCAGACTCCGCTCGGCGAGTTCGGCCGCACCGACGGCATCAGCGGTGACGGGCGTTTCGCCTACCTGCGCGGGGAGGACGCGATAACCGTCGTCGACGCCGGGTCGTGGACATTCGACCACGGTGACCATTCGCATTACTACGTCGAGCCGCCCGGCCTCGCAGGCCGGTTGAACGGCCGGTTCGCCGACGCCGGCGGACAGCGCGATCTGACTGCGGCGCGCCGTGACGACGGCACGGTTGAGGTGCTCGATCGCGCCGCCCTCGGCGAGCACCGCATCGCGCCGGTCGACGGATTCGGAACGTTGCGCGATATCGCTGAAATCGCGCCACTCGGCGAGGATCTCGTGTCCGTTGCCCGATCGGGCGCGGTCAGCGCCCTCGGCGCCGACGGTGCGACGCAGCCGCTCGGGCAATGTCCCGGCGCGTCCGGCGCCTCGACCGTCAGCGGCGCGGTGATCTTCGGTTGCGTGGACGGAGCTCTGCGGATCGCGAAACGCGCAGGGCAGCTGGCAGCCACTCCCTTTCACTTCGGAAACACCCGCCCCGCAACGCAACTTGGTGCACTGTCATACCGGTACGGCGGCAGCACGCTGGCTGCCGTCGCCGCGGACGCAGTGTGGGTGCTGGATGGACGTCGCGGCGCGTGGTCGCAGGTGAACGTTGCGGGCGTGCTCGCGGCCAACGCTGTCTCGGGTGATTCCGTCCTGGCCCTCACCGCGGACGGCCAACTGCGGCAACTCGATACGAAAACCGGCGCGCAGACCGCTGCGGTTCAATTGTTCGGCGGTCCGGTGTCGTCCGACCTGCCGACACCGGTGATCGAGATCGACGCCGACCGGGCATACGTCAACGATGCCAAGGCAGGCGCCGTCTACGAGGTCGATTACGGGGACGGCCTTCGGCTGGCGCGCACCCTGAAGGTCTCCGTTGCGCCCGGGCTGATGGTGGAGACCGGGCGGTGACGCGCCGCTGGTCCCAGATCGCCGCGTGTCTGCTCGCCGTGCTGCTGGCGGCGTGCAGCGCGCCGAATGTCGGAGGTGGGCATCAGGAAATCGTTGTCACCACAACGATTCTCGGGGATGTCGTGCACCAGATCGTCGGCGAGGCGGCTGACGTGCGAGTGCTGATGAAGCCCAACGCCGACCCGCACTCGTCCAGCCTGTCGGCACCCGAAGCGGCTGCGCTGAGCAATGCCGATCTCGTCGTCTACAACGGGTTGGGCCTCGAGGAGTCCATGCAGCGCCACGTGGACGCGGCAGCCGACAACGGTGTTGCCACCCTCGCGGTCGGCGACCACATCGACCCGCTGCAGTTCTCCGAGCACGGTGGACCGGACCCGCACTTCTGGACCGATCCACAGCGCATGGTGCTCGCGGTCGATGCGATCACCGATCGCGTCACTCAACTGTCCGGAATCGACGGTGCGGCAGTGACGGCCAACGCCGAGCGGTACCGCGATGAGCTCAACGGCCTGTCGGAGTCGATGACGCGCCAGTTCGGGGCGATTCCCGCCGAACGGCGCAAGCTCGTCACGAATCATCATGTGCTCGGCTACCTGGCCGACCGGTTCGGCTTCACCGTGATTGGTGCGGTGATCCCGAGCGGCACCACGCTAGCCTCGCCGAGCGCATCGGACCTGGAGTCGTTGGCGGGTGCCGTCCGCACGGCCGGGGTGCCTGCGATCTTCGTCGACTCCTCGCAGCCGGACCGCCTCGCGCGGGTGCTCGCCGAACAGGCCGGAGTGCAGGTGAACGTGGTCTCGCTCTACACCGAATCGCTGAGTGAACCCGGGACCCCAGGCGACACCTACCTCGGCATGATGCGCGCGAACACCGAAACCATTGTGAGCAAACTGAATTAAGGAGATTGGATGAGCAAGGCTTTGTCGTTGGCAGCCACGGTCGGTGCGCTGACGTTGGCGCTGGCCGGCTGTGGCAGTGAACCCCAACAGGAGCAACGGCAGCCCATCGCCGAGCCGCTGGTGGTGACCTACGACGGCGGCCTCTACGTGCTCGACGGAAACAACCTGGAGGTCAAGTCGACGATCCCGTTGGCGGGATTCCTCCGCGTGAACCCCGCCGGAGACGATGCGCACGTAATGGTGTCGACCGACCAGGGCTTCCGAGCGCTGGACGCGACGGCGGGCGAGTTGACCGACACCACGTTCGAGGCGAGCGAGCCCGGTCACGTCGTGCCACACGGCGAGCGCACGGCGTTGTTCGCCGACGGGTCAGGCGATATCACCGTTTTCGACCCCCACGATCTGGCGGGCGGCAAGCCCGAGACCCAGACGCTCAAGTCGTCCAAGCCGCATCACGGCGTGGCGGTCGTGCTGTCCGACGGCAGCTGGGTGCGCAGTGAGGGAGACCCCGACGAGCGCACCGGTGCGGTGGCCTTCGACTCCGGGCAAGCCGAGATCGCCCGCAACACCGAGTGCCCGGGCCTGCACGGGGAAACGGTCGTCGAAGGCGAGACCGTCGTGCTCGGTTGCGAGAACGGGGTGTTGACGTACTCGGACCGGGTCTTCACGAAGATCGCGGCGCCGGGTGAGTACGGCCGGGTGGGCAACCTTCGAGGGCATGAGGAGTCGCCGGTCGCGCTCGGTGATTTCAAGGTCGATCCCGACGCCGAGCTGGAGCGGCCGAACCAGTTCGCGCTCATCGACACCACCACCAACCAGCTGCGCCTCGTGACGCTGCCGCAATCGGTCAGCTATTCGTTCCGCTCGCTGGCCCGCGGACCCCACGCCGAGGCGTTGATCCTCGGCACCGACGGCAACCTCTACGTCATAGACCCAGCTACCGGGGGCACCGTCAAAACCATTTCCGTTACCGAGCCGTGGACCGAGCCTGACGACTGGCAGCAGCCGCGGCCCACGGTGTTCACCCGTGACCACGACGTCTACGTCACCGACCCCGCCACCAAGGAGCTGCACATCGTCGATGTGGAATCCGCCGCGGTGAGCAAGTCGGTGACGTTGGAGAACACACCGAACGAACTCAGTGGTGCGGTGGGTCACGAGCACGAGTAGAGGCACGTAGGAACCGGCTCCCGTCCACGTTGGGCGGGAGCCGGTTTCGTGTCTCAGGGGAGTGGGTGTGCGTGACGTTCCATTCCGGTAGCGGGTCGGAGTAGCGCAACCAGGCCTGCTCGCCGTGGGCCATCTCCGAATCGGTGAGCAGCGTCGCCTTGAAAATGATTTTCAATAAAGCGTAATCCGGGTATGCGCGGCAATGTGCAAACGGTTATCGTTATCGCCGTGACCTCGCCCTTGAAAGCCCTCGTCGCGGCTGCCGTACTTGCCGCCCCGTTAGCGCTCGTCGCGTGCGGATCCGACGAATCCCCCACCGCCGAGCCGGCGGGCGATTGCCCGACCACTCCGGTCAATGTGGTCGTCAGCGTCGACCAGTGGGGTGACATCGTCTCCGAACTCGGCGGCGCATGCGCGAAGGTGACGACGGTGCTGGCCGGCTCGTCGGTCGATCCGCACGACTTCGAACCCTCGCCGTCGGATGCGGCGAAGTTCGAGGGTGCACAGCTCGTCGTTGTCAATGGCGGCCACTACGACGAATGGGCGACCAAACTCGCCGAGAGCTCGGCCCCGAATGCTCCTGTCGTCGCCGCGATCGAGGACGCCGGTGCGCACGAAGATGAGGCCCATGACCACGGGCATGAAGCAGAAGGCCATGAAGAGGGGCACGACCACGCCGGAGGCGTCAACCCGCACGCGTGGTACAGCCCGGCGGCGGTGACGTCGGTCGCCGACGCGGTGACTGCCGAGCTTGGTGAGCTGGCGCCCGACGCGAAGGACTACTTCGCGCAGCGACGCACCGCCTTCACCGAGTCGATGAAGCCGTACAACCAGCTCATCGATGACATCAAGGGCCACGCGACCGGTAAGACCTATGCGGCCACCGAGGCGGTGTTCGACGATATGGCCGTCGCGGTCGGGCTGGTCAATCGCACGCCGGAGGGCTATCAGGTGACCTCGTCCAACGAGAGTGATCCGTCGCCTGCCGATCTCGACGCGTTCCTGCGGTTGCTCGGTGACAAAGGCGTCGATGTCCTGATCTACAACACCCAGACCGAGGGCTCGGTGCCGCAGCAGATCCGTGCCGCAGCCGAGAGGGCCGGTGTTCCCGTCGTCGATGTCACTGAAACGGTGGCGCCGGAGACCGATTCGTTCGAGGCTTGGCAGGTGGACCAACTCACCTCGCTCGCCAAGGCCCTTGGTGTCCAGTCGTAGCAGTGAATCGGCACCGGCGCTTGTCTTCGACGACGTAAGCGTCGTCCGCGGCGGCAGGTTGATCTGGTCGGAGGGCACCTTCGAGATCCCGGCCGGCGGGATCGTCGCGCTGATCGGCTCCAACGGATCGGGCAAGTCGACGATGCTGCATGTGGTCCTCGGCCTGCTGCCGGTGGCGTCGGGCACTGTGCGGGTGTTGGGTAGCCGGCCGGGCGAGCACAACGACCGCATCGGTTATGTACCCCAGGACTATGTCGCCGGTGCGGGTGAGGCGATCCGGGCCCGCGATGCGGTGACGCTGGGTCTCACCGGGCGTCGCTGGGGGTTCAGTCGCACAACCCGCGCCGACATGGCCCGGGTCGACGAGGCTCTGGAGTGGGTCGAGGCAACCGCGTTCGCCGATATGCGCGTCTCGCAGTTGTCGGGCGGTCAGCGTCAGCGGGTCGCGTTGGCCAATGCCCTTGTGGGGCAACCGAAGATGCTGATCCTCGACGAGCCGTTGGCGGCACTCGACCTGCGCAACCAGCATGAGATCGTGCAGCTGCTGGCCCGCCTCAACAATGAGCTCGACGTGACGATTCTTGTTGTTGCGCACGACCTCAACCCGTTGCTCGCCGTGCTGGACAGTGCCATCTACCTGCTCGACGGGCATGCCCATCACGCCGCGATCCACGAGGTGGTCGACGCCGATCTGCTGACCCATCTGTACGGCACCAAAGTTCAGGTCGCCAATACCTTGCAGGGCCAGATGTACATGAGGAGCGGGCAGTGACCACCACGGTCTTGGCCTTGGGGTATCAGCACAATTGGTGGCAGATCCTGACGTCGGCATTCATGCGGAACGCGTTGATCGGCGGCACCCTCGTCGCGCTCGCGGCCGGGCTCATCGGCTACTTCATCATCGTGCGCAACACCGCCTTCGCCGCCCACGCACTGGCCCACATCGGGCTGCCCGGGGCCACCGGCGCAGCGCTGCTGGGACTGCCGGTCGTGTTGGGTCTCGGGGTGTTCTGCATCGGCGGAGCCCTGGTGATCGGGGCGCTGGGCAAACGGGCCGACGATCGCGAGGTGGCGACCGGCACCGTCCTGGCCCTGGCCACCGGATTCGGGTTGTTCTTCAACTCGCTGGCCACCAAGCACTCGTCGACCCTGACCAACGTGCTGTTCGGCAACCTGCTGGCCATCACTCATCAGCAGCTGCTGACCTTCACCGCGCTGCTGGTGCTGCTGGCCGCCACGGTGGTATTCGTCTACCGTCCGCTGCTGTTCGCCTCGGTGAACGCCCAGGTGGCCGAGGCCAAGGGAGTGCCGGTAAAGGCTCTGTCGGTGCTGTTCATGGCACTGCTCGGCGTTGCGGTCACCATGGCTGTGCAGGCTGTCGGCACGCTGCTGCTGTTTGCTCTCGTCGTCACCCCAGCGGCCACCGCGATCATGCTGACCGCCCGGCCCCTGGCCGCGATGGCGATCTCGACGGGGATCAGCCTGGTATCGGTGTGGGCGGGTTTGGCGATCTCCGCAATATTCAATATGCCGCCCAGCTTCGTCATCGTGACCATCGCCTGCGTGGTCTGGCTTGTGGTGTGGGCGGGTCAGCGCGCCACCCGACGCTCAGCGGAGCTCATCCACTAGCGTCAGAGCACATGTCCAGGAGTCCCGACCCGCCGCGGCGGGCCACCCTGGCTTCGTTGGCGGCCGAGCTGAAGGTTTCACGCACCACGATCTCGAACGCCTACAACCGTCCCGATCAGCTTTCGTCCGACCTTCGGGAGCGCATTTTCGACGCCGCCAAGCGGCTGGGCTATCCGGGCCCCGACCCGGTGGCGCGTTCGCTGCGGACCCGCAAGGCGGGCGCGGTCGGGCTGATGATCACCGAACCGCTCAACTACTCGTTCAGCGATCCGGCCGCACTGGATTTCGTTGCCGGGCTTGCCGAATCCTGTGAGGAGGCCGGTCAGGGGCTGCTGCTGGTCGCGGTCGGTCCCAACCGCAGCTTCGAGGAGGGTTCGGCGGCTGTTCTGTCGGCCGGAGTCGACGGATTCGTGGTGTACTCGGCCTCCGACGACGATCCCTACCTACCGGTCGTGCGGCAGCGTCACCTTCCCGTTGTGGTGGTCGACCAGCCCAAAGATGTGCCCGGGGTATCGCGGGTCGGAATCGACGACCGCGGGGCCATGCGCAAGCTGGCCGAGCACGTGCTGGAACTCGGCCACCGCGACATCGGCCTGCTGACCATGCGGTTGGGGCGGGATTGGCCACACGACAGCCTGACCCCGGATTCCTCCTCGCGTGCGCGTAAACCTGCACTGGCCGAACCAGATCGGGTGCAGTCCCCCCATTTTCACGTGCAACGCGAACGCATCCACGGGGTGTACGACGCGATGATCGGTGCCGGACTGTCCCCGGGGACGCTGACCGTGGTGGAGAGCTACGAGCACCTGCCGAGCTCCGGTGGCGCTGCCGCGGAGGTTGCGTTGGAGGCGAACCCGCGGATCACCGCGCTGATGTGTTCTGCCGACGTGCTGGCCTTGTCGGCGATGGACTATCTGCGGTCCCGCGGCATCTACGTGCCGGGCGAGATGACGGTCACCGGATTCGACGGGGTGCCCGAGGCGCTGCGCCGCGGCCTGACCACCGTCGTGCAGTCCAGCGTCGAAAAAGGCAGGCGCGCCGGTCGGTTGCTGCACAATCCGCCGCGGTCGGGGCTGCCGGTGATCGACATCCTTGACACCGAAGTGGTGCGCGGCCGGACGTCGGGTCCGGCTTAGCTGCGGCGACGCGCGTCGAGCAAGTATTTCAGTGCTGCCGCAACATCTTCGGGCGCCTCGACCCGGTAGGCCGCCAACGTGTCGCCCGGCCCGACCTTGACGCCGATGTCGCCGTCACGCATCCGGCGGAACGCCTTCTCGTCGGTGACATCGTCGCCGAAGTACACCACGGCCGACGCGTGCTGTTGATCGCGCAGAATGTCGATCGCTTCGCCCTTGTCCGTAGAGATCACCGCGAATTCCAGCACGGCCTTGCCCTCGGTCAGTTGGGCGTTCCACGACTGCGAGGCATCGCGGGCCTGGGTCAGGGCGGCCTCGGCGTCGGCAGGATCTGCGTTGCGGACGTGCAAGGCCACGCTGGCCGGCTTGAGCTCGACGGTGACACCCGGCCGGCTGCCCGCAATGGCGTTGAGCTCATCGGCGATTGTGTTCAACAGCGATTCGTCGATGGGATGGGTGAAACCCGAAGCGAACTCGGCACCGTGACTGCCGACGAGGTGCACGGTCGCAGGCATCCCCGACAGGCCACGCAGCACCTCCAGCGCACGTCCCGAGATCAAAGCGGCTGCGGTGTCGGGCAGGTCGGCCAGCTCCACCAGGGTTGCCGCGGCGTCGGCCAGAGGCCGCGCATCGGCCGGGTTGTTGACGATCGGGGCGAGTGTGCCGTCGAAGTCGGAGGTGACGAGCAGCCTTGGTTGTCGGGCGGCCCGGGTCAACACGTTCTTCAGATCGTCGGGGAGCACCCGTCAGATCTTAGGTTGGTCGTCCGCACCGATCAGCAGCCGCACGGCCAAGTCCAGCCGCTTGCTGACGTCGGTCGCCGAGGCGCGCCGGGTCAACCAGGCGAGCAGGTTGGACAGCCAGACGTCGGAGATCACCCGGGCGATGTGGTACTGGTCCTCAGTCGGTTCGCCGTCGCTCATGGCGCGCGCGAACATCGAGTCCATCAGCTTGCCGACGTGGTCCACCTCGCCCGCCGCTGATGCGTCGGCGAAGACGAACGCCCTCGTCATGGCCTCGGTGAGCAGAGGGTTGCGCTGCATGGCCCGGTTGAGCTTGCCCACCATGAAGTTGAGCCGCTGGTACGGGGTGCCGCCGGCCAGCGCGGCCCGGTCGGTCTTGGCGTCGATGCGTTCGAACTCGCGACCCAGCGCAGAGACGAGCAGGTGCACTTTGGACGGGAAGTACCGGTAGAGGGTGCCGACTGCGACATCGGCCCGTTCGGCCACGGCGCGCATCTGCACTGCCTCGTAACCGCCTTTGGAGGCGATGGCCAGGGTGGCATCGAGGATGCGTTTGCGACGCTCCCGCTGCGCTTCGGAACCGAGTTCGGACTCGGTGAGGACTGCCACGTTGATCACCTCACGCGGTCGCGTATCCGAGCCGGATGACTCGGGCCGTGCTGGCTGTGACACGCCGGACATTGGCTGGCGACTCCTTCTCATTGCGTACCTCGTCAAAAACGATACGCACGCCGATCACCTTTTTCTCACCTCCGAGCCGGTAAGACACGGACGTGTCCTGCTGTAACGCGGGTCGACTTGACGGTCGAACACTGTCACCATTAGAACACGTTCTAGTGGGAAGCATGGACTTCCCGCACTATGCCTAGGAGTAGACCGTGTCAGTGTTGTCGTCGTCGACCGACACCTCGGAGCAGTTTGCCGCACGCGACCTGGTGCGTAGCTGGGCCGCTGCGGCCGGCGCGGTCGCCGCTGCCCGCGAGATCGAGCACGATCCGCAGGCCTGGCGCGCGCCCTATCGTGGGCTCGCCGAACTAGGGATCTTCAGCGTCGCGGTCCCCGAGGAGCGCGGTGGTGCCGGCGGCACTGTCGAGGATCTGTGCGCGATGGTCGACGAGGCTGCGGCCGCTCTGGTTCCCGGGCCCGTCGCGACGACGGCGTTGGCCACTGTGCTCGTCACGAATTCTGAAGTGCTGGACGCCCTGGTGTCGGGTGAGCGCAGCGCGGGTGTGGCGCTGACCGCCGACCTGCGGGTCGATGGCGCCCGGGTGTCAGGCACCGCCGACTACGTGCTGGGTGCCGACACGGCGGGCGTCCTGTTGCTGCCGGCAGGTGACGACGTGCTGCTGATCGACGCGGGTGCCGACGGCGTGACGGTCGAATTGCTCACGGCCACCGACTTTTCCGTCCCGTTGGCCCAGGTGGTCCTGGAGTCCGTCCCCGCCGAGGTACTTGGCGTGTCGCGGCAACGCTTCGAAGATACTGCCGCAGCCGTGTTCGCCGCCGAGGCCGCGGGGCTGGCCCGATGGACTCTGCAGACCGCCACCGATTACGCCAAGGTGCGTGAGCAGTTCGGCAAGCCGATCGGCAGCTTCCAGGCGATCAAGCACATGTGCGCCGAGATGCTGCTGCGTTCGGAGCAGGCCGCGGTTTCGGCTACTGATGTGGCCCGCGCCGCATCCGAATCCGAGGCTGCCCAGTTGTCGATCGCCGCCGCGGTCGCCGCGGCAGCCGGTATCGACGCGGCCGAGGCCAACGCCAAGGACTGTGTCCAGGTGCTCGGCGGTATCGGGATCACCTGGGAGCATGACGCCCACCTGTATTTGCGTCGCGCATATGGCATTTCGCACTTCCTCGGTGGCCGGCGCCGCTGGCTGCGCCGGGTTGCCGCGTTGACGCAGCAGGGCGTCCGTCGTGAGCTGCGCATCGACCTGGAGTCAGTGGCGGACCTGCGTCCGGAGATCAGCGCCGCGGTGGCCGAGGTGGCCGCGCAGCCCGTGGAGAAGCGGCAGGTCGCGCTCGCCGAATCGGGTTTGCTTGCCCCGCACTGGCCCCGGCCGTATGGTCGGGCCGCCAAGCCGGCCGAGCAGCTGCTGATCGATCAGGAACTGGCCGCTGCGAAGGTGGAGCGGCCCGATCTGGTCATCGGCTGGTGGGCCGTGCCGACCATCCTCGAACACGGCACGCCCGAACAGATCGAGCAGTTCGTCCCGGCCACCCTGCGCGGTGACCTGACCTGGTGCCAGCTGTTCTCCGAGCCTGGCGCGGGTTCGGATCTGGCCGCGTTGCGGACGAAGGCTGTTCGGGTCGACGGGGGTTGGAAGCTCACCGGGCAGAAGGTGTGGACGTCGGCCGCGCAGAAGGCGCACTGGGGTGTCTGCCTGGCCCGTACCGATGCCGATGCTCCGAAACATAAGGGCATCACCTACTTCCTGGTCGACATGCGCTCGGCCGGCATCGTGATCCGCCCACTGCGCGAGATCACCGGCGACGAGCTGTTCAACGAGGTGTTCTTCGACGACGTGTTCGTACCGGACGAGATGGTCGTCGGCACGGTCAACGACGGCTGGCGACTGGCCCGCACCACGCTGGCCAACGAGCGGGTGGCGATGGCCGGCGGGACGGCGCTGGGCAATCCGATGGAGGAGCTCCTGCGTAAGGTCAGCGAGAAGCCGGAGGCGGATCGCGCATCAGGAGAGGCCGAGAAGCCCGATCCCGCGGATCAGGACCGCCTGGGCGCCCTCATCCTCGCGGCTCAAGTGGGTGCACTGCTGGATCAGCGCATCGCGCAGCTGGCGGTCGGCGGCCAGGATCCGGGCGCGCAGGCCAGCGCCCGCAAGCTGATCGGCGTGCGCTATCGACAAGGGCTCGCGGAATTCCGGATGGAACTCTCCGACGGCGGCGGCGTCGTACAGAGCCAGGAGGTTCACGACTTCCTCAACACCCGCTGCCTGACCATTGCCGGTGGTACCGAGCAGATCCTGCTGACGCTGGCCGGCGAACGGTTGCTGGGGCTGCCGCGCTAATTCACTGGCGCGGCTGGGCCCGGCTCAGAACGTGGTCTGCGCGCAGGCAGTCGGTGTGGTGAGGTTCCACCCGCCGTAAACCGCCTGGACCTGCGTGCAGGCGATGAAGTCGGCGTCGGTGTTCGGTCGGCCGCTCTTCCAGTCGATCGGCACCGATTCACCGTCGACCTTGAAGCGCTCCAGCGGCCCACCGCCGAAGTAGGTCACGGAGATCTCGACATTGTTGGTCGCCTTGAGCTGCCTCGACAGCACGTTGTCGTGATTGGCGCCTTTGGTCTCCCTCGGCATGCCGGCAGGCGCGCTGTAGGAGACCTCCTGCCACACGTCGCGGCTCGTGCTGCGCAGCGTGATCGTCTGGCGGGCCCACGTGTTGCCGGGGAGCCCGATGGGGCCCTGCGGTGTGAGCAGGTTCGCCTGGGTGTTGAAGGAACACCTGCCCGCCGCGCAGTCGGCGGTGACGTGCATTTCCAGGATCCCGTCGGGCGTCGGGATCGAGGTCGTGGCGCTGTTGACTGCGGCTGTGGCCGTCGCGGGGTGCGCGAGCACCGCGGTCAGCACTGTCGCCGCACTTACTGTTGCGAGCCTGATCATCGTTACGGTCATCGCCAGAAAGGTATCCGCTCGTTATTCGTCGTAGGTGACTTCAACTGAATCCGACACCGGAGTCGCCTGACAACCAAGGATCAGGCCCTCCTCGAGGTCGGACGGTTCGAGCACGTCGTTGATCTCCATCTCGACGTCTCCGGACTTCTTGAGCACCGCACACGCCCCGCAGTGGCCTTCCCGGCAGGAGAACGGCGCATCGAGGCCCTTGTCGAGCAGTACGTCGAGCAGCTTCGCCGAACGTGGCCAACGGATCTCGTGTGTCGTTCCGTCCAAGGTGACGACGGCCGTCGCCGGCCCCTGATCGCTGTCGTCGTCTTCGGCGATCACCACCGCGGCGAACGGATCGGACTCCAGCGACTTGAACACCTCGATGTGGATGCGTTCGTCGGGGGTGCCGGCCCGGCGCAGCGACTCCTCGGCGGCGGCCATGAACGGTCCGGGTCCGCAGATGAACGCGTCACGCCCGGAGAACGGGGCAGCCAGGCCGGCCAGCGCGGCTGCGCTCGGCAGGCCTTGCACGCTCTCCAACCAGTGCACGACGGTGAGCCGGTCCGGGTACTTGGCGGCCAGCTCGCGCAGCGTGGCCGCGAAGATCACCGAATTCTCGTCGCGGTTGGCGTAGATCAGCACGACGTTGCCGTTGCCCTCGGCAAGCGCGGACTTGCAGATCGCCATCATCGGGGTGATGCCGCTGCCTGCCGCCATCAGCAGGAGGTCGGCGTCGAGGTTCCTTGGCACGAACGTGCCCGACGGCGCGAGCACGTGCATCCGCATCCCGGCGTGCGCGTTGTCACACAGCCAGTTCGACGCGTACCCGTCGACGGTGCGCTTTACCGTCACGGTCAGCTGATCGTCGGTGACCGGGGAACTCGACAGCGAGTAGCAGCGGGCCACCGACCCGGTGCGGTCGCTGGGCACGCGCAGGGTCAGGAACTGACCGGGGGAGTACCGCAGCCGGTCAGCAGGAATCTGCGATCCCTCGGGTACACAGAACACCAGAGAGCGGGCGTCGGCCGTCTCCTCGACGACTGCCGCCACCTGCAGTTCGAGCACGTGGCTGCCCAGTGGCTCATCAGTCACGGGGTGTGGCCCTCTCTCTCGACAAACTGGCCATAACTAGAACAGGTTACAAAAACCTACTTGCCCAGGTCCAGCCGCTGTATGAACACGCTACTCGACACAAATCGTAACGTGTTCTAATCTCTGTCTAAGTGATCGGCTCTTCGCGCAAGCGCTCATCACAATCCGATCTCGGGAGGCGAATCAGTGACGTCCATTGAACAGCGTGACGTGCAGGCAGTGCTGGCCGGCATCGACGAGTTGTTGCCGCAACTGCGCGAGCGCGCCCAAGCCACCGAGGATCTGCGCAAGATCCCGGATGAGTCCATCAAGGCGCTCGACGAGGTTGGGTTCTTCAAGCTCCTGCAGCCCGCACAGTGGGGCGGCCTGCAGTGCGACCCGACGGTGTTCTACGAGGCCGTGCGCCGCATCGCCAGCGCCTGTGGCTCCACCGGATGGGTCAGCTCCATCATCGGTGTGCACAACTGGCACCTGGCCCTGTTCGACCAGCAGGCGCAGGAAGAGGTCTGGGGCGAGGACCCGACGGTCCGGGTGTCCTCCTCGTACGCGCCGATGGGCGCGGGCGTTGTGACAGAGGCCGGGGACGGCTATCTCGTCAGCGGTTCCTGGAACTGGTCTTCCGGGTGCGACCACGCCACCTGGGCGTTCCTGGGTGGTCCGGTGATCAAGGACGGCCGGCCGGTCGATTTCGGCAGCTTCCTGATCCCGCGTACCGAGTACACCATCGACGACGTTTGGCACGTGGTCGGCCTGCGCGGCACCGGCAGCAACACCGTCGTCGTCAAGGACGTTTTCGTGCCCCGGCACCGGTTCCTGTCCTACAAGTCGATGAACGACGGCACGGCGGGCGGCTACGAGACCAACACCGCTCCGGTGTACAAGATGCCTTGGGGCACCGTGCATCCCACGACCATCTCGGCTCCTATCGTCGGCATGGCCTACGGCGCATACGACGCGCACGTCGAGCATCAGGGCAAGCGGGTGCGCGCAGCGTTCGCCGGCGAGAAGGGCAAGGACGATCCGTTCGCCAAGGTCCGCATCGCCGAGGCCGCCAGTGACATCGACGCCGCATGGCGCCAGTTGATCGGCAACGTCGGCGACGAGTACGCACTGCTCACGCAGGGCAAGGAGATCCCGTTCGAGCTGCGTGCCAGGGCCCGTCGCGATCAGGTGCGCGCCACCGGTCGTGCCATCGCCTCGGTCGACCGGCTCTTCGAGTCGGCAGGCGCCACCGCGTTGGCCAACAGTGCGCCGCTGCAACGGTTCTGGCGTGACGCGCACGCCGGGCGGGTGCACGCCGCCAACGATCCCGAGCGGGCGTACATGATCTTCGGCAACAACGAGTTCGGTCTGCCGCCCTCGGACACGATGGTCTGATGACTGCAGTATCTGAGATCACGTTCGAATCCACCTCGCGATACGCGCAGGTGCGCGACGACATGAAGCTGCACTACCACGAGGCCGGGGATCCGAGCGCACAGACGATCGTGCTGCTGCACGGCGGCGGTCCGGGTGCCTCGGGCTGGTCGAATTTCGGCCGCAACATGGCGGTGTTGGCGCAGCACTTCCATGTGCTCGTCGTCGACCAGCCGGGCTACGGACACTCGGACAAGCACACCGAGCACGAGCAGTACAACCGCTATAGCGCCAAGGCGCTGCTGGGTCTGTTCGACCATCTCGGCCTGCAGGGTCGCATCCCGCTGCTGGGCAATTCGCTCGGCGGCGGCACGGCGGTGCGGTTCGCGCTGGATTACCCGGACCGGGCGGGCAAGCTGGTGCTGATGGGCCCCGGCGGCTTGTCGGTCAACCTCTTCGCGCCGGATCCGACAGAGGGTGTGAAGCTGCTCGGCAAGTTCGCCGCTGAGCCCACGCGCGAGAACATCGAGAAGTTCCTGCGCATCATGGTCTTCGACCAGAAGCTCATCACCCCCGAGCTGATCGATGAACGGTTCGCGATCGCCAGTCAGCCCGAGTCGCTCGCAGCGACGCGGGCGATGGGGATGTCGTTCGCGGGCCCGGATTTCGAGCTCGGCATGATGTGGCGTGAGGTGCACAAGCTGCGTCAGCCGGTGCTGCTGATCTGGGGTCGCGAAGACCGGGTCAATCCGCTCGACGGGGCACTGGTCGCCGTGAAGCAGATTCCACGGGTACAACTGCACGTCTTCGGGCAGTGTGGACACTGGGCTCAAGTGGAGAAGTTCGACGAGTTCAACAAACTCGCCATCGATTTTCTTGGGGGTTAGCAGATGACCATCAAGGCGCTCGGCTACATGCGCATCGAGGCCACCGACGTGGCGGCCTGGCGCGAATTCGGTCTCAAAGTGCTCGGCATGGTGGAGGGTGACGGCGCCATCCCGGATGCGCTCTATTTGCGAATGGACGATTTCGCGGCCCGCCTGGTGATCGTGCCGGGCGAGCGCGACCGCCTGCTGGTTTCCGGCTGGGAGGTTTCCGACGCGCCTGCACTGCAGAATCTGCGCGAGAGCTTGTCCAAGGCGGGGGTCGATTTCGTCGAGGGCACCAAGGACGAGGTCCGCGAGCGCCGGGTCGAGGGCTTGATCCGGTTCTCCGATCCGGCGGGCAATGTCCTCGAGGCGTTCTACGGTGCGCAGTACCTGGGCCGCCGCTTCGTCAGCCCGTACGGCCACAAGTTCGTCACCGCTGAGCAGGGCCTGGGGCACGTGGTGCTCACCTGCGACGACGACGCCGCGGCGCAGGCCTTCTACCAAGATGTGCTTGGCTTCAAGCTGCGCGACTCGATGCAGCTGCCTCCGCAGCTCGCGGGCCGTCCGGCCGACGGCGATCCGGTGTGGCTGCGCTTCTATGGCTGCAACCCGCGTCACCATGCGTTGGCGTTCATGCCGATGCCGAACCCGACCGGCATTGTGCACCTGATGGTCGAGGTGGAGACCTCCGACGACGTCGGTCTGTGCCTGGACCGCGCCAACCGTCGGAAGGTCAAGATGTCGGCCACGCTGGGCCGGCACATCAACGACAAGATGCTGTCGTTTTATATGAAGACTCCCGGCGGCTTCGACATGGAATTCGGTTGTGAAGGCATGGAAGTCGAAGACGAGAGCTGGATTGCCCGCGAGAGCGTAGGCGTCAGCCTGTGGGGCCACGACTTTTCCGTCGGTTTCAAGTGAGTTCACCACCGCTCGACCCGCGCGCATTCCGAAATGTGCTCGGCCAGTTCTGCACCGGCATCACGATCATCACCACGGTGCACGAGGAGGTTCCGGTCGGTTTCGCGTGCCAGTCGTTCGCGGCGCTTTCGCTGGACCCGCCACTGGTGTTGTTCTGCCCGACCAAACAGTCGCGGTCCTGGCAGGCCATCGAGGCCAGCGGCAAGTTCTGCGTGAACGTGCTGCATGAAAAGCAGCAGCACGTGTCGGCGCGGTTCGGCTCCAAGGAGCCCGACAAGTTCGCCGGGATCGATTGGCAGCCATCGAAACTCGGGTCCCCGGTGATCGACGGGAACCTCGCGCACATCGATTGCACAGTGCATTCGGTGCACGACGGCGGCGATCACTTCGTGGTGTTCGGGGCCGTGCACTCGCTGTCCGAGGTGCCCAAACGTAAACCCCGGCCGCTGCTGTTCTACCGCGGCGAGTACACCGGCATCGAGCCGGACAAGAACACCCCCGCTCAGTGGCGTGACGATCTCGAGGCGTTCCTCACCACCACAACGCACGACACCTGGCTTTAGACCTGCGGTGTAAGCCAATCGGCGATGTTGCGGAGGTAATCCTTGAACACGTCGAGCCGTGACGGATCGCCTTTGATCTCGGTACCCGGCGGCTCAGTGACGAACGAGGGCGCGCCGCAGTCGAGATCCCAGTTGTAGTCGGCGAAATGGTGAAACGTCGACGCGGCGATCGCGCGGCCCATGGGTGTGCCGTCGGCCGCGCATTCACCATCCATCGCGACGGCGAGATTGAAGCGACGACCGGTGGCCGAACTGCGGCCCTGTGCGACCACGCTGGCGCACAGGCCTTCGGCCGAAACCAGTCCCTCGTGCGGATGGGCCGGGAACCATTCGATACGGCCACTGGCGGTCCGGTCGGTTCGCAGCAGCTCATGCACCGAACCGTTGTCCAAGACCGGTTGATAGTCGCCGTTGGCGCCGGAATGGTAGTTGGGCCACGAGATGCTCGGCGTGTCCTGGTCGTCACACATGGTGTGGGGATCGACGTTCTCGTCGTGGAACCGGTTGACCACGCCCAGCGAGCCGAGCCGCAGCAAGCAGCTGCCCAGCTCCTGGTGGTCACGTGCGGTGAGCACCCCGCCGCCGGTGCGCCGAAACCGCATGATCGCATCGCATTCGGCCTCGGTGAGGCCGGCCCCGGTGTCCACGGCCATCAGCCACAGCTGGTCGAAACCCAGTTGATCGAGATGGCTGAGTACGGGATCGTCAGCGCTGCTGAGCCGGTTGCGGGCGATCACTTCATGCCCGGCACGACGCAGCTCGGCGGCGAGCAGCGCGAATCGTGTGATGTCCCAGTCGTCCTGTTGCGCGGGAATCGTGGTCTGGAGAAGGATTTTCGGCATCGGTTCAGTCCTTCGCCGGGGGCTCTCCCGGCACCCGCAGGTGGGCGCGGGCGGCCAGCTCCTCGTCGTCGACCAGGGTCAGCATGGGCTGGCCGGGCACGCACAGCATCGTGACCGTGAAGCGGCTGCTGACATCTTGGCGGTTGTTGGCATCCGAGTAGTGGATGACGTCACCGCCCGGTTCCCAGAATGCTTCGCCGGCACGGATGACGCGCGGCGGTTCGCCCTCCAACTCGAAGAGCATCTCGCCCTCCAACATGTATCCGAACGCCGGACCGCCCGGATGCTTATGGGGCGGCGCACCCGCACTGCCCGGGGGGTATTCGATGACGACGGTCATCGCATGGGCGCCGGCAGGAATGAACGGCGGTGTCACCTCCTGCACCACGGTCAACGCGTTCTCCCAGCCGGGGTCGTAATCCTTCGACATTGTCATTCCTTTCAGGAGTGAGGGTCAGATGGCGTTGCCGCCGCCGTCGGCGTGCAGCGTCGAGCCGGTGATGAAACTTGAGCGTGGTGAGGCCAGGAACAGCACCGCCTGCGCGATCTCCTCCGGCTCTGCAGTGCGCCCCAGCGGTAGCGAACGGCCGAGCTCTTCGTTCGTATCGCCCCACTCTGCTTGCACCCCTTCGGTTTTGGTGGGGCCGGGGGCGACACTGTTCACCCGAACGCCGCGGGCGCCGAACTCGGCGGCCCACGTGCGGGTGAAGGATTCGACTGCCGCCTTCGATGCGCTGTACGCAGACGCTCCGGGAACACCCTTCGATGCAACCATCGTGGTGATGTTGACGATGGTGCCCCGTCCGGCTTCGAGCATGCCGGGGACCACGCCGGCGGCCAGGAAGTACAGGCCCCGAACATTGGTGTCGAAGGTCTTCTCGAACGACGGGATGTCCTGATCGACGGTCAGGGCAGCCGGAAAACTGGCGGCGTTGTTGACCAGGATGTCGACGTTACCTATTTGCTGTACAAGCGCTTTCACCGAGTCGATGTCCGCGAGGTCGGCCTGGATGAAGCGCGCGCCCGGACCGACGGCGGCTGCCGCGGCGCGGCCGCGGTCGGGATCGCGGCCGGTGATGACGACCGACGCTCCTTCGCGGGCCAGTAGCTGGGCGGTGGCCAGGCCGATGCCTGCCGTTCCGCCGGTGATCAGTGCGGTCTGCTGAGCGAGTTCCATTGTTTCCATTTCTGTTAGGCGATTCGTCGTTCGAGCGGAGCCAACGAGGTGCGTAGCCGTTCCCGGCCGCGAGCCACCCGCGACATCACCGTGCCGACCGGGATGTTCATGATCGCGGCGGTTTCCGCGTAGGTGTAGCCCTCGACGTGGGCGTAGTACAGGGCCGTGGTGAAGCCGTCGGGCAGGTCGGCCAGGGCCAGGGTGACCTCGTGGTGAGGCAGTGCATCGAGGACTTCGGCCTCCGCCGAATACGTCCCACCGGGCAGGTGCATCGCCGCGCGGGCCATATCGGTGTCGGTGATCTCCTCGACGGTCACTTCCGCCGGGCGGCGCTGCTTGCGGCGGTAGGTGCTGACCCAGCGGTTGTAGAGGATCCGGAACAGCCACGCCTTGAGGTTCGTACCCGATTCGAACTTGCGGAATCCCGTGTAAGCGTGCAGCAGGGTGTCTTGCAGAAGGTCCTCGGCATCGGCCTCGTTGCGGGTCAGGCGCCGTGCCCCGCGCAACAGGACGTCGAAGAGCGGAGTCGCCTCCCGCGCGAAGCGCGCCGCCAGTTCCGGATCGGACTCCGACACATCGGGAATGGACATCACAGGGCCGCTGTGGCCACAGAGGCGGCCAGCCAGTCGCTGAAGGTGGTGGCGAACTTAGTCGGTTCGGCGCCGGGAACCAGGGTGTGATCACCGAGCACCACCCCGAAGTACGGAGCCTGTTCATCGGTCATGACGCGGCGAGTGTCGTTGTTGGCACGCAACTGGATACGGACGAGTTCGTCCAGCGGGTAGCGCTCCGGGCCTGCCACCTCGACGATGCCGCCGATCGGCTGACCGACTGCGGTGCGGGCCACCGCGGTCGCCACGTCGTCGGCGGCCATGGGCTGGCTGAACGCCGACGAGATCCGCACGGTGTCCCCGTCGGTCGCGGAATCGGCTATGCGTCCGACGAACTCGAAGAACTGAGTGGCCCGCACGATGGTGAAGGGGATGGAGCCCTCTTGGATGAGTCGTTCCTGCGCGGCCTTCGCGCGGAAGTAGCC
The DNA here is from genome assembly GCF_053483975.1 of Mycolicibacterium sp. XJ870. Lineage (NCBI taxonomy): Bacteria > Bacillati > Actinomycetota > Actinomycetes > Mycobacteriales > Mycobacteriaceae > Mycobacterium > Mycolicibacterium sp. XJ870. The sequence goes on from NZ_JBEFTI010000004.1 coordinate 208,418, forward strand.
GCTGTCCTGCAACCGGTCGGTTCCCACGACCGACAGCGCCACGTAGTGGGACACTCCGGCGGCCTCGCTCGCGGTGAGCAGGTTGGCCGCGGCGGTGGTGAAGAAGTCCCAAGCGGGTCCGTCCTCGAAGGACGGGGAGTTGGCGACGTCGATGACGACCTGCGTGCCGGACAAGGCGTCCGCCAGCCCTTCACCGGTCAGGATGTCGACACCAGTGGCCGGTGATGCGGCGACAGCCTCGTGACCGTGCTGGCTGAGCTTGGCCACGACCTTCGAGCCGATGAGACCGCTGCCGCCGATGACTACGACCTTCATGGGAAACCTCCAGTTTGGCTTTGACGAGGATCCGGGTGGACCGTCGAAACCAAGACTGGTCGGTGTGGCGGCTGTGCGAGCCCTTGAAAGTCCGTAGTCGAAACCAGAGCTACGGGGTCAAGGACATCTTGCGGAGCTGCCTGCGGGAGGTGATGCCGAGCTTGACGAATACCTTGCGCAGGTGCCATTCCACGGTGTGGGTGCTGATGAACAGCTGCGCACCGATCTCCGGATTGGTCAGCCCGTCGCGGGCCAGCCCGGCGATCTGGGCCTCCTGCGCGGTCAGTTCGTCACCCGATCCGACTCGCTGTTTGCGGACCTTCTCCCCGGTGGCCACCAGCTCACGGCGGGCCCGCTCGGCGAAACCGTGGGCGCCCATCCGGGTGAAGATGTCATGCGCGGCGCTGAGTTGGCTGCGGGCGTCGGTACGGCGGTTCACCCGGCGCAGCCATTCCCCGTACGACAACCGGGCACGCGAGAGGTGCAGCGCGATATCTGCGCGTTCGAGCCGCTCGATCGCTTCGATGAATGCGCTCTCGGCACGCTCGTTGTCGGCGAGCAGGGCCTGCGCCGCCGCCACCGCACCAAGCCCCCAGTCTGTGCCGCTGGTGCCCGCACGCTCCTCGAACTTCGCCAGGGCTGCCGCGGCAGCCTCTCGGTCACCGACGTGTGCCGCGGCCTCGATGAGTTCGTACAGGCACCACCCGTAGAACCCGAGGTCTTCGTAGTCGCAGCACCGACGTGCCGCCGCGAGAGCCTCCTCGTAGCGGCCGAGGCCGTTATAGAGAACGGCGGTGCTCAGTCCGGACAGCCCGATCAGCCGGCCTTCGCCCCTGGCCGCACCGCCGGCGGCGGCCGCCTCGATGATGCCGACCGCGTCGGCGGGCACTCCCTGCCACCCCGCCAGCATCAGCGTGTGGTATCGCACCGGGGCGTAACCCATGGACGCGGTGATTGCCTTCGATTCTTCGATCAACCTTGTGGCCGAGGCGAATTCGCCGCGGTAGAAATGAACTCCGGCCCGGTACCCGAGGGCCGGCGGCAGCGCGGCCAGTGCGCCGGCTTCCCTGGCACGCCGCACTGTGTCGGTGGCGATGCGCTGCAGAACCTCGTCGTCCCACATTTCGTGGGCCGCGGATTCCTGTGCGATCGGGAACGGCCAGTACAGCGACTGGTCGATGCCCTGTTCCGCGTGGGCATTCCAGAGTTCCAGTGCGGAGTGCAGATCGGTCGAACCGGCGCCGGGTCCGTCGATGATCCGGGTTGTCATCCCGCGCAACAGGAAGTCGATGGGCCGCTGCAACTCGGGTACCCGGGCGACAGCGGCCCGGCCGGCCGCTGCCGCCTCGGTCAACAGAGCCGGTGCGCCCAGTCGTCCGGCGTACATCGCTGCAGTGAGCGCCTCCAGGTAGGTCTCTCTGGCCAGGTCGTCATCGAGATTCTCCAAACCCCTTGCGGCGCAGAGAAGATCATCGGCGGCCTCACTCACCAGGGGGGCGCCCGCGGCGCCGGCGCGGCTACGCGCGAAGGCCATCTGCGCGCGCATCCGCGCGACCTGAGCCTGCTGCAGCGCGGACAACGGTGCCGAATCTGCTATCGCCAGCAGCGCGTAGGCCGCGTCGGTTGCGGCAACCTCCCGTTTGGCATGAGCTGCCGCGATCGCCCGGGACCCGCGCAACACAGGATCCGATGTGAGCACGGCAGCACGCTCCAGAAAGGCTGCGGCAGCCGCGATCCCACCTCTGCTCTGCGCCCGATCGGCCGAGGCCTCCAGTTCGGCGGCCACCACGTCGTCCGGCCCGGCCGCGGCACTCGCGGCGTGCCACGCCCGGCGGTCGGGGTCGGTGTGCCGATCCGTGGCCTCGGCGAGCGCCCGGTGCGCGGCCCTGCGCTCGACCAGGTCGGCGCCGCGGTAGACGGCCGAGCGCATCAGCGGATGGTGAAATCGCATGCGGGGTCCGAACTCGATGAGTCCGGCGCCCTCGGCGGGTGCCAGTGCGTCGACTGGAATGCCCAGCTGTGCGGCGGCGCGCAGAAAGAGCGCGGCGTCGCCCACCGGCTCGGCGGCTGCGACGAGCAACAACTGTCGGGTGGGCTCCGGTAGTGCGCGGATACGTTGTACGAAGCTTTCCTCGATCGCCGCCGTCGAGGAGCGCTTGCCGGAGATCCAGAATCCGCCGGCGAGTTCGGTCGCGGAAACGGTTCGTGGCACATCGAGTATCGCCAGCGGTACGCCGCGCGTCTCCGCGACGATGCGGTCCCGCACGAGTGGGTCGATCCCGCCGACCATCACTGATTCCAACAAGTTTCGGGCGTCGGCGTCCGACAGACCCGTGATCGCGAGCTCGGGGAGGCCGGCGAGGATGTCGGCGTACCCGTCACGCTTCGCGAACACCAGCGCGACCTGTTCGGCCAGCAATCGCCGTGCGACGAATGCCAGCGTCTGCACCGACACCTGGTCGAGCCATTGCGCGTCGTCTATGACGCACAGCACCGGGCGGTCGTCGGCGGCTGCGGCCAGCAGGCTCAACACCGCCAGGCCGACGAGGAACCGGTCGGGGGCGGGACCGGTGCCGTGGCCGAACGCCACAGTCAGCGCTTCACGTTGCGGGCCCGGTAGCGCGTCGAGATGGCCCATCAGCGGAGCGCACAACTGCTGCAGGCCGGCGAAGGCGAGCTCTATATCGGATTGCACGCCCACCACGCGGGCCGAGCGGAATCCTCCAGTAGCCGTGGCGTGCTCCGCCACGTACTCGAGCAGAGCGGACTTGCCGACGCCCGGTTCGCCGACAAGCACCACCGCCTGGCCGCTTCCAGCGCGAGCCTTCGACAGCAGTTCCGTCAGTTCAGCGCATTCACGCGCACGCCCACGCAGCCCCCGCCCCCCGGCCTGGCTCGACATTGCACCACCGTAGCGAGCGGTGCGGCGGTCCGCGCTTCGAGCCGGCTACCTCAGTCGTCGATGAAGGTCACCGTCTCGGCGAGCGGGGCGCGGCCCGTGCGATGCGGCGCGACGGCAGGGTCCTCGTAGCCGATTGACATGCCGCAGAAGAGCATGAGATCGGCTGGGGGCGAGACGACGTCGGCAACCGTGGTGCGCACCTGCGACCACGCCATCTGCGGACAGCTGTGCAGCCCTTCGGCGCGCAGCAGCAGCATCACCGTCTGCAGGTACATGCCGGCGTCGGCCCACTGCGCAGGCCCGAGTGAGCGGTGCAGGTAGCAGAACAGCGCTGCCGGCGCACCGAAGCAGTCCCAGTTCGCGATGGCGGCGCGCTGGCGCGCCTCCCAGTCCTCGCGGACGATACCCAGTGCGCTGTATCGCTCCTTGCCGAAGGCGGCACGGCGCTCGCGGTACGGCGACGGCATGGCGGGCGGGTACATCTCGTACTCACGCTCATCCCAGGCGACACCGTCGGCCACTCTCTCGACCGCCCGCTTCTTGAGCTCGGCCAGCGGCGCACCGGTCACCACGTAGATGTGCCACGGTTGGATATTCGATCCGGACGGCGCCGAGGCCGCGGCGGAAAGGACGCGCTGCAGTACTTCTGCAGGCACCGGGCGGTCGGTGAATCCGCGTACCGCCCGCCGCGTCGTAACCGCCTCGTAGACGTCCATGCTCTCCTGCCTTTCCGATTCTCCGTGGGATGCCCTGTGCACCCTCGGATTCAGCCTGCTCGTCATCCGCGACGGGCGAGCCCTTGGAAATGCGTGGTCGGATACCGGCTAGCCCGTCCAGGACACGATGCGTAGCTGTCGGCGGGAGGTGATGCCTGACGGCGGCGATCCCTCCGAGACGACGACGGGCCGCCGAGCATGCCAATCGTTACCTGCGCGAACAGTCAATGTAGGTTAGGCAAACCTATTGAAATTTAGGAAATCCTAAGGTAACTTTTGGCCGTTCCTCAGGTTACCTATCAACAACAGGGAGATTTCGTGCACCATCCCGACCATTCGTCCCTCGGAGACACCCCAGCGGTGAGCCGGCGGGACAGGTTCCTTCTCGCCAGCGTCGCCGTAGTGGGTGCGGGCGCCATCGCGGTGACGCCGGTGGCTCCGACCACGTCGAACATCCAGCAGGTCCAAACGCATGCCTACGACCTGACGGCGTCGATGGATGCCACCGCCTCTCCGATTGAGGTCTACGGGTCGCTGTTCAAGGACACGTTCAGCAACCTCCAGCATCTGGGTGAGGCGCTGGCAGCCAATCCGGCACCGTTGCTGAGTCAGGTGGTGGAGAACCAGCTCGGTTACGCCGGACAGTTCGGTGCGGCGTTCCAGGCCATCCCGACCTCCCTGCAGAGCTGGTACGAGGGCCCCAATGGGCAGGCGCGCTTGGCACAGGCGCAGGCCGCACTCGAAGCCGGCGACATCGACGAGGCGTACCGCTGGTTCAACCACTCAATGCTGTACGCGTTCCAGGGCGCCTTCGGTCCGCTCATCGCGCCCGGATTCATCCTTTCGGGGATTCCGCGTGGCGGCACCGAGTACATGACCGGGATCCCGGAGCAGATCGCGCAGAACTTCACGAACCTGATCGCGACGAGCTTCACCTCTACCGTCCTCGTCAGCGCTGTGTTCCAGGGTGTCTTCTCGTCGATCAGTGGCCCGGTGTTCGAGCTCTCTCGAATTGGTGAGTCCCTCAACGCCAGCATGGCATCCGGAGATGTGGAGGGGGCCTTCAACGCCCTGGTGAACACGCCGGGGATCCTCGTCAATGCGGCGCTCAACGGATTCGACTATTCCGACCCCGACCCTGAGACGGGTACCGGTGGCTTCACCGAGTGGCCGGCGCTGCTCACCTGGGCCGAGGAGGGCGAGCAGGGCGGCGCACGGATTGTCGCGGGTCTTCTGCAGAATCTGCTGGTGAACATCCCCAAGAGCCTCGCCGACGCCATCGACAACACCCCGGAGGTCGAGCCGACGACACCGCCGGCGGTCGAGGCGGCTAAGGAGGTTTCCGCGGACCTCGGCGTTCTCCCCCCGGCGGCGGTGACCGAGCCGACCGTCGAGACCGTCGAGGACGAGGCGCTGAGCGTTGAGGCTCCGAAGGACGAGGCAACGAGCACCACCACCGTCTCGGTTGTGACGGACGAGGTCACTGCCGAAACCACCAAGGCACCGGCGACTGGTGCAGCGGTCAACGAGGACGGCGCCGTCACGGGCAAGGCCAAGATCCAGGACCGGATCAAGGCCAAGATCAACGAGGCCAAGGAAGCCAGGGCAGCAAAGGCCAAGGCAGCCAAGGACGCCAGGGAAGCCAGGCAGGCCAAGGCAAAGGAAGCCAAGGACACCAAGGACACCAAGGACACCAAGTCCGGCGAGTCCAACGGGAACTCCGGCTCCGAGTCCTCGTAAGTAGCATCTGAGCACGAGAAAGCGGGCCTCCTTCGACTGGAAGGAGGCCCGCTTTTCTGGTCGCGTGACTGATCGACCGATCAAGTTCTCCGTTGACAACCCACAAATCAACTGCGATGGTTTGATCGATCGATCAAATCGAGCGAAAGGTTCACCATGGCAGGTCGCGTCGAAGGCAAGGTTGCTTTCATCACCGGGGCAGCGCGAGGGCAGGGACGTAGCCACGCGGTACGGCTGGCGCAGGAGGGCGCCGACATCATCGCGGTCGACGTGTGCAAGCGGATCAGCAGCAACGACGATATCCCCGCGTCCTCGCCCGAAGACTTGGCCGAGACGGCCGATCTGGTCAAGGGCCTGAATCGCCGCATCGTGACGGCCGAAGTCGATGTGCGTGATTTCGACGCGCTCAAAGCGGCGGTCGACAGCGGAGTGGAGCAGCTGGGCGGCCTCGACGTCATCATCGCGAACGCCGGCATCGGCAACGGCGGTGCCACGCTCGACAAGACCAGCGAAGCGGACTGGGACGACATGATCGGCGTCAACCTGTCCGGCGTTTGGAAAACCGTGAAAGCCGCTGTCCCGCATTTGATTACCGGTGGCAAGGGCGGGTCGATCGTCTTGACCAGTTCGGTTGGCGGGCTCAAGGCCTACCCGCACACCGGTCACTACATCGCTGCGAAACATGGTGTGGTCGGCTTGATGCGGACGTTCGCCGTCGAGCTGGGGCAGCACTCGATCCGGGTCAATTCAGTGCACCCGACCAATGTGAACACTCCACTGTTCATGAACGAGGGGACGATGAAGCTGTTCCGTCCAGACCTGGAGAACCCAGGCGCCGACGATATGGCCGTGGTCGCCCAGATGATGCATGTGCTGCCGATCGGCTGGGTCGAACCGGTCGACATCAGCAATGCCGTGTTGTTCCTGTCCTCCGACGAGGCGCGTTATGTGACCGGTCTGCCGATGACGGTCGATGCGGGCAGCATGCTCAAGTAGCACAGCCTATTTCGGTGTCGCGAACTTCTGCAGAACTCGGTCGACGAAGGAGCGGAACTCGGCGTGGCCCTGGGTCACGCCGACGGCTTCCTCGTTGCACAGGCTCCGGGCGGACTGGGTGAGCAGCATGGACATCACGACTGGGGGAAACTCATCCATGTCGACGCCGTGGGCCCGCAGTACGCCGGCCAGGGCAGTGGTCTCGATGTCCCGAACGCGCTCCGAATAGGCCTTGAGTTCTGCGCCGATTGCCTTGCGGTGATTGGCAAGTGCCATGAACTCGGCGTTGAGTCCGGTGACGCGGGAGTCGGAGTTGATCAGCCACAGCGCCTGCAGCGGGTCGTTGTCGGTGATCGCCTCACGCATCCGGGCCAGCGACGCTTCCGCGCCGCTGCGCAGGACCGCGACGAACAGGTCGTCCATGGTGTCGAAGTAGTAGTACAGCAGCGCTGAGCGGACGCCGGCTTCGGTGGCTATCCGTCGCGAGGTCGCCGCGGCGTACCCCTCGTCGCGGATGACCTGAGCGGTCGCCTCGATGAGGCGCCGCCGAGTGCCGGCATCCTTTTCCTTGGCCGGTCGCGCTGCCGGCATCAGGAACTGCTCCGAGAACCCTTGTAGGTCAACTGATGTGACGACAGCGCAAAGTCTCTTGACCTCTGTCGAAGAGGCGTGGTAAGCATGACCCATCCTAACAGTTTGATCGATCGATCAAACTCCGAAGTATGGAAGAGCAGATGTCGGAAGAAGAGACTCGTCGGTTACTACATGTGGATCCTGGACTGTGTGAAGGCCACGCACTCTGCATAGAGCTGGCTCCAGACGTTTTCGATCTCAGCGACGACGAGGTCGCCGGCGCTGCCGAGACACCGCCGCGGGAGCAGTGGGACAGCGTCGACGCCGCCGTCGATGCCTGCCCTCGCCAGGCAATCACATTTTCAACCCCACGCACGAAAGGCAGCCCGAGACCATGACCGATCTCGCCTCAGTCGACTACTTCTCCGACCCGGCCGTCACGCAGGACCCGTACGCATATTTCGACTACCTGCTCGGTCAGGGGCCGGTGTTTCGGGAACCACATCACGGCGTCGTCGCCGTCACCGGCTACCAGGAAGTGATGGCCGCATTCAAAGACCACGCTTCGTTCTCGGCGGTCAACGCGATCGGCGGACCCTTCCCGCCGCTGCCTTTCAAGCCCGACGGCGACGACATCAGCGAGCAGATCGAGGCGCACCGCCACGAGTTCCCGATCCACGAGCACATGGTGGTCATGGACCCGCCGGCCCATGAACGGGCCCGCTCATTGCTGAGCAAGCTGCTGACGCCACGGCGCCTCAAGGAGAACGAGGATTACATGTGGCAACTGGTCGACCATCAACTCGACCAGTTCATCGACAACGGGCGATGCGAATTCCTTTCCGAGTACGCCAAACCCTTCGCGACGTCGGCGATCATCGACCTACTCGGGGTGCCGGAGGAGGACCGGCCCGAATTTCTGGCGGCTCTTGGCGCCGAACGTCCCGAAGGCAACCGGGTCGGTGCACTCGACGGTGAACCTGTCGGGCTCGACCCCCTGCAGTACCTGGACGACAAATTCTCCGGCTATCTCGCCGAGCGCCGCCGTGAGCCCCGCGGCGACGTGTTGTCCGGGATGGCCACCGCCACGTATCCGGACGGCTCGACGCCCGAATTGCTGGAGGTGGCCAAGCCGGCGACGTTCCTGTTCGCGGCCGGCCAGGAGACCGTCACCAAGCTGCTCAGTGCCGCGGTGCAGACCCTGGGCGACCGCCCCGAGTACCAGCAGCAGTTGCGCGAAAACCCGGACGGCATACCGACTTTCATCGAGGAGGCGCTGCGGATGCATGCCCCCACGAAGGTCGACTTCCGGCTGGTCCGCAAGACCACCACGCTCGGTGGTGTTCACCTTCGGGCGGGGACGATCGTGATGCTGTGCCTCGGCGCCGCCAACCGCGACCCGCGCAAGTTCGAGGATCCGCACGAGTTCCGGCCGGACCGCAAGAACGTTCGCGAACACATCGCGTTCGGTCGCGGCATCCATACCTGTGCGGGTGCACCACTGGCCCGCGTGGAAGGTCAGATCACCGTCCGCCGCCTGTTGGACCGCATGCGGGACATCAGAATCGACGAGACCGTGCACGGGCCGGCCGGAAACCGGCGCTACGCCTACGAACCCACCTTCCTGTTGCGCGGCCTCACGGAGCTGCACATCGAATTCACCCCGACGACGGGGTGACCTGAGCCGCGATGAACTCCACGATCGTCGCGGCGACCTCACGATGCACGACCTCGTTGAGGATGTCGTGGCGGCGTCCGGGAAACTCCTTGAACTGCAACGGTTCTATCTGTTCGGCATAGGCGCGGACAGCGCCGGCGGGGGCGATGGCGTCGGCAGAACCATGCAGCGCAAGCGTCGGCACCGCCAGCCTCGGCAGCTCAGCGCCGAACCGGTCCCACGCTCGATCCAGCTCGCGTGCCAGCGGCGCTCCGTCGGCGCCGACGAACGCCAGCGGGTCGTTCTCCATCGAGTCGAGGTAGAACGGATCGCTGGACAGCCAGTTCGGCTCGAGGTCGAAGGACGTGTCGGCGTCCAGCATTTCGGGGATCGGCACCAGTGGCGCGCCGGAGATCACGCCGGCGCGGTAGCGGTCAGGCTCGCCGAGCAGCCGGAACAGCGTGACCACCGAACCGAACGAATGCCCCTGCGCCACGAGTGGCAGCCCGGGATGTTCGGACTCGGCGAGCGTGGTCAGCGCATCGGCCAGTGCCGAGCTGTCCTCGATCGTGCCGAAGTCCCCACGGGTTCCGGGAGTCAGCCCATGGCCGAACTGGTCGACCGCCCACAGATCGATCCCGGCGGCGTTCAGTGCGAAGCCGTAGCGGTGGTACACCCCGGTGTGTTCGCCGAATCCGTGCAGGAAGATCACCGCGGCCCGCGGTTCGGCTGCCGGCCAGTGCCGGTAGTAGGCGCGCCCGCGGTCGTGCTCGATGAATGGCATGCCCAAGGGTAAGTCTGCTCAGTCGAACGGTTGCCGCCATCGGAGACCGGGGAACCGGGCGAATGAGCGATCGGTGGTTACCCACGTCGCACCGTTCTCGATCGCCAGGGCGGCGTGATAGGCATCGGGAACTGTGTTGGCCTTGGCGCCCACCTCGGCGCAGAGCGAGTCGAAGATCGGCCAGTGTCGCGGTCCCGGCCGTACCGGTACTGCCGACGGCGCGGAGCGGATTGCGCGGCAGGCAGCCAGGGCCTGGTTTGTTGAACTCGGCTGGCGAAACACTCGGTGGTTGGTGGTCAGTCGGACAACGGCGGACAGCACCAATTCGCTGACGCCAACCGGTTCTTCGCCCGTCAGGACGTCTGCAACCCAGGACCGGTAGGCCTCGTGGTCGACACTGTCTTCGCGGATCGCGTAAATCCAGACGTTCACGTCAACGAGCAGCATTGTCGCCGCTCAGCTCGGCGAGCGCTTCCTTGTCCTCCAAGTCGACGCCGGCCACCAGGCCGCCGCTGCCATGTGTCGGCAGCTGGAATGGACTGACGGTACGTTCCTCGGCGTCGCGAAGAAGCATGGAACGCAGCGCATCTTCGACTACTGAGCCGAGGGAGCGTGAGGTGCGCGCTGCGAGGACTTTGGCCTCGGCCAGCAGGTGATCATCGATATTCACCGTGGTGCGCATGACGTCATCATAACATCACTAGCACGCATCATGATGCGTCGATATGCCGAGCAGCGCGTCGCGCTGGTTTTCCATCCGGTCGCGGATGGCATCGACGACGGCGGCCACCACGGGCCTGCGCAACGTCTCGGCGCGGGCCACCAGCCAGTAACCCAGTCGCACTTCCACAGTTTCCGGCAGGACCCGAACGAGGTCGTCGTGCCGGTCGGCCATGAAGCAGGGCAGGAAGCCCAGCCCAGCGGCGGCGCGAGTGGCCTCTACGTGGACGAAAACGTTGGTCGACGTCACCGATTCGCGCATGGCCGGCGCGAAGCTCGTGGCGATGTCGAGGTCGTCGACATGCAGCATCGAGTCGATGAAGTACACCAGCGGGAACCGGGCAAGGTCGTCGACGCTGTCCGGGACCCCGTGCTCGGCCAGATAGGTGCGCGCGCCGTAGAGACCGAGGCAGTAGTCGCCGAGCCGGATCGCCTCGGCGCGACGCACCTGGGGTGCGCCGACCACGACCTCGATGTCGAGGCTGGACCGCTGCTGCGATGCCCGGCGGGTGGTGGCGACGATCTCGACGGCGACGCGCGGATGCCGGCGCTGCACCTGGGCGGCGGCCGGGGCGGCGATGTAGGCGCTGAACCCGTCGGTCGCCGAGATCCGGACCACGCCTTCGAGTTGGCGCAGCCCGCCTGCGCTGAGCGACTCCAGAGCCGACTCCACGGCCTCGGCAGCCGTCAGCGCCTCGCGGCCCAGTTCGGTGAGTTCCCAGCCGCCGGCGCCGCGCGTCAGGACCCGGCCGCCGATCGACTGCTCAAGAGCGGCGATGCGCCGCGAGATGGTGGTGTGGTTGATGCCGAGTTCGTCGGCCGCGGCGGTGTAGCGGCCGGACCGGCCCACGGCCAGCAATACGAGTAGGTCATCCGCGCTGAGCCGCCTGTCCTCCATCTCTGCATTTTTGCAGAGTCGACATGCGTATCTGGCCATTGCAGGGCGCAACACCTGCATGAATACTCACGTGGGATTGTCAGGACCGTCACACTTGAACCAGCACATGTCCCGCGTCATACGAGGAGCGTCCATGAGCATGCCGCAGGCCGAACCGGATTCAGCCGGACAGATTCCGACCGGCCTGAAACGTGTCGTCGCCGCGTCGATGGCAGGCACCGTCGTGGAGTGGTACGAGTTCTTCCTCTACGGAACGGCCGCCACGCTGGTCTTCAGCAAGGTGTTCTTCGCAGAGAGCACCAGCGAGCTCGACGCGATCCTTGCGGCGTTCGTGACGTACGCGGTCGGGTTCGTCGCCCGGCCGCTCGGCGGAATCGTGTTCGGCCATTTCGGCGACAAGTACGGCCGCAAGAAGCTCCTGCAGTTCAGCCTGCTCTTGGTCGGCGCAGCGACCTTCCTGATGGGCTGCTTACCGACATTCGGCCAGATCGGATATTGGGCACCGACCCTGCTGGTGGTGTTGCGGTTCATCCAGGGCTTCGCAGTCGGGGGTGAGTGGGGCGGCGCGGTGTTGCTGGTTGCCGAGCACAGCCCCAACCGCAGCCGCGGCTTCTGGGCCAGCTGGCCGCAGGCGGCCGTCCCCGTGGGCAACATGCTCGCCACCGTAGTGCTGCTTGTACTGACGACGACGCTGCCGGATTCCGCGTTCCTGTCCTGGGGTTGGCGCGTCGCGTTCTGGCTGTCCGCGGTCGTCGTGTTGATCGGCTACTACATCCGCACCAAGGTCTCGGACGCGCCGATCTTCCTCGCCGCGCAGCAGGAGGTCGAGCGGGTCAAGGCCGTGTCGTACGGCGTATTCGAGGTGATCAGGCGTTATCCCCGTGGGGTTTTCACCGCGATGGGGCTGCGGTTCGCCGAGAACATCATGTACTACCTGGTGGTCACCTTCTCTATCACCTACCTCAAGGTGCAGGTCGGCGCCGACACCAGCGACATCCTCTGGTGGTTGCTGGCCGCGCACGCCGTGCATTTCCTGGCCATCCCGATGGTGGGCCGGCTTTCCGATCGCCTCGGGCGCCGCCCGGTATACATAACCGGCGCGATCGCCGCGGGCACCTGGGGCTTCTTCGCCTTCCCGATGATGAACAGCGCCAACTACCTGGTCATCATGGCCGCAATCACCATCGGACTGATCATTCACGCCCTCATGTATGCGCCGCAGCCGGCGATCATGGCCGAGATGTTCCCGACGCGGATGCGCTATTCCGGTGTCTCGCTGGGCTATCAGGTCACCTCGATCGTGGCCGGATCGTTGGCGCCCATCATCGCGGTCTGGCTGTTGAACAAGTTCGATTCTTCGGTTCCCATCGCGCTGTACCTCGCGGGTGCCGCGGCGATCACGCTCGTCGCAGCGCTGTACATGCGCGAGACGACGGGCATGGATCTGGAGACGGTGGACCAGGCCGACCGCGATGCCCTCGCGGAAAAGGGCGTCCTGTGACGGATCTGCAGGGCCGCAGGGCGTTGGTCACCGGGGCCGCCAGCGGGATCGGCGCCGCCTGCGCGCGGGAACTGGCCGGGCGCGGAGCCGCGGTAACCGTGGCTGACGTCGACGCCGCCGGGGCCGACGCGCTGGCCGCCGACATCGGTGGAAAGTCCTGGGCGGTGGACCTTCTCGACGTCTCCGCGCTGGAAACATTGGAGCTCGACTGCGACATCCTGGTCAACAATGCCGGCGTGCAGAGCATCAACCCGATCGAGGACTTTCCGCCCGACAAGTTCCGGATGTTGCTGGCGCTGATGGTGGAGGTGCCGTTCCTCCTTGTCCGGGCTGCGTTGCCACACATGTACCGGCAACGATTCGGCCGGATCGTCAACGTCTCCTCGGTGCACGGCCTGCGCGCCTCGGAGTTCAAGGTCGGCTACGTCACCGCCAAGCACGCCCTCGAAGGGCTGTCGAAGGTCACTGCGCTGGAGGGCGGTCCGCACCAGGTGACCAGCAACTGCGTCAACCCCGGGTATGTTCGGACGCCGCTGGTGACCAAACAGGTCTCCGACCAGGCCCGAATCCACGGCATACCCGAGGACGAGGTGGTGGCACAGATCCTGCTGAAAGAGAGTGCCATCAAGCAGCTGGTCGAGCCCGAAGAGGTTGCCGCACTGGTAGGTTGGCTGGCATCCCCGGCTGCCCGGATGGTGACGGGAGCGTCGTACACGATGGATGGTGGGTGGAGCGCGCGATGAGCACTGCTGCGCAATGGGTCCCGACGGAGCAGGACGTGGCGGCGGCGCGGGTGACCGACTTCGCCCGGTTCGTCGAATCCCGGACGGGCGTCAGCGCACCCGATTACCGGGCGCTGTGGCGATGGTCGGTCGACGATCCGGCCGCGTTCTGGGCCGCTCTGTGGGACTACTTCGAGCTCGGCGACCGGCCCGCCGAGGTGCTCACCGACGAGTCGATGCCCGGCGCGAAGTGGTTTCCGGGGGCCCGGCTGAATTACGTCGACCAGGTGAAGCGAAACGCCCGCACCGACCGTCCGGCCATCCTTTACGTGGCAGAGGGTGGTGCCGTCACCGAACTGTCCTGGGCTGAACTCCTCGGTCGCACAGCGGCTTTCGCGACAACACTGCGTTCGCTCGGAGTTGGGCCGGGGGACCGGGTGGCCGGCTATCTGCCGAACATTCCCGAGGCGATCATCGCGTTCCTGGCCACCGCAGGCATCGGGGCCATCTGGAGCGCGTGCGGCCAGGACTACACCGCCAAGGCCGCACTGGACCGGCTCGGCCAGTTGGAGCCGACGGTACTGGTGACGGCCGACGGCTACCGGTTCGGCGGCAAGTCACACGACAAGTCCGACGATATCGCCGCGCTGCGCGAGGGGCTTCCCAGCCTGAAGGCCTCGGTGCTGGTGTCCCGCCTGGGTGCCGGACAGTCCGACTGGGTCGACTGGGCCGTCGCAAGCGCACCGGGCGAGGTTGAGCTGGAAACCGCCGCAGTTGATTTCGATCACCCATTGTGGATTCTGTACTCGTCGGGTACCACGGGGCTGCCCAAGGGCATCATGCACGGCCACGGCGGGGTGCTCGTCGAGCATCTCAAAGCGGTTGCCCTGCAATCTGATATCGGCCGCGACGACACCTTCTTCTGGTACACCAGCCCGAGCTGGATGATGTGGAACTTCCAGGTGGCCGGGCTGCTGGTGGGGGCGACCATCGTCTGCTACGACGGCAGCCCCACATTTCCCCAGCCCGACGCCCTGTGGCACATCGCGGCCACGGTCGGCGCCACGGTGCTGGGTACCAGCCCCGGCTATGTCCTGGCGTGCGCCAAAGCAGGTGCGGTACCGCGCAAGGAGCATGACCTCTCGAAGCTGAAAATGGTTGGTATCACCGGGTCCTCGCTACCGCCGTCATCAGCGCTGTGGCTGCGGGACAACGTCGGCGAACGCGTTCAGGTCGCCTCGATCAGCGGCGGCACCGACGTGGTTTCGGCGTTCATCGGCGGGGTACCGACGGTCCCGGTGTGGCCAGGCGAGCTGTCCGCGCCATACCTGGGTGCGGCACTCGAGGCGTGGAACGAGGCCGGACAACCCGTACGCGGCGAGGTCGGCGAACTCGTCATCACCAAGCCGCTGCCCTCCATGCCGATCGCCTTCTGGAACGACGCCGACGGATCCCGGTACCGCGACGCATATTTCGAGATGTTCCCCGGCGTGTGGCGGCACGGCGACTGGATCACCATCACCGACCACGGCAGCATCGTCGTGCACGGCCGCTCCGACTCCACGCTGAACCGGCACGGCATCCGGATGGGCAGTGCCGACATCTACCAGTCGGTGGAGCGGTTGCCCGAGATCGTCGAAGCCTTGGTGATCGGTGCCGAACAGCCCGACGGCGGCTATTGGATGCCGTTGTTCGTCGTGCTGGCCGACGGGGTCGAGCTGACCGACGAACTGCGCGAACGGATCAAGCAGACCATCCGCACCGAGGTGTCACCACGGCATGTGCCCGACGAGATCATCGTTGCTCCAGGCATACCGCATACCCGCACCGGCAAGAAGCTCGAGGTGCCGATCAAGAAACTGTTCCAGGGCGCCGATGCTGCCAAAGTCGTGGAGCGCAGCGCCGTCGACAATCCGGACCTGCTGGACTGGTACGTCACGCAGCGTCGAACATGACCAGGTCGATGCTCAACCGGCCCTCGACCACGCTCACTGTTCTGAGCGGCGGCCCGGGGAGCGGCGGCGCAGTGGACCGGTAGACCGCGCGCGTCGGCGTCGCGAATTCGGCGGTGTGCCTGCCGTCGATCTCACTCGTGGTAACCGACCAGCCCGGTGCTTCTTTGGCGTAATTGCACGCTTCGCACTCGCCGAGTCCGTTGAGCGCGCTCGTCGGGCCGCCCTGGTGTTTCGGGACGGCGTGGTCGTGGTGACGAATGGGCGCGTCGCAGTAGGGCGTCCGGCATGTCTGGTCCCGCAGGTCGAGCAATGTCGCCAAGCCCTTGGGGAAGATCCGCGACCGCGACTCCATCGCGACCAGCTGTCCACTCCGCGGATGCCGATACAGGCGCCGCAGCGTCGCCCTCACCGACTGGTCGGCTGCGGCATCGCGCACCAGGGTGCGCGCGAAACCTGCCGGTACCGGGCCGAAGTCGCCGAGCCACGCGGGTGCGTCGTCGTCCCCGGCCAATGTCGTATCGGCCATCACCAAGTTGAGCGCTATCGGCGTGAGCTGTTCCGCGGGCTGACCCGTCACTCGCTCCACGAGCGTGTCCGCCATGACCTGGCCCCGGGAGCGGTCGTCGAAAGTGGTGTCGGAGGCATGCTTCAACGCGGCATACACCGCGACGCCCTGACGCACCGGCAGCAGCACCGTCACATATGTCATGGTGTCGGGGGCCGGCCTGATCCACACACAGCGGTCTTGCTCGGCCTTCGCCTGGCGTTCAACGACTGCTTGGACATCCAGGGCGACCGCGATTTTCTTGGCCTCGGCCTTCACCCGCTTGTTGCCCCACCCCTCCAGGCGGGTCATGTCGGCGCAGAGGTCGGCATCCAACTGGCGCCGATGCTCGATGCTCAGGCAGGCAGATTCACGGACGATCAAGACTGCCCGCCATTCCGACAATGCCCCGCATTCCAACGCGGCCAGCGTGTGCGGCATCTCGTGCACCAGGGCGGTGGCCAACCCCAGAAAGGTTCCGCCGCGTTTGGGAGCTTCGTGGCGCGCCAGCCCCACTTCATTGGCCAGCCCCTTGCCCCGCTTGCGGGCCGGCACGCCGACAGCAGCCTCGGCGTCTCGGCGCTTGGTCGCCCACAACGCCGTTGCCCGGGCCTGCGCCGCAGCGGCGGCCGACTTCATGCGTTCGAAGGTCTCGACCTGCACCCGCAGCTCCTCCTCGGAGGCCTCCGGGTCGATATCGAACAAACTTTCGAACACGCTTCCGATGCTACATGCACCCGCCGACAACTTGAGATAGTTGTCGGCATGACGCAGATCCGCCCAGCCGTTGGCGCCGACGCGCTTGCTGTTGCCGATGTACATGTGCGGGCGTGGCAGGTCGGCTACCGCGGGATATTGCCGCAGGACTACCTCGACGGCCTCACTGCCGCGGACAGGGCAAGCCGCTACACCTTCGATGCGATGCCGCTTGACGGCCCATACACCCTGGTGGCAACCGACCATGGCGCGATCCGTGGCCTCGTCACGATCGGTCGGTGCCGGGATTCCGGTCTGTCCGGCCTCGGCGAGGTCTGGGCGCTGTATACGGATCCGAACGGGTGGGGGCGCGGGATCGGCCGCGAGCTGATCGCGGCCGCGCGAGAGCTGCTGTACCACAACGGTTTCACCGAGGGCTTACTCTGGGTGCTGGAACAGAACGACCGCGCCCGCAGATTCTACGAACGCGACGGTTGGTGCCCGGACGGAACGCGTAGGACGGATCTCGTCGCCGACGTCCCGGTGGAGGACATCCGGTACCGCCGCCTGTTGCCTTAGTGCAGCCAGGGACCGATCCGGCGCAGCGCCTCCTCGATATCGCTCGTCGGCCCGGCGAACGACAGCCGGACGAACGAACCGCCCCGCACGGTGTCAAAATCTATTCCGGGGGCAATGGCAACACCGGTGTCTGCCAACAGCTTTGAGCAGAAGGACAGGGAATCCTGGGTGAACTCGCTGACGTCGGCGTACACGTAGAACGCTCCGTCGGTCGGCGCGAGCCGATCGATTCCGATGCGGCGCAGGCCGTCGAGCAGCAGCCGCCGGTTGTCGGCATAGTGGGCGAGCAGGCCCTCGGCCTCGGCCAGCGACTCCGGGGTGAACGCGGCCACCGCGGCATGCTGGGCCAGTGCGGGCGGGCAGATGGTGAAGTTCCCGGTCAGGCAGTCCACCGCACGCCGCAGCTCTTCGGGTACCAGCAACCAGCCGAGCCGCCAGCCGGTCATCGCGAAATACTTCGAGAAACTGTTGACCACCACCGCATTCCGCGAGGTTTCCCAAGCAGAGCTGGTGGCGGGCGCGCCCTCGTACACCAGGCCGTGATACACCTCGTCGCTGATCAGCCTGACCCCCGAGGCGTCGCACCAGGACGCGATGGCCGAGAGTTCCTCTGGCGGAATCACCGTGCCGGTGGGATTGGCCGGGCTCGCGACGATTACCCCCTGCACTGGCGGGTCCAGCTCGTCGAGCATCGCGACCGTCGGCTGGAACCGCGTCTGGGGTCCGCACGGGATCTCCACGACCTCGCAGCCCAGTGCGGTCAGGATATTGCGGTAGCAGGGATAGCCCGGGCTTGCGATCGCCACTCGATCCCCGGCGTCGAAGCAGGCCAGGAAGGTCAACAGGAATCCGCCCGAGGATCCAGTGGTCAGCACAACGTCGTCCACGTCGACGTCGAGGCCATATCGGACGCGGTAGGAGCCGGCGATCGCCGCGCGCAGTTCGGGGATGCCGAGAGCGACGGTGTAGCCGAGCTGGTTTCGGTTCAATGCCGCGACGGCGGCCTCGCGAACGGGCGCCGGGGCGCCTGCGCTGGGCTGGCCCGCGGACAGGTTGACCAGGTCACCATGGGTACGTTGCCGCTCTGCCGCAGCCAGCCACACGTCCATGACGTAAAACGGCGGGATACCGGCGCGAAGCGAGACGTCCATCTGAATCAGCCTAGAAGACCTCGGCTTCGAGCCGGCGTAGATGCTCGCGAGGCGGTCCGAGCAGCTGAGCGCTGCCGTGTGCCCGCTTGAAATACAGCTGGATGTCGTGCTCCCAGGTGATCGCGATACCGCCGTGCATCTGCACGGCCTCCGCGGCTACCGCGGACAGTGCCTCACTCGCGAAGTAGCGGGCCAGGGACGCGGAGGAAGGTGACGGGTCGGCGATCGCGTCGTAGACGACGGCGCGGGCCGAGGACACCTTGACGAACAGATCGGCCATCCGGTGCTTCAGCGCCTGGAAGCTACCGATCGGTCGGCCGAACTGCACCCGGTCCTTGGTGTAGGCCACGGTCAGGTCCAATGCACGTGACGCCGCGCCGATCTGCTCGGCGGCCATCAGAAGTGCGGCGGTGTCCGCGAGGCCCGGATCGGTGCCTAGGACGGTGGTGTCTCCGGGGATCACCGCCGACAGCCGGCGGGTCAGATCCATGGTGGATTTGGGGGTGGCGGTGAACGTGGTCCAGCGGGTCAGGTTCTCCCCATCGGCGGCGATGACGACATCGGCCACGTCACCGTTGATGACGTAATCGGGGTTGAACACCATGGTTCCGATTGACGTGCCTTCGGCAAGACCTTCGAGCGGACCGTGATCGCCGACGTCCAGCAGTGCGAGCTCCGCGAGTGTGGTACCCAGTAGTGGGGTGGGAACCAGGGCCTTGCCGAGCTCTTCGAGAACCACTGCGGCATCGGTGAGTTCGCCCCCGGCGCCGCCGAGTTCCTCTGGCACCACCAGGGCGGCGGCGCCGACCTGTTCACAGAGCAGGGCCCACAGCTTCTCGTCGTAGCCGCGTTCGGATTCCATCGCGGTCCGCACCGCCTCGGGGGAGGCGTGCTTGTCAACCAGTGCGGCGACGGTTTCGCGCAGCAGTTGCCGTTCTTCGCTCATCAGAGGGCCTCCAGCAGTCGACGACGATGTGTGGTCGGATCGCCCCAGGCACTGCGCAACGCCTGCACCCGGAGTAGCAGCAGGGAAAGATCGTGTTCCTGCGTGAAGCCGATGGCTCCGTGGGTTTGCAGTCCCGACCGCGCGGCCAGCAGTGCAGCGTCGGCGGCCGCCACCTTGGCGGCACTGATATCGCGGGCGGTATCAGGCGAGCCTTCCGCCAAGGACAGGGCCGCGCCATACACCAACGGGCGAGCCAGCTCGACGGCGATGTGCACGTCGGCCAGCTTGTGTTTGATGGCCTGATACGAGCCGATGATCCGGCCGAACTGGGTGCGCTGCTTGGCGTATGCGACGGATTGGTCGAGCATGGCTTGACCCGCGCCGACCAGCTGTGCCGCGGTGGCGAGGACACCGAACTCGTATGCTCGCGCGGTGTCCGCCGGTTGTCCCGCGCCGGACGCGGTGACGTCGAACAACTTTCGTGCGGGGTCGACGGATGCGTGCTGTTCACCGGCGGTGGCGTCGCTCACGTGTCCGTGCTCGGCGACCAGAATGAGCCCGGCCGTATCGGCATCGACGGCGCGCGGCACCTGCGGGGGCAGGGCGACGGTGGCGATCAGCTCACCGGAGGCCAGCACCCCAGACCTTTCGTCGTCGGCGAGCAGAATCGGTGCCACGGCAAGGGATTCGGTCACCGGGCCGGGAACCGCCCAGTAACCCAACCGCTCCAGTGCCACCACAAGATCTACCGGATGGGCTTCGATACCGTCGAACTTCTCGGCCACCAGCAGCGCGGTGACGCCGAGATCTGCCAGCTGTGACCACACCTTGCGGCCCGGCGCGGTGTCGCCCGCTGACCAGGCCCGCACCGCGGCCGGAACGTCGGCGGCACCCAGCGCCGCATCGATGCTGGCCGCGAAATCGCGCTGCTGTTCGTCTATCTCGAAGTTCACTTTGCCTCCCGGGGCAGCCCAAGTAGGCGCTCGGCGATGATGTTGCGCTGAATCTCATTGGTGCCGGCGTAGATCGGGCCGCCAAGAGCGAACAGCAGGCCTTCCGTCCAGTGATCGACGTGCTCGGCGTCCGGGCCTTGCAAATCCAAAGCGGTCTGATGCAGGGCGACATCGAGGTCAGACCAGAACACCTTGGTCACCGAGGATTCAGCGCCCAGTTCGCCACCGTTGGCCAACCGGGTGACTGTTCCGAAGGTGTGCAGGCGGTAGGCCTGCGCCTTGATCCAGGCGTCGGCAACCCGGTCGGTGAACACCGGATCCGGGTTCTCCTTCCACATCTCGACAAGCCGCTCCGCCGGGGCCAGGAACCGGGCCGGGCTGCGCAGCGACATGCCGCGTTCGTTGCTCGACGTGCTCATCGCCGCACGCCAGCCATCGTGCACGCCGCCGATCACATCGTTGTCGAGAACGAATACGTCGTCGAGGAAGATCTCGCCGAACCCGGTGTCGCCGCCGAGTTGGGCGATCGGGCGCACCGTGATGCCCTTGGCTTTCAGATCGAACATGAAGTAGGTGAGGCCCTTGTGGCGCTGCGCTTCCGGGTCGGAGCGGAACAAGCCGAAACCGCGCTCTCCGAAGGGGGCTCGCGAGCTCCAGATCTTCTGCCCGTTGAGCAGCCACCCGCCATCCGTGCGCGTGGCCGTCGACCGCAGCGAGGCGAGGTCACTACCAGATTCGGGCTCGGACCAGGCCTGTGCCCAGATCTCCTCGCCGCTCGCCATTTTGGGCAGCACACGGTCCAGCTGCTCTTCGGTGCCGTGCGCGAACAGCGTCGGCGCCAGCATCGAGGTGCCGTTGGCGCTCGCGCGCCCCGGTGCGCCGGCCCGGAAGTACTCCTCCTCGAACACCACCCACTGCAGCAGCGTTGCGTCGCGGCCACCGTACTTCTCGGGCCACGCGATCACCGACAATCCGGCGTCGAAAAGCACTTTGTCCCAACGCCGGTGCTGCTCGAAGCCTTCCAATGTGTCGTACGACTTCGTCGGGAACGACTCCCGGTTGGCTGACAGGAACTCGCGGACCTCGGCCCGGAAGGCGTCGGTCTCGTCGTCGAAGCTCAGGTCCATTACACCCTTTCCCGCAAGGTGGGCTTGACCACCTTGCCACCCGGATTGCGTGGCAACACGTCAAGGAACTCCACCGACCGCGGCACCTTGAAGTTCGCCAAATGCTCGCGTGTGTAAGCGATCACCGTCGCCTCATCCAGCTGTGCCCCGGCCTTGGCCACTACGAATGCCTTGCCGACCTCGCCCAACCGCTCGTCGGGAACCCCGATCACCGCGGCCTCGGCGACCCCGTCCAGCCGGGCCAGCACCTGTTCGATCTCCGCCGGGTACACGTTGAAACCGCCGCAGATGTACATGTCCTTGAGCCGGTCGGTGATGGTGAGGTTCCCGGCCCCGTCCAACGTCCCGATATCGCCCGTGTGCAGCCACCCGTCGGCGTCGATCGCCGCGGCGGTGGCGTCCGGGTCATCGAGGTAGCCGAGCATGACGTTGGGCCCGCGGAGCAGCACCTCGCCCGAATCGTCCAGCCGCAGGTCGAAATCGGCAATGGGGCGCCCACAGGTGGTGGCGACCGTGACAGCGTCGTCCTCCGCCCGGCACATCGTGCCGAAGCCGGCGGCCTCGGTCAGCCCATACGCGGTCAGCACGATGTCGATGTCCAGCTCGGACTGCATCCGCTCGATCAGCACCACGGGAACCACCGCAGCGCCGGTGACGGCGAATCGCAGCGAGCTCAAGTCGTAGTCCGCGCGCTTCGGATGGTCGAGCAGCGTTTGGTAGATGGTCGGTGGACCGGGCAACACCGTGATGCGATGTTCTGCAACGGCTTTCATCGCCCCTTCGGGATCGAAGGTCAGCTGTGGGATGAGCGTTGCACCGGTCTGTAAGCAGGCCAGGATGCCGGCCTTGTAGCCGAAGTTGTGGAAGAACGGGTTGATGCACAGGTAGCGGTCAGCGCTGGTGACCTGTCCGCACGCCGCCCAGGCGGCAGAACCATCCAGCGACTGCCGGTGCGCGCAACGCACTCCCTTGCTGCGGCCGGTGGTACCGGAGGTGAACAGGATGTCGGAGACGTCGTCGGGCTGCACCGCGGCGGCGCGCGCGTCGACCTGATCCATTGCGGCAACGGCGCGACCCCGCGCGACAAACTCGTCCCACGTCCCGTCTTGTGTATCGATCGGCACCCGCACGATGTGGCGCAGCGCGGGCAGGGCAGCGCGGTCGAGGTCGGCGGTCTTGTCGGCGCCGAGGAACTTGCCCGACGCAATCAGCAGCGGCGCCCCGGTGCGGGCAAGGATGTCGGTGGCCTCGCTGGCGGTGTAGCGGGTGTTGAGCGGGACGACGATGCCGCCGGCATAGTGCACGGCAAGGCAGGCCACCACCCAGTGCCAAGTGTTCGGCGACCAGATCGCGACCCGGTCGCCGACCTGCACGCCAAGGTCGATCATGGCCGCGGCGGCTTGCCGAACCTCATCGCGCAGCTCGGCGTAGGTCAGCCGCTTATCGGCTGTGACCAGGGCGTCGTGGTTGGAAAACTGCACGGCAATCCGGTCCAGCACCGCTGGAACGGTGCGACGGTCGCTCGTCATCAATGCTCCTCTAACAAAGCAAGTGCTTGGTAGGTTAGCCTACAGGGGTGATAGAGGTCCAGGAGTTCCGGGCCGAGGTCCGGCAGTGGCTCGCAGACAATCTTGTCGGTGAATTCGCCGCGCTCAAGGGCCTGGGTGGACCGGGTCGTGAGCATGAAGCGTTCGAGGAACGCCGCGCGTGGAATCAGCATCTCGCCGCCGCAGGACTGACGTGCCTGGGTTGGCCGGTCGAGCACGGCGGGCGGGGTTTGTCAGTCGCGCACCGGGTCGCGTTCTACGAGGAGTACGCCCGCGCTGACGCGCCGGACAAGGTGAACCACTTCGGTGAGGAACTGCTCGGCCCGACGCTCATCGAGTACGGCACGCCCGAACAGCAGCAGCGGTTCCTGCCCAAGATCCTCGACGTCACAGAGCTGTGGAGTCAGGGCTATTCCGAGCCGGGTGCGGGCAGTGACTTGGCGAACGTGTCGACCGCTGGCGAACTAATCGGTGGCGAATGGGTGATCAACGGCCAGAAGGTGTGGACGTCGCTGGCGCACTGGGCGCAGTGGTGCTTCGTGGTGGCGCGTACCGAGAAGGGCTCCAAGCGGCACGCCGGGCTGTCGTATCTGCTTGTGCCGCTGGATCAACCGGGCGTCGAGATCCGGCCGATCATTCAGCTCACCGGAGACTCCGAGTTCAACGAGGTGTTCTTCGACGACGCCCGCACCGATGCGTCTCTGGTGGTTGGGCAGCCCGGCGATGGCTGGCGCGTGGCCATGGGCACCCTCACCTTCGAGCGCGGGGTGTCCACCCTCGGTCAGCAGATCCGCTACGCCCGTGAGCATTCCAACCTTGTCGAGCTGGCCAAGCGCACCGGCGCTGCCGACGACCCGCTCATCCGTGAACGGCTCACCCAGTCCTGGACCGGTTTGAAAGCGATGCGGTCCTACGCGTTGGCCACGATGGATGTCGAGCAGCCGGGTCAAGATAACGTGTCAAAACTGCTGTGGGCCAATTGGCATCGTGAACTCGGCGAGATCGCAATGGAGGTCGTCGGTATGGCCGGGCTGACTCTTGACGACGGTGAATTCGACGAATGGCAGCGGCTCTACCTGTTCTCCCGTTCTGACACCATCTACGGCGGGTCCAACGAAATCCAGCGCAACATCATTGCCGAGCGGGTGCTCGGCCTACCCAGGGAGTTGAAGGGTTGAGTCTGTCTGTTCCTCCGAAAGAGATTGACGGCCACGGACTTCTGACCGGCAAGGTGGTCCTGGTGACCGCTGCCGCAGGTACCGGCATCGGCTCGTCCACCGCACGGCGCGCGTTGGCCGAGGGCGCCGATGTCGTCGTCTCCGACTACCACGAGCGCCGGCTGGGGGAGACCCACGACGAACTGGCCGCGCTCGGCCTGGGCAATGTCCACGCGGTGGTGTGCGACGTGACCTCAACCGAGGCGGTCGACGCGCTCATCACATCGGCGGTGGAGAAGGCCGGGCGACTGGATGTGCTGGTCAACAATGCCGGGCTCGGCGGGCAGACGCCCGTCGTCGACATGACCGACGACGAATGGGACCGCGTCCTCAACGTCACGTTGACCTCGGTCATGCGTGCTACGCGCGCCGCCCTGCGGTACTTCCGCGACGCCCCGCACGGCGGCGTCATCGTCAACAACGCGAGCGTGCTGGGGTGGCGGGCACAGCATTCGCAGTCCCACTACGCCGCAGCCAAGGCCGGCGTGATGGCGCTGACCCGGTGCAGCGCAATCGAGGCCGTCGAGTACGGCGTCCGCATCAACGCGGTGTCCCCGAGCATCGCGCGGCACAAGTTCCTTGAGAAGACGTCGTCGTCGGAGTTGCTGGACCAGCTGTCGTCCGATGAGGCGTTCGGCCGCGCCGCCGAGCCGTGGGAGATCGCGGCCACGATCGCGTTCCTGGCCAGCGACTACTCGAGCTACCTGACCGGTGAAGTGATCTCGGTGTCCAGCCAGCGGGCCTGACCGGCGAGTGGGGCGGCGAACGCCCAAACGTGACCTAGCAAGCGCTTGGTTGCTATGCTGTGTCAATGGTGCCGGATACGCCCAGCCAGCCGGCAAGCAGACGGGACGAGCTCCTGGAGCTCGCCGCGACGATGTTCGCCGAACGCGGCCTGAAGGCGACGACAGTCCGCGATATCGCCGATTCCGCAGGCATCCTGTCAGGCAGTCTGTACCACCACTTCAAGTCCAAAGAGCAGATGGTCGAGGAAGTGCTGAAGGACTTCCTGGACTGGTTGTTCGGGCGTTACGAGCAGATCCTCGAGCTTGAGGCCAGTCCGTTGGGGCGCCTCACCGGTCTGTTCATGACGTCGTTCGAGGCCATCGAGCATCGGCATGCGCAGGTGGTGATCTACCAGGACGAGGCCAAGCGACTGTCCGGGCAACCGCAGTTCGACTTCGTCGAGACGCGCAACAAAGAGCAGCGCAAGATGTGGGTGGACATCCTGCATCAGGGCGTGGCCGACGGCTCGTTCCGGCCCGATCTCGACGTCGACCTGGTGTACCGCTTCATTCGCGACACCACTTGGGTTTCGGTCCGCTGGTATCAGCCGGGCGGGCCCCTCACGGCCGAGCAGGTCGGCCGGCAATACCTCGCCATCGTTCTCGGCGGAATCACCCTGTCAAAGGAGACAACACATGCCTGAGGCATACATCGTCGATGCCGTCCGCACCCCCGTCGGCAAGAAGAACGGGTCGTTGGCCCAGGTGCACCCGATCGATCTCGGCGTGCACGTTTTCCGCAGCATCTTCGACCGCGTGGACGTGGATCCCGGTGCAGTCGACGACGTCATCGTCGGATGCGTCGACGCGATCGGTGGCCAGGCGGGCAACATCGGCCGTAATGCCTGGCTGGCGGCGGGATACCCGGAAGAGGTTCCCGGCGTCACGGTCGACCGCCAGTGCGGCTCCAGCCAGCAGGCGATTTCCTTTGGTGCGCAGGCGATCATGTCGGGCACAGCCGACGTCATCCTGGCCGGTGGCATGCAGAACATGAGCTGGGTGCCGATCTCGTCTGCGATGATCCTCGGCAAGGAACTTGGATTCAGCACTCCCACAGCGGAATCGGAGAACTGGCGGCACCGCTACGGTGACCAGGAGATCTCCCAGTTCCGGGGGTCGGAGCTGATCGCCGAGCGTTGGGACATCTCCCGCGAGGAGATGGAGCAGTTCGCCTACAACAGCCATCAGCGTGCGTTCGCCGCTATCCGCGCCGGGCATTTCGACAACGAGATCGTTCCGGTCGGCGACTTCGGGGTTGACGAGGGGCCGCGCGAGTCGACGCTGGAGAAGCTGGCCAGCCTGAAGCCGCTGGTTGAGGGTGGTCGGCTGACCGCCGCACTGGCAAGCCAGATTTCGGACGGCGCGTCGGCGGTGCTGCTGGCCTCAGAGGAAGCGCTCAACAGGTACAACCTGAAGCCGCGCGCCCGGATCCACCACATCAGTGCCCGCGGTGCCGACCCGGTGATGATGCTGACCGGCCCGATCCCGGCCACGCAGTACGCACTGGAGAAGACCGGCCTGACGATCGACGACATCGACACCGTCGAGATCAACGAGGCATTCGCGCCGGTGGTGCTGGCCTGGATGAAGGACCTCAAGGCAGATCCCGCGAAGGTCAACCCCAGTGGTGGCGCGATCGCGCTCGGTCATCCGCTCGGGGCGACCGGTGCAAAGCTGTTCGCCACCATGCTCAACACCCTGGAGCGCACCGGCGGCCGCTACGGCCTGCAGACCATGTGCGAGGGTGGCGGCACCGCGAATGTGACGATCATCGAGCGGCTCTGAGCTGCCTACACCCAACGGTTGCGCGGGGGCGGCGCCTGCGGCGTCACCCACGCCTTGGCGTAGCGGTGGCCGCCCGCGCGCAACGGATCGCGACTGCGGTAGACGACATACGGGCGCACCAGATAGCCGATCGGCGCGCTGAACATGTGAACCAACCGCGTGTAGGGCCAGAAGCCCAGGAGCGCAAGCACAATCAAGACGTGCGCCTGGAACGTCCACGGTGTGACAGCCATCAGTTCCGGCGCCGGATTCAAGGTGAACAAGCTGCGGAACCACGGTGAAACCGTCTCGCGGTAGTTGTAGGTCGAGAACACGTTCGTCATCGTGTTCAGCATCCCGGTCAACAGCGCGCCAACGAGCAACAGGTACATCAGCTTGTCGTTGCGGGTTGTCGCCACCCGCACTTCCGGGATGGCGATGCGGCGGTAGAGCAGGATGCCCGCGCCGGCGATGACAGCCAGGCCGGCCAGTGACCCCATGGTCACCGACATCAGATGGTAGACGTGCTCGGATATCCCGATTGCTGCCGTCCACGACTGCGGGATCAGCAGGCCCACCACGTGCCCGGCTAGAACGCCGAGAATGCCGAAATGGAAAAGTGGGCTGCCAAGCCGCAGCAGCCTGCTTTCGTATATCTGGGAAGACCTTGTGGTCCAACCGAACTGGTCGGCCTTGTATCGCCAGATGTGTCCTAGAGCGAACGAGGTGAACGCGATGTACGGCAGGGTCATCCACAGAATGGTGTTCATCGTCTACCCCCTGCTCCCGACGGATCCATCGTCATCGGATCCATCCCGAACGGGTCGAGCCCGACATCTTCGTCGGGTGGCCCCTCTGCCGCCAACTCTGTGATGCGGCGGCGGTCTGCCGTGGTGATCGGTGGCAGCGTCGACAGGACCGCGGCCATCAGGTCTGCATACGGAGAATTGTTGTCCTGCAGAGAAAGCCGCAGTAGTTCCAGCACCGGGACATGTTCAGCCAGCAATCGCTCACCTTGGACCTGATCGACGGTCGCCGCGAACTCGAGCACCATGGGCAGATAGTCGGGCAACTCCGAGTTACCCAGGTCGTCGTCCGTTATCCCCGCTTGGCGGTAAGCGTGCTTGAAGCGCAGCAGCGCCATTCCGCGCTTGCGCGTGTCGCCGTAGGCGTAATAGGTCAAGTGCAGACTGCTGCGACGCCGCATGTCGAATGTCTCGACGTAACATGCGGCCCGTTGCGTCGGATCCGTATCAAGGAAGCACGTCAGGAAATCAGTCACCGCAGTACATACCGTCGCCGGCAATTCACCTGCCGCGGTGCTGAGTTGGTCGGCCACCTCCGCTGTTACGGCATCCGGATAGTCAAGCAGCAGGGCGGTGATGCGCCAGACCAGACGCTGTTGACGCTCGGACAAGTTGGTGCCTGTGCCTGTCCTGCGACCGAGAGTGAGTAACTTCATTTGGTCGGTATCAACCCGTCGGTGTTCCGGCCGTCCCAGTTGAGCAGGTTGACTCGTGATGAATCACCCTGCGGAACAGCGTCATTGGTGTTGACCAGATGAAATTTGTCCGACATCGTGTCCAGCGCCGTCATGCCCGGCCCACCGTCGCCGTCCAGGCTGCAACCTGTGGCCAGTGCGTCGAGGCGATGCGCATCCGAACCGGCACCGGTCGGAATGACGTACCGGTCCTGATATTTGGCGATCGCGAGCAGCCGGTACATCGACTCGATCTCATCGCCACGCAACCGCACGGAATCTGGGATCGTTTCGTCGAACTCCTCGCCGAGATTGGCCGCACGCATATAGGCGCGCATCGCCGCCAGCCGTTGCAGTGCCGCGCGGACCGGTCCGACGTCTCCGGCGGTGAACAACTCGGCGAGATACTCGACCGGAATACGCAGGGTGTCGATGGCGCCGAACAGGTTGTTCTTGCTTTCGCCGTCGTGACCCGTCTCCTTAAGGATGTCGACCACCGGAGACAGCGGCGGGACGTACCAGACCATCGGCATCGTCCGATACTCCGGATGCAGGGGCAGCGCTACCTGATAGTCCACGATCAGCCGGTACACCGGCGAATTCTGCGCGGCATCAATCCATTCGGGAGAGATGCCGGCGCGTTCGGCCTCGGCGACCACGCGCGGGTCGTGCGGGTTGAGGAACGCGTCGAGCTGCGCGGGATAGAGGTCCTTGTCGTCGGGAACCGAAGCCGCCTCGAGCACTTTGTCCGCGTCGTAGAGCAGCACGCCGATGTAGCGGAGCCTGCCCACGCATGTCTCCGAACACACCGTGGGGATGCCGACCTCGACCCGCGGATAGCAGAACGTGCACTTCTCGGCCTTGCCGGTCTTGTGGTTGAAATAGATCTTCTTGTAGGGACACCCGGTGACACATTGCCGCCAGCCGCGGCACTTGTCCTGGTCGACCAGGACGATGCCGTCCTCGCTGCGCTTATAGATGGCGCCGGAGGGGCACGACGCGGCACACGACGGGTTCAGGCAGTGCTCGCAGATGCGCGGCAGGTAGAACATGAACGTCTGCTCGAACTCGAGCTTGACCTTGTCCGAGATTTCGGCGACCTTGGCCAACAAAGGATCCCGGCCCACCTGCTCGGGACCGCCGCCGAGATCGTCGTCCCAGTTGGCACCCCAGGTGACCTTGGTGTCCTGCCCGGTGATCAATGATTTCGGGCGGGCGACCGGCGTGGTGTCCATCAATGGCGACGACAGCAGGTTGTCGTAGTCGTAGGTCCAGGGGTCGTAGTAGTCGGACACCGTGGGCAGATCTGGATTGGCAAAGATGTTCAGCAGGCGCTTGAACCGCGACCCGGTCTTGAGGGTGAGCTTGCCACGCTTGTTGAGCGTCCAGCCGCCCTTCCACTTCTCCTGATCCTCGTACTGGCGCGGATACCCTTGTCCGGGGCGGGTTTCGACGTTGTTGAACCAGACGTACTCGACGCCGCTGCGGTTGGTCCACGCCTGCTTGCAGGTGACGCTGCAGGTGTGGCATCCGATGCACTTGTCGAGGTTCATCACCATCGCGAGCTGCGCCATGATTCTCACGGTCAGTACTCCACCTCTTGTGAGCGGCGCCGGATCGTGGTGACCTCGTCGCGCTGGTTTCCGGTCGGTCCGTGGTAATTCAGTGCGAAAGACTGCTGTGCATAGCCGCCGATCAAATGCGTTGGCTTGATCATGATCCGGGTGAGCGCGTTGTGAATGCCGCCACGCTTGCCGGTCTTCTCGGTACGGGGCACGTCCACCGCCTTGTCCTGTGCGTGGTACATGAACACCAAGCCTTCTGGCATCCGATGGCTGACGATCGCGCGTGCGTTCACCACACCGTTGCGGTTCGTGCACTCGATCCAGTCGTTGTCTTTGACGCCGATCTTGGCGGCGTCCACATCCGACATCCAGATGCACTGTCCGCCACGGGAAAGCGTGAGCATGTGCAGGTTGTCCTGGTAGGCGGAGTGGATCGACCACTTGGAGTGTGGGGTCAGATAGCGCACTGTGATGCCGCCGGAGGTGTCCCCGACGGCCGGCTCGTCGAACAGCGCCGTCATGTCCAGCGGAGGCCGGAAGATGGGCAGCTGCTCGCCGAGCTCTTCCATCCAGTCGTGGTCCAGATAGAAATGTTGGCGTCCGGTCAGCGTGTGCCACGGCTTGAGCCGTTCGGTGTTGATCGTGAACGGCGAGTAGCGGCGCCCGCCGGTCTCCGACCCGGACCATTCCGGTGACGTGTTGACCGGAACCGGGCGGGCCTGGGTGTCTGCGAAGGTGATTCGCTTGCCCTCGTTCTCCTTGGCCAAGTCCGCGAGTTCGACGCCGGTCCGGCGTTCCAGGGCTTCGAAGCCCTCCACGGCGAGGCGGCCATTGGTGGTCCCGGACAGGGCCAGGATCGCCTCGGCGGCGTGGGTGTCCTTCGCCAGCGACGGCCGCCCGGCCGCCATACCGCTGACCACGGTGCCGTTGGCGCCGCGCAGGTATTCGACCTCAGCTTCTGGGTGAGTGGTCACCCCTTTTGTGGTGAGGCCGACGGTTTCCACCATCGGGCCCAGCGCGGCCATCTTCTCCGCGATCGCCGGATAGTCCCGCTCGACCTCGACCAGGCGCGGCATGGTTACGCCCGGAATCGGCTCGCACTCTCCGGCTTTCCAGTCCAGCACCCGCCCGCCCGGCTGTGCTGTGGCATCGGCGCTGTCGTGCTGCAGCGGCATGGCCACGATGTCCTTGCGCTTGCCGAGATGCTTCTCGGCAAGCCAGGAGAATCCGCGGGCGATCCGGTGGAACGCATCGAAGTCGGTCTTCGTCTCCCATGGCGGTGAGATCGCCGGCGAGAACGCGTGCACGAACGGGTGCATGTCCGTACTGGACAGGTCGTGCTTCTCGTACCAGGTGGCCGCGGGCAGCACGATGTCGGAGAACAGCGTTGTGCTGGTGTTGCGGAAGTCCAAGGACAACAACAGATCCAGTTTGCCTATCGGGGCTTCCTCGCGCCACCGCACCTCCTGCGGACGCACGCCATCCTGGTCGCGAGCCTCGACATTGGAATCGGTGCCCAACAGGTGCTTGAGAAAGTACTCATTGCCCTTGGCCGAGGATCCCAGCAGGTTCGACCGCCACACCGTCAGGCAGCGCGGAAAGTTCTCCGGCGCATCGGCATCCTCGCAGGCGAACTGCAAGTGCCCCGACTTCAACCCGTCGACCACGTGCTGGGACGGGTCCTTGCCCAACCGCGCGGCCTCATCGGCCAGATCCAGCGGATTGCGGTTGAACGTCGGATAGCTCGGCATCCAGCCCAACCTGGTGGCCAGCGCGATGCTGTCCGCCACGGTGCGGCCGGCGAACCGACCTTCGGCCAGCGGTGATGCCATCACCTCCGACGTGAACGGGTCGTACCGCCACTGGTCGGTGGCCAGGTACCAAAAGATCGTGCCCTGCATCTGCCGCGGTGGACGCTGCCAGTCCAACCCGAAAGCCAGGGTTGCCCAACCAGTTACCGGACGGCACTTTTCCTGACCCACGTAGTGGGCCCAGCCGCCGCCGTTGACGCCTTGGCAGCCGGTCAGCATGACCAGGGTCAAGAAGGAGCGGTAGATCTGATCGGAGTGGAACCAGTGATTGGTTCCTGCGCCCATCAGGATCATCGACCGGCCCTTGGAACGCTCTGCGTTGTCGGCGAATTCGCGGGCGATCCGCTCGGCCGCCTGGGCGGGAACGCCGGTGATGGCTTCCTGCCAGGCCGGGGTGTACGGCTCGGCAGCGTCGTCGTATCCGGACGGCCAGTTGCCCGGAAGACCATCCCTGGCCACTCCGTACTGAGCCAGCAGAAGATCGAACACTGTTGTCACACGGTGTCCGGCAACGATTCGCGTCGGCACGCCGCGTACCAGAACTCCGGGCTGGTCGCTGTCGAATCGGGGTAGTGCGACGGTGGCGACTTCGCCGGCGCCACCGTGCAGCGTGAGGAGGGGATCGACCCCCTGCAGATCCAGGTTCCAGTTTCCCTCACCCGAAGCGGTGAACCGATGGCCCAGAGAACCGTTCGGCACCACCGGGGTGCCGTCGGCGTCGAGTAGGACAGTCTTGGAGGCCGCGGCCTCAGCCTCCGTATGCCGTCCGCCGAGATCTGCTGCAGTGAGAAACTTTCCGGGCCTGCCCTGGTCTGTGATCGTCACCAGGAACGGCAGGTCGGTGTATTTCTTGACGTACTCGGTGAAGTACGACGTCTGCCGGTCGACGAAGAACTCTTTGAGGATCACGTGACCCATCGCCATGGCCAGGGCGGCGTCGGTCCCGGGGCGGGCCGGCAGCCATTCGTCGGCGAATTTGGTGTTGTCCGCGTAATCCGGTGAAACCACCACTACCTTCTGCCCGCGGTACCGCGCCTCGGTCATGTAATGCGCGTCGGGTGTCCGGGTCACCGGGACGTTGGAACCCCACATGATCAGGTAACCCGCATCGAACCAGTCGGCGGACTCGGGCACGTCGGTCTGGTCGCCGAACACCTGCGGAGACGCGACCGGCAGGTCGGCGTACCAGTCGTAGAACGACAGCATGGACCCGCCGATCAGCGAGATGAACCGCGCGCCGACGGCGTGGCTGACCATCGACATCGCCGGAATCGGCGAGAACCCCGCCACCCGATCGGGTCCGTAGGCTTTGACGGTGTACACGTGGGCGGCGGCGGCGATCTCGGCGGCCTCCCACCACTCCGCGCGTACGAAGCCGCCCTTGCCCCGGGCGTCCTTGTATCGCTTGGCTTTCACCGGATCTTCCACGATGTCCGCCCAGGCGAGCACCGGATCCTTCAGGCGCTCCTTGGCTTCGCGGTAGTACTCGAGCAGCACACCGCGCACATACGGATAACGCACGCGCGCAGGCGAATACGTGTACCACGAGAATGATGCGCCGCGCGGGCACCCCCGCGGCTCATATTCGGGCTTGTCGGCTCCGACTGAAGGGTAGTCGGTTTGTTGTGACTCCCAGGTGATCACGCCGTCTTTGACGTAGATCTTCCACGAGCAGGAGCCGGTGCAGTTCACTCCATGGGTCGATCGCACGACCTTGTCATGTGCCCAGCGGTCGCGATAGAAGTCGTCGGCGGAGCGGCCACCGACCTTGTGGAGGGTGCGCCTGTCTGCCGAGATCTCGCCGCGATGGAAGTACTTGCCCAGTCGCAGTAGAGCATCGGCAGATGTCTGACTGCCCGCATGGGAATCAGCCACGGAACCTCCCCTCACGCTGTTGATTTCATGAGGGTAGGGGCGCCGCAGAGTCCGTCCAAAGAACGCACTGGGACAATGCTGACGGTGTGAAATCGCGTTAACTTGACAGTCATTCCACGGGAACACGTCAGTCATGTGGTGTCCGGGGGTGATCCCGGGGTGGCGTTATCTACCTGCAGCGATCGGTGGATCACCGCTGAAAACGAGGGCGCAGGAAGGGCCCGTCACGAGGTGTCCCCCGAGCCGTCGGCCCCAGGATTTATTCGCGCGGTAACAATTCGCGGCACCGGTATGGGGGCCTACTGAGCAACGGCCAGGCGCCTGCTCCGCCAGCCCGCGACCGCCCGCACGGTGGAGGTGGTCGCGGGGACCAGGACCGGGAACAGTCCGATGAAGAACAGGAGGAAGAAGCCGAACATGGACACGGCGGACTCGCTTTCTGAAGTGGATTTCCGCTTTTGCGGCCGGCAGGGGCCTGCGGTCGTGATGTACGTTACGAAGCCGGATTCACTGTGACGACGGTCTCAGGAGCCCAAGAACGGGTGCTTTTATGTCCTGGGAGGACAAATCGCCCCCTCGACGGCAGGCTCGAACTACGGTTTGTCCATGGCCTCTACCAGCCACGTGGACGGGGCAACAGTCGCCGAAACCGCGGGGGCCATCACCGGCCGACTCGCTGACAAGCTGCCTGGCATCACCGACTCCATGCAGCAGTCGCTGATTGCGGAAATATCAGAATTGCGCGGTGAGGAGCAGCTTCAACAGTTGCTGCGCGACACCGTTGCGAGCAATGTCGAGACGTTTTTCGCCGCGGTTCGGCACGGCATCGCGGTGAAGCACATCGAGTCTCCGACGGGCGCTCTCGAATACGCCCGGCGACTGGCCCAGCGGGAAGTGTCCGCGAATGCCTTGGTGCGGGCCTACCGCCTTGGCCATCGCGCGGTCCTACGTGTCGTCCTTGACGAGATTCGCGCCTCGAAGCTCGAACCGACCCTCGGCCTGGCGGTATACGAGCTCATGGAGTCGGTGTCTTTCGACTACATCGACGAAATCTCCCAACGGGTGGTCGTGGCCTACCAGGAGGAACGCGAACGCTGGCTCGAATCCCGCAACAGCGTGCGGGCCTCGAAGGTGCGTGACCTGCTGGCGTCTGGTGCCGACGTCGATATCGATGCCGCCGCAATGGCAATCCGGTACCCGCTCAGGCGGATCCACCTGGCCGTGATCGCGTGGTGCGAGGAGTCCGACGAGGGCAATGAACTCGCGTCGATGGAACGGTACGTCAACCGGTTTGCCGAATCGATAGGCGCGCAGGAGAACCCGCTGTTCATCTCAGTGGATCGGGTGACGGCCTGGGTGTGGATCCCGGTGCCGGGCGACGTTGCGGCGGACGTGGTGGATCGGATGCGCGCATTCGCCGATGGACCATTCATCGCGGTCGGCAACCCGCTGCCGGGGGTCGACGGGTTCCGCCAATCACACCGGCAGGCAATGGACACCCGCACGGTGGCCCTACTTTCGGGGACTTCCCGCTTCACTGCGGCGAGCGACCAGGGGGTGTTGATTGCCGCCCTGCTGGGCAACAACATCGAATCAGCGGCACATTGGGTGAGGGAGGTGCTCGGCCCCCTCGCCGAAGCAACCGATGGCGACGAACGGTTACGGGACACACTTCGGGCATTTCTGAGCAGCGGCTCAAGCTACAAGGCAGCCGCTGAACAGCTACACCTGCACACCAATTCAGTGAAGTACCGCGTTAGCCGGGCCGTCGAACGTCGTGGTCGGCCGATCACCGATGATCGGCTCGACGTCGAGGTGGCGTTGCTTCTCTGTCACCACTTCGGTTCGACGGTGCTGCACTGACGGCTACCGCCCCAGCGCGGCGGATGCACTCAGTCCGAGGCGGGAACCAGCTCCGGTAGCTGCCAGGTGCCCTCGGTGATCGCTGCGTGCGGTCGGTAGAGCCGAACCAGGAAGTTCCACCCGTCGGGCGTGGCAATGGTGTTGGGACTGTCACCGGATGGGTTGGGGTCGAACCGGATTGTGACCGAGCCATCTGGATTCTTGACGCCGGTCACGCTGTTGACGGTGTACTGGTTGTGTTCGTTGGGCTCGAAGAATCCCCGTGCGTTGTAGACCGAGACCGACCAGAAGCCATCCACCGGAACGTCCCGCAACGTCAACGTTCGGACTTCGTTGGACGGTGTCGGGTCGACGCCGATGTAGGCGGCTTCCTCGGTGGGGAGTCCACCCCAACCAGCGGCTGTACCGATGAGGTGACGGACGGGGTCGATCTGATTGCGGGCACCGAATGTGTGGTCGAAACCATGGAGGCCCTTGGCCAGATCGAGTAACGCGTCGCGTGTCGCGTCCATGCTCGCGCTGTCATAGTCCGGGCAGGTGAAGGGTGTGGCGGAGCCGGATTCGAGTCCCAGTGCGTCCTGGAGCCGAGCGACCTCGGCGACGTCGCTGTCATCGAGGGGGTTGACCAGGATGCGCACACCCACCAGCACGTACGGAGTGTCGAACTGGTCGACGGTGAGCGGGTAGGTGCCGCCGTCGTGGTAGACCGCGTTGATGAGGTGATCCTGGTTGACGATCATCGCCGAGAGATAGCGCTCGCCGGAGTCCGGGAGTGTCAGGCTGGCGCCCGCGGATATGTCGACGATCGCGAAGCTGTAGAGAGTGTCGCGATTGAGTCGGATCACGGTCTGCTGATCGATGGGCGCGGGTTCGCGATTGTGCCGGAATGTGTCCACTCCGCCGGCATCCCGTTGAATGTCGGAGAACATTCGGTCAGTTTCTGCTCGTACGAAATTGTCAGCGTTGACATGCATTCCACCAGTATCCCCGTGGACTGCTCCTTTACTTCATTACTGCTGAATGAAGGAGGACGCTTCCGTCAGGTGCTTCACGGCGTCGGCCACGATCGCGTCGATCAGCTCAGCGCACGACGGCAGGTTATCGATGATGCCGGCCACTTGGCCCGAGGCCAGCACGCCTGCTTCGGTATTGCCTTCCACCAGACCGGCTTTCAGTAGCATCGGGGTGTTGGCCGCCATCACCACCTGTGACCAGGTGAGTTCCTTGCCGTGGCGCATGGCCAGGCCGTCTTTGACCATCGACCGCCAGGTCATCCCGGACATCTTCTTGAACTTCTGCGCGTTGGCCACGGCGGCGGCGAAACCCCGTACCGGCGAGCCACTCTCGAGCTTCTCCACCAGGCCGGTGCGTAGCACGCGGTGCGGCATGCCGTCCACCCGGGTCGAGACCACGGTGCCATCCAACGCCGCCTGCAGATACCGCTGCTTGACGGCCTCGGGCACGGTCGAGTCGGAGGTCAGCAGGAACCGGGTGCCCATCGCGACGCCGGCTGCACCGTAGGACAGTGCGGCTGCCAGACCACGGCCGTCGAAGAATCCGCCTGCCGCGATCACCGGCATGCCGGTATCGGCCACCGCATCCAGAACCGACGGCAACAGCAGCGTTGTGGCGACCGGCCCGGTGTGCCCGCCGCCTTCGCCGCCCTGCACGATCACCGCGTCGGCACCCCAACCGGCGACCTTCTTGGCGTGCTTGGCCGCGCCTACCGACGGAATGACCACCACGCCTGCGTCTTTGAGCTTGGCAATGAGGTCCGGTTTGGGAGCCAGGGCGAAGGAGGCGACTTTGACTCCTTCGCGGATCAGGAGGTCGACGCGCTCGTTGGCGTCGCCGGCGTCGGCACGCATGTTTATGCCGAAGGGTTTGTCGGTGGCCGCCTTGACCTTGGTGACGGCCGTCTGAAGTTCCTCAAGCGTCATCGTCGCCGAGGCGAGGATGCCCAGCCCGCCCGCGTTGGAGGTCGCGGCCACCAGGCGCGCGCCAGCCACCCAGCCCATCCCGGTCTGCACGACGGGATGTTCGATGCCGACCAGCTCGGTCAGCGGCGTTGTGAGCTTGCTCATCGGTTAGGCCTTGACTTCTTTGTCCCGCAGCGATTTCGGGTCGATGACCTCGCGCAGCAGCTTGAGCTCGTCCTCGGTGGCCAGTCGGGTGGTCTCGGCCTCATTGAGGCCGTGCACCTCGAAGGAGGTGTTCTCGGCCACTTGCTCAGCTTCGACGCCCGGGTGCAGTGACACCGCATGCATCTGATGGTCGGGTCCGTTGAAGTCGAACACGCCGAGGTTGGTCACCACACGGTAGACATTCACGAACCGGTACGCGGGGTTGTCGGGATCGACCTTGTCCCAGCCGATTCCGGAGACGATGTCGACGGAGTCACCGAACACCCGCTTGGAGTGGTTGCCCACCCAGTAGCTGGTCGCGTGGTTGATCGAGTTGCCGGGCGCGCCGCGGACCCCGAACATCTGGCGTTTTGGCTGCTGCAGCGGGCCGAATGCAGAGAGGTTCTGGTTGCCGTATCGGTCAATCTGGTTGGCGCCCATGACCACATGGCGACGGCCCCAGGCCAGTGTTTCGAAGACCCGGCCGAACGGCATCCAGCCCTCGATCGTGGCAGCCGCGCCGATGGCCGGCGTGTCGGCGATCAGGCGGGCCTCACCGTCGGTGAGCAGGATGTCGGGGGAGAACGTAAGCCGGGCCAACCTGGCGCCGACCGACACGATCGTGGTCATCGGACTGACCATGATCTCGCCGGCATCGCGGAACAGTTCGGCACAGGCGACAGCGCAAACTTCGGCGCGGGTCACGGCAATCACTTGGTGGCCTCCTGGAAATTACGGACGGCGGCCTGGTAATCGGCCTCGCTGCCGGACAGATAGGTCGTGACGAACTCGGCCCAGGTCTCGTCGGATCCGGCCGCCTCGGCATAGTGCCGCTGGAACTTCTCGTCGCGCTTGTAATCGGGCTCGGCGGTGGTGAAGTGAGCGCCACCCGGAGCTTCGACGACAGTGTCGACCATCATCCGGTTCACCAGCAGTGCTTGTGGCGGTACCGCTTTGACCAGTTCGTCGGTCTGCACTACGCGCTCGACGCTCAGGAAGCGTCGTTGAGCGGCCATCAGGAACAGGTCATCGAAGTACGGGTCGATCCCGGTGTAGGCCGCATTACCCTGCGCGTCACCGAGATTCAAGTGCACGAACGCCGCGTCGAGGTTCAGTGCGGGCATCGCGACAAGTTCCTCGTAGCCGCCGTCTGTCGGGTACGGGGACTTGACTGTGCGCAGTTCGTCACCCCAGAACGCGCGGACATCGCTGCCGAGCCCGGCGCGGATCGGCAGGAACGGCAGGCGTTGCGCGGCAGCCTGCAGACCGCAGCGCAGCATGCCCTCGTCCATCTCGCGGGCCTCGATCGAACCGCTGGTGCGTGCCTTGGCGAACCACGGGTCGTAGAACGGCGGCGAATCCAGCGAGACGAAGCCGTAGTAGACGCGCTTGACCTTGCCTGCCGAGCACAACAAGCCGAGATCCGGTCCGCCGTAGGTGACGACCGTCAGGTCGGTGACGTCGGTGCGCAACAGCGCCCGCACGAAGGCCATCGGCTTGCGCCGCGAGCCCCAGCCGCCGATGCCGATCGTCATGCCGCTCTCGATCGACGACACGGCCTCGTCGAGAGTTGTTCGCTTGTCGCTCATTTCTCCCCTTCTCGCTTCGCTCGTGCCCGCCGAATCATTTGGCTCCCTTTTCAGTCCCCGCGAACGCGTCGCGGTGCTCATCGGAGACGCCGGCCAGGTTCAGCTCGAACGTAAAGCCCTGCTCCATGCGGTATCTCGCGTTGACGGGCTGCACGTCGATGAAGTTGAGCGCTTCCTTGGCGGCACGGATCACCCGGGTGTCCTTGCTGGCGATGTCGCGGGCCACCCGAAGGGCAGACTCGTCGAGATCGGCGCGGGGTACCACCTCGTGCACCGAGCCGAAGTGGTGCAGCGTCTCGGCATCGACGGTGGCGGCGGTGAAGAACAACCGGCGCATCATGTGCTGCGGCACCAGGCGCGACAGGTGGGTGGCCGCGCCGAGTGCGCCGCGCTCCACCTCGGGGAGACCGAACTTGGCGTCGTCGGAGGCGACGATGACGTCGGCGTTGCCGACGAGGCCGATGCCGCCGCCGACGCAGAACCCGTTGACCGCCGCGACGACCGGGACCTCGCACTCATAGACCGCTTTGAACGCCGCGAAGCAGCCCCGGTTGGCGTCGATGAGCGCGGTGAAGCCCTCGGTGTTTTGCATTTCCTTGATGTCCACGCCGGCGTTGAAGCCTCGGCCCTCGGCACGCAGGATGACCACGTGGGTCTGCCGGTCCCGGCCGGCCGCCGTGATGGCGTCGGCCAGCTCGAACCAGCCGGCCGATGGAATGGCGTTGACGGGCGGGTAGTTCACGGTGACCGAGACGATGCCCGGTTCGACTGTGGTGGATGTGATCGTCATCGGGTGGGTCGCTCCCTCGCTACCTAAGCAAGCACTTGCTTGGTACGCTAGCACAGTGACCGATACGCCAGAAGCCGGTGCGCTCAATTTGGGATTGACCGGCAGGGTGGTCCTGGTGACCGGCGGAGTGCGAGGGGTCGGCGCTGGGATCAGCGCCGTCTTCGCCGGTCAGGGCGCCACCGTGGTGACCTGTGCCCGCCGTCCCGTCGAGGGCCTGCCCTACGAATTCCACAGCTGCGATGTCCGCGATGACGCGTCGGTAGCGGGTCTGATCGAGGCCGTTGTGGCCAAGCATGGCCGGCTGGACGTGGTGGTGAACAACGCCGGCGGTTCTCCTTATGTGCCGGCCGCTGACGCGTCGCCGAAGTTCAGCACCAAGATCATCGAGCTCAATCTGCTTGGGCCGCTCTCCGTCTCGCAACACGCGAATGCGGTGATGCAGAACCAGGACAGCGGCGGCTCGATCGTCAATATTTCCAGCGTCAGTGGGCACCGTCCCACCCCGGGCACGGCGGCGTACGGTGCGGCGAAGGCCGGGGTCGACAACCTCACCAGCACGCTGGCGGTCGAGTGGGCGCCGAAAGTGCGGGTGAATTCGGTCGTCGTGGGCATGGTCGAGACCGAGCAGTCCGAACTGTTCTACGGAGACGCCGACTCGATCGCGGCGATCTCGAAGAACGTCCCGCTGGGCCGGCTGGCCAAGCCCGCCGATATCGGCTGGGCCGCAGCATTTCTGGCCTCAGAAGCGGCGTCGTACATCAGCGGAGCCTCCTTGGAGGTGCACGGCGGCGGAGAGCCGCCGCACTATCTGGATACCACCAGCGCGATCAAGTAGAAGGAGACACACAGCATGGGTTTGCTCGACGGCCGGGTGGTCATCGTTACGGGTGCCGGTGGCGGCATCGGACGCGCGCACGCGCTGGCGTTCGCCGCCGAGGGCGCGCGCGTCGTGGTCAATGACATCGGCGTGGGTCTGGACGGATCGCCCGCAGGCGGTGGCAGTGCCGCCCAAGGCGTGGTCGACGAAATCACCGCGGCGGGTGGCGAAGCCGTCACCAGTGGTGCCAATGTCGCCGACTGGGCCCAGGCCGAAGGTCTCATTCAGACCGCCGTTGATTCCTTCGGTGGACTCGACGTCCTGGTGAACAACGCGGGCATCGTCCGTGACCGGATGTTCGCCAACACCTCAGAAGAAGAGTTCGATGCCGTCACCGCGGTGCATCTCAAGGGGCACTTCGCCACCATGAAGCACGCCGCGGCCTACTGGCGCGCGAAGTCCAAGGCCGGTGAGACCGTGGACGCCCGCATCATCAACACCAGCTCCGGCGCCGGCCTGCAAGGCAGCGTGGGTCAAGCGAACTACAGCGCATCCAAGGCGGGTATCGCAGCCCTGACTCTGGTGGCTTCCGCCGAGATGGGGCGCTACGGCGTCAGCGTCAACGCCATCGCACCGTCGGCGCGTACCCGGATGAC
The DNA here is from genome assembly GCF_053483975.1 of Mycolicibacterium sp. XJ870. NCBI lineage: Bacteria > Bacillati > Actinomycetota > Actinomycetes > Mycobacteriales > Mycobacteriaceae > Mycobacterium > Mycolicibacterium sp. XJ870. The sequence goes on from NZ_JBEFTI010000004.1 coordinate 249,775, forward strand.
CGAGACCGTCTTCGCCGACATGATGGCTACCCAGGGCAACGACTTCGACGCGATGGCGCCGGAGAACATCTCGCCGCTCGTGGTGTGGCTGGGCAGCGTCGAATCCCGTGGCGTCACCGGCAAGGTCTTCGAGATCGAGGGCGGCAAGATCCGGGTCGCCGAGGGCTGGGCGCATGGACCCGAGATCGACAAGGGTGCCCGCTGGGACCCGGCCGAGCTGGGCTCGGTGGTCGCCGATCTGCTGGCCAAGGCACGCCCGCCGGTTCCGGTGTACGGCGCCTGAGTTTCCTGGCGAGCAGACGCAAAAACCCCCGAAATGAACTGATTTCGGGGGTTTTCGCGTCTGCTCGCGCAGTTCGGTTAGGCGGCGTCCTTCTCGCCGGTGTCGTTCGTGTCAGCGGCGTCCTTTTCGGTGGCGTCAGCTTTGTCGCCTTGGCCGGTGGCCTTCTTGACGGCCTCACCGATCTTCTGCGCTGACGACGACATCTGCTCGCGGGCATCCTCGACGGCTTCGCGCACCCGCTCGCCGGTCCGGCTGATGGCCTTGGCGCCTGGCCGAGACTTGTTGCCGTCGGTGAGATCCGTTGCGCCACTGCGCTTGGACTTGGTGACCATCTTCGTGCTCTCATCGGCCGCATCGGTGGCGACCGCCGGTTCTGCCTCCGGTGTGACCGCGCTGACGGTGTTGTCCACCGCCGCCTTGAGATTCTCGACGCCGGTGGAAACCTGCTCCTTCAGCTCCGTCGTGTCGCTCGGGATCGAATTGCTCACCCGGTCAATGACTTCGGCATTGATCGCGCGGCTGAACTTTGTGACCGAGAAGCTCGCCTCGGCAACACCCCGGTTGATGGCGGTGGCAATAGTCGCCGGATTGCCGGTGGCGAAGGCCGCCTTCACCTCGGAAGCGACCGCCTCGAGCTGGCGGGACAGGGTGCGGACCTGAAGCTTCACCTCGTGCCCGAAGGTGGGCTCGGGCGTGAACTGCTGGCCGTTCCAATTCACCAGCGTCCAGCCGTCCTCCGGATTGCCCTCGATGACGACGTAGTCGGTGTTGTGCAACTGCGCTGTGCTCAGCAGCTGGATCTTCTCCGGCAGCGTGAGGTTGTTCACGTTCATCATCGTCCAGAACATGATGGTGCCACCGTGCGAGAAGGCGACGGCGTTGCGATCACCGTTGTCGTACATCGTCTTCAGAGCATCTTCCACCCGGGCGTCGAAGACGTGCCCGTTGAGCAATGGATCCGTTCCCGGCATCGGCACATCGAGCTGGCCCCCGAACGCCCACGCGAGCAGGACCGCTCCGTAACCGGCCTGAGCCTCAGCCTCTGGCGTCCCCTCGAACGCACCGGCCTCGATCTCTCGCAGGCCTGGCAGCACCTGGATGGGCAGGCCCAAATACTGCGACATCGGCGCCGCCGTCAGTTGAGTCCGCACCATCGTCGACGCGTAGATCGCGTCATAGTTGTTGTCGCCGAGCGTGTCCACGACGTCCTGGGATTGCTGCTGGCCCAGGGGAGTGAGCACCGGACCGGGCGTCGACGTGTCGATCAGACCCGAGGCGTTGCCCTCTGATTCCCCGTGCCGGATAAATGTCACCCGCATGACTTCGGCTGCGCTGGCAACGGGAATTGCCATAAAGAAAGCGAGGAATGCGAACGCGACACCCCCGAGAATCGCCCGCGTGCGCGAGCATCTTGAATTGTTCATTCTGCCTCCGTTGGCGTAATGGTTTCTGGAGCAAAAACCATGGTTGAGCTGATTAGTGGGCTGGTGGGAGATTGTCCCGGTGTTCGGGACCGATTCGTGCGGAGCTACACCGCGCCAGAAACAATTCAGCCCGCTACTCGGAATGAGTAGCGGGCTGAATTGGTCATTTGCGCCGGTTCATCTCACGCGGCGTCATTGTCGGCTGGTTTGTCGTCGCCGGCTTTCGCGGTCTCAGTCTTACCGGACTTTCCTCCGGCGGCGAGTTTCCTTACGGTTTCGCCGACCTGCTTCATTGACGAATCGACATCGGCCTTCACACCCTGGACCGCTGCCCGAACCCGTTGGCCCACAGCTGAAGAGGCCTTCCCCGGTGTCACCTTGTTGCCATCGGTCAGCTTCGTGGCACCGTTGACCGTGGTGATGCGGGCCTGCTGCCGGTCAGCAGTGGTCGCGGACTTTTCCTCTGCGGCAAGGGTGTTCGCAGACTGGGTCAGGCCACCGATCTCATCGCCGATATCCTCTGCCATGTCCAGGCCGAACTTGACCGGCGCAGTGGCGACGTCGACGGCGCTGTCGCGAACCGTGTTGGCGATCGTCGTGATGTCGCCCGTCTTGACGGCCTGCTGAACGTCATAGGCGGCAGTCTGCGGGGCAACCACCAGATCGCGAACATTGACGAACACCTTTATCGGGAACGTCGCCGGCCCGACCTCCGTGTCGGCCCAGCGCTTGAGCGTCCACCCACCCTCGCCATTGCTTTCGACCACCACGACGTCGGTGTTCTCGAGCGGGTGCTGTGCGAACAGCATCAGATCCGGGTTGTCGACGTTCATCAGGGTCCAGAACATCATCGTGGCTCCGTGCGAGAACACCACCGGGTTGTCGTCGCCATTCGCCTCGACCTGGGCAAGTGCGGCATCGACGCGGGCGTCGAACTCGTTGCCGTCCTCAGACCCGGGTATGCGCACGAACCGCGCACCCAACGTCCATGCCAGCGGGGCGAGGGCGTAGCCCAGTCGGCCGAGGCCCTCTTCCTGGGATTGGCCCTCGAAAATCCCGGCATTGATCTCGCGGAAGCCGCCGATCACCTCGGCAGTGCCGCCGGGCAGGTCGGCGTACGCGGCCGTCTGCTGGGTCCGGATCATGTCCGATGCATAGAGGCCGTCGTAGGCGTCGATGTCGTACCCGTAGCCCGTGAGCTTGTCCGGCACCCCGGCTGCCTGGGTTTCGCCGAGCTCGGTGAGACCCGGACCTGGCACCGAGGTGTCGATGTTCCCCGACGCATTGCCCTGGGATTCGCCGTGCCGCACGAACGTCACCGTCATGGCGGAAGCTGGAAGGACCGAGACGGCAAAGAGGGCGCTGGCCGTGAGGGCTGTCGCGGCGGCTCCGGCGGTCCGGCGACCTGAGGGTTTCTGCATGTAGTTCTCCATCTGTACACCGAGGTGTGGGCTCTAGCACACTCGGTGTTCACCTGTGTGCCGGCTCACTGTACAACATCGCGAATGTGTCTACTGACGCGATCGGAAAACTACAAAACGCCCCTGAACGCAAAGGTTCAGGGGCGTTGACGCTGGTCGACAGCGTTATGGATCGCAGATGACGATCGGGATCTTGCGTTCGGTGTAGGACCGGTAATTTGCGAAGTCGGCGTACATCGCATCCAGCTTGGGCCAGTACTCGTCGCGTTCGGCGTCGGTGGCCTCACGCGCCACCAGCTCCAGTCGTTCCTTCTTGGTCTGGAATGTGATGGCGGGGTTGGCTTTCAGGTTCAGGTACCACATCGGGTTCGTCGCACGGCCGCCCTGCGAGGCCACCAGGACGATGCGCTTGCCCTCCTGCAGGAAGAGCAGCGGACTGTCCCGGGGTTGCCCGGACTTTCGCCCGATGGTGGTCAGGATGCCGACCGCCGCGCCGCGCAGGAACTTGTTACCGAACTTGCCGTTCGTCTTCTTGAAGATCCAGGTCTGGGCCCGCGACATCCACTTGATGGCGGTGCCGGTGGACGGCGCATTGAGCCGTTCGACCTGTTTGGGGTTGAGCGGCTTCGGCGTATTGGCCATGGAGTGAACCTATCGGCTGATGAACGGCTTGAGGGTGGCGTGAATGTGGTGGATGGTAGCCAACCCACTCGGATCAGTAGCCGGGATCAGGAAGGTTTCGTCGACGTGCGAGCACACCCGCCGTCCGGCCAGCCGGGGCTTGGTCAGCACGTCGAACCGGGCCCGGATGTGGTCGCCGTCGACAGTGAACTCGGGCGGCGTCGCAGATTCGATCAATTTGAACTGCGGGCCGTTATTCAGACTGCGCCGCAAGTGATCTCCGGAGCGTCCGGTTTTCAGGCCCATCTCGATACGGATGCAGTCCGGCGCGAACGGCACCTTGTCGGCCTGGTGTGTGACGAGCGCGTCTATGTAGGACTGAGCCGCTGCGATGCGCTCGGCTTCGGAGAAGGTCACGGAAGGTCTCAGATTCTTTCGATGATCGTGCCGGTCGACAACGCGCCGCCGGCGCACATCGTGATCAGCGCAGTGCTCTTGTCGCTGCGCTCGAGTTCATGCAGTGCGGTGGTGATCAACCGCGCGCCGGTGGATCCCACCGGGTGCCCGAGCGCGATCGCCCCGCCGTTGACGTTGACCTTGTCCATATCGGCATCGTGCACCTGAGCCCAGGACAGCACCACCGAGGCGAACGCCTCGTTGATCTCGACGAGGTCGATGTCACCGAGCTTCATCCCGGCCTTCTCCAGCACCTTGGCGGTGGACTGCACCGGACCGTCGAGGTGGTAGTAGGTCTCGGAGCCGACATTGGCCTGCGCGACGATCCGGGCGCGTGGCTTCAGTCCGAGTGCGCGCGCCTTGTCTTCGTCCATCCACAGCACCGCGGCGGCGCCGTCGGAGATCTGTGAGGACGTGCCCGCGGTGTGAATACCGCCTTCCATCACCGGATTCAGTGACGCCAACGCTTCGGCCGTGGTGTCACGCAGGCCCTGGTCACGGGTGACCGGCGCCCACTCGGCCGTCGGCTGCTTGTTCTCGTCGAGCACCGGCGCGGAGATCGGCGAGATCTCCCGGTCGAACCGGCCCTCGGCCCATGCCTGTTTCGCCTTGCGTTGCGAAGCCAGGCCGAGCGCGTCGACGTCGGCGCGGGTGATGCCGCGGCGCTTGGCGATCCGCTCGGCGGCCTCGAACTGGTTGGGCATGTCGATGTCCCACGACGACGCGCGGATGATGCTGCGGTCCGGACCGGCGTTGGCGCCCAGGCCGACCCGGCTCATCGCCTCGATGCCGCAGGCGATGCCGATGTCGATAGCACCCGTGGCGATCAGGCCGGCGACCAGATGGTTGGCCTGCTGCGCGCTGCCGCACTGGCAGTCGATGGTGGTGGCGCCCACGTGCTCGGGCAGGCCCGCGGTCAGCCAGCCCACGCGGGTGATGTTGTTGGACTGTTCGCCGTATTGCGTGACGCAGCCGCCGATGAGCTGCTCGACGTCACCGGCCTCGATCCCGGCCTTCTCCACGAGTGCCTTCTGCACGGCGCCCAACAATTCGGTCGCGTGCAGGCCGGACAACCAGCCGTTGCGCTTTCCGATCGGGCTGCGAGTGGCTTCGACGATGACAGGATTACCCATGTGGCCAGGCTAGAACACGTTTCATTACTCTGACAAGCGACGATGCAACACTGCCTTTGATCTGCGGTCAAGGCATGTTTCAATGGTCCTAATCGGTACTAGACCACGTTGTGTCAGGTGCTCTCAGACAGAACACGCCTGCTACAGACATTAGGAGTAGTCACATGGCCTGCCCGAATCTGCCCAAGGGCTTCGATCCTCTCGACGCGAGCCTGAACCTCGAGCGTCTGCCTGTCGAGGAGCTCGCCGAGCTGCGCAAGTCCGAGCCCGTCCACTGGGTCGACGTTCCCGGCGGCACCGGCGGGTTCGGTGACAAGGGCTATTGGCTCGTCACCAAGCACGCCGATGTCAAAGAGGTGTCGAAGCGCAACGACGTGTTCGGCAGCTCGCCCGACGGCGCCATCCCGGTCTGGCCGCAGGAGATGACGCGCGACGCGATCGACCTGCAGAAGGCCGTGCTGTTGAACATGGACGCGCCGCAGCACACCCGGTTGCGCAAGATCATCTCCCGCGGCTTCACCCCGCGCGCGGTGGGGCGCCTGAAGGAAGAGCTCGATCTGCGGGCACAGAACATCGCCAAGGAGGCCCTTGCCGCCGGCCGCGGTGACTTCGTCGAGCAGGTCTCGTGTGAGCTGCCACTTCAGGCGATCGCCGGTCTGTTGGGCGTGCCGCAGGAGGACCGCGACAAGCTGTTCCGCTGGTCGAACGAGATGACCGCAGGCGAGGACGAGGAGTATGCCGACGTCGACCCGGCCATGTCGTCCTTCGAGCTCATCACCTATGCGATGAAGATGGCCGAGGAGCGGGCGAAGAACCCCACCGATGACATCGTCACGACGCTGATCGAGGCCGATATCGAGGGTGAGAAGCTCTCCGATGACGAGTTCGGTTTCTTCGTGGTGATGCTCGCGGTGGCCGGGAACGAGACCACCCGCAACTCGATCACCCACGGGATGATCGGGTTCTCGCAGCATCCCGAGCAGTGGGAGCTCTACAAGAAGGAGCGCCCCGAGACTGCTGCCGACGAGATCATCCGTTGGGCCACACCCGTCTCGGCCTTCCAGCGCACCGCACTCGAGGACACCGAGCTCAGTGGCGTGAAAATCAAGAAGGGCGAGCGGGTCGTGATGTCCTACCGCTCGGCCAACTTCGACGACGAGGTTTTTGACACACCTCACGCCTTTAATATCCTGCGCGACCCGAACCCGCACGTCGGGTTCGGCGGCACCGGCGCCCACTACTGCATCGGCGCCAACCTGGCCCGGATGACCATCAACCTGATCTTCAACGCAGTCGCCGACACCATGCCCGATCTCAAGCCGATCGGTGAGCCCGAACGCCTGAAGTCGGGCTGGCTCAATGGTATTAAGCACTGGGAAGTCGACTACACCGGCATGTGCCCCGTAGCGCAATAACTTAGGAGAACGGGTGGATTTCAGTCGAAACCCCGAACAGCAGGCTGTTGCCGATGTGGTGACGTCTGTGCTGGAGCGGGACAATACTTGGGACGCACTGGTTTCCGGTGGCGTAACGGCATTGGCAGTTCCGGAGCGACTCGGCGGTGACGGCCTCGGACTTCTCGAAGTGGCGACCGCGCTGACCGAGATCGGCCGGCACGGCACGATCAGCCCGGCGCTCGCCACCCTCGGCCTAGGGTTGGTGCCGTTGCTCGAACTGGCTTCGGATGCACAACAGGACCGTTACCTTTCCGGGGTGGCCAAGGGTGCGGTGCTCTCGGCGGCGCTGAACGAGACCGGTGCGTCGATGCCGGACCGTCCAGCCACCACGTTCTCGGGCGGGAAGCTCAACGGCACGAAAGTCGGTGTGCCATTTGCGCAGAGCGCGCAGTGGCTGGTGGTCACCGCCGACAACGCGGTCGTCGTGGTTTCACCGACCGCATCCGGCGTCACGGTGACGAAAACACCGACCGCCAACGGTTCCGACGAATACGTGGTGACGTTCGCCGACGCCACCGTGCCCGACGAGGATGTGCTGGACGGGGCGAGCGCGGCGCGGGTGAATCAGTTGGCGCTGGCGACGACGGGCGCGTTCGCGGCCGGACTGGTCGCCGGTGCGCTGCGGCTCACCGCCGACTACGTGGCCAACCGTGAGCAGTTCGGCAGGCCACTGTCGACGTTCCAGACGGTTGCCGCCCAGCTGTCCGAGGTGTACATCGCCTCCCGCACCATCGATCTGGTGTCGAACTCGGTGGTGTGGCGGCTCTCGGAAGGGTTGGACACCGATGAGGACCTTGCCATCCTCGGCTACTGGCTGACCTCGCAGGCCCCGCCCGCGATGCGCATCTGCCATCACCTGCACGGCGGTATGGGCATGGACATCACCTATCCCATGGATCGCTACTACTCTTCGATCAAGGATCTGACGCGACTGCTCGGCGGTCCGTCGCATCGCCTGGACCTGGTGGGGGTTTAATGTACATCGAGCTGACTCCCGAGCAGCGAGCACTGCAAGCCGAACTGCGGCAATACTTTTCGACGCTTATCACGCCTGACGAGGCGGAGGCGATGGCCTCCGATCGGCACAATGAGGCCTATCGCGCGGTGATCAAGCGGATGGGCTCCGACGGCAAACTCGGGGTGGGCTGGCCAAAGGAGTACGGCGGCCTGGGCTTCGGCCCGATCGAGCAGCAGATCTTCGTCAACGAGGCCAACCGCGCCGACGTTCCTCTGCCGCTGGTGACACTGCAAACCGTAGGGCCGACGCTGCAGGTGTACGGCACCGAGGAGCAGAAGAAGAAGTTCCTGCCCGGCATCCTTTCCGGCGACATCCATTTCGCGATCGGCTACTCCGAGCCCGACGCGGGAACCGATCTGGCGTCGCTGCGCACGACTGCGGTGAAACACGGTGACGAATACATCGTCAACGGCCAGAAGATGTGGACCACCGGCGCCCATGACGCCGACTACATCTGGCTGGCGTGCCGGACCGATCCGAGTGCGGCCAAACACAAGGGCATTTCGATCCTGATCGTCGACACCAAGGATCCCGGCTACTCGTGGACGCCGATCATCCTGTCCGACGGTGCCCACCACACCAATGCCTCCTACTACAACGACGTCCACGTCCCCGCCGACATGTTGGTCGGCGAGGAGAACGGCGGCTGGAAACTCATCACCACCCAGCTCAACCACGAGCGGGTCGGCCTCGGGCCGGCCGGCCGGGTCGCCGGTATCTACGACCAGATTCGGACCTGGGCGTCCAAGCCAGGCGCGGACGGGGTGACACCCATCGAGCAGGAAGGTGCGCGGCGTCTGCTCGGCCAGATCAAGGCGATCTGGCGGATCAACGAGTTGCTCAACTGGCAGGTCGCTGCATCGGGCGAGACCATCGCCGTCGCCGATGCCGCGGCGACGAAAGTCTTTTCCACCGAACGCATTCAAGAGGTCGGACGGCTGGCCGAAGAGCTGGTCGGACGCTACGGCAACCCGGCTGACCCGGAGACCGCCGAGCTGCTCGACTGGCTCGACAAGATGACCAAGCGCAACCTGGTCATCACGTTCGGCGGCGGTGTCAACGAGGTGATGCGGGAGATGATCGCCGCGTCCGGGCTGAAGGTGCCGAGGGTTCCGCGGTGAGTGACGTGTCAGGCGATCTGCAGAAGGCAGTAGACGAGATCAAGGCTGCGGGCCGCAGCAAGCCGCGCGTCGGCCGGGATCCGGTGAACCAGCCGATGATTCACCATTGGACCGATGCCATCGGCGACCGCAACCCGATCTACGTCGACGAACAAGCCGCGAGAGCGGCGGGCCATCCCGGCATCGTCGCGCCGCCGGCCATGATCCAGGTGTGGACGATGATGGGCCTGGGCGGTGTTCGGCCCGACGACGATCCGCTGGGCAAGATCATCGAGATCTTCGATGCCGCAGGCTATGTCGGCGTCGTCGCCACCAACTGCGAGCAGACCTATCACCGCTATCTGCAGCCGGGTGAAGAAGTCAGCATCGCCGCCGAGCTCACCGACGTCATCGGGCCCAAGCAGACCGCATTGGGTGAGGGCTTCTTCATCAACCAGAAGATCACCTGGCAGGTCGGCGACGAGGATGTCGCCGAAATGGCCTGGCGGATCATGAAATTCCGGCCGGCCGAGAAAGACAAGCCGGCGGTTCCGGACGATCTGGATCCGGACAAGCTGATGCGTCCGGCCGCGTCCCGCGACACCCAGTTCTTCTGGGACGGCGTCAACGCGCACGAACTGCGGATTCAGAAGCGCCCCGACGGCGCTCTGCAGCATCCGCCGGTGCCCGCGGTATGGGCCGGTAAAGACGAGCCGACGGATTTCGTCGTCGCCTCCGGCAAAGGCACGGTGTTCAGCTTCGTCGTGCATCATGCGCCCAAGGTGCCCGGCCGTACCCTGCCGTTCGTCATCGCCCTCGTCGAACTCGAGGAAGGGGTGCGGATGCTCGGCGAACTGCGCAATATCGACCCCGACAAGGTGCAGATCGGAATGCCTGTGCGCGCAACCTTTATCGACTTCCCGGACAGCGATATCAGCCCGGCGTGGACCCTGTACGCATGGGAGTCGGCAAAGTGACACAGGTCGGCACCAAGCTGCCGGAACTCAAGATCTACGGCGACCCGACGTTCATCGTCTCTACCGCCATCGCCACCCGCGACTACCAGGATGTTCATCACGACCGGGACAAGGCACACGCCAAGGGGTCGAAGGACATCTTCGTCAATATCCTCACCGATACCGGACTCGTGCAGCGGTATCTGACCGACTGGGCCGGGCCGTCGGCACGGATCAAGTCCATCGGCCTGCGCCTCGGCGTGCCGTGGTACGCCTACGACACCGTGACGTTCGCCGGTGAGATCACCGCAATCGAGGACGGCGTGGCAACCGTGAAAGTGGTGGGCAGCAACAGCCTCGGTGACCACGTCATCGCCACTGCCACACTCACATTGGGGGACAACTGATGCTCTCCGGCAAGGCGGCCATCGCCGGTATCGGCGCCACCGACTTCTCCAAGAACTCCGGGCGTAGTGAGCTGCGGCTCGCCGCAGAAGCGGTGCTCGACGCGCTCGGTGACGCCGGCCTGGCGCCGTCGGACGTCGACGGCTTGGTGACCTTCACGATGGACTCCAACCTGGAGACCGCCGTGGCCCGGGCCACCGGGATCGGCGACCTGAAGTTCTTCAGCCAGATCGGGTACGGCGGTGGCGCGGCCGCTGCGACCGTGCAGCAGGCGGCCCTCGCGGTCGCGACCGGCGTGGCCGAAGTGGTTGTGGCATACCGGGCTTTTAACGAGCGTTCGGAGTTCCGCTTCGGTCAGGTGATGACCGGCCTGACGACCAACGCCGATTCGCGCGGGGTCGAGTACAGCTGGTCCTACCCACATGGGCTGAGCACACCGGCGGCGTCGGTGGCGATGATCGCCCAGCGGTACATGCACGAATACGGCGCGACGAGTGCGGATTTCGGTGCGGTATCGGTGGCCGACCGCAAACACGCCGCGAACAACCCCAAGGCGCATTTCTACGGCAAGCCGATCACCATCGAGGATCACCAGAACTCTCGGTGGATCGCCGAACCCCTGAGGTTGCTCGACTGCTGCCAGGAAACCGACGGTGGGGTGGCGATCGTCGTCACGACCCCCGAGCGGGCCAAAGACCTCAAGCACCGGCCGGCCGTCATCGAGGCGGCGGCCCAGGGCGCGGGCGTCGACCAGTTCACCATGTACTCGTATTACCGCGATGAGCTGGGACTACCCGAGATGGGTCTGGTCGGACGCCAACTCTGGGAGCAGTCCGGTCTGTCACCCGCCGACATCCAGACGGCGATCCTGTACGACCACTTCACCCCCTACACCCTGATCCAGCTGGAAGAGCTTGGGTTCTGCGGTAAGGGCGAAGCCAAGGATTTCATTGCCGATGGTGCGATCGAGATCGGCGGGCGGTTGCCGATCAACACGCACGGTGGGCAGCTGGGCGAGGCCTACATCCACGGCATGAACGGGATTGCCGAAGGGGTGCGCCAATTGCGGGGCACGTCGGTGAATCAGGTCGACGGTGTCGAACACGTGTTGGTCACCGCCGGTACCGGGGTGCCGACCTCGGGGTTGATCCTGGGATAAAGGTGCGTCGGAACCCCCGCTGGGCACGGTAATCTTTGCTGCAAACAGCAGGACGCGTGGAAGGGGGGCCGTGTCGTGGGGATGATGCCTGACAGCAGCCCGTTTGGGTCGCAGACCGTGATGGGCCCGGGTTGGCCGAATGTCGACGAAGAGCAGTTGACGGCGGCGGCAGCTTCGTACGAGAAGTTGGCCGCCAAGATCAGCGGCAACATCGTGCCGGAGCAGACCAACCAGCTGGCGAAGCTGGGGGAGGTATGGCAGGGCTCCGGGTCGTTGGCCGCTTCGGGCGAGGCGACCACGATGATCGCCGGCCACCAGGCCAACGCTGCGCAGGCTCAAGCGATCGCCACCCAACTGACTCAAATGGCGGCCGCGGTCGTGCAAACGAAGATGGCGGTCAACGCCGCGGCGCAGGAAGTGCAGCACGAGGTCGAAGCGCTGCAGGCGGTGCCCATCGCCGATAAGCAGGCATTGATCGAGAGCCGGGTCAAGGCGGGGCTCGCGCAGAACGTCGCAACCGTCACCGCAGGCACCACCCAGATGGCCAGCGCGCTGGGGACGGTGGCCAATGCGCCCCAGTTCGGAACGCCGCCGACGGCGCAGGCGCAGCAGGCCGGCCAGCAGGGCATGCAGCAGATGATGCAGCTCCTCGGTCAGCTCCCGCAGATGTTGGGCCAGATCCCGCAGATGATCGGTCAGATCCCCCAGCAGCTTTCGCAACCCCTGCAACAGCTTTCACAGCCGCTGCAGCAGCTGACATCGATGTTCGGTTCGGCGGGCAAGGGCGGCACCGGGGGCGGACCGTCGCCGTTTTCGTCCTTCTCCAACCATCCGTTGGCCGGCGGATCCGGCCCGAGCAGTGGTGCGGGCATGGTCAAGTCGGCGTCGTTGCCGGGTTCGGGCGGAGCCGGCGCGCAGACACCGCTGATGTCGAAACTCGTGGGTGGTACGGCCCCGGTTTCGGTGGATCCTGGGCTGGCGGGCAGTGCCGCCATCGGAGTCGCTCCGGTGGCCGCCGGCGCCATGGGCGGTATGGGCGGCGGTATGGGTGCCCCGATGGGAATGATGGGACAGCGAGGCACAAGTGGAGGTACAGCGGCGGGGTTGGCTGTTCCCGCTCCGCTGGACCACAGCTACGACGATGGCGGCGACGACGATGAGTGGTGAGCACGCGATGTTCGGATGCACGATGAACTTTGAAGGAGTTACCCGTGGCTGATACGCCGTTCACCACGCCTGGCACGCTGAACTGGAGTGCCGCGCCCATTCAACTTCCGGACATGCCGAGGATCCCGCCTGGCGAGGACGCCATGAGTATGACGATCGCCGGTTTGCTGCCGACCATGGCCGCCTCGTTGACCACGAACGTCACAGCATTGGCGGCCAAAGAGAACATGTTCAACGGCAAGCTGGGTGATGCCCAGGGTGCCTATGAGAAAGCCGACCAGGCCGGCGGGGAAGGCGTGGGTCAGCTTGGCCAGATGATGGGCCAGCTCGGCCAGATGGGTCAGATGGCTAGTGCCCCGGCACAGGCCGCGGGCCAGATGGGCGGGCAGTTCGGCTCGCTGATGGAGCCACTGATGAAGGCCATGGAAGGTGCCAAGGGCGGCGGTTCAGAAGGCGGCGCCGCCCCCGGTGCCGGTGCCCCCGGTGGTGCCCCGATGGGCCCGAACCCGCAACAGCAGGCCGCTGAGCGTGAGGCTCAACTGAACGAGCGCGATTCCAAGCAGGACGAGCGAGAAAATCGCCAAAATGAGCGTGACGACCAGCTGGACAAGCGGGAAGCGCAGCTGAACGAGCGGACGGGCGCGGGCGCCGCGGCGTCGGCCGGGCCATCCGCCGCGCCATCAGCGCCGCCGACGTCGGCTGCTCCGCCCGCCGCGGCTGCCGGTCCCAGCGAGAGCCGGCCTGCGCCAGGTCCGGTGCCGGTCACCCCGCATGAGCCTCCGCGCTACAGCGGCGGCGACGACGATCTTTCGCGTCGGATGTAGTGGGCCGAGCTGCGTTCAGAAGCCTTAGGCAGGAACCAGTTCCACACCTGACAGCACGACCGCGTTGTCGCGGCTAGGCGCGGTCAGCACACCGATGAAGCGACCGTCTTCTTTCCAGATGTTGGCTTGCAACGTCTCGCCGGGGAACACCACGCCGGCGAATCGCGCACTGTACGAAGCCACCTGGGACACGTCACCGTCGAGCAGGTTGTCGACGATGGCCTTGCAGCCGATGCCGTAGGTGCACAACCCATGCAGGATCGGCCGGTCGAAGCCGGCGGCCTTGGCGAAGGCCGGGTCGGAATGCAGGGGATTGCGGTCGCCGCACAGCCGGTACAGCAGGGCCTGTTGCGGCAGGGTCGGCAGGGCGATCTCGAGATCCGGCGCGCGCTCAGGTGCCTGCGCCGAAGAAGACGGCCCACGCTCGCCGCCGAAACCGCCCTCGCCGCGCGCGAAGATCGACCGCGTCGTGGTCCACAGCAGTGTGCCCGAGGGATCGGTCACCGTCGTCTCACTGACGATGACGGCGGCCTTGCCTTTGTCCCAGATCTCGGTGAAGCGCTGCACCGACTTCGCCGTGCCGCTGGTCGGAATCGGGCCGGGGACACTGACACCCTCGCTGGCATGCAGCACCTTCGACAGCTCGATGTCGATGCCGGGGAACTGCACCTTCGGCGGCTCGGTCATGTGGAAGCTGACGGCCACGTTCCCGAACGTCGGCAGCACCTGCGGGGTGCCGTCGACCAGATACCGCAGCTCCCGCTGATCCATCGGATCGGCGCCCGCACCGAGGCCGAGGTGGTAAAGCTGGATATCACTGCTGGTCCATGAGAATTCGATGGGTTCCAGCTCGGCGCCCAGCGCCTTGTCGAGATCGATTGGCATATCAGCTCTTTCCGGTGTTGGATGTCGCCGCCGGGGCGGCTCCGGCGATATCCAGTGCTGCGAGGTACCCGAACGTCATGGCGGGTCCGATGGTGCCGCCCGGTCCCGGGTAGGTGTGACCCATCACCGGGGAGCTGACATTACCGGCGGCATAGAGTCCCTCGATCACCGAGTCGTCGTCGCGCAGCGCGCGCCCGCGCACGTCGGTCCGGATTCCGCCCTTGGTGCCCAGATCGCCCGGAACCATCTTGGCCGCGTAGTACGGTCCATTCTTGATCTCGCCGAGGTTCGGGTTGGGCTTGTTGGTCGGGTCACCGTAGTAGCGGTCGTAGGCGCTTTCGCCGCGCTTGAAGTCCTCGTCGACGCCGGAGCGGGCGAAGCCGTTGAACCGTTCGACGGTCGACTTGAAGGCGTCGGCGGGCAGGCCCGTCTTCTGGGCGAGCTCATCGAGTGTCTGAGCCTTGACGACGACGCCCGATTCCAGCCACTTCGACGGAATCCGCTGCCCCGGCTGCAATCCCGCGAAGATGTAGCGGTCGCGGTACTGCTGGTCGAAGACCAGCCAGGCCGGGATGTTCTCGCCGGGCCCTGGTCCCTGGCCGTACTGGCCGCCGTACATGTGATGGCACGCCTCCACGTACGGCATCGACTCGTTCATGAATCGCTTGCCGGCCATGTTGACGATGATCGACCCGGGGGAGTTGCGCTCGGACAATGCGAACCACGGTGCGCCGACCAGCGGAACCGTCGGGCCCCACCAGGAGTCCTCCATGAGTTCCAATGCGGCCCCGAGCTTTTCGGCGGCCAGGATGCCGTCGCCGGTGTTGGCCACCGCTCCGACCGTCCACTCGGTGGTGATCGGCGCGCGCTGGTACTTGACCCGCATCTGCTCGTTGTGCTCGAACCCGCCCGAGCCGAGGATGACGCCCTTACGAGCCCGAATCAACACGGGCTCAGCAGAACCGTCGCGTGCATCAGCCACGTAGATGCCGCGCACCACGCCGTCCTCGACGTAGAGATCCGTCAGCGCGGTGTTCAACTGCACCGGCACGCCGGCCTTCTGCAGACCGATGCGCAGCGGCCCGATCAGGGCGCGGCCCATACCGACCAGGTTCTTGCCGGTGGCGTTGGCCCACACCGAGCGCACACCCACCTTGAGGCTGCGCAGCACACCGCGGGGATGCCGCTTGAGCTGGTTGAGCCGCACGTAGTCCTGCTGCATCACCACCATGTTCAGCGGCACCTTGCCGTACGGCGGCTCCAGGCCCTTCTCGTCCGGCCCGAGCTTCTTGGCGTTGAACGGCTTGGGCTCGACGGACCGCCCGGTCGGCTTGCCGCCGGGTGTCTCCGGGTAGTAATCCGCGTACCCCGGCACCCAGCACAGCTTCAGCGGGGACTTCTTGAGCACGAACGACAGCATCTCCGGCCCGCGGTCCAGATAGGTGTCGATCTTCTCCGCGGGCACCACATCGCCGATGATGTTGTGCAGGTAGGTGCGCGCGGCGTCAGCGGTGTCGGAGACCCCGTCACGCTTGAGAATCTCGTTGTTCGGGATCCACACTCCGCCACCTGACCGCGCAGTGGAACCTCCATAGTGTGGAGCCTTTTCTACGACTACTGTCGAGAGGCCCTGGTGGGCAGCGGTGAGGGCGGCGACCATGCCGGCGGCGCCGCTACCGACCACCACGACGTCGTACTCCTGTCCAGTCATGTAGAACACGTTATAGAATTGGCCGGCCATACAACAACCGCCCCGGTCAATGAAGTGAGGGGACTTCACCACATGCTTAGTGTCGAGGTGCGCGACGAGCTGGCTGCCGACTTGGCCCAGGCCGAGCGCAGTCGGGTTCCGATCAGCCCGTTGACCGACCGTAATCCCGGCATCGATGTGATAGATGCCTACGAGATCCAGCTGATCAACATCCGCCAGCGGATCGCCGAGGGCGCCCGGGTGATCGGCCACAAGGTCGGCCTGTCCAGCAAGGCGATGCAGGACATGATGGGCGTCGACGAACCGGATTACGGGCACCTCCTCGACGAGATGGAGGTGTTCGAGAACAAACCGGTGAAGAGCGCGAACTTCCTCTACCCGCGCGTCGAGGTCGAGGTCGGCTTCATCCTGGCCGACGACCTGCCCGGTGCAGGCTGCACCGAAGAGGATGTGCTGGCTGCGACGGCGGCGTTCGCTCCCGCGATCGAGTTGATCGACACCCGGATCACCAACTGGCAGATCAAGTTGTGCGACACCATCGCAGACAACGCGTCGTCGGCCGGGTGGGTGCTCGGTGAGGCGCGGGTGTCGCCGAAGGACATAGATATACGAGCTATCGACGCCGTTTTGAGGAACCACGGCGAGGTGGTAGCCGAGGGTCGCAGCGATGCGGTGCTGGGCAATCCGGTGACCGCGGTGGCCTGGCTGGCCCGCAAGGTCGAGAGCTTCGGGGTGCGTTTGAAGGCCGGTGACATCGTGTTGCCGGGCTCGTGCACGCGTGCGATAGATGCACCTCCGGGCAGCGATTTCGTCGCGGACTTCGCCGGGTTAGGTTCAGTACACCTGAGTTTCGAGTAGGGAGACATCAAAATGCCGGACACGGCTGGCCGGAAACTTCAAGTCGCGATCGTCGGATCCGGCAACATCAGTACCGATCTGCTCTACAAGCTACTGCGCTCAGAATGGCTGGAGCCGCGCTGGATGATCGGGATCGACCCGGAGTCCGAAGGTCTGGCCCGGGCCCGCAAGCTCGGCCTCGAGACGAGCCATGAGGGTGTCGACTGGCTGTTGGCCCAGGCCGACAAGCCGGACATGGTGTTCGAGGCCACCAGCGCCTACGTGCACCGCGACGCCGCCCCGCGCTACGCCGAGGCCGGCATCCGCGCCATCGACCTGACCCCGGCGGCCGTCGGCCCCGGCGTCATTCCACCGGCCAATCTGCGCGCGCACCTCGAAGCGCCCAACGTCAACATGGTCACGTGTGGCGGGCAGGCCACGATCCCGATCGTGCACGCGGTCAGCCGCGTCGTCGATGTGCCTTATGCCGAGATCGTGGCGTCCGTGTCCTCGGCGTCGGCGGGCCCCGGTACGCGCGCCAACATCGACGAGTTCACCAAGACCACCAGCGCCGGGGTGTCGAGCATCGGTGGCGCCGCCCGCGGCAAGGCGATCATCATCCTCAACCCGGCCGATCCGCCAATGATCATGCGCGACACCATCTTCTGCGCGATCCCCGAGGACGCCGACCGTGACGCGATCGCGCAGTCGATCAAGGATGTCGTCGCCGAGGTGCAAACCTACGTGCCGGGCTACCGGTTGCTCAACGAGCCGCAGTTCGACGAGCCGTCGATGAACTCGGGCGGCCAGGCGCTGGTCACCACATTCGTCGAAGTGGAGGGTGCGGGCGACTACTTGCCGCCTTACGCTGGAAACCTGGACATCATGACCGCCGCGGCGACGAAGGTCGGCGAGGAGATCGCCAAGGAATCGCTTTCTGCGACGGCCCGAGGAGCGCAAGCATGAGCACCAAAGAGATCTTCTTCAACCCGATCTGGGACGTCCGGATGACCGATACGTCGCTGCGCGACGGATCGCATCACAAGCGTCATCAATTCACCAAAGATGAGGTCGGCGCCATCGTCGCCGCCTTGGACACCGCGGGCGTACCGGTCATCGAGGTCACCCACGGCGACGGCCTGGGTGGGTCCAGCTTCAACTACGGCTTCTCCAAGACGCCCGAGCAGGAGCTGATCAAGCTCGCCGCCGAGACCGCCAAGGAAGCCAAGATCGCCTTCCTGATGCTGCCGGGCGTGGGCACCAAGGAAGACATCAAGGAAGCGCAGAACAACGGTGGTTCGATCTGTCGGATCGCCACCCACTGCACCGAGGCCGACGTGTCCATCCAGCACTTCGGGCTGGCCCGGGAACTCGGTCTTGAGACCGTGGGCTTCCTGATGATGAGCCACACCATCTCGCCGGAGAAGCTGGCCGCGCAGGCCCGGATCATGGCCGACGCCGGCTGCCAGTGCGTCTACGTCGTGGACTCGGCCGGAGCGCTGGTGCTCGAAGGGGTGCGCGACCGGGTGGCGGCGCTGGTCGCCGAACTCGGTGACGACGCGCAAGTGGGTTTTCATGGCCACGAGAACCTGGGCCTGGGTGTCGCCAACTCGATCGAGGCCGTGCGCGCAGGCGCCAAGCAGATCGACGGATCCTGCCGCCGCTTCGGTGCAGGTGCAGGCAACGCGCCCGTCGAGGCCCTGATCGGGGTTTTCGACAAGATCGGCGTCAAGACGGGAATCGACTTCTTCGACATCGCCGACGCGGCCGAAGAGGTCGTCGCCCCCGCGATGCCCGCCGAATGCCTGCTCGACCGCAACGCACTCATCATGGGCTACTCCGGGGTGTACTCGAGCTTCCTCAAGCACGCCATCCGGCAGTCCGAACGCTACGGGGTGCCGGCGCACAAGCTTCTGCACCGGGCCGGGCAGCGCAAGCTCATCGGCGGCCAGGAAGACCAACTCATCGACATCGCGCTGGAGATCAAGCGTGAGCAAGAGGCGGCCGCCCGGTAGTGCGGTTTGTTTAGCGTTTTCCGGATCGGTTAACCCTTCGGTTCGCGATCGACCACGATCGCCAACCGAAGGAGTGAAGTTCGATGAAGATGTCCGCACGCGCAGTCCGTCGTTGCCTGTACGGGATGTGCGCCGGCGGCGTCGTCTCCGCCGCATTCACGCTGCCGATGGCCAACGCCGCACCTGACCAGTGCAGCGAGAGCGGCGTCGCCGGCACTGTCAGCTCCGTTAGCGCCTCGACCAGCACATATCTGGCGGAGCACCCCGCGGTGGATCAAGCGCTGACGGATATCGCCAGGCAGCCAGACGACCAGGCCGACGGTCTCTACCGGGCCTACTTCGACAAGAACCCACAGGTGGAGCAGGAGCTCCGGACCATCAACCATCCGGTTGCCGACATCTCGGCGCTGTGCGGTGTCGAGGTGGTGCCGACACCGGTTGCCGAGGCATTGCTCGACCTCTGATGCCAGCGTGACCGGGCGGCGGCTCCATCCCCCGCGCCGTCGCCTGGTTACGCGCTAACGGCCTCGTCTACCAGGCCCAGTTGGCGGTAGACGTCATCGCGGTAGTTGGCCGCTTGCGAATTGATCGGGATCGGGCCACCTTGGGCCCAGTTGTGGATCTGACCCATGCCGATGACGACGGTGACGTCGGCGTTCGGGTCGGCGTCGACCATTCTCTCGGCATAGCGCAGCGCTCCCGGTGCGGCCTGTTCGCGCGAGCCCACGTAGATCGTCGTGGGCGGCATACCGTCGGTCGGCCCAATCATCGGGTTCCATATTTCTTCGGGGCCGCTGGCCCACTGGCCGTAGTACTCCTTGTCCTCCTCCGTGAGCCACACGACCGGGTCATTGACCAACTCCACATTCGGGTCGGTATAAATTTCCTCCCCACTGAGGCCTGGTGAAATCAGCACCATGCGCGACGGAACCCGGTTTTCCAAGCATGCGGAATCGCCATTGCAATCGCGGACGATCTTCTGAACGGCAAGGGCAGACAGCGTGCCGCCAGCAGAATCTGCGTAAATACTGACGTTCTCCGCGCCGTAGGTCTCGACCTCGTTGGCGATGAAGTCGGCCATGGCGGGGACTGAGTTCTCCGCGGTGCCGCCGTCCGGGATCAGTGGATATCGGGGGACGACGATGGTGGCGCCGGTCTGGCGAGCCATCTGGGCGTAGTCCATCCAGTGAATGATGTTGGGGTTGTAGACGAACCCGCTGCCGTGTACGGCGATCACCCGCTCGCCCGTCGGGTTGGGCGGGGTGATCACCCAAACGTCGCCGCCCTCGTAGGAGTCCTTGGTGACGTCCAGCCCGATGGTGGTGAACCAAGGCGGGGTGGGTGTGGTGATCAGCTCGCCCAGCTTCATCGTGATGTTGACGCCGATGACCTGGGAGACCTGCTTCAACGCCTCCATTCCGAACACCGTGATCTGGTCGGTCAAAGACGGGCCCGGGGTCACGACGACATGGTCGATGAGTTCCGGTGGCACCACGATCCCGGGTGCGAGGCCGATGGGAGTCTCGACCTGTTGGATGACGCTGACGCTGCTCAGCAGATTCTCCGGCTGGCGGACTGCTCGCTCGAATTCCCGCCGCGCTGCGGCGAGCAATGCCCACGCCGCCGGGGGTTCGGTTGGAGTGTCCGGCAAGGAGTTCACCGAGAAAGGGTTCAGCATCGCCCCGATGACCGTCGACACCGTCTGGGCCGGGGTAGTGGCGACCGGCTCAGGCGCTTTAGCCGACACCCGCGGGACAGCGGGCAGCACCGATCTGGGGATGTCGGTGATCCGTTCGACTGCGACGGTGACCTGAGGCGCGGCTTCGGGTTTGTCAGGTTCGACCTGGGGGGCGAGGTTCTCCGGCTCCTGCCGCTCGACTGCCTTGGCCGGTGCGCGCTCGACTCGGTGCTGTTTCGGCGCTCGGTTGACCGAACTGCCGCGCCGGGTGGCCCTCGTCGTCGGCCGATCTTCGTCGCCAACGGGTTTCGCACCCGCGGAGTCCAGGGCGTCCCGGACGGCTGTGCGCACTTTCGAGCCGAAGTTCTCTAGATTCTCGCGGGCTTCGCGAACCTTCTCATCAGGCTTCTTCGGTTTCGGCGCTGACTTCTCGGGCGTCTTGGACTCCGCGTCTTTGGTCGATGACGTCGAAGAGTCCGTGGGGTCTGCCGCGGCCACCCCGCATCCGAACCCCATGGCTACCGCTGATCCGACCCCCAGAGCCACGGCCAAACCGCCGACCCGCCCCACATATCCCCCGGTTTGCATATGCCCAGGTCTACCGGACCGGATACCTGTTCCGTGGGCGTTAATCGGCACGCTTAGCAAATGTTCGGTTTTCGGCGATGTCGGGGCGACCCTGCACTATGGGTGCATGGCAACCCGCGAGCAGGCCCAGGCGATTCTCGAACAACTGGCGGGGCCTGCGGCGACGCTGCGGGATGACCAGTGGACGGCCATCGAGGCATTGGTGGTCGGGCGGCGCCAGGCGCTGGTGGTGCAGCGCACCGGGTGGGGCAAGTCGGCCGTCTACTTCATCGCGGCCAAGCTCCTGCGCGCCACCGGCCACGGCCCGACGGTGATCGTGTCGCCGCTTCTGGCGCTCATGCGTAACCAGGTGGCTGCAGCCGAACGGGCCGGGGTGCACGCCGCGACGATCAACTCCGGCAATGTCACCGAGTGGGACGGGATCCATGAGCGCGTCGCCCACGGCGACCTCGACGTACTCCTGGTCAGCCCGGAGCGGTTGAACAACCCTGACTTCCGCGACAACGTGCTCCCCGCGCTGGCCGCCGATGCGGGCCTGGTGGTGGTCGACGAGGCGCACTGCGTCTCCGACTGGGGTCACGACTTCCGGCCCGATTACCGCCGGATCCGCACGCTGATATCCGAATTGGGTTCGAACATACCGGTTTTGGCCACCACCGCGACAGCCAACGACCGGGTGGTCAGCGATGTCGCTGCCCAATTGGGGGTCGGCGGGCGCGACACGCTGGTGCTGCGCGGTGGCCTTGACCGCGAATCGCTGCGGCTATCGGTGGTCAAGGCGGGAAACCCCGCTCAACGTGCGGCCTGGATTGCTGCACAACTAGATTCGCTGCCCGGGTCCGGAATCATCTATACCCTCACGGTCGCGCAGGCAAATGACGTCGCCGCACTATTGGCCGAGCAGGGCCACAAGGTGGGTGCCTACACCGGATCGACGGACCCCGCCGAACGCGAACAGTTGGAATCCGACCTTCTGGACAACCGGGTCAAGGCCCTGGTCGCAACCTCGGCACTCGGCATGGGATTCGACAAACCCGACCTCGGGTTCGTCGTGCATCTGGGCGCGCCGTCGTCGCCGATCGCGTACTACCAGCAGGTCGGCCGCGCCGGCCGCGCCACCGACAGCGCAGAGGTGATTCTGCTGCCGGGTACGGAGGATCAGGATGTCTGGCGGTACTTCGCCTCGGTGGCGTTTCCGTCGGAGTCGATGGTGCGCAACGTCATTGGTGCGCTGGAGATCGACCGGCCGCAGTCCACCCCGGCGTTGGAGACCCTGGTGGATCTCAACAGGTCCCGGTTGGAGATGGTCCTCAAAGTCCTCGACGTCGACGGCGCGGTGCGGCGGGTCAAGGGCGGTTGGGTGGCCACCGGTGAGCCGTGGACCTACGACGAGGAGCGTTACCGCGCACTGGACGAGGCTCGTCGGCGTGAACAGCAGGCCATGCTGGACTATCAGGACACCGACGGCTGCCGGATGGCCTTTCTGCGTGGCCAACTCGACGATCCGGACCTGCAACCCGGCGAGCGCTGCGGTCGGTGCGACAACTGCACCGGAACCCGCTATGAGACCGCGGTCGACGAGGCCACCCTGACCGCAACCCGAGATCGGTTGCGCCGGCCCGGAGTCGAGGTCGCACCACGCAAGCAATGGCCATCGGGACTGGCCAAGTTGGGCCTCGAGCTGTCCGGCCGGATCACCGACGGTGCCGCGCCCGGTCGTGCCATCGGCAGACTCACCGACCTCGGCTGGGGTGCCCGCCTGCGGCGGCTGCTGGCCGAACCCGACCATGAGGTGTCCGACGAAGTGGTGGGCGCAGCCACCGCGGTCCTGAAAGCCTGGGACTGGAAGAACCGGCCGGTCGCCGTGATGGGACTGGACTCGGCAACCCATCCCATGCTGATCTCCTCGACCGTGCAGCGCCTGGCCGAACTCGGCAGGCTGACCAATCTCGGGACGCTGCGGTACGCCCCGGACCGGCGGCCGGTGACGGCGGCGAACTCGGCCTACCGGGTCGCGGCGCTGGACGGGGCGTGGGAGCGGCCGGATCTGGCGTGCGACGGCCCGGTGTTGCTGGTCGACGACATGACCGACACCGGGTGGACGCTGACGATGGCCGCACGCGTGCTGCGTGACGCCGGAGCGCCCGAGGTGCTGCCGTTCGTACTGGCCAGCACTAGCTAACGCGTCGGCTTCACCCCACCCAGTTGGGCGGTGAGCGCATCGGCGGACGCGACGAGGGCGCGGGCCCGTTTGGTGATCTCGGCGTCGGTGAGTGCCCGCCCGATATGCAGCGACACCACCATCACCTGCCGCTGGTGATGGTCGTAGACCGGCGCGGAGATGACGCTGACGTCCTGACGCTGCCGGGTCTGCGCCTCGCCACTGAGGTACACCCGCTCACCGATATCGGAGATCAACTCCCGCAGCAGGGCCTGCAGCTCGTCGGGCAGGGTATTCGACATGCCGGCCATCAAGCCGTACAGCCGCTGGCCGGCCGGGGTCTGCCGCTCGACCAGGTAGCCCGACGCGCGGCACTGGGCGACCACCTGGTCGAGGCGGTCGGATTCCGTGCGCAGCGGGACGGTCGGGGCCTTGGCCAGCCAGGCCCGCAGGGCGTCGTCGTCCCACAGCACGAACATCAAGCCGACCGGCGGCGCGAACGGATAGCTCTGGCCGATCCGGACCCCGACGTCACTGCCCGGCGGGCCGATCAGTTCCAGCACGGTGATCCGGTCGTCGACCACCGCGGAGATCGCCGCGGTGGTATCGAATGCCGCGGAGAGCCGACGCAACTCGGCTCGGGCGGCGGGGTTCACCCGCATCGACTCCTGCGCAGTGTGGCCGAGCGAAATCAATGCCGGCCCAAGGCGATACGACTTGTCGCGACTGGTCTCTCCACCCTCGCGCACCAGGTAGCCCGCGTCGCTCAAGGTGGTCAGGATGCCCAAGCAGGTCGGTTTGCTCAGCCCGACACGGCGGGCGAGCTCGGACAGTCCGAACTGCTCATGCGGATGGCGGGCCAGGAAGTCGAGAACGGCGACGACGCGTGCAGTCGGCGGCGAAGCGCGGCCTGCCGGTGCGGTGACCGCCATAGCACCCTCCCGGGCATTGACTCGAATTAGAACGCGTTCTAGTGTCAGGTCGGAAACTCTACCACGACGGTCCAATATTGGACCGCGGGAATGGAAGCCAATGTACTCACAGCCGCTGCTCGACGCCATCGCCGAGGCCGAGCGCCTCGTCACTGCCGCGCCGTTCATCGAATCCGAGGCCGACCTGCTGGAGGGCCTGCAGTACCTCGCGGGATGCGTCGCAGGCTGCACGCACCTCGCCTTCGACTACGACCGCGACCATCCCTTCCTGCAGTCGGGCACCGGCCCCTTCACCAAGATGGCCCTCGACAACCCGGACACGCTGTACTTCGGCACCCGGGTTCAGCCCGGCCACGAGTACGTCGTCACCGGCAAACGGGGCACCACGACTGATCTGAGCTTTCAGATGCTCGGCGGCGAATACACCGACGACAATGTGCCGGCGAGCCAGGCAGCATTCGACGACCGCGAACTCGACATCGCCGCCGACGGCACCTTCGAGTGGCGGGTCACCCCGACCAGCCCGTCGCAGTTGCTGGTCCGCGAGGTCTACAACGACTGGTCGGCACAGCGGGGCCACATCAGCGTCGCGCGCACCGACACGGCAGGCACCGCGCCGCCACCGTTGACCAAGGAACTGATCGAAAAGCGCTACGCCTTGGCGGGTAAGCAACTGGTGCAGCGGGTCAAGACGTGGCTGCAGTTTCCGCAGTGGTTCTACAACACCCTGCCCGTCAACACCATGGTGGCACCGCGCCTGACCCCTGGGGGGTTGGCGACGCAGTACTCGTCCGTCGGGCATTTCGACCTGACACCCGAGCAGGCGATGATCATCACTCTGCCGGTCACAGACGCGCCGTATCTCGGTTTCCAGCTGGGCAGCCTGTGGTACATCTCGCTGGACTACATCAACCACCAGACCTCGCTGAACGGGACTCAGGCGCAGGCGGATCCGGACGGCAAGATCCGTATCGTGGTGTCCGACGCCAACCCAGGGGTGACCAACTGGTGCGAAACCCTCGATCATTCCAAGGGGTACCTGCAGTTCCGCTGGCAGCGGTTGTCGCGTGAGTTGACCGAGGCCGACGGCCCGACGGTGGAAGTCGTGGACGTGGAGAGGGTCGCGGCGGCCCTGCCGTACTACGAGTCCAACAAGATCTCCGACGAGGACTGGCGAGCGCGGATTGCGCTGCGACAGAAGCAAATTCAAGACAGAATGGTGGGCTGACAATGACCGGGCTCCTTCAAGACAAAGTCGTCGTCATCAGCGGCGTCGGCCCCGCGCTTGGCACCACCCTGGCGCGTCGCTGCGCGGAGGCCGGCGCCGATCTGGTACTGGCCGCGCGCACCGTCGAACGCCTCGACGAGGTGGCCAAGCAGGTGACCGATCTCGGTCGGCGCGCGGTGTCCGTTGGCACCGACATCACCGACGAGGATCAGGTGGCGAACCTGGTGACGGCCTCGCTCGATGCCTACGGCAAGGTTGACGTATTGATCAACAACGCCTTCCGCGTGCCGTCGATGAAACCGTTGGCCAACACCACCTTCGACCACATGCGCGACGCGATCGAGCTGACCGTGTTCGGTGCCCTGCGGATGATCCAGGGCTTCACCCCGGCGCTGGCCGAGGCCAAGGGCTCGGTCGTCAACGTGAACTCGATGGTGGTGCGGCACTCCCAGGCCAAGTACGGCGCCTACAAGATGGCCAAGTCGGCGCTGCTGGCGATGTCACAGTCGCTGGCCACGGAGCTCGGCGATCAGGGCATCCGGGTGAATTCGATTCTGCCCGGGTACATCTGGGGCGGCACATTGAAGAGCTATTTCGAGCATCAGGCCGGCAAGTACGGGACCAGCGTCGACGACATCTACAACGCCGCCGCGGCAGGTTCCGACCTCAAGCGCCTACCCACCGAGGATGAGGTGGCCTCGGCGATCCTGTTCATGGCCAGCGATCTGTCGAGCGGGATCACCGGCCAGGCGTTGGATGTGAATTGCGGGGAGTACAAGGCATGACGCGCACCAACGTAGGGACGGTCGAGGACCTGCACGCCTCGGCGACCAAGGCGTGCGGTCTCGACGATTTCGGTGCCGACGACGACAACTACCTCGAGGCTCTCGGGGTGCTGCTGGAGTCATTTCAGCGGGATGCCGACCTCACCGAGCTCGGCAGCAAGATGCAGCGGTTCTTCACCCGAAATGCGTTGGTGGCCCGGTTGGTATCCGAGGCGGCGTGGAAGCAGCACCCGCAGCATGCCGACGTGACGATCGAACGGCCCATCTTCGTCACCGGCCTGCCTCGCACCGGCACCACGGTGCTGCACCGACTGTTGACAGCGGACCCGGCGCATCAGGGTCTGGAGATGTGGCTGGCCGAGTTCCCGCAGCCGCGCCCGCCGCGCGACACCTGGGCGTCGAATCCGGTGTATCAGCAGCTCGACGCGCAGTTCTCCCGTCACCACGACGAGAACCCGGATTACACCGGGCTGCATTTCATGACCGCCGACGAGGTCGAGGAGTGCTGGCAGTTGCTGCGCCAGTCGCTGCATTCGGTGTCCTACGAGACGCTGGCGCACCTGCCGACGTACGCCAATTGGCTGGCCCGCCAGGACTGGACCAAGTCGTATCAGCGTCATCGCCGCAACCTGCAGCTGATCGGACTCAATGACCCCGAGAAGCGTTGGGTGCTCAAGAATCCGAGCCACCTGTTCGCATTGGACGCGCTGTTCGCCACCTACCCGGACGCGCTGGTGATCCAATGTCACCGGCCGGCCGAGACCATCATGGCCTCGATGTGCTCGCTGTCGCAGCACACCACCGCGGGGTGGTCGAACAGTTTCGTCGGGGCCCAGATCGGGGCGGACGCGCTCGAGACCTGGTCGCGCGGCCTTGAATTGTTCAATGCCGAACGCGCCAAACATGATCCCGCGCAGTTCCTCGACGTCGACTACTCCGACTTCATCGCCGATCCGCTGAGCGCCGTGGAGAGCGTCTACCGGCATTTCGGGCTGCCCTACACCGATGCGGCCCGCACGGCCGTCGAAGCGGTGAACGAGGCGAGCAAGAGGGGGCCGCGGGCACCGAAACACACGTATTCACTTGCCGATTACGGGTTGACCGCCGAGACGGTCAAGGAGCGGTTCCGCGGACTCTAGAAAGCTAGCCGTCGCCGGGGGAGGGGGCCGAGGAGATCTCCTCCAGGCAGCCTTCGGCGATGGCGTGCTTGATGCTGTCGGACAGCCGCGGACATGACCGGGTGCGCGCGGGGTCGCCGCCGGATTCCCGGATCTCGTTGAACACCGCACAGCGTTGCGTCGCTTCGGAATTCCACTGCACAGAGGTGTGCTCCGGCCCGAGCTTCTTCACCTGGACCGCCACGTGGCAGAACCGGCAGTCCACCGACACCAGGCCCGAGGTCAGATACCGCTCCCGATCCCGTTCGGTCGCTTCCCGCACCGCTGCAGCGCGCTGCGGGTCGGCCGCGAAATCCGGTGCCTTGGACCAGGAACCGGAGCCGCGGCCACCGCCGGACGGGTGTTCGTCGTCGTCATGGCCGAGCAACTGCAGCATCGAGCGGGCCAGACGATCGACATCCGGCGTCTGGGTCCGCTCGTCGTGCGCAGTCATCAGCTGGGCTGCTCTGCCTTCTGCCGCTTGAGGTTCTCCTCGACCTCCACGTGCCACTTCTCGTTGGCGGCGGTGGTGTCGACTTCCATTTCGAAGCGGTCGGTCATCTCTGGAGTCACGTCAGCGACGTCGACATAGAACTGCTGGTACCAGCGCCGCATCTGGTAGACCGCGCCGTCCTCCTCGACCAGCAGCGGATTGTCGATGCGGGTCTTGTGCTTCCAGATCTCGACATCCTGCAGGAAGCCCTTGGAGACACCCTCGGTGAACGCTGACGCCAGTTTGTCGGTGGTGGCATCGTCCATGCCCTTGGGCTTTTCGACGATCACACCCCACTGCAGCACGAAGGAGTCCTGGGAAACCGGGTAGTGGCAGTTGATCAGGATCGACTCGGCCTTGAAGCCGCCGTAGTTGTTGTGCAGCCAGTTGATCATGAACGACGGCCCGAAATACGAAGCCTCCGAGTCCAGATGGGCTTCGCCGTACGCGGTGCCCATGTCGCCGATATCAGGGCGGCCCACGTTGTGCAGGTACTGCGACGCGATGTGACCTTCGAAGACGTTCTTGAAATACGTCGGCAGACCGAAGTGGATGTAGAAGAAGTGCGCCATGTCGGTGACGTTGTCGATGATCTCGCGGCAGTTGCTGCCCTCGATGAGCATCGAGTGCCACCGCCAGTCGGTCCAGCCGTCGTCGGCGAACTCGGGAATCTCCGGGATCTGCACCTCGGGCTGCGGCGGGTTGCCCTCATGGTCGTGCCAGACGAACAGCAGGCCGCCGCGCACGTCGGTGTGCCATGCCCGGGTGCGAGCCAACCGCGGGGTGCGCTTGGCGTAAGGCACGAGCTGGCACTTGCCGTCGCCGCCCCAGCGCCAGTCGTGGAACGGGCAGGCCACCGCGTCGCCCTTGATGGTGCCCTGCGACAAGTCGCCACCCATGTGCCGGCAGTAACCGTCGAGGATCTTCAGATCACCCGCCGAGTCGGCGAACACCACCAGCTTGGTGCCGAACGCCTCGACCGAGTGCGGCTTTCCGTCCCGGAAGTCCTTCACCGGCCCCAGGCAGTGCCATCCGCGCGCATATCGATCGGGCAGTGCACCGGTGTCGATCTCGCGAATTCCGACATTCTCAGCCATGACGCCTCCAGTCCTCACTCTCTAACTAGAACACGTTACAGTTTTTAGGTCGGGTCTGGCAATCAGGGGGGCGTGACCTGCGGCATACCCATGAGTCTGGATGCCTACTCCCGCTCGGGAAGTCCGATTCGCAGCGCGATCTGCTGCATCCTGCCCACACTGGCGACCATCTGCGGCGTCACCGGATCGTCCGTATTGCTGTCGAACTCGAGACGCACCAATGCGCGGCCCTGCGTGAACATCAACAGCGTGACAGCTTTGGAGCCATCGGGCGCGGTGCCGGCGATCACTGTGCCCCCGGAGCCCACGGGACTGGGCTGTGGCACCCCGCCGGTCACGATCGTGCTGACCGCGGCCGCTGCCTGCTGCAGTGTGGCCGACGCGGTGGCGACGTCCGGGTAGATCAGGATCGTGTCGGCGATGGCCCTGGTGTCGTCGGCGTTGACGAACAGGGCGCTGGCGCCGTCCTGGCCATCGGGATTGATGTTGGTGGACCGGGCGGTGAACGTGTCCGGCGGAATACTGACGTCCTCGGCCTGCAGCAGCAGATGGCTGTAGTCGGAAGCCTGCGCCTTCGGCGACGTCGTTGTGGGTGTCGGGACGGTCAGGCCCGGTGTCCTGCCCTGGCCCGAGCCGGTGGAGACCTGGGTGGCGTCGCAGGCGACGACACCGCCGACGACGGCTGCGGCGAGCCCGGCGGCGAGCAGGGACTTCAGGCGGAAGCCTGTCGTGAGCGACATAGTTACTGGGTACCGTACGCGCCGCGGCGATGCGACCGCCCAGGCTGCGGTATATGTGAACGATGCCGTTGTACTCGTTCGAGGGTCATGCGCCCACCGTCGACCCAAGCGCTTTCGTGGCCCCGACCGCCACGCTGATCGGCGACGTCACCGTCGAGGCCGGCGCCTCGGTGTGGTTCAACACCGTGCTGCGCGGGGACTTCGCGCCGATCGTGGTCCGGGAGGGCGCCAACGTGCAGGACGGGTCGGTGCTGCACGCCCCGCCCGGTATCCCGGTCGACATCGGCCCGGGTGCGACGGTGGCGCACATGTGCGTCGTGCACGGCGTGCACGTCGGTGCGGAGGCGCTGATCGCCAACCACTGCACGGTGCTCGACGGGGCCGTGATCGGACGACGCAGCCTCATCGCAGCGCACTCGCTGGTGATCGGCGGCACCAAGATTCCCGACGAGGTGCTGGTGACGGGCTCGCCTGCCAAGGTCAGAGGCCCGATCGCCGGGACCGGTGCCGAGACGTGGGTGAACACGAACCCGCAGGCCTACCAGGAGTTGGCGCAGCGGTACCTGGCTGGGCTGGAACCGCTTTAGGCTCAGCCCTGCCAGTCTGAATGGATATAGGTGTCGGCGAACCGCTTCAGCGAGTCTTTCTTCTTCTCGAGCGGTGCGTCGAATCCGAGACCCTCGAGCATCCAGGGAATCACGATGTTGTCGGTGATGCCCGCCTCGGCGAGTTCGCGATGTCCGTCGAGGTCGAACTTGTCGATGCACACGGCCTGGTACTCGAACGGTTCATCGGCCCGGCCGTACTCGGCGCGCAACTTGTTGATCGTGGACACCGTCTCGGCCAGTTGTGCACACGTCATCATCGCGCTGGTCCAGCCGTCGCCCACCCGGGCCGCCCGCTTGAGCGCCACCGGGGTGTGGCCGCCGACGTAGAACGGCACCGGTTCGGACGGTGCCGGGCTCATCTGCAGGCGCTCGAAGTCGTAGAACTCACCGTGGAACTCGACCATGCCGCCACCGAGCACGAGCTTGAGCACCTCGATCATCTCGTCGACGCGTGCGCCACGCTTGGCGAACGGCACCCCACACCATTCGAATTCCTCTGGCGCCCAGCCGATCCCCACGCCGAACCCGAACCGGTTGCCCGTCAGGTTCGCCACCGAACCGACCTGGCGGGCCAGCAGCAGCGGGTTACGTGAGCCCAGCTTCATGACGTTGGTGTAGAACCGCAGCCTCGAGGTCACCGCACCCATGGAGGCCGCCGCGATCAACGGGTCCACCCACGGGGTCTCGGCGTTCCACATCCGCGAACCGTCAGGCGTGTACGGATAGTCCGCGGCCTGCTTCTCCATGTAGAACAGCGAATCCGGCAGCGCGATGGAGTCGAAGCCCACCTCTTCTGCGGTGCGGGCCAGTCCGGTGAGGTGCTCGAGCGGGCCCATCGCCACGCTGAGCGTGTACTTCATCACTTGTCCGCTGGCTTGTCGGCGCCGACCACCCACATCGAGTAGTACTGCGCGCCACCGCCATACGCGTGGCCGAGCGCTTTGCGGGCGCCTTCGACCTGATGTTCGCCGGCCTTGCCCATCACCTGGATGGCCGACTCGGCGAAGCGGATCATGCCCGACGCACCGATCGGATTCGACGACAACACACCACCGGAGGGGTTGAACGGGATCCGGCCGCCGATCGCGGTTTCACCGGCCTCGGTGAGCTTCCAACCCTCGCCCTCTGGGGCGAAGCCCAGGTTCTCCAGCCACATCGGTTCGAACCAGGAGAACGGCACATAAACCTCGGCGACGTCGATCTCGTCGATTGGGCTGGTGATGCCCGCGTCGCGCCACAGCGCTGCGGAGGCATCCCGGCCGGCTTGCGGGTTCACCTGGTCGCGGCCGGAGTAGGCCAGCGGTTCGGTGCGCAGCGCGGTGGCGTGGATCCAGGCGACGGGATGACCTTCGGCCACCCGGGCATCGGCGGCCTGCTCATCGCCGATGACCATGGCCGCCGCGCCGTCAGAGGACGGGCAGGTCTCGTCGAAACGGATGGGATCCCACAGCATCTGGGAGCTCAGCACCTTCTCCAGCGTGATGTCGGGCTGATGCAGGTGAGCCAACGGGTTCTTCGCGCCGTTGAGCCGGTCCTTGACCGCGACCATGGCGCCGATGTGGTCCGGGGCTCCGGAGCGGCGGATGTAGGCCCGCACGTGCGGCGCGAAGTACCCACCCGCTCCCGCACCCACAGGCTTGGTGAACGGCACCGGAATGCTCAACGCCCACATGGCATTCGACTCGGACTGCTTCTCCCAGGCCATGGTGAGCACGCGGCGGTACTTCCCCGATTTCACCAGGCTGGCCGCGACGATGGCCGTCGAACCGCCCACCGATCCCGCGGTGTGCACGCGGATCAACGGCTTGTTGGTCGCGCCGGTGGCATCCGCCATGAACAGCTCGGGCATCATCACGCCCTCGAAGAAGTCCGGCGCCTTGCCGACGACCACGGCGTCGATATCGGCCATCGTCGAACCGGAATCCGCCAGTGCCCTGTCGATGGCCTCACGCACCAGGCCGTTCATCGACACGTCGTGACGCTTGGCGACGTACTTGGTCTGTCCGGTACCCAGTACCGCGGCTTTCTCAGCCATCACTTGCCCTCCATGACGGCAACCAGGTTCTGTTGCAGCGCAGCGCCGCTCGTGGCGTGAGCCAGAACCCGTCCCGCTGATCCGTCGAATATGTGTTGTGCGGCGAAGCCGATGCGCTCGAGCCCGGCGGTGAACATCGGGTTGGCCGCCAGGACTCCACCGGATGGGTTGACCTTCGTCGACCCGCCCAGCCCGATCGCCTCGGTGAGGATCAGCTGCTGGTGGGTGAACGGTGCGTAGAGTTCGGCGATCTCGATCGAGCTCGCGTCACCGCCCGTGGCAGCCTGGGCCGACGCGGCGGTCGACGGCGACGTGGTCAGGTCGCGGGCGCCGAGCACCGGGGTCTCGATGCGGTGTTCGAATCCGGTGATCCAGGCCGGGTTCTCGCGCAGTTCGCGGGCCTTGTCGCCGGCCGCCAGCACGATCGCCGCGGCACCGTCGGTGATCGGGGCGATGTCGTGGCGGCGCAGCGGGTCGGCGAAGAACGGCCGGTCCAGCAGCTCCTGCACGCTGGTCGCGGATTCGACGGAATCAACCCGGTCGGCAGCGCTGAACGATTCGAGCGCCACCTGGGCCATCTGCTCGGCCGTCCACTTACCGGCGTCGAGCCCGAAACGGGCCTGCAGCCCGGCCATCGACACTGAGTCGGGCCACAGCGGGGCCACCGAATACGGATCGGTCTGCAGGGCCAGCACCCGGCGCAGGATGCCTGCCGATGACTTGCCGAAGCCGTAGACCAGGGCGGTCTCGACCTCGCCGGTGAGGATCTTGATGTAGGCCTCATACAGCGCCCACGCCGCATCCATCTCCACGTGCGACTCGTTGATCGGCGGCACAGCGCCGATCGAGTCGATCGCCGAGATGAACGAGAATGCGCGGCCGGCAAGGTAATCCGAGGAGCCGGAGCACCAGAACCCGATATCGGTCTGCTGCAGGCCGAGCTCGGCGTACAACTGGGCGAAACACGGCATCAGCATCTCGACACCGTTGGTGGTGCCTTCAGTCCGGCGCACATGCGGGGCGTGCGCAAAGCCCACCACTGCTACTTCAGTCATTGCCTAATCCCTTTACAGGTGGTGCTTGTAGCTGTCGTAGTCGGCGTCGGGCTCACCCGTCGGCCGGAAATGCGAGATGTTGTCGATGCCAAGGCCCCACTCCTCCTGGGGTTTCCACACCGCTTCCACGCGCATCCCCATCCGCACTTCGGTGGCATCGATCTCGGTGACCAGATGCAGGAACGGGATGTCGGCACCATCGAGCAGCACATACGCCGCGACGTAGGGCGGCTTGATGCGCTGGCCCGCGAACGGGATGTTGATGATCGCGAACGTCGTCACAGTGCCCTTGTCCGGGAGCTCGACGTACTCGGTGAGCTGCTGGCCGGTCGCGGGGTCAGCCTCGCGAGCGGGGAAGTACACCTTGCCTTTTTCGCCGTTCGGCCCCGTCGTGCGCGCGCCGACCAGCTTGCCTTCCTGCAACGACCGCAGGTAGACACTCTCGGGGTGCGAGGCCGAGTGCTGGATCTCGATGGCCGACGGGGTCACCAGCATGGTCACCGGGTCACGATCGTCGGTCACATCGGGCACCGGCTCAGGGGCGTCGCCGGGCACGAAGTAGGCGATGTCGGTGATCGCGCCCACCGGCTCGTCGACCCAGTGCGCGTGCACCCGCATCCCGGTACTCACGGATTCAGAGGAAGCCGCGCCTCCCATATCCAACGCATGCAGCATGAGGGTGTCGGCACCGTCGAGCTTGATCAGCGCCCAGGCGAACGGGCGGTCCAGCGGCTGGCCCTCCAGTGGCTGAGGCTGCCACGTCCAGGACACCACTGTCCCGACGCTGGATACCGGGACGACCTCGGTCAGTGACTCGTAGGTGACCGGGTCATACTCAGCGGGTGGCACATGCACACGTCCGTCCGATCCGCGAACACCGACAATCCGGCGCTCACGCAGGGCGGTGAAGAACTGACTGAGCAGCGGGCCGACTGAACGGGTGTAGTCAAAAGACAGTTTCAGTGGCGCAGAAAGTGGCGGCTCGTGCTGATCTATCGAGGCCGGGCGGCTTTGGCTGGCTGTCACACAACGAGTAGAACAGGTTCTAAGAATCGTGGCAAGAACGGGTCGAAAGGCGAGCGAATGAACGCACGGGCGGGGTGGTGGGAATGAGGCTGGGTCTTCAGCTCGGATATTGGGGCGCGAAGCCGCCCACCAATCACGCGGAGCTCGTGGCTGCCGCCGAGGATGCCGCGTTCGACACCGTCTTCACCGCAGAAGCGTGGGGTTCGGACGCCTACACCCCGCTGGCCTGGTGGGGCCGCGAAACCACCCGCATGCGGCTGGGGACTTCGGTCATCCAGCTCTCGGCGCGTACCCCGACCGCGTGCGCGATGGCCGCGCTGACCCTGGACCATCTGTCCGGCGGCCGCCACATCCTGGGGCTCGGCGTGTCCGGGCCGCAGGTGGTCGAGGGCTGGTATGGCGCCAAGTTCCCCAAACCATTGGCCCGCACCCGCGAGTACATCGACATCATCCGCCAGGTGTGGGCCCGCGAAGCCCCCGTGACCAGCGCCGGACCGCACTATCCGTTGCCGCTGTCGGGGGAGGGCGCGACTGGTCTTGGCAAGCCGCTCAAGCCGATCACGCATCCGCTGCGGGCCGATATCCCGATCATGCTGGGTGCCGAAGGCCCGAAGAACGTCGCGCTGGCCGCCGAGATCTGCGACGGTTGGCTGCCGATCTTCTATTCGCCGCGTATCGCCGGCATGTACAACGAGTGGCTCGACGAGGGCTTCGCGCGGCCGGGTGCCCGACGTAGCCGCGAGGACTTCGAGATCTGCGCGACGGCGCAGGTCGTCGTCACCGACGACCGCCCCGCCATCATGGAGTTGATGAAGCCGCACCTGGCGCTGTACATGGGCGGAATGGGCGCCGAGGGCACCAACTTCCACGCCGATGTCTACCGCCGAATGGGCTACGCCGAGGTAGTCGATGACGTCACCAAGTTGTTCCGTAGCGACCGCAAGGACGAGGCGGCCAAGATCATCCCCGACGAACTCGTCGACGACTCGGCGATCGTGGGCGACCTCGACTACGTCAAGGAGCAGATCAAGGCGTGGGAGGCTGCGGGCGTGACCATGATGGTGGTCGGCGCGCGGTCAGCCGAACAGATCCGGGATCTCGCGGCGCTCGTGTAGACACTTGTTGCAACTTGTCTAGAACGCGTTCTAGATTTGGCGTGTGACCGACAACACTTCGCAGTACTCGATCGCCGGTCGACTGGTGACCATGCCCGTGCAGATCCGCACCGCCGACCAGCACATGGCGATGTTCTCGGTCGATGCCGACGCGGCGCAGCGCATGATCGACTACAGCGGACTGCACGTCTGCCGCTATCGGCCCGGCCGCGCCGTCGTCATCTTGATGCTCATGCGCTACGTGGACGGTGATCTGGGCGAGTACCTGGAGTACGGCACCAACGTCATGGTCAACCCACCCGGATCGAATGCAGGCGGGCTCCGTGCCCTGCAGTCCGCGGGGGCCTTCATCCATCACCTGCCGGTCGATCAGGCGTTCACCTTGGAAGCCGGCCGGA
Organism: Mycolicibacterium sp. XJ870; assembly: GCF_053483975.1. Taxonomy (NCBI): domain Bacteria; kingdom Bacillati; phylum Actinomycetota; class Actinomycetes; order Mycobacteriales; family Mycobacteriaceae; genus Mycobacterium; species Mycolicibacterium sp. XJ870. The sequence goes on from NZ_JBEFTI010000004.1 coordinate 285,743, forward strand.
AGATCTGGGGCTATCCGAAGGTCATGGCGGACTTCACGGTTCGCGACGGCCGCCAGTTCGGGTTCGACGTCAGCATCGACGGGCAGCTGGCGGTGGGCATGGAGTTCCGGCCCGGCCTGCCGGTGCCGGCGGCATTCACCTCTAAGCCCCAGGTGCATCCGACGTACTCACACCTGGACGGCGTCACCCGCGAAACACCTGGGGAGATGCGGCTTTCCGGTGTCCGCTACCGGCTGGGCGGAGTGCAGTTGCGGCTCGGTGAGCACCCCTATGCCAAGGAACTCGCCGCACTGGGCCTGCCCAAGCGCGCGTTCATATCGAGTTCTGTTGAGAACGTGCAGATGACGTTCGGTGACGCCAAGGAGATTGCATGACCCAGGTTCTGTCCGTGAAGCCCGACGTCGATCTGGTCAACGGCACGTTCTACGCCGACGGCGGTGCTCGCGAGGCGTACCGCTGGATGCGGGCCAACGAGCCGGTGTTCCGGGATCGCAACGGTCTTGCAGCGGCCACCACCTACCAGGCGGTGCTCGACGCCGAGCGCAACCCCGAACTGTTCTCGTCCACCGGTGGTATCCGTCCCGATCAGCCCGGTATGCCGTACATGATCGACATGGACGATCCCCAACATCTGTTGCGGCGCAAGCTCGTCAACGCCGGGTTCACCCGCAAGCGCGTGATGGACAAGGTGCCCTCGATCGGGCGGTTGTGCGACACCTTGATCGACGCGGTGTGCGAACGGGGGGAGTGCGACTTCGTCCGCGACATCGCCGCGCCACTACCGATGGCGGTGATCGGCGACATGCTCGGCGTGCTGCCCTCCGAGCGCGAGATGCTGCTCAAGTGGTCCGACGATCTGGTGTGCGGGCTTTCTTCGCACGTGGACGAGACGGTCATCCAGAAGCTGATGGACACGTTCGCGGCGTACACCACATTCACCCAGGGGGAGATCACCAAGCGGCGGGCCAACCCGAGCGACGACCTGTTCTCGATCCTGGTCAACGCCGAGGTCGAAGGCCAGCGGATGAGCGACGACGAGATCGTCTTCGAGACGCTCCTGATCCTCATCGGCGGTGACGAGACCACGCGGCACACCCTGTCCGGCGGTACAGAACAGCTACTGCGCCACCGGGATCAGTGGGACGCCCTGGTTGCCAATCCGGAACTGTTGCCCGGCGCGATCGAGGAGATGCTGCGCTGGACCTCCCCGGTGAAGAACATGTGCCGCACACTCACCGCCGACACGGAGTTCCACGGCACCGAGTTGAAGGCCGGCGAAAAGATCATGCTGATGTTCGAGTCGGCCAACTTCGACGAATCGGTCTTCGAGAACCCCGACGAGTTTCGGATCGACCGGAACCCGAACAGCCACATGGCTTTCGGTTTTGGGTCGCATTTCTGTCTCGGTAACCAGCTGGCCCGGCTCGAGCTCAAGCTCATGACGGAGCGCGTCCTGCAGCGGCTGCCCGACCTGCGATTGGCTGACGGTGCCGAGGTTCCTCTGCGGCCCGCCAACTTCGTCAGCGGTCCCGAAGCCATGCCGGTGGTGTTCACGCCGACGGCTCCCGTGGGGGACTAGGTCACGGCGGATCAGGCGGCACCACAACCACGTTCGTAGCGCTGTGGCGGTCTGAGACGAGTTTCTCCGCCACACCGTTACTGACGCGGAGCACGCATCCCACATGAATACCGCTGGTGCTCAGTCGTATTGAGTGCCCACCCAGCCAGCGGCACTGTCGCTAGCAGTAGGGCAGGATGACATTCCTCGCGAGCCCGACTGCAGACTCAGTCCTCGCGGAACACCACGTTCTGGCTCACCGGATTTCGCGGTGTACGGATGGAGTTCGCCGGAAACTCAGGGTCGGCGTATCCGACGGCCAGGCCGCAGAGAATCCGCGTGTCCTCACCGATGTCGAGCTGTGAGCGCACCACATCGGGATAGCCGACAATGGATACCTGCACGCAGCTGTCCAGGCCGCGAGCCGTCAGCGCCAGCAGCAGCGTCTGCAGGAACATCCCGACGCCCACACCGTCGACGTAGTCAAGGTCCCGGTGGATGCAGACGATGCCGGCGAGCGGCGCCCGAAAGAATTCCCAGTTGCGCAGCACCACGGCGCGGCGGGCCTCGGCGTCGCGGCGGGCGATGCCCAGTGAACCGAACAGAGCGGCGCCGACCTCGAAGCGGTGGTGCGCGAATGCCTCAGGGAGTTCGGGGATCTGGGGATCGGAGGCTTGTGCCGCCTCCAACAGTGCCTTGACGAGCCGGTTGCGTGCGGCGCCGGAGGTGAACACCACCTGCCACGGCTGCACATTCGAGTTTGACGGCGCGCGGACGGCCAGTTCGAGGGCCTCGTCGACGAGCTCACGTGGCACGGGTTTGTCCGGCAGGAACAGCCGTGTCGAATGTCGCTCGGCAATGGCCTCTTCGAGGTCGTACATGGGTCACGACGGTATCGGCACCCGCGCGAGCCTGCCCAATCAATTAATCCAGGTAGGGGTCGCTGCGGCCACGGCGGGCCAGCCGATTGCGCACCCGCGCGGTCGCGGCGCGGATGTAGTCGTCGCGGCCGGGGTTGGCGAGCCCGCCGGGGGAGTCGGGGCCATGACGTTGCAGCTTCTCACGGAGTCGCTCCGACACGGTGACGAATGACCCGTCCTGTCGGGTGGTGTTGTCGGCAACGGTGAGTGCGTCGGAGCACTCGTCATCGGTGAACTCGAAAGCACTCAAAGATTCGTCGAGACCGCGTACCCGGGCCACGAAGCGGCTGCCGGAATGATGCGCGACCAGCGCGCAGATCGGCTCGGGCCAACCCTCGTCGCGCAGGTGCAGTGCGCCGTCGAGCGGATGGAAACCCGATCGCCGCAACCACGGTAGATAGCCGATGTCGTGTAACCACCCGGCGGCGATCAGCGCATCGATCTCAGATGGACCGACGGTGGCGCTGAGGGCTTCGCATCGGGCGGCGACGCCCGTGAGGTGGCTCAGTCGATCGGGATACTCGCGCATCATGTGCGTCGCGAGCTCGCGGGCCTTCTCCGCAAGAACCTCGGGCACATCGCCAAAGTTACGCATTCCTGGCGGTAGAGGCCGCTGGGTTGGCAGTGTGTTCGGGTCTCGGCCGCCCAATGTTTCTTTCGATGACAGACAGGTTCCGCTAGCCAGACTAATTAGATAGTCTTGGTAAGTGTGACGCGACGCTGACCACGATGACCAGAAGGGTGCACGCCATGGCACGACGAAGTTCTCAACGCAGACTGATCGGTGGGGTGATTGTCAGCGGCGCCATGTTGGCCGCCGCAATAGGATTGGCTGGAGCCGCGAACGCGGACGTGATCACGGGGTCGGTACCGGCGAGCGTGCAGACGATCGGGCTCGGCCCGCTGCACCCGCCACCGCCGCCGCCCCCACCGTTCTGGGGCCCGCCACCTCCGCCGAGATTCTGGGGTCCGCCGCCGCCTCCGCCCCCGCCGTTCTGGCGGCCTCCGCCTCCGCCGCGGTTCTGGGGTCCGCCGCCACCACCGCCGCGGCCATGGGGCCCGCCGCCTCCGCATCGTCCGCACTGGTGACCGGATAACACTGAGGCCCTGCTCGATTCGAGCAGGGCCTCAGTTGTGCCGTTGATTACTTCATCTGGAAGTTGGGTGCCCGCTTCTCCTTGAACGCCCGCGGGCCTTCCTTGGCGTCTTCGGAGAGGAACACCGGAATCCCGTTGGCGGTGTCGGGCTTGAAGGCATCCAGTTCATGCATGCCCTCGGTCTCGCGGATGGTCTTGAGGATCGCCTGCACTGCCAGCGGCCCGTTGTTGTTGATCACCTCGGCGATCTCCAGCGCCTTGTCCAGGGCCGTGCCGTCGGGAACCACGTGACCGATCAGCCCGTACTCCAGCGCTTGGGCGGCGGTGATGTGGCGGCCGGTCAGCAGCATGTCGCAGGCAATGGTGTACGGAATCTGGCGCACGAGCCGCACCGCGGATCCGCCCATCGGGTACAGGCTCCACTTGGCCTCGGAGATGCCGAACTTCGCACTCTCGCCGGCGACACGGATATCGGTGCCCTGCAGGATCTCGGTGCCACCCGCGATGGCGGGCCCCTCGACGGCGGCGATCAGGGGTTTGGTGAGCCGGCGGCCCTTGAGTAGCCCATCGATGCGCGACGGATCGTAGGCGCCGCTCTTGAACGAGTCCCCGGGCGGCGCCTTCGTGGCGGCCTTGAGGTCCATACCCGCGCAGAAGTAACCACCTGCGCCGGTGAGGATGCAGGTGCGGATCTCCGGATCGTTGTCGACGCGGTCCCACGCCGCAACCATGATCGAGAGCATCTCGGTGGAAAGCGCATTACGCGCCTCGGGCCGGTTCAGCGTCAGGATCAGGGTGTGTCCGCGCTGCTCAATGAGGGCATCGGGCCCTTTTTCGGACTCAGTCACCAGTACCTGCCTCCATGCATTGTTACCCCAGACTTGTCTCGAAATGTAACACGTTCTAGTTTAGGTTCTGTGGCTCTGAATATTGCGGACCTTGCCGAGCACGCCATCGATGCTGTGCCTGACCGTGTCGCGCTGATTTCCGGTGACGAACAGCTGACCTATGCGCAGTTGGAGGAGAAAGCCAACCGCCTCGCCCACTACCTGATCGACCAGGGCGTCAAGAAGGACGACAAGGTCGGCCTGTACTGCCGCAACCGCATCGAGATCGTCATCGCGATGCTGGGCATCGTGAAGGCCGGCGCGATCCTGGTCAACGTCAACTTCCGGTATGTCGAGGGTGAGTTGAAGTACCTGTTCGACAACTCCGACATGGTTGCGCTTGTGCATGAGCGTCGGTACGCCGACCGGGTCGCCAACGTGCTGCCGGAGACGCCGAAGGTCAAGACCATCCTGGTGGTCGAAGACGGAACAGAAGGACCAGCCGATGACTTCCTCAAATACGGCGGTGTCGCGTTCGAGGAGGCGCTGGCCAAGGGCTCACCGGAACGTGACTTCGGCCCGCGCAGCGAGGACGACATCTACCTGCTCTACACCGGCGGCACCACCGGCTTCCCGAAGGGCGTGATGTGGCGCCACGAGGACATCTACCGGGTGCTGTTCGGCGGCACCGACTTCGCGACCGGCGAGCCCATCGCCGACGAGTACGACCTGGCCAAGCAGGCCGCGGCGAACCCGCCGATGGTCCGGTTGCCGATACCGCCGATGATCCACGGCGCCACGCAGTCGGCGACTTGGATGGCGCTGTTCTCCGGCCACACCGTGGTGCTGGCGCCCGAGTTCGACGCCGACCAGGTCTGGCGAATGATCCACGACCACAAGGTCAATCTGCTCTTCTTCACCGGCGATGCGATGGCGCGGCCACTGCTCGACGCCCTGCTGGCCCATCAGGATGCCGGGAACGAATACGACCTGTCGTCGCTGTTCCTGCTGGCCAGCACCGCCGCGCTGTTCTCCACGAGCCTCAAGGAGAAGTTCCTTGAGCTGCTGCCCAACCGCATCATCACCGATTCGATCGGTTCGTCGGAGACCGGTTTCGGCGGCACCAGCATCGTTGCCAAGGGGCAGTCGCACACCGGTGGCCCGCGGGTGACGATCGACAAAAACACCGTGGTGCTCGATGACGACGGCAACGAGGTGGTGCCCGGTTCGGGCGTGCGCGGCATCATCGCCAAGCGCGGTCACATCCCGGTCGGCTACTTCAAGGACGAGAAGAAGACGGCGGAGACGTTCAAGACCATCAACGGGGTGCGGTACGCGATTCCCGGCGATTACGCCGAGGTCGAGGCCGACGGCAGCGTGACCATGCTCGGCCGCGGTTCGGTGTCGATCAACTCCGGTGGCGAGAAGATCTACCCCGAAGAGGTCGAGGCCGCGCTGAAGGGTCACCCGGACGTGTTCGACGCGCTCGTGGTCGGTGTCCCGGATCCGCGGTTCGGCCAGCACGTCGCAGCCGTCGTGCAGCCGCGCGAAGGCGCCAGCCCGACGCTCGCCGAACTCGACACCTTCGTGCGCACCGAGATCGCGGGATACAAGGTGCCGCGCAGCCTCTGGCTGGTGGACGAGATCAAGCGCTCACCCGCGGGCAAGCCCGATTACCGCTGGGCCAAGGACACCACCGAGGAGCGGGCGGCCGACGAGGTGCACGCCAACCACGTGGGAGCGAACTAGATGAAAACTGAGCTCTGCGACCGGTTCGGTATCGAATATCCGATCTTCGTGTTCACCCCGTCGGAGAAGGTGGCGGCCGCGGTCAGCAAGGCCGGTGGTCTCGGCGTGCTGGGTTGCGTGCGGTTCAACGACGCCGACGACCTGGAGAACGTCCTGCAGTGGATGGACGCCAACACCGACGGCAAGCCCTACGGCGTCGACATCGTGATGCCGGCCAAGATCCCCACCGAGGGCACGGCCGTCGACATCAACAAGCTGATTCCGCAGAGCCACCGCGACTTCGTCGCCAAAACCCTTGCCGATCTTGGCGTTCCGCCGCTGCCGGAGGACGAGGAGCGCAACGAGGGTGTGCTGGGCTGGCTGCATTCGGTGGCCCGCTCGCACGTGGACGTCGCACTCAAGCACCCGATCAAGCTGATCGCCAACGCGCTTGGCTCGCCGCCGAAGGACGTCATCGACCAGGCCCATGCCGCCGGTGTCCCGGTTGCCGCCCTTGCCGGCAGTGCCAAACACGCACTGCGCCACGTCGAGAACGGCGTGGACATCGTTGTCGCCCAAGGCCATGAGGCCGGTGGGCACACCGGTGAGATCGGCTCGATGGTGTTGTGGCCCGAAATCGTTGATGCCCTTGACGGTAAGGCGCCGGTGCTGGCCGCGGGTGGTATCGGTAGCGGCAAGCAGGTCGCCGCGGCGCTGGCACTGGGAGCATCAGGTGTGTGGATGGGTTCGGCGTTCCTGACGTCGGCCGAATACGACTTGGGCCACCGCCTGCCCGGCGGGACCTCGACTATCCAGGAGGCGCTGCTGCGTGCCGGCACCGCCGACACCGTGCGGCGCAAGATCTACACCGGCAAGCCGGCCCGCCTGCTCAAGACCAAGTGGACCGACGCCTGGGATGCCCCGGACGCTCCGGAACCACTGCCGATGCCGCTGCAGAACATTCTGGTCAGCGAGGCACACCAGCGGATGAACGAGTCGGACAACCCCGACACCGTGTCGATGCCGGTGGGCCAGATTGTGGGCCGGATGAACGAGATTCGCCCGGTCGCCGACATCATCGGGGAGCTGGTCAGCGGGTTCGAGGCAGCCACCAAGCGCCTGGACGGTATCGCCGAGGGCTGATTTCCTGCTCGCGCAAGCAAAGGTTGTCTCCGGAACACAACAGGTCGGCAGGACTTGGTTGCCGCGGTACATCGTTCTCGGTGTGATCGATCGGTAATTTTCCTCGCGAACGTGACGCCGCTCGCATCAGTGCGGTGTTCACCTGTACCCGAGGAGAACCATGAACGCGCCGATTGCCGATACCCATCGCCTGGTGCTGCGCGCCCTGGCCGACACCGTCGTGCCGTCGATGAAGCGCGACGAGGACCTCACCGGGTTCTGGGCGCTGTCGGGCAGCGACCTGCATGCCGATGCCGGAGTGGAGATGGCACTCGCGGCGATGCCGGAGGAACAGCGCGCGGGCCTGCTGGGCCTGCTCGACGTGCTGCATGCCCAGGGTTTTGTCAGCGGATCCGTTGCGGTCCGTGAGCAGATCCTCGCCAATGTCGCTCAACTCGGTATGCCTGCCGCCGCGGCAATCAATGCGCTGCAGTCGCTGACGCTGGCCTTCGCCTATGCCGGGCCGGATCCGCAGACCGGGTCGAATCCCATGTGGGCGGGGTTCGGATATCCGGGTGCTCCTGCTGTTGAGCCGGGTGCAGGCGCCGGGTTCGAGCCGTACCTGCCTGACGGCCCGGTGATCGAAGCCGATGTCTGCGTGGTCGGTTCGGGAGCGGGCGGCGGCCTGATCGCCGGGATGCTCGCCGACGCGGGTCTGGACGTCGTGGTGCTCGAGGCGGGCGGTAATCACAACGAATCCGACTTCAGCGGACTCGAACTGCCTGCATTCCAGCAACTGTTCTGGCACGGCGGCCCCACCCCGAGCGCCGATTTCAACGTCACGCTGCTGGCCGGGTCAACGCTGGGCGGCGGGCCGACGGTCAACTGGTCCAACTGTCTGCGCACGCCCGTGCATGTGCGCGAGCAATGGGCGCGTGACTTCGGAATGGCGGGCGTCGACGGACCGGACTTCGACAAGCACCTCGATGCCGTCTGGACCCGGCTCGGGGTCAACCCCGACTGCTCGGATCTCAACGGCCCGCACGAGCGGATGCGCGACGGCGCCGCGGAACTCGGTTGGTCGTTCACGACGCTGGACCGCAACGCCGATCCCGCCGCGTACTCGCCCGACACCGCGGGCTACATCGGCATGGGGGACCGGTCCGGTGCAAAGCTCGACGTGCGTCGCACCTACCTACACGACGCCGTGACCGCCGGAGCGCGGGTGATCGTTCGGTGCAACGCGCAGCGCGTGCTCACCGAGGACGGCCGCGCGACCGGGGTTGCGGCGACGTTCCTCGATCCACGGACGGGCGCCGACACCGGTCTGGAGATCCGCGCCCCGCGCGTCGTGGTGGCCTGCGGCTCGCTGGAGTCGCCGGCGCTGCTCCTGCGCTCCGGCATCGGAGGGCCTGCCGTCGGTCGCAACCTGCACCTGCACCCCGTGGTGGCGACGCTCGCGCTGCACGACGAGCCGCAGCGGCCCTGGTGGGGCGCTCCGATGACGGCGATGGTCGACGAGTTCGCCGATGTGGAGGACGGCTACGGCATCCTGATCCAGGGTGTGCAGTGGTCGAACTCGCTGATCGCCGGCGGGATGGCGCGCTCGTCGGGCGAAGAGCTCAAGGAAACGATGGCCCAGCTGGAGAATGCGTCCTGGTTCGTCGGGATCGTCCGTGACCGCGGGGCCGGCCGCGTGACGATCGACGAGGCGGGCAATGCCGTCGTGCATTACGAGGTCACCGACGAAATCGACGTGCGTAACGAGCAGCGGTCGCTCGAAGCCCAGATCCGTCTGCACGCCGCGAGCGGAGCTCGCGAGATCGTGCCGTTTGCGGCCACCGCGACCCGCTGGCGCAAGGGTGAGGATCTCGACGAGTTCATCGAGAAGATGAAGGACATCCGCTTCGGCGCGGGTGGACATCGGGTGTTTTCCGCGCATCAGATGAGCAGTTGCCGGATGGGGCCGGATCCCGCGACGTCCGTTGCGAGCCCGTGGGGCGAACTGCATGACACACCCGGCGTCTACGTCGGCGATGCGAGCGCGCTGCCGACCGCCACCGGAGTCAATCCGATGATCTCGACGATGGCCGTCGCGCACCGCACCGCCGAGTACCTGATCAGTCAGCGCTGAAGCCGGCGCTCAGACGCCGGTTGTGCCGTCGATCTTTTCGCGGAGCAGATCGGCGTGGCCACAATGTCGGGCGTACTCGCCGATCATGTGCGCATAGATCCAGCGCAACGTCACTTCGCCGCCCATGAACGGACTCGTGGCTTCGAGTTCCCTGCCGGCGCAGTTGGCTCGCGACTGTTGGATCTCGGATTGCCAGGTGCGGCAGACGGCTCCGAACGTAATGTCCAGCGCTGGGTCGAAGCCGCCGTCGTGCCCGTCGGTGGAACGCGGGCCGTAGATCGGTGGCACATCCTCGCCGAGCAGTACCCGGCGGAACCAGTTCCGCTCGACCTCGGTTTCATGCTGCACGAGGCCCATCAGCGTCATCGTCGACGGCGGCGCCGAAGCGGTTCGCACCTGTTCCTCCGTCAGCCCTGCGCATTTCATGGCCAGCGTCGCGCGGTAGAAGTCGAGCCAACTCTCCAGGTTCGTGCGCTCGTCGGCGGTCAGTGACGGCATGGGCCTCTCGGTGGGGCTCACCGCCCGGGCAACTTCTGCACCGCCTGGATCATCGGGGTCAGCGCCTTCTGCCAGAACGTCTGTGAAATCCCGAGCGGCGGGTCGAGATTCAGCACCCGCGCGGTAGACACCGTCTGCGACTCGGTGTACTTGAGAATGCCGTCGGCGCCATGGCGGCGGCCCACGCCGGAGGCCTTCATGCCGCCCATCGGGGCGGCGGTGCTGCCGAATGCCAGAGCGTAGCCCTCGTCGACATTGACGGTGCCGCTGTTGATCCGCACGGCGATCGCCTCGCCCTCGGCCTTGCTGGCGGCCCAGACGCTGGCGTTGAGGCCGTACTCGGTGTCGTTGGCCTTCTCGATGGCCTCGTCGACGGAATCGACCGGATAGATCGACACCAGCGGACCGAACGTCTCGTTGCGGGCGCATTCCATTTCGTCGGTGACGTCCGACAGCACGGTCGGCTCGTAGAACAGCGGTCCGATGTCGGGTCGGGCGTTGCCGCCGGCGATCACCTTGGCGCCCTTGACCTTTGCGTCGTCGACGTGGCCGGAGACGGTCTTGACCTGATCCTCGGAGATCAGGCTGCCCATGTCGGCGGTGAAGTCGTATGCGCCGGACAGCTTCATATTGCGCACCTGCTCGCCGAACTTGGCGGTGAATTCGTCGGCGATGTCGCGCTCGACGTAGATGCGTTCGATCGAGATGCACAACTGCCCGGCGTTGGAGAAGCAGGCCCGGGTCGCGGCCTTGGCGGCCACATCGAGGTTGGCGCCCTTGGTGACGATCATCGGGTTCTTGCCGCCGAGTTCGGCGGAGAAGCCGATCAACCGACGGCCGCACTGCTCGGCCAGGGACCGGCCGGTGGCGGTGGATCCGGTGAACATCAGGTAGTCACAGTTCTCGACGATCGCGGTGCCCACCACCGAGCCAGGGCCGGGCACCACCGCGAACACCTCGCGCGGCAGGCCGGCTTCATACAGCAGTTCGGCGTTGGCCAGCGTGCAATACGGGGTCTGGCTGTCGGGTTTCACCACCACTGCGTTGCCGGCCAGCAGCGCGGGGATGGAGTCCGAAATCGACAGTGTCATCGGGTAGTTCCACGGTGAGATCACCCCGACGACACCCTTGGGGTGATGGTTCACCACGGTCTTGACCACGGCGGGCAGCAGGCCCTGAACGCGCTTGGGTGCCAGCAGCTTGGCGGCCTGGCGTGCGTAGTAGCGCGAGTTCAGCATGATGTCGACGAGTTCTTCCTGGGCCGCCGACCGGGCCTTGCCGGTTTCGGCCTGCGCCACATCCATCAGGAAGTCGCGGTTGCGGGCCACCAGTTCGCGGTACCGCTCGATGATCGCGCAGCGTTCCTTGACGGGGCGGCGAGCCCATTGCACCTGCGCGGCCCTGGCCTTGGCGAAGGCGGCCGTGACGTCGTCGGCGGTCCCGACCGGAATGGTGGTCAGGTCGCGGCCGGTGAACACTTCCTCGATCGACTTCGACTGGCGGGCGTCGACATCCTCGATCGCAACGAGATTGCGCAGGCGCGCGAAGTCGGCGGCGGACGGAGCGGGCATGACTGACACTCCCTACTGGCGAGTAACAAACGGTTACGGCCAACCTACTTCCTACCGTCGGTCCGACCAAGAGGCGGCTTGTCCGATTTGTTCATGACTGAGTCCGTCGCATCGTCATAACCTGCAGGTATGCCACTTGAACCGACATCGGCGGTCATCGAGATCGTCGCCAACGACCTGTCCCGAACTCTCGACTTCTATCGGCTGCTGGGCCTTGAGGTGCCCGCGCCCGACGGCCCGCACGTCGAGGTTGACCTGCCCGGTGGCAACAAGCTCGCCTTCGACACCGAGGAGGTGATCGCCGGCATGCACCCGGGGTGGACCCCGCCCGCCAGTGCGGGTCGAGTCGCGATCGCGTTCGGTCTGGGTGCGCCCGCCGACGTCGACGCGCTCTACGAACGTCTCACCGCGGCCGGTCACCCTGGCATGCTCGAACCGTTCGACGCGCCGTGGGGTCAGCGTTATGCAACGGTCGAGGACCCCGACGGCACGTCGGTGGATTTGTTTGCGGCGCTATAGAGCTGACGTAGCGGCACGCCGGCCAGGGCGCGTACTTCGCGGTGCAGATGAGGCTGATCGGCGTAGCCGGCTTGCGCTGCGACCATCGCCGGCGTCAGGCCGGCGTCGAGTAGCCGCACGGCGCGGCGGAACCGCAGAACGCGACGTAGCATCGCCGGCCCGTACCCGTAGACAGCCGAACACTGGCGTTGCAGGGTCCGGCTCGACCAGCCGATATCGGATGCGGTGTCGCTGACCGCCGCCCCGTCGGCGAGCCGTCGGGTCACTTGTCCGAGCGCGGCCAACGACCACGGCGCAGTCTCGGCGCGCGGTGATTCGGTGGCAAGCGCGATGGTGAGCGCTTCCAGCGAGCGGTCGTGGCGGACGGTACGCAGATCGTGCAGGGCCACCCGGGTATTGCGGAGTTCGGCGGCGGGCACGCCGAGCAGTCGGGGCAGGACCCCAGGCCGGAACCGCAAGCCCCGTAGGGGTTCCGGGCTCCCCGCGGCGAGAAAAGCCGTGGTATCGGGGCCGGCCACGATCGTCTGGTCGCCGGACCGGATCAGATCCATGCAGCCGTCGGGCAGCACCCGACCGGGTTCCACGCGCCCGGTGCGCAGCCAACTGCATTGGACCAGTGCGTGCAGTTCAGGTGAGGGAGCCTGCTCGCGATAGCTCACTGCCTCGACGGTACCCGCGTCGGTATGCGGTTGAATCGTTAAATGACCGGGCGACCGCGCGATACGTCTATCGACGAGCGGGTGCTGACGATCACCCGTGAGCTTCTCGTCGAGGTCGGCTGGGACGGCCTGAGCGTCCGATTGGTTGCGGCGCGGGCCGGGGTGGGCCGGTCCAGCCTGAACCGCCGCTGGTCATCGAAGGCCGAACTGGTACTGCACGCGATACTCGGTGAGACGCCGGACATGTCGCCGTTCTCGGGTACCGATCTGCGCGGCTGGATCGACTGGGTGGTGCGCGGGAGCCATCAGCTGTTCAGCCGCCCCGACCTCAAAGAGTCGGTGCCGGGACTGCTGCTGGCACTGCGCGAGAACGACGAGTTGCGTACCGCGCTGTGGAGCGGTTTCAGCGGCCCGGCGATCGAATTGTTCGCCGAACAGGGATACGGCACCGAGGCGGACGCGCGGGCCGCGCTGGCCATGGCTGCCGGCGCGGCGTTGTTCGCGACCACCGTTGCGGTCGACGATGATTCACCCGCGCTGCAGGACCACCTGGTGCAGTTGCTGAGCGCGGCGCTGGGCGCGTCACCGCCCGAATGACGCCAACATCGCCGCCTGCGGTGACCGCCAGCTGTCGATGCCCAGATCGGTGAGTGTGCTCGCGTCGTCGGTGGGAGTCGCCGCGGTGAGCAGCATGGCCGCCTCATAGCTGATCCCGTCACCCAGCGGCAGGACTGCGCCGAGCAGATCCGAGCACCAGCCGATGCCGCGAAACAGGCTCGCCGACACCGGGATCCGTCGGATCTTGCGTGCGGACCCCTGTTCCAGCACGTCGATCATCTCGTTGAAGGAGAGCATCACCCCGCCGCAGACATAGCGTTTGGGGCCACGCCCCGGCTTCATCAGCCGTTCGTGCACCAGCGCGACGTCGCGCACGTCGACCATCTGCATCCCGCCCGGCATCCGGGGCGCCAGACCGGCTTTGGCGATCGGCGCCCAACCGCGTTCGGTCACTCCGGCGGCGGTGAAGTAGGCCGGGCCCACCACGCTCGACGGGTAGGTGACCACTACCGGGGCCCCGGTGTCCTGCAGCCGGCGGGCCACCCGGTCGGCGTAGGCCTTGGTCTGGGCGTAGGGGCTGCGGCCCGGTGCCGGTGGGGTATCGGCGGATATCACGCCGTTGGGCGCGGGGAACAGCGAACTGTAGCTACTGACCGACACGATGGGATCGAGCCCGGCCTCGACGGCGCGGTTGAGCACGGCCTCTCCTGCGTGCGCGTTGATCTCCCACATCAGTTGCTCGCGGCGACGGTCGGTGCCGACGATGCCGGCCGCGTGGATCAGGGCGTCGCAACCCGACAGCAGCCGCTCCACGGTCTCGCCGTCGCGGATGTCGCCGTCGATGACCGCGAGATCGCCCAGGGCTGCCAGGTGAGAGATGACGACGTCATCGCCACAGCCGGGGGCGACGAGCAGGCGGATGCGGTGGCCCGCCGCCAACAGGCCTCGAACCGTATGGGCCCCCAGATAACCGGTGCCGCCGGTGACTGCGATGTGCATGGTCCGCCTCTCGCCCGCCTACTGCATTTCGATGCCAATGGTATCGAAAGGTGACTAAGCGACAAACCGGGATCGCGGCCGGATTTCTTGAGGCAAAACGTAAACTCAAACGGCTAGGACCACATCGAGATTCACACCAGGGACAAAATCGGTGCCGGATTTGTCCCTGGTGTGAATCTCGGTGAGCGGCTAGCAAGGTCTTCGTCATGTCACCACGCCAGGCTGTACCTAACGTCCGGTACACCTAGCGCGCGATGGGCCAGACCGGGTCGGTGCAGTCGGTGGCCTCGGCGGTCAATTGCCGTTTGATCACCTTGAAGGTTTCGGTGCGCGGCAATGCGGTGTTGACCCGAACATAGGACGGCCACTGCTTGGGGCCGAGGTCGGACTGCTCGGCCAGGAACGCCCGGAACTTCTCGGGTTCGAACACCGTGCCCGCCGTCAACACCAGTGCGGCCATCACCTGATCGCCCACCGCCGGATCAGGGATCGGATACACCGCGACCTCGACAACATCGGGGTAGCGCAACAGGATGCGCTCGATCGGGGCGGTTCCGAGGTTCTCGCCGTCGACCCGCATCCAGTCGCCGAGTCGCCCGGCGAAGTAGATGTAGCCGTTCGCGTCACGGTAGGCCAGATCACCGGTGTGGTACACACCGCCGGACATTCGCGCTGCCTCAGCATCCGGGTCGTTGTAGTAGCCCCGAAACCAGCCGCGCCCAGTGGGATTCACCAACTCGCCGACCTGGCCCGGCGCGCACGGTTCGCCCGTGTCCACATCGAGGATCGCAACCTCGTCGGTGAGCGGACCCAGCGATCCCTCCGGGGTGTCGGGGGTACGGGCGATCGCCACACCGCCCTCCGTCGAGCCGAACCCGTCGACCACCACGACACCGAACCGCTTCGCGAACCGGTCCAGGTCCCGCGGTGCACCCTCGTTGCCGTACAGGATCTTCAGCGGATTGTCGGCATCGTCGGGTTGCGGATCGGTGGCCAGAATGTAAGACAGCGGCTTGCCGACATAGTTGGCGTACGTGGCGCCGTAGCGGCGCACGTCGCCGATGAATCCCGACGCAGAGAACTTGCGCCGCAATGCGATTGACGCACCCGCGGCGGTAGCGACGGCCCAGCCGGCCATGATCGCATTGGAATGGAACAGCGGCATCGACAGGTAGGCGGTGTCGCCCGGCCCCAGCCTGAACCGGTCGGCCAGCATCCGGCCGGGAAACGCCACCTTGTCGTGTGTGACCCGAACCGCCTTGGGCTCGCCGCTGGTGCCCGACGTGAAGATCAGCATGAACAGGTCGTCGGGGGACAGCTCGGCGAACGTCACCGGGGTGCCCTGATACGACGCGAGCTCAACGGCCCAGCCCACGGTTTCGACGTCGATGAACTCCACGCCCGCCGGGACGGTATCCGGACTGTCCGTGAGCACCAATTGGCAGTCGGCCCGCGCGATGTCACGGGCCAGTGCATCCCCGCGCCGGGTCGGGTTGAGGCCCACCGGCACCAAGCCGGTCAGTCCGGCGGCCACAAGCAAGCTGGAGAAGAACGCAGTGTTGCCGAGCAGCACTCCGATGTGCGGTGGTTTCGTCGGATCCAGCCTGGCTCGCATCGCAGCCGCCAACTGTGCTCCGGCGGCGATGTGGTCGGCCCAGCTGACGAACGAATCACCTTGGTAGATGCCACGATCGGTGACGTCGGCCAGCGGGGCCAACAACTCCGTGACGGTCGGACCGGCCACGTCTAGTCGCTCTTCGCGCAAGCGCTCATCGGTCAAGCGGGCGTGTCGGCCAGCTCGCGCCCGATACGCAGCAACTGCCCTGTCGCCCCACCGACCGCGAACTCGGTCTGCTTGGCGGCCAGGAAGTACCGGTGCACCGGGTGATCCATGTCGATGCCGACACCGCCGTGCACGTGCACCGCGGTGTGCGCCACCCGGTGCCCGGCCTCGGCCGCCCAGAACGCGGCGCTGGCGACGTCGATGTCGGCCGGAAGATCCTCCGACAGCCGCCACGCGGCCTGGGTGAGCGTCAGCCGCAGACCCTTGACGGCGATGTAGCCGTCGGCCAGCCGCGCCGAGACCGCCTGGAAGCTGCCGATCGGGCGGTCGAATTGCTCGCGCTCACGGGCATATTCCGCGGTGAGCTCCAACGCCCGCTCCAACACACCGAGCTGGTAGGCGGTGCGGCCCAGCGCGGCGTGCGTGGTCAGCCACTCCACCACCTCGGGGCCACCCACCGCGCGGTCGTCGCCGACGGACACGCCCTGCAGCTCCAGCTGCGCGACACTGCCGTGCCCGGTGGTGTTCAGCGCGGTGACACTCAATCCCGGATCGGTGGCGGCGACCAGGAAAACGCTCACGCCCGAGTCGGTTTCGGCGGGGACCAGGAACGCGTCGGCAACCGGACCGTAGCCCACGAGGGTGCGGGACCCGGTCAGCCGGCCGGCGGTGGCTTGCACCGGACCCTGCCCCATCTCCCCATCGAGGGCGACCGCAAGGATCTTCGCTCCCGCGACGGCGGGCGTCGCCCACTGCGCGCGCAGATCGTCGGAGCCGAACGCCGCCAGCGCGCCCGCGCCCAATACGACGGACTCGAGGTACGGCACGGCGGCCAGCTGCCTGCCCAGTGCGGTCAGCACCGCGGCCTGCTCCAGCACGCCGTAGCCACCGCCGCCCAGCGCCTCCGGGGCGGCGGCCGACAGCACGTCGGCGTCGACGAGTTTCTCCCACAGGTCACGGTCGAAGCGTTGGTCGAGGCCGTCGAGCTCACGCTGATGTTCGGGTGTGCACACCGACTCGGTGATCGTGCGCACCAGGCCACCCAGATCGGCGGCCGCTTCGGTCGTCTTGAAATCCATGATGTCCCTTACCGGTTGACCCGAGGCAGGCCCAAAGCGACCATGCCGATGATGTCACGCTGAATCTCGTTGGTGCCGCCGCCGAAGGTCAGGATCAAGGCGGACCTGTGCATCCGTTCCACCCGCCCGCGCAGCAGCGCACCGGGGGAGTCGGCGCGCAGCGTGGCCGCGGTCCCGAGCACCTCCATCAGCAGGCGATATGCCTCGGTGGCCAACTCGGTGCCGTACACCTTGGCCGCTGATGCGTCGGCGGGCGACGGGGCAACGTCCGAAGCCGATGCCAGTTCCCAGTTGATGAGCTTGAGCACCTCGGCCTTGGCGTGCACGCGGGCGAGGTTGAGCTGCACCCATTCCGCGTCGATCAGCCGCCTGCCGTGCGAGTCCTTGGTGTTCTGCGCCCACTCGCGCACGGCGTCGAGCGCCACGTAGATCGGCTGGGACGACACCAGGGCCACGCGCTCGTGGTTGAGCTGGTTGGTGACCAGCTTCCAGCCGGCGTTCTCCTCACCGACCAGGCTGGACACGGGGACCCGGACGTCCTGGTAGTAGGTGGCGCTGGTGTCCACACCGGACATCGTGTGCACCGGCGTCCACGAGAAGCCGTCGGCGGTGGTCGGCACGATCAGCATCGAGATGCCGCGGTGCTTCTTGGCTTCCGGATTGGTCCGAACCGCCAGCCACACGTAGTCGGCATAGGCGATCAGGCTGGTCCACATCTTCTGCCCGTTGATGACGTAGTCGTCACCGTCGCGAACCGCCGTCGTGCGCAGAGCCGCAAGGTCGGTGCCTGCCCCGGGCTCGGAGTAGCCGATCGCGAAGTGCAGCTCGCCCGCGGCGATCTTGGGCAGGAAGAACTTCTTCTGTTCCTCGGTGCCGAAGTGCATGATCGTCGGCGCGACGCTGTTGATGGTCAGGAACGGCACCGGCGCGCCGGCGATCGCCGCCTCGTCGGTGAAGATCAGCGACTCCATCGGGGAGCGGCCCTGGCCGCCGTACTCCGTGGGCCAGTTGAGCGTCAGCCAGCCGTCCTTGCCCATCTGGGCGACAGTGTCGCGGTAGACGGTGCCTCGCCCCATCTCACCGTCCGACGAGCTCAGCGCTTCGACGCGCTCCGGCGTCATCAGTTGGGAGAAGTAGGCGCGCAGCTCGCGACGCAGCTCCTCCTGCTCGGGGGTGTAACCGATCCGCATCCGCTGCATCCTCACTGCTTGTCGACCTGAGTTCTCACCCGGTTGTAACACGTTCTAGTCTTGGGGTCCAGGCCGGTATATGGCTGGCATTCGTCAGTGGCGTCGTATTCTGTGGCTGCGCGCCCCCAGCCCGGTGCGCGTAACCGTCGTGAGGAGGTCGTCATGCGAGTTGAAGTTGACCGCGATCGCTGTGAAGGCAACGCGGTGTGCGTGGGAATCGCCCCCGATCTGTTCGATCTCGATGACGAGGATTATGCCGTGGTCAAAGCCGACCCGGTGCCCGCCGACCAGGAGAACCTGGCCGAGCAGTCCGTCGCCGAATGCCCCAGGGCAGCCTTGATCCGGAAAGACTAGAGGTATTCATAAATTGAGTAACGACCAGGATCAGATCGATCTGTCAGGCAAGGTCGCGGTGGTGACCGGCGCCGCCGCGGGCCTAGGCCGCGCCGAAGCGATCGGATTGGCCCAAGCCGGCGCCACCGTGGTGGTCAACGACATGGCCGCTGCGCTGGACGCCTCGGACGTGTTCGACGAGATCGCAGCGGCGGGCTCGAAGGGTGTGGCCGTGGCCGGCGACATCAGCCAGCGTGCCACTGCCGACGAGCTGGTCGCGACCGCCGATGGTCTGGGCGGCCTGAACATCGTCGTCAACAATGCGGGGATCACTCGTGACCGGATCCTGTTCAACATGTCCGACGAGGAGTGGGACGCGGTCATCGCAGTGCACCTGCGCGGTCACTTCCTGCTGACCCGAAATGCCGCCACCTACTGGCGTAGTAAGGCCAAAGAAGGTGATGGAACCGTCTACGGGCGCATCATCAACACCTCGTCGGAGGCCGGGCTGTCCGGCCCCGTCGGCCAGCCGAACTATGGCGCGGCCAAGGCCGGGATCACGGCCCTGACGCTGTCGGCGGCCAGGGCGCTGGAGCGCTTCGGCGTCCGGGCCAACGCGATCGCCCCGCGGGCCCGCACCGCCATGACCGCCGGAGTGTTCGGCGACGCCCCCGATCCGGCCGATGGCCAGGTCGACCCGTTGTCGACCGACCACGTGGTCACCCTGGTGCGGTTCCTGGCATCCCCGGCGTCCGAAGCAGTCAACGGTCAGCTGTTCATCGTTTATGGTCCAACTGTCACCTTGGTCGCGGCGCCCACGGCGGAACAGCACTTCACCGCGAACACCGACGCGTGGGCTCCGGCGGACCTCAGCGTGACGCTGCATGACTACTTTGCTGATCGTGATCCGGAGCGTGGATTCTCGGCGACGGCGCTGATGGAGTCACGAGACTGACAGTCTTGGTAGGCCGTCGCAGTGGTTGCTAGAACACGTTTCAGATTGAGGTGCCCGCTACGTGCTCTCAACAGTGCAAATAGTGTGGTTTTCCAAAGATTCCGAGTTCTTTGACAGTGCGAACGTGTTCTAGTTAGTATGATCCGGCTCACTAAGAGTGAGTTAAGACCAAGGGGTGGGGACCGCTACGGCAAGCGGTCACGGAATTTTCGCCAACTCGCCCCACCCACCCGAGAACGGAGCCAAGGTTGATCGAACAGCTTGCGGTTCCGGCCCGGGCCGTGGGCGGTTTCGTCGAGATGTCTCTGGACACCTTCGTCAAGATCTTCCGTCGACCGTTCCAGTTCAAAGAGTTCCTCGATCAGACGTGGATGATCGCTCGCGTCTCCCTGGTGCCGACCCTGCTGGTGGCCATCCCGTTCACCGTGCTCGTCGCGTTCACGCTCAACATCCTCCTTCGGGAGATCGGCGCCGCCGACCTCTCCGGGGCGGGCACCGCATTCGGCACCATCACCCAGCTCGGCCCGGTGGTCACGGTGCTGGTGGTGGCAGGCGCAGGCGCCACCGCGATCTGTGCCGACCTGGGCGCCCGCACCATCCGCGAGGAGATCGACGCGATGCGGGTGCTCGGCATCGACCCGATCCAGCGCCTGGTGGTGCCGCGCGTGCTGGCGTCCACCTTCGTGGCGTTGCTGCTCAACGGTCTGGTCTGTGCGATCGGCCTGGCCGGCGGCTATGTGTTCTCGGTCTTCCTGCAGGGGGTCAACCCCGGTGCCTTCATCAACGGCCTCACCGTGCTGACCGGGCTCGGCGAGTTGGTGCTCGCCGAGATCAAGGCGTTGCTGTTCGGCGTGGTCGCCGGGCTCGTCGGCTGCTACCGCGGGCTGACCGTCAAGGGTGGTCCGAAAGGTGTCGGTAATGCGGTGAACGAGACCGTCGTCTACGCCTTCATCTGTTTGTTCGTCATCAACGTCATCATGACCGCCGTTGGCGTGAGAGTGCTGGTGCGCTGATGAGCGCTTGCGCGAAGAAGAGACAGCCATGAGCTACGACGCCACCCTCCGCTTTCGCCGCATGTTCCGCGGCGTGCCCAATGCCGTCGACAACGTCGGTGAGCAGGCGCTGTTCTACGGCGAGTCGCTGCGGTACATCCCCAATGCGCTGACCCGCTACCGCAAGGAGACCATCCGGCTCGTCGCCGAGATGACGCTGGGCACCGGCGCGCTGATCATGATCGGCGGCACGGTCGGTGTGGCGGCGTTCATGACGCTGGCTTCCGGCGGTGTCATCGCGGTGCAGGGATACTCGTCGCTGGGCAACATCGGTATCGAGGCGCTCACCGGCTTCCTGTCGGCGTTCCTGAATGTGCGCATCGTGGCACCGGTCATCGCAGGCATCGCGCTGGCGGCAACCATCGGCGCGGGCGCCACCGCACAGCTCGGCGCGATGCGGGTGGCCGAGGAGATCGACGCCGTCGAGGCGATGGCCGTGCATGCCGTGTCCTACCTGGTTTCGACCCGCTTGATCGCCGGTCTGATCGCGATCGTGCCGCTGTACTCGCTGTCGGTGTTGGCCGCATTCTTCGCCGCGCGCTTCACGACGGTGTTCATCAACGGTCAGTCCGCGGGCCTTTACGACCACTACTTCAACACGTTCCTGATACCCAGTGACCTGTTGTGGTCGTTCCTGCAGGCCATCGTGATGTCGATCGCGGTGATGCTCGTGCACACCTATTACGGGTACAACGCCTCGGGCGGCCCGGTGGGCGTCGGTATCGCGGTCGGTCAGGCCGTGCGGACCTCGCTGATCGTCGTCGTCACCATCACCCTGTTCATCTCCCTGGCCGTCTATGGCGCGTCCGGCAACTTCAACCTCTCCGGGTAGGTCGCACGATGTCGGAAGGAAACGCCAAGCGCAGCCATGTCAGGATCGCTGCCGCGATTCTGGCGGCCGTCGTGCTGGCCGCTGTCGTCTTCACCTATCTGTCCTATACCGCGGCATTCACGCCGACTGACACCGTGACGGTGACCTCGCCGCGGGCCGGTCTGGTGATGGACCATGACGCCAAGGTCAAGTACCGCGGCATCCAGGTGGGCAAGGTCTCCGATATCGCATACGCGGGCGACGAGGCGAAGCTAACGCTGTCGATGAACCGCAACGAGCTGCGCTACATCCCCTCCAACGCCACCGTCCGGATCGCCGGCAACACCATCTTCGGTGCCAAGTCCGTGGAGTTCCTGCCGCCCGAGGAGCCGAAGGAGACCTCGCTGCGCCCGGGCACCAACGTCGCGGCCGGGGACGTGCAACTGGAGGTCAACACCCTCTTCCAGACCTTGTCCGATGTGCTCAACAAGATCGACCCGGTCAATCTCAACGCCACGCTGACCGCGCTCGGCGAGGGCCTGCGCGGCAACGGCGACGACGCGGGTGCCGCCCTGTCCGGGCTGAATTACTACCTGCAGCAATTGAACCCGAAGTTGCCGACGTTGCAGGACGACTTCGCCAAGACCGCGGTGGTGGCCAACATCTACGGTGACGCCGGCCCGGACCTGGCCAGGGTCATCGACAATGTGCCATCGCTCAACCAAACGATCGTCGACGAGCAGGCCAACCTCAACGCCACGTTGCTGGCCACGACCGGCCTGGCCAACAACGGCACCGCCACCCTGGAACCGGCAGCCGATGATTACATCGCCGCGATTCAGCGACTGCGCGCACCGTTGAAGGTGGCGGGCGACTACTCGCCGGAAATCGGCTGTGTCCTCAAGGGCGTGTCCATCGGCGTGGATCGGTTCGCCCCGATCATCGGCGGTATCCGGCCCGGCCTGTTCGTGAACTCCAACTTCCTGCCGGGTGCCCCGGCGTACACGTACCCGGAGAGCCTGCCCATGGTCAACGCGTCCGGCGGACCGAACTGCCGTGGTCTGCCCGATGTTCCGACCAAGCAGTTCGGCGGCAGTTGGTATCACTCGCCGTTCGTGGTCACCGACAACGCCTACATTCCGTTCCAGCCCAACACCGAGTTGCAGTTCGATGCGCCTGCGACGCTGCAGTTCCTGTTCAACGGTGCGTACGCCGAGCGGGAGGATTTCTGATGGCTGCGCACAAAGACCGCACCATGATGAAGGTCAGCATCTTCACCGTCGTCATGCTGTTGGTGGCGGCGGGGCTGGTGGTGGTGTTCGGTGAGTTCCGCTTCGCCGCGGGCAATGGCTACCACGCCACCTTCAGCGAGGCAGCCCGGCTCAAGACCGGCCAGGACGTCCGCATCGCCGGCGTTCCCGTGGGCACTGTCAACGCCGTGAAGCTCAACCCGGACAACACCGTTGACGTCGAGTTCGACGTCAACAACCGCTACCAGCTCTACACCTCCAGCAAGGCCGCGGTGCGCTACGAGAACCTGGTCGGCGACCGCTATCTCGAAATCACCTCGGGCCCTGGCGAACTGCGCAAGCTGCCGCCCGGTGGCACCATCGCGCTTCAGAACACCCAGCCCGCGCTGGATCTCGATGCGCTGCTGGGCGGATTGCGCCCGGTGCTCAAGGGACTCGACGGTGCGAAGGTCAACGAGGTTTCCAACGCGGTGATCGAGCTGCTGCAGGGCCAAGGCGGCGCGCTGTCGAACATGCTCACCAGCACCAGTGCCTTCACGCAGAACCTGGCCGCCCGCGATCAGCTGATCGGCGACGTCATCACGAACCTCAACACGGTATTGGGCACCGTCGACGAAAAGGGCGCCCAATTCGACGCGAGCGTCGACGAACTGCAGAAACTGATCACCGGTCTGGCCGAAGGCCGCGACCCGATCGCCGGTGCCATCGCGCCGCTCGCCTCTGCGGAGAACGATCTCACCGAGATGCTGGAGGCGTCGCGGCGACCGATCCAGGGCGTCATCGAAAATGCCCGCCCACTGGCGCAGCGCCTCGACGAGCGCAAGGGCGATGTCAACAAGGTCATCGAGCCGTTGGCGGAGAACTATCTGCGGCTCAACGCACTTGGCGCGTACGGCTCATTCTTCAACATCTACTACTGCTCGGTTCGCTTGAAGGTGAATGGGCCTGCAGGCAGTGACATCCTGATACCGTTCGGCGGCCCGCCGGACCCGTCCAAGGGGAGGTGTGCGCCGACTGATGGCTAGCTCACGCGAGTCGAATCCCTTGCGCACCGGGATCATCGGAATCTTCGTGGTGGCGTGTCTGGTGCTGGTGTCGTTCGGGTACACCGGACTGCCGTTCTTTCCCCAGGGCAAGCCGTACGAGGCGTATTTCAGCGACGCGGGCGGTATCGGGCCCGGCAATGATGTGAACGTCTCGGGAATCACCGTCGGAAAGGTGACCGGCGTTGCGCTGGCCGGTGATGCCGCCAAGGTCAGCTTCACGGTGGACCGCAACATCAAGGTCGGCGACCAGTCGCTGGTGGCCATCAAGACCGACACCGTGCTGGGCGAGAAATCGCTGGGCGTCACCCCGAAGGGGACCGGCTCGCAGACGGTCATCCCGTTGGGCCGCACCACAACCCCCTACACCCTCAACACCGCGCTGCAGGATCTCGGGGGCAACGTCAGTGAGCTGGACAAGCCCCGCTTCGAGCAGGCCCTGCAGACGCTGACCGACACGCTGCGCGATGCCACGCCGCAACTACGCGGGGCACTCGACGGGGTGGCCAATCTCTCCCGCAGTATCAACAAGCGCGACGAGGCGCTCGAGCAGCTGCTGAGGCACGCCAAGCGGGTGTCCGATCTGCTCGCTTCGCGGGCCGGGCAGGTCAACCAACTGGTCACCGACGGCAATATGCTGTTCGCCGCACTCGATGAGCGCAGGCAGGCGCTGAGCAATCTGATCGCCGGTATCGACGATGTGTCCGAGCAACTTTCGGGCTTCGTTGCCGACAACCGTCGTGAGTTCAAGCCGGCGCTGGAGAAGCTGAACCTGGTGATGGACAACCTGCTGGAGCGTCGTGAACACATCGGCGAGGCGCTCACGCGGTTGCCGCGGTATGCGACAGCGCTCGGCGAGGTGGTCGGCTCCGGTCCCGGATTCCAGATCAACCTGTACGGTCTGCCGCCGGCTGCGATTTCCGAAGTGCTGATGGACACCTATTTCCAGCCCGGCAAACTGCCCGACAGTCTGGCGGACATGTTGCGCGGCTACATCTCGGAGCGGACGATCATTAGGCCGAAATCGCCATGACACAAGATAATTCGACGTCCAGCCGCGGTCGCTGGCTCCGTATCGGCCTTACGGCTCTGCTGCTGGTGACGCTGGCGGTCGGCGTGTACCAGGTGTGGCCGTCGCGTGTCGGCAACAAGCTGACCGCCTACTTCACCAACGCCGTCGGGCTCTACCCGGGCGACGAGGTGCGGGTGGTCGGCGTGCCGGTGGGTCGGATCGACTCCATCGAGCCTCGGCCCTCGGACGTCAAGATCACCATGACCATCGACGACGATGTCAAGGTGCCTGCCAACGCGAAGGCGCTGATCATCTCGCCGAACCTGGTGTCCTCCAGGTTCATTCAGCTGACCCCTGCCTATTCCGAGGGCGATGTGATGGCCGACGGTGCGTCGATCGGCATCGACAGCACCGGTGTCCCGGTCGAATGGGACGAGGTCAAGGAACAGCTCACCCAGCTGAGCAGCCAGCTAGGCCCTCAACAGGGTTCGGTGCAGGGCCCGCTGTCGGCGTTCGTCAACCAGGCGGCCGACACATTCGACGGCAACGGTGACTCTTTCCGCAATGCGTTGCGCGAGCTTTCGCAAACCGCCGGCCGGCTGGGGGATTCGCGTACCGATCTGTTCGGCACCATCAAGAATCTGCAGATCCTCGTCGAAGCGCTGTCCAACAGCAACGAGCAGATCGTGCAGTTCACCAACCACGTGGCATCGGTGTCCCAGGTTCTTGCCGACAGCTCGAGCGGGCTGGACAACACGCTGGCCACCCTCAACCAGGCCCTCACCGACGTGCGGGGCTTCCTCGACGAGAGCAATGACGCGCTGATCGCACAGGTCGGCAAGCTCGCCGACTTCACCCAGATCCTCACCGATCACAGCGATGACATCGAGCAGATCCTGCACATCACGCCGAACGGATTGGCGAACTTCTACAACATCTACAACCCGGCCCAGGGCACTGTCGGCGGTCTGCTGTCTCTTCCGAACTTCGCCAACCCGGTGCAGTTCCTCTGCGGCGGCAACTTCGACACCGGCGCGAACCCTGACAATTACAAGCGCGCGGAGATCTGCAGGCAGCGGATGGGCCCGGTGCTCAAGCGCATCACGATGAACTACCCGCCGGTGCTGTTCCACCCCGTCAACACCATTACGGCGTACAAGGGACAGATCCTCTATGACACCCCGGAAACCGAGGCGAAGTCGGAGACGCCGGTGCCGTACCTGCAGTGGCAGAACGCTCCCGGCGTGACCCCGCCACAGATTCCGTCGGACGCGACACTGAGCTCGTTGATCCTGCCGCCGGATCCGGCGGCTGTGCCCGGAGCGCCCGCGGCTCCGCCGCCGACCAGCTCACACATGGGTGGCCCGGAGGCTCCGGCACCCGGTCCGGCGCCGGCTGCCGCGCCCGCTGAGCCAGGAGCAGGTGGATGATGCGAGGAAAAGCGTTGAGAGGTAAGGCCGCACGGGTGGGTAGCCGCACCGTGGCGATCGGCAGTGGCGCGGTGCTGCTGGCCGGTTGCCAGTTCGGTGGGCTCAACTCGCTCAACATGCCGGGTACGGCGGGACACGGCGCGGGCTCCTACACCGTTACCGTCGCGCTGCCGGATGTCGCGACCCTGCCGCAGAACTCGCCGGTGATGGTCGACGACGTGACGGTCGGCAGCGTGTCCGGGGTCGATGCGATGCAGCGCCCGGACGGAACCTTCTATGCGGCGGTTGAGCTTTCGCTCGACGGTGACGTCAAGTTGCCTGCCAATGCCACGGCCAGGGTGGCGCAGACGTCACTGTTGGGCTCGCAGCATGTCGAGCTCGCTGCGCCGGTCGACGAGCCCGAGGAGGGCCAACTACGGGACGGCGGCAACATCGCGCTCGCGCAGGCCGGCCGTTACCCAACCACCGAGGAAGTACTGTCCTCACTCGGCATGGTGGTCAACAAGGGCAATCTCGGTGCCCTGCAGGACATTACCGACGAGGCGTATGCGGCGGTAGCCGGCCGGGCGGGCAGCTTCACCGATCTGATCCCGCGGCTTGCCGAGCTGACCTCGTCGCTGGACCGCCAGACCAACGACATCATCGCGGCCGCCGACGGGCTGAACCGGTTCGCCTCCGTACTGGCCCGCAGCAAGGACAATCTGGGCCGGACGCTCAACACGCTGCCCGCGGCCCTGAAGGTGCTCAACGACAACCGGACCAACATCGTCGAGGCCTTCACCGCGCTGCGCAGCTTCGCCGAAGTCGGCTCGCGGATTCTGTCGCAGACCAAAGACGATTTCACGGCGGACCTCAAGGACCTCTATCCGGTGATCAAGGCACTCAACGACAATGCCGACGACTTCATCAAGGACCTGGAGTTCCTGCCTACGTTCCCGTTCCACTACAAGTACCTGCGTCAGGCGGTCCGCGGCGACTACCTCAACGTGTTCGTGACGTTCGACCTCACACTGCGGCGCTTCGGCGAGTCGATATTCACCACCGGTGGATTCGACCCGAACATGAAGCACCTCAGCGAGGTGATCAACCCGCCGGACTTCCTGACCGGAGCGATGGCGAATCTGTCCGGCCAGGCTGCCGATCCGTTCAAGGTCCCGCCGGGAACCGCCACACAGCATGAGGGGCCGTAGATGATTGACCGGCTTACCCGTGTGCAATTGATGATCTTCGGGATCGTCACGGTGCTGACCGTGGGCGCCGTCTCGTTGTTCTATCTGCACCTGCCCGCTGCCGTGGGCATCGGCACATACGACGTCAAGGCCAACTTTGTGGCCGGTGGCGGTATCTACGAGAACGCCAACGTGACCTACCGCGGCGTGACGGTGGGGCGGGTCGAGTCGGTGGGGCTGGCGTCCGACGGCGTGGTTGCCAGCATGCGGCTCAACAGCAACACGAACATTCCGGAGAACGTCACCGCCACCGTCAAGAGCGTCTCGGCGGTCGGCGAGCAGTACATCGACCTGGTGCCGCCCGAGGATGCGTCGACGAACAAGCTGCGCAACGGTGCCACCATCGACCAGGAGAACACCCGGGTGGGCCAGGACATCGCCGGGCTCCTGCACGAGGCCGACGCCCTGGTGAGCAGCATCGGCGACACCCGGGTGCAGGATCTGTTGCGCGAAACGTTCAAGGCGTTCAACGGCTCCGGGCCGGAACTGGCCCGGCTGATCGAGTCCTCGCGGCTGCTGATCGACGAGGCCAACGCGAACTACGGGCAAACCACCCAGCTCATCGACCAGGTCGGGCCGCTGCTCGATGCGCAGATCCGCGGCGGCGACGACATCCGTTCGCTCGCTGAGGGACTGGCCCGGTTCACCGGCGAGGTGACCAACGCGGACGCGCAGCTGCGGACCACGTTGAACACCGTGCCGGGCGCAACCGCCGAGGCCAACACCGCCTTCAGCGGCATCCGTCCGACGTTCCCGGTGCTGGCCGCCAATCTGGCGAACTTCGGCCGGATCGGGGTGATCTACAGCAAGTCACTCGAGCAGGCGCTGGTGATATTCCCGGCGCTGATGGCGGCGCTGGGAACGGTCGCAGGCGGGGCACCCGCAGACGAGGGCGCCAAACTCGACTTCAAGATCGACCTGGGGGATCCGCCCCCGTGCAACGTCGGCTTCGTACCCGCGACCCAGATCCGGTCGCCTGCCGATGAGACGCTGCGCGAACTTCCGCCAGACCTGTACTGCAAGACCGCCCAGAACGATCCGGCGGTGGTGCGCGGCGCGCGCAACTATCCCTGCATGGAGTTCCCCGGTAAGCGGGCGCCCACCATTCAGCTGTGCCGCGACCCCAAGGGCTTCGTTCCGATCGGCAGCAATCCGTGGCGCGGTCCGCCGGTTCCCTACGGCGAGCCGATCACCGACGGCCGCAACATTCTGCCGCCGAACAAGTTCCCGATGATCCCGCCGCAGGTGGATCCCGATCCCGGCCCTCCGGCCGTGCAGTTGCCGCCCGGTGTCCAGCCGGGTCCGGGCCCGGCGCCGCATGCGCCGTTCCCGCTGCCGGTGCCGCCGAACGAGCAGGGTCCGCAACCGCCGCCTTTGCCGTACTACGCGCCGCCGGATCAGATCGTGCCGCCGTACGGCAGGACCCCACCGCCACCTGCGGGTATGCCTCCGCCCGCGGTGCCTGCACCGCCCCCAGCGGACGCTCCGCTGCCGGCCGAGGCTCCACCACTGGCAAGCCCCGCCGGGATCGGCACCTACGATCAACACAGTGGGGTCTTCGCGAACGCCGACGGTGGCACCGGTGTTTACGCACCCGGTGCGGACGGTCTGGCGCCTGCGGAGACCTGGGTAGACCTGATGTTGGATCCTAGGCAGGCTTGATGACCGAAGACACGGCCTTAGAAACTTCGAGGCCGGTACGCCGTCGTGCGTCCCGGGCGGCCGGCCCGACCGGTGCTGCACCGACGGTGACGACCGCCGAGGTGCCGATCGACCAGGCGACCGCCAAGGAGCGGCTGACCAAACCGGTGCAGGCGCCGCCGCGTCGGCGCCCGCATCGCGCGCTGGTGGCGGTTGTGGCCGCCGTGGTGCTGGTCATCGCGACCGTCGGCCTGGGCGCCCTGACATGGGTGATGTTCGATCAGCAGCGGGAGACCGCTGCCGCGCAGGCGCGGGATCAGCAGTTCGTCGACACCGCCAAGCAGACCGTGGTGAACATGTTCAGCTACACGCAGGAGACCATCGACGAGAGCGTGAACCGGTTCGTCGACGGCACCAGTGGCCCGCTGCGGGACATGATGAGTCAGGGCAACAACGTCGACAACCTCAAGGCGCTGTTCCGCGACACCAATGCCACGTCGGAAGCGGTGGTCAACGGTGCGGCCCTGGAGAAGGTCGACGACATCGCCAACAACGCCTCCGTGCTGGTTTCAGTCTGGGTGACGGTCACCGACATCGACGGCGTCAACGCGCCCACCCGGCCCTACCGGTTGCGCGTCATCGTGCACGAGGACGACAACGGCCACATGACCGGATACGACCTCAAATACCCCGACGGGGGAAACTGATGCGCCCCAGGATCATCGGGCTATTGATCGGCGCACTCGCGGTAGCGTTCGTGGCGTTGGCCGGAGTCGGCGGCGGGCTGTATTGGAACCGAGTGCAGCAGAACGGCCAGGAAACCACCCGGGCTGCACTGGGACCGCTGGCGACCGAGACGATCCCCAAGGTGTTCGGCTACGACTATCAGACCGTTGAGCGCAGCCTCATCGAGACGTACCCACTGTTGACTCCCGACTTCCGGCAGCAGTTCGAGGAAGATGCCGCCAAGACCGTGATCCCCGAGGCGCGCAAGCGTCAGCTCGTCGTGCAGATCAGCGTCGTCGGCGTGGGAGTCGAAGCGGCGCAGCGCGATTCGGGTTCAGTGCTCGTCTACATGAACCGGACGGTCACCGATCAGTCCCGGCAGCCGCTCTACGACGGCAGCCGGTTGCGCGTGGAGTACCGCAAGGTCGACGGCAAGTGGCTGATCGACGCGATCAAGCCGATTTAGTCGAGGCCAGCGCTTCCAGGAATGCCCTGGCCCAGCGGTCGACATCGTGGGCCAGCACCTGGCGGCGCAGTGCCCGCATCCGGCGCTTGCCTTCCTCGGGGCTCTGATTCAGGGCCGCATCGATGGCATCCTTGACGCCCTCGAGATCGTGCGGATTGGCCAGATACGCCTGACGTAGCTCGGCTGCCGCACCGGTGAATTCGCTGAGTACCAGCGCCCCGCCCAGGTCGTTGCGGCAGGCCACGTACTCCTTGGCCACCAGATTCATCCCGTCGCGCAGCGGTGTTACCAGCATGACGTCGGCGGCCACGAAGAATGCGATCAACTCGTCGCGCGGTACCGGGCGATGCAGGTAGTGCACGAGCGGATGCCCGACCTCGCCGTACTCGCCGTTGATGTGGCCGACCTGACGCTCGATGTCCTCGCGCATCGCGATGTAGCTTTCGACGCGCTCGCGGCTCGGTGTGGCCAGCTGGACCAGAACGGTGTCGTCGCGCTTGACCCGGTGCTCCTCGAGCAATTCGGAGAACGCCCGCAGCCGGACGTCGATACCCTTGGTGTAGTCGAGCCGGTCCACGCCGAGCAGGATCTTGCGCGGATTGCCGAGTTCGCCGCGGATCTGCCGGGCTCGCTGCCGGATACTGCGATTGCGGGCCTTGTTGTCGAGTTCGGTCGAGTCGATCGAGATCGGGAAGGCTCCGACCTTGACGTTGCGGAAGCCGACCTGGACCTCACCGAAGCGCGATCGCACGCCGACCGAGGCCCTGGACGTGTTGGCCCCGATCAGCCGCCGGGACAGCACCAGAAAGTTCTGGGCTCCCCCGGGCAGGTGGAAGCCGACGAGGTCGGCGCCCAGCAGCCCCTCGACGATCTCGGTGCGCCATGGCATCTGCATGAACAGTTCGACCGGTGGGAAGGGGATATGCAGGAAGAAGCCGATGGTGAGGTCGGGGCGCAACATGCGCAACATCTTCGGCACCAGCTGCAGCTGATAGTCCTGGATCCACACCGTTGCGCCCTCGGCGGCGGCGCGGGCGGTGGCCTCGGCAAAGCGCCGGTTCACGTCGACGTAGCTGTCCCACCACTCGCGGTGGTATTCGGGTTTGACGATCAGGTCGTGGTACAGCGGCCACAGGGTGGCGTTCGAGAAACCCTCGTAGTAGTTCGCCACATCCTCGGCGGACAGCGCGACGGGGACGAGCGTCAGATCTTCTTCGACGATCGGCTCTTCGTCACTGTCGGTCACACCGGCCCAGCCGATCCACGCGCCGCGGCGTTTGCGCAGCAGTGGTTCCAGCGCGGTCACCAGACCGCCGGGGCTCCGCTTCCACGTTGTGCTGCCATCCGGCAACCGCACCATGTCGATGGGCAGCCGGTTGGCCACCACCACGAAATCGGAGTCCCCGCTGGCGGCCTGCCGGCCGCCGTCTGGTGTCACCTAGGCCTCGATTTTCGACGGTCCAATGCCGAGCATCGAGAGGAACATCCGGCATTCGTCGGCGTCGACAGCGTAGGTCGCAACGACCCGTCTGGCCTGGCGGGCAGTGCTGTCGGCCAATGGTTCCACATCGCCGATTTCGGCGGGATCAGATTTTGCAGGCATAGAACAACTGTAGGCGACCGGGGAATCCCCGGCCGCCTCGCGCTGGATCAGCCGATGTGACCGGTGACCGTCGGACTGCTGCCGATGGTCGATTCCGGGACGGCCGCAGGCCCCTGCGCCTGGGCCTCCTCGGCCAGGCCGATGCACTGACCGGAGTTGTGTCCGGTGCAGGGGATCGCGCCGCCGCCGCCGGGCAGGTTCACCGCGGGCAGGCTCGGGTTACCGGGAATGGAGCTGAACTGTGAGCCTGAGTTCGGCACCGTGTGGGGGACGCACACCCCGGTGTAGAGGTCTTCCTCCTCACCCGTGGGGCAGGCCGCCACCGGAGCGGACGACATGGGAATGGCGAAAACGGTGATCGCCGGTGCGGCGGCCGCTGCGACCACAAATCCGCCGGCAAGGATCATTCGTCGCATCGAGTACGGGAAGGTCGCCATCGTCACGCTTTCTGTAGTTATTCGACTGTGTCGTCGCCGAGGATTCTATGGAAGCTGAGACGAAACTGCATTAGTTCCACTAGTTGCCTGCAAACCGGCATCGGCGTCCTCAGCAAGGCCGATGCACTGCCCGGCGCCGCGGCCGGCTGTCAGCGACTGCGTCAGAACGCCGCTGAATACAGCCGCAAATATTGCGACCAGAAGCGGGCGTGGCGTCATCCCTGAATTTTAGGGCCGCCGCGGACAGTCGGCGGTGGAATGGGTTTAGTCAATTGTCACCGGTGAGAGGGCCGTTCAGCGATACACGTAGTGTGCAGTTTGTTAAGCGCCAGTCCCCATACGAGGTGGTACCCGACATGGTCAGTTCCGACGACGCAGCCCGCCAGGTCGACTACGAGACGATCGACGACGGACGTATCGCGAGGATCTGGCTGAACCGTCCGACTGCGCAGAACGCACAGTCGCGGACGCTGCTGGTGCAGTTGGACGAGGCATTCGGTCAGGCCGAGTCGGATGACCGGGTCCGGGTGGTGATCCTCGCGGCGCGCGGCAAGAACTTCTCCGCTGGACACGACCTCGGTTCAGAGGAGGCGCTCGCCGAGCGCTCACCCGGGCCGGATCAGCATCCGACGTTCCGTTCGCACGGAGCCACCGCCGCGGGCGTGGTGGAGCGGACGTATCTGCAGGAATGGCATTTCTACTTCGAGAACACCCGGCGCTGGCGGGATCTGCGCAAGATCACCATCGCCTCGGTGCAGGGCAACGCGATCTCTGCCGCGCTGATGCTGATCTGGGCCTGCGACCTGATCGTCGCCGCCGACGACGCGAAGTTCAGCGACGTGGTGGGCGTGCGGATGGGGATGCCTGGCGTCGAATACTATGCCCACCCATGGGAATTCGGTGCTCGTAAAGCCAAAGAACTTCTGCTGACCGGTGATTCGATCGACGCCGACGAAGCCTATCGGCTCGGGATGGTGTCCAAGATCTTCCCCCGCGGCGAACTTGAGGACAAGACCCTGGAATTCGCTCGCCGGATCGCCGAGCGGCCGACGATGGCGGCGCTGCTGGTGAAGGATTCGGTCAACGCGGCCAGCGATGCGATGGGATTCACCGAGGCGTTGCGGCATGCGTTCCACATCCACGAGCTCGGCCATGCGCACTGGGCCGCGGCCAACGAGAACCGGTTTCCGGTCGGCCTGCCACCGGACGTCCCGGATTGGCGCACCTTGGGCCCACCCAAGCCGGCCCGGCGTGATACACCTTGACGCAACGAGAACCTGTTCCAATTTTGGGTAAGGGGTAACAGCAGTGCAGCTGTCCTTGGCGGATCGTACGTATCTGGTCACCGGTGGCGGGAGTGGTATCGGCAAGGGTGCCGCCGCCGCGATCGTCGCCTCTGGTGGAAACGCCATGCTCATCGGCCGCAACGCCGACAAGCTCAGTGCGGCGGTGGACGAAATCAGCGCGCAGGGGCCCGGTTCCGTGCGCTACGAACCGGCCGACGTGACCAACGAGGACGAGATCAGCCGCGCGGTCGACGCCGCAACCGCCTGGCACGGCCGGCTGCACGGCGTGGTGCACAGCGCGGGCGGGTCGGAGACGATCGGGCCGATCACCCAGATCGACTCCGAACTGTGGCGGCGCACCATCGACCTGAACGTCAACGGCACGATGTACCTGCTCAAGCACGCGGGTCGGGAGTTGGTGCGCGGTGGCGGCGGGTCGTTCGTCGGCATCTCGTCGATCGCCTCGAGCAACGTCCACCGCTGGTTCGGCGCCTACGGCGTGAGCAAGGCGGCGCTGGACCACCTGCTGATGCTGGCGGCCGACGAACTCGGGCCGTCCTGGGTGCGGGTCAACAGCATTCGGCCCGGCCTGACTCGCACGGAGATGGTCGGTCCGATCATGGACGTCCCCGCCGTCACCGACGACTACAAAGCCTGCACGCCGCTGCCGCGGTTCGGCGAGGTGGAGGACATCGCCAACCTCGCGGTGTTCCTGCTCAGCGACGCCTCGGGCTGGATCACCGGGCAGGCCATCAACGTCGACGGCGGGCACGGGCTGCGCCGCGGCCCGGACATCTCCGGAATGTTGGAGCCACTGTTCGGCGCCGACGGGCTACGCGGCGTCGTCCCCAAGTAGTTCATGACCTTTGCGTCAAGGATTGCGGTCAGTATGTGGCTGCAACCCTCGGCGTTGTCGGACGCCGCCTCACTTCTACCCGTTACGTTGGGCGGGGGAGGCCTGATGAAGTTCTCGACGACGATGTTTCAGGACGGCAACAACACCGGCATCGAAGTGCCTGCGGAGGTGGTGGACGCTCTCGGTGCGGGTAAGCGCCCCGCGGTGGTGGTCGATGTGAACGGCTATCGGTACCGCTCGACGATCGCCCCGATGGGCGGCAAATACCTGATCCCGTTCAGCGCGCAGCGCCGCAATGAGTCCGGTATCGGCGGGGGCGACGCCATCGACGTCGAGCTCACACTGGATACCGCGCCCCGTGTCGTGGAGGTCCCCGACGACCTGCGCGCCGCGCTCGACGCGTCACCTGCCGCCGCGGCGGGGTGGGAGAAGCTCTCCTACAGCAAGCAGAACGCACACGTCATATCAGTGGAGGGCGCCAAGGCTGCCGACACCCGCGCGCGTCGGATCGCGAAGGTTATTGCTGCCCTGACGGATTGAGCTCTGCGTGTTCGCAAGCGCGGTGCACGGCGTTGACGATCCCCTGATAGCCGGTGCAACGGCAGAAGTTGCCGGACAAGCCCTCGCGGATCTCCTCGTCGGTGGGCTTGGGGTTGTCCTGCAGAAGCGCGGTGATCGAGGTGACGAAACCCGGTGTGCAGAAGCCGCATTGGAGACCGTGGCATTCTTTGAGCGCGGTCTGCACCGGGGACAGTTCGCCATCCGGGCCTGCGATGCCCTCGACGGTGGTGACCTCCTGGCCGTCGGTCTGCACTGCGAAGACAAGGCAGGACCGCACCGCCTGGCCATCCAGCAACACGGTGCAGGCACCGCACGCGCCGTGCTCACAACCGAGGTGGGTACCCGTCAGGCCGCACTCTTCACGCAGGAAGTCGGCGAGCGTCACCCGCGGTTCCACGACACCCTGATGGCTGCGTCCGTTGACCGAAACCTGAACCGGCAATTCATGCATTGAGCGCCTCCACGCTTGCTTGTTTCCACGCCCTGGCCACCATCGCGGCTCCGACCCGGGTGCGGTAAGACGCCGAACCTTGCAAGTCGGCGGGGATGTCGGTGAGTTCGGACATCGCGAGCCTGCCGATCTGCTCGTCGGTGATGTTGCCGATCGGGGTGCCGATCACTGCGGCTTCGGCGGGGGTGGCCCGTTTGGACGTCGACCCGAGGCCGAGCAGGCCGATACCGCAGCGGGACACCCGGTTGTCGTCATCGAGTTGGAGACCGACAACCGCGCCGGCGATCGCGAAATCGCCGTGGCGCCGGGCGAACTCGTGTACGGCAAAGCCGCAGCGGCCCGACCACACCGGGAAACGTACGGCGGTCAGGATCTCATCGGAGGCAAGCGAGGTTTCCCACAGCCCGGTGAAGAAGTCGGCGGCCGGAATGTCACGCTTGCCGCGCGGTGAGGTGGCCTCGATGGTCGCGTCGAGCGCGAGCGCAACCGCCGCGTACTCGGCGGCTGGGTCGGCGTGTGCGATGGCGCCACCCAACGTCCCGCGGGTCCGGATCTGGAAATGCCCGATGTGCGGCGTGGCCAGGGTCAGCAGCGGCACCGATTCGGCAATCTCGTCGTCCAGCCCGACCATGGCATGGGGGGTTGCCGCGCCGATTCTCACCTGATCGCCCTTGCGGTCGATGTCGTTGAGCTCGGTGACGCGGGAGATGTCGATGAGGTTGTCGAAATGGGTGAGCCGCATCGCCAGCATCGGCACCAGGCTCTGCCCGCCGGCCAGGATCTTCGCGTCGTCGCCGTACTCCCCGAGCAGCTGTACCGCCTCGGCGACCGAACCGGCGCGGTGATAGGCGAACACGGCGGCTTTCACGACACCAACCGCAGCAGCGCGGCCTGCAGGTCCTCGGGTCGCAGCAGGCTGGGCTGTGCCTTGGCGCGTCGGCGACCCAACAGGAAGCCGAGGGCACCCGCGGCAGCCACCGCGCCGAGTACGGGGGCGAACCGCTTGGCCATCGGCAGCGCCACGACCTTGACCAGGTTGATCGAATCGCTTGATTGCGGTGCCGCAGCGGGTTCTGTTGCTACGGAGGTGCTTTCGGTCGCCGGCTCGGAGCCGCCGATGAGTTCGGCTTCCAGGCTCTTGGCGAACTGGTCGATCAAGTTGCCCGCCACGTCCGCCAGCACGCCGCGGCCGAACTGCGCGGCCTTACCGGAGATCGCCAGGTCGGTGGTCACGATCACGGTGGTCGAGTCGCCCTCGTCCTTGAGCTGGGCCGTGACGAGTGCGGATGCGGTGCCGTTGCCCCTGGTCTCCTTGCCGTTGGCCTTGAGCACCACGCGCTGCGCGGCCGCATCCTTCTCCTGGAACGTGGCTTCGCCCTTGTAGGACACCGTGATCGGGCCGACTTTGACCTTCACCGCACCGGTGAAGTCGTCGCCGTCCACGCTCAGCAGGGTGGCGCCGGGCAGGCAGGGTGCCACCCGCTCGACGTCGGTGAGCACCTCCCAGGTTTTGGCGGCGGGTACCGCTACCCGGAATTCGTTGTTGAGTTCCACGGCTAGTCCTTCCTCGAGGCTTGCTCGATGAGCTCGACGATCTTCGCCGGGCTGGCGGGCAGGTCGGTGACCGTCACGCCCAGCGGCGCGAGCGCATCGTTGATCGCGTTGATCACCGCGGGCGGCGATCCGATAGCGCCACCCTCTCCGGCGCCCTTGTAGCCGCCGACCCCGGGGCCAGGAATCTCGACGTGGCCGAATTCGATCGGTGGCACCTCGGTCGCCGTGGGCAGCAGGTAGTCGACGAACGTCGAGGAGAGCGGGTTTCCGGCCTCGTCGTAGGACAGCTGCTCCAGGAGCGCCCCGCCGATGCCCTGAACCGTGCCGCCGGCCACCTGTCCTTCTACGACGTTCGGATTGATCATCGGGCCGACGTCCTCGCTCACGATGTAGCGAGTCAGCTTGACATGGCCGGTGTCGACGTCGACCTCGCACGTGCAGGCATGGGTTGCGTTGGCCCAGTGGATCATTGCCTGCGAGTTGAACCGCGCGGTCGCCTCCAGCGTTGGCGACAGGCCTGCCAGTTGGCCAGGCTCGTAGTACGAGCGGTAGGCGATGTCGGCGAAGCTCACGCTCTTGTCGGGATTGTCGCGTACGCCGGCTCGCGAATCGGCGAGTTCGATATCGTCGGCCTCGACGCCCAGAATCTGGGCGGCGATGGCGACGATCTGGCTGCGGAGGATGGTGCCTGCCTCGTTGACCGCACCCGCCGTCATCGGTCCGCTGCGGCTGCCCTGGGTGCCCGCGCCGTACGGCGTCACGGCGGTGTCGCCCTGGATGGTGGACACGTCATCGATGTTGGCGCCCAGGGCATCCGCGGTGAGCTGCACAACGGTGGTCTCGATGCTGTTGCCGCTCGAGCCGCCGTTGACGTAGACGTTGATCTTGCCGGTGGGCTCCATGCGGATGGTTGCGCCCTCGGTCGCGAGATGGCCGGTCGCGGCGCCCGTCGGCTCGATGTACGCCGAGAAACCCAACCCGATGTAGCGGCCCTCGGCCAGCGCGTCGGCCTGCTCCTTGCGGAAACCCTCATGGTCGAGGATCTTCACCGCCTGCTCGAAAGTGTCGGCGGGAGCGCAGTTGTCGTACGGCATGCCGTTGGGATTGAAGAACGGCATCTCGTCGCCGCGCAGGATGTTGATCCGTCGCAGCTCGACGGGGTCCATGTTCATCTTGCGCGCCGCGATGTCGAGAAGCATTTCGCGCGTGAGGGTTTCGTACTGCCACGGACCGCGATAGGCGTGCAGGCCCGCGGTGTTGGAGAACACCGTCTTGTAGTTGAAGCTCGCCTTGGGCACCCGGTACGGGCCGGGGAAGAACATCCCGATGGCCGCGGTGGTGAGCACCGGATAGGGCGTCGGGTAGGCGCCGATGTCCTGCACGAAGTCGATGTCGGCGGCCAGGATCTTGCCGTCCCCGTCGAATGCCATCCGGACTGTGCCGTCGACGTGGCGGGACTGCCCGGCGGACATCAGGTTTTCCCGCCGGTCCTCGATCCACTTGAGCGCGGCAGGCACCTTGCGCGCGGCCAGCAGGATGCACATGTCCTCGCGCATCGGCACGACCTTCTGGCCGAACCCGCCGCCGGTGTCGCGCACGATGGCGCGCACCCCTTGGGCCGGGATGCCCAGCAGCCGGGCCGCGAAAGCGCGCAGCTCGTGCGGCGTCTGCGTCGACCCCCACACGGTGAGTTCGGAGGTGCTGGAGGTCCATTCGACGACGAGGCCGCGGGTCTCCATCGGCACCGGGACGTACATCTGTTGGTAGATGTGTTCTTTCACCACGCACGCCGCGTTGGCGAACACCTCTTCGTCCGGTGGCATGCCGCCCATTCCGCCCGCCACGTTGTCGGGGTAGGCGGCGTGAACTGCGACATCTGCGCCCTGGGCGTAACGGAAATCGGCGATTGCGGGCAGGTTCTCGTAGTCGACATCCACGAGGTCTACGGCGTCCTCGGCCAGCCGGCGGCTCTCCGCGACGACGATGGCCACCGGATCGCCGACGAACTTGACCTCGTCTTCAGCCAGGGGCGGGCGGGGAGTGTCGGGAACGTCCTTGCCCGCGACGGCGTGCCATGCCTCTTTCACATCAGGGTTGATGTCGTCGGCGGTGAACACCGCCAGCACTCCTGGCAACGCCAGTGCCGCCGTGGTGT
The DNA here is from genome assembly GCF_053483975.1 of Mycolicibacterium sp. XJ870. NCBI lineage: Bacteria > Bacillati > Actinomycetota > Actinomycetes > Mycobacteriales > Mycobacteriaceae > Mycobacterium > Mycolicibacterium sp. XJ870. The sequence goes on from NZ_JBEFTI010000004.1 coordinate 324,836, forward strand.
CGATTCGGTTGATCTTCGCCCGTGCGTAGGGGCTGCGGACGAAGCACGCATGCAGCATGCCGGGCCGGGTGATGTCGTCGACGAACGTGCCGCGTCCGGTGAGTAGGCGGGTGTCTTCCACCCGCTCGACCCGCCGGCCCGCATAGCGCGTTGCGACGGTTGCCGGTGCAACTGACGTCATAGGATCGCTCCAATCCGTCGGTTACTTCTGCGCGTAAGTACTGACCGCAGGGCAAGCCGACGTCGTCCTCAAGAGTGCGGTTATCGTACAACGGAAAGCAACATGTCTGAAGAAGAGAGTGCCATTTCCACCGGTGTGCGGCTCTTGGCGGCCCTCTTCCTGACCGCGTTCGCCGGTGCGTCGGCGCCCGTGGCATCGGCGGTACCGGCGGCGTCCGCGGGGCTGGTAGACGTCCGCACCGTGGTGCCCGACGCGGTGATCGATCTGCGGTACGCCACCGCGGACAACTTCGTCGGCGAGCAGCTGTATCCAGCGGACGCGCGCTGCCTTGTGCACGAGTCGATGGCGTCGGGGTTGGCCGTCGCGGCGGCGAAGCTGCGGCCCGAGGTACTGGTGTTCTGGGACTGCTACCGGCCGCACGACGTGCAGGTGCGGATGTTCGAGGTTGTGCCGAACCCCGATTGGGTGGCCCGGCCGGGGCCGTACGCGCGCAGTCACGAGGCGGGCCGGTCGGTGGACGTGACGATCGCCGGAGCCGACATGGGCACCGGCTTCGACGACTTCAGCCCGCGCAGCACGGCATACGCCACCGACGGAGTCAGCCCGACGGCTCAGGCGAACCGGGCCCGGTTGCGCGAGGCCATGCGGACCGGTGGGCTCACGGTGTACTCGGGGGAGTGGTGGCACTTCGACGGGCCGGGCGCGGGCGACCCGCGACCAGTCCTGGACGTGCCGGTCAACTAGATCCCGTCCAGATTTGCTGGACTTGCCTTACGTGGGTTTGCGCCGTGCCAGCATTGGGAAGTCAACGGCCGACATATCCCATGAGCGTGGAGTCGTGATGAACTTCCTCAAACTGGTCCAGGGCGCCGCATTGATGGCCGCATGTGCCCTTCCGATCGCACCCGCCCAAATCGCGTCTGCGCAACCGTGTCCTGAGGTCGAGGTGATATTCGCCCGTGGCACTTGGGAGCCTCCCGGTGTCGGCGTGACAGGGCAGGCCTTCGTCGACGCGCTGCGCTCGCAGGCGGGCGGAAAGACGGTCAATGTGTATCCGGTGAACTACGCTGCCAGCGGCAACTTCGGCGACCGCATCGAATTCGCCAGAACTGTCGTCGACGGTATCCGGGATGCCGCCAACCATATCGAGGCGACCGCGGCGAACTGTCCGAACACCAGGATGGTGCTCGGCGGATACTCCCAGGGCGCGGTCGTGGCCGGGTTCGTCACCTCAGCAGCCGTACCGGACTCGATACCCACCGAGTACGAACAGTTCATCCCCGATCCGATGCCGCCCGAGGCCGCCGAGCACGTCGCTGCGGTGGTCTTGATGGGTAAGCCGTCGGAGCAGTTCATGCGCGATGCCGGGGCGCCGCCGATCGTGATCGGCCCGCGGTATGCGGACAAGACCATCGAGCTCTGCGCGCCGGGGGACACGATCTGCGACGGTGCGCCCTTGGGCGGGCCGAGCTTCGCGCATGCCACCTACGGGGTGAACGGGATGACGGGTGAGGCGGCGGCTTACGCGGTGGGCAAGATAGGGCCCTGACCCACTCGGCACATAACAATTTGAAACCTCAATGATTGCAATGTGATACGTGAGCCCGGGTAATTTGCCGGGGGCCACTATGTTCACTGAGTGCACCGTCGAACGGCCCTCAAGATCCCGCTGATTCTGGCAGCATCGGTGGCTCTTCCCCAGACACTGACCACCATCCCACGCGCCACCGCCGCGGCCGGCCAGTGGCCGGTCGAGCGTGCGAACGCCTGGTATCAGGCGCAGGGCTGGCTCGTCGGCACCAATTTCGTCACTTCGAACGCGATCAATCAGATCGAGATGTTCGCACCGGGCACCTACGATCCCCGGCGCATCGACAGCGAGTTGGGGGCGTGCCGACTGCTCGGGTTCAACACCGTGCGGGTCTTTCTACACGATCTGCTGTGGGCGCAGGATCGCGGCGGCTTCCAAAATCGGCTGGCGCAGTTCGTTTCCATTGCCGCTCGCCAGCGCATCAAGCCACTGTTCGTCTTTTTCGACTCGTGTTGGGATCCGCACCCGAAACCGGGTGCCCAGCGTGCGCCGGCACCCGGCGTACACAACTCGGGTTGGGTACAGAGCCCGGGGGCGCAACGCATCGACGACCCTCGCTACCTCCCCGTGCTGCGCGACTACGTGGTCGCGGTGATGAGCCAGTTCCGCAACGACAATCGCGTGCTCGGCTGGGACCTGTGGAACGAGCCGGACAATCCCGCCAAGCAATACCGCAAGGTTGAGCGCAAGGACAAGATCGACGCTGTCGGTTCGCTGCTCCCACAGGTGTTTCAGTGGGCCCGGGCCGTAAATCCGGTCCAGCCGTTGACCAGTGGCGTCTGGCAGGGCAGCTGGGAACCTGGCAGTCGCAACGAGCTGGAAAGCTTCCAACTCGACAACTCCGACGTCATCTCCTTCCACTCCTACGGCGGTCCCGACGACTTCGAGGCCCGCATCGCCGACCTTGCTCCGCTGGGGCGACCGATCCTGTGCACCGAATACCTGGCTCGCAACGAGGGCAGCACTATCGAAGGCGTGCTCCCAATTGCCAAGCAGCACAACGTCGGTGCCTACAGTTGGGGGATGGTGGCCGGCAAGACCCAAACCTATTTCCCGTGGGATTCGTGGGATAAGCCCTACAAAGAGGTTCCGAAAGTGTGGTTCAGCGATCTTCTGCGACCCGATGGTCGGCCCTATAAGGACAGTGAGTACCAGACGCTTCGAAAGTTGACCACCCGGGTTTAGCGCGAAAGCCGAGACCAGATCGCCGGCGAGACCTAGTACGACTGGCCGTCGGCGTATCGCTGCCTCCGGTAGTGGCGTCCGTTGCCGCGGTTCCGGCTCTTGTACGTCGGTAGCTGTGAGTCACAGTTCGGACAGATCAGCCGCAGGTTTTCCCGTCGGTTGTTCGTCGGGTCCCCGTTGATGTGGTCCAACACCAATGCGAGAGGCAGGCCCTGCCATGCGTTGGCTCCGCCGCAGATCGCGCAACAGCCTGATTGAGCGTCGGCGAGATACTGCCGAATGTAGTGACCTTGGTAGGTGGCGATTCGCGCGTCGCCGGATTCGAGCCAACGTTTCGTACTGGTGTCGCGCCGGACTGATGCCTGACAAGCATTGCCGCAGTAGATTTTTTGGCTGCGCTTCGAGAGTGGCGAACCGCAACCGCGACACTGCCTCATGCGGAGGACGTTACGACGCGGCACCGACAGGGTGGCGCACGTCGGAATGGAGCCCCCGGTCGGGATTGAACCGACGACTTTCGCTTTACAAGAGCGACGCTCTAGCCACTGAGCTACGGGGGCGGGTGGAACGCGCCCTAGCTTAACGGGTCACTCGTCGGCGTCGACAATTCGCTGCGACACGACCGGCCTGGGCGCGGTGCGCTTGCCGTAACGGCGAGGCAGCGGGATCCGGTCGGCGATGTTGCTGAGCGGGTTGACGACCTGGCTGAGGGTGACGACCGCGTCGTGTAATGCGTCGATCGTGGGCGCGAGTGCTTCCAGCCCGGGAGCGAGCCGGTTGAGGGTGTCGGCCACATCGGCGAGTTTGAGCAGCGGGCCGTCGGGATCGGTCAGTGTGTCGAGCAGTCCGCCTTCGGCCAGCAGGCGGTCAGCCACGCCATCCTCGCGCAGCACCCGCTCGATCAGCCCGTCGTTGGCGAGCAGTTGATCTGCCAGTCCACCCGGCGCAATGACCCGCGATAGCGCGCCGTCGTCGGTGGTCATGCGATCCAGGAACCCGCCCTCCATCGTCACCTGGTCGATCAGCCCGCCCGGCGCCACGGCCCGCGCAACGGCGCCGTTCTCCGCGGTCAACCGGTCCAGCAGCCCGCCCTCGGTGGTCAGCTGATCGACGAGACCACCCGGCCGTAGCAAACGATTGATCGGCCCGTCCGGTGCCAGCGCCCGGCCCAGCGGCGCGTCGTCATCCATGAGGCGCGCCAGCCGATTCGCCCGCTCGACAGCGTCGTCGAGTCCGAACATGTGCGCCACCGATGACCTGCCATTCGACGGGCCGGCGTCACCGATGCTGCGCTGGACTGCATTGAGTGTCTCGCCGGCAAGCCCGAGGCCGGCGTCGGCTACGGCAAGTCCGATGCGCACCGGCGCGGTGGCAACCTGGACGAGGGTTCTGCCGAGGTTCATGGGGTCAGTCTAGGTGAGTGCGATCACAGCAAAACTCACAGGAAGTGCACAGCTGGCATGCAGGATTACCCCAAGCGATAGCGTCAACATTGCGGAATGGCCATGCCTGTACTGCCTGAGAGCGTCCCGGAAGCCAGGGTTCTCGTCGTGGACGACGAGGCCAACATCGTGGAGCTGCTGTCCGTCAGCCTCAAGTTCCAGGGCTTCGAGGTACACACGGCCTCCAACGGCGCAGCGGCTCTGGACAAGGCCCGCGAGATCCGTCCCGACGCGGTGATCCTCGACGTGATGATGCCGGGCATGGATGGTTTCGGGCTGCTGCGCCGCCTGCGCGCCGACGGCGTCGAGGCCCCCGCTCTGTTCCTGACCGCACGCGACAGCCTGCAGGACAAGATCGCCGGCCTGACCCTCGGCGGCGACGACTATGTGACCAAGCCGTTCAGCCTGGAAGAGGTGGTGGCACGGCTGCGGGTGATCCTGCGCCGGTCGGGTCGGGGCGTCGAAGAACCCCGCAGTGCCCGGTTGTCCTTCGCCGACATCGAACTCGACGAGGACACCCACGAGGTGTGGAAGGCCGGCGAGCCGGTTTCGCTGTCACCCACCGAGTTCACCCTGCTGCGCTACTTCATCATCAATGCGGGCACGGTGCTGTCGAAGCCCAAGATCCTCGACCACGTCTGGCGCTACGACTTCGGCGGTGACGTCAACGTCGTCGAGTCCTATGTCTCCTACCTGCGCCGCAAGATCGACACCGGCGACAAGCGTCTTCTGCACACCCTGCGCGGCGTCGGGTACGTTTTGCGCGAGCCGCGCTGATAATGGGGCGATGAGAGCTCGCGGCGTGCCGCTGCGGGTCGGGCTGGTTGCCGCCACACTCGTGCTGGTGGCGTGCGGACTGCTCGCCTCCGGTATCGCGGTGACGTCGATCATGCGCCACACCGAGCTCAGCCGGGTGGATCAGACACTGCTCGACGCCTCCCGGAGCTGGGCGCAGGCGCCGCGCCGGATGCCGTCGACGCCGGTGGAGGGCCCCAATCCGGCCCGTCCGCCCTCGAACTTCTACGTCCGTGGGGTCGACGAGGATGGCCGCACCTGGACCGCGGTCAACGACCGCGAGGCCGAACCGGCGCTGCCCGACGACAACGACGTCGGCCCCACCCCGGTGACCGTCGGCTCGATCGACGACTCCGACGTGCAGTGGCGGGCGATGACCGTGCGCGGCCCGTCGGGTGGGTTGACCACCGTCGCGATCGACCTTTCCGAAGTGCAGTCGTCGGTGCGCGCGCTGGTCTGGTCGCAGGCCGGGATCGGCGCCGCGGTGCTGTTGGTGCTCGGGGTCGTCGGATATGCCGTCGTGCACCGCAGCCTGAGACCGCTGGCCGAGGTGGAACGCACAGCCGCGGCCATCGCCGCCGGACAGCTCGATCGCCGCGTGCCTGAGCGCGATCCGCGCACCGAAGTCGGGCGACTTTCGTTGGCGCTCAACGGGATGCTGGCGCAGATCCAACAGGCCGTTGCCGCGTCGGATTCCTCCGCCGAGCAGGCGCGCACATCGGAAGAACGGATGCGACGGTTCATCACCGACGCCAGTCACGAGCTGCGCACTCCGCTGACCACGATCCGTGGGTTCGCCGAGCTGTACCGCCAGGGCGCGGCCCGCGACGTCGAGATGTTGATGGGCCGGATCGAGAGCGAGTCCAGGCGGATGGGCCTGTTGGTCGAGGATCTGCTGCTGCTCGCACGGGTCGACGCGCAACGACCGCTCGACCAGCACCGGGTCGACCTGCTCGCGCTGGCCACCGACGCCGTGCACGACGCCCAGTCGATCGCCCCGACCCGCAAGGTCACGATGGAGGTGTTCGACGGCCCGGGCACTCCGGAGGTGCTCGGCGACGAGGCCCGGCTACGTCAGGTGCTGGGCAATCTGGTGGCCAATGCGGTGCAACACACGCCGGACACCGCGGGCATCACCGTGCGCGTCGGCACCGAAGGTGACAATGCTGTCATCGAGGTGTGTGACGAGGGGCCCGGCATGAGCCAGGAGGATGCGCGACGCGTCTTCGAACGGTTCTACCGGGCCGACTCGTCGCGAACCCGGGCCAGCGGTGGCACCGGACTGGGCCTGTCGATCGTCGATTCCCTGGTCTATGCCCACGGCGGGACGGTGTCGGTCACCACGGCGCCGGGGCAAGGGTGCCGGTTCACGGTCAGCTTGCCGCGGATTGCAGATCTGCCAGTGCGGCTTTGATTTTCGCCTGCGCCTCGTCGAGGGATTCCGCCGACGGGTTGTTGTCGACGTTGGCGAACCCGAAGTCCGTGAGGTTGTAGGCGGGAAACACGTGGACGTGCAGGTGCGGCACCTCCAGGCCGGCGATGATCACCCCGGCACGCTGGGCGTCGAACGCCTTGCACACCGCCTTGCCGATGAGCTGTGACAGCTCCATCACCCGGCCGAACACGGCGGGTTCGACGTCCTGCCAGTTGTCGATCTCGGCGCGCGGAACCACGAGGGTGTGACCCTGGGTCATCGGGGCGATCGTCAAGAACGCCACGTTCTCGTCGTCCTCATAGACGAATCGGCCGGGCAGTTCTCCGTTGATGATCTTCGTGAACACGGTCGCCATGGCTCCGAGCATAGTGAGGGTCGCTCAGACTGAGTTCTCCGTCTCATTGCGTACGGAACAAACGCCAGCTTAACTAGTGTGCCTTAGTAAATCCTGCGCGAGGAGTGCCCGCTTGTGACCGACGCGGTCAAATGGGAAGCCACCGGTGACGATCCAGCTGTCCCGGACGCACATGACGCCCGATACGAGTGGATCGACCTGGACGTGTCCGCCGACAACTGGTGGGAGGTAGTCGACCACCCTGAGCTCGCAGAACGTGGCTCGGACGGGTGGACGTACTTCTCGTGCTCGGAGTCACCGCAGGGCGATGACCGGGTCGTGCTGACGTACTACCGGGCGCTCAAGTTGCCCGTCCGGCACGATGCCAGATCGACACGGCGGGGGCGCCGGTTCGAACGCGGGTCATGCCCTGGGGCCGAGCGCTAGAACAGAATGCTTCGCGCAATGTACACACTGCTGTGGCGGAGTCGTTGAGAACGAAACCACTCAGCATGCACTAGTGTTCTCTGTGTTTGCTGCGTATTCGGCTAGGAAGAACCCGTAGATAGACAAATACTGATACGTCCGGTCGAAAGAGGCACATGCACAAGGAGTTGAGCGATGCCGCGCTGCTTGAGGAACTCGAGCCAGTAGCTGCGGCCAACGTCAACCGGCACCTGGCGACCACCAAGGACTGGTACCCACACGATTACGTGCCGTGGGACAGCGGCAGCAATTTCGCGGCGACCGGCGGCACGGACTGGTCCCCTGAGCAATCGCAGCTGGGGGAGGTCGCCAGGGCGGCGATGATCACCAACCTGCTCACCGAGGACAACCTGCCCTCCTACCACCGGGAAGCGGCTGACAGCTTCTCTCTCGACGGAGCGTGGGGCACATGGGTCGGCCGCTGGACGGCTGAGGAGAATCGCCACGGCATCGCCCTGCGCGACTATCTGGTGGTCACCCGTGGCGTCGATCTCGTCGCGCTCGAGCGTGCCCGCGTCGAACACGTCACCAACGGCTTCACCGCGACGGCCGAGGAACTGGAGAAGAACGACAGCCCATTCCTCATGTCGATCGCGTACGTCACCTTTCAGGAACTCGCCACTCGGGTCAGCCATCGCAATACGGGCAAAGTGTGTGACGATCCGATCGCCGACCGGTTGCTGCAGCGGATCGCCGCCGACGAGAACCTGCACATGATCTTCTACCGCAACATGTGTGGTGCAGCGCTGGACCTCGCCCCCGACCAAGCCCTCGACGGGGTGGCGAGTGTTGTCGAGAATTTCCGGATGCCTGGCCAGGGGATGCCTGACTTCCGCCGCAACGGTGTGCTGATGGCCAAACACGGCATCTACGACCTTCGGCAGCACCTTGAGGAAGTGGTGATGCCGACTCTGCGCAAATGGCGCATCTTCGAGCGCACGGACTTCAGTGCGCGCGGCGAGGCACGCCGTGACCAGTTGGCGCTCTACTTGGAAGACCTCGAGACGAAGGTGTCCAAATTCGAGGAACAGCGCGACCGCCTACTTGCCCGTGAGGCCGCCAAGCGTGAGCTGCGGGCGTCCTGAGCTCAGGACTTTCCGATCAGTCCGTGCAGCTCGTCGACAGTCCACGGCGGTGCGTCATGATGGTCGCGGTAACCGATGAAACCCGGTGAGGGACGGCTGAATTCGCCGAAGAATCCGCCTGCCGCGATGAAAATCCGGCCGGTCACGTCACGTGCCGCGTCGCTGACCAGATAGCCGTACGTCGGCGCAACGTACTCCGGCGATGCGGCGTCCAACGCGCCCTGGGTGCTCACGTCGTCGAGCAGCCCGCGCCGGTTCAACTCGGCGATGTGCTGCTCGTAGTCCGAACCGGACGACAGCCGGGTCTTGGCGCCCGGGCACACCACGTTGGCCCGCACTTGGTGTTCCTTGAGTTCCGCGGCGATCGCCAATGTCAGCGCGTTGACGGCACCCTTGCCGGCAGGGTAGCCGGTGCCGCCGTAATCTCCGAGGAACGCGAACGAGCTGGTGTTGACGATGGCCCCGCCGCCTTGGGCCACCATCTTCGGTGCCGCGGCCCGGCAGGTTTCGAACACCGTGCCGAGATGCGCGTCGAGCAGATCCCGAAACTGTGCACTGCTCACATTCAGGATCGAGGATCCCGCCGGCTCGGCGGTGCCCGCACAGTTCACCAGGATGTCGATGCGGCCGAACTCCCGTATGCACGTCTCGACGAGCGCATCAGCCACCGCCGGATCGGACGGTGAACCAGCATGTGCCACACCGGAAATCCGCTCGGCTGCGGATGTGGCAGCGGTCGCATCACGACCGCTGACCACCACACCCGCACCCTGGCCGGCCAGCAGTTCGGCGACCGCCAGGCCGATGCCGCGGGTGCCACCGACCACCACCGCGCCGCGACCGGCCAGCGGGCTACCGGTCAGCTTTCGCCTTCCTCAGCGTCCTGACCGAATTTCATCGCATCCATGTTCCAGTAACCGCGCAGGTTCGTGATCAGCCCGGTGTCATTCACCTTGTAGGTGAACACCCCGCGCACGGTCGCGGTGAAGCCGTTCGGAAACCTGGTGTGCAGCACCAGAATATAGGCGATCTCGGTCGGCGAGCTCGACGGGAACGTCTCCTCGCAGGTGACCGTCAGCTGGTTCGGGCCGATGTTGGCGTCGTAGAAGGCCGCGACGGCGTCCTTACCGCGCACACCGGTGCCGTCCGGGTTGGTGACGGCTTCGCCGATCGGATCCTCGATCACGACGTCGTCGGCCATCAACGCCAGCCAGCCGTCTCTGTCTCCGGACTGCACGCAGCGCCAGGAGGATTGAGATGCGGTGACGACGGGTGAAAGCTCTTGGGTCTCAGTCATATCAGGTGAGGCCTAACGGTCGGCGTCGGTGTAGCGGATGATGCCGCGAATGTTGCGGCCCTCCAGCATGTCCTTGTAGCCGTCGTTGATCTGCTCCAGCTTGTACTGGCGGGTGACCATGTCGTCCAGATTGAGCTTGCCCGCCTTGTACATGCTCAGCAGCTGCGGAATGTCGAAGTGCGGGTTGCCGCCGCCGAAGATGGTGCCCTGCAGGTTCTTCTGCATCAGCGTCAGCATCGCCAGGTTCAGGTTGACGTTGGTGTCCATCAGACTGCCGATGGCCGTCACCACGCAGGTGCCGCCCTTGCTGGTGAGATTCAGGTAGGTGTCGACATCTTTGCCGTGCAGTTCGCCGACCGTGACGATCACCTTCTTGGCCATGAGACCCCAAGTGACCTCGGCGATGCCGGCCATCGCGGAATCGGCGTCCGGGTAGACGTGGGTGGCGCCGAACTTCAGCGCCTGGTCACGCTTCCACTCCACCGGGTCGACCACGAAGATGTGCCGGGCACCGGCGTTGACCGCACCCTGCAGCGCCGCCATGCCGACACCACCGACTCCGATGACTGCGACGTCGTCGCCCGGGCGGATGTCACCCGCGCGCACCGCCGAGCCGTAGCCCGTGGTGACGCCGCAGCCCACGAGGCAGGCCACCTCGAACGGGATGGACTTGTCGATCTTCACCACGGAGCTCTTGTGCACCACCATGTACGGCGAGAACGTGCCCAGCAGGGTCATCGGGAATACGTTCTGGCCCTTGGCCTGGATGCGGAAGGTGCCGTCGGAAACCGCTTGGCCGCCGAGCAGACCCGCGCCGAGGTCGCAGAGGTTGCGCAGGCCGGCCTGACACGAGGGGCACGCACCGCAGGACGGGATGAAGGACAGCACCACGTGATCACCGGGCTCGATGCCCTCGACGCCGGGGCCGACCTCGGTGACGATGCCGGCGCCTTCGTGACCGCCGAGCACCGGGAAGCCGCCCATCGGGATGCCGCCGGTGACCAGGTGGTGATCGGAGTGGCACATTCCAGACGCTTCCATCTGGATCTTGACCTCATCCTTGACGGGATCACCGATCTCGATCTCCTCGATCGACCACGGCTGGTTGAACTCCCAGATGAGAGCGCCTTTTGTCTTCATCGACATGTGCCTTTCACTAGAGCCAGTGACCACAGACTAGAGCCAATAGTTGCGTGGGTCACACCCACCCCCAAGCAACTGCTTGGCCGGGATTACCAAATCGGGACGGGGGCTTCGCCCAGCGGGTAGTACCCGGGGAGCTTTTCACCGGCCAGGCTGCGTTCGATGCGCTTCTGCATGCCTTCGGAGAGTTTGCCGCTCTTCATCAGATTCAGATACAGCTTCTGGACGTGGCCGAAGTCGAAGAAGTCGCGCTGCCATTCGATCTTGGGCTCTTCGTCCACTTGGGTCAGCCGGAACCAGCTGCCCCCGATTCCGTAGATCTCCTCCTGGGCCCCGTCGGCGTCGGTGGCGACCTGCTTCCAGAAGCCGACGATCTCGCCCTGCTTGTCGTCGATGATCACCTTTTGGTACGGGTAGGTCCAGTTGTCCAGGCCCGCCATCTCCAAACCCAAAGCGATTTCCCGTATCTCATCCAGGCCGACGCACATCACGTCTTCCTTCGGGCCGATGTTCCAGCCGTAGGTGGCATCGTCGGCGTAGAAGTCCGCCAACGGCTTCCAGTCGCCGGCCTTCTCGGCCTCGACGTTGGCCGCGAGCCAGCGCTCGACCCAGTCCTCAAGTTGTGCACGCTCGAATGACGCCATTGTCAGCCTTTCTCTTTGATGAACAATGCTTGGGTGGGACACATTTCGACTGCCCGCTCGACGTCTTCACGGATCTCGTCGGGCGGCTCGGAATCAATGATCTCGACGGTGCCGCGTTTGGGTACCGAGAACACATCAGGAGCCTCCAGTTCGCACATCGCGTGGCCCTGGCAGAGGTCGGCGTCGACCTCGACGCGGTAGCAGCCCATGGGTGCTCCTACCCGATTCCCCGGTCGCTTCGCTCCTGCCCGCCGGACACCCGCCTGCGGTAGCGCACCTTGGCCGGACGGGCCAGCTGGACCACCATCTTCGAATGGTCGTTCTGATAGCTCTCGGGCGGCTGTGACATCTCGAACTCATACTCGCGCAACAGAACCGAGAAAATCGCCTTGATCTGCATCTGCGCGAACGCAGCGCCAACGCAGCGGTGCTTACCGGCGCCGAATGGGATCCAGGTCCAACGATTGATCAGATCTTCCTGACGCGGCTTCTCGTAACGGTTCGGGTTGAAGGCGTCCGGCTCGGGGAAGTCCTCGGGGATGCGGTTGGAGATGGCCGGGGAGGCTGCCACCATCTGACCCTTGTGGATCGGATGGCTGGCCACCTCGAACTCGTCCTGGGCCACCCGCATCAGAATGATGAGCGGTGGATGCATCCGCAGCGTCTCCTTGAGCGCGTTGTCCAGGTTCGGAATCTGGCGCAGCGCATGGAAACTCACCTCCTGGCCATCGGCGTAGAGGTCATCGAGTTCTTGCTGGACCTTTGCGTAGAACTCCGGATGGCGCAGCAGTTCGATCAGCGTCCATGACGAGGTGCCGGAGCTCGTGTGATGGCCGGCGAACATCAGCGAGATGAACATGCCGGTGACCTCGTTGGCCGAAAACCGCGGATTGCCGTCGTCGTCCTTGATGGACACCAGCACGTCGAGCAGGTCACGATCGCTCTTGTCTGTCGGTGGGTTGGCGATCCGGCCATTCATCACCTCCTGCACCAACTCAACCAGGTTGGCCCGGGCCTCGTCGCGAACCCGGAAGCTCTCAATGTCCAGATAGGGGTCGACGTAGCAGAGCGGATCCGTGCCGCGTTCGAGCAGGTGGTAGTAGTTGGCGAACCTCGAATCGAGCTGGTTGCGGAACTTCTCGCCGATCAGGCAGGCCGTCGAGGTGTAGATGGTCAGCTCGGCGAAGAAGTCGAGCAGGTCGATCTCTCCGCTCTCGCCCCAGTTCTCGATCATCCCGCGAACCTGCCGCTCGATCGTCGCGGCGTGGCCCTTCATCTGTTCACCGCGCAGGGCGGTGTTGTGCAGCATCTCGGCCCGGCGTTCGGGATCGGCGTCGAACACCACACCCTCGCCGAAGATCGGGGTCATGAACGGGTAGGCCTCGGCCTGGTTGAGCTCGCTGTCGCTGGAGCGGAAGAAGAACTCGTTGGCCTCCGCGCCGCTCAGCAGCAGCACCTGCTTGTCGGCGAGCTGGAACCAGCCGACATCTCCGCACTCCTCGCGGATTCGCTTCATCAGGCCGATCGGATCGGTGCGGAACTCCTCAAGGTGACCGTGCTCTTCTTCGCCACCTGAAACGCGCTGTACCTCTTTGGTGATCGTCATTGCCCAGGCATCCCTTCTTCACCGAGCGCGAGCTTCTGGCGGTCCTTGACATCGGCCAACGGCGCCTCGGGCTGGATCTCCAGGTTGGCGATGAACCCGCCCCTTGGTGTTTCGGCGACGAACGTGATGGCGCGGGCCAGATCGGCGGCACGCAGGAAATAGTCGTGACGGGCCTGTCCCCACTTGGCCCAATCCTCAAGGGCGGGACCGATTTTCTCGGCGGACAGGCTCCAGCCCATCGACGTCCTGGTGGGGCCGGGATGCACGATCGAGGCCCGTACCCCGGTGCCTTCCAGCTCCATCTGCAGGTTGGTCACCATGGCCACCAGCCCCGCCTTGGCAGCGCCGTAGGCGCCCATGTGCGGACGTTGCCGCAGGGCCACGTCGGAGCCGACGAATATGACGTCCCCACGCCGACGCTCGACCATGCCGGGCAGCACCGCAGTGGCCATCCGGTTGGCACCGATCAGGTGGATCTGGATCTGCGACTCGAACTCGTCGGTGCTCATCTCGTGCAACCGGCCGAAATTCGTATCACCGGCGCCGGCGACCAGAAGCTCGATATCGCCGAGTGCTTCGGTGGCGCCGTGTACGAACGACTTCACCGAATCGGCGTCGGTGACATCCAGCGGAAGCGCAATCGCCTCGCCGCCACCGGCTTTGATCTCGTCGACCAGTTCCTGGCACTTCTCCACCCGGCGGGCGCCGAGCGCCACCGGGAAGCCGTGGGCGGCCAGTTCGGTGGCGGTGGCGGCACCGATCCCGGACGAGGCGCCGGCCACGATCGCGGGCCTGCGGTCAGGATGGGGTTCAAAACGGGCCATTTATCGTTTCTCCACAGTGATCGGAAGGTGAGCGAATCCGCGGACATTGCTCGAGTGGACGCGGACGGCGTTGGCCTCGTCCACCTCGTATCCGCGGATTCGCTTGAACAACTCGGCGAGCGCCACCCTGGCTTCCATACGGGCCAGGTGCGCGCCCAGGCAGAAGTGGGCACCGCTACCGAAACTCACCAGCTTCGAGCCGATATCGCGGCCGATGCGGTATTCGTCGGCATCAGCGAAGACCCGCTCGTCGCGGTTGGCCGAGCCGGCCAGCAGCAACAGCACGTCGCCTTCGCCGATGGTGGTGTCGTACAGCGTCAGATCTTCGACCACCAGGCGGGCCAGGATCTGACTCGAGGTGTCGTAGCGCAAGGTCTCCTCCACCCACGGCGCGATCAGCTCATGGTCATCGAACACCGGGGTCAGCTGGTCGGGGTTCTTGAAGCCCCAATATGCCGCGTTGGCAAGGAGTTTCGTCGTCGTCTCGTTCCCGGCGACGACCATCAGGAACAGGAACGCCATGATCTCGTCGTCGGTGAGCTTGTCCCCGTCGATCTCGGCTTCCAGTAGCGCCGAGGTCAGATCATCGCTCGGTTTCCTGCGTCGCTGCTTGACCATGTCGGCGTAGTACATCAGCAGCTCGGCAGAGGCCTGCATCGCCTCGGCGGGCACATCGGCGACACCGTCGTCGCGGTGCATGACCCCGTCGGCCAGTGCGCGGATCCGTACGCGGTCCTCGGTGGGCACGCCCATGAGCTCGGAGATCACGTCCATCGGCAACTTGCCCGCGAAATCGTCGACGTAGTCGAAGCTTTCAGATTGCAGCGCGGCGTCCAGGTGCTGCACGGCGATCTCGGTGACCCGGCCTTCCAGCTCGCGGATGCGCCGCGGAGTGAAGCCCTTGGATACCAGAGTGCGCAACCGCAGGTGGGCCGGATCGTCGAGGGCCAGGAACGACATCACCCGGTGGGCTTCGTCGTTGCGCGAGATCGGGTCCAGCGAAACGCCGTGCCTGTTGGACAATTCGGTGCTGTTGCGGAAGCCCTGCAGCACATCCTGATGCCGGGACAGGGCCCAGAACTTGAGCTCGTCGTTGCGGTACAGCGGTGCCTCGTCGCGCAGGCGCTTGTAATACGGGTACGGGTCCTCGTGAAAGTCGTAACTGTATGGGTCGAGTATCAGATCGACGGTTTCCAAGCTCATTTGTCTTCTCCCAAGACGAGGCCAACCACATAAGTCAGGCGGTCGGCGATCTGGTGGTAGGTGAAGGCGCCGCTGCCGGCATTGACCAGCGCGCCGAAGAACGTCATCTCCAGCGCGGACACAACGCGCGAATCGGCGTCAGGGCCGACAGCCGAGCGGATGCGCTTGTGAATCTCCGCGCCGATGCGGTCCCGGACCGTGCGCACCGCCGGATCGCTGCCCCCACCCAACAGTGCGGTGGTGCAGGCGGCGGCGACTTCCGGTTCGTCCGCGACGACCATGGTCAGAGCCCGCACAGCCTTGTCGACGCGGGTGGTCATGGAGTCGTTGACATCGGTGAAGTAGGGGACCTGCCGGACGAGGTCCAGATAGACCTCGGCGATCAGGTGGTTCTTCGACGAGAAATAGGTATAGGCAGTTGCGGGCGCGACCTTGGCGCGCGCGGCAACGGCGCGCACCGTGAGATCGGCATACGAGGACTCCCGCAGCATCTCGATCCCGGCGGTGAGAACCTTGCGGAACGTCTCCTCCTGGCGGCGGTTGCGCGGTGTCTCTGTGGCTGTCTCGGTGACTGACTCTGTGACTGCCGCCACGGCATCGCTGGACACATGTCCAAGTTATCCGACGAAGTGGGCGTTGGGCAAGTGCGGAGTGGTAAATGCCTGGACAGAGCGCCTATCTCATGCGCCGGCGGGTCCTGCCTTGTGGGTACTCTTGCGGCTCGGCGTGATCTGAGGCTATCGTTCGAGGCGAGACAGCCGGACAGTTGTCCAGAATTCGTGAAGTGGAGTTCACCGATGCCGGTACTGGCCGATCGCCAGAGTCAACTGCTCATCGACGGCAAGCTCGTCGCCGGCGGTGGCGGCGTGTTCGACACCGTCAACCCCGCGACCGAGGAAGTGCTCGGCGTCGCCGCCGACGCCAACGCCGAGGACATGGGCAACGCAATCGAGGCAGCGCGACGCGCGTTCGACGACACCGACTGGTCGACGAACACCGCGCTGCGGGTGCGGTGCCTGCGCCAGCTGCGGGATGCCTTGCGCGAGAACGTCGAAGATCTACGCGAGCTGACCATCTCAGAGGTCGGGGCGCCCCGCATGCTCACCTCGGGCGCTCAGCTCGAAGGTCCGATCGACGATCTGGCGTTCTCCGCCGACACTGCCGAGAACTACCAGTGGCGAACCGATCTCGGGCATGCGACACCGCAGGGCATTCCGACCAACCGGGTTGTGGCGCGCGAAGCCGTCGGCGTCGTCGGTGCGATCACCCCGTGGAACTTCCCGCACCAGATCAACCTGGCCAAGGTCGGGCCGGCGCTGGCCGCCGGAAACACGCTGATCCTCAAGCCGGCCCCGGACACTCCGTGGGCCGCTGCGGCCATCGGCCACATCATCGCCGAGCAGACCGATTTCCCGCCGGGCGTGATCAGCGTCGTCACCTCCAGCGACCACGCTGTGGGCGCGATGTTGTCGAAAGACGCACGGGTGGACATGGTTTCGTTCACCGGGTCGACGGCGACCGGTCGTGCGGTGATGACCGACGCGGCACTGACGCTCAAGAAGGTGTTCCTGGAACTCGGTGGCAAATCGGCTTTCCTGGTGCTCGACGACGCCGATCTGGCCGGCGCGTGCTCGATGGCGGCGTTCACCGTCGCGATGCACGCCGGGCAAGGGTGCGCCATCACCACCCGACTGGTCGTTCCGCGGGCACACTACGACGAGGCGGTTGAGGCTGCGGCGGCGACTTTGGGGTCGATCAAGCCTGGCGATCCGAACAGCAAGCGCACGGTGTGCGGGCCGTTGATCTCGGCGCGCCAGCGGGACCGGGTGCAGTCCTACCTGGACCTGGCTCTTGCCGAAGGTGGCCGGTTCGCCTGCGGCGGTGGGCGTCCCGCCGACCTGGACACCGGCTACTACATCGAACCGACCGTGATCGCCGGGCTGGACAACACCGCCCGGGTTTCGCGTGAGGAGATCTTCGGGCCGGTGCTGACCGTGATCGCCCACGACGGCGACGACGACGCGGTGCGCATCGCCAACGATTCGCCGTACGGGTTGTCCGGCACGGTGTTCTCCGGGGACGACGACCGGGCCCAGGCAGTGGCCACGCGGATGCGGGTCGGCACCGTCAACGTCAACGGCGGCATCTGGTATTCGGCAGACGCGCCGTTCGGCGGCTACAAGCAGTCCGGGGTCGGCCGGGAGATGGGCCTGGCCGGCTTCGAGGAATACACCGAGATCAAGACCATCGCGACCCTGGCCTGATTTTCTGAAAGCCAACTAAGGAGAAGCTCAATGGGACAGTTCGAGAACAAGGTGGCGATCGTCACCGGCGCCGGCGGCGGGATCGGGCAGGTTTACGCCGAAGCGCTGGCGCGCGAGGGTGCGGCGGTGGTGGTGGCCGACATCAACACCGAGGGCGCCCAGAAGGTCGTCGACGGCATCAAGGGCGAGGGCGGCACAGCGCTCGCGGTGCGGGTGGACGTGTCTGACATCGACTCCGCCAAAGATATGGCGGCACAGACACTTTCGGAGTTCGGCGGCATCGACTACCTGGTGAACAACGCCGCGATCTTCGGCGGCATGAAGCTGGACTTCCTGCTCACCGTCGACTGGGACTACTACAAGAAGTTCATGAGCGTGAACCTCGACGGCGCGCTGGTGTGCACCCGCGCTGTGTACCGCAAGATGGCCAAGCGCGGCGGCGGGGCGATCGTCAACCAGTCTTCGACCGCGGCGTGGATGTACTCGAACTTCTACGGGCTGGCCAAGGTCGGCGTCAACGGTCTGACCCAGCAGCTGGCCACCGAGCTGGGCGGGCAGAACATCCGGGTCAACGCCATCGCCCCCGGGCCGATCGACACCGAGGCCAACCGGACCACCACCCCGCAGGAGATGGTGGCCGACATCGTCAAGGGCATTCCGCTGTCGCGCATGGGGCAGCCCGAGGACCTGGTCGGCATGTGCCTGTTCCTGCTGTCCGATCAGGCCAGCTGGATCACCGGGCAGATCTTCAATGTCGACGGCGGACAGATCATCCGGTCATGACCGATCTGACATTGGGCTACATCGGCCTGGGCAATATGGGCGCCCCCATGGCCAAACGTCTGGTCGACTGGCCGGGTGGGGTCACCGTGTACGACGTGCGTGCCGAGGCGATGACGCCGCTGGCCGAGCTGGGTGCGACGTTGGCCGACAGCGTGGCCGACGTGGCTGACGCCGACATCATCAGCGTCACGGTGCTCAACGACGAGCAGGTGCGCGACGTGGTGGGCCAGTTGGCGGCAAAAGCCAAGCCGGACACCGTCATCGCCATCCATTCCACGATCAGCCCGGAGACGGCCATCGAGCTGGCGGCCCAGCTCAAACCGCAGGGCATCCACATCGTCGACGCCCCGGTCAGCGGTGGCGGGGGAGCCGCGGACAAGGGCGAACTGGCGATCATGGTGGGCGCCGAGCGTCCGGTCTACGAGCGGATCAAGCCCGCGTTCAAGCAGTTCGCGTCCATGGTGATCCATGCCGGTGAACCTGGTGCAGGGACGCGAATGAAGCTGGCCCGCAACATGTTGACCTTCACCTCGTATGCCGCGGCGTGCGAGGCGATGAGACTGGCCGAGGCGGCCGGGCTGGACCTGGGGGCCCTGGGCCGGGTCGTCCGACACACCGACGCTTTGACGGGCGGGCCGGGGGCGATCATGGTGCGCGAGGACATGGCTGCACTGACACCGGACCATTGGCTTTACGATGCGTTCACGCACACGCGTGGGCTCGGCGAGAAAGATCTGAGCCTGGCCCTCGGGATGGGGGATGCTGTGGGAGTTGACCTTCCGTTGGCACAGGTGGCGTTGCAGCGGCTGGCCGACGGCCTCGGCGTGCCGCACGAGAGGAGCTGAGATCGTGGACGAAGTTCGCCGCAAGGGCCTCGAGAAGATGAACGAGGTCTATTCGTGGGAGATGCCGAACATCGAGGGCGATCCGTACTTCGATCTGACCGTCGACCACCTCTTCGGCACCATCTGGACCCGCCCGGGTCTGTCGATGCGTGACAAGAGGTTGATGACGCTGGCGGTCGTGACGGCTCTCGGTGAACAGGGTCTGGCCGAGGTTCAGGTGAACGCCGCGCTGGCCAATGGCGAACTCTCCGAGGAAGAACTGAAGGAGATGGCGATCTTTCTCACGCACTACGTGGGCTTCCCGCGCGGCTCGGGGCTCAACGGCGTGGTCGGAAAGGTTGCGGCTCAACGCAAGAAGGCAGCGGAGAAGGGGCGGGGCGAAGACAAGAAAGCGAACGTCAACGCCGCCATCAGGATGAGTACAGGAAAGACGCTTGACGATGAGTAGGTACGCCGCGCTCTCGCACGATCAGCTGGTCACGCTGGTTCCCGAGTTGCTGCTGATGGGCCAGATGATAGACCGGTCCGGAATGGCTTGGTGCATCAGCAATTTCGGCCGTCAAGAGATGCTGCAGATCGCCATCGAGGAGTGGGCGGCCTCCAGCCCGGTCTACACCAGGCGGATGCAGAAGGCGCTCAAGTACGAGGGCGTCGACGTCATCACGATCTTCAAGGGTCTACAGCTGGACATCGGCGCGCCGCCGCAGTTCATGGACTTCCGCTACACCGTGCACGACCGTTGGCACGGCGAGTTTCACCTCGACCACTGCGGCGCCCTGCTCGACGTCGAGCCGATGGGCGAGGAGTATGTGCGCGGCATGTGCCACGACATCGAGGATCCGACGTTCGATGCGACCGCGCTGGCCACCAACCGCAAGTGCCAGGTACGTCCGGTCCACCGGCCGCCCCGCACGCCGGCCGACCGGCACCCCCACTGCGCGTGGACCGTCATCATCGACGAGTCCTATCCCGAAGTACCGGACATCCCGGCGCTCGATGTGATCAACCGGACCCGCGCTGCCCGAACCGAACTCGATCCGATCGACCCCGCGGACGAAGGGCAGGCCGACTACTCCGGGCCGTTGTTGTCGGACCTCGACTTCGCCGCGTTCTCGCATTCAGCGTTGGTCCGCATTGCCGACGAGGTGTGCCTGCAGATGCACCTGCTGAATCTGTCGTTCATCCTCGCGGTCGGCAAGCGTGCCGGCACCGATACCGCACTGGCGACCGACATCTGCACCAAACAGCTGATCGGCGTGGCAGGCCTCGGCGCCGAAAGGATCCACCGAGCACTGGATTTGCCCGGTGGCATCGAGGGTGCGCTGCGCGTGCTGCAACTGCACCCGCTGTTCAATCCCGCCGCCTACGTCGCGGCCGAGTTCGGACCCGACACCGTGTCGGTCCGCCGTTCGCCCGCGCATGAGGACGGCGCGTGGGTGTCGTTGGTTTCGCCGGCCGAGGCCAGGCCCTTGCAGGCCATCGTCGCGGCCGTCGATCCCCACCTCGATGTCGAGGTCATCGGGTCGGATACCGAATGGACTGCCCGGGTGATTGAAACTGAAACTGCGGCAAAAGAATTCGGTGAGGTTGCGGTGGCGAAGATCAGCGGCGGGGCGTCGTTTGTGTTCGAGCCCCGGAAGTCGCTGCCGTTGACGGTGGTGTGAGCACAGCCGAACCGACCCATCGCCGCAGGTAACTTCGCAGCGCCTCACCCGTGCGCGGTGGACGGCCGGGATCGATGACGAACGACTGGATGATCCGCAGCAGATGCTCGGCCAGCTCGTCGAGATCGGCGTCGCGGTATCCGAGCCCGGCCCAATCCACGTCGAACTTTCGCAGCATCGCCCGCGCAAAGTCCACGGCCACATCGGATGTCACGGATTCGGTGTGTGCGTTCGGCCGTCCGGGAGCAATGAGCAGACCGATGTGCTTGTCCTGCGGTAACCACTCCAGCGCGGTGGCGATCGCCTCGGTGACCGCCTCGACCGGTTCGGTGATGCCATGCAGGTGGGCGGCCAACCGATTCAGGAAGTCGCCGGCGGCATGCACCGCGGCGGCCACCAGGAGAGCGTCTGTACTGGGGAAGTACCGGTAGACGGTTTGCCGGGTGACGCCGAGGGTTCTGGCGACGTCGGCGATGCTGAACTCGGCGCCGCGTTCGTCGATCGCCTTGCCCGCGGCGGTCAGAATCCGTGCGACGGCCTCGTCGTCAGTCGCCGGTGCTGAGCCGGCCCAGCCGTGGGTGCGCACCCCGGCATCCTATTGCACTAGTTTTATGGCTGGACTCCTCAACGCGGCTCGTACCTCGCCGCTTGATCGTCGTCCAGCTAGGTGTAGGCGACCTGCAGATCCTTGACCCCGTTGATCCATCCGGACCGAAGCCGTTGCGGCTCACCCAGTTTGGATATGTCGGGAATCTGGTCGGCGATCTCGTTGAACATCAGCTTGATCTCCATGCGGGCCAGATTGGCGCCGATGCAGAAGTGCGCGCCGTTGCCGCCGAAGCCCAGGTGGGGGTTCGGATCGCGCAGGATATCGAATCGGAACGGATCCTCGAAGACGTCCTCGTCATAATTTGCCGAGCTGTAGAACAACCCGGCGCGCTGCCCCGCACGCACGGTCACGCCACCGATCTCGGTGTCGGCCACGGCGGTGCGTTGGAAGCAGTGCACCGGGGTGGCCCAGCGGACGATCTCGTCGACCGCGGTGACCGGCCGTTCCCGCTTGAAAAGCTCCCACTGATCGGGGTTTTCGAAGAATGCGTTCATGCCGTGTGTCATGGCGTTGCGGGTGGTCTCATTGCCGGCCACCGCCAGCAGGATCACGAAGAACGCGAACTCCACCTCACCGAGAGATTCTCCATCGACGTCGGCCTGCACCAAACGGGTGACGATGTCGTCGGCCGGACACTGCCTGCGCTGTTCGGCCATGGTGTAGGCGTAGCCCATGAGCTCGGCGTTGGCCACCGTCGGATCGCTGTCGAAATCCGGATCGTCGGTGTTCATGATGGCGTTGGTCCAGTGGAACAGCTTTTCGCGGTCTGCCTCGGGCACGCCGATCAGGTCGGCGATCGCGAGCAGAGGAAGGCTCATCGCGACGTCGTCGACGAAATTGCCGCTGCCCTTCTCCTTGGCGGCGGCGACGATCTCCCGCGCTGCGACGGCGAGCTTCTCCTCCAGCGCGGCCACCGCCCGGGGGGTGAACAGTCGCGAGACGATCTTGCGCAGCCGGGTGTGCTCGGGGGCGTCGTGGTTGATCAGCAACGCCTTGGTGAGGTCGAGCTGGTCGGCGGTGACCCCTTCGGGCAGCCGCATCACCGCGCCTTTGGCGTTGGTGGACCAGACGTCGCCGCTGTTGCGGGAGATGGTCTTGATGTCGTCGTGGCGGCTGATCACCCAGTAGCCGCCGTCGTCGAAGATCGATTCGCCCTGCTCGTTCCACCACACCGGAGCGGTTTTGCGCAGCTGGGCGAATTCGTTGATCGGAATGCCCTGCAGCAGGACGTCGGGGTCGGTGAAGTCATACCCGGCTCCGAAGGGGCAGGCGCTCATCGTGGTCAAGTCGAACCATCTCCTCGTGTGACGACGGACACGTCTGATGACGACCATACACCCCGGCGTCAGGTGTATGCCCGAGGTCTTGCCGCTACGCTTGACCACCGTGCGCGTCCTCGTGATCGGATCAGGTGCCCGTGAACACGCCCTGCTCCTCGCCCTGCGTCGGGACCCGGAAGTCGACGATCTGGCGGTAGCCCCCGGCAATGCCGGGACCGAGATCATCGCCGACCAGTACGACGTCGACATCACCTCTGGTGAGGCCGTCGTGAAGCTGGCCCAACGGCTCGGAAGCGACCTCGTTGTGGTCGGACCCGAGGTTCCGCTGGTGCTCGGGGTCGCCGACGCCGTGCGGGCCGCCGGGATCGCATGCTTCGGCCCGACCAAGGACGCCGCCCGCATCGAGGGCTCGAAGGCGTTCGCCAAGGACGTGATGGCCGCGGCCGGGGTGCGCACCGCCGGCAGCGAGATCGTCGACACCCCGGCTCGCCTGGACGCGGCGCTGGACCGGTTCGGCCCTTCCGCCGGGCAGGCCGCGTGGGTGGTCAAGGACGACGGCCTGGCCGCAGGAAAGGGCGTTGTGGTGACCACCGACCGCGACGCCGCGCGGGCGCATGCCGCCAGCCTGCTCGACGCCGGGCACCCGGTGCTGTTGGAATCGTTCCTGGACGGTCCGGAGGTTTCGCTGTTCTGTGTGGTCGACGGCGAGACCGTCGTGCCGCTGCTGGCCGCCCAGGATTTCAAGCGGGTCGGCGACGGTGACACCGGGCCCAACACCGGCGGCATGGGCGCCTACGCGCCGCTGCCCTGGCTGCCCGAGGCCGTGACCACCCAGATCGTCGACGAGATCGTCAAACCCGTTGCGGCTGAACTGGTTGCGCGTGGCAACTCATTTTCCGGGCTCCTCTACGCAGGCTTGGCGATGACCAGCAACGGACCTGCCGTGGTCGAATTCAACTGCCGCTTCGGCGATCCGGAGACCCAATCCGTGCTGGCCCTGCTGGATTCACCGCTGGGGCAGCTGCTGCGGGCCGCCGCAACCGGCGAGTTGGCCTCGTTCGGTGAACTGCAGTGGCGCGACGAGTTCGCGGTCACGGTGGTACTGGCCGCGGAGAACTACCCGGGCCGGCCGCGCGTCGGCGACGTCATCCACGGTTCGGAGGCCGACGGCGTGCTACACGCCGGAACCGCCCGCCGCGACGACGGCGCCGTGGTGTCCTCCGGTGGCCGGGTGCTGTCGGTGGTCGGCACCGGTGCCGACCTGCTGGCCGCACGTGACGCCGCGTACACGCTGATCAAGTCGATCCGGTTGCCCGGCAGCCACTTTCGCAGCGATATCGGCCTGGCCGCCGCCGAAGGCCGCGTCACCCTGTAGTCGGTAAAGGATCAGGCGACGAGCAGTGGGGCCATCCAGGCCAGCTCAGCGGGCAGCTGGGAGCTCCAGAAACCGCCGTCATGGCCGCCGGGTGAGAAGCCGCCGGCAGGCGGATTCGGCAGCTGCGCAATGAACTGCTCGGTCGCCGAATAGAACGGATCGCTGTTGCCGCAATCGATCCGGACCGGAATCGACCCGAGCGCCGGCTGCCCCCACACACTGTTGGCGGCATAGTCCTCGGCGCTGTCGAAGGCGCCGGGCGCGGCGGCCCCGGATGACGTCCACAGCGCGGGGCTGACCGCGCAGATCGCCGCGGTGCGTGCCGGGCCGAGCCGCGAACCCAGCAGCAGGGCGCCGTAGCCGCCCATCGACCAGCCCAGAAACGCCACCCGCGAGGTGTCCAGACCCTGCTCGCCCAGCGTCGGGATCAACTCGTCCAACACCATGGCCCCGGAGTCCTCCCCGGATGCGCGCTTGTGCCAATAACTTCCGCCTCCGTCGACTGCGACGACAGCGAACGGTGGCAGGCCCGCCGCGACGGCCTCGGCGAGGCCCTGTTCCACCCCGCCTGCCATCACCTCTGCGGCGTCCTGACCTTTGCCGTGCAGTGCTATGACGGGGCGTAGCGGTCCGGTGTGGCCCGGCGGGCGGGCGATCGCCCAGTTGGTGCTCACCCCGCCGCGCGCGGCCGACACGAACGAGCCCGTGAGGTACGTCGGTGCCGCCGCGGCGGGGACTGATCCGAGGGCGAAGGCACCGGCCGCACCGGCGGCCGCACCGACGCCGAGGCGCAGAACTGCGCGACGGCTCAAGGTAGGCATGCGGGCCATCTTGCCATCGCCGACATCGGCATTCGTCAATGGCGCTATCGCTGGTGCAAAAGCTGAGTAAAGCCTGATGATCTGCCAAAAGCCCGATGTGACAGGCCCCTGGCTGGCAGCATGCAAGACGTGACAGCAGCGGTCACTCCAAAGGGGGAGCGTCGGCGGTACGCCCTCGTGAGGGCGGCCGCAGAATTGCTGTGCGAGGGTGGCTTCGACGCCGTCCGTCATCGTGCGGTGGCGCGGCGGGCGGGCCTGCCGCTGGCGTCGACAACCTACTACTTCTCGTCGCTGGACGATCTCATCGCGAAGGCCGTCGAGTACATCGGCACGCGGGAAGCCGAGCAGTTGCGGGTCGGGGTGGCCACGCTGTCCCGGCGGCGCCGCGGGGCCGAGTCGACAGCGGACATCCTGGTGGATCTGTTGGTCGGTGAATCACCCGAAACACGTGTCACCGAGCAACTGATCTCCCGCTACGAGCGCTACATCGCCTGCGCGCGTCAACCCGGCCTTCGCGACATCCAACGCCGGATCCTGCAGGAGCGGACGGACGCCGTCGTCGAGGTGGTGGAGCGGTCGGGACGTTCTGTTCGGGCTGAGTTGGTCACCGCTTTGGTGTGCGCTGTCGACGGCGCCGTGGTTGCATCGCTGGTGGACGACGGGGACGGGCCGAGAGCCAGTGCCCGCGCCACGCTGATCGATGTGATCGACGTGCTTGCACCCGTCGACGATCGGGCGCTACGCGTCTGACCGAGCGAAGGAGGGGGAATGCCTCAACCCGAAACCGTTGAAGAACAACCGCAACTGCGGCGCGTGATGGGCCCCGGCCTGCTGCTGTTGTTCATCATCGGAGACATTCTCGGCACGGGCGTGTACGCCCTGACCGGTCAGGTCGCCAAGGAAGTCGGTGGCGCAGCGTGGCTTCCGTTCCTGGTCGCTTTCCTGATCGCCACCATCACGGCGTTCAGTTATCTGGAGCTGGTCACGAAGTACCCGCAGGCCGCCGGCGCAGCGCTGTACGTACACAAGGCTTTCGGCATCCAGTTCGTCACCTTTCTGGTGGCGTTCGTGGTCATGTGCTCCGGAATCACCTCGGCCTCAACGGCTTCCAGGTTTTTCGCGGCCAACTTCTTCACCGCATTCGACATCAGCTGGGGCAAGGCCGGCGTGGTGGCGTTGGCACTGCTGTTCATGGCGTTCATCGCAGTTGTGAACTATCGCGGCGTGGGCGAGAGCGTGAAACTCAACGTTTTTCTCACCTTCGTCGAGATCACCGGCCTGGCGCTGGTGATCCTGGTTGGGCTGTGGGCATTCACCGGTGGCGCCGCGGAGGTGGACTTCGCGCGCGTCGTCGCCTTCGACACCCCCGAAGACAAGGGCACCTTCCTCGCGGTCACGACCGCCACGTCCTTGGCGTTCTTCGCGATGGTCGGCTTCGAAGATTCGGTCAACATGGCCGAGGAGACAAAGGATCCGGTACGGATCTTCCCGAAGGTGCTGCTGTCCGGTCTGGCCATCGCCGGCGTCGTCTACGTCATCGTGGCCATCGTCGCGGTGGCGCTGGTGCCGGTCGGAGTTCTGGCGGACAGCGAGACTCCGCTGGTCGAGGTCGTCAAGGCCGGAGCACCCGGACTGCCCATCGAGGACATCCTGCCGATCATCTCGATGTTCGCGGTGTCCAACACCGCATTGATCAACATGCTCATGGCGAGCCGGCTCATATACGGCATGTCCCGTCAGCACGTGCTACCGCCGGTGCTGGGCTCCGTGCATCCCACGCGGCGCACTCCGTGGGTGGCGATCGGGTTCACCACGCTGATCGCGTTCGGGTTGATCTTCTACGTGTCGGCCTTCGCCAACAGCAACGCCATCGCGGTGCTCGGCGGCACCACCTCGCTGTTGTTGCTCGCGGTTTTCGCGATGGTCAACGTCGCGGTGTTGGTGCTGCGTCGCGATGTTCGGGCAGAGGGCGGGCATTTCAAGACGCCGACGGTACTGCCGGTCATCGGGTTCTTCGCGTCGGCGTACCTGGTGTTGCCGTTCTCCGGCCGCCCGGCTCAGCAGTACCTGCTGGCCGGGATTCTCATTCTGATCGGGATCGTGTTGTTCGGCATCACCACGCTGATCAACCGTCAGCTCGGAATCCGCGGACCCGGCGTCATCGACCCGACACACCTGAGCGACGCGCCCTAGGACGTCGCGCGTAGCTTCTCGATCCTGTTCTGCAGGAGCTCAATTCGATGCGCATTGCCTTGCAGGCCGAGGTAGCGGTCGGTGAACAGGGCCAGCAGTGCGTCGTCCAGGCGGCGCACCGCACCGGCCGGATACCGGTACCCCATGGCCTCATTGACGGCATCCTCGTCGATGGAGTCCAGCAATTGCGTCAACTCATGCAGCGAGGCAATCCCCAATTCCGCCAACAGCCCGGAGATCCATCCGTAGTGGTCGGTACGTGACCACCCGGCGTCGGCGTAGCGGTGTCCGAGATAAGTCGCGAGTACCGGGGTGGGAATGCGCGCGTCGGTCGAGAAGTCGCTCTCATCCTCGGTCATGGTGCTGCGCAATCGGTCCCGGATCTCGGTGAACTCACGGTCGGCCAGCTCGAGCAGCCCGGCGGCAAGGGTGAAGCGTCGATCGAGTTCCGGCGCGTGAGAAGCCGGTATCGAGCCCTTGTAGCGGATGTCGTGCTCGAACTCCGCCCACGCGTGCTGGAGCACGGTGCGTACCTGGATGGACGCGGGCTGCTGCACGCCCTCGACCCCGACGAGCAGGTGCCTGCTGGCGTAGCCCCACTGCCCGGCGCGCGCCGTCTCCTGCCCCATGTCGCGGTCATCGAGCAGCCGCATCTCCTCGGCCAAGAGGTTCGCCACCGCGCCGACATCCTCACGCAGATAGGTGATGACGCGCAGTCCGATCTGGTCGGTGAGCTCCACCAGCGGGTCGGTGTAGAGCCGCGTGCCGTCGGCGGTGCGGCGGTCGGCCTTCGCGGCGAACGATTCGACGCTCTTGGTGCGCGCGGTGATGCTGAGGTAGTTGATGCCCGCCTCGTCGAGCAGTCCGGTGACCAGCGTGAGGTATTGGTCGGTAGCGGCCACCAGCCCCGGCCGTCTCGCTGCGTACTCGGCGACAGCGGCCGACGGGGCCGGTTCGCGCGCGGGAGCGGTTCGAATCCGCGGGAGCCGATCGGCGGGCAGGGACGGGGTCACGATGTAACCCGACGCGACGTCACCGTAGATCGTCACGTCTTCGGGCCGGTGATACCAGTACAGCGCGATGTAGGCGCACAGCAGGGCATCCACCGGGTCCTCATCGCGGTCCAGCTGGCCCGGCCGGGTGGCGGCCTCGATCCGCCTGCGCAGTTCGACCCAGCTGACGCTTCGGTTGGCGCGCAGTCGCGGCGTGGCCGCGTCGAGCTCCTCGATGTGGGTCATCAGCTTCAGCAGCTCGCGATGCCGGTCGCCGAAGGCGCCGCGCTTGTACTTCAAGGTCTTGTCGAGCCCGAACAGCACGATGGTCGCCGGGTGCGGGTAGACCTCGATCGCCCGGCGGCCCGAGGGTGAGGACGGATCCATGTCGAGTCCGAGCGCCGACGCCAGACGTGCGCCCCGCGGGTGCTTGAACTCAGGCCGTTCGGTGAACGCCGGGCGGGCTCCGGCGTCGAATCGCTGAAAGTCTCGGTTCAGTTCCCGCTCGCACGGTCGGTGGCCTGTCGGGTTCTTGACGATGAGCGGCGCATCGATGGCAACCAGGCAGTCGCCGCTGATATACGGCTTGACGGCCGCGGCGATGCTGTCGTCGTCCTCGGCCACCCCGATGTGCAGGAGCCGCCCCTCGGCGTCGACCGCCGCGACACCGGTCTGATTCTTCTCGCCCCACGCGAGGTCGAGTCCGACGAAGTACATCCGTCCACTGTCTCATTGGAGCGCCCGCCCGGCCCGTAAGCTGTGTGTTCGTGACGATTCCGAATGTTCTGGCCAACCGCTACGCCAGCGACGAGATGGTCGCGATCTGGACGCCGGAAGCAAAGATCATCGCCGAGCGCCGGCTGTGGCTTGCGGTGCTGCGCGCACAGGCCGAGCTGGGCGTACCGGTGGCCGACGGGGTGATCGAGGACTACGAGCGGGTGCTGGAGAACGTCGACCTGGCCTCGATCGCCGCCAGGGAGCGGGTGACCCGCCACGACGTCAAGGCGCGCATCGAGGAGTTCAACGCGCTGGCCGGCCACGAGCACGTGCACAAGGGCATGACCAGCCGCGACCTCACCGAGAACGTCGAACAGCTGCAGGTCCGCCGATCGCTGGAGCTGGTGTTCTCCCACGGCGTGGCGGTGGTGGCCAGGCTGGCCGAGCGTGCCGTGGTCTACCGCGACCTGGTGATGGCCGGCCGGTCGCACAACGTGGCCGCACAGGCCACCACATTGGGCAAGCGATTCGCCTCGGCGGCCGAAGAGATGCTTGTGGCCCTGACCCGCGTGCGTGAACTGATCGACCGCTACCCGCTGCGTGGCATCAAGGGGCCGATGGGCACCGCGCAGGACATGCTCGATCTGTTCGACGGAGATGTCGACCGGCTCGCCGAGCTTGAACGGCGCGTCGCTCAATTCCTCGGCTTCACCGATGTTTTCACCAGCGTCGGGCAGGTATACCCGCGCTCGCTGGACCACGATGTCCTTTCTGCGCTGGTGCAGCTGGGGGCCGGCCCGTCGTCGCTCGCGCACACCATCCGGTTGATGGCCGGGCACGAGCTGGTGACCGAGGGCTTCGCGCCGGGCCAGGTCGGGTCCTCGGCCATGCCACACAAGATGAACACCCGCTCGTGCGAGCGGGTGAACGGCCTGCAGGTGGTGCTGCGCGGCTACGCCTCCATGGCGGCCGAACTGGCTGGGGCGCAATGGAATGAAGGCGACGTGTTCTGTTCGGTGGTGCGCCGGGTCGCGCTGCCCGACGCGTTCTTCGCGATCGATGGCCAGACCGAGACGGTGTTGACCGTGCTCGACGAGTTCGGCGCCTACCCCGCGGTGATCCAACGCGAACTCGACCGCTACCTGCCTTTCCTGGCCACCACCCGCATCTTGATCGCGGCAGTGCGGGCCGGGGTGGGCCGGGAAGCCGCCCACGAGGTCATCAAGGAGCACGCCGTCGGTGTCGCCCTGGCGATGCGGGAGAAGGGCCAGGAGCCCGACCTGCTGGACCGGTTGGCCGCCGACCCGCGACTGCCGCTGGACCGCGCCGCACTGGAGGCCGCGCTGGCGGACAGGCAGGCGTTCACGGGTGCGGCGGGTGCACAGGTCGACGGTGTCGTCTCGGCTGTCGAGGACCTGGTCAGCCGCTATCCCGAGGCGGCCAAGTACACCTCGGGCGCCATCTTGTGAGCTTGGCGGATCTCACGGATCTCGATAACTTCGCGTCGGGTTTCCCACACGCGCTGTTCTCGGCCCATCGGCGTGAGGCGCCGGTTTTCTGGCATGAGCCCACCGAACACACGCCCGACGGGGAGGGTTTCTGGTCGGTCGCGACCTACGCTGAAACCCTTGCGGTACTGCGTGATCCGGTCACCTTCTCATCGGTGACCGGCGGTAGGAGGCCATACGGCGGGACACTGCTGCAGGACCTTGCCATCGCCGGGCAGGTGCTCAACATGATGGACGATCCGCGCCACTCCCAGATCCGTCGGCTGGTGAGTTCCGGGTTGACCCCGCGGATGATAAGCCGGGTCGAGGACGATCTGCGGGCGCGGGCGCGTCTTCTGCTTGACGCGGTGGAGCCGGGCGAACCGTTCGACTTTGTCGCCGACATCGCCGCCGAACTCCCCATGCAGATGATCTGCATTCTGCTGGGAGTTCCTGAATCCGAACGACATTGGCTGTTCGAGGCGATCGAACCGCAGTTCGACTTGGGCAAACCGTCGAGCGCAGAAGACAGCGCGCGGATGTACTCCTACGGTCAGGAGTTGATCGCTTCGAAGCGGGCGGTGCCGACCGATGACATGTTGTCGGTGGTGGTTAATACGACGGATCTGGCCCCACTTTCTGACGTCGAGCTGTACCTGTTCTTCAGCCTGCTGTTCAGTGCGGGTGCCGAGACCACCCGCAACGCCGTGGCGGGCGGGCTGCTGGCATTGATAGAGAATCCTTCGCAGCTGGCGTTGTTGCGCGCGGACTTCTCGTTGCTACCGACGGCGATCGAGGAGATGGTGCGCTGGACATCGCCGTCGCCGTCCAAGCGGCGCACCGCAACCCGTCCGGTGTCATTAGCCGGCTGCGACATCGAGGCTGGGCAGAAGGTGCAGATCTGGGAGGGCTCGGCGAACCGGGACGGCTTGGTGTTCCCGGATGCCGACGTCTTCGATGTCACGCGAAAACCGAATCCGCACTTGGGCTTCGGTCAGGGCGTGCACTACTGCCTTGGCGCCAACCTGGCCCGCCTGGAGCTGCGGGTGCTGTTCGAAGAGCTGCTGGGCCGGTTCTCTTCGGGTCGACTGGTCCAACCCGTGGAGTGGACCCGCAGTAACCGCCACACCGGAATCCGCCATCTGGTGGTCGAGCTCGGCTCGTAGTCGCCGCTACTCTGGCGGACATGGACTCAGGCCCCAACGACAACCTGCGGGTCTCAGACGCCGACCGGGCACGAGTAGGCCAACTGCTCGAACGCGCGGTGTCCGAGGGCATGCTCACGCTGGACGAGTTCAGCGAGCGGTACGACGCCGCGCTGGCGGCACGCACCCGCGGTGAGTTGAGCGTCGTGGTCGCGGACCTGCCGATGGGCTCGGGCGTGACTCCGGTGCAACGTTCGGCGGTGGCGCCGGAGATGCTGCGCGGCTGGATGTCGTCGATCGTGCGGAAGGGCCAGTGGACTGTGGCCCCGGCCCTGCACCTCAACACCCGGATGTGCAGTACCACCCTGGATTTCACCGCTGCAGTGCTGCCCGGGCCAGTGGTCGAGATCGTCGTCGACGACTACTGCAGTTCGACGGAACTGATCGTGCCCGACACGGCCACCGCTGATCTCAACGGTGTCAACGCGATCGCGGGCAGCGCCACCGTCAAGGTTCGCACCAGCCCGCCGTCTGACCAGCTGCACCTGATCGTCCGCGGCCGGGTCCGGATGGGAACGGTCACCGTGCGGCATCCCTTCGGAAGCTGGCTGCGCCGCCTGCACGGGATTCGATAGCGAACCGGATCTCGGCGATCACCCGCTGCGGGTACTCGGTGAGATCAAGCCAGGTGAACCGCAGCACCTGCCAGCCCCGCAGCGCCAGCTCGTTCTGCTTGACCCGGTCTTTCTGGAAATCCTCTTGATCGCTGTGGAACGCCCAGCCGTCGGTTTCGATGGCGACCTTCACGCCGGGAAATGCGACGTCGACCTTGTAGATGCCCACGCGGTAGTTGGCTTTCCATCCCGTGATGCCTTCGGCCATCAGCAGCTTCACGAGCAGCCGCTCCGCCTCCGACCGGGCCCCGTCGGCGGCAGCCATCAGCAGCCTTCTGGCGGCGGGTGAGCCGTACCGGCCCTTGTTGCGCAGATGCGCCCGCCACAGGTCACGAAGTTCGACGTGGCGCTGCAACGCGTTGTCCATCAGTTTGGCGCCACCGCCACGTCGGGCCGCAGCTTCGACAACGGTCAGCGGCAGCGAGGTCACCCGCAAGCCACGGCGTTTCACGATGTCGACGGGGTCGAGGTCGCGGCGGCGAAGCTTGGTGCCGACCCGAAGTTGCAGCCGACTGGCCCGTGGAGCGGTTACCTCAACGGCTTCCGGTGCGTATTTCGTGACTCCGTGCCACCATGCAGCGGCCAATCCGCTCGCAACTGCGCGGTCGCCGTAGGACCACACGCCCACCCGCATCCGCGCACTATCAGTGAACGGCCGGTCGTTGACGAAGTAGACGCCTCTGGTGCACCGCAGCCACCGGCCGGTCCGTACTCGGTAATCAACAGCATCCTGGGACAGCCCGGCCGTTAGCGCTTGTGCGAGCGTGATCACGCCGTCGTGGTCACGCAGGTAGTCATCAATCACACCGGATTGGACGGTGTGCCCGCTCAAACGGTTCCCTACCCTGCGATTTGCGGAGTTTTAGCCGTGCTCGTGACGGCCAGGACTCCACAAATCGCGGGGGGACGGGAAGTCAGGGGAGGCGGCGCAGGCGCATGCCCGCGGAGCGCAGCTCCAGCGCCGCCAGGCCGCGGATGGCGGTCGGATCTTGGCTGCGCCAGGCACCTACCGGGTCATCGGAGACGGCGGTGAGCTTGGCCAGCGGGCGATTGGCCAGAGCCCGCAGCGCCAGCAGCTGTTCTCCGGCCGTCGTGGAGCCCAGGGTGATCGCGGTCCACTTGCGCCGGAAGAACCGCACTCGCAGATACAGCCAGGGCATCGCGACGAACAGGATCGGCGGCGCAGCCACGGCGAGCGCCAGCACCCAGGCCAGCCAGCTCGCCGTGGTGTCCAGGCTGTGGCCCGCGCCGGCGATATCGAGGGCGGCCTCGCTGGCAGCCCGCAACGGCTTGCTCAGCGTGTCGCCGACCAGCGGAAAGTCGTCGGTGTTGTCGCCGGCCGAGTTGAGGTTGTCGGCAACCCCGTTGGCTCCGCTCTGCACCTGCCTGCCCACCTCGGCGATCGTGGAGACCGCGGAATGCACGGCCATGCCCACCACCACCCAGATGACGATCCAGATGATGACCGCCACATCGCTGAAGAGTTGTGCCAGCAACCGGCCGGGTCTGGTGGCGTAGGGCAGGTACCGCGATCTCATGGCACCGATCCCAACACATAGGCTGGCCCGATGCGCCCTGCTCTGTCCGACTACCAGCATCTGGCCAGCGGCAAAGTCCGCGAGCTGTACCGCATCGACGACGAGCACCTGCTCTTCGTGGCCACCGACCGGATCTCGGCCTACGACTACATCCTCGACTCGCAGATCCCGGACAAGGGCCGGATCCTGACCGCGATGAGCGTCTTCTTCTTCGATTACGTGGACGCCCCGAACCACCTGGCCGGCCCGCCCGACGACCCCCGCATCCCCGAAGAGGTGCTGGGCCGCGCGCTGGTGGTGCGCCAGCTCAAGATGCTGCCGGTGGAGTGTGTGGCCCGCGGGTACCTGACCGGCTCGGGCCTGCTCGACTACCAGGAGTCGGGGTCGGTATGCGGCATCCCGCTGCCGGCAGGTCTGGGCGAGGCGAGCAAGTTCGATGAGCCGCTGTTCACCCCGGCCACCAAGGCTGAACTAGGTGAGCATGACGAGAACATCTCGTTCGACAGGGTGGTCGACATGGTGGGCCCGGCGCTGGCCGACCAGCTGCGGGAGCGCACGCTGCAGACGTATCTGCAGGGTGCCGATCACGCGCTTAGCAAGGGCATCATCATCGCCGACACGAAGTTCGAGTTCGGAGTCGATGCGGACGGCAATCTGGTGCTCGCCGACGAGGTCTTCACCCCCGACTCGTCGCGGTACTGGCGGGCGGAGTCTTACCGGCAGGGCGTGGCTCAGGAGAGCTTCGACAAGCAGTTCGTGCGGAATTGGCTGACGAGCCCGGCTTCCGGGTGGGACCGCCACGGCGGCAGCCAGCCGCCACCGTTGCCCGATGAAATAGTCGCAGCGACCCGGGATCGATACATCGAAGCGTACGAACGGATTTCGGGGCTGCGCTTCGCCGATTGGCTGAGCGCATGAGGCCGCCGGTAGCCAAGCGCGCCAATCACCGTCGTGAGCACCACGGTGACGTATTCATCGATCCGTACGAATGGCTGCGCGACAAGGACGATCCCGAGGTGCTCGCGCACCTGGAAGCCGAGAACGATTACACCGAGCACACCACCGCTCATCTGGAGCCGTTGCGGCAGAAGATCTTCGATGAGATCAAAGCCCGTACCAAGGAAACCGACCTTTCGGTCCCGACGCGGCGCGACCTCTGGTGGTATTACGCACGCAGTTTCGAGGGCAAGCAGTACGGGGTGCACTGCCGGTGCCCCGTCACCGATCCCGACGACTGGACGCCGCCCACGCTCGACGAGCACACCGCGATCCCCGGTGAGCAGGTGCTGCTCGATGAGAACGTAGAGGCGGACGGCCACGACTATTTCGCCCTCGGTGCTGCCACGGTGAGCCTGGACGGCAACGTCCTCGCCTACTCGGTCGACGTCAAGGGCGACGAGCGGTACACGTTGAAGTTCAAGGACTTACGTACCGGCGAACTCTACGACGACAGGATTGTCGGCATCGGCGCCGGCGGCACGTGGGCGGCCGACAACCGCACGCTCTACTACAGCACCGTCGACGACGCCTGGCGTCCCGACACCGTGTGGCGGCACCGGCTCGGCTCCGGATTGCCCGCCGAGAAGGTGTATCACGAACCCGACGAACGGTTCTGGGTCGGAATCGGGCGCAGCCGCAGCAACAAGTACCTGTTCATCGCGTCGGGTAGCGCGGTGACCACGGAGGTTCGCTATGCGGATGCCACCGATCCGCATGCCGAGTTCACCGCCGTGTGGGACCGTCGCGATCTGGTCGAGTACTCCGTCGAGCACGCGGTCGTCGGCGGTCAGGACCGATTCCTGATCCTGCACAATGACGGCGCGGAGAACTTCACCCTGGTCGATGCTCCGGTCAACGACCCCAACGATTTCCGTACCCTCATCGGGCATCGTGACGATGTGCGGCTCGATGCGGTTGACGCATTCGACGGGTTCTTGGTGGTCAGCTACCGCAGTGAGGCGCTACCGAAGATCCAGCTGTGGCCGGTGGCCGCCGACGGAGGTTATGGCAGGCCCGAGGAGCTGACGTTCGACTCCGCGCTGACTGCTGCCGGGCTCGGCGGCAACCCGAACTGGTCGACGCCGAAGCTGCGCATCGCGGCGACCTCGTTCGTCACGCCGGCCCGGGTCTATGACCTGGACCTCGCCACCGCGGAGCGCACGCTGCTGCGCGAACAGCCGGTGCTGGGCGGCTACCGGCCGGAAGAGTATGTGGAGCGCCGTGATTGGGCCGTCGCGCCCGATGGCGCGCGGGTGCCGATCTCGATCGTTCATCGGGCCGGTCTGCAGTTCCCGGCCCCGACGCTGCTGTACGGGTATGGCGCTTACGAGTCGTGTGAGGATCCGCGGTTCTCCATCGCGAGGCTCTCATTGCTCGATCGCGGGATGGTGTTCGCCATCGCCCATGTCCGCGGTGGCGGCGAGCTCGGACGGCCGTGGTACGAGCACGGGAAGATGCTGGAGAAGAAGAACACCTTCACCGACTTCATCGCGGTGGCATCCCATCTCGTCGCAGGCGATGTGACCCGGCCGCAGCATCTCGTTGCGCTGGGCGGCAGTGCAGGTGGCCTGCTGATGGGTGCGATCGCCAACATGGCCCCCGAGCTGTTCGCCGGGATCCTGGCGCAGGTGCCGTTCGTCGACGCACTCACCACCATTCTCGATCCGTCGCTGCCACTGACGGTCACCGAGTGGGAAGAGTGGGGAAATCCGCTAGACGACGCCGACGTGTACCGGTACATGAAGTCCTATACGCCGTACGAAAACGTCACGGCCCAGGACTATCCGGCCATCCTGGCGATGACCTCGCTCAACGACACCAGGGTGTTCTACGTCGAGCCTGCCAAATGGGTTGCGGCACTGAGGCATCTGAAAACCGATGGTCACCCGGTGCTTCTCAAGACCGAGATGACGGCCGGGCACGGCGGCATCAGCGGGCGCTATGAGCGGTGGAAGGAAGCCGCGTTCCAGTACGCCTGGCTACTGGCTGCCGCCGATCGCGACAATTACGGCAACGGCCAGGTACACAGCCTGTTCGGCGGCCCGGACACCTAGCCGCGAGCTCATCGACTTCGGCGGGTTGGGCATTCGGGCGGCATAGACGTTGGCCGGGAACATGGCCAGCATCAGCACGAACAGGCAGACTGCTGCGACGACGCGGGTCGGCGGATACAGGAGGCCGGCCGCGCCGAGGAGTTCCAGCACCCCGGTGATGGTGACGAGCAGGGCCGGGGCGGGCAGCCGGGGCGGCACGATCGCGATCATGTCGCGCCGCAACGGGTTGACGAAGTGGGCGACGCCCGTCATCACGAACATCGCGGCCATCCCCACGGCGATGGCCCTGGGCCAACTGTCGACGTAGTCCACGCCGAGCATGCCGATGACCCGGGCGCCCACACTGCCCAGCACCAGCATCAGAAACACGGCCATCCCGCACTCCAATCTTGTCATTGTCTAGATCCCGACCCTAGCGTCAATCTAGGCGCTGTCAAGATGTCGGGTTAGAGTGGCGGCCATGAGCTACCACCACGGCGATCTGAAGGCGGTGATCCTGGCGCAGGCCGCGACACTGGTGGCCGAGCGCGGGGCCGACGGCATCTCACTGCGGGAACTGGCGCGGGCCGCAGGCGTATCCCACGCTGCGCCGGCACACCACTTCACCGACCGGCGGGGGTTGTTCACCGCACTCGCGACCGAGGGATTCCGGTTGCTGGCCGAGGCGCTCAACGCTGCCCGGCCTCAGTTCATCGACGCGGCAAAGGCTTACGTCCGGTTCGCCCTCGACAATCCTGGCCACTACGAGGTGATGTTCGACAAGTCGCTGTATGACGACACCGACCCGGAGTTGGTCGCAGCGTCATCCGCGGCGGACGACGAACTCAATCGTGGCGTCGGCACGCTCGTCGACCCGAAGGCGAAGGCCGATCCGGCGGGGGCGGCGCTCGCGGCCTGGTCACTTGTGCACGGCTTCTCGCTGCTGTGGCTCAACGACGCCATCGACACCGCAGGCGACCCGATCGGCACAGTCGAACGCCTGGCGGCAATCCTGTTCGACGGATAGCTACGGTAGCGTCGTGACGGTGAGCCTCAACGATATTCCGCTGACCACCCTCGACGGCAAACCAACCACGTTGGCAGAGTTGGCAACTGGCGCCGCACTGGTGGTGAACGTCGCCTCGAAATGCGGCCTGACGCCTCAGTACGGCGCGCTGGAGAAACTCGCGCAGGACTACGGCGATCGCGGCCTCACCGTCATCGGGGTGCCGTGCAACCAGTTCATGGGCCAGGAGCCCGGTTCCGCCGAGGAAATCCAGACGTTCTGCTCGACCACTTACGGCGTGACATTCCCCCTGCTGGCCAAGACCGACGTCAACGGCGCCGACCGGCACCCGCTCTACGCCGAGCTGACCAAGACCGCCGACGACAGCGGGGAAGCCGGCGACATCCAGTGGAACTTCGAGAAGTTCCTGCTCGCGTCCGACGGCACGGTCGTCAACCGTTTTCGGCCCCGCACCGAGCCGGATGCGCCCGAGGTCGTCGCCGCGATTGAGGCTGTGCTGCCGGCATAGCGGCGTGGAATAGCCGAATGGACACTCTGCGGCAGAGTGTTCGAAACCGTTGCGACATGTGACGTTGCCACACTGGGGGCGTGACCGGACAACTCATCGTCTCGATCTCACAGATCAGCGACCGCACGCTGGCCGATGTGGCGTCGTTCTGCGCAGAGCTGGATTCGCGTGGGGTGCCCGCGTCCCTGTTGGTGGCGCCGCGGCTCAAGGGCGGTTACCGGCTCGATCGTGACGCGCCGACCGTCGAGTGGCTGACGACCCGCCGCGAAGCCGGCGACGCCGTCGTCCTGCACGGGTACGACGAAGCCGCCACCAAGAAGCGGCGCGGCGAGTTCGCCAGCCTGCCCGCTCACGAGGCCAACCTGCGGATCATGGGCGCCGACCGGGTGCTCGAACATCTGGGGCTGCGGACCAGGCTGTTCGCCGCCCCGGGCTGGAACGTGTCCCAGGGCACTGTCATCACTTTGCCGCGCAACGGCTTTCGGCTGCTGGCCGGCCTGAGTGGTGTCACCGATCTGGTGCGTCACACGACGACGCGGGCCCGAGTGCTCGGGATCGGCGAAGGATTCCTGGCCGAGCCGTGGTGGTGCCGGACGCTGGTGCTCTCGGCGGAGCGCACCGCCCGGCGCGACGGGGTGGTGCGCGTCGCGGTCGCAGCCCGGCATCTGCGCAGGCCCGGCCCGCGGCAAGCCATGCTCGACGCGGTCGACCTGGCTTTGCTGCACCGCTGTGAGGCTGCGGTCTACCGGTGGCGGCCATATCCGGTACTGACCGAAGCCGCCTGACCGCGCTAGTCTTGCGTCTCATGGCAGACGCCGACGTCATCGTCGTGGGAGCGGGTCTGGCCGGACTGGTCGCCGCATGCGAGCTGGTCGAGCGGGGGCACCGGGTGCTCATTGTGGACCAGGAGAACGCCGCCAACCTCGGTGGCCAGGCCTTCTGGTCCTTTGGCGGCCTGTTCTTCGTGGACAGCCCGGAGCAGCGCAGGCTGGGCATCCGGGACAGCCAGGAGCTGGCCTTACAGGATTGGCTGGGCACCGCGGGCTTCGACCGGCCCGAGGACCACTGGCCACGGGAGTGGGCGCACGCTTACGTCGATTTCGCCGCCGGGGAGAAACGCAGTTGGTTGCGGGCGCGCGGGCTGCAGACCTTCCCGCTGGTCGGCTGGGCCGAGCGGGGCGGGTACGACGCGCTCGGGCATGGCAATTCGGTACCCCGATTCCATATCACGTGGGGGACCGGCCCGGCGCTCGTGGAGATCTTCGCGCGCCGGATTCGCGACAGTGTGCGGGTGCGGTTCGCCCACCGCCATCGCGTCGACGAGCTGATCGTCAACGAAGGCCTCGTGGCCGGGGTTCGGGGCTCGGTACTGGAACCGACCAACGCACCCCGTGGCGTGGCATCGTCACGAAAAGTTGTCGACGAGTTCGAGTTTCGTGCGTCAGCCGTGATCGTGGCCAGCGGTGGGATCGGCGGTGACCACGAACTGGTGCGCAAGAACTGGCCGGCCCGGATGGGCCGGGTGCCCGAGCAGTTGCTCAGCGGTGTCCCCGCTCATGTCGACGGCCGGATGATCGGTATCTCCGAAGCTGCGGGCGGCCGCGTCATCAACAGCGACCGAATGTGGCACTACACCGAGGGAATCACCAACTACGATCCGATCTGGCCATCCCACGGCATCCGCATCCTGCCGGGCCCGTCGTCACTTTGGTTGGACGCCAACGGAAATCGACTACCTGTGCCGCTCTATCCCGGCTTCGACACCCTGGGCACCCTCGAGCACATCTGCCGGACCGGCCAGGACTACACCTGGTTCATCCTCAACGCGCGGATCATCGCCAAGGAGTTCGCGCTGTCCGGGCAGGAACAGAACCCCGATCTCACCTCGCGCAGCGTTCGCGATGTGTTGTCCCGGATCCGGCCGGGTGCTCCTGCCCCGGTGCAGGCGTTCGTCGACCGTGGCGTCGACTTCGTCAAGGGAGATTCGTTGAGGGAGTTGGTGTCTGCAATGAACGCCGTTCCCGATGTGGTGCCGCTGGACTACGCGACCATCGCGGCGGAGGTGACCGCGCGCGACCGTGAGGTCGTCAACAAGTTCACCAAGGACGGGCAGATCACCGCGATCCACGGCGCCCGCAGTTATCTGGGCGACCGGTTCAGCCGCGTCGTCCCCCCACACCGTCTCACCGACCCGAAGGCCGGCCCCCTGATCGCGGTCAAGCTGCACATCCTGACGCGAAAATCGTTGGGCGGTTTGGAAACCGACCTGAGCTCTCGGGTGCTCAAACAAGATGGCACCGCGCTGGGCGGACTGTACGCCGCCGGCGAGGCGGCCGGATTCGGCGGGGGTGGAGTGCACGGCTACCGATCGCTGGAAGGCACCTTCCTCGGTGGCTGCGTCTTCTCCGGACGCGCGGCGGGGCGGGGCGCGGCCGCCGACATCGCCTGAGCCGCCTAGAACTCCGTGCCGTTCTCCGGATTGAGCACCTGGAAATCGGTAGAGGTCATCTCCGCGAGGCGGCCGTAGAAGATGCCACGTGCGCTCGGCTCGATGATGCCCTGGTGGATCGGCACCGCGCGGGCCGGTGCGACCGCACGCAGAAACTCCACTGCCTCAGAGATTTTCATCCACGGCGCCGCGGCCGGGGTGGCAAGTATGTCGACCGGTTCCCCGGGCACGAACAGAGCGTCGCCGGGATGCATAAGCCGGGCCGGATGCTCGTCGTCACCCAGCAGGTACGAAATGTTGTCTATCACCGGGATTTCCGGGTGTATCACCGCATGCTTACCGCCAACCCCGCGGACGTTGAGGGCGCCGATACGGAACTCGTCGCCGACATGCACGGCCCGCCACGGCTCACCGAGCTGCGCTGCGGTCTGCGGGTCGGCGTACAGCGCGGCCTGCGGATTGGCATCGATCAGCGCGGGTAGTCGCGCGGTGTCGGCGTGATCGGGGTGTTGGTGGGTGATCAGGATCGCCGAGAGCCCGGTGATCCCCTCGAATCCGTGCGAGAAGTTCCCCGGATCGAACAACACCGTGGTGTCCGAAATGTCGGCCAGAAGGCATGAATGTCCGAAATGCGTCAATTGCATGCCTATATTGTGGCGCTCAGTGGGTGGATTCTTGCGGATAATCTGGGCAATGTTGCTCGCGGCCGCCGGTGCGGTCGCCGCGCCCGGGTTGGCGTGGTCACAGCCCATCGACTGCCCGCCGATGTGCGACCGGATCCCGGCATCGGCCTGGATCGCCGCCTCGGACATCCCCCTGCACCGCGATTACCGGTGGCCCAGGCCGGCAGGCCGGGCAGTCGCGACGGTGGACCCGCGGTTCCGGTTCGAGGAAGACTGCGCGCTGCCGCTGCTCCCCGGGGATG
Source organism: Mycolicibacterium sp. XJ870 (assembly GCF_053483975.1). Classification (NCBI taxonomy): domain Bacteria; kingdom Bacillati; phylum Actinomycetota; class Actinomycetes; order Mycobacteriales; family Mycobacteriaceae; genus Mycobacterium; species Mycolicibacterium sp. XJ870. The sequence continues at coordinate 366,416 of NZ_JBEFTI010000004.1, forward strand.
CGCGCAGGTACGCGGTGACGGCCCGCGCCACGGTCGGACAACCCGAGGGGCACTGGCAGCTACAGGTGCAGGTGATGCACTGGCGCGGGGAAACGTGGCGGGGCGGGGAGACAGCGATGTCGGCCGTCCGGGCAGCCGTGGGCGCGTTGCGGGCCTGCCACCTCACCGCACCGCAGAGTTCGCCGTCGATCACCACCGACGAGCCGGGCCGGATGGCAGCGGTGATCAGCTTCGATGACAGCCGCGTGCTGCATCAGTACTTGCTGGCGGATCCGAACAACAGCACGGTGGTGGAGCTTGCCATGTGGTCGACCACGCCGCCGCGGGTGCCGTGGCCTTCCGTGCCCGATCACCAGGTGCTCGATGCCATGGCTGTGCCACTGTGCACCGCTTACATCGGATCGTGCCGGTAGAGTGTGCGCCGTGGCAAAGGTGGTAGTGAACGTCATGCCCAAGGCTGAGATCCTCGACCCGCAGGGTCAGGCGATCGTCGGGGCATTGGGTCGGCTCGGGCATGGTGGTATCTCAGATGTCCGGCAGGGCAAGCGTTTTGAACTCGAAGTCGACGACTCCGTGGCCGACGAGGCGTTGGCCGAGATTGCCGAATCGCTGTTGGCCAACACTGTGATCGAGGACTTCTCGGTGAGTCGGGAGAGTTCGTGACCGCCCGAGTGGGGGTTATCACCTTCCCGGGGACGCTCGACGACATCGACGCCGCGCGTGCGGTGCGGTTGGCCGGGGCCGAGCCGGTGAGCCTCTGGCACGCCGACGCTGACCTGCACGGAGTCGACGCGGTCGTCGTCCCGGGTGGCTTTTCCTACGGTGACTACCTGCGCTGCGGCGCGATCGCGAAGTTCGCCCCGGTGATGGGGTCGGTGATCGAGGCGGCCGGCAAAGGTATGCCGGTGCTCGGCATCTGCAACGGCTTTCAGGTGCTGTGCGAGGCCGGCCTGCTGCCCGGCGCACTGACGCGGAACGCCGGCCTGCATTTCATCTGCCGCGACGTGTGGCTGGAGGTCGCTTCCAACTCCACAGCGTGGACCGCACGCTACGAGGTCGGGGCCGATCTGCTGATACCTCTGAAGTCAGGGGAGGGGCGCTATGTCGCCTCAGAGGCGGTGCTCGATGAGCTCGAAGGCGACGACCGCGTCGTCTTCCGCTACCGCGAGAACCTCAACGGGTCGATGCGCGGCATCGCCGGGATCTGCTCTGCCAACCGCCGTGTCGTCGGCCTCATGCCGCATCCCGAACATGCCACCGAGGCGTTGACCGGTCCGTCCGACGATGGCCTCGGCTTGTTCTACTCCGCGCTGGATGCGGTGCTTACGGCCTGAGGCGAGTCTCCGGCAGCTCCGGGCAACCGAAACACCGCAACGAAATCCGTTGACTTCAAAGCTGACTGGTACTGCCACTTGGTTGCTGACCGTGCCGACCGGTGAATTCCATGATCGCCGGGCCGGCCCTGGGTGGGACGTGCGCCTCGCTGGCGTGAGAGCGTTCCAGCAACGCTCTTCCGTCGCTTGCGCTAACTCGTCATCCGGCCTGTGACCCACGTTACTGCTGGGTAACCTAAGTGAGCTTACTCTCTATATGCCGCCCAGCAACGAGTTGACGGAATCAGTCACGAGTTTGCTCAAGGTGGGCTGTCCAATCGCTTGGGGCATCAGGCGATGGCGTGGTATGTATGCGTGCTAGGCCGACTACCAGGTGCTTTCCGAAGCTAACGACCTGATTTGCGGGACTATTCGCGCCTCGATGTGCTTCCAAGTGAACATTTGACTATTTGCAGACAAGCCAACTGACTGGTTGGTAACTTCCCTGCGTCCTAATTACGCTCCCGTAAGGAGATTCCATGCAGGTCACTGCTCGGCCCTATCTGGTCGCGGGCGTGGCGCTCGTCGGCGCCAGCGCGATCGCGGTCAGCCCGATGGCTCCGCCTGCCCCAGACGTTCAGATTCCGGCGATCCACGCTTCGTCCGCATCGGTAGCCCTCACCGCCGCGGCCAATCCCTTGGAGCTGTGGGCCGAGGTGATGGGAACGGCCTTCGAGAACGTCGGCGGCCTGGGTGAGCAGTGGCTTGCCGATCCCGCTCCGATCCTGCGGCAGATCATCGCCAACCAACTGCACAGCGCCAGTGTGTTGAGCGCATCGGCACAGACGCTGGCCGATGGCCTTGCCGAAGCGTTTGACCCCGATTCGTTCTTCAGCTTTACCGCGTCAATCCAGCAGGCTTTCGATCAAATCGCAGCCGGGGAGTTCGAGGAGGGGTTCGCCGCCATTCCCGCGAGCCTGCTGTATCTCGGACTGCCGCTCATCGCCGCGATAGGAAACCAATTCGTGCCCGGCGCTTGGTCGGTGATCGCTCAGCCGTTCACGAATCTCGCGAAACTGGTAACACAATTCCCGGATGCTCTGCCCGCACTGTTCGCGAATGGACTCCTCTCGCCAATGATGGCGACCGCGGCAGCCAGCGGACACACGCTCGAGAGCTTGGTCGACTCCGCAACCGGGGGTGACGCGGCGTCATTCGCCAACACCCTGGTGAATGCTCCCGCCACAGTCACCGGTGCCTTGCTCAACGGATACGAGATCGACGGCTACCTGGCCACCGGTCTGCTGAATGCGCGCGAGGGCTTTACCCCGGGCGGGTCCATCTCAGCGGTGTTGAGTGCGCTCACTCAAATCGCGGACTCCATCAAGACGCCGGGTGCCGACCGTGACGACCTGCTCGGAAATCTGCCGGGACTCGAAGCTGCACCTGAGTCGTTGGCGGTGAATTCGACGCTCAATCCGACCGCCAAGACGGTGACGCTGGATGTCGCACCGGCCGACGCGACACCTGCTACGCCGCAGGCCGGTTCGTCGACCGAAGAAGACAAGGAGCCTGAGTCCGCTGCTACCGCCGCGCCGGACGGCGACTCCGTCGATGCCGGCTCGACTCCGACGGCCGATCTCGTCAAAGTCAGCCCCAAGGCTGAGCCCGGCAAGATCGGTACGGGCCCAACCAATTCCGATCGCGCCAAGCCGCTCAAGGCGGTCCGCGACGGAGCTTCCAGTGCCGTCAAGAATGTGACCGACGGTCTGAAGAAGGCCACCGCCGGCCTCAGCGGTAAGAAGGAGACGACCAAGGGCGACACCGGCTCAAACACCGCCGGATCCGAATCCGGCGGCGGCTCCGAGTAATTGCGACCGGTAGACCCCCTCGCCCAGAGGGGGTCTACTGCGTTGTGTGCGCCCTCTCGCTGGCCGCGAGCGTGCGCAAAACGCTGCCGAAATGCGGCGTGTCGGGCAACAAACA
>NZ_JBEFTI010000005.1:0-358682 GCF_053483975.1 Mycolicibacterium sp. XJ870
AAGGACGACGGCGAAACAGACTGTCAACCAACCTGATACACCCAGCGCGTGCCCGTCACGGCGGAGCGCGATAATCGTCCTGCCTTGGATTGTTCGGCCGTCTGATCCCCGTCGACGTTGACATTGAATACAAGGTTAGCGAGCACCGCGAACCTTACCAGTGCCGCGCGGCGCGCCCGGCGGGCATGTACCTGGATATCCCTGTGGCGCAGCATCTTCAATAATGCAACCGTTTGAGAACCGCCGCGATCATCCGAAGGATCTCAGCGCGTCGGCGACATCGGGGGAGTAGACAATCGAGCGGTCCACCGCGGCGGCGGTACGCAGCGTCGCAACCAGTGCGGCAGCTGCGAACTCGACGAGTGCTTCCACCTCGATGTCACGCTGGGTGATGCGGTCGATCATCATCTCGTCAAGGTATCCGACCCAGCCGTGCATGGCCGTGCGCAGTGCCGGTGCCACGGGCTCAATGATGCCCAACGTCGATAGGATCCGTTCTGCGCCCATCCAGCGGAGGCGTTCGATCGCAGCCTGGTGTTCGGCATCCGCACCCAGTGCGCCCCGTAACAGCGCGACGAAACTGTCGGAGTACGAATCCATGTGGGCGATGTGAGCGCGCAACCCGTGGCGCAACTGTTCGATCAGCGGGGCGCCAGCGGGCAACGCAGACAGCTGCGTGGCCGCGATCTCGGCCGCGATCTCGTTCATCACAGCCAGGTACAAGCCACGCTTGTTGTCGAAGTGGTGCGCGATCAACCCGTAGGCGACACCGGCGTTCTTCGCGATCGCCGACGTGGTGACCTGCTCGTAGGGCCGGGTGACAAAGAGCTTTCGGGCTGCGTCGATGATCAGCTGACGCCGATCGGCGACGGCCGGTTTGGGACCCATCAGTTCGGGCTCACCGGATCGGCCAGTGCGTCTCGGGTATTGACTCGTCGGCCGCCGATGGTGGCGACGAGCCGACCAATGGCTGGAATCTCGATGGGGAGGAGGGAGTAGCCGGGGTAGACGACGCGTGTTGCGTTGCGCTGCAATGCCCGCACGACCGCAGCCGCGGTGGAGGCCGGTGACACTGGTGTCAGAGTCCGCGGAGGTGTTGTCTTCCAGGGCAGTTCGTCGATGTCACGGAGCGCGGTATCGGTGGCGCCCGGCACCACTTCCAGCACCCTGATCGGCGTCTCGGCCAGTTCCAGGCGCAGTGACCGGGTGGCCTGGGCCAGTGCGGATTTCGACGCTGCGTAATAGCCAAGCAGCGGTAGTGGCACCGCCTGCACGGTCGAGGTGACATTGACGATCGTGCCGGCGCCGGCCGCGTGCATGGCGGGCAGCAGGGCGGCTGTGAGCGCGAGTGGGGACCACAGGTTGACCTCGAACACTTCCCGCGCTGCCGCCGAATCGGTGAGCAGTGACTGCGGCCCGGTCAGGTTGGCGCCGGCATTGTTGATCAGGATGTCCACCCCGCCCCCTAGAGCCTCTAACGCCCGATTACCCAGGGCAGCGGCTGAGCCGGGTTCGGCCAGGTCGGCCCGAAGCACGATCGGGCGACGCATGCCGCCATCGGCAATCTCATCTGCCAACTGGTCGAGCAGATTCTCGCGACGGGCAGCGAGCCCGAGCGTCGCTCCCTTGCGCGCCAATCCGAGGGCCAGTTCACGACCGATGCCACTCGATGCGCCGGTCAGCACTACGCGTTTGCCGTGCAGGTCCATCCGTCGTTTCCGCATATCTACTCCGTAGAAAGCCGGTGGGTTCCGAGCCACCGTTGCACACTGACTGATAATCAGTCAACTTCCGAAATGAAGGAGGCAGCTGTCGTGCCGCAGGCCGAATACTGGTGCCCGACGGGGATGCCGACCACTATGGACGGATGCGTGACAGGTGGAATGACATGTGTGGGCGCCTGTGAAGACGGGTGCCCAGGTGGTGATACAGCAGCTGCTCACCGAGGGTGTCGAGGTGTGCTTCGCCAACCCCGGCACGTCGGAGATGCATTTCGTTGCAGCGCTGGACACTGCCCCGTCGATGCGCCCGGTGCTGTGTCTGTTCGAGGGCGTGGCCACCGGGGCAGCTGACGGGTACGCGCGGATCACGGGCACTCCCGCGGCCACCCTGTTGCACCTCGGTCCGGGGATGGCCAATGGACTGGCGAATCTGCACAACGCCCGGCGGGCCCACACTCCGGTCGTCAACATCGTCGGCGACCACGCCACGCATCACAAATCCCTTGACGCACCGCTGGAATCGGACATCGATGCCCTCGGCACGTGGCTGAACGGTTCGGTGCACCGGCCGGGCTCGGCCGCAGACCTCGGTGTGGCGGTCCGTGACGCGGTCCGCAGCGCTATCGGCCCACCCGGGCGGGTGGCCACGGTGATCCTGCCGGCCGACTTCTCCTGGGGCGCCGCAGTGCAGAATCCGCTGCCCGACGTCGATGTGCCCCACGAGCCGGTCGGCGATATCGACCTCACCGGGGCCGCGGAATTGCTTCGCAACCACGGCGACAAAGTGACGATCCTGCTGGGCGGTGCCGCCACCACCGCAGCCGGGCTGACCGCCGCGGCGCGTATCCGCGAGGCCACCGGTGCGCGCGTGCTGGTCGAAACATTCCCTGCCCGCCTGGCCAGGGGGCGGGGTGTACCCGCGATCGACCGGCTGCAGTATCTCGCTGAAATGGCAACCGAACAACTCAGCGGCACAACACAACTCATCCTGGCGGGAGCTGGCAGACCGGTCTCGTTCTTTGCCTATCCGGGCAAGCCGAGCGATCTCGTCCCGGCGGATGCACAGGTGCATACCTTGGCCGTCGCCGATGTGGAGAAGCTTGCCGACAAACTCGGTGGCATCCTCGCGCGGAAACCTGACGCAGTCCCGGGCGATCTGCCCCGCGGGCCACTCAGCGTGCAGAACTGGGCTCAGGTCATCGGCGCGTTGCTGCCCGAGAACGCCATCATCTCCGACGAGGCCAACACGAGCGGGTTTCTCCTGCCGGCAGCGACCGCGACCGCACCGCCACATGATGTGCTGACACTCACAGGCGGTGCGATCGGGCAGGGTCTGCCGGTCGCGGTCGGCGCGGCGGTCGCCGCGCCGCACCGGCCGATCATCGCTCTACAGGCCGACGGCAGTGCGGTGTACACCATTTCGGCTTTGTGGACGATGGCCCGCGAGCACCTCGACATCACTGTGGTGATCCTCAACAACCATGCCTACGCCATCCTGCAGATGGAACTGCAGCGAGTCGGGACCAGTGCCACCGGTGAGCGATCCCAGTCGCTGCTCGACATCGGCAATCCCGACATCGACTTCGTCGCCATCGCACAGGGTTTCGGGGTGCCGGCCACCCGGGCTGCCACCGCCGAGGACCTGGCGGCACAATTCAGCGCCGCGCTGGCCGAACCGGGGCCGCACCTCATCGACGCCGTGCTGACGTAGCCTCAGACCTCGAGCCGGCTGATCAACTGGCCCGTGGGCGTTTCTCCAGTACTAGCTGGGCCAACGGAATTCGCATCTCCTCTGGTGCGGCGGCCAGTCGACTGGCGATCCCGGCTTCCAGCCGGTCGAAGAATTGGGTGAGTCTCGCAGGGTCGTCGTCGATTGCCTGGCCCAGCTCGCCGAACACCGCGAACCGGCAGAACGCTGCCCAGCGGGCTCCAAAAGCATTGGCGTCCTTGTCGGTCCGGTACAGATTGAAGATCCTGTCCTCGGCGTCGAACACCTCGAGGTGGTCGATCGACAGACGCTCGAACCGGCCCGACGGGGCGAACGGCGCGGCGAAATCCGCCGCGCGACGGCCCACTAACGGCAGCGTCATGCGCGCCATCTCATCGGGTCGCACCACCCCGTTGGCGGCCAGCTCCCGCAGCGTGTCCATGATCGCGCCGAACAGGGCCCGGTAACCGAAATCGCCGTCCTCGCCGAGAGCCATCGTCAGCACCACGAGGCGACCGCCGGGAGACAGCTCGCGGCCACGGAACGCCACGAACTCGTGCCAGTCGAACGCAGCCTGCCTGGCGTAGGCGGCACGGACCTGTGCATCGGTGCTATAGGCCACCACGATGTGGTCGGTGACTGGCATCGGCACCTCGCCGAGTCGCAGAATGGCCCACGCTGACCAACCCAGATTCACGCTGTTCGACGGCAGGATCTGGGTGTAATAGGACCGGCCCACCGCGGAGGTATATGTCGCCGAATCCTTGCGCAGGTAGGAATCCGGATCGTCGGACAGGTTGTGGAACATCGTGGTGAAGTCGTTGCCGGGAGTGTCAGTGTGCGTCACAAGAATTGAATGTTCGGGCCTGGTGCGGCCGCGAACCGCCGTGATGGCCGCTCCGATCGGCTGCATCGCATTGTGGCCGTCGCCCGAGCCGTAGTCGGCGATGACGATCGGGTTCGGCGCGGCCGGCAAGGGAACGGCGCGAGCCGCCTGTTCGAAAAGCTTGATCGTAGAACTCAACCCCGCGGCCTGCAGCCGAGGTGTCGGTCTCTGACGCTTACCGCCGCCGGTCAGATCCGGTCGGGCGGTGACTCTGGATTCCGGCATGGCTAGTTCCGTCGTCGCCGATGCAGCAGCAGTCCGATGAGAAGTCCCACAACGAAAATGATGACCAAGATGAGCCACATCGGCGACTCGACGGTCACCCACAGCACGTGCACCCCCACCCGGCTGCGGTTCTGCGCGACGAAGATCGCTGCCAAGGCGACGAGGATCAGGGCCACCCAGTAGCGCAGCGCGAACCGGCGGACCGGCCCACCGACCGGCGGGGCTACTTCGTCGCGGGCCATCTGACCTCCTGGGCTATGCGGGCGGCGCGGTGCCGACCATGTCCATCAAAGGATCGGCCGGCCCGATGTCGAGGGTGCACTCGTCGGGCCGGGGGTCGGGCATGTACGCCCAGAACAGCGCGCCCGCGGCGCCGTGCTCGCGCAAGGCGGTGATTGTCCCGCTCAGTTCTCGCTGGCGGTCCTCCGGCGACCGGCATGACCCTGCCTCCAAACCGAGTTCGGCGACGAGCAGTGGCTTGTTGACCGCACGGGCCTGCTCGACACGCAACTGCAGGCCGTGGTACGGATCGCCGGGCAGGTCATCGGTGGCCTCGTAGTAGTGATACTCCAGCACGTCCAAACCGGGAGATGCGCCCACCAGCGCGAAGTCGTCGCCGGAGGATCCGCACTGCCCGCCACCGGCGTGGCCACTGAAGATCAGGGTGTCGGGATCCAGCTCGCGGATCCGTGCCCCGGTGTCATCGAAGAAGCGGCGCAATACCGTCGCGGAATCGGACGGGCATGCCGTGTTGGACCAATGGCACTCGTGGTCCATGCAGTAGGCGGGTGTGGGCTCGCCCACCGCGCTCCAGCCCGCGACGGCCGGCAAGCGTCCCCACCGCTTGACCGCGGTGTCCAACCAGTCAGCGAACGACATCGGCAGCCCGTGCGAAATGTCGGTGCGCCACCCTCCGGCGTACCAGTCGTGGTCCTTGATATAGCCGTGCTCGCAAGAACCTTCGTGGCTGGTGAGTACCGGGATCAGCAACTGTCCGTGCCAGTCGGCCGCGTCGAAGACGGCGTCCAGTGCGGTGAAGTCGAGCCGGCCGGTCGTTTTGTTCACGGCCATACTGGAATTGATGGCTACCCGCGTCAGCGAGTGCGGCGGCAGGCTGCGGAAGTAGCCGTCGAGCGCCACCTCCGAGCCGCAGCCCACGTTGATGTCCCAATTGGTGCCGAGCGAGTAGGCGTTGATACCGATCGGCCACCAAGGTTGGCCCCCAAGGGTCAGCGAGGTTCCCGATACGCCGAGCCGAGGGATGGGCGGTGGAGGGCTGGGCGATGAAGTGCTCGTGGGCGGGGACGGCGCCGAGGGTCGCGGAGGCGGTGGCGAGCAGGCCACCGCGAGCATCACGGCCATGCACAGACAAACCACCCTGCCCACCGGTCGCCCGACCATTCGTCCAGGCTAGTGCCCCCTGGCCACCCAGTCGTCGTAGTGGACGATCTCGTCGCCGATGGTCGTGGTATCCCCGTGACCGGTGTAGACGACCGTCTCGCCCGGTAGCTTGCCCAGCCGTTTCGAGATCGAGTCCAGAATCGTCGGGAAGTCCGAGAACGACCGGCCGGTCGCGCCCGGGCCGCCCTGGAACAAGGTGTCACCGGAGATCACGGCGTTCAGCTCGGGGATCGACCAGCAGACCGATCCGGGGGAGTGCCCCGGGGTGTGCAGGGCATGCAGTTCGATGCCGCCCGCGCGCAACACCGTATCGTCCTCGACGGTGCGGAAGTCCTTGTCGGGGTGGACAGCTCGCCACAACATCTCGTCGGCCGGGTGCAGCAGCACCGGGGCGTCCAGCGCCGCGCCCAACTCGGGGGCGACGGTGATGTGGTCGTTGTGGCCGTGCGTGCAGACCACGGCGACCACGTTGCGACCGCCGACGGCCTCGACGATCGGGGCTGCGGTGTGGGCAGCGTCGAACACCACGACGTCAGACGCATCTCCGACGATCCAGATGTTGTTGTCGACGTCCCAGCTGCCGCCGTCGAGTTCGAATTTGCCGCTGGTCACGACCCGCTGGATGTTGCTCATGCTTGTCTCCTCTTCGCGCGAGCGCTCATCGGTCGAGCACCACTACCGAGCGCAGCACCTCACCGGCGTGCATCTTGTGGAATGCGTCCTCGATACCGTCCAGGCCGATGCGTTCGGAGACGAACTTCTCCAGCGGCAGCCGGCCCTGCAGGTAGAGGCTGATGAGGGTGGGAAAGTCGCGCTCGGGCAGGCAGTCGCCGTACCACGAGGACTTCAGGGACCCGCCGCGGGAGAAGAAGTCCACCAGCGGCATTTCCAGGGTCATATCCGGGGTGGGTACGCCGACGAGCACGACGGTGCCGGCCAGGTCGCGGGCGTAGAACGCCTGCTTCCAGGTTTCCGGGCGGCCGACGGCGTCAATCACCACGTCGGCCCCGAAGCCGTCGGTCAGATCCTGAATCGTGGCGACGGGGTCCAGTTCGCGGGCATTGATGGTGTGGGTGGCGCCGAAGTCGCGCGCCCAGTTCAGCTTCTTGTTGTCGGTGTCGACGGCGATGATCTTCTTCGCGCCGACCAGTGCGGCACCGGCAATGGCCGCATCGCCCACGCCGCCGCAGCCGATCACCGCGACGGTGTCATCGCGGGTGACCGCGCCGGTGTTGATGGCTGCGCCGATGCCTGCCATCACCCCGCAGCCGAGCAGCCCGGCCACCGCCGGGTCGGCATCAGCGTCGACCTTGGTGCACTGCCCCTCGTGCACGAGGGTCTTGTCGGCGAACGCGCCGATGCCCAACGCGGGGGACAGTTCGGTGCCGTCGGTCAGGGTCATCTTCTGCGCGGCGTTGAAGGTGTCGAAGCACAGGTGCGGACGGCCGCGTTTGCACGCCCGGCATTGGCCGCAGACCGCACGCCAGTTGAGGATGACGAAATCGCCGGGCTCGACGTTTGTGACGCCCTCGCCGACGGCCTCCACGGTGCCGGCCGCCTCGTGACCGAGCAGGAATGGATACTCGTCGTTGATGCCGCCCTCGCGGTAGGTGAGGTCGGTATGGCAGACCCCGCAGGCGATCACGTCGACCACCACTTCACCTGGACCCGGATCCGGGATGACGATGTCGACCAACTCGACGGGCTGCTTCTTACTCCGGGAAATCACACCACGCACAGTCTGAGGCATGGCTCATAACCTAGCGGTGGCCCGTTGACCTGTCGCGGGAGCCTCTCGCGTAATACCGTGGGCAGCAATCATGACGGCCCCAGGATCAGCGGCTCGGGCAAAGAACGATCCCACCCTGAACGAGGGGCGGGCCGCGTTCGCGCGTGGTGACTGGCCTGCTGTCTATGAGGCGTACGTCCGGGCCGACAGTGTCGGGCCGATGACACTCGACGACCTTGACGCGTACGCCACCGCAGCGTGGCGGCTGGGCCACAGCAGAGAGGCGGTCAGACTCGCCGAGCGGGTCTACGGACAGATGGTGCGCTCCGACCCGCCCGCCGCCGCGATGAAGGCACTCGACATCGCGCTGGAATGGCTCACTCGCGGCGACGTGAACATCGCCCAAGGCTGGATGAACCGGGCCCGCAGGCTGCTGGCGGATACTGCGGCGGGGCCCACTCACGGCTACCTGGCCTACCTCGACGCCTTCCTGGCAGTCGCGCAGCAGGACCTCGACGAGCTCACGAGGCGGGCCGAGCAGATGCGGGCCCTGTGTGAACCGTTGGAGGATCCGTCACTGACGTCGCTGTGCCTGGTGGCCCAGGCGATGGCCGCTTTCTACGACGCGCGCGTCGCCGACGGCTATGCGCTCGTCGACGAGGCGTTCCTGCCGCTGCTGGCCGGTGACGTGCGGGTGGAATGGGCGGGGGACATCTACTGCGTGGTGCTCAACCTGTGCCACAAGCTTGCCGACCGGCCCAGAATGCGGTCCTGGACGGACGCAATGGAGCGGTGGTGCGATGTCAACAGCACCTCTACTTACTACCGGGTCTGCGACGTGCACCGGTTGCAGCTCGCCGCAGCTGACGACGACTATCGCCGGCTGGAGGACGAATTGTTCACCGCCAGTTCGGCATTGGAAGGAGTAAACGCCTGGGTCGGTGGCGAGGGTTTCTATCAGCTTGGGGAGGTGCGAAGGCTGCGCGGTGACTCCGACGGCGCGCTGGCCGCGTTCGCGAAGGCCCGCAGCCTCGGCGTCGACCCGCAACCAGGTGAGGCCCTGCTGCGCTGCAGTCTGGGGCAGAGCCAGGCCGCCTGGGCGGACCTGCGGGTCGCGCTGGCCGGGGCCGGGCGGCTGGACCGGATGCGGATGCTACGGGCCGCCGTGGTGGTGGCGTTGGCCCGCGGCGACCTCGACGAGGCGCAGCGGCACAGTCGTGAACTCACTGAAGGCGCCGAGGCTTTCGGCACCCCGGGATACCGCGCCTGGGCCGCGCACGCGCGTGGCGCGCTGCAGGTGCGGCTTGGCGAGCACAGCGCCGCCCTGGCGAGCCTGGGAGCCGCGCTGCGCGAGTACCGGACGCAACAGGCGCGATTCGAGATCGCCGAGGTATACGAGTGGATGGCCTTGGCGCACAGGGGCCTTGGCGACGAATCCGCCGCGGCTGCCGATATCGCGACTGCGGAGAACATCTACGAGCAACTGGCCGTGCAACCCAGCGGAGTGTGTGGGCGGGGCAGTCCCGGCGGGCTTACCCGGCGCGAGGTCGAGGTGCTGCGGGCAATCGCAAGCGGAGCGACCAATCGTCAGGTCGCGCAGCAGATGGTCGTCAGCGAGAAGACCGTCGGCAGGCATTTGGCCAACATATACGCCAAGCTCGGGGTGTCGAGCCGAACCGCTGCGGTGGCGTGGGCGCACGCCAACCACGTGCTGTAGCTACATCATTTGCGCCAGTTCCGACCCCGCACATCTGCATGGTTTGGCCGATGTGGTGAGCGCCCGGGCGGCCTACCGTCAATCCATGACGACACTCGACACAACGCAAGGCGCCCAGCCCGAAGGCGCCGAAGATTTCGCCGAACGGATGATGGACACGATCGACAGTGCCTGTCTTGCCGTTCTGATCAGCATCGGACACCAGACCGGATTGCTCGACGCCATGGCCGCGCTACCGTCGGCCACCAGCGAACAGATCGCGGATGCCGCTGGGCTCAACGAACGCTATGTGCGGGAATGGTTGGGCGGCTTGGTATCCGGTGGGATCGTCGCCTACGACCCGGGGTCCTCGACATACCACCTGCCGCCCCACCGAGCGGCGGCGCTGACCCGGTCGGCCGGACCGGACAATCTCGCCCGGGTGGCGCAGTTCATCTCGCTGTTCGGCGAGGTGGAACAGAGAATCATCGGCTGCTTCCACAACGGTGGTGGATTGGCGTACGACCAGTACCCACGATTCCACGCGCTGATGGCCGAGGAGAGCGGCGAGGTGTTCGACGCCGCCTTGATCGACGCGATTCTCCCGCTCGTCGACGGCCTACCGGAGCAGCTGCGCGCTGGAGCCGACGTCGCCGACCTCGGCTGCGGCAGCGGCCATGCCATCAACCTGATGGCGCATGCCTTCCCCGCCAGCCGGTTCACCGGAATCGACTTCTCCGACGAGGGCCTGGCGGTGGCAACCGCCGAGGCGGCCAGCCTGGGTCTGACCAATGCGACGTTCGAGGCGCACGATGTGGCCGAACTCGGCCTGACCGAGGCGTATGACGTCGTCACGGCGTTCGACGCCATTCACGATCAGGCCCGACCGGCACAGGTTCTCAGCAATGTGTACCGCGCGCTGAAACCCGGCGGCGTCTTCCTGATGGTCGATATCAAGGCCTCAAGCCAACTCGAGGACAACGTCGGCGTGCCGCTCCGGCCGTTCTTCTACACCGTGTCGACGATCCATTGCATGTCTGTGTCACTGGCCTACGACGGTGCGGGCCTGGGCACGGCCTGGGGCCGGCAGTTGGCCACCGCGATGTTGCGTGACGCCGGTTTCAGCGACATCACGGTGACCGAAGTCGATTCCGACGCGATGAATTACTACTACATCGCCCGCAAGTAGTCGCCGGGAGCCGACTAGGCTCCAGCGCGATGAAGGCGCTCGATGTACTCGACGACTGGCCGGTCCCGACTGCTGCCGCGGCAGTGGTCGGGCCGTCCGGCGTGTTGGCCACCCACGGCGACGCCGGCAAGCCGTTCGCGTTGGCTTCGGTGACCAAGCCGTTGGTGGCCCGGGCCGCGCAGATCGCGATCGAGGAGGGTGTCGTCGAACTCGACACCCCGGCCGGTCCGCCCGGCTCGACGGTGCGACACCTGTTGGCGCACGCATCCGGGGTCTCGATGAATTCAGCCGAGGTGAATGCCCGCGTGGGTCAGCGGCGCGTCTACTCCAACTACGGATTCGAGTTGCTCGCGCGGGCCATCGAGGAGGCCGCTGAGATCGAGTTCGGCCGCTATCTGACCGAGGCGGTGTTCGAGCCGCTCGGGATGTCGGCGTCGAAGCTGCTGGGCGGCGCGGAGGCCGCCGGATTCGGCGGGGTGTCGACGGTCTCCGACCTTGCGGCGTTCGCGGGGGAGTTGCTGCGGCCGGCTCTGGTGTCCCAAGCCATGCACACCGAGGCGATCTCGGTTCAGTTTCCGGGTCTGGCAGGTGTGCTGCCGGGGTTCGGGTCGCAGCGGCCCAACGACTGGGGGCTGGGTTTCGAACTCCGCGACAGCAAATCCCCGCATTGGACCGGATCGGCGAACTCGTCGGCCACATTCGGGCATTTCGGCCAGTCAGGGACGTTCTTGTGGGTTGACCCGAGCGCTGACGTGGCGTTGGTAGCACTCACCGACCGGGACTTCGGGGACTGGGCATACACGCTGTGGCCGTCAATTTCTGACGGTGTGCTGAGAGAAATCGGCACAGACTAGCGCAACAGGCGCCACACAAGGCACAATAGACACGCACGGCACAACTGCATCTCTTTGGTAACGCCAGGTCGTTGGGGAAGACGTCCCTCGTGGAGCCGAAGGAGAAGCAGATGCGTGCATCGAACCAGTTCGCCGACGCGGCGACAGGCGTGGTGTACATCCACGCCTCACCCGCGGCGGTATGCCCGCATGTCGAGTGGGCGTTGTCGTCGACCCTGTCGGCGAGGGCCAACCTGAAGTGGACCCCGCAACCGGCCATGCCAGGCCAGCTACGCGCGGTCACCAACTGGGTTGGACCGGTCGGCACCGGAGCGCAGTTGGCCAACGCCCTGCGGTCCTGGTCGGTGCTGCGGTTCGAGGTGACCGAAGACCCCAGCGCGGGCGTCGACGGTCACCGGTGGTGCCACACCCCGCAACTCGGTCTGTGGAGCGGTGTCATGAGCGCCAACGGTGACGTGATGGTCGGCGAGATGCGGTTGCGCACGCTCATGGCCGGCGGTGCGGACATGCTGGCCGCCGAGATGGACTCCGTGCTCGGCACGGCATGGGACGAATCCTTGGAGCCCTACCGCGACGGCGGCGACAGTGGCGAGGTCAGCTGGCTCAACAGGGGCGTGGGATAACTTCCTCAGCCACGCTGCCAGAGGCAATAGCCGCTGAATGTGACGGTGAACATGTGATCGCTGACCTCGAACGTCAGCGGTCGGCCCGGATCGGCCGATAGCTTCTCCGGTGCGGACGTCTCGCCTGCGGCTACAACGTCGACGCGCTCGGCGCTGCATCGTGCTTCGGCAGTCTGCGGGGTGCCTGTCCACGCGCCCGCCTTGGCCTCTGGATTCCGTCGACCCTGACCGTGCACGATCAGTTCGGGACCTGTGGTCAACCAGCGGTCCGACGACGGATACGGATTGTGCAACTGCTGCCAGACGCCGCCGTTGCAGTGCAGCAGCGGCTGTCCGGCACTCGGTCCGGGGCGCGTCAAGACGCCCTCGAAGCTCTCCGAGCAGGGCGAGTCCGCCCGCGGCGGTGTGCTCTGGGGCGGGCCGGGCGGCGGCGGTTCCGGATTGGCCTGCGCGCACGCACTCGCGCCGACCGCGGCGCCCAGCATAAAAGCCGCCGCAGTCCACGCAAGTGGGCCGTTCATCTACACCGACATCGTCTTCATCGGCTCCAGGTCGGTCTGCATCAGGCGCACGTTGTACTCACCCCAGTAGGACAGGTTGTAGTAGATGTACTGCGAGTTGTCGACGACGTTGCCGTCGGCGTCGGTGGTGTTGAAGTAGTCGGTGCCCGACATCGGATGCACCATCGGCGCGTACATGCCGGTATTGGTGGCCAGGTTGTTGCTCACCAGAGTGGTGGTATCCGACCACTCGCCTTGCGGTGACTCCGACACCCGCATCACCACGTTGTTGCCCCTGTCGGTGTAGAGCACCACGTACTGGTCCAGGTATTCGTTGTACTGCACGGACATCTCGCTGACATGGCCGTTGGTGGGCAGGCCGCCGACCCAGATGCCGTTGGCGATCTTGCTGAAGAAGCCGAACGTGAAACAGTCGATGACGTTGTACAGCCGCGGCAGGAAATCGGTTTCGCTTGAGCCGAACACCGGAACGGCGGCCGACGGATCGCCTGTCACCCACTGGCCCTGGCCGGCCGAATCCTCGCCTGACCAGTACTCGTAGGCATCCAAGTTGGTGATCTGGTCCTTCTCGACCCGCGCCAGGTAAGCCGAGCCCTGCCGGCCGGAAGGCGTCCCGTACACGTAGACGTACTGGTCGGCGGGGTCGTCCGACATCACCAGGGCGTTCTGCTGGAAATGCTCGTCGCCGGGCACGTAGGCCGGGCCCGCGCGCAGCCAACCCGACGAGCGCACCGTGTCTTCGTCGACCGTCCAGGTCTCGCCGCCGTCGGTGGAGTACGCGATGGCCGCGTAGTTGGTGGTCCAGCTGCCGGGGTTGTCCCAGGTGCGGATCGACATCACCGTCGCGTACTGGGTGATGTTCCCTTCGTCGTCGGTTATCGCGATTGCCGAGGTCGGGATCATCGTGTAGGTCCGGCCGAACAGGCCGTCGTAGCCGGGGTCGTAGATGATCTGGGCGGCGCCGGCCGGCGGACCGTCGGTGCCGTACCACTCGGGCGTGCCGGGGACACCGGGACCCGCGCCGGCGTGGATCAGCGCGTCGCTGAACTGGAGGCCGTCGGTGAGGTCGGTGTCGCTGGTCCGGAACAGCACGTTGTTTCGCCAGTCCCCGGTCATGTTCGGCCCACTGTAGGTATCGCCGAACAGCGTGTAGATGATCGCCTTTCCAGTTTCAGGATCGGTGTATCCGCTGACCCACATGATGCCGAGGTCAGTGCCCGCGACGTACCAGTGGTCGGTTTCACCGGGACCGGTGACCCACGGGAGTTTGCTCGTGAAGTCGGTTAGCGACGACGGGACCTGGGGTTTGGGCGTCAGATCGTCGGTCGGCACCGCGACTGCCGCCATCGGCTGGATCTCGCTGTCGGCCGTGCCCTCGGCCACCACGGACGCCGCATCATTGGCCGACACCAGACTGGTGCCGATCGGGTTGATCGAACGCTCGAATTCCCGTCGTGCCCAGGCCATCACGGCCCACATCGCAGGCGACTGGGAGGGCGCCACGGGGCTGGTGCCCGCACCCACCGGGGACAGGCCGGCGGCCGCGAGCAGCGCCGAGACCACCGGCACTGCGGTGATCTTGGGCGGCTCAACAGGGGCACTGGCCTGTGCGGTGGCCGGGGCGGTCAAGCCGCGCGGCACAACGTTTTCGGCGACAGTCTTGGCGACGGGCTCGACGAGGTTCTCTTTGATGTTTTCGGTGATTTTCTGGCCGGCCTCTTCGACTTTGACGACCACGGTGTCGCGACGCTGCCTGCTGTCCAGCTCGGGCACTTTGTCCGCGGCCGCCGGGGTGATCGTGGTCTCGGATTTCTCGACGCGCACGTGCTGCCGAGCGCGGGTGGGCTTGCCGACCGGCTCAGACTCGGTGGCGCCGGGCCTGGTGGCCCTCCGTGGCTTCTCGAGTCGACTCTGGCTGCGCTTCAAAGCGTCTGTCGCGCCGTCGATGCCCGACTCGACGTCCTTGCGGATCCGCTCGCCGAGTTTCGACAGAGGGCCCGTGCGGGTCGGCTTTGTCGCAGCGCCGGATTCGGCGGGCTTCTTGGGGGCGGACTCGCCGTCGGTGCTGCTGGTGCTGGCTTTGTCGGAGCTGCTGCCCTCGTCGGCCCATGCGACGGCCGTTCCCGACGTCAACGCGGTTCCGATGCCCAGCGCGACCGCAAGAGCGCCGACGCGACCGATGTACTTACTTGAATCCATGACGCTCCGCACCCGTTCCGCTGTGTGTCGATTCGCCCCGGCCCGATCGAAAGGTACCGCGTCCCGCGCGGAGTGCGCAGCAAACACGCCCAAATCAGCGATTGTCGGACTGGGCCACCAGGATCTTCAGCGCGGCGGGCACCGCCGACACGGTCACCGGGAGTGCGGCAGCGAAATCCCCGTCGGCATAGGCGTTGATGATCGGGGAGTTGCCGGGACAATCCACTCTGACCGTCGCGGCCCGTTTCGTGGTGACCTCGTCGAGGTTGACGTGCGTGCCCTTGAACACTGTCGGAAACAATCGGATCAATCTGGTGCGAGAAGCCGATGACACCATCGTGACGTCGAGCAGTCCGTCGGAGTGGTCGGCACCGGGGCAGATCAGCATGCCGCCGCCGTAGCTTTTCGTGTTGCCGAATGCGGCGAGGGTCAACTCGGTACGGATCTCGGGTCCGTCATCGAACGTGAGCCGGAACGGCAGCAACCGCAACTTGGACATCTCGGCGACCATCGCGACGTTGTAGCGCATCCGGCCGTGCGGCCACCGCATCCGGTTGGTCCGGTCGCTGACCAGTGAGTCGAACCCGGCGGCCATGACCGTGCCGAACCATTTGACCGCCCCGTCCGCGCTCTCGATGCGGCCCAGGTCGACGGTTTCGGTATGGCCGTCGGCCACGATATCGGCTGCGGCCTCGGGATTGCCTGTCGGGAGCCGATATTCGCGGGCGTGGTCGTTTCCGGTCCCGGCCGGCACGATGCCCAGCGGGACGTCGCCCTGGGCCAGCGCCTGCAGTGCCAGTGAGATGACCCCGTCACCCCCGACCACCACCAACGCGTCGGTGCCGGCCTCCAGCGCCTCGTCGACCAGGCGGCGGGCGTGTGCGGCGTCGGTTCCGACGATCGCGCATACGTCGACCCCGCGCTGCTGGAACCGGGTGATCGCCCGCTCGGCGGCGTGCGGCGCATTGCCGTGCCCGGACAGCGGGTTGGTCAGCACCGTGACCCGGCTGATATTCATTTTGCTCCTCGCGTGCGCGGAATCACGGAATCAGCTTGCCGGGGTTGAGGATTCCAGCCGGATCCAGCGTGGCCTTGACTGCGCGCAGGACCTCGACACCGAGGTCGCCGATCTCGTCGCGCATCCACGGTCGGTGGTCGGCGCCGACCGCATGGTGGTGCGTGATGGTGCCGCCGTTCCGCACCATGGCCTCTGACGCCGCGGCTTTGGCCTTGCGCCACTGTTCGATCGGGCTACCACGTTGGGCAGTGACGACCGTGAAGTACAGCGAGGCGCCGGTGGGGTACACATGCGAAATGTGGCACAGCACAAGGGCAGGCTCGAGTTCGGCGGTCAGTGCCTCGGTGACGGCAGTTTTCAGCGCGGCGACGTTCGACCAGTTGGTTGCGGTCTCCAGTGTCTCGCACAGCGCGCCCGCCACCAGCAGCGAATCGCGCAGATACGGCGCACCGAAGCGGCCGTGCTCCCAGGCCAGACCGGGAGCCTCCCCGAGCGAGGTGCCGCCGTGCTGTTCGAGGACGGCACGGGTTTCGGCGTGGCGACTCTCGGTGTGCGCTGCAGTGCCCTCGAACACCGTGATGGCCAGGCATCCTCCGGTAATACTCTGCTGCCCAATGTTTTCCGTGGTAGCAAGATTCACCCCGGTCTCGGCTTCGTCGGAGAGCCGGATCACCGTCGGCCCGGTGCCGGTCTGGGTGACTGCGCGCAGCGCGGCGGAGCCGGTGGCGAAATCCGGGAATGACCATGCCTCATAGCGCGTCGACTCTGGAACGCGGTGTACCCGGACCCGCACCCGCGTGATGATCCCGAACACGCCCTCGGAGCCGACGATGAGTTGGCGCAGATCGGGGCCCGCCGCCGAGGCCGGTGCCCGGCCCAAGTCGAGCGTGCCGGCCGGGGTGACCGCGCGCAGTCCGCGGACCATGTCGTCGAAGCGGCCGTAACCTGCCGAATCCTGCCCGGATGATCTGGTCGCGGCGAATCCGCCGATCGTGGCGAACTGGAAGCTCTGGGGGAAATGGCCCAACGAGAATCCGTGCGCGCCAAGCAGTTTCTCGGCCTGAGGTCCGGTTACCCCGGCTCCGAGCTCAGCTTCGCCGGATACCTCGTCGATGCTGTGCAATGCGTCGAGTCGGCGTAGGTCCAGCGTGAGGACCGCACCGAACTCGCCGCGCAGCGGATCCAGCCCGCCCACCACGCTCGTGCCGCCGCCGAAGGGCACTACCGCGATCCTGTGCTCGCTGCAGAACCGGAGCACCTCGGCGACCTCGTCTTCGTCGGCGGGGAGCAGTACCGCGTCGGGAGCATCCTGCACACCGGAATCCTTGCGGCGCAAGAGGTCCAGCGTGGACTTGCCGCCTGCATGCAGCAGCCGGGACGTGTCGTCGGTGCCGCAGTACGGGGCGCCCACGATGGCGGCCAGCGCGTCGCGATCGGCATCGGCCAGTGCGGAAGGCCGCAGTCGCACCTGGTCGGGCGTCAACTCGGTTGCCGGGGCGTCGTCGACGCCGAGTGCCTGCTTCAGCAGGGCGCGAATGCCGTCGGACAGCGGCTTGGCTGCCTGCGGATCTCCCCAGGCGTTCCACTTCATCGGGGGCAACAACTGCTCGTCCGGCTGCATCATGCGTTACAGTATTACACATGGCGTCAATCAGTAACGATGAATCGCTCGGCGACCGGATTCTCGAGGCGGCCGCCAGCTGCGTGCTGGCCTTCGGCGTCGAGCGGGTCATGCTGGCCGAGATCGCACGCCGTGCCGGAGTCAGCCGGCCCACGGTGTACCGGCGTTTCCCGGATACCCGCTCGATCCTTGCCGCGCTGCTGACCGCCCGGATCGTGCGTGTGCTCGACGAAGTCGAGAGTGCACGTTGCGATCGGGAGGCCCTGGTGACGCGGATCGTCACGGTGGCCCAACGGCTGCGCCACGACGAGGTGATCATGGCGGTGCTGCACACCGCGCCGGAAGTGGCGATGGTCTATATCGCCGAGCGGCTGGGTACCAGTCAGCAGATCCTCATCGACGCGGTCGCCGGCGAGCTGAAACTCGCCCAAGAACACGGCAGTGTGCGCGAGGGGGATCCGCATCAGCTCGCCACCATGTGCCTGCTGATCACGCAGTCCGCCATCCAGTCCGCGCAGATGGTCGAGCCGATCCTCGACGCGGACGCGCTCGCCACCGAACTGACCCATTCCCTGAACGGATACCTGAAGCCGTGACCGGCCAGACTGCACTCAACGGCGCCCGCCGCACCACCGAACTCACCGCGCTGGCCGACGGCGAGCGTCTCGACGTGATCGTCATCGGTGGCGGCATCACCGGGGCAGGCATCGCGCTGGACGTCGCCACCCGCGGGTTGACCGTGGCGCTGGTGGAGAAACACGACCTGGCGTTCGGCACCAGCCGGTGGAGCTCCAAGCTCGTGCACGGCGGGCTGCGTTACCTGGCCACCGGCAATGTCGGCATCGCCCGCCGCAGTGCCGTCGAACGCGGAATCCTGATGACCCGTAACGCTCCTCATCTCGTCAAGGCCATGCCGCAGCTGGTCCCGCTGCTGCCGTCGATGAGCCGGTCCTCGCGTGCTCTGGTTCGGTTCGGCTTCGCGGCAGGCGATGGGCTGCGCAAACTTGCAGGCACGCCCGCCGCCACATTGCCCCGGTCGTGCCGCGTCGACGCGCAACGTGCCGTCGAACTGGCGCCGACCGTGCGCCGCGAGGGCCTCGACGGCGCCTTCCTGGCCTATGACGGTCAACTCATCGACGACGCCCGGTTGGTCACCGCCGTTGCGCGGACCGCTGCCCAGCACGGCGCCCGCATCCTCACCCGGGTATCGGCCGCCCACGCTCACGGGAATTCGGTGCGTCTCACCGACCAATTCACCGGGGAATCGTTCGACGTGACCTCCCGCGTCGTCATCAACGCCGCCGGGGTGTGGGCCGGGGAGGTGGATCCGTCGATCAGGCTGCGGCCCAGCCGGGGCACGCACCTGGTGTTCGATGCCGAAGCATTCGGCAATCCCACCGCAGCCCTGACGATTCCGATTCCAGGCGAGCTGAACCGCTTCGTGTTCGCCATGCCGGAGCAGCTGGGCCGGGTGTATCTGGGTCTCACCGACGAGGATGCGCCGGGGCCGATACCCGATGTGCCGCATCCGACTACGGACGAGATCTCGTTCCTCCTCGACACCGTGAACACCGCCCTGTCCACCGCGTTGACGACCGACGACGTGCGCGGTGCCTACGCGGGGCTGCGGCCGTTGATCGACAAGGGACAGGGCCACACCGCCGACGTATCGCGCGAGCACGCGGTCGTCGAATCACCCAACGGCGTCATCAGCGTGATTGGCGGGAAGCTCACCGAATACCGGTACATGGCAGAGGATGTGCTGGATCGTGCGGTGGCCCTGCGCGGCCTGGCGGCTGCGGCGTGCCGCACCCGCAATCTCCCGCTGGTGGGTGCGCCGGCCAATCCCGTGACCACGCTGCGCTCGTCGACCGAGCTGCCCGGTTCGTTGGTGGCCCGCTACGGCGCCGAGGCGCACAACGTGATCGCGCAGGCCAGTTGTGAGCGCCCCATCGATCCGGTGGCCGACGGAATCGACGTCACCCGAGCCGAATTCGAGTACGCGGTCACCCACGAGGGGGCGCTGAACGCTGACGACATCCTGGACCGGCGTACCCGCATCGGCCTGGTCGCCGCGGACCGGGAGCGTGCCGCGGCCGTTGCAGCGGAGATGCTTGCCGTGCACAGTTGACCGGCGAGCAGACGCAAATGTGCCCCAAATCAAGCGATTTGGGGCACATTTGCGTCTGCTCGCGCAGGAAAGAAAGGTTACAGCGGGATGTTCTTGTGCCGACCGCGGCGATGCGGTGCCTCGGCCAGGGCCTGCGTCAGCCTGCTGCGGGTGTGCGACGGGTCGATCTTCTCGTCCACCACGCCGATCTCGATCGCGGCATCCACGCCGCCTGCGATGCGCTCGTGTTCCTCGGCGAGCTGTTCGTGCAGTGCGTCGCGGTCCTCGGGAGCTGCGGCGGCCAGCTTCTTCTTGTGCAGGATGCCGACGGCTGCCTTGGCGCCCATCACGGCGACCTCCGCGTCCGGCCAGGCGAACACCTTGGTGGCGTTCAACGACCGCGAGTTCATCGCGATGTAGGCGCCGCCGTAGATCTTGCGGGTGACCAGCGTGACGCGGGGGACCGTCGACTCGCCGAAGGCGTGCAGCAGTTTGGCACCGCGGCGCACCACGCCACCCCACTCCTGATCGACACCGGGAAGGTAGCCCGGCACGTCGACGACGACGACCAGTGGAATGCCGAACGCGTCGCACAACCGCACGAAACGTGCTGCCTTCTCCGCGCTTTCGGAGTTCAGGCAGCCGCCAAGCCGCAGTGGGTTGTTGGCCAGCACGCCGACGCTGCGTCCGGCCAGCCGGCCAAGACCCACGACCATCGAGGGCGCCCACTTGGCCTGGAATTCCTCGAACGGCACGCCCTCGTCCAGCAGCGCCGAGATCAGCGGGTGCACGTCGTAAGCGCGGCGGGCCGATTCCGGCAGCAGCGCGGTCAGGTCCGTGTCGCCGGCCTCGGCCTTGCTGCGGTCGAAATGGCCCTGCTGGCAGAATAATCCGACCAGGCGACGGCCACGCTCGTAGGCGTCAAGCTCGTCGTTCGCGACGATGTGGCACACGCCCGACTTCTTGTGGTGGGCTTCCGGTCCACCGAGCGACACCATGTCGACGTCCTCGCCGGTGACGCTGCGCACCACGTCCGGACCGGTGACGAACACCTTGCTGTCCGGGGCCATGACGATCACGTCGGTCAGCGCGGGCCCGTAGGCGGCGCCACCGGCCGCGAAGCCGACCACCACCGAGATCTGCGGGATGTAGCCCGACGCACGGATCATCGCCTCGAAGACCAGGCCGACCGCGTGAAGTGCCTTGACGCCCTCGGCCAGTCGCGCGCCGCCGGAGTGCCAGATGCCCACGATCGGGCTCTGCTCCTCAATGGCGGTGTCGTAGGCATTGACGATGTGGGCGCACCCTTCGATGCCCATCGCGCCGCCCATGACGGTGCCGTCGGTGCAGAACGCAACCGTACGAACGCCGTTGACCGTGCCGGCCGCGGCCAACACGCCTGAGCGATCCCGCTCGTGCAGCAGCTCGACGCTGCCGTCGTCGAAGAACATCCTCAGGCGCAAAGCTGGATCACGCGGATCGAGCGACTCGGCAGCCGCCTCGGGGGCCATGATCGTCATACAAACCTCCTGTAGTGGAAAGTGCTGTGTCTCAGTACTTTCCGAAGGCGAGCGCGACGTTGTGCCCACCGAATCCGAACGAATTGTTGATCGCGTACTTGAAATCGCCCTGTCGCGGCTCCCCGGCTACCACATCCAGATCGATCTCCGGATCGAGGTTGCGCAGGTTGAGCGTCGGCGGGATGATGCCATCCCGCAAAGCCAGGACCGTGAGGATGGACTCCACCGCACCGACCGCGCCGACCGAATGGCCGAGCGCGGACTTGGGCGCGTAGACGGCCGGCTTGTGGCCGCGCATGGCGTTGTTGATTGCCTTACCTTCGGCCACGTCGCCGACGCTGGTGCCGGTGGCGTGGGCGTTGACGTGGTCGATGTCCGTGGGTTGCAGGCCCGCCAGTTCGATGGCGCGGGTCATGGCGTGACCGGCCTGCTCGCCGTTGGGGTCCGGCGCCACGATGTGGTAGCCGTCGGAGGTGACGCTGGCTCCCATCAGGCGACCGTAGATCGTGGCGCCGCGCGCCTTGGCGTGCTCCTCGGTCTCGATCACCATCAGCGCACCGGCCTCGCCGAACACAAAGCCGTTGCGGTCTTTGTCGAACGGGCGACAGGCGCCTGCCGGATCGTCGTTGGTCGTGGACAGCACGATGCGCATCTGGGCGAACCCGGCGATGGGCACCGCCTCGATCTTGGTCTCCACACCACCGCAGATGGCGATGTCTGCCTCGCCGAGAACGATGTTGCGCCAGGCGTTGGCGATTGCCTCGGATCCTGAAGCACACGCCGAGATCGAGGTGGACACCCCGGCCTTGGCCTCGCGTTCGAGCCCGACGGCCGCCGCCGGTCCGTTGGGCATGTACATCTGGACGACGAGCGGCGAAACGGCACGAAGTCCCTTGGTGCGCATGGCGTCATAGGCGAACACGAGTTCCTCGGAGGAACCCATGCCGGTGCCGATCGACACTGCCAGTCGCCGGGTATCGACCTCCGGGGACCCTGCGTTGGTCCAGGCCCGGCGGCCGATCACCGTCGACATCTTCTGCAGATATGACAACCGGCGCAGCTCGACCCGGGTCAGCTCATGATCGAACTCCTCGAGGAGATGCCCGCCGATGCGAACCGGCAGGTCATACTCCTCGACGAACGGATCAGTGAGCGTCCGGATGCCGCTCTGGCCATCCAGCAACTTCTTCCAGGTGCTGTCTGCATCAGTTGCCAGCGCCGTTGACATGGCTACGCCGGTGACAACCACATTGGGTAGACCCCCACCCGTGGATAATCCCGCCATAATCTACTGAGTCTTTCCTTTCGCGGTCTTCCCCCGACTGACCTCAGTACCGCCCGAAGGCCAGGGCCACATTGTGGCCACCGAACCCGAACGAATTGTTGATGGCGTACTGGTAGTCGCCATACCGAGGCTCGCCTGCAACGATATCGAGATCGATCTCCGGATCCGGTGTCACGTAGTTGAGCGTCGGCGGGATGACGCCGTCGCGCAGCGACAGAACGGTCAGCACCGATTCGAGAGCACCGACTGCACCGATCGAATGGCCAAGGGCCGACTTCGGCGCGTACACCGCGGCGTGCTCCACACCGGCGACACGGATGGCGTTGGCCTCCGCGGTGTCACCGATCGGGGTGGCCGTGGCGTGTGCGTTGACGTGGTTGATGTCCTTGGCGTCCAGGCCGGCGGTCTCCAGCGCACGCTTCATCGCGTGGCCGGCCCGCAGACCGTCAGCTGCCGGAGCCACCATGTGGAACGCATCCGAGGTGATACCGGCACCCATGAGACGGGCCAGCGGCTTGGCGCCACGGGCCTTGGCGTGCTCCTCGGTCTCGATGACCATGAGCGCACCAGCCTCACCGAACACGAAGCCGTCGCGGTCCTTGTCGAACGGCCGTGACGCGCCTTCGGGGTCGTCGTTGCGGGTGGACATCGCACGCATCATCGAGAACGCCGCGATCGGCAGCGCCTCGATGGCACCTTCGACGCCACCGCACACGGCGATGTCGGCGTCACCCATGACGATCTGACGCCACGCGTGTGCGATGCCCTCCGAACCCGACGAGCAGGCCGACACCGGGGTGATGACCCCGGCCCGGGCGCCCAACTCGAGGCCGACGACCGCGGCGGCACCGTTGGGCATGATCATCTGCACGGCAAGCGGTGACACCTTGCGGGGCCCGCCCTCGTTCATGGCGTCGTAGGTTTCGACGATCTTCTCGCCGCCACCGAGTCCGGTGCCGATCACGACCGCGAAGCGATCGGGATCGACCTCAGGGCTGCCTGCAGACTCCCACAGCTGTTTGCCGAGGTACTTGGCCATGCGCTGCACGTACGACATGCGGCGCATGTCCAACCGGGACATCAGCGGATCGAGCGGCTCCTTGAGGTGGCCACCGATCTTCGCCGCCAGGTCCCATTTCTCGACGAACTCGTCTTCGAGGACGCGGATACCACTCTCGCCTGCCAGCAGGCCCTTCCACGTGCTCTCGATGTCAGGCGCGATCGACGTCGTCGCCGTGACGGCGGTTACCACAACATTGGGGTAACCGCCGTTGGCAGTGGAAGGCCTGGTCACTGGTCTGCCGAGAACTTCTCACGCAGGGCAGCAGCAGCCTCGGGGTTCTCTTCCTCGAGCTTCTGGATGTAGGAGACCACGTCACCAACGGTGCGCAGACCGGCGAGATCCTCATCGGGAATCTTCACGCCGTACTTGTCCTCGGTCTGCACCGCGATCTCAACCATCGACAGCGAGTCGATGTCCAGGTCGTCGACGAACGACTTCTCCGGGGTCACCTCGGAAGGCTCGATACCGGTGACCTCTTCGATGATCTCGGCGAGACCGGCGATGATTTCTTCTTGACTGGCGGCCACGATGGCTCCTTCTTGTTGTTGAGACGCCCTCCGGTACGGAGGACTATTTCGGGCGTTCTGTTGTGCGTTCTTAGATGCCGGGTGTGGTCGGGACCTACAGCTCGTCCAGACCGTCCAGGTCTGCAGGGGATTTGATCGGGCGCGTCGGGGTGCCCTTCAATTCGCGTTTGGCAATGCCGGCCAGCGTCCCCGCGGGCGGGAACTCGATGATCGCGGCCACGTTCCGCTCGCGCAGCGTCGCGCTGCACAGATCCCACCGAACCGGCCTTGTCAGCTGCGCCACGAGCTTCTCCATGGCGTCGGCGGCAGAAATCACCGGCTGACCGTCAGCATTCGACAGCAGTGTCGCGGTCGGCTCGCCGATTGTTACAGATTCCGCCGCAGCGGCGTAACCGTCCAGCGCAGGGGCCATGTAGCGGGTGTGGAACGCGCCCGCGGTGGCCAGCGGGCGCACCCGTGCCTTGGCCGGCGGATCCTCGGCGAGCTTCTCCAGCGCCGACAGTGCGCCTGCCGCCACGATCTGGCCGGCCGCGTTGCGGTTGGCGGGCACCAGGTCCAGTGATTCCAGGCGGGCCAACACCTCGGCCTCGTCGCCGCCGAGCACCGCCGACATGCCGGTGGGCTCGATCGCGCAGGCCTTGGCCATCTCGGCGCCGCGGGTCGCGGCCAGCTTGACCGCATCGTCAGCGGAGATGACGCCGGCGATGGCGTAGGCGGCTATCTCGCCGACGGAATGTCCGGCGACCACCGCGTCGGCGTCGCCGAGTAATCCGCGCTTGGTCAATTCCTCGTGGGCCAGCAGGGTTGCGGCCACCACCAGCGGCTGCGTCACCGCGGTATCGGTGATCTCTTCGGCGGTCGCGGTGGTGCCCAGCCGGGCCAGATCGAGTCCGCTGATCTGCGACCAGGTCACCAGGCGGTCGGCAGCGCCCGCCAGTTCCAGCCAGGGGGCGAGCATGCCGGGCGTCTGCGACCCCTGTCCGGGGGCAAGCAATGCAAGCATGGGTCCTTGAGGCACGTCTTTAAGAGAACACTGTGAAGATGGGTTTGCGCGGTGTAAGAGATTATGAACCTTGTCTTATGTTTTTGTAGGTTCTCCACAAAAGCGTATGTGATGCGACGCGGCCGATACCGCAGCGCGACGTGTGACATGCCCGGCAGCGGCCCTATCGGGCCCGACGACCGCCCACGCCGGCCGGCCGAATTGCCGGTACTGCACTCCAAGCGCTGGTTGGCGCGCTCGGATGGTACTCGTGTTTGCTCAGCCGGCCCACCGTCGCGGCCACCCGCAATACGTACGCATCTCGCGGTAGGGCGGGATCGCGCCCGGTGAAGTCGGCGATCCGTTTCAGCCGGTAACGCACGGTGTTTGGATGAACGAACAATTTGCGGGCGCAAGCTTCAATCGCCCCGCCGGAGTCCAGATACGCGTCGAGGGTCTCGGTCAGCGCCGGTCCGGCGTCGGCCAGTGGCCGCATGACCTCCGCATCCAGCGCTGCGACTGCGGTCGCGTCGCCCAGCAGCGCCCGCTCTGGCAGAAGTTCGCGCGCCGACACCGGCCGGGGTGCCCCGGTCCATCCGGCCACCGCGTTCATCCCCGAGATGGCCTCGGTCGCGCTGCGGTGCGCAGCCGTCAGCGTCGGGGCCGTCGGGCCGATCACCACCGGACCGTCGGCGAACACCGTCAGCAGCTCGGCCAGGAACCGGTCGGTCGCCGAGAGCGGACCCGACACGATCGCCACCAGCCAGGTGCCGTGCACATCCGACAGGGCGGCCCGGTTGTTGCGTCGCACCACATCGTGGACGTCGTCGCGCGCCGAATCCATGCGGTCAGGGCGTGGCAGTCCCACGATCACCGTTGCGGGGGCGGTGGCATCCCAGTTCAGTGCCGCCGCTTGAGACTGCAGATCCGTGCCCGTATCGCCGCGCACCACGGCGTCGACGATGTTGGCCTCCATCCGGATGTCCCAGGCGCCGCGGGCCTCGGCCTGGTCGGCATAGGCGCTGGCTGCCGCGAACGCCAGGTCGCGGCTGTAGCGCAGGATGCCCGCGGTCAGTGCGGTCAGCTGTTCCTCCGACCGGGCCAGCAGCGGCACGACCTCCTCGAAGTACTCCATGGTCGTGCGGACCATCTCCACCGACTGGCGTAGCGCGACCCGACGCCGCAGGTCCTGGGGCACCACTTCGAAAGCCTGCGCGGTGTAGCCGACATCGCTGGCCGGGTTGCGCATCCACTCGACGAAGTTGACGACGGCGGTCTGCACCACCAGTTGCACGCTGGCCCGCTGCGAGGCGTCGAGATCGCCGAAGAACGGCAACCGGTCCTCCATGGCGTGCACCGCCTCGGTGGCGAGCCGGCCGGAGTACTGCTTCAGCCGGCGCAACACCGAGTCGGGCACGTTCTCCAGAACCTCGACCGTGGACTTCGGCGGAACGAACCGATTGTCGACCATCCCTAAAAGCTACGCCGAATTTCTGGTGGATTCCTCCAAGCGCTCGCGCTGGGACGTCAGGCGCTACCCGTATCGGCGTATGACACCCCAGCGGCGAACACGTCGTCGATCTTGTACTGCCGGGCCGCCGCGACCGCCACCGACGGATCGATCTCGCCGTCCCGGGCGAGCCCCTCCAGAACCGCCACGACGACCGACTCGGCGTCGGTGTTGAAGTACCGCCGCGCGGCAGGCCGGGTGTCGGAGAAGCCGAACCCGTCGGTGCCCAGCGTGATGTAGGTGCCGGGCACCCACGGCCGAATGAGCTCCGGAACCCCACGCATCCAGTCCGACACCGCGATCACCGGCCCGGCCGCGTCGGCCAGGGCGTTGGTCACGTGCGGGGTCCGGGCGGGCTGATCGGGATGGCGCAGCCGGTGCTTCTCGATCTCGACGCCCTCGCGGTTGAGCTCACCCCAGCTCGTCACCGACCACACATCGGCGGCCACGTCCCAGTCCTCGGCGAGCATGTCGGCCGCCCGCAGCGCCTCGGGCATCGCCACGCCGGAGGCCAGGATCTGCGCGATATTCGTACGTTTTTCGGGGGCCTGCCGGTACCGGTACATCCCGCGCAGCAGTGCCTCGGTGTCGAGATCCTCGGGCTGGGCAGGCTGGACGTACGGCTCGTTGTAGATCGTGAGGTAGAAGAACACGTTCTCCGGATGCTCGCCGTACATGCGGTTCAAGCCGCTTTCGATGATGTAGGCGATCTCGTAGGCGAACGCCGGGTCGTAGGTCACCGCAGCCGGGTTGGTGGACGCCAGCAGCAGCGAGTGCCCGTCGGCGTGCTGCAGGCCCTCACCGGTCAGCGTGGTGCGGCCGGCAGTGGCCCCGAGCACGAAACCCTTCGCCATCTGGTCGGCCGCGGCCCACAGACCGTCGCCGGTGCGCTGGAACCCGAACATCGAATAGAAGATGTAGATCGGGATCATCGGCTCGTTGTGGGTCGAGTACGACGTGCCCACCGCGGTGAACGACGCCGTCGAGCCGGCCTCGTTGATGCCCTCGTGCAGGATCTGGCCGATTTCGCTTTCCTTGTAGGCCAGCATGAGCTCGGAGTCCACCGCGGTGTAGAGCTGCCCGTTGCGGTTGTAGATCTTGAGGCTGGGGAACCACGAGTCCATCCCGAACGTGCGGGCCTCGTCGGGGATGATCGGCACCAGCCGCGGCCCGATGTTCTTGTCCCGCAACAGTTCCTTGAAGGTGCGCACCGTTGCCATGGTGGTCGCCACCGCCTGGTTACCCGACCCCTTCTTCAACGCCTTGTACGTGTCGGATGCGGGCAGCGGCAGCGGTGTGCTCTTGGTGCGGCGCGCAGGCAGGAAACCGCCGAGCGCGCGACGCCGCTCCAGCAGGTAGCGGATCTCGGGTGTCTCCGGTCCCGGGTGGTAGTACGGCGGCAGGTACGGGTCCTCTTCGAGCTGCGCATCGGAGACCGGGACGCGGGTGACGTCGCGGAAATCCTTGAGGTCTTGCAGCGCAAGCTTTTTCATCTGGTGCGTGGCGTTGCGGCCCTCGAAGTGATGGCCGAGCGTGTAGCCCTTGATGGTCTTGGCCAGGATCACCGTCGGCTGACCCTTGTGCTCCATCGCCGCGCGGTAGGCGGCGTACACCTTGCGGTAGTCGTGGCCGCCGCGCTTGAGATTCCAGATCTCCTGGTCGGTCATCGGCTCGACGAGCGCCTTGGTGCGCGGGTCGCGGCCGAAGAAGTGGTCGCGCACGTACGCGCCGTCGTTGGCCTTGTAGGTCTGGTAATCGCCGTCGGGCGTCGAGTTCATCAGATTGACCAGCGCGCCGTCGCGGTCGGCGTGCAGCAGGGCGTCCCACTCGCGGCCCCACACCACCTTGATGACATTCCAGCCGGCACCCCGGAAGAACGACTCCAGCTCCTGGATGATCTTGCCGTTGCCGCGCACCGGGCCGTCCAGGCGCTGCAGGTTGCAGTTGATCACGAAGGTCAGGTTGTCCAAGCCCTCCAGGGCGGCCATGTGCGTCAGCCCGCGGCTTTCCGCCTCGTCCATCTCGCCGTCCCCGAGGAACGCCCAGACGTGCTGATCCGAGGTGTCCTTGATGCCGCGGTCATGCAGGTAGTGGTTGAACCGCGCCTGGTAGATGGCGTTCATGGGGCCCAGCCCCATCGACACCGTCGGGAACTCCCAGAAGTCCGGCATCAACCGCGGGTGCGGGTAGGACGGCAGGCCGCCGCCCTTGTGGCTGTGCTCCTGGCGGAAACCATCCAGTTGGTCGGTCGTCAGACGGCCTTCCAGGAAGGCGCGCGCGTAGATGCCCGGCGAGGCGTGGCCCTGGATGAAGACCTGGTCGCCACCGCCCGGGTGGGATTTGCCGCGGAAGAAGTGGTTGAACCCGACCTCGTAGAGGGCGGCCGAGGAGGCATATGTCGAAATATGGCCGCCCACACCGACTCCCGGTCGCTGTGCGCGGTGCACCATGATGGCGGCGTTCCACCTGATCCATGCCCGGTAGCGTCGCTCGACGTCCTCGTCACCGGGGAACCAGGGTTCCAGCTCGGTCGGGATGGTGTTGACGTAATCGGTGGATGTCAGCGCGGGAATCGACACCCGTTGTTCGCCGGCGCGCTCGAGCAGTCGCAACATCAGATACCGCGCCCGCGCCGGGCCGGAGCGCTCGAGCAACTCGTCGAACGATTCGAGCCATTCGCTGGTTTCGTCGGTGTCTATGTCGGGCAGATATGAGGCGACACCCTCGCGGATCACCCGGACCCGGTCGGGTTCTGCTGCGGTGCTGGAGTTTTGGGCCAGGTCTTGGCGCACGAACTCGGTGGTCAACTTCCGCTCCTTGTTAGGCGGTTACTAATCGATAGGTGCTTGTGGCACCTTCTATCGTCCCCCTATCGTGCCGCATCCGCTTCGCTGGGGGTGGCGAGTGGAATGAACCGGTCGCCGCGATGAAGAACCGGTAACGTCTGCAGATCGTGCCGATCGGTTCGCAGTTGGGTGCAAGGGCGGGAGCAAGGCTGAGAATCGCCGCGTCAGCGCTCGGTGGCGTTGCGGCAATCGCCATCGTGGTTGTGGGCTGCTCGTCGGTGACCGGCGGGACCGCGCAGGTCGATCCGGAGGCTGCTCCGGTGTACCGGGCGTCGGTTTCGGCGTCGATCGAGGAATCCTCGGTGAGTTCGGCGGCTCGTGAGTCGGAGCGTCAGGCGTCGTTGACGACCCGTGCCGTTCACACCGTTTGCGAGGATCTGAGCACCTCGGCCGTGGACGCGGTCGACGCAGTGAATGTCTACGTCGAAGCCGTCAACAACGACTCGGCCGATGTGCAGGTCAAAGCCGGTCCCGCCGTCGCCGCGCTGAACCGCAGCGCTGATCTGGTCAGTTCCGGCATGTCCGACGCGCTGTCACCGGATCTGCGGGGCGCCCTGACCGAGTGGGTGGACTCCGCGCGAGCGGTTGCCGGGGCCATTTCCGGCAACGCCCCGCCCGACGAGTTCAACGCCGCATCCAACCGGTCCAACACCGCGCGGACCAACGCATTGGACAGATGCGATGCCGCGTATTGAGGGCGGTTCGACGAACCTGCCTGCCGGACACCCGCACTTGGACACCGGCGTGCGACGATAGGGCGCACACGACGAGCAGCACAAGGCAAGGCTCTAAAAGGTTGAGGAGGACCGACGGTGGTCGCGGCGGGGAAGGACTCTGACCCGAACTACGCCCAGATTCTGGGCATCGAGAATGGACAGGTCGTCCAGGAGTTGGGTTGGGACGAGGACACCGACGACAACATCCGGGCCGACATCGAGGACGCGTGCGGCTCTGAGCTGCTCGACGAGGATGCGGACGATGTGGTCGACGTCGTGGTGCTCTGGTGGCGAGACAGCGACGGCGATCTTGTGGACCGGCTGATGGACGCCATCACCCCCCTGGCCGAGGACGGCGTGATCTGGGTGATCACCCCCAAGACCGGCAAGCCCGGGCACGTGCAGCCCGCCGAGATCGCCGAATCGGCCCCGACCGCGGGCCTGATGCAGACCTCGTCGGCCAAACTGGGGGACTGGTCGGCCAGCCGGCTGGTACAGCCGAAATCGAAGGCCGCCGGAAAGCGGGGATAGTGCTCGCCGTCGGCGCCCCCGCGCCGGATTTCACCCTCAGGGACCAGAACGGCAGGCCCGTCACCCTCAGCGGATACCGGGGTGCCAGGGACGTCCTGCTGGTGTTCTTCCCCCTCGCGTTCACTGGCGTTTGTGAGGGCGAGCTCGGCGAGATCCGGGACAAACTGCCGGTCTACGAGAACGACGACACGGCCACCCTTGCCATCTCGGTGGGACCGCCGCCGACGCACAAGATCTGGTCCATCGAAAGCGGATTCACGTTTCCGGTGCTCTCCGATTTCTGGCCGCACGGCGCGGTGACCCAGGCCTACGGCGTGTTCAACTCCGACGCCGGATATCCCAACCGCGGCACGTTCGTGGTCGACCGCACCGGGACCATCCGCTTCGCCGAGATGATGGAACCGGGGCAGGTCCGGGATCAGACGGTATGGACACAGGCGCTGGCGGCACTGCGGGGGTGAATTCTCCACCGGAATTTCCGGTCCCACGTCAACGCCGTGTACCGTGCCTGCGACGGGGCGCGTAGCTCAGTGGTAGAGCTCTGGTTTTACACACCAGCGGTCGGCGGTTCGATACCGTCCGCGCCCACCAAAGTTATTGCAGGTCAGAGGCTTACGGCCAAGAATTTCCGGCGATTTCAAAACCCCCGTTGTGCCAAGAGATTCGAACTCGCGACCCAACGGGCGGCGGCACCGATCCGACACTGCGCGAGTAGGCATTCATTGCTCGTTTACGTCGGCCCTGTGTGAGATGCTGCCGCGGTGGGGGTGGAGCAGACGAAGGCTGTCAAGGACCAGGCGGTCGCCTTCAACTTCACACTGACGGCGCTGGCTGTACTGACCGCTGCGGCCACCTTTGCGATCAGTCTCATCCCGCCGGGCTATTGGCTCGTCGGTATCCGCATTGTGGCCGGCTGCTTCGCGGTAGCGACCGCTGTTGTCGGCTTCTTCAAGTTCAGGAACGAGCGCGCTTTCAAGCGTCAGCAGGAGGAGGAGCGGGTCTCGCTCGACCAAGCCTTGAAGGCAGAGTCTCGTCGCACCTCATTGCTCATCAACGGAGCCATGCTCGGCACTGCCGACAAGCTGCGCCGGCTCTCCGTGTTGGATCAGGCATCCAAGGATGTGGAGATCAGCGGGTTTCGCACGTCAATTGTCAGCAAGGTCTGCGATCTCGTCCAGAGCGAAGCGCCGCGGGCCGCCTACTTTCGGGTCCAAGACCTAAGTGCACAATCCCGGGTGATGCAGTCGGGCACCTACAGTGACTCGCGAAATCGCGAAGACTCCTTCACCAGCGAGTTCGTCGAGGGCCACGGCGGTGATCAGGGGGTATGGGACCTGATAGACATTGGCGAGGTCGAGTTGAGTAACGACACGGGCGCCGCGGTTCCCGCCTCATGGGACGTCTCTAGGAATCGGCAGTACAGGTCGTTTGTGTCGGTCGCTGTTCGTGCAGACAGACTCGCTTTCGGGATGCTGACAGCCAACACGCTCGAAGCTGACGGGTTCTCGGACTCGGATGTCGCATCCATCAAGGTGCTGGCACACCTGCTTGCCGCCGCCGAAGCGACGACGATGACGCCCGCCCGCATCACCAAGGCCTCCCAGCAGCGAGGGAACTAGAAT
Organism: Mycolicibacterium sp. XJ870; assembly: GCF_053483975.1. Lineage (NCBI taxonomy): Bacteria > Bacillati > Actinomycetota > Actinomycetes > Mycobacteriales > Mycobacteriaceae > Mycobacterium > Mycolicibacterium sp. XJ870. The sequence goes on from NZ_JBEFTI010000005.1 coordinate 32,104, forward strand.
GTGCCTAACGCGTTTTGTCGGTGAGCGCAGCTATGCTGGCGTCGTCCGAAAGGGGTGAGTGATGGCGAAGACTGTGGAGTTCCACGACGCCGATATGCGTCGTGCCTGGGAGGAAGCCGACGCCGCCGAGCGTGACGCAGAGCAGAATCCCGAGCGCATCGCAGAACGCCGTCGCCGCTTGATCAAGTGGGTTGAGGCGCGGGCTAGTACTACTTAGCCGTAGATTCCGACGGTCTCGTGCGACTGTCTGGGATTGCTACGGTGACGATGTGACGCGGATCTGCGTCACCTGGAACGTCAAATCTGGTGTGGTCCACCAGAGTTTTGATATGTGGCGGCGGCCCTCCTTTGGCAAAAGCCTTGTGTCGTAACGCGATCAGGAAAACCGATCCGGATGTCGTTACCCTGATACGTTGCAGCCTGTTTCAGGTACGTGAGCTGCCTCCGATGGCTGATACTGACCACAAGCACGCCGTGGGTGCTTCGCGTGCTGCTCCTACTGCACGCAGGCATATCAGCAAAGGTGCTGCGCGCGGGGTACGCGGGGTCCGACCGATTCGAACACGTTCGCGCGTCGCCTTGTGGTCGGATCGGTACACCCGACGATGTCGCCGCAGCCGTCGAATTTCTCCTCAGTCCGGCGGCCAGTTTCGTCACCGGCACCGACCTCATCGTCGACGGGGGAGTCACCGCAGCTGTCAAGGCGGGGGTACTCACCTGATCTCCAGTGAGCGGTGTGCGGATCGTGGGGCGGCTGTTGACTTTTCGCGGTCATTTCAGTCGTCGCGCCACCTCGTCGGCCGTGGCACCGGGCGCGGACCGAGTCCAAGCTACGCATCGCCAGTTTCATCCCAGCGCCTCTGCACTGCCCGGCTGGCCTGGTCGGGTAACAGGCGGGCGCGGTCATCAACGCGAGGTTGCTTATCCCGGTTGAGTTGAGACTGCGGCAGCGATGCGGTCCAGGGCTTCGGAGTTGACTCGGTAGTAGGCCCATTTGCCGCGCTGATCACGGCTCACCAAGCCGCCGTCGACGAGCAACTTCATGTGGTGCGACACCGTGGGTTGGCTCAGTCCGAGCGGTTCAGTCAGGTCGCAGATGCAGGCTTCGCCGCCCTCTGCTGCCGCGATGAGGGACACCAGTTTGACCCGTGCCGGGTCGGCGAGCGCTTTGAACACCGAGGCGAGGCGTTCCGCGGCGGCGGTATCCAGCACGCCCCCAGTTAGCGGAGAGCAGCAAGCAGTCACATCTGCGGTGCTCAGGGGAGCGGTCGCCGTTGCCATGTCATCCATCATGGCACACGCATTGACAAACATCGATGCATCGAGAACGATCGATCCCATCGAAGGTTGTCGATGAGAGGAGTGGGCATGTCAGAGCTGCCTGTCGTGGTGATCGGGGCCGGACCGCTGGGTTTGGCGGCGGCCGCGCAACTGCTGGAGCGCGGACTCACACCGCTGGTGTTGGAGGCCGGCCAAGGTCCAGGATCGGCGGTCGAGCAATGGGAACATGTGCGCACCTTCTCGCCGTGGCCCGAATTGGTAGATCCCGCAGCTGCACGGCTGATCGAGCCGACCGGCTGGACGGCCGCCGCGTCTGGGTTCCCGACCGGACGAGAATGGATCGACAGTTACTTGGCGCCGCTGGCGGACGCATTGGGCAAGCGCGTGCAATATAGCGCGCGAGTTGAGGCGGTGTCCCGGCTGGGCCGGGACCGGCTGGTCAGCCCGGGCCGTGCTGAGACGCCGTTCGTCGTGCACGTGAGTAAGGCAGACGGGACGCAGTGTCGGGTGCAGGCGCGGGCGGTCATTGACGCCTCGGGCACGTGGGGTCAGCCCAATCCTGCTGGCGCTGATGGTGTTCCCGCAATCGGGGAACTTGCGGCTGCGGCCTCCGGCGTGCTGACCTATATCCCGCCGACGCTGGCGGAGGCCTCGGGTCTGGCGGGCCAGCATGTGGTGGTGGTCGGCAGCGGGCACTCGGCGATGACCGCGGTGATCCAGCTCGGCGAGGTGGTGCGCAAGGATCCGTCGACGACGGTGACGTGGGTGCTGCGCCGCGGGGTCTCCGAGGACACCTTCGGCGGGGGCGCAGCCGATGAACTCCCACAGCGCGGCGCGTTGGGTGTGCGATCCAAGGAAGCGGTCGAGGCGGGCCGGGTGTCGCTGTCGACCGGGTTCCGCACTGAGCGCATCGACCTGGTGGACGAACGCGCGGTGGTGACAGCCGAGGACGGTCGGGTGTTGCCGGCCGCCGATCACGTTGTTGTCCTCACCGGCTTCCGGCCGGATCTGTCGTTCCTGTCGGAGATGCGCATCGAGCTGGACCCGATTCTGCAGGCCCCGGTCAACTTGGCCCCTTCGATAGATCCGAACATGCACTCCTGCGGCAGCGTATTGCCGCACGGCGCAGCCGAATTGGCCCATCCCGAACCGAATCTCTACATCGTGGGGATGAAGTCCTACGGGCGCGCGCCGACCTTCCTGGCGATGACCGGCTACGAGCAGGTCCGCAGCATCGCCGCGGAACTTGCCGGCGACCACGAGGCCGCACGCCGCGTCGAGCTGACCCTCCCCGACACCGGGGTGTGCAACGGCGCGGGCTTGTTCGACAGCCCCGAGGATGAGAACGCCGGCGGCGGGTGCTGCGGGCCAGCCCCGACATCGCAGCCATCAACGCTGCAACCGCTCACGCTGTCGCTCAACCCCATTGGCGGATGACCACGACGGATCCTCTCCCGGCACCCAGCGCAGCCCACGGGCTGCGCTGGGTCCTGTTGACTCTGTGCGTCACTGAAATCACCAGCTGGGGTGTGTTGTACTACGCCTTCACCGTGATGTCGGAGCAGATCAGCGCCGACACCGGTTGGTCGGCGTCGACGGTGACCGCCGCGTTCTCGGCGGGCCTGGTGACTTCAGCACTGGTGGGGATCCCCGTCGGGCGGTGGTTGGACCGCGTCGGCCCGCGCTGGATCATGACCGCCGGCTCGGTGCTGGGCACCCTCGCGGTGATCGCGGTCGTAGCGGCGCCGAACTACGGCTGGTTCGTGGCGGCCTGGGTCGTCGCCGGTGTGGCGATGAGCGCGGTGTTCTACGCACCCGCGTTCGCGGCGTTGACTCGGTTCTTCGGCACCGACGCGGTGCGCGCATTGACGATCTTGACCCTGGTGGCGGGTTTCGCCAGCACGGTGTTCGCACCGCTGACCGCGGCCATTTCAGCTCACATGAGTTGGCGCGAAACGTATCTCGTGTTGGCGGCGATCATGGCGGTGATCACCATTCCGGCCCATTTCTTCGGTCTTCGGCGCCCGTGGCCGGCAGCGACAACCAAACATGAGGTGGAGGCGCCCACCCGCACCGCCCGCAGCGGGCCCTTCCTGGCGTTGATAGCGGCATTCGCGCTCGCCGGACTCGCGTCGTATGCGGTGATCGCGAACCTGGTGCCGTTGATGAGCCAACGCGGTATCAGCACCGGCGCCGCGGCGGTCGCGCTTGGCCTGGGCGGCGCAGGGCAAGTGCTCGGCCGCTTGGGCTACCAAACACTCGTCCGCCGTATCGGCGTGGTGCCACGCACGGTGATCATCATGGTCGGCGTCGCGGCCACTACTGCGCTTCTCGGCGTCTTCAGCAGCTACGCCGCGTTGCTGGTAGTGGCGATCGGCGCCGGCGTAATACGCGGCATCATGACGTTGCTGCAAGCGACCGCGGTCACCGAGCGTTGGGGCGTAACCCATTACGGCCATCTCAGCGGCATCCTGAACGCACCGATCATGATCGCCACCGCGGTCGGCCCGTTCGTCGGCGCGGCCCTGGCCACTCTCCTCGGCGGGTACGCCGCCATGTTCGTTGCCCTCGGTGCGATCGCCGCCGCAGGGGCGCTGATGGCAGCAGCCACCAGGCCGCGGGTCCAGACACCTGAGCTGGACTTATGCGGACAGAATAGGCGCACGGAGACGCTATAAGTGCTGGTCAAAGGCATTCACACACCAGCGGTCGGTGGTTCGATGCACTGCGGGTGCTGGTCGGCGGACGATCCGGAAACGAGACAGAACGGTCGACGCGGACTCACTCGGCAGATCTCGAGGACGTCGCAAATTGCCGCAAACGCTAAACGCAGTGAATTGTCCCATCTGGCCTGAGGTCACGTATTCCCGTCTACAGGGGCACAACTGCTCCCTGCCTGTGCAGACTGATCTGCGCTGTACTCGTTCCATGACCAACAACGACAACCTCATCGCCCTGGTGACCGGAGCCAACGCCGGTATCGGCTTCCACATGACGCAACAACTCGCACGCACCGGTGTGCGTGTGCTCATGGGATCCCGCGATCCGGCGCGCGGTGCGTCCGCTGCCGGTGAGTTGGTCGCGGACGGGCTCGCGGTGGATCAGCTGACCATTGACGTGACCGATGACCAGACGATCGCGGCGGCCGTCGAGCACGTCGCCGACACTTACGGTCGGTTGGACATCTTGATCAACAACGCCGCCATCGTGGGAGACGGGCTGACGGCTTCACAGGTGAGCCGGGCGTCGTTATTGCAGACGTTCGACACCAATACCGCCGGCATCGCCGCCGTCACCAATGCGTTCCTGCCCCTGTTGCGGAAGTCTGGACGCCCGCGGATTCTGAACGTGTCGAGCGAACTGGGATCGACCCGCCTGGTCAATGATCCGGACTGGGCGCACAGCTCGGTTGCCGCGGCCGCGTATCAGGCGTCGAAGAGCGCCCTGGACATGTTGACCGTGCTCTACGCCAAAGAGCTTGCACAGGAGGAGATCTCCGTACTTTCGGTGAGCCCCGGTTATCGAGCAACAGGCCTCAGCAATGGCGAACCCATGCCGGGCGCCGGCGATCCTGCCGAAGGTGCGGCCGGCATTGTGGCCATTGCACTGGCCGCCGAGTCTCCCACCGGCCAGTTCTTCAACTGGCAGGGCGAAGTGATCGCCTGGTGATCGACCCGCTACCCCGTGACCCGCACACACGGCAGCTGATCCCGAATTGCTCGACCGTCATTGGTCGGGGGTCATGACGGTGCCAACCTTGTGGTCGCCGACGACACCGAGCAGTTGTAGTTTGCTGTACGACTCCGAGGTGGGATCGGCGCTGAGGATGACCAGTCGCTGACCGTCGTCGTAGGTGGCGAGCAGCTCACATTCGACGGTTAAACGCCCAACTTCGTGATGCGTCAACGTTTTTCGGTGGGCGTGGCGGACCTCGACGTCCTGACGGTCCCACAGTGAACGAAACTCCTGGCTGCGCACGAGCAGCCCGTCGACCAGTGCGGCGACGTCGGCGTCGGCTCGGCGCCGCGACCACGTGGCGCGCAGGTCGGCGACGCGGACGCGTGATTGTTCGTCGTGATCCTCCGGCGGGTACAGCTCGCGATACTTCGGTTCGATGAACCACTGCCAGGTCATGCTCGATGCCGCATCTTGGCGCTTCGCGCGCCGATCACCCATCAGCAGGACGGATAGGCGGTTCTGGGCGAGCATGACCTCCAAGTCGGAGACGACAAATGCTGCGCAGTCGTCGAGTTGGGTGAGCAGATGAATGAGCGCCGGCCGCACGAAGGAACTCGGTGCGCTGCCGCCGGGGGCATGATGGCCGGCGATCCGGTACAAGTAGTCGCGCTCATCGCGGGAGAGCCGCAACGTGCGGGCAAGCGCCGACAGTATGTTGGTCGACGGCTGTGGCGAACGACGCTGTTCCAGGCGTGCGTAGTAGTCGACGGACATTCCACTGATCTGCGCGACTTCCTCCCGGCGCAACCCCGGGGCCCGCCGACCCGGACCCGACGGCAGACCGACGTCGGTGGGGGACAGCGCCTCACGTCGTCCCCGCAGAAAGTCCGCTAGCGTATCCCGGTCCATTCGTGCCACGTCGTCATTGTGGTGTAGCTGCACGGCACCCGCCAGGGATCGGCGATCCCTGGCTGGTTCGGACTTCGATGTGTTGGATCGGATCCGTGAATTCCGACATGCCCTGGCGACCATCTCGGCGCCGCCTGCTTCAAGTCGGCGGATTGAGCGCCGCGGCGGCACTAGCTGGAGGGGGGATCTACGCCGCCGTCGCCGATGAGCACCTCTCGACGCCTGAGGCCGGCGCGAGCCGTGGCGTCGATCGACCTCAAGCACCCCCGCCACAATTGCCCGCCGGCATGGTGACTCGCACGATTCCGGGCACCGACGTCGCGCTGCCTGCCATCGGCCTGGGTACCTTTCAGACCTTCGATGCGATTCCCGAACAGGCTCGCAGTGTTCGCGACGAGGTGCTGCGCCGGTTCTGGGCGAGCGGGGGCCGGGTGGTGGACACGTCCCCGCTGTACGGACTGGCCGAGCAGAACATCGCACGCTCCGCCGTCGAAGACGGCATCCAGAACGACCTTTTCGTCACCAACAAGATTTGGTCGACAGGGGACCACCTCGGCGATGCCTCACACGCCGAAGCCAGCCTCGACACCTCGATGAGGCGACTGTCGAGAACAGCTCCGATCGACGTCATGCAATGCCACGCGCTGGTGAACGTCGACATGATCATGCCGCTGCTGCACGCGTGGAAGGCCGAAGGCCGCATCCGCCGACTTGGCGTGACCCATCACGACCCGGCCTACTTCAGCCCGCTGGCGACCTGGATCTCCGGTGGCAACCTCGATTTCGTGCAGATCCGCTACTCCATCGCCGAACGGCAGGCCGAGGACGTGATCATGGCACTGGCAGCCGACAATGGTGTTGCGGTGACAGTGAACATGCCCCTGGAGAAGGGGAGGCTGCACCACTTCGTGGGGGACCGACCGCTGCCGGATTTCGCCGGCGACTTGGGGATACGCACGTGGTCGCAGTACTTCCTCAAGTGGGTGATCTCGCACCCTGCGGTTACCGTCGCCCTGCCGGCCACCTCAGATCCCGAGCACCTCATCGACAACATGGCAGCTTGCCTGGGGTCTCTGCCCGACGCTGACATGCGCGCCCGGATGGTCGAGCACATGCACACCATGCCCGGCTTCGACCAAGTCACGAGACAGCCTTGGTATCCCGGCAAGAACTATCCGGGGATCATGAATCGCGACTTGGGCAAGATTCGCGCCCGCAGCTCTTGGCGGTCGACGCAATGGGTATAGAGCACGATGCCCAATCCTCATGCGGCGTCGTGGAAAACCAGCGCGAGCGTGGTGCGCTCGCCTGACCGGATCACCGAAACACCGTGTCGCACCGGCGCTGCCGACCAACCCCGCACGGATTTGACCGGACGGTCGCGGGTGGTGAACACGTAGCCGTGCCCGTGCGGCAATTGCGTTGCAGTACCCCGTGATTGAGCTCGCGGTCGTTGTTCGAGCAGAAGAAACTCGCCGCCGGTGTAATCGGTGCCCGGTTTGTTGAGGTTGATCACCACCTGCAGTGGGAAGACGAGATCCCCGTAGAGGTCGCGGTGCAGGGCGTTCCAGCCATTTTCGCTGTACCGCAGCAGGATCGCCGTCGCCTTGGTCTGCCCTGCGCGGTGGCACAGCTGCAGCCACTCGTCGAGGGTGTCGGGCCAGGGTGGCCGGCGGCCCAGCTTGGTCCACCAATCCCGAGCGATCGGCAACAGACGCGGATACAGCGCCTGTTTGAGCTGCTCGATCGGCTCGGGGTACGGGGCGTCGAAGTAGCGGTACTCGCCTTCGCCGTACCGGTAACGGCCCATGTCGATGGTGCTGCGGAACCGGTGGTCGTTGGCGTACATGGCCCGCAGGCGCTGGGTTTCGGCGCCGGTCAACAGCTTGGGCAGCAGCGCACCGCCGTATTCGTTGACCTCGGCCGTGATGGCTTCCCAATCTCCGGAGTCGACCTTTTTCTGCCACCGGTTCATGCGGCCCGCTCCAGGGTCAGGAGCGTGGTTTTGGCGGCCGCTCCGCCGATGTATCCGCCGAGCGTGCCGTCGGAACGCAGTACGCGGTGGCACGGCACCACGACCGGCAGGGGATTGGTCGCACACGCCGTACCGACGGCGCGCACGGCGTTGGGATTGCCGACGGTCTGCGCGACCGTCTTGTAGGACTCGGTCTGCCCGTACGGGATGTGCGACAGCTGACGCTGCACCACCTGCCGGAACCCACTGGATAGCGAGTAGTCCAACGGCACGTCGAACCGCCGGCGCACACCGGTGAAGTACTCGTCGATTTCGCGCGCGGCGATGTCGAGGCGCTTCGGGGCACGCAGCACGCGTGGACTCAGCCTGGTGGCCAGCGCGTCGAGCACTGTGTCGTGATCCTCGGAGTCGTAGGCGACCCGTACGAGCCCGATCTCCGTGGCGGCCAACAGCAATGACCCGACGGGCGTGTCGATGGTGGTGTAGGCGATGTCGAGCAGGCCGTGCTCGGCTGCTTGCTCCTCGAGCCTGCGGTGCAGGCGCGTCAGGATGTCGTTCATCGGGGCCCTCCTTCCGTGAGTGCGTCCGGGAATTTGGTTCGTAGGGCGGCGATTCCGTCGGAGGCGGCCTTACGCGCAGCTGCGGTGGTGCCACCGAGGATCGCCGCGATCTCGGCGTACGGCAGGCCGATCAGGTAGTGGTATGCGACGGCCTGGCGTTGTTTGGGCGGCAGCGCTTTCACCGCATCGGTGAGTTCGTCGTCACCCGCGCCGGGCGTTCCGAGCGACGACACCTGGTCGGGCACGTCGCTGACGGCGATCGCGTCGCGCTGCCGCCGCCGGATGATGTCGATGGACTTGCGGTGGGCGATCCTCACCAGCCAGGCCTCGACGTTGGCATCCTCGGCGAGCTCGGGATAGGCGCGTAGGGCGGCCAGGAAGGTCTCCGACCAGGCGTCCTCGGCATCGGTGCTGCCGAGGACGAAGGTGCACACCCGCAACACGGCCGGGCCGTGCGTGCTGACGACGCTCTCGAATGGTGTCTTCATCGGCATCGATCCATGGGCTGGCTCCTTGCTCGTGCGTATACCTTCACCTTGTAGACGCGCGAGAGGTCAAGAACGTGAGCTTACGACCACACGGTCGGGGCCTTCCGCAGCGTGAGTTCGCGGCTGCGCATATCGGTGTCGCCGGAACAGGACGGATTGTCTTGGGAGAACTTCATATTGATGAAGCCCGTGAGGTCGGGCCTGATGATGTACTTCATCGTGAAGGGGCCGGTCCGGTATTCCTCCGGCGCGCCGAGCTTGCAACTCATTCCAGGGTTGGTGCGCTCACCGACCCAGGCGCCGCGGTTGGCGTCGGCGGTGGAGCTCCACGACAACTCCAGCTGCCACCTGTTGTCCGAGGATTGCGAGAGCACGTGGACGCACTCTGGTCCACAGTCCGACAACGTCCAGTCGTAAGGCGGCCAGGTGCTCTCGGGTGTGCTCTCGATGACGGTGTAGGCCCCCGGCTGGGGGAGCGGTGGCGCTGGAACCGCCGGTGCGGGGAAATGGGGCCCAGATGCCTTGATGCCGCCAATCACAAATCCGATGATCATTGCTGTGGCGACCCCGACTACGAGGTCTTTCACGGCGAGGTTCTTCACGGATGTCCTCCCGTGTCGGATCTTATCCGTGAAATGGTCAGTCCACTTTCCCGCAAGTCGTGGCCGGTCAACTAGGGGCAAAGAACTCCAATGCGATGCCGTCGGGATCCCGGAAGCTCAACCCAGAACCGTACGGGGCATCGACGATTCCACCGTGGGCGATGCCCAGCTCGTCGAGCCTGCCGGCCCACTGCTGCAGGTCGGAACGGGTAGCACAGCCGAAACTGACGTGATCCAACCCCACCTGGAACTCCGTGAAACGTTCGTCGGCAGCTGACGTGTCGTGTTGGTGGATGCCGAACAGCGTGCCGCCGTCGAGCTCCCACACCACGTGGTGGAAACCGGCATCGGTGTGCTCGTCGAGTACCGGTTCGCTGCTGATCAAGGCGCGGTACCACGGGCCACTGACGGCGAGATCGCGGACGGTGACCGCCACATGGTTGAGCGACGGAAATGCCATGGCTACCTCCAACTGTTATACGACGCGCTTGCCCCGGCGGTTACGGGCCCGCATATCCCACAGGTAGAGCTGGTACCCCAGCAGCCACACCTCCCGCGGGATCACCCGGTCGGCGACCCGCAGGCCGGTCAGCAACCACTCGAAGCGCCGGTTCTGCTCAGCCGTCCACGTCATCTGCATGTGTGCACGGAACTCCTCAGGCAGGAACCCGGCGGTGGCGAAGAGGTTGAAGCGGCCGGCGAGTAGCCGCAGCGGGGCGGGCAGGAACGCCATCCCGGCCACCCCGTGCAGATGTTCGCGTACCGGCGGGTCGATCCGCAGGCCCTCCAACGATTTCTTCCAGTAGGCGTCGAAGGCCGCCCGGTCCGCCGGCCACATGTCCTCCGGAACTTGCAGCGTGGTGCCGAGGGTGCGGGCATCGGCATAGACCGCGTCGGCGGAGGAGTCGTCGAGCCGACCGTAGAGAAACTCGTGCATGTCGACGTAGTAGCGGTACAGGCAGGCTGCCACCCACAGTTGCAGCGTGGGGTCGAATGCGTTGTAGGACACTGGGCTTGAGGTCTTCGACCGGACCAGTGCATGCACCCTGTCCACCTGCTCGCGGATCAGCGCTCGGTCGGCGTCGGTGCCGAGGGTGGCCGCGGCCAGATAGGTTCCGGTGGTGCGGGCCCGTTTGAACGGATGCTTGTAGACGTTGCCGCTGTCGACCGGGCTCTCCAACACGCCGTAACCGACGCCGGGCGCCGACAGTTGCATGATGACGTTGGCCGCGGGCAGCAACACCGCCGCCGGGTTGAGGAGATCAGTCACGCGTCGTGGCCGCCGTGGTGGACCCAGCCTCATGAGTTCGAGTACACCACCTTGTGAGACGCTGCCGAAGTGTTTGAGCCGACATGTCGCGCCCGGGCTGCCGGCATCGCCACGGGATATCTCGCCGACCTGCTGCTGGGGGATCCGCGTCGGGGCCACCCTGTGGCGGTCTTCGGAGCGGCCGCAGGCCGGTTGGAGGGGTTCACCTACGCCGACAGTCGTCGGGCCGGGATGGTGCACACCGGGCTGCTGCTGACCGGGCTTGGGTTGTTGGGGTTGGCTGCTGGCCGCTCGGCTCCGGTGACCGCGGTGGCGACATTCATCGCACTCGGTGGCACCTCGCTCAATCGGGTGGGCGGGCAGATGGCCGGCCTGCTGGAAAGTGACGATCTGGACGGTGCCCGCGGGTTGTTGCCGTCGCTGTGCAGCAGGGATCCCGCCGCGCTCGATGCCGCGGGCCTGACCCGCGCGACCATGGAGTCGTTGGCGGAGAACACCTCCGACGCACAGGTGGCGCCGCTGCTGTGGGCGGCGGTCGGCGGTGCGCCGGGCGTATTGGTGTACCGGGGTGCCAACACGCTGGACGCGATGATCGGGCACCGATCCCCGCGGTATGGCCGATTCGGTTGGGCTGCAGCTCGATTCGACGATGTGTTGAATTACATCCCGGCCCGGCTGACCGGGGTTCTTGTCGCGGTATGCGCGCCGGTGGTCGGTGGGTCACCGCGGGCGGCGCTACGGGCCTGGCGGCGCGACGCGGCGCGTCACCCCAGTCCTAACGCCGGCGTGGTCGAGGCGTCGTTCGCCGGTGCGTTGGGGGTCCGGTTGGGAGGTCCGACGCAGTACGCGCATCAGCTGGAGATCCGGCCCACATTGGGAGATGGGCGGATCCCCGAAGTCGCGGATGTGGGTCGCGCAGTGCGGTTGTCGCGGGTGGTGCAAGCCGCTGCAGCGTTGTCTGCGGTAGCGCTCAGTGCCGCCGTCCATAGCGGTCGGCGAGCTTCTCCTGCGGGGTGAACTCGGCGGCGGACCCGGTGGGCTTGGCGGCCCGCTCGCGCCTGCGCTGCTGGATCTCGGCGTAGACGAAGTAGCCCAACCCGATCGGGGCGACGATGCCGAACGCGATCCACTGGATGCCGTACGAGAGGAACGGTCCGGCGTCGAGCTGAGGTAGGGGGATTGTGCCGAGCCCGCCCGGCTGGCCGTCGACCAGCTGCAGGTACGAGCCGGCCAGCGGCATCCCCGTCACCGACGAGATCTGTGCGGTGCTGATCGAGTACACCTGCTGCACCCCATCGGTGCGGAACGGTTCCTTTCCGGTGGCGACGCCCTCGGAATCACGCAGCCGCGCGGTGATCGTCACCGTCCCAGTCGGTGGGGCGGCGGCATGCGGCACCCCGGTTCCCTGCTCGGGTTTCAGATAGCCGCGGTCGACGAGTACCACCGGACCGCCGTCGACCGCGAACGGTGTCAACACCTCGAACGCCGGATCACCCTCGATCACCCGCAACCGTGCCAGCACCTCGCCCTCGGGCAGGTAACGCCCGGTCGCGGTCACGCGACGCCACTGGTCGTCCGGCGCGGCCGAATCCTGCTGCGGCAGTAGGCTCGTCACCGGAACGGGGTCGGCCTGCAGGGAGTTCGCGATCTGGCTGTTCTCCCGCGACGTCTTGGTGTTCTTGCCCAGCTGCCAGGGCGCCAACACGGTGAAGCAGAGGTAGGCGAACGCGAGCACCACGACGAACAGTGCCAGCCACTGTGGCCGGAGGAGGAACGCGAGCCGCTTCATCAGGCCACCCGGGCGGCCAGCGCCGCGTCGACCCAGTCATGCAAGCCGGGCAGTGCCGCCTCGATCACGGTGAACACGGCCTCGAAATCGTCGCGGGTGCCGTAGTAGGGGTCCTCGACATCCGGGGTGTGCGCACCCGAGCGCGGATCGAACGATCGCAGCATCCGCAGCCGGTCCGCCTCGACACCCAGTTGGGCCAGGATCCGGGCGTGGTTGCGGCCCAGCGCGACCACCAGATCGGCGTCCAGGTGGTCGTCGTCGACCTGAGCGGCGACGTGCGTGCTGGGATAGCCGTGCTCGGACAGCACCAGGCAGGCGCGAGCGTCCGCGCCGCCGCCGGCATGCCAGCCGCCGGTGCCTGCACTGCTCACCCGGACCCGCCCGGCCAGCCCGCGTTCGCTGATCTGGTGGGCGAACATCTTCTCCGCCATCGGCGAGCGGCAGATATTGCCCGAGCAGACGAATGTGACGTGTAGGTCAGACACCGAGCACCTCGCGTAAGGCTTCGACGGTATCGACATGGGCGCGCGCGGCGACGGCGGCGGGCTCGACGAAGTCCCCGCTGCCGTAGCCCCAGCCGACCACCACCGTCTCGATGCCGTGTTCGGCAGCACCCTCGACGTCGTGCATCCGGTCACCGACCATCAGCACCCGTTGTGGCAGCGGATGCAGCTGGCCCAGGGCATGGGCCACCACCTCGGCTTTGGTTGCGCGGATGCCGTCGGGGCTGGCACCGGCGATGACCTCGAAGTACTCGTCGAGCGCGAAGTGGGCGAGGATGCGCCGGGCGGTCGGCTCGGCCTTCGAGGTGGCGACGGCCAGCCGCACGCCGGCCGCTCGCAGGTCTGCCAATAGCGCCGGAATGCCGTCGAACAGGCTGTTCATCGCCCAGCCGCGGCTGGTGTAGTCGGTCCGATAGGCGGCGATGGCAGTGTCGGCATGGTCGCCGAGCCCCATGTCGCGCAGCGTGTGGTGCATGGGCGGGCCCACGATCCGGCCGGTCAGGTCACCGTCGGGCACCGGGGCGCCCACTGCCTGCAACGCATGGCGGAAGCTGGACACGATGCCGTCGGCCGAGTCGGTCAGGGTGCCGTCGAGATCGAACAGCACCAACTGCGGACGGGTGAGCTCCAACGTGTCAGTCACGTGCTCATTCTCTCCTATACCGCTGCGGTCCGGCTTGCCCGCCACGGGGCACCGCCCACTACTGTCGTGCTGTGCCGTGCCCACCTCCGAGTCCAACCCGCGCGGCCGCCCGGTACCACGGTGACCAGGCCGCATTGCCGGGCATGCTGGACTTCGCGGTCAACGTCCGCGCCGGGTCCCCACCGGCGTGGCTGACCGACCGGCTGGCCGCTCGTCTGCGCGACCTCGGCCGTTATCCGTGCGTCGCTGACGAGCGCCGCGCCGTCGCGGCGGTTGCCGCGCGCCACGGCCGCGACGAAGCGGAGGTTGTGTTGCTGGCCGGCGGGGCTGAGGGGTTCGCGCTGCTCGCCGGGCTGCGGCCACGGCTCGCGGCGCTCATGGCGCCGTCGTTCACCGAACCTGAGGCGGTCTTCGCGGCGGCCGGAGTGCCGGTGCACCACGTGGTGCTGGAGCCGCCGTTCACGCTGGCAGGCGCCTCACTGCCGGACGAGGCGGACCTCGTGGTCGTCGGCAATCCGACCAATCCCACCGGCGTGCTACATCCGCGCGAGGACATCCTGGCGCTGCGCAGGCCGGGGAGGTTGGTGGTGGTCGACGAGGCGTTCGCCGACGCCGTCCCCGGTGAGCCCGAATCGGTGGCCGGTGACGCGTTACCGGATGTGCTGGTGCTGCGCAGCCTGACCAAAACCTGGTCGCTGGCAGGGCTGCGGGTCGGGTACGCGCTCGGCGCGCCGGACGTGCTGGCCCGGCTCACCGCGCGCCGCGCGCACTGGCCGCTGGGCACCCTGCAGCTGGAAGCCATCGCCGCGGCCAACACACCGCAGGCGCTCGCCGAGGCCGAGGAGGGCGCGCAGCGGCTGGCCGTGCTGAGGGGGCAGATGGCGGCTGCGCTGGGTGCGCTCGGCCTGGAGGTGGTGACTGGGGCCGCACCGTTTGTGCTGTTCGCCGTGCCCGACGCGGAGTTGATGCGAAAACATCTGGAAAGCAAAGGCATTGCCGTGCGCCGTTGCGATACTTTCGTGGGCCTGCGCCCGAACTACCTGCGTGCCGCGGTGCGCCCGGAGTGGCCGGCGTTGGTCGAAGCCGTCACGGAGGTGCTGCGATGAGTGTCAGATTGAGTGAGATCATCGCGGTCCTGGACGCTGCCTACCCGCCGCACTTGGCGCAGGACTGGGATTCGGTCGGCCTGGTGTGTGGTGACCCGGACGAACCCGTCGATTCGGTGACGATCGCGGTCGACGCCACCGAGTCCGTCATCGCCGAGGTGCCTGACCGGGGGTTGCTGCTGGCCCACCACCCGCTGCTGTTGCGCGGGGTGGACACCGTCGCCGCGAGCACCGCCAAGGGGTCTCTGATCCACCGGCTGATCCGGACCGGGCGGGCGTTGTTCACCGCGCACACCAACGCCGACTCGGCCTCCCCGGGGGTGTCCGACGCATTGGCCGACGCACTCGGCCTGACGGTTCAGAGCGTGCTCTCGCCCGTTGCCGCGGGCCCGGACCTGGACAAATGGGTGGTCTTCGTGCCCGCCGCGGACGCCGCGCCGCTACGCGAGGCGATGTTCGCCGCGGGCGCCGGCCGGCTCGGCGACTACTCGCACTGCAGTTGGAGCGTCACCGGAACCGGTCAGTTCCTGCCACACGATGGCGCGTCGCCGACGATCGGTGAGGTGGGCACCGTCGAACGGGTGTCGGAGGACCGGGTCGAGGTGATCGCGCCGTCGCGGCGACGCCCGGCGATCCTGGCCGCCATGCGCGCCGCGCATCCCTACGAGGAACCGGCGTTCGACATCTTCGCGCTTGCGCCCATCCCGGGCGACGTCGGAATCGGCCGGATCGGTTCGTTGCCTGCGCCGGAACCCTTGTCCGCGTTCGTATCCCGGGTGTGTGCGGCGCTGCCGGTAACCTCGTGGGGCGTGCGGGCGGCCGGGGATTCCGAGGCGATGGTATCGCGGGTCGCGGTGTGCGGGGGAGCGGGCGATTCCCTGCTCGGGGCGGTCACCGCCGCCGATGTGCAGGCCTACGTCACCGCTGACCTGCGCCACCACCCCGCCGACGAGCACCGCAGGGCGTCGGCGGTCGCGCTCGTCGATGTTGCACACTGGGCCAGCGAGTTTCCCTGGTGCGCCCAGGCGGCGGACGTGCTACGCCGGCATTTCGGCGACACGCTGCCGGTGCGCGTCTGTACGGTGCGCACCGATCCATGGAATGTCGAGAGTCGAACGTAGGAAGCTGGAAGTAATGAAAGCGCAAGTATCCCAACAACGTTCGCTGCTCGAGCTCACCGAGGTGGACGCCGAGCTCGGGCGTCTCGCCCATCGAGCCAAGCATCTGACCGAGCAGCAGCGCCTCGACGAGGTCCAGGCCGAGCATGGCGCCGCCAACGACCGGCTGGCGGCACTGGGGATCGCGCTGGAGGATCTGGGCGCCCAGGTGGCCAAGTTCGAGACCGAGATCGACTCGGTACGGCAGCGGGAAGACCGGGATCGTGCGTTGCTCGACGGCGGCACGGTAGGCGCCAAACAGGTCGCCGAGATCCAGCATGAGCTGGAAACCCTGCAGCGCCGCCAGTCCAGCCTGGAGGATTCCCTGCTGGAGGTGATGGAGCGCCGCGAGGAGCTGCTGGGCCAACAGGCCGAGGCACTGACCCGCATCGATGAGCTGCAGACCAAGCTCAGTGCGGCGCAACAGGAGCGTGATGAGGCTCTGGTGGCTATCGACCAGTCGCGCCACCAGTGCGCGACCCGCCGCGATGCGTTGGTCAACGCCATCGACCCCGAGTTGGTCGGCATCTATGAGCGGCAACGCGCAAACGGTGGTGCCGGTGCGGGGCCGCTGCAGGGCCGCCGGTGCGGAGCCTGCCGGATCGAGATCGACCGCGGTGAGATGGCGCGCATTACGGCAGCGGACGACGACGACGTGCTGCGTTGCCCGGAGTGTGGGGCAATCCTGTTGCGGGTCAAGCCGTGAAGGTGCTCGTCGAGGCCGATGGCGGATCACGCGGAAATCCGGGCCCGGCAGGGTACGGGGCCGTGGTATTGACCGCCGATCACGGTGCGGTGCTCGCCGAGCGCAAGGAGGCGATCGGTCGTGCGACCAACAATGTCGCCGAATACCGGGGGCTGATCGCGGGTTTGGAGGCGGCCGCCGCACAAGGCGCCACCGACGTCGCGGTGTCGATGGATTCCAAGCTCGTGGTCGAACAGATGTCGGGCCGCTGGCGCGTCAAACACCCCGACCTGATCGAGTTGCAGCGCCGCGCGGCGGCGCTGGCGGCCGGGTTCGACCGCGTCAGCTACAGCTGGATACCCCGGGCCCGGAACAGTCACGCCGACCGCTTGGCCAACGAGGCCATGGATGCCGCTGCCGAGGCCCTCGAGGACGCCGCTTCGGCGACGAAGCCCGCACCGGCCGAAACGCCGGTGGCTCCCGGCTGGACCGGCGCCACTGGCGCACCGACGCGGATGTTGCTGCTGCGCCACGGTCAGACCGAACTGTCCGTGCATCGGCGGTATTCCGGCCGGGGCAATCCGGCGCTGACCGACGAGGGCCGTCGCCAGGCTGATGCTGCCGCGCGGTATCTGGGTGAGCGCGGCGGCGTCGCCGCGGTCGTCACCTCACCGCTGCAGCGGGCCTACGACACCGCCGCAGCAGCGGCCAAGGCGCTCGGCCTGGACGTCATCGTCGACGACGACCTGATCGAGACTGACTTCGGCGCGTGGGAAGGGTTGACGTTCGCCGAAGCGGCGCAACGTGATCCGGAGCTGCATCGGCAGTGGCTGCGCGACACCAGCGTCGAGCCGCCCGGCGGGGAGAGCTTCGACGCCGTGGCGCACCGGGTGCGCCGCGCCCGGAACCGCATCATCGCCGAGCACGGTGCCGCAACGGTTCTGGTGGTTTCACACGTGACACCGATCAAGACCATCCTGCGGCTCGCGCTGGACGCCGGGGAAGGCGTCCTGTACCGGCTGCATCTCGACCTGGCCTCGCTGTCGATCGCCGAGTTCTATGCCGACGGTGCGGCCTCGGTGCGACTGGTGAACCAGACCGCATACCTGTAGGTCACGCGTGCAGGTGGAGTTGTTCACCATGTGGTCCGAGGATCGTGATCGCCTCCACCGGCTCGTCGACCACGCCGAACCAATGCGGAGTCCACGTCGAAAACTCCACGGCCTCACCGGGTTTGACGACGAAGTCCTGTTCGCCGAGGATGAGCCGTAGCTGGCCGGACAGCACGTACATCCAGTCCCGCCCCTCGTGCACCGGAAATTCGGCGGGCGGCTTGCGGCGCCGGGCGCTGATGCGGATCTTGAACGCATGCAGCCCACCTGCTGGTCCGTGCCGAGTGAGCGGCCAGTAAGTGATGTCATGGTGGGTGTGTGAGCTGCCTCTGACCCGCGGGTCCTCGGCCTCCGGTGCGCGCAGCAGTTCGTCGGTGGTCACCGACAGCGCGGTGGCCAGCCGGGGAAGATGATCCAGCGCGAGCCTGCGTTTACCGGATTCCAGCCGGCTCAGTGTCGACACGTCGATCTGTGCCCTGGTCGCGACATCCTCCAACGTGAGCCCGCGCTGCAACCGCAGCTCGCGCAACCGGCGCCGGACCATGGAGTCGACGTTCTCTTCGGCCGGTTTTGCCTGCATGGCAAAATAGCTTGGCAGTTTTGCGTCGCGTCGGCAAGCTGGGGTCATGGACCTCGAAGTTATGGACAAGCCATGGGACTGCATCATCGTCGGTGGCGGCGCGGCCGGTTTAAGCGCCGCGTTGGTACTGGGCCGGGCCCGCCGCCGGGTGCTGGTGGTCGACGCCGGAAACCAGAGCAACCTGGCCGCGCACGGGATCGGCGGCCTGCTCGGCAGTGACGGGCGACCGCCCGCCGAGCTTTACGCGGCGGGCCGCGCCGAACTGGCCGCCTATCCGAGCGTGCATGTGCGTGACGGTGAAGTGGTCCGTGGTGAGCGGGGGTTCGTGCTGGAACTGGGTGACGGCACCCGCGAGCGCGCCAGGACCGTGTTGTTGGCCACCGGGATGGAATACCGGCCGCCGAACATCCCCGGACTCGAAAAACTCTGGGGTGCTTCGGTTTTCCACTGTCCGTTCTGTCACGGCTGGGAGATGCGCGACGCCCCGATGGCGGTGGTCGCCCAGGGCGATCGCGCCGTGCACTCCGCGTTGCTGCTGCGGGGGTGGACTGACGACCTGGTGGTGCTCACCAACGGCGACGGCGGATTGGATGAAGCACAGGTCAAGCAACTGGACGCCGCCGGGATCGCCGTGGACGACCGTTCGATCGCCCAATTCGTCGCTGATGGTGGTGAATTGGCCGCGGTGGAGTTCACCGATGGGACCCGTCTGGCCAGGCGTGGGGCACTGGTGACCACCACGCTGCACCAGCGCTCCCCGCTGGCCGCACAGCTCGGCGCCGTCGCGGCACCGGGACCGGTTGTCGCGGATGGCCTTGTCGTGGACGCGTTCGGCCGCACCTCGGTGCCCGGCCTGTTCGCCGCCGGCGACCTGAGCGCGCAGATGCCGCAGGTGGCGGCCGCCGTCGCAGCCGGCAGCCAGGCCGGCGCTGCCGTCGTGCAAAGCCTGAGCGCCGAGGACTTCGGGCTTCCGGTACCGCCCTGGCCGACCAACGCCGCTGTCACGGCGCAGTTCTGGGAACGCCACTATGGGCAGCGCGGCCGGATCTGGAGCGGACGGGTCAATGCCCAGCTGGCGAAGTTGGCCGCCGATTTGCCCGCGGGCCGGGCCCTGGATCTGGGCTGCGGTGAAGGCGGCGACGCCGTCTGGCTCGCTGAGAACGGTTGGCGCGTGACGGCTACCGACGTCTCGGACACCGCGATCGGTCGCGCCACCGCCGAAGCGCAGGCACGGGGCGTGACGGATCGCATCACCTTCGAACGGCATGAGCTGTCCGAGAGCTTTCCGGACGGCAGCTTCGACTTGGTGTCGGCTCAGTTCTTGCAGTCGCCGATCGCCATGGATCGCATCGGTGTGTTGCGCCGCGCCGCCGCTGTGGTTGCGCCCGGCGGCCAGCTGATCATCGTCGACCACGGGGCGGCCCCGCCCTGGGCGCCCGAGCATGTCCGGAAGTTCGAATTCCCCAGCGCCGAATCCGTCGTCGCCGACCTCGACCTGCCCGACGAGCAGTGGGAACGGGTGCGGGTCGGCCAGGACGAGCGTGAGGCGACAGGACCGGATGGACAGCCGGGCACGTTGATCGACAACGTCATGGTGCTACGCCGCCGCTAACCGCCCCGAGGCCGACGCAATGGTTGCTGGCACTGAGTGTCAGCAACCACTGCGTCGTTCTCGACGATCGCCTAGCCGTCGGTGCGCTGGGTCAGGCGGATGCTGTTGCCCGACGGATCCCGGAATCCCGAGTCGAAGCCGTACGGCATCTCATGAGGCGGCTCGGTGAACTCGACGCCGCGGGCGGTGAGGTCCTCATAGCTCTTCTGGCAGTCGTCGGTGGTCAGAAACACGGTGCCCGCGAAGCCCTTTGCGGTCAGATCCAGCACCTGCTTGCGAGTGTCCTCGTCCATCACGGGCTGGCCGGGCACCGCCATCAGCACGATGGTGACATCGTGCTGGCCGGGCGGGCCGACAGTGAGCCACCGGAACGGGGCGTCGACATCGGGCAACGTAACGTCTTCGCGCACTTCCATTCCGACCTTCTCGGTCCAGAACTTGAGCGCGGTGTCCTGATCGTGAACCCAGAGGTGAGTGCTTGCGATTCTCATCATGTGACCGACGCTACGGTCGGGCATCGTCGTCCGTCTTCTTCCCGTGTGCTGTTTTCCGTCGGCTCGACGGCAACCGACGGGTATCGCGCGCCAGAACGCAACTGGGCACCGGAGCCCGCAATGCCGCAGGCGGCAGGCCCGCGCGATAGGCTGCGGGTGGCTTGCCGTACACCTTGGCGAAGGTCGTGGTGAACGAGCCGACGCTCTGCAGCCCGACCATCACGCAGATGTCGGCAACCGAGCGGTCGGTGTTGCGCAGCAGCGCCGCGGCCCGCTCCAACCGCCGCGTCTGCAGGTAGGCCCGTGGTGACTCCCCGAACGTGCGGGTGAACATCCGGCTGAAGTGCGCCCGGGACAATCCGGCCGCCGCGGCAAGGTCGTCGACGGTGATCGGATCGGCGTACCGCGCGTCGGCAAGATCCTTCGCCCGGAGCAAATATCGGGCCGGTGGCACCCGCGGCATGGATTTAAGAGTACGGTGATCAGCGCGAACGAGTTGGCCGGGCGGCCGCGGGGCCCTTGTGGCTTCGAGGAAAGTCCGGACTTCACAGAGCGGGGTGATTGCTAACGGCAATCCGAGGTGACTCGCGGGAAAGTGCCACAGAAAACAGACCGCCAGCAATGGTAAGGGTGAAACGGTGCGGTAAGAGCGCACCAGCACCCCGGGTGACCGGGGTGGCTAGGCAAACCCCACCTGAAGCAAGGCCAAGAAGGCCGCAACCTGGTTGCGGTCGCGCAGGCGCCTGAGGGTTGCTCGCCCGAGCCTGCGGGTAGGCCGCTTGAGGCACCCGGCGACGGTGTGTCCAGATGGATGGTCGCCGCTTCGCCCTCCGGGGTGAGGGACAGAATCCGGCTTACAGGCCAACTCGTTCGCCACAGCCAGTTACCAGGCAATACATGGTGATGACGCCCTGGCGCTACGCAGGCGCTACGCAGACCACATGGAAGATCTACGCGCTGAGGGGCATACGAAGGTCAAGGGTGCCGAGGTGCGCAAATTGGGGTGTGGCTGCCGGCTACACCTTGTCCAACCTGTACAACGCTGCCTGCCAGCTCGGTTTCAAGGGCGAATACTGGGATATTGCCAGCTGAGATTTAGCGGAGAGTGAGGGAGGCGCTGGCAGTACGAGGCCAGTGCAGGGGTGCCCATTAGGGGCAACCCCCACCCCGATCACACCCTCGCAACCGATTAGGGCACAGACACTTTGGATCGCGAAGAGGCTGGCCTCTGTCCTACACGCCCGCCTGAGGATCTGGGGCAGTGTCGCTCTTATTGCCGAGTATGCCGTCAAAGATCCTTGACATCGCATCCCCTGCCTCTTTCAGCATCGCCCGATGTTCCTCTTGCGCCGCTTGGTAGTCCTCGTCAGTTCGGTACTCAGCACGGTCGTCGGGCCGTGGCATTGCGAGTCGATGTGCCACAGCTTCCGGCGCGTAGAAGTCTCTGGCGCTCTCATCAGCTTGTGAGTCCCAGTACAGGGCTGTCAGCATCCAACCGACAGCTAGATGCAACCGACCCGCCACACGGGCCTGGCGACCCGATTCGGCAGGGAATCTGACCTTCCAAGGGTCGGTGCGGTTCGGCCCCTTCTCGGCCACGGCCAAGATCCGCTTTCGTCCGAGCCGTGCCATACGGACACGGACATCGCCGATGTTGTCCGTGATGGTCATCTTGCGTTCGTCGCCAATGACGACCCAGCTCCACCGCGCGTCATCGACGTAGTACCTGCGTTGAACCAGGTAATCCCGCTCCGGAGCCTCGTAGACGATGTGCTCGTGCCAGTCCATAGTCCGAAAGCTAACCAGTTGGACGGCTAGTGCGAAATACCGTTGGCCAGCACCCGATACACGGTTGCCCTACTCACGCCGAGCGTGGCAGCAATCGTGATCGCAGACTCGCCGCTGGCGTGCATACGCTGCGCCAGAGACGCCTTCTTCGTGTCCAACGCTTTGGGGCGACCGATTGCCTGCCCGCGTGCTTTGCGCGCCTCACGCGCCGCAGTACGGCGCTCCCGGCCCAGCTCCAGCTCAAGTTCAGCCAATGAGGCCATGATGCCTAGCACTGCACGCCCGGTAGGCGTCGACGAGTCCACACCCTCGCGGATGGCACGGATGATGATGCCCCGGTTGAGGAGATCCGCAACAGTGCTCATGACTTCACCGGCAGAACGTCCCAGGCGGTCGATGCCGAGCACCACGATCACGTCACCCTCGCGGGCGTAGTCCAGTAGAGCGGCGAGCCCCGGGCGCTGTTCACGGGTGGTGGTGCCACTCAGCTTGTCGTCGTAGATGCGGTTCGGATCCACTCCGGCCGCGGTGAGCGCATGAGTTTGTTGGTCAAGGGACTGATGCCCAGTGGAGACGCGGGCGTATCCGAGGACGGTTCCAGCGGCGCCGGGCATCTGAACAGTGTCGCAGAACTATCAGAACACCTCAATTTGAGACAGCACTTTTGAGGCATGTTATGCGGCGGTCCGACCTGGGATTCTCTTCGGCCCAGTAGATGTCGGTAGCGGTGTCGCAGTTCTTTGGTTCTGAGACAAGCAAGGCGGTCCGGTGGCGGAAAGTGGCACCGTCGTCAAGCGCTAGCCAGGTGTTGCGTTCTGCGAACTGCGGTAGCGTTTCCTCCCGAGAACTGCCCGCGCCGCAAGTTACAGTCGCCAAATGTCAGCCGTTGGCGATAACCCCATAACTATCCCTGATCAAGACTTGTTGGGGCGACAGCGCGTTGCGGCGGCTCTAGCGCGTGACGTTCGGCGTGCTGACAGTTCAGAAGGATATGTGTTTGGCGTCGTCGGGCCATGGGGCTCAGGTAAGACCTCATTGTTGCACTTGATGATGAGCGAGCTCGCCTCCGAACCATCGCTAACCGTTATTACGTTCAATCCCTGGATGTTCGCCGGAACTGAACAGTTGCTTGAGGCTTTTTTTCACGAACTGTCATCTCAGTTACGGGAGACGAAAGATGAAAAGTTCCGAACAATAGCGACCACTGTCGACTCGTATGCAAATTTGTTTAGTCCAATCACATTAATCCCTTGGGTTGGGGCTTGGTATGAACGTTTTCTAAAGACAGCTAAGGCAGCCAAACAATTCAGCGACTCTAAGCGCCCGAGTATAAGCGCGAAGAGGCGTGAACTAACGAATATGATGTCGGAACTTGAACGACCAATCGTTGTGACGATTGACGACATTGATCGTCTAAGCAGCCGCGAAATACGAGACTTGTTCAAGCTCGTACGACTGACTGGCAATTTTCCCAATTTAGTGTATGTGCTTGCCTTTGACCGATTGCGAGTCGAACAAGCTCTTTCTGAATCTGGTCTGGATGGTCGCGTCTACCTCGAAAAGATCGTCCAACATGGCGTGCGCTTGCCCGAAATACCGACAGCAGACCTCGCGAGCCTGCTTCTAACTTCACTGAACGGAGAGATTAGGGATTTAGAAGAATTTCCATTTTTCGACCAACATCGTTGGACAGATGTCTTAGTCGAGATTGTGCTTCCGCTGATCCGCAATATCCGCGATATTCGAAGATATGTCGCTTCTTTCGGGAGTGCCGTACGTGACGTCGGACAAGTGATCAACGTAACCGATCTGCTCGCCCTAGAGGCTATAAAGGTCTTCCTACCAGACCGGTTTGACCGGCTGATACGAAACCGTGAAAGTTTGACGACTAATGCGCGGCAAAGTGATGCGCGATTGGCTGCGCAGGTAACTGACCTGCTTGACGGTCTCGCCGATGACGAACTCGCGAAAGAGGTCTTGACGGCCCTCATCAATCGCGTCTTCCCCGTAGCAAGTCGGCATCTCGGTGGCGGAATGTATGGCGATGACTTCGTCAGCGTCTGGTTGCGCGAACGTCGCGTTGTTCACCCTGACATACTCAGTTTATATATTGAACGCTTAGAACCAGAATCGCTAGCCGACTTCATCGACGCCGAAAAAGCCTTTACACTGCTGTCGGATAGAAATGAGCTTGAAAACTTCCTGCGGCTATTACAACGCGAACGGGTCGAAAAAGTGATAGGAGCAATGACTCATTTTGAGACGCAACTTCAAGCCGCGCACGTAGTCCCTGGCGTATCCGCCCTTTTAAATTTGCTTGCAGAAGTTCCGGAGAGGGAGCGCAGCGGCTTTCTGGACTTTGGCACTGAGGCCACTTTTCGCGGTACGATATGGCGTCTCTTGAAAATCATTGATGATCCAATTGCGGCAGCGCCGCTTGTATCTGAAATCCTTTCAAATGTCGCATCGTTATCTTCCAAATTTCTGCTTGTACGTATGGTTGGCCACCGCGAAGGGACCGGCCATAACGTTATCAATGAGGAGGATGCATCGAATTTTGAAAAGAGTGTCGTAGGGCAGATCACTGATGCCGATCCGATAGAACTTCTCGAAGAGTGGGACTTACTCACATTACTGAGCACCCCCGTCTACTGGGAACTAGCTCAGAGTCCAGTGGTTACTGACTTCTCTATCGCCATGGCCGCGTTGCACCGCAGAATCTTCGAAAAAGCGCGTACCGAAAGCAGAAGCAACTTAGTAGGCGACCGCGCTGTGCGAATCCAAGCCGAGTTGTACTGGGACTCGTTGATCAAAATCTATGGTGACGACGAAGCTATCCGTCGAGGCCTGGAATCTGCGTCGCAGACTGCGGGAGACGGCAGTGACCCATTCGCCGAAACGATTGCCTTGGTCGAGAAGTATCTAGGCGGGTGGCGTCCTCGCGGACAATGAGCCCGACGGCCGTGAGCCGGGTGGCACGTCGAGTCACTTGCGAAGACAGCACGCCTGACGAGAAGTCGTGACTGTTTTCTTTGACATCAGCAGCTACGCGATCTGCGCGGACCGAACGCGACCTCCCTCCGTGCTACGCAGTCGCTACGCACAGCACCCCTCTGCAACCACTGGTGGCAGCTCGTCGCCGGTTGAAAAAGAGCCTCTGAACTGCACAAACACTCCGTTTGCCGCTACGTGCCACCACTAGCACCAAATTGGGATGAACTGGGAAAACACCGAAAGTCAATTTACGGCTTACAGGCCAACTCGTTCGCCTCCGCAGCACACGCTTTAGTGGCTCTTGCGGACCGCCTTGTCCAGCTTCTTGAGCGCATCCTCCAGCAGCGCGCGGGAATGGTGCGCGAGGTCGTCCTCCTGTTGGTACAGCAGGCCGTAGGTGAACGTGTCTTCGCCGGCCGCGTGGGCTGCCTCGGCCTGCGTGCTCAGATGGGTCTTGCTCACCACGGCGTCCTGGTGGTCGCCGAGTAGCGACTGGATGGCTTTGGCCCGGTCGGACACCTTGCTTGCCCCGGTGGCGGCAGCGGTGTAGCGAAGGCGCTTGGCGCCCTTGCGGATTCGGTGCAGCGCCTCGTCCTTTTCTTCGGCATCGGCCGTGCTGGAATCTGCTGCGGCCCTGGCCGCTTTCGCGGCCTTGCGCACCCGCTTGTAGGCCGAGTCGATGGTCGCCGACGAGCCCTCGTCGTCGGGTTTCTCCGGTGGTTCGGCGCTGACCAACTCGTCGAGGGCATCGAGCAGCCGGAAGTAGCGCTCTGAGCGCATCGCCAGCAGCGACCGACGCAGGCCGGCCGCATAACGCCGGTTTGCGCCGTCGACCAGACGCTCGCGCACCGGGCCGCGGACAAGTTCGGCAGGAAGCTCGCCCAGTGCGCGTTGGTAACGCTCGGCCAACACCTCGGCGTCGCGGGCCACTCCGAGAATGGCGGCCAGCGCCCGCAGCTCATCGAGGATCCAGGCGTTGTCGGCCAATGGGAAAGCATCTTTGGACGCCTGGAGCAGGCTGCGGATCTTGCGCGTCGTCACCCGCATTTGATGCACCGAGTCGTACGCGTCGGCGCGCACCGCGCGGTCCCACACAACCAACTGGTCGATCTGCTCGGCGATGGCCCGGTGCATGGGATCGGCAGGCACCGGCCTCTCTTCGGCGGCGGCACCGGCCGCGTCGAGAACCCTGGCCAGCTTCGACCCGTGCCCCGCCGGCGCCGCCCCGGCGTCGGTCAACCGGTTCGACAGCCGGTCCATCAAGTCGTCGGGCAGATTGTCGGTGAGCAGCTCGAGCTCCCACTCGCGCCACTGCTGTGCCTCGTCCTCCTGCCCGGCGGCCGACGCGGTGACGTGGTCGTCGCAGAACTCGGCAAGCGCCGCCCCGTTGTGCCCGTACAGCAGGTCGATGCTGCGGCGGGTGGAGATCCGGGCGACCGGGCGCAGCGGCTGATTCCGCACGATCGCGAGCACGACGTCGCGCAATTCTTCCGGGACGTCATCGCTGCCCGGGTGGGCGTTCAGCGGCGTGCGCACCTCGGTCCGCGCGTCGGGTCCTGCAGGCAGCTTGAGATGCCAGCCGGCGTCGGTGCCACCGGTCCGGCGCCGCAGCGTGATCCGGTGGGCCGCCAGATCACGTGCCGGCGTGTCGAAATAGACCGCGTCAAGCTGCTGAGCTTCAGACTGTTCCACGCGCCCTACGGCTGACAACCCGTCGAACGACGGCGAAACCGTCGTCGCGGATACCTCGAACTTCCGCTCTACCTCGGTGTACCTGGCGGTCTTCGACGTGTTGGGGACCATGTTCACCTTCGTTGTGCACCGGCATGGCTACTCGAGCATCAGCGTGCCACACCAGCCCAATGCCAGAATGTGGAGATGAACAGCGGGGCGGTGAACGGCACGGGTCGTGGCCGCCCGAGATTGGAGCAGTCCCGCAGGCCCGGAAAGACCGCCCGCGAGGAGATCCTCGATGCCGCGGCTGAACTGTTCACCAACCACGGTTACGCCAGTACGTCGACGCGCCGGATCGCCGACGAGGTCGGGGTTCGGCAGGCGTCGCTCTATCACCATTTCGCGACTAAGGACGACATCCTCGACGCGCTGCTGTCCGGAACGGTGGACGAGCCGCTGAGTCTCGCCGCAGATCTGCTGGCAGAGCCCGGCCCGGCGGCGCCTCGGCTGCATACGCTGGTCGTCGGCGATGCCACGCAGTTGTGCACGGGCTGCTGGAATCTGGGCGCGCTGTATCTGCTGCCGGAGCTGCGCACGGACCGTTTCGAGCCGTTTCGCCGACGGCGTGCCGAACTGCGCGGTGCCTACCAGCGTCTGGCGGGCGCGGTCATCGACGAGTGCGGCGGGCCGCCCGACGCCGACGACCTACCGTTCCGCCTGGTCGAGTCGGTGATCAACTGTCGCTCCGACGACACCGACGCCCCGCCGCAGCAGCCGTGGGTGATCGGGGAGGGCGCATTGCGTGCCGTGGGGTTCGGCGGAGACTTCGCTGCGGTGGTACGTGCGACCGCAGCCAGGCTGGGTGTACAACCGCCCCAGCGGGCGGCCCGCTAGAGTTCCGGTCCGTGACCGAGTCCTCCTATAAAGCCATCACCTTCGAGCAGTCCGGCGCCATCACGCGCATCACTCTGAATCGCCCGGATGCCGCAAATGGCATGAACGACACCATGACTCGCGAACTGGCCGATGCCGCCAGACGCTGCGACACTCCTCCGACCAAGGTCGTGGTGCTGACCGGGTCGGGTCGGTTCTTCTGCGCCGGGGGAGATCTGAAGTCGTTTTCCACCGCACCGGCACGCGGGCAGTACATCAAGGGTGTCGCCGATGACCTGCATCGGGCCATCTCGTCATTCGCTCGGATGGACGCCGTGCTGATCACCGCGGTCAACGGGACGGCAGCGGGGGCTGGATTCAGCATCGCGGTGACCGGGGATCTGGTGCTGGCGGCCGAATCGGCGTCGTTCACCATGGCCTACACCAAGGTGGGGCTCAGCCCCGACGGAAGCTCGTCCTACTACCTGCCCCGCCTGGTCGGTGTGCGCCGAGCGCAGGAACTGATGCTCACCAACCGCTCGCTGTCGGCGGCCGAGGCGCAAGAGTGGGGCCTGGTCACCGAGGTCGTCGCGGACGCCGATCTGGCGGACCGCGCCACCGAACTGGCCGAGCAGGTGGCCGCCGGGTCGGCCGGGTCCAACGGCGCGGTCAAGACGCTGTTGCTGTCGTCGCTGAAGAACAGTCTCGAAGAGCAGATGGAGGCCGAGGGCAGGTTCATCGCCGCGCGGGCTGATTCGGCCGACGGCCGCGAGGGCGTTGACGCGTTCCTCGCGAAGCGCCGGGCCGAATTCGCCTAGTAGGAGTGCTCTTCGGCCGGGAACACCCCGGCCGCCACATCTTGTGCGTACTGCGTTGCGGCACGGTGCAATTCGCCACCGACATCGGCGAAGCGCCGGACGAACTTGGCGGTCTTGCCACTGGTGAGGCCGGCCATGTCCTGCCACACCAGCACCTGTGCGTCGCAGTTGGGTCCGGCGCCGATGCCGACCGTGGGGATGGTCAGCTTGCCGGTGATCTGGGTGGCCAGTCCGGCGGGCACCATCTCGAGCACCACCGCGACGGCGCCGGCTTCCTGCACGGCGATCGCGTCGTGAATGGTCTGGTCGCCCGCATCGCCACGGCCCTGGACGCGGAATCCGCCCAGCCCGTTGACGCTCTGCGGGGTGAAGCCGAGGTGGGCGACCACCGGGATGCCCGCCGCGGACAGCGTCGCGATCTGCTCGGCGACGCGCTCACCGCCCTCCAGTTTGACGGCCTGTGCACCGGTTTCCTTCATGAACCGGGTCGCCGTCTCAAGAGCTTGCTGCGGGCTGGATTCGTAGCTGCCGAACGGCAGGTCGGCCACGACCAGCGCGTGCGGGGCGCCCTTGACGACGGCCCGCGCCAACGGGATCAGCTCGTCGATGGAGATGGGCAGGGTGGTGTCGTAGCCGTAGACGACATTCGCGGCTGAATCGCCGACCAATAGCACCGGAATACCGGCATCGTCGAAGATGCGCGCGCTGGAGTAGTCGTAACAGGTGAGCATCGCCCACTTGTGGCCTTCGGCCTTCCACTTCTGCAGCGTGACGGTGCGCACCTTGGTGCGTGGCTTGGCGGCCTGCGCGGAGTCGGAGGTTTCGCTGGCAGCACCGTAAACAGACTGTTCAGACATCGTCGTCCCTCAATTGATGGTCGGTTCGAATCCTCGTGGCCACTGCGTGGTCCCCGGGTTCGGCTGACAGTTGTCAGTCTGCCACCTGCCGACACGTTGGTGAAAGCAACGTTCGAGTGGATTTCCTCACAGTTGCGGGCAGGCACCATACGATCAGCGACATGCAACGGCTCAGCGGACTCGACGCCAGCTTCCTGTACCTCGAAACCGCGGCGCAGCCCATGCATGTGTGTTCGGTGCTCGAACTCGACACGTCGACGATGCCGGGCGGGTACACGTTCGACCGGATGCGCGACGCACTTACGTTGAAAATCAAGGCGATGCCGCATTTCCGGGAGAAACTCGCCGACAGCCGGTTCAACCTCGACCATCCAGTTTGGGTGGACGACAAGGACTTTGACGTCGACCGGCATCTGCACAGAATCGGGCTGCCGGGGCCGGGCGGTCGCGCCGAACTCGCCGAGATCTGTGGCCACATCGCATCACTGCCGCTGGACCGCACGCGGCCGCTGTGGGAGATGTGGGTCATCGAGAACATCGCCGGCACCGACGCGCATGCCGGTGGCCGGCTCGCGGTGATGACGAAGCTGC
Organism: Mycolicibacterium sp. XJ870; assembly: GCF_053483975.1. Taxonomy (NCBI): domain Bacteria; kingdom Bacillati; phylum Actinomycetota; class Actinomycetes; order Mycobacteriales; family Mycobacteriaceae; genus Mycobacterium; species Mycolicibacterium sp. XJ870. The sequence goes on from NZ_JBEFTI010000005.1 coordinate 62,143, forward strand.
ACCATGCCGGAGTCGACGGTGTCACCGGCGCCGATCTGATGTCGCAGCTGTGCACCACCGAAGCCGACGCGCCCCCGCCCGACCCCGTTGACGGAGTAGGCCGGGCCTCGGAACTGGAGATCGCGGTAAGCGGCGCGGTGAAGTTCGCGTCCAGGCCGTTGAAGCTGGTCAACGTGTTGCCCACGACGGTGTCCTCGGTGGTCGACACGGTCCGGCGGGCGCGCAGCGGGATGACGATGGCGGCCCCGTTCGCGGCACCCAAGACGGCCTTCAACGCCAACATCACCGGCCACCGCAACATCGCGTTCGCGCAGCTCGATCTCGAAGACATCAAGACCGTGAAGAACCACTTCGGCGTCAAGGTCAACGATGTGGTGATGGCGTTGGTGTCTGGCGTGCTCCGCAGGTTTCTGGCCGATCGCGGTGAACTGCCGGACAATTCGCTTGTCGCGATGGTGCCGGTGTCGGTGCATGACCGTTCGGATAGGCCCGGACGCAACCAGGTGTCGGGGATGTTCTCCAGCCTGCAGACCCACATCGACGAGCCGGGGCAGCGGCTGAAGGCCATCGCCGAGGCGAATACGGTTGCCAAGCAACATAGTTCGGCAATCAGCGCGACGCTGTTGCAGGACTGGACGCAGTTCGCCGCCCCGGCGGTCTTCGGCATCGCCATGCGCGTCTATGCGGCCAGCCGGCTGTCGGGGGCCAAGCCGGTGCACAACCTCGTCATCTCGAACGTGCCGGGGCCGCAGGTGCCGTTGTACTTCCTGGGCTCCGAGGTGAAGGCGATGTACCCGCTCGGTCCGATCTTCCACGGCTCCGGACTCAACATCACGGTGATGTCCTTGACCGGCAAGCTCGACGTCGGCATCATCTCCTGCCCGGAATTGCTACCCGACCTGTGGGACATGGCTGACGACTTCGCCATCGCACTCGACGAGTTGATTGCCGCCACCCGGTAACTTCACTCCGAGCTCCTTCGACCGGGCGCAGCCAGCGGCGATGTCGCGTCATGGCAGCATGTGGAGCCATGAGGCTCAGGATCAGGCTCGGCGCGCTGCTGGCGATGACGGTGCTGGTGGTGGCCGGCTGCAGCCAGGTGATCGATGGGCGCGCCATCATCGCGGTGCCCCGGCCGGGCACGCCGGTGCAGTGGTTGCCGTGCAACGGCGGCGCGGGCGACCAGGTGAACATCCCCGACGGAGCCGAATGCGGGCTGCTCTCGGTGCCGGTGGACTACTCCAAGCCTGACGGCGACGTCGCGCGCATCGCGATGATCCGCTTCCCGGCCTCTGGTCAGAAGATCGGGTCGCTGGTGATCAACCCGGGCGGGCCCGGCGAATCGGGAGTCGAGTCTGCGCTGTCGCTGCTGCCCAGCCTGCCGCAACCGGTGAAGGAACGGTTCGACGTCGTCGGGTTCGATCCGCGCGGTGTGGCTTCGTCGAATCCGGCGGTGTGGTGCAACTCCGATGCGGACAACGACCGGCAGCGTGCCGATCCGACGGTGGAGTACACCCCCGAAGGCGTGGCCCACCTGGAGCAGGAGACCAAGGACTTCGTTCAGCGTTGCGTCGACAAGATGGGTACGGAGTTCCTGGCCAACGTCGGAACTGAGAACGTCGCCAAGGATCTGGACGCCATCCGGGGCGCGCTCGGCGATGAGAAGCTGACCTACCTGGGCTACTCCTACGGCACCCGCATCGGCGCCATGTACGCCGAAGAATTCCCCGACAAGGTCCGCGCGATGATCCTCGACGGTGCTGTCGATCCCAATGCGGACCCGGTGGAGGAGAGCATCCGTCAGGCCGCGGCCTTCCAGAAGGCCTTCGACGACTACGCCGCCGACTGCGCCAAGAATGCGGACTGCCCGCTGGGGACCGACCCGGCCAAGGCCGTCGACGTGTACAAGAGCCTGATCGACCCATTGGTCGAGAACCCTGCCAAGACCAGGGACGGGCGCGGGCTGAGTTACAGCGACGCCACCGTCGGCACGATCCTGCCGCTGTACTCGCCCAACCTATGGCGGCATCTGACCGATGCGTTGACCTCTCTCAAGAACGGCGACGGCAACCTCATGCTCGCGCTGGCCGACCTGTACATGGGCCGGGATGCCCAGGGCCACTACAACAATTCGACCGACGCGCGGGTCGCGGTCAACTGCATGGACAGGCCCGCCATCACCGATCGCGCCACGGTCGTCGAGCAGGACCGAAAGCTGCGCGAGGTGGCCCCGTTCATGAGCTACGGCGAGTTCACCGGCCACGCACCGCTTGGCGCGTGCGCGTTCTGGCCGGTGCCGCCATCGAGCGACCCGCATGAGATCTCGGCGACCGGCCTACCACCGCTGCTCGTGGTCTCGACCACCAACGATCCGGCCACTCCGTACAAGGCCGGGGTGGATCTGGCCCGCCAGCTCGGCGGCACCCTCGTCACGTTCGAGGGCACCCAGCACACCGTGGTCTTCCAGGGCGACAAGTGCGTCGACGACATCGCCGCGACGTACCTCGTCGACGTGACCGTGCCCGGACCCGATACCCGCTGTTAGGGCCGCAAGGTCACCGTCTGGTTGCCGGGCGATCTCTGGTCAGCGTCGGCCGCAGACCTGGCACCGGCGGCCGTGCGACCATGTCAGCCGTGCGGTGGGTGGGCGGAATCGTGTTGGGGATGCTGCTTGTCCTCTCGGCGATGGTGGCGCCGGTGACCACCCCGGTCGCCGTGGCCTCGCCGGTGTGGGGCAGTTGCGCGCCATGGGTTGCCGATCCTTCTGCCATCCCGACCGCACAGTGCGGCACCGTCGCGGTGCCGATCGATTGGAATGATTCCGCCAATCCTCAAGCCGCGCAAGCACAATTGGCCGTCATCCGGGTGCCGGCCAGGGGCGACCGCCTAGGGGTGCTGATGGTGAACCCGGGCGGACCGGGTGCATCGGCGGTCGACACGGTCGCCGGTATGGGCGCCGCGCTGGCCGACACCGAGATCGGTCGCCGGTTCGATCTCGTCGGCTTCGACCCGCGCGGCGTCGGACATTCCACCCCGCAGTTGCGCTGTCGCACCGACGCCGAGTTCGACGCCTACCGTCGCGAACCGATGGCCGACTACAGCCCGGCCGGCGTCGCCCACATCGAAGGCTTGTATCGCCAACTGGCACAGCAGTGCCTGGACCGGATGGGGGCGCCTTTCCTGGCGAACATCGGCACCGCGTCGACGGTCAGGGACATGGACGCGGTGCGCGCCGCGCTCGGGGAGGACGAGATCAACTATCTCGGGTTCTCCTACGGCACCGAGTTGGGGGCGGCCTACGCCGAACAGTTCGGTGACCGGGTGCGCGCGATGGTGCTCGACGGCGCCGTCGATCCCAGCGTGGACCCGATCACCAAGAACATCCGCCAAATGGCCGGATTCCAAAAGGCTTTCGATTCCTACGCCGCAGACTGCGGAAAGTCTCCGGGCTGCCCGCTGGGTACCGACCCGGCCCAGTTCGCCGGCCGCTACCGGCAACTCGTCGAGCCGCTCGTGGGGCGACCGGCCGTCACCTCCGACCCGCGCGGACTCAGTTATGCCGACGCCAACACCGGCACGGTCAACGCGCTGTATTCGGCGCGGTACTGGCCGTATCTGACCAGCGGGCTGCTCGGGTTGCAGCGCGGCACCGACGCGGGTGACCTCCTGCTGCTGGCCGACGACTATCAGAATCGCGACGACGCCGGGCACTACAAGAACCTGCAGGACGCGTTCACTGCGATCCGGTGTGTCGACTCGTCGTATCCCACCGACCCCGCAGTGTGGGCCGACGCCGATCGGCGCATCCGCGAGGTGGCCCCGTTCCTGGCGTACGGCGCCTACACCGGGTACGCGCCGCGCGACATCTGCGCGCTGTGGCCGGTGCCGTCGACATCGGCGCCGCGAGAGGTGCGCGGGCCGGGGCCGGGCAAGGTCGTGGTGGTTTCCACCACCGGTGATCCGGCCACCCCGTACGAGGCGGGCGTGAACCTGGCCCGGCAATTGGATGCGGCCCTCATCTCGTTCGACGGTGCCCAGCACACCGTGGTGTTCAACGGTGACGCATGCGTCGACACTGCCGTGCTGAATTTCCTCATCGACCGCAAACAGCCGCCCGGCAACCTCCGCTGCTAGGTCGTCGGTGCGGGCGCGAAGCGACGCGGAAAATCGAACGGAGCAGGGCTGTAACACAGATTTAACAGCCGGTGCCTACGCTGCGGGCATGGACCGCCAGAAGGAATTCGTGCTGCGCACGCTGGAGGAACGCGATATCCGGTTCGTTCGGTTGTGGTTCACCGACGTCCTCGGATACCTCAAGTCGGTAGCGATCGCGCCCGCCGAACTCGAAGGGGCGTTCGAGGAGGGCATCGGATTCGACGGCTCCTCGATCGAAGGCTTCGCGCGGGTGTCGGAATCCGACACCGTCGCGCGGCCCGATCCGTCGACATTCCAGGTGCTGCCCTGGACGTCGAGCAAGGGCGACCACCATTCCGCGCGGATGTTCTGCGACATCACCATGCCCGACGGTTCGCCGTCCTGGGCCGACTCGCGCCACGTGCTCCGCAGGCAGCTGGCCAAGGCCAGCGACCTCGGATTCTCCTGCTACGTGCACCCCGAGATCGAGTTCTTCCTGCTCAAGCCCGGCCCGAACGACGGCACTGAGCCGATCCCGGCCGACAACGGCGGCTACTTCGATCAGGCCGTGCACGACGCTGCCCCCAACTTCCGCCGCCACGCCATCGACGCGCTGGAGCAGATGGGTATCTCGGTGGAGTTCAGCCATCACGAGGGCGCGCCCGGGCAGCAGGAGATCGACCTGCGCTACGCCGACGCGCTGTCGATGGCCGACAACGTGATGACGTTCCGATACGTCGTCAAAGAGGTGGCTCTCGCCGACGGGGTGCGGGCCTCCTTCATGCCAAAGCCGTTCGCCGAGCATCCCGGTTCGGCGATGCACACCCACATGAGCTTGTTCGAGGGCGACACAAACGCCTTCCACAGCCCCGACGATCCGCTGCAGCTCTCCGATGTGGCCAAGTCGTTCATCGCAGGCATCCTCGAGCACGCCAGCGAGATCAGCGCGGTCACCAACCAGTGGGTGAACTCCTACAAGCGGCTGGTGCACGGCGGGGAAGCCCCGACTGCCGCGTCGTGGGGGGCCGCCAACCGCTCGGCGTTGGTGCGGGTGCCGATGTACACGCCGCGCAAGGCGTCGTCGCGGCGTGTCGAGGTCCGCAGCCCCGACTCGGCTTGCAACCCGTACCTGACCTTCGCGGTGCTGCTGGCCGCCGGCTTGCGCGGCGTCGAGAAGGGCTACGTGCTGGGCCCGCAGGCCGAGGACAACGTCTGGAGCCTCACCCCGGAGGAACGTCGCGCGATGGGTTACCGCGAGCTGCCGTCCAGTCTGGGCAACGCACTCGAAGCCATGGAAAGCTCCGAATTGGTCGCAGAAGCGTTGGGGGAGCACGTGTTCGACTACTTCCTGCGCAACAAGCGCGCCGAGTGGGAGAACTACCGCAGCCACGTCACCCCGTACGAGCTGAAGACCTATCTCTCCTTGTAACCGGTCGTTGTAACCTTCGGGACGTGGCCAAACCTGCAACCGAACGCCCGAAGCTGCCAAGCGTCGGCCGCCTCGGGCTCGTCGATCCGCAGGCTCCCGCCGAACTCGACCGTCTCGGCTGGAACACCGACGCACACGTCGAGCTGTTGTGGTCGTTGTCGCGCGCCCCGGACGCCGATGCCGCGCTTTTGGCGATGGTGCGGCTGGCCGACGCGCTCGGCAGCGATTGGGACGAACTGAACCGCGAACTGCTCACTGATCGGGCGCTGCGCGGCCGGCTGTTCGGCGTACTCGGGTCGTCACTCGCGCTCGGCGACCACCTGGTGGCCCATCCCGAATCCTGGCGTCTGCTGGTGGGCAACGTGGCGCTGCCGACCGCAGCGCAGTTGCGCGAGAGCTTCGGGGCGGCGGCCCGCAGCGTCGACCTCGACAGGGGCGGAAGTGCGGCAGTGCCGACGATGCGCAACCTGTACCGGGACAGGCTGCTTGTACTGGCCGCACTGGATGTCGCCTCGACCGTCGAAAACGAACCGGTGCTGCCGTTCGTCGCCGTCGGTACGCACCTGTCCGACCTCGCCGACGCCGCGCTGGGCGCGGCGCTGACGGTGGCCACCCGGGCGGTATGCGGTGACAGTGAATGCGACGAGCTACGGCTCGCAGTCGTCGCGATGGGCAAATGCGGTGCGCGCGAACTGAATTACGTCAGCGACGTCGACGTCATCTTCGTCGGTGAGGATCTCGCCGACGACAATCTGGCGACGGCTACGCGGGTGGCGGGCGAGATGATGCGGTTCGCCGCCGACGCCTTCTTCGAAGTCGATGCCGCGCTGCGTCCGGAGGGCAAGAGCGGTCAGCTGGTGCGGACCCTGGACTCCCACATCGCGTACTACCAGCGCTGGGCCAAGACCTGGGAGTTCCAGGCACTGCTCAAGGCCCGTCCCGCCGCGGGTGATTCCGAGTTGGGCAAGGCTTATGTCGAGGCGTTGATGCCGATGGTGTGGACGGCTTGCGAGCGCGCGGATTTCGTGCCGGAGGTGCAGTCCATGCGCCGCCGGGTCGAGGAGCTGGTTCCGGCCGACGTGCGGTCCAGGGAGATCAAACTCGGCACCGGCGGATTGCGGGACGTCGAATTCGCCGTGCAGCTACTGCAATTGGTGCATGGGCGCAACGACGACTCGCTGCACGTGGCTTCCACGGTGGACGCCCTCGCCGCGCTCGGCGCCGGCGGCTACATCGGGCGTGATGACACCGCGAACATGACCGCCTCCTACGAATTCCTGCGGCTGCTCGAACACCGGTTGCAGCTGCAGCGGCTCAAACGCACGCACATGTTGCCCGACGACACCGACGTCGAAGCGTTCCGCTGGCTGGCGCGAGCCGCGCACATCCGCCCGGACGGCAGGCACGACGCGCAAGGTGTGCTGCGCGAGGAACTCAAGCGCCAGAGCATGCGGGTGTCCCGCCTGCACGCCAAGCTGTTCTATCAACCACTGCTGGAGTCGGTGGGCCAGCCCGCCTTGGGCATCGAGGCCGGGATGAGCGCCGAGGCCGCCGAACGTCAGCTCGCTGCACTGGGTTACGAGGGACCGCAGAGCGCACTGACCCATCTGGCCGCACTCACCGGTGCCACCGGACGCAAGGGCCGCGTGCAGCAGGTGCTGCTGCCCACGCTGCTCGACTGGTTGTCGGATACCCCTGATCCCGATGCCGGCCTGCTGGCGTACCGCCGGATCAGCGAAGAGCTCCAAGAGCAGCGCTGGTACCTGTCCACCCTGCGGGACGAGGGCGCGGTGGCCAAGCGGCTGATGCGGGTGCTGGGCGTCTCGGCCTACATCCCGGAGCTCCTGATGCGGGCGCCAGAGGTCATTCAGCTCTACGCCGACGGCCCGAACGGTCCCAAGCTGCTCGACGGCGACCCGGACAGCGGGGCGCGGTCCCTGGTGGCCTCTGCCGGGCGCTACGCCGACCCAGTCCGTGGCATCGCGGCCGCGCGCACGCTGCGCCGCCGGGAGCTGGCCCGCATCGCGTCGGCCGACGTGCTGGGCATGCTCGAAGTGACCGAGGTCTGCAAGGCCCTGACCGCGGTGTGGGTGGCGGTGCTGCAGGCCGCGCTGGACGCGGTCATCCGGGCCAATACCCCGGACGCCGGCGTGCCGGCGCGCATCGCCGTGATCGGCATGGGTCGGCTGGGCGGGGGCGAGCTGGGGTATGGCTCCGATGCCGACGTGATGTTCGTCTGTGAGCCGGTCTCCGGCGTCGAGGAATCCGTCGCGGTGCGGTGGTCGGTGAGTATCGCCGAACAGGTGCGGGCCCTGCTGGGCACGCCGGGGGCCGACCCGCCACTGGAGGTGGACACCGGGCTACGGCCAGAGGGCCGTAACGGCCCCCTTGTGCGGACGCTGGCGTCCTATGAGGCGTACTACGCGCAGTGGGCGCAGCCCTGGGAAATCCAGGCATTGCTTCGCGCGCACCGGGTTGCCGGCGATCTCGAGCTGGGCGAGCGCTTTCTGGTCATGGTCGACAAGACCCGCTACCCGCCGGGAGGAGCCTCGGCCGAAACTGTGCAGGAGATCCGGCGGATCAAGGCCCGGGTCTCCAACGAGCGGCTGCCACGGGGGGCCGATCCGAACACGCACACCAAGCTGGGGCGCGGCGGATTGGCCGACATCGAGTGGACGGTGCAGCTGTTGCAGCTGAAGTTCGCCCACAAGGTGCCGGCCTTGCACAACACCTCGACGTTGGAGTCGCTCAACGCCATCGGAGCCGCTGAACTGGTTGCCGAGGGAGACGTCGAATTGCTGCGCCAAGCGTGGCTGACGGCGACCCGGGCGCGCAACGCGCTGGTGCTGGTGCGCGGCAAGCCCACCGATCAGCTGCCCGGTCCGGGACGTCAACTCAATGCGGTGGCGTTGGCCGCCGGTTGGCACAACGACGACGGCAGCGAGTTCCTTGACAACTACCTGCGGGTGACCCGGCGCGCGAAGGCCGTGGTGCGCAACGTGTTCGGCGCCTGAGCGGGCGTTTGGGCATCGTCTGAGCCGGCACCCGAGTGGGCCGCCGACCGCCCCGGGGCGACCCAACATTGTTAGTGGTGTTAATAAGGAGGCGTGGATTACACGTTCGACGTTATCGCCGCTGATGAGCATGACCGGCTCACGGCTCTCTACGAGCCGTTGACGCGGGCTGTGCGTGAGCTCGTCGACGCCGGCATCCGTTCGGGAGCCGACGAAGCCACCATCGCCGGCGCCACCCAGACGATCGAGGCGGTTACCGAGGCGCTGCGCCGTGAGCAGCCCGACCGGCCGCAGGCGATGCGGCACGCAGAGACGGGCCGGCCGGTGGTGTGGGCGAATCCGGTGGTCGGAGCGCGCAATGCGCTGGCCCCGCCGCTGGACATCCACCACCAACCCGATGGCACCTGCTGGAGCGAGTTCGCCCTGGGCGCGGCGTATGAGGGGCCACCGGGCTGGGTACACGGCGGCATCTGCGCGCTTGTGCTCGACCACATCCTCGGTGAGGTGGCCAGTGGCGGGCTGAACAAGCCGCTCTACACCGGGACCATCACTTGCCGGTATGTGCGCGGAACGCCGTTGGGGGAGTTGCGTGCCGACGCGTTCGTCGAGCGCACCGAGGGCATCAAGACGTTCGCGCGTGGCCGGCTCAGTGACGCCGACGGGGTGACCGTCGAGGCCGAAGGCGTATTCATCATGCCGGCCTGGGCCCGGAACGCCGGATGAAGTTCTATGTCGCCAGCGGTTTCGTCGATACCTCCGAGCTAATCGAAATCGCCAAAGCTGCAGACGATCTCGGCTACGACGGGATGGGCATACCCGACCACATCGTCAATCTGGAGACGCTGTCAACGCCGTACCCGTACACGCGGGACGGCGAGCGCCGCTGGCAGCCGTTCACCCACTGGCCCGATCCGTGGGTGCTGGTCGGTGCGCTGGCTGCGGTGACCACGCGGTTGCGGTTCACCACCACGGTGTACATCCCCGCCATGCGCGACCCGTACGCGACGGCCAAAGCCATCGGCACCGCGGCGTGTCTGGCCGGTGGCCGCGTCGATCTCGGCGTCGGTGTCGGGTGGTGCAAGGACGAATTCGACCTCGTCGGGCAGCGCTTCGACGCCAGGGGGCGTCGCACCGACGAAATGCTGGAACTGATGCAGGCGCTGTGGTCGCCCGGGTGGACCGAGTTCAGCGGCGAGTTCTACTCCGCCCCACGGCTCGAGATGGAACCCACGCCGCCACCCATCCCGATCTGGGTCGGCGGCCTGTCCGATCTGGCACTGCGAAGGGCGGCCCGCAACGACGGGTGGATCGGCGATCTCATCACCACCGACCGCGCCATCGACTCGATTGCCCGCATCCGTGAACTGCGCGCCGAAGCCGGGTTGTCGATGGCCGATTTCACCGTCCTGACCCCGTTGGTCGACGCGGTCACCATCGCGGACTACCAACGTGCCGAGGCCGGCGGGATCACCCACATCCTGACCATGCCGTGGATGTTCTACACCGGCCCTGACGCCACACTGGCCGAGAAGATCGACGGTTTGAAGCGCTTCCGGAAAGACCTCGCGCTCGACGGCTAACGGCGACGGAAACGGCTGAGTAGCCCGCCGCGGTAGGCCGGTTCGCCCGCTCTGGCCGCGGTCGTCGTCCTGGCCGCTCCGACGCGACGCCGGCCGTCGACCGACAGGGTTCCCGCGCCGGTGGTGGCCAGCAGCAGGAAGGCGAAGCAGTACAGGATCGCCGCCTCACCGCCGTTGCCGCCCATCGCCTTGTCGAAGGGCCAGAAGCTCGCTGCGGGGCCCTCGAGCGGGGGCCAGTGCATCCAGAAGTAGGCGACGGCCATGTGACCCGCCGCGATGAATGCCGCTATCCGCGTGAAGAACCCGACCGCGATGAGCAGACCGGCGACGAATTCGATCAGGCCTGCCCACCAGGACGGCCACGTGCCGACCGGAATCGAGGCGCCCAGCGGCCAGCCGAACAGCTTCATGCTGCCGTGCAGCGCAAACAACAGACCGAACATGATGCGGAAAATGCTCAACACCGGGGAGGAGTAACTCGCGAGCCGAGCGTCGAAGTTGGTCGTCATGGGCCGACCATACGCCGAATTTCCCAGGAATCTCACAGCTCGAGGAGCACCGTTACCGGCCCGTCATTGACTAGTTCCACCTGCATGTCCGCACCGAAAACCCCCGTTTGCACAGTCGCCCCGAGCCCGCGTAGGGCGTCGGTGAATTCGGCTACCAGCGGTTCGGCGACCGGGCCGGGTGCCGCGGCGTTCCACGACGGCCGCCTGCCTTTGTCGGTGTTGGCGTACAACGTGAACTGACTGATCACCAGGATCGGCGCGCCGATATCGGAGGCAGACCGCTCGTCGTCGAGAATCCTTAACTGCCAGAGCTTTTCGGCCATTCTCTTCGCTTTGGCCACATCGTCGTCGTGGGTCACCCCGACCAGGGCCAGCAGACCCTGTGAATATGGTTCGATGGCGCCGACGACATCGCCGTCGACCGACACCCGCGCGGTGGACACCCGCTGCACCAGAACACGCACGGGATCAATTGTCCATCAGCCCCAGCGGTTGATGACCTCACCCACCGGCCGGCCGGCGGCCAGAGCCGCCATCATCAGCACCCGCGCCTGGCTGGGCCGCAGGTTGGGGACCATCACCGCGCCGGCTTTGACCATGTCGTCAGCCGGACCGTATTCATCGAGGACCTGCCCGGCCGGCACGCGGCTGGAGATGCCGAAGGCCACGCCGGCCGGCGCGTGGCGGCGCACCGCGTCCACCACGCCCTCACCGGCATTGCCCGATCCCAGTGCCTCCAATACGATTCCGCGCGCTCCGGCGGCGACGGCGGCATCGATGGGGCCGGGGCCGTCACCCGGAAAAGCCGCGACAACGGCGACCCGTGGTGCACCGGCCGCCGAGACCTCACCGACGAATGGCCGCCGCGCGGGATGGTTCAGCGTGAAGGTGTCGTTGGCGACGGACCCCATCGGTGGTGTGCCGCCGAACGCGTTGAGATCCTGGGTGTTCACCTTGTGGGTGCCCAACGCCTGAAACACGTTACCCGCGAACACAATCATCACGCCTTGATCGCGTGCGGCGGGACTGGACGCGACGGTGATCGCATCCCGCATGTTGGTCGGACCGTCGGCGTCGGGACTGTCGGAACTGCGCTGCGCCCCGGTCAGCACGATCGGCGCGGACCCGTTGTACGTGACGTCCAGCCACATCGCGGTGTCTTCCATGCTGTCGGTGCCGTGGGTGATCACCACGCCCGAAGCCCCGTCTGCCACAGCTTTCTTTGCTGCCGCTCCGATCACGTCCCAGTCCGGCGGCGTCAACTGTGAACTGTCCTTTTGCATCACATCGACGACCTGGACGTCGAGGCCCGCGGCCAGTTCTGCACCGCCGACCGTCGGGCGGCGCACACCGCTGGCGTCGGTGCTCGTCGCGATGGTCCCGCCGGTGGTGATCACCACGACCCGGCCGGGCGCCGGCTCGGCATTCGCCGATGTAGTCATACTCGTGAAACAGCCTGCCGTCAGTGCGATTACGAAGAGAAACCTGCCCATCAACACGGGGGAGTTCATGCGGCAGACATTACGCTGGAATCCGCCAGATTTTCCCAGGTAGACACGCATTCATGCGAAAGGGGCCGGGCAGCGCGAACGCCACCCGGCCCCTGACGACAACGACTTATACGTCGTAGTACAGCGCGAATTCGTACGGATGCGGCCGGATCTGGATCGGCATGATCTCGTTTTCCCGCTTGTACGAGATCCAGGTCTCGATCAGATCCTCGGTGAACACGCCACCCTCGGTGAGGTACTCGTGATCCTCTTCGAGTTTGTCGATCACCGCGGACAGCGAGGTGGGCGCCTGCGGGATGTTGGCGGCCTCGTCCGGCGGCAGTTCGTAGAGATCCTTGTCGACCGGGGCGAGCGGCTCGATCTTCTTCTTGATGCCGTCGATACCTGCCATGAGCATCGCCGCGAACGCCAGGTACGGGTTGCCCGAGCTGTCCGGGCAACGGAACTCGAGGCGCTTGGCCTTCGGGTTGTTGCCGGTGATAGGAATGCGCACGCAAGCACTGCGGTTGCGCTGGCTGTACACCAGGTTGATCGGGGCCTCGTAGCCCGGCACCAGACGCTTGTAGGAGTTCACCGTCGGGTTGGTGAACGCCAGCAGCGACGGCGCGTGGTGCAGGATGCCGCCGATGTAGTGGCGGGCCGTGTCGGACAGGCCGGCATAGCCGGACTCGTCGTGGAACAGCGGCTGGCCGTCCTTCCACAGCGACTGGTGGGCGTGCATGCCCGACCCGTTGTCACCGAACAGCGGCTTGGGCATGAACGTGACGCTCTTGCCGGCCTGCCACGCGGTGTTCTTGATGATGTACTTGAACAGCAGCACATCGTCGGCCGCATGCAGCAGCGTGTTGAACTTGTAGTTGATCTCGGCCTGGCCCGCTGTGCCGACCTCATGGTGACCGCGCTCCAGGGTGAACCCGGCGTTGATCAGGTTGGTGGCCATCTCATCGCGCAGGTCGACGTAGTGGTCGTACGGGGCGACGGGGAAGTAGCCGCCCTTGGGACGGACCTTGTATCCGCGGTTGGCGCTGCCGTCGGCCTCGTAGGGCTCACCGGTGTTCCACCAGCCCGACTCGGAGTCGACCTCGTAGAAGGTGCCGTTGATCTTCGAGTCGAAGCTCACCGAGTCGAAGATGTAGAACTCGGCCTCGGCCCCGAAGAAGCAGGTGTCGGCGATACCGGTGCTGGCCAGGTAGTTCTCCGCCTTGCGGGCCACGTTGCGGGGGTCGCGGGAGTACGCCTCACGGGTGAACGGATCATGCACGAAGAAGTTCAGGTTGAGGGTCTTGGCGGCCCGGAACGGGTCGATCCGTGCGGTGTCTGCGTCGGGCAGCAACATCATGTCGGATTCGTGAATCGACTGGAAGCCGCGGACCGAGGAGCCGTCGAACGCAAGCCCGTCCTCGAAGACGCTCTCGTCGAACGCCGATGCCGGGATCGAGAAGTGCTGGACGACGCCGGGCAGATCGCAGAACCGAATGTCGACGTACTCGACGTTTTCGTCCTTGATCAGCTTGATGATGTCGTCGGGCGTCTTTTCTGCCACTGAGTGTTCTCCTTTACTGGTAACCCGCGGGTTGACGCTAAGGACACCATGTTGCGCGGTCATCAACCGCATGTTGCGCCGACGTTACGCAATCCGCTTTGCCGGCGGCCTGCAGCTACTCGTGCGATCCCGCCTATCCTGTCACCATGGGCCGCACGATGGGGACCTGGCTGTCCGGTCCCGGACCTTTCGACTCCGGGGACGGCAGCCCGGACGCTCCCGCCATGTATCCGGGCGAACGTCTCGGACTACCGGAAAACGGCTCCGGGTCGATGGCCCGGATGGGGCGTCGCATCGGAGCGCTGTGCGTCGACTGGCTGATGGCTTACGGGCTGGCAGCGCTCGCGATGTCCGTCGGCCTCGTCTCGATGGCAATGCTCTCGACCGCGGTGCTGGTGATCTGGATGGTGTTGGGCACGGTCGCCGTGCGGCTGTTCTCGTTCACCCCCGGACAGTTGGCCCTCGGGTTGGTGGTGGTGCCCGCGGACGGCCGCGACCGCATCGGCATCGTCCGGGCCTTCATCCGGGTTGTGCTCGTCGCCCTGGTGATCCCGCCGTTGGTTTCCGACAAGGATCTTCGCGGCCTGCATGACCTGGCCAGCCACACCGCGGTGGTGCGCCGCTAGCTTCGCCCGAATGTGAAGAAGATCGCGAGGTTGACGAAGATTCTCGCGATCTTGTTCACATCCGGCGGGAAAAACCTACCGTCGACGCACGGTCCGCTGCACACCGCGCATCTTCGCCGCGGCCGGCATCGGACCCTTGGGCATCGCGGCGGGCCCGACCTTGGTGCCAAGGGCGGCCAGTCGTGACTCCAGTGCATCCATCTGCTTGACGGTGATGTTCGCGGGCAGCTTCGTCAGGTGGCGTTCCAGCTTCGACAGCGGGATCTCGCCCTCGCCGTTGCCGACCACGACGTCGTAGATCGGGGTGTCGCCGATGAGCCGCGCTGTGCGCTTCTTCTCCTGCGCGAGCAGCGGCTTGACCCGCGTAGGGGAGCCTTCACCGACGAAGATGACACCCGGCCGGCCGATCACCCGGTGCACCGCGTCGAAGTGTCCGGTTGCCGCCACGCCCGGGGTGACCCGCCACTTGCCGCGAAGGTTGTCCAGCGCCCAGGCGGCCGCCCCGGTCTGGCCCTCGGCCTTGCGGTAGACCGACTTCTGGGCACGGCGGCCGAAGATGATGAACGCCACCAGCGCGCCCAGCACGATGCCGAGCGGGATGAGCGTGTACATGGTGAACCCGCCGATGAGCACCCCACCGGCCACGGCTAGGCCGACGATCAGCACGAACGCGCCGATCATGTACGGCAGCAGCCGCTTGTCCTCTTTGCGCTGCATCTGGAACGCCTGCCACAGCTGGCTGCGGCGCTGCTTGGAGGCCGCCTTACGGGCAGCCTTCGCCTCGGCTTTTGCCGCTTTGGTTTCAGCGGCATTGCGGGATTTCGCCATTACTTCAGGATACTGGGGGCTGAGCGGCGAACCGAACCCGCGCGGCCTGTGCGTAGAGCTTGCCCGCCCGGTAGGACGACCGCACGAGTGGTCCGGCCAGCACACCGGCGAACCCGAGGCCCTCGGCGTAGGCCGAGAGCTCGACGAACTCGTCGGGATGGACCCAGCGTTCCACCGGGTGGTGACGCGGTGACGGCCGCAGGTATTGGGTGATGGTGACGATGTCGCAGCCCGCGTCGTGCAGGTCGCGCAGTGCGGTGTGTACCTCGTCGATCGTCTCGCCCATGCCGAGGATCAGGTTGGACTTGGTGACGAGCCCGAAGTTGCGGGCCGCGGTCAGCACCGCCAGGCTGCGGTCATAGCGGAACGCCGGCCGGATGCGCTTGAAGATCCGCGGCACTGTTTCGACGTTGTGCGCCAACACTTCCGGCCGCGACTCGAACACTTCCTCCAACTGCGCGGGGATGCCGTTGAAGTCCGGGATGAGCAGCTCCACACCCGTATTGGGGTTGAGCGCCTTGATCTGGCGGACGGTTTCGGCGTACAGCCAGGCGCCCCCGTCGGGAAGGTCGTCGCGGGCCACTCCGGTGACGGTCGAGTAGCGCAGGCCCATGGCCTGCACGCTCTCGGCGACCCGGCGCGGTTCGTCGCGGTCCAGCTCGGCGGGCTTGCCGGTGTCGATCTGGCAGAAGTCGCAGCGACGGGTGCACTGCTCGCCGCCGATCAAGAACGTGGCTTCCCGGTCTTCCCAGCATTCGAAGATGTTGGGGCAGCCGGCTTCTTCGCACACGGTGTGCAAGCCTTCGCGCCGGACCAGGCCCTTGAGTTCGGTGTACTCCGGACCCATCTTGGCGCGGGTCTTGATCCACGGTGGCTTGCGCTCGATGGGAGTCTGCGCGTTACGCACCTCGAGCCGCAGCAGCTTCCGACCTTCTGGGACGACACTCACTGTGTTAATGCTACTTCCAGTCGTCCGTCGAGCGCGTCACACACCGCTGCGGCGACCCGGTCGGTGACGTCGTCCACGGTGACCCGGCGGCCCAGTTCGGCGGTCAGCGACGTCACCCCGGCATCGGAGATGCCGCACGGCACGATCGACGAGAACGCCGACAGGTCGCAGTCGCAATTGAGTGCGAAGCCGTGCAGCGTCGTCGCGCGCGACACCCGGATCCCGATCGCCCCGACCTTGCGGGCGGGACGGATGTCGTCGCCCCGAACCCACACACCCGAGCGGCCCTCGACCCGGCCGGTTTGCAATCCGAGGTCAGCGCACACCGTGATCAACGATTCTTCAAGGCGCCGAACGAAATTGACCACGTCCAGCGGTTCGGTAAGCCCGATGATCGGATAGCCGACGAGTTGGCCGGGGCCGTGCCAGGTGATCTTGCCGCCACGGTCGGTGTCGACGACAGGGACCCCGTTCCCCAAAGAGACGGGCCGTTCGTGCGTCTCGGTGCGCTTGCCCGCGGTGTAGACGGCGGGATGCTGGAGCAACAGCAGGGTGTCGGGCCCGCCGGCCACCCGGGCGTCGGCGATCTCGCGCTGCATCTGCCAAGCAGTCTGGTAATCGACGGTGCCCAACCGCCGTACCTCTATTGCCGCACGTGCGGCGCGGATGGACGTCACAGTCTCGACGGTACCCGTCAGAGGTCCTTGGGGGCGGTGACGTAGGCGAGCGCCTCGCGCACGGTGTTGTGGTGGAAGCTGAAACCGAAACGCTCCAGAACCGCGGGAATGGCCCGCTGCCCCGCCAGCAGTCCCTCCTCGGCGAACTCGCCGAGCGCCGCGCGCAGCGCGAAACCCGGCACGATCACCGGAGTGGGGCGGTTCAGCGCCCGGCCCAGCGCGGCGGTGAACTCGGCGTTGGTAACCGGGGCCGGGCCGGTGAGGTTCACCGGACCGGCCAGCGCGTCGGTCCACATCGTGTAGAGAACGGCTCGAACCTCGTCCTCCAGGCTGATCCAGGGCAGATACTGGCGGCCGTTGCCCAGCCGGGCGCCAAGCCCGAACGAGAACAGCGGTTTGAGCCGGCCGAGCATGCCGCCGGACTGAGCCAGGACCAAGCCGGTGCGCAGCAGCACCACCCGGGTTCCGGCCGCAGTGGCCACGGCAGTGGCAGCCTCCCAGTCCTGACACAGCTGCGCCAGGAAACCCCTTCCGGCCGTGGCTGATTCGTCGGTGACGTGATCGCGGGTGTCGCCGTAATAGCCGACGGCGCTGGCGTTGACGAGCACCGGCACCCCGGCCTCGGCCACCGCGCCGGCCAACACCTCGGTGGGGCCGATGCGGCTGTCGCGCAGGCTCTGCTTGAACGCGCCCGACCAGCGTTTCGCGCCGACGTTGACGCCGCAGAGATTCACCGCGACGTCGACGCCCCGCAGTGCCCCGGCGTCGAACTCACCGGCGTCGGGGTTCCAGAACAACTCATCGCCGTTCGACGGCGCCCGGCGCACAATCCGTAACACGCGGTGATCGGCAGCCCGCAACGCTGACACCAGCGCCGAGCCGATCAGCCCAGAGGACCCCGCGATCGCGACGACGGCCAAGGCCTTAAAGCCCCAGGTCCGCCTCGAATGCACCGTCCTCAAGCCTGCGCTTGATGGTGGTCACGAACCGTCCGGCGTCGGCGCCGTCGATCAGCCGGTGGTCGTAGGTCAGCGGCAGGTAGCACACCGACCGCACACCGATCGACTCGTTGCCGAACTCGTCGACGATCACCCGCGGCCGTTTGACGATCGCGCCGGTACCCAGCATCGCCGCCTGCGGCGGGACCAGGATCGGGGTGTCGAACAGCGCGCCCTGGCTGCCGATGTTGGTGATGGTGAACGTGCCACCGGCCAGCTCGTCAGGCTTGAGTTTGCCCGACCGGGCGCGCGCGGCGATGTCGGCGATGGCGCGAGCCAGCCCACCCAGCGACAGGTCACCTGCATTGTGGATCACCGGCGAGAGCAGACCCTGATCGGTGTCGACCGCGAAGCCCAGGTGCTCGGCGTCGTAGTACGTGATCTCTTTGTTGTCCTCGTTGTAGCTGGCGTTGACGTTCGGGTGAGCCTTCAGCGCGTCGATCACGGCGCGCGCGATGAACGGCAGGTAGGTCAGGTTGACGCCCTCGCGCTCGGCGAAATCGGCCTTCGCCCTGGCCCGCAACGCCACGATCTTGGTCATGTCGACCTCGTGGGTCTGCGTCAACTGCGCAGTGGCCTGCAAGGACTCTCGCGTCTTCTTCGCCGTGATCTGCCGGATCCGGTTGGCTTTCTGAGTGGTGCCGCGCAGATGTGCCAACGCAGGTGCGGGGGCAGCCGGGGCGGAAGGCGCCGCGGCCGGTGCGGCAGCCGCCGGTGCGGCCGGGGGAGCCTTCTTGGCGTCGGCCGCCGCAAGCACGTCCTGCTTGCGGATCCGGCCGCCCACCCCGGTGCCCTTCACCGTGGCGAGGTCAATCCCGTTCTCCGAAGCGAGCTTTCGCACCAGTGGGGTGACGTAGGGCGAGCCGTCCGTGGACGCCGCGGGCGCGGCCGGTTCGGCTTTGGGTTCCGGCTTTGGTTCTGGCTTTGGCTCGGGTTTCGGTTCCGGCTTCGGCTCAGGCTTGGGTTCGGCTTTGGGTTCCGGCTTCGGCTCAGGCTTGGGCTCGGGTTTCGGCTCAGGCTTGGCCTCCGGCGCGGGAGCGGCTCCGGCCTCACCGATCTTGGCCAGTTCGCCGCCGACCGCGACGGTGTCGTCTTCCTCCGCGGTGATCGACAGCAAGGTGCCCGCGACCGGGGACGGGATCTCGGTGTCGACCTTGTCGGTGGACACCTCCACGAGCGGTTCGTCGACGCCGACGCTGTCACCGACGTTCTTCAGCCACCGCGTCACGGTGCCTTCGGTCACCGATTCCCCCAGCTCCGGCATCACGACCGAGGTGGACTCTCCGGAGGCTGCCGGAGCCTGCGCTGCCGGCTCCGACGACGGGGCCGGCTCGGGCTCGGCGGTTTCGGCGGGGGCCGCTTCAGGCTCGGTGGCGGCAGGTTCCGGCTCCGGTTCCGGTTCGGACTTCGCCTCCGGCTCGGCGGCGGGAGTTTCTGCGGCGCCCTCGCCGGCGTCGCCGATGACGGCGAGTTCGCCACCGATCTCGACGGTGTCGTCCTCCTGCGCGACGATCTTCGTCAAAACACCCGCGGCCGGTGACGGGATCTCGGTGTCAACCTTGTCGGTGGACACCTCGAGCAACGGCTCGTCGAGTTCGACCGTGTCGCCCTCCTGTTTAAGCCAACGGGTGACGGTCCCCTCAGTGACACTCTCACCTAGCGCGGGCATCTGGACGGAGATGGCCATGTGTTTTGACTCCTCGGACGGTCACTTGTGACGACTCGAACTCTGGCTTACCACAGCAAGGTGCACTGGGTACGGCACCTAGGTGGATTGTCCGGACCATCCTTTCACTGCTCGACGATTCGCACTCACTCAGGGTTACTCATGTCTCCCGGGACCTCTGGCACTATCGAATCAGGGGTTCCACAGTTAGGAGACCGTTCCGTTGGGGCTGTTCGACAGGTTCCGCCGCCGCGGCTCGGCGCGCGGAGTCGGTAACGATCCGGCTGCCGATCTGCGGTACTTGCGGCAGTGGGTAGCCGAGCACATCGGGGTCGAGGCGTACATCGAACCCAGGACCACCGTCACAGACGTCACCGTCGTGCTGGTCGCCGCCGACGGCGAGTGGACCAGACGCCGGGCAGGCGGTGACGCCGGCGCGCGGCGGCTCAGCGACCGGCTGCAGATTCCGGTGTACGACGTCCAGAGGGTCGGCTATCCGCAGCGGATGCGGGACTACGATGCGCGTCGCCGAATCGAACGGCAGCGCGCCGCTCGACAGGAACTCGACGAGCGCTAAAGTCAGTGCAACCGATACCTACGGTATTGGGTACTGGCCGTAACAGACAATCTCGCGGAGGGTCACCAATGCAGCGCTTCGTCGACAGTCAGGACGGGACCCGCATCGCGGTCTACGAGCAGGGCGATCCGGACCGCCCGACTCTGGTGATGGCGCACGGCTGGCCCGACTCACACGTCCTGTGGGACGGCGTGGTCGCCGAACTGGGGGACCGGTTCAACATCGTGCGCTACGACAACCGCGGTGCCGGGGCTTCCGATGTACCAAAGCCCTCTTCCGCCTACACGATGGCAAAGCTGGCCGACGACTTCGAAGCCGTCATCGGCGAGGTGAGCCCGGGCGCGCCGGTGCACGTGCTGGCCCACGACTGGGGTTCGGTCAGTATCTGGGAGTATCTGAGCCGGCCCGGCGCCCATGACCGCGTCGCATCGTTCACGTCGGTGTCGGGCCCCAGCACCGATCATTACGGCGGTTTCATCTTCGGCGCGTTGGCGCGGCCGTACCGGCCTGTTCGATTCGTGCGCGCGCTGGGCCTGGCATCGCGGATGAGTTACTGGATTCCGTTCTCGGTGCCGGTGATAGCACCCGCGTTGATGCGCGCCGGCCTCGCTCGCCGGCTGCAGAACATCGACTCCCCCGATGGGCCCAAGTTCCGGTCTGAGCAGTTCGACGTCGACGCCGCCAACTCGCTGAAGATCTATCGGGCGCTGTTCCGCACAGTTGGCCGGACCAGATCCGACCACTACGTGTCGATCCCGGTTCAGACGATCGTCGGCGACCACGATCCCGTCGTCAAACAACGCGCGCTCGACGATCTGTCACGGTGGGCGCCGCAGCTGTGGCAGCGCAATATCAAAGCCGGGCACTGGTCGCCGATGTCGCATCCGCAGGTCCTCGCACAGGCGGTGACCGAACTCGTCGACCATCTCGGGGGTGCGCCCGCCGCCCGCGCGCTGCGGCGCGCGCAGATCGGCCGGCCACGGAAAGCGTTCGGCGACATGCTGGTTTCGGTGACCGGCGGGGCAAGTGGCATCGGGCAGGCGACCGCGCTGGCATTCGCCGAGCAGGGCGCCGAGGTCGTGGTCAGTGATATCGACGAGGCAGGCGCGAAGGCGACCGCAGCCGTGATCGCCGAGCGCGGTGGTGTCGCGCATGCCTACGGGCTCGACGTCGCAGACGCCGACGCGGTGGAACGCTTCGTCGAGCAGGTGTGCGCCACTCACGGGGTGCCCGACGTGGTGGTCAACAACGCCGGCATCGGCCATGGCGGAAACTTCCTCGACACCCCGGCCGAGCAGTTCGACCGGGTGCTCGAGGTCAACTTGGGCGGAGTTGTCAACTGCTGCCGGTCGTTTGCCCGTCGACTCGTCGAACGCGGCAGCGGCGGGCACATGGTCAACGTCGCCTCGATGGCGGCCTACACGCCGGCCGGGTCGAT
This sequence comes from Mycolicibacterium sp. XJ870, assembly GCF_053483975.1. Classification (NCBI taxonomy): domain Bacteria; kingdom Bacillati; phylum Actinomycetota; class Actinomycetes; order Mycobacteriales; family Mycobacteriaceae; genus Mycobacterium; species Mycolicibacterium sp. XJ870. The sequence continues at coordinate 83,622 of NZ_JBEFTI010000005.1, forward strand.
GAATGCCTACGCCACCAGCAAGGCCGCGGTGTTCATGTTCTCCGATTGTCTGCGGGCCGAATTGGCTTCGGCCGGAATCGGTTTGACGACAATCTGCCCGGGCGTGATCGACACCAACATCGTGGACACCACGCGCTTCGACGTTCCTGAAGACCGGGTGGCCGAGGTGGAGAAACGCCGCGCCCAGGCCAAAAAGGCTTTCCAGGCGCGAAATTACGGCCCCGAGAAGGTGGCCAAGGCCATCCTCTCGGCGGTGTCCAAGAATCAGGCGCTGCGGCCCGTTACGCCGGAAGCCTATGCGGCATACGGAATTTCGCGATTAGCACCGTCGGCGATGCGTCGCGCCGCCCGCTCACAGGTGCTTTAACCCTGCTCTGCGATGTCCTCCAGGACGGCGAACATCGTCCGTGTGGGCACCCCGGTGCCGCCCTTGGGGGTGTAACCCCACGGCCCGCTGGTGTTGTACGCCGGTGCGGCGATGTCGATGTGGGCCCAGTCCACCCCGTCGGCGACGAACTCGCGCAGGTAGGTACCCGCGACCAGCATCCCGGCATAGCGTGATCCGCTGACGTTGGCCAGATCGGCGACCGTGGACTTGAGGTCGTCCTTGAGTTCCTCGGGAAGCGGCATGGCCCAGCCGTTTTCGCCGACGGACTGGGACAGCGTGGCGACCCGGTCGCGGAACTCGTCGCTGCCCATCACGCCGGGCGTGCGAGCCCCGAGCGCCACGGTCTGCGCACCGGTCAAGGTGGACGTCTCGATCACGTAATCCGGCTCGTCCTCGCAGGCCCGCACGATCGCGTCGGCCAGGATCAGCCGGCCCTCGGCGTCGGTGTTGAGCACCTCGACCGTGATGCCCCCGTACTGGGTCAGCACGTCGCCGGGGCGCTGTGCGGTCGACGACGGCATGTTCTCGGCCATCGGCACGGTCGCGATCACGTCGATCGGCAACTGGCGCACCGCGGCCAGCACCACGGTCGCGATGACCGCAGCGGCACCGCCCATATCGGAGGTCATGTGGTGCATGTTGGCGGCGGGCTTGATCGAGATGCCGCCGGTGTCGAACGTGATGCCCTTGCCGACCAGTGCGACCCTCTTGGAGTTGCTCTTGCCGCCCCGGTGGGTCAGCCGCACCAGCCGTGGCGGCCGCGAGGACCCCTGGCCGACGCCGACGATGCCGCCGTAACCGGCCTTCGCCAATGCCTTTTCGTCCAGCACTTCCACCTCGAGGCCGGCTGCCTCACCCAAAGCCTTTGCCCGCTTGGCGAACTCGGCCGGGAACAGGTGGCTTGGCGGGGTGTTCACGAAGTCGCGGGCAGTCGCCACGGCGGTCGCGATATCAACGGCACGGTCGGCGGCCTTCTTGGTTGCGGCCTTCGCGTCGGGAGCCAACACGGTGATCTTGGTCAGGCCGCAATCCTTGGGCGCGGTCTTCTCGCTGCGGAAGTCGCTGAACCGGTAGGCGCCGAGGATCAACCCCTCGACGGCTGCTTCCAGATCAATCGCAGACAGCGACGTCACGACCGTTTCCACCTTGTCCAGCGAACGGGCCGCGGCGCCGGCGGCGCGCCGGATCAGATCCGCAGGCCACTCGTCCCGCGGCTTGCCGAGGCCGACGGTCACCACACTGGCGACCGGCAACGATCCGACCACCAATCGGTGCAGTTGGCCTTCGCCTCCGGTGGCGTTCAGCGCGCGCAGGCCCGCGGTGATCTCGGCGACCGCGTCGGCGTCCAGGAACGCCCCGCTGTCGAGCACTCTGGGGGAGCCGTCACCGTTTCCGTCGTCCGTCACGACCGGGACGAGTAGGACGGCGTCGCTCTTGCGCTTGGGCAGGGTCGAGCTGACGGTGACGGACGGGGACTGGTAGCCAGGGGCGCTGCTCACGAGCTCCAACACTAGCCAACCGCTAGTCGGCGGGGTGCGGATGCAGGTCGAAGGCCGCGACGGGCGCATAGAAACCCTTGAGTGTCAACGGTTCCTGCGCGACGGCCGGCCAGTCGGGCAGTTCGTCGCGCAGCGCGGCATCGGCGAGGATCTGGCTGGGACCTGCCGCGGAGACCAGCCGGGCGGCGAGATTCACGGGGCTGCCGAAGTAATCGCCGTTGATCGCCAGCACGGTGCCGAATGCCAGCCCGGCGCGCACGTCCAACCCGGTTTCGCGGGCCCGTGGATGCTCGATGAGGTCGAGCGCCGCCTGGGCCAACAGCTGCGGGGTGGCGCTCACCCACATCACCGCGTCGCCGATGAACTTCACCACCCGGCCGCCGTCGGACTGGACCACATCGGTGACGGTGGCGCCGAACTCGTTGAGCAGGCTCGACAACTCGGCCGGGGTGAGCAGCTGGGTCAGCGCGGTGAAACCGGAGAGGTCGGCGAAGCCGACACCACACACCACGCTTTCCGACGGGTTGGGCTGAATCCCCTCGAAGTAGGTTCGGGCGCCGGCCAGGTGGTGGCGGTGCACAGCGTCGATCAGGCGACCTATCCGGGGGATGAGCGCTGCGACCCCGCGATAGGCCCGCGCCGTGGTGAGCTCGTCGTGACTGTGGCTGATCCAGATGTCGGGCTTACCGGCGCGGACCACCGCCGATTCGGCCTCGGCGAGTCGGGCCATGGATGCACCGATGACCCGCAGTAGACCGGCCGCGGCGTCATCGCCAAGTCCGGTCCTCATCGCGACGCAGGTCGTCAGGGCATCGACGTCGGCCTGACTCAGCGTCAGCTGATCGGGGTCGCTGACCGTGAGGCCGAGGACGGCCCAGAACCGCATGACGTCGTCGATTGGCAGTTCCAGCGCTTCGGCCGCCGTCTGCAAGCTATAGGTCGGCGGGCCGGACCGCTGCAACGAGTCGCCTGCCAGACCGAACAACCGGCCGTGCCGCTCGGCGTCCACCATCTCCTCAGCAGTGAAGCCCAGGCCGTCGAGGTATTCGAGGAGCGCCGCCCGCCGGCGCGCGTCGGCGATCCCGGCCGCCTCCAGCGCATCGAAATCGACCATCTACCCGAGTCTGCCAGCGCAGGCGGCCGGATTAAGGTGGATCGCCATGGGCGAGCTGCTGCACGGACCGCTGGAAGACCACCACCGCGAGCTGGGAGCCAGCTTCGCCGAGTTCGGCGGCTGGCTGATGCCGGTGTCCTATGCGGGGACCGTCACCGAACACGCCGCGACCCGCAACACCGTCGGCCTGTTCGATGTCAGCCACCTCGGCAAGGCCCTGGTGCGCGGACCGGGAGCGGCCGCGTACGTCAACTCCGCACTCACCAACGATCTCAACCGGATCGGGCCGGGCAAGGCGCAATACACCTTGTGCTGCAACGAATCTGGCGGCGTGATCGACGACCTGATCGCCTACTACGTCTCCGACGACGAGATCTTCCTGGTGCCCAACGCCGCCAACACCGCGGCGGTCGTGGCCGAACTGCAAAAGCATGCGCCAGCAGGTCTGACCATCACCGACGAGCACCGCTCGTATGCCGTGCTGGCCGTGCAGGGGCCAAAATCGACCGAGGTGCTCGACGCGCTCGGTCTGCCCACGGACATGGATTACATGGGATACGCGGACGCGGAATTCGAGGGTGCTGCGGCGGGCAGGAGCGCAGCGACCGGGGAATCGACTCGGGTGCGCGTGTGTCGCACCGGCTACACCGGTGAGCATGGTTACGAGCTGCTTCCGGCCTGGGACCGCGCTCCGGTGGTGTTCGACGCGCTGGTGCACGCGGTGCGGGTCGCCGGCGGGGAACCCGCCGGGCTGGGCGCCCGTGACACGTTGCGCACCGAGATGGGCTACCCCTTGCACGGCCATGAATTGTCCCTGGACATCTCACCGCTGCAGGCTCGCTGCGGCTGGGCGATCGGTTGGCGCAAGGATGCGTTCTGGGGACGCGACGCGCTGATGGCCGAGAAGGCGGCCGGGCCTGCCCGCGTCTTGCGTGGGCTCAAAGCCGTGGGCCGCGGTGTGCTGCGCGCCGACCTCGCGGTGTTGGACGGCGACACCCCGGTTGGCATCACCACGTCGGGAACCTTCTCGCCCACCTTGAAAGTCGGCATCGCGCTGGCGCTGATCGACACCGCCCACGAGGTCGCCGACGGTGACCGCGTCACCGTGGACGTGCGTGGCAGAGCGGTCGAATGCGAGGTCGTCAAGCCCCCCTTCGTGGCCCCGAAAACTCGTTAGCCTCGGCCTATACAATCGCTGTATGACTAGCGGCCCACTCGAGTTCACGGTTTCTGCCAACGCGAATCCGGCGACCGATGAGGTACGCGAATCGATCCTGGCGAACCCCGGCTTCGGCAAATACCACACCGACCACATGGTGGCCATCGACTACACCGAAGGCCAGGGCTGGCACGACGCGAAGGTGATTCCGTACGGCCCGATCGAACTCGACCCCTCGGCCATCGTGCTGCACTATGCGCAGGAAGTCTTCGAGGGGCTGAAGGCATACCGGTGGGCCGACGGCTCGATCGTGTCGTTCCGGCCGGAGGCCAATGCGGCGCGGCTGCGGTCTTCGGCGCGACGGCTGGCGATCCCGGAACTTCCCGAGGACACGTTCATCGAATCGCTGCGTCAGCTGATCGCGGTCGACGAGAAGTGGGTGCCCGCGGCCGGCGGCGAGGAATCGCTGTATCTGCGGCCATTTATCATCGCCACCGAACCCGGGCTCGGCGTGCGGCCGGCCAACGAGTACCGCTACCTGGCCATCGGATCGCCGGCGGGGGCGTACTTCAAGGGCGGTATCAAGCCGGTGAGCGTGTGGCTCTCGCACGAGTACGTGCGCGCCTCGCCCGGCGGCACCGGCGCGGCCAAGTTCGGCGGTAACTATGCGGCGTCACTGTTGGCGCAGGCGCAGGCCGCCGACAACGGATGCGATCAGGTGGTGTGGCTGGACGCCATCGAGCGCCGGTATGTCGAAGAGATGGGCGGGATGAACCTGTTCTTCGTGTTCGGCAGCGGTGGTTCCGCCCGGCTGGTCACCCCGGAGCTGTCCGGCTCGCTGTTGCCGGGCATCACCCGGGATTCCTTGCTGCAGTTGGCAACCGACGCCGGATTCGCGGTAGAGGAACGCAAGATCGACGTCGACGAGTGGCAGAAGAAGGCCGCCGCGGGGGAGATCACCGAGGTGTTCGCGTGCGGGACGGCCGCAGTGATCACCCCGGTGTCACACGTCAAGCACGGCGACGGTGAATTCACCATCGCCGACGGCCAACCCGGCGAGATCACCATGGCGCTGCGCGACACCCTGACCGGCATCCAGCGCGGCACGTTCGCCGACACGCACGGCTGGATGGCCCGGCTGAACTAACCGATCGCAAGTCCGAGTGCGGCCACCGTCGTCGTCACCTCGACGGCTGCACCCAGCACGTCACCGGTGATGCCGCCGAACCGGCGCACACAGTGCGCTACCAGCACCACCGAACAGCCCACCGCAACGAGCACCACGACCGGGCCCTGCCACAGCCGCGGACCGGCGAAGGCCGCCAGCGCGGCCAGCGCCGCCACCCACGCCGCTACGACGAAGACCGGCTGGCTCCCGGCCACCAAGGCGCCCAGCGAACTGCCGGGCGCCGCCGGGACCGACCGCCGGCAGGCCGCCACTGCAGCGACCCGGCCTGCCGCCACCGCGGTGACGATCGCGACGGGACTGAGCTCCGAGAACGCCAGTGCCTGAATGGCTATCGTCACCACGACCGCCGCCACACCGAACGGTCCTGCTGAACCGTCGCGCATCACCGCCAAGGCCCGCTCCGGCGGGCCGTAGCAGCCCAGGCCGTCCACGGTGTCGCAGAACCCGTCGATGTGCAGGCCGCGGGTGGCCAGCAGCAGCGCCGCGACAGCCAACACCCCCGGCAGCGGACTGCTTGCAGAGAACGCCCACTGGCCCGCCCACACCGCCGCGGCGGCCAGCGCTCCGAGCGCAACGCCCACGACAGGCAGTGCCGTCAGCGCGCCACGGCCCAAGCCCGCAGACGACCGCACCGGCAACACCGTGCCGAACGCGAAAGAGCCTGCGAGGGAACGGATCACGGTGATGTTTCGGTAATGCCGGCCTCATCGAAAGTCGCCATCGAGCACAGTGTGGCGATCGCGGCACGCACGATCGGCAACGCCACCACGGCCCCGGTGCCCTCGCCCAGGCGCATTCCCAGATCGACGATCGGATCCAAGTCCAGTTGTGTCAGCGCAAGGCTGTGTGCGGGCTCGGTCGACCTGTGACCGGCCTGCCACCACGCCCGCGCGCCGGGCGCCAGACGATCGGCCACCAGTGCTGCCGCGGCCACCACCACGCCGTCGAGCAGCACCGGGGTGCGCCGCAACGCAGCCTGGGCACAGAATCCGGCCATCGCGGCCAGGTCGGCACCGCCGCACACCCGGAGCAGGCCGAGCGGATCTTCGGTGACGCCGCGAGCCCGGTACAGCGCGTCGCGTACCGCACTGGTCTTGCGCATCCAGCCGAGATCGTCGATGCCGGTGCCCCGGCCGACGGCCGCGACGGGCTCTGTTCCGGTGAGCGCGGCGATCAGGGTGGTTGCCGCGGTGGTGTTGCCGATCCCCATATCGCCCGCGATCAGCAGATCGGCACCCGCGTCGACCTCCTCGTCGGCGATCAGGCGACCGGCAGCCACCGCGGCTGTCACCTCGTCGGTACTCAGCGCGTCCTCGATCGCGATGTTGCCGGAACTGCGCCGCACCTTGTGGGCGCCGATCGCCGGGGAGAGCGGTTCAGCGGAGTCGACCGAGACGTCGACGACGCGCACCGTGGCGCCCGCGACCTCGGCCAGCACGTTGATGGCGGCGCCGCCGGCATCGAAGTTGGCCACCATCTGACCGGTGACCGCCGGCGGAAACGCCGACACCCCAGCCGAAGTGACGCCGTGATCACCGGCGAAGACCACGACCCGCGGCCGGGTCAGCTGCCGAGGCGGACAGACGCCCTGGCACGCGGCAGCCCAGACCGACAGATCTTCGAGCCGACCGAGTGAACCCGGTGGCTTGGTCAGCCTGTTCTGACGCTCCCGCGCCGCCACAGCCACCTCCGCATCCGGCGGCGTCACCGGGGCGAACACGAGTTCGGTCATGACGGCTCCTTGACGGTCAGCGGCTGGCCGGCCACCACGAGCACCACCCGGTCGCACACCTCTGCCAGCCGCTGGTTGACCGTGCCCAGCTCGTCGGCGAACCGACGCCCGGCCTCGGTGGCGGGCACCACGGTGAGCCCGACCTCGGGGCTGACCAGCACCAGGGGAGCGGCGAACGCGCCGACGGCGTCCACCAGCGCGGCGACGTCATCGCTCACCGAAGCGCCCGCCCAACCGCCGCGGCGGTCCAGCGTCGCGGTCAACCAGCCGCCGATGTCGTCGACCAGTGTCGGGGTGGCCGGGTCAGCGGGTAGGTCCGCGGCCAGATCCGTGGTCTCCACGGTGTGCCAGTGCGCGGTGCGGCGGGCCCGATGGGCGGCCACCCGAGCCGCCCAGGCCGGATCGCTGTCGGCGGCCGGGCCGGTGGCCAGATAGCGCACGGGGGTGGTGTCGCCGGCGGCATCGCGCACCGCCGACTCGGCCCACTGTGATTTGCCCGACCGGATTCCACCGAGCACCAGAATGCGCACCGGCGCGGTCAGTTGACTTTGTCGCCGCGGTTGACCATCGGCCGCGGGGCCCGCATCCGGCGCAGCTGAGACGCCCGGCTGGCCGCGTAAAAGCCCAGTTTCCAACCGCTTTCGATGTTGTCGGGGAACTTCTCGTCGACCATCCGGTTCACCTTGCGGCCGAGGACGACGCCGTCGAGCACCATCACCAGCACCAGGAGCAGCATCGCGTAGGACAGAATCTGCTGGAACTGCACCGCAGGCAACGCCAGCATGAAGAAGATCATCGTCAGCGCGGCGGGCATGAACAGGCCCAGCACGTTGCGGCGAGAGTCGACGATGTCGCGGGCGTACCGGCGCACCGGGCCCTTGTCGCGGGGCAGCAGGTACGCGTCCTCGCCGGCCATCATCTTCTCCCGGCGACCGGCCATCTCGGAGCGCCGGCTCAGGCGCTCGGCCTTGCGCTCTTCGCGGCTCAACTTGGGGCCGCGCATCTCCTTGCGGCGCTTGCGGGCCTCCGCGGCGGTCAGCGGGGCAGGCGCGACGGGTCCGCGCCGCTTGGCCGCCTCGCTGCGCTTGGGAGTCGGCCTACCCTTCGGGGCAGTGGCGCCGCCGAGGCTGGTGCCGTCGGGGTTGGCCTCGAGGTCGTTGGGGCGCTCGCCCTCGTCGTCGTTCTTACGGCCCAGCAGTTTCACGCCCGCCAGGTTACTGCCCGTCACGCACGCCCAGCCCACATGCCCCGGCCTGTGGATAAGTCGGGAATAGCGGCGGAACAAGGTACCGTTGAGTTAGTGGATGCGCGGGTATGCCACCGAATATGCCCGAGTGTCCTCAAGTACTTCGGCATCACGCTTAGGGAGAGCAATGACTGTTCAGGACGCGACCACCACCGAAACCCACGGTGTGACCCTGTCGGACGCTGCCGCGGCCAAGGCGAAGGCGCTGCTGGACCAGGAGGGCCGCGACGACCTGGCGTTGCGCATCGCCGTCCAGCCGGGCGGTTGTGCCGGTCTGCGTTACAACCTGTTCTTCGACGATCGCACTCTCGACGGTGACCTCAACGCCGAGTTCAGCGGTGTCCGGCTGACCGTCGACCGGATGAGCGCGCCGTACGTGCAGGGCGCCACCATCGACTTCGTCGACACCATCGAGAAGCAGGGCTTCACGATCGACAACCCGAACGCCACCGGGTCCTGCGCCTGCGGCGATTCCTTCAACTGACGCGCGGGCGGTCGGTGCTGCCCGTCAGTACTGACCGCCGGTTCGCAGCACGTACGAGCACACCAGCACGTTCTCGGTCTGGCCGTTGCGCTCGACCAGAAGCTGGGCGACACCCTGTTGTTCTTCATTCGGTGCGCGCTGGCCGCGTGCCGAGCCGCTGGCCGGCGCCACCCGCATCGTGAACAGCACCTGAGCCTGAGTGGTGGACCACGGCACGATCTTGTCGATGCCGGCCACCTCCGCGCGGCTGAACTGCTTGCGGAAAGCGTCGCTGGCCAGGCCGGCCACCGCCATATCGGTCTTGCGTTCCTTCACGGCATCGAACAATCCGCACAACGTGTGACGGGCGACCGTCTCGTCGTCGCCGTCCGTCAGCGCCGTCAGGTACTCCTGGATCGCAGCCTGCGCCCGTTCGTTGGAGATCACCCCGGGTTGGACGCTGCCGCTGCGTCCCATGACGACCACCACGCTGATCACTGCGGCCAGCACGGCTACGGCGGCAAGAGCCGCGACGATCTTGGGCCAGCGGCGACGCTTCTGATACGGCACCGGGGGTGGCAGCATCCCGGGATACGCGGATGGCACCTGCTCCGGATACTGCTGGGAGGGAACCGATTCGGGGTACTGGTAGGAACCAGTCATCAAATGGCGCTCCCCGGGTGATCTGGAGGTGGGTCACACGTCTACGGTGACCGGGCATACGGTTATACGCAGGTTAGCGCAACCCCGTGGGTAGCATTACCTAGACGACTTAACGAAATGAAGGGCAACGCTCCGTGACCATTGCAGTTACCGGGTCCATCGCGACCGACCATCTGATGAAGTTTCCCGGCAAGTTCTCCGAACAACTGCTGGCAGATCATCTCCAGAAGGTTTCGCTGAGCTTCCTGGTCGACGATCTGGTCATCCACCGCGGCGGCGTCGCGGGAAACATGGCGTACGCGATCGGCCTGCTCGGCGGCGACGTGACGTTGGTCGGCGCGGTAGGCAAGGACTTCGACGAATACCGCGGCTGGCTGACCTCGCACGGCGTGAACTGCGACAGCGTGCTCGTCTCGCCGTCCGCCTACACCGCGCGGTTCGTCTGCACCACCGACGAGGACATGGCCCAGATCGCGTCGTTCTACCCGGGCGCCATGTCCGAGGCACGCGACATCTCGCTGGCCGAGCTGGTCGGCCGCAACGGTGCTCCGGAACTGGTGATCGTCGGAGCCAACGACCCCGAAGCGATGTTCCTGCACACCGAGGAGTGCCGAAAGCTCGGACTGGCCTTCGCGGCCGATCCGTCGCAGCAGCTGGCACGACTGTCCGGCGATGAGATCCGCAAGCTGATCGACGGCGCCACCTACCTGTTCACCAATGACTACGAGTGGGATCTGCTTCTGCAGAAATCCGGGTGGTCGGAGGCCGAGGTGATGCAGCAGATCGAGCTGCGGGTCACCACGCTCGGCGAGAAGGGCGTCGACATCGTCGGACGCGACGGCACGTTCGTCCACGTCGACGTCGTACCCGAGACCCACAAGGAAGATCCGACCGGAATCGGCGACGCGTTCCGGGCCGGCTTCCTGACCGGCCGCAGCGCGGGGCTGAGCCTGGAACGTTCGGCTCAGCTCGCGTCGTTGGTCGCCGTCCTGGTGCTGGAGGCGCCGGGGCCGCAGGAATGGACCTGGGACGGCGCCGAGGCCGTGCGCCGACTCACCGATGCTTACGGCGACGACGCCGGTGCGGAGATCGCCGAAGCTCTGAGCTAGCGAGCCGCCTAGAGCTGCACGGGGTAGTGCGGCTCCTTGATCTGTGGCGTCACACTGTGTTCGACGAAGATCGCATGCCACAGCATGAAGATCAGCACGGTCCACAGCCGGCGGCTGTGATCGCTGACGCCGGCGCGGTGCTCATCGAGCATGGTGCGTACCGCGGTCAGATCCACCAGGTCGCCCGCCGCTGACTTGCCGACCATCGCGTAGGCCCAGTCCATCAACTCCCCGGCACGCAGCCAGTGCCGGATCGGCACCGGGAAACCCAGCTTCGGGCGATTGAGCACATGCGCGGGCACGATCGGCTCCAGCGCACGGCGCAGCGCGTACTTGGTCGTCGAGCGGGTGATCTTCTGATCGACCGGCAACCGCGAGGCCACCGCGAACACCTCGGGGTCCAGGAACGGCACCCGCAACTCCAGCGAATTGGCCATGGTCATCTTGTCGGCCTTGACCAGGATGTCGCCGCGCAACCAGGTGAACAGGTCGATGTGCTGCATGCGGGCCACCGGATCGGTGCCCTGCGACGCGGCGTACACGGGTGCGGTGACATCGGTGTGCGTCCACTCCGGACGGAACCGCGGCAACACGGCGCGCAGTTGGTCGTCGGAGAAGCTGCGGGCATTGCCGTAATAGCGCTCTTCGAGTGTCAGCGAGCCGCGGTGCAGCAGGCTCTTGCCGCGCATGCCCTCCGGCAGCGGCCGCGACGCCTTGCCCAGCGATTTGCGGACCGGCCGGGGGAGATAGTCGAAGGGCTTCAGCGACAGCGGCTCGCGATAGATCGTGTAGCCGCCGAACAACTCGTCGGCACCCTCGCCGGACAGCACCACCTTGACGTGCTTGCGGGCTTCACGGGCGATGAAGAACAGCGGCACCAGCGCCGGATCTGCGACCGGTTCGTCCAGGTACCAGACGATCTCGGGCAGCGCCTCGACGAACTCCGCCTGGCTTACCACCTTCGTGATGTGGCGGGCGCCGATCGCCTCGGCCGACGCCACCGCGACGTCGACCTCCGAGAATCCCTCTCGCTCGAATCCGGTCGTGAACGTGATGAGCCGCGGGTTGTGGCGCATCGCGAGCGCCGCGATCGCCGTCGAATCGATACCGCCGGACAGGAAAGCGCCGACGGTGACGTCGGCGCGCATGTGCTTGGCGACCGAATCCTCCAGTGCAGCGGTGATCTCGTCGTAGCGGGACTGTTCGGAGCCCGGCTTGAACGGCACAGCGCCGAATTTCGGCACGAAGTAGCGCGTCACCGCGGGAGGCGTTCCCGGCCGGATGCGGGCATAACTGCCCGACTCCAGCCGGCGGATGCCCCGGTGCAACGTCTCCGGCTCGGGGACGTATTGCAGCACCGTGTAGTGCTGCACTGCCCGCTCGTCGATCGTGAGGTCCAGGCCCAGCGTCGCGGACAGCTCCAGCAGGCACTTCTTCTCGCTGCCTACCGCGGTGCCGCCCGGCCCGGTTGCCATGAACAGCGGCTTGATGCCGAAGGGATCGCGTGCGCAGAACAACTCCTGCTCCACGGTGTCCCACAACGCGAAGGCAAACATGCCGCGCAGCCGGCGCAGTGCGTCGGCGCCCCAGTGGTGGTATGCCGCGACGATGGCCTCGCCGTCGCCGTCGGTGTGGAACACCGCACCGAATTCGGCCTTCAGTTCTGCCCTTAGTTCGACGTAGTTGTAGATCTCGCCGTTGAACACGAGCATGTAGCGATCCGGCGCGTCGGCGGGACCCCAGTGCAGGGGCTGATGGCTGTGCGCGATGTCGATGATCGACAGCCGGTTGAAGCCCAGTACCGCCTCGCCGGCCGACCAGGTTCCCGGCTCGTCGGGGCCACGGTGACGCATCAGGTGCGAGGCGTCGGCCACCTCACTGGCCAGCCGGGATTCGGTGCTCGGAGAGGCATCGTCCTGGGCGGGTCTCGACGGGTCAGTTACCAGGGCCAGCAGTCCGCACACCGCGCCAGTATGGCCCATTGCCCGGTCACTTCGCTCGTGCCCACCGGCGTGGTCTACGCTGCGTAGTATTCGCTGAAGTGACCGGCCGCTCGCGGTCGTGACATACCGACTTCTAGGAGGCGCCAACGTGACACCTCGCGGGCTCCGGGTGGTGTTGTTGTCCTTGGTCCTGGGTGGCTCGGCGCTATTGCTGAGCGGCTGCAGCTGGTCCGACGCATTGGCGCTGGGCTGGCCGGAGGGCATCACCCCCGAGGGCAAACTCAATCGCGAGCTGTGGATCGGCTCGGTGATCGCGTCGTTCGTCGTGGGCGCCATCGTGTGGGCACTGATCTTCTGGGCCAGCGCGTTCCACCGGAAGAAGAAGACGGACACCGAGCTACCGCGCCAGTTCGGCTACAACATGCCGCTGGAACTCGTGCTGACGGTCATCCCGTTCCTGATCATCTCGGTGCTGTTCTACTTCACCGTGGTGGTGCAGGAGCGCATGCTGCACAAGGAGCCCAACCCCGAGGTCGTCATCGATGTGACTGCCTTCCAGTGGAACTGGAAGTTCGGCTACCAGAAGATCGCCTACTCCGACGGCACGTTCAACTACGACGGTGCCGATCCCGAGCGCAAGGCCGCGATGGCGTCGGCGCCGGAGGGTGAGGACGCGCACGGTCAGGAGCAGGTCGGCGCGGTGAGCGGCATGAACCCCGAGGACCGCACCTACCTGAACTTCGACAAGATCGAGACACTGGGCTCGTCCACCGAGATCCCGGTGCTGGTGCTGCCGGTCGGCAAGCGCATCGAATTCCAGCTCAACTCCGCCGATGTGATCCACGGCTTCTGGGTTCCGGAGTTCCTGTTCAAGCGCGACGTGATGCCGAACCCGGAGGCCAACAACTCCGACCACATCTTCCAGGTCAGCAAGATCGAGGAGACCGGAGCGTTCGTCGGGCGCTGCACCGAGATGTGCGGCACCTACCACTCGATGATGAACTTCGAGGTGCGCGTGGTGGAGCCCAACGACTTCAAGGCATACATCGACCAGCGCACTGCGGGCAGGACCAATGCCGAAGCGCTGCAGGCGATCAACCAGGATCCGCTGGCGACCACCACACGGCCGTTCGATACCCGACGCGGTGAAATGGCACCGCAGGCGAGCAAGTAGGGACACTCATGCACATTGAAGCCCGGCTGTTCGAGATCCTCACGGCGTTCTTCGCGCTGTCCGCGGTCGTGTACGGCGTGCTGACCGCGATGTTCGCCAAGGGCGGCGTCGAGTGGGCAGGTACCACCGCGTTGGTGCTGACCACTGGTCTGACCCTGCTCACCGGTACGTTCTTCCGGTTCGTGGCGCGTCGTCTCGACACCCGCCCCGAGGACTACGAGGACGCCGAGATCAGCGACGGCGCCGGCGAACTGGGCTTCTACGCCCCGCACAGCTGGTGGCCGATCCTGATCGCGCTGTCCTTCTCCACCGCTGCCGTGGGCGCCGCACTGTGGCTGCCGTGGCTGCTCGTGGCCGGAATATGCTTTGTGCTGGTTTCGGCAGGCGGCTTGGTCTTCGAGTACTACTGGGGCCCCGAGAAGCACTGACCGCATCGGGGACGATGATCGACCGCCACCCGTTCAAGGTCACGATCGGGACACCAGTTCGCTCGACACCCGGACCGCCGGACTCACTGACGCCGGCGGGTTCGGTAATGTTGCCGTGGCACTGTCATCCGCAAACGGCATCGACCGTCCCGCGTGGCAGCGAAGCAGTCGAGAAGGATAGGCGTAGATGAGCGGGCCGAATCCCCCAGGACCGGATGCCGCCGGTTCGGATTTGCCGGATCAGCAACCCGGGAAGCATTCAGTACCCGAGGAACCCACGCAGGTCGCCGGAACAGATCCGGCCACCGGCGAGACTGAGTTCTACTCGCAGGCGTACTCCGCGCCCGAGTCCGAACAGTTCAGCAGCGGGCCGTACGTGCCGGGCGATCCGGGACTGTACGACTACGACAGCTACGACCCGGCCACCGAGCTGGTTGATCAGCCGCCGCCACCGCGTTGGCCTTGGGTCGTCGGTGTCACCGCCATCCTCGCCGCGATTGCGCTCGTGGCCTCGGTTGCCGTGTTGGTAACCCGCGACGACGAGACCGCCAACCTGGCGACGCCCCAGCCGAGCACGACGTCGTCGTTGCCGCCGGTGCAGGACGAGATCACCACGACGACACCGCCCGCGCCTCCGCCGCCTCCGCCGACCTCGGTTGAGCCGCCGCCGCCGCCTCCGGAGACCGTGACGATCACCGAGCCGCCGCCTCCGCCACCACCCCCTCCTGGCGGCGAGGCGCCACCGCCTCCACCGGCCACCACGACAGCACCGCCGACCACGACGACGCAGGCCGGCCCGCGGCAGGTCACCTACTCGGTGACCGGAACCAAGGCGCCGGGCGACATCATCACGATCACCTACGTCGACGGGAACGGTAACCGCCGCACGCTGCGCAACGTCTACATCCCGTGGACGTTCACGATGACGCCGATCTCGAACTCGGACGTCGGTTCGGTCGAGGCGTCCAGCTTGTTCCTGGTGAGCAGGTTGAACTGCTCCATCACCGCGAGCGACGGGACTGTGCTGTCGTCCAATGCCAACAACTCAGCGCAGACTGCCTGCTGATGACCGGGCCGATCACCGAACTCGACAGGACCGAGCGGATTCTGCTCGGTGCGGGCGCGGTCGCCTGGCTGTGCGCCCTGGGGGCAGCGGTGGCCGCTGTCGTGGCGCTTTTGGACCTGGCCCGTGGGAATTCGCAGGGCGCGGAGTCCGCAGACACGCCGTGGCTGCTCTACACCGTCATCGGAATCTCGGTCGTGGTGATTGTCGCTGCCGTGCCGCTGTTGCTGCGGGCACGGGCCCAGGCGGATAACCGGCAGCCGGTCCGTTCGCCCGCCCGGCGCCCGGCGCCGCCGAGTCGCTTCGGCTACGACAGAGCCGCTGCCGCGGTCGAGGAGGTGTGGCTGCGCTTCACGCTCGCGATGACGTGTGCGATCGGCGTGGCCACGGCCGCCATCGGACTGGCGACCTACCTGATGGCCACCGACAGCGATGTGGTCGCCTGGTGCCTGTACGGCGTTGCCGGCCTGATCACCGTCGGCATGGTCGCTTTGCCTGTGCTGGCGTTGCGTCAGCTCGATCAGGTGTCTGCCTAGCTCTTCAGCCGAGGTTGCGTTGCCGTCGGGCATTGGCGAGCGCTGTGACGCTACATTTGCCGGCGGGGCCGTGACGATCGAATAGCGTTGCCGTGCCAACTGCGACGCCGTTGCAGCTGAGATGATCGTCGGCGTGCAGGCCGATCCCCGGGCCGATGGGCAGGCGGGCCAGCATGAGCGTGGTGTCGGTATTGATGAATCCTGGACCGTGGGTTCCCCAGTTGCAGACGAGGCTGGTGTTCTCGGCGATCAGGGCGGCGCTCTGAAACGCCGTGAGTGGTTCGTCGTCGACAATGGGCGGAAAGTTCTGCCAGATCGCCTTGCGCTCGGCATTGTTGCCGGCGGCGAAGTCGGTGGTCCAGTCGTCGTGGCCGCTCTTGATCAGCGGTGGACCGGGTTCGGCATTCTTTGCTGGTGGGGTAGGGGGCCGGTCAGCGCTGTGCCATAAGTCTCCGTGCGGATCTGCGGTTTTGGGCATGTAGATGGCAGTGGCACGTGCGCGCGGTTCACCTGACTGCGTCACGGTGGCGTCCACCATGATGATCCGGCGCCCGCGGCGGACGGTGGATGAGTTCACGGTTAGCGGCTCAGTTCGCACGGGTGCGAAGAGATCAACCGTCAGGCGCGCCGGAATGAATCCTTCAGTGGCAGTGTCCAGTTCAATCTGGCGGGCC
This sequence comes from Mycolicibacterium sp. XJ870, assembly GCF_053483975.1. Taxonomy (NCBI): domain Bacteria; kingdom Bacillati; phylum Actinomycetota; class Actinomycetes; order Mycobacteriales; family Mycobacteriaceae; genus Mycobacterium; species Mycolicibacterium sp. XJ870. The sequence goes on from NZ_JBEFTI010000005.1 coordinate 100,002, forward strand.
AGCGCTCCACAGACCGCGTATCCGCCGAGCTGAGTATCCGACCATACGCTTACCGAGGTTTTCTCCGGCACCAACGCACCGGATCCACCTGAGGTGAAGAACGACGTCACGATTGCAACATATTCGACCGCCGCTTCGCGTGAGTAACGCCACGGTGCTGTCGGCCGTCGAAAATCGCCATGGCGTTACTTGCGTAGCCGCAGAGGCGCGCTCCGCCACCGAGATTGCATTCAGGGACAAAAGCGGCGCCGGATTTGTCCCTGAATGCAATCTCGGTGGCGGTCGGACCAAACCGAGGCGAACACCAGCCCAAAAGCCGATCGCCGCAACCTCTCTTGAGAGGCTGCGGCGATCGGGTGAAGCCAGGGGGAGCGGTCAGTGATGACCGTTGGTCTCCCCGTCCTCATGGATACGGTCCTGGTGCTCCTTGAGTGCGGTGAGCGCCTTGCGTTCGGACGCATGTGCCGCCTCGGTGAGCGCCTCGTGTTCCACGGTCGGATCGGCGAACAGGAAGCTGCCGCTGCCGGGCTCGCCACCCGAGCCGAGCTTGTTCATCCGCTTCGGCAGGGCAGCGCCCTGGTACTCCAGCGGGATCGGGTGACCGTGGTCGTCGACCGGTCCCAGCGGCTGATGCAGCTCGACGTAGGCGCCGTGGGGCAGACGCTTGATGATGCCGGTCTCGATGCCGTGCTCCAGCACTGCGCGGTCGCTGCGCTGCAGCGAGATCGCCCACCGGTAGGTCACGTAGTAGACGATCGCCGGCAGCACCACCATGCCGATACGGCCGATCCACGTCGTCGCGTTGAGCGAGATGTGGAACTTCAGCGCGATGATGTCGTTCATGGCCGCCAGGGTCAGCACCATGTAGAACGCGATGGCCATCGCACCGATCGCGGTGCGCACCGGTGCATCACGCGGGCGCTGCAACAGGTTGTGGTGCGCGTCGTCGCCGCTGACCTTCTTCTCGATGAACGGGTAGGCGATCAGCAGCACGAAGATCAGACCCATGATCACCGCGACCCAGGTCGACGCGGGAATCGTGTAGCGGCCGAACGGGTAGAACTCCCACGCCGGCCAAATACGCGCCAGACCTTCCGTCCACATCATGTAGAAGTCCGGCTGGCTACCCGCCGACACCTGAGAAGGTTTGTACGGACCGAGATTCCAGATCGGGTTGATCGTCAGCAGACCACCCATCAGCCCCAGCACGCCGGTGATCAGCGCGAAGAACGCACCGGACTTGACGGCGAACACCGGCATGACGCGCACGCCGACCACGTTGGTCTCGGTGCGGCCGGGTCCCGGGAACTGGGTGTGCTTCTGGAACCACACCAGCGCAAGATGCGCGGCGATGAGCGCCAGGATGATGCCTGGGATCAGCAGGATGTGCAGCGCGTACAGGCGTGGGATCAGGATCTGGCCGGGGAAGTCCCCGCCGAACAGCGCCCAGTGCAACCAGGTTCCGATCACTGGCATGCCCAGCGAGATCGAGGACAGCGCGGCACGCAGGCCGATGCCCGAGAGCAGATCGTCGGGCAGCGAGTAGCCGAAGTAACCTTCGAACATGGCCAGGATCAGCAGCAGCGAGCCGATCACCCAGTTGGCCTCACGCGGGCGCCGGAACGCGCCGGTGAAGAAGATGCGGGCCAGGTGCACCATGATCGAGGCGGCGAACATCAGGGCGGCCCAGTGATGTACCTGGCGAACGAACAGACCGCCGCGCACCTCGAAGCTGATGTCCAGCGCTGTCTCGTAGGCCCGCGACATCTGCACGCCCCGAAGTGGCTGGTACACACCGTCATAGGTGACGTGCGCCATCGAGGGGTCGAAGAACAACGTCAGCCACACACCGGTGATCAACAGCACGATGAAGCTGTACAGGGCGATCTCACCCAACAGGAATGACCAGTGGGTGGGGAACACCTTGTTCAGCTGCCGGCGTACCGCGGCTGACGGGTGGTACCGCGAATCGATCGCATCGCCTTGCGCGGCTGCCATCTTGGCGAGGTCAGGGCTCATGATCTGCGCTCCCAGAATGCCGGTCCGACGGGCTCGACGAAGTCGCCGTTGGCGACCAGATACCCGTCTTTATCGATGGTGATGGGCAGCTGCGCCAACGCGCGCGCAGCCGGACCGAATATGGGCTTTGCGAAATGCAAGGCGTCGAACTGGGACTGGTGGCACGGGCAGAGGATGCGGTAGGTCTGCTGCTCGTAAAGCGAAGACGGGCAACCCAGGTGCGAGCAGACCTTGGTGAACGCGAACAGTTCGCCGAAGTTGAAGCTCTCCTGGCCCTTACGCTTGACCACCTTGTGCATGTCGGCCGGCTTGATGCGGATCAGCATGACCGGGTTGCGCACGCCCATGGAGATATCGGTCAGGTGATGCTGAGACTCGTAGGTGGTTCCGTCGCCGTCGGACTCGCGCCACGGGAACACGGTCTCCATACCGCCTGCGTCGAGGTCTTCGGGCCGCATCTTGACCAGCGGTGCGCCGATCGTGTTGCCGGTCGCGCGCGCCAGGTAGATCGTCTCGCCGTGGAATCGCGGCGTCCAGCCCGAGGTCCACAGCTCTGCCTTCATGCCGTCGGCGGTGGGCACCACGGGCTTCCACGGGTTCTTGATCAGACCGCCGATGAACGCCACGAGCGTGCCGGCCCCGAACGCGCCGAGCCCGATACCCAGCGACAAGCCGATCATCTTGCGGCGCTTGACGGTTGAGCCCTCGAGTGCGTCGGTCAGGTTGGCGGCGACGGTCTGGCGGTGCAACTCGGGGGAGCGCCCGTCATGGCGATCCTGGACCGAGATCTCCTCGGGGATGAACCGCTTCTGGAACAGCACCGCGCCGACGCCGATGGCCAGCACCGACAACCCGAACGTGAGGCCGTACAGCGGGGTGGCCAGGGAGTACAGGAACTCTCCTTCAGAACCGAAGGGCTGGTATTCCCACGGCCAGAAGATGAACACCAGCAGGAGTGCGAGTCCCGAAAGCCCGCCCAGCAGAAGCCAGTACGAAACCAGTCGCTCGCTGCGCTTCTCGGCCTTGGTGCCCGGCACCGGCCAGCGCGGCTCCTTGAAGATGGTCTCGACACCGTCGATCTTGCCGCCGAGCTCGACCAGTTCTTCGCGCGACATCGAGGCGAGCTGGGCGTCGCTCGGCTGGCCAGGTTCGCCGAGCTGGCCCGGGGTGTCGGTGCCCTTCATGTCTGGGCTTTCCTGGCTCATGCTCGGGCCCCGATCCACATCGCCACGCCGATGGCGGCAACCATTCCGATAATCCACATCGCCATGCCCTCGGGCGCGGGCCCGAAGCCGCCGAGCCCGTAGCCGCCGTAGCTGGGCGTCTCGGCCGATTCGCGGACGTAGGCGACGATGTCCTTCTTCTCCTCCGGCGAGAGCTGCCGGTCGGAGAACTTCGGCATGTTCTGCGGCCCGGTCAGCATCGCGGTGTAGATCTGCGCCGGGTTGGCGTCGCCGAGGTCGGGTGCGTACTTGCCGGAGGACAGCGCGCCACCCTTGCCGGTGAAGTTGTGGCAGGACGCGCAGTTGAGCCGGAACAGGTCACCGCCGCGGGCCACGTCGGAGCCGATCAACGACTCCTGGGCCACTGCGCCGTGCTCGTCGCGGATCACGGTGGGGCCGCCACCGTTGGCCTGCACATAGGCGCCGAGCGCGTCGATCTGCGACTCGTCGAAATGCTCGGGCTTCGCGGGTGCCTGCGCCTCGCCGCGCATCGCGGGCATCCGGCCGGTCGAGACCTGGAAGTAGACCGCGGCCTCACCGGTACCGATCAGGCTGGGGCCGCGATCACCCACACCCTGCAGATTCGCACCGTGGCAGGAGACGCATGACGTCTCGAACAGCTGCTTGCCGGTGCGCAGCAGTGCCGACTGCGACTCATCGGCCACGGCAACCTGCGGTGTCGGCGTCAGCGTGGCCGCAACACCACCCGCGAATGCCAGTCCGATCAGCAGCAGTAACCCTGCCGACAATCGCCGACGTAGCCGACGGCGCGACTTGCTGGTCATTGAACCCCTTCTCACCTGACGAAGTAGATGGTGGCGAACAGCGCAATCCAGACGATGTCGACGAAGTGCCAGTAGTACGAGACGACTATCGCCGCGGTGGCCTGCGCCGGCGTGAACTTGCTCATCTTCGTGCGGGCCAACAGGAAGATGAAGGCGATCAGGCCGCCGATCACGTGCAGTCCGTGGAATCCGGTCGCCAGATAGAAGACCGATCCGTAGGCGCTGCCCGGAATCGTGGTGCCGTGTTCGACCAGATGCAGGTACTCGTAGCCCTGGCCAAGCACGAAGAACAGGCCCATCAGGAACGTGATGACGTACCACCTGCGCAGGCCGAAGACGTCGCCGCGCTCGGCAGCGAACACTCCCATCTGACAGGTGAACGACGACGCGATGAGGACCAGCGTCACCGGTACGGCAAGGGCCAAATTGAGTTCGGTTGGCTCGGGCGGCCAGTCCCCAGCAGCCTGGGCGCGTGCGGTGAAGTACATCGCGAACAGCCCAGCAAAGAACATGAGTTCACTGGAAAGCCACACGATGGTGCCGACACTGACCATGTTCGGTCGGTTCAGCGAATGAACACGCGACGTGATGGCGGTTCCCGAGGTCCCTACAGCGCTCGTCACATCCGCAAGTATGACGCTTTGTAGTTGTCGAACTCCACCCGGGTCGAGCAATTGGCCGGATTCTCTTAGGGACGGATCCGGAACGGGATGTCCGCCGGGGGATAGCATTCGGCGGTGGCATCCGGATCATCGCAGCTGTCCCCGTCTCCCTCCCGGCCCGACGCGGCACCGTCGTGGCCGCGCATTTTGGGTCGGCTGACCACCGAACAGAGCCTGCCCAACGGCCACGCGGCCTGGGCGATGGACCAGATCATGACCGGTGTCGCCACCCCTGCCCAGATCGCCGGGTTCGCGGTGGCCATGAAGATGAAACGCCCGACGTCGTCCGAGGTTCGGGAGTTGGCCGACATCATGCTGTCGCACGCCCGCCGCGTACCGACCGACCAGATCGGCACCGACACCGTCGATATCGTCGGCACCGGCGGCGACGGTGCCAACACGGTGAACCTTTCCACAATGGCGGCGATCGTGGTGGCCGCCTGTGGGGTGCCGGTGGTCAAGCACGGCAACCGCGCGGCGTCATCGCTGTCGGGTGGTGCCGACACCCTGGAGGCGCTCGGGGTGCGGATCGATCTCGGTCCCGACGAGGTTGCCCGCAGTGTCGCCGAGGTCGGTATCGGTTTTGCGTTCGCGCCGCAGTTCCACCCGTCCTACCGGCACGCCTCGGTGGTGCGCCGCGAAATCGGGGTGCCGACGGTCTTCAATCTGCTTGGGCCGCTGACCAATCCGGCGGCACCGCGGGCCGGGCTGATCGGCTGCGCCTGGGCCGACCTGGCCGAGGTGATGGCCGGTGTTTTCGCCGCGCGCGGTTCCAGCGTGCTGGTGGTACACGGCGACGACGGTCTCGACGAGCTGACCACCACGACCACCAGCACGATCTGGCGCGTCCAGGCCGGCACGATGGAGCGGCTGACGTTCGACCCCGCGGCGTTCGGCTTCGGGCGGGCCGAGATCAGTGAACTGGTCGGCGGTGACGCCGCGGCCAACGCTGCCGAGGCGCGTGCGGTGCTCAGCGGCGCCAAGGGTCCGGTACGCGATGCGGTGGTGCTCAACGCAGCAGGGGCGATGGTTGCGCACGCAGGCCTAGCCAGCGACGCCCAGTGGACGCCGGCCTGGGAGTCTGGTCTGGCGCGCGCCGCCGAGGCCATCGATTCCGGTGCGGCCGAACAGCTCCTCGCGCGTTGGGTGCGGCTCGGTCAGCAACTCTGAGCGTGTCTCCTGTTGGGCGGCCAGCCGGGCCGACCGTGCCGTCGCCGCCCACTGCGCGTAACGGCCTGCGGCGCCAACCGGCGTGGCGTAGCCGATGCTCGATCGCACGATGCGCACACCCGGCTGAGCCAGCCAGCGCGCAATGAGCGCGGTCTCCTCGACGAGTGCCCCGCCGAGTGGTCCCTGAGTGGGCAGCACCACCTGTGCGGCGGCGCAGAGCGCGTCGACGACCGGCATGGGCGGCACGCCCCGGCTCGCCGTGCCCGCGGCGGCCAGCTGCCCGTGGCGGATCACCGAAAAGCGCCAGCCCCCGTTGCCGTCACCTCGCGCCGTCACCAACTCGGGCAGCGCGGCAAGGGCAGCAAGCCGCTGCCCGCGCCACAGTGCCTCGATCGCCACGGCGGCGTGATCGCGTAGGCGGGCGGCGGTCTCGTACCGGCTGGCCGCGGCCAGCTCCGCGATGTGGGCCAGTACCGCTGCCAGCACCGAGTTGTCGGTGCCGTCGATCAACGCGGTGGCGCGCCGGATGGCCACCGCGTAGTCGTCGGCGCCGACGCCTTGTGGCGCCGGGCACGGGGAGAGCTCACGTTCTGGGCAGTGATGCGCCGCGGCGACGCCGAGCCTGCCCGTGCAGGTACGCACTCCGGTGAACCGGGCCAGGAGGGCCGCTGTGTCCACCGCGTCCGACCGGGCGGAGAACGGCCCGATCGCGGTGCGGTGCTTGGGGTTTCGCACGGTGGACAGCCGCGGGAACGCCTCGTCGGTCAGCGCCACCCACCACCACCGTCGGGGGGATTTGGAGCGCCGGTTGTACGGCGGCGCGTGGGCGGCCAGCAGCCGCAGCTCGCGCACCCCGGCTTCCAGCTCGTGTGCGCACTCGACGTGGTCGACCGCGGTGGCCAGCGATGCCATCTCCTTCATCCGGGCCCGGGGGTCGGCGCCGGTGAAGTACTGCCGGACGCGACGTCGCAGATCGACAGCGGTTCCGACGTAGAGCACCTCGTCGGACGGCCCGCGGAACAGGTACACCCCAGGCCGGTTGGGCAGCCGGTCGGCCAGTGTCCGGTTGCGGCGCTGAGCCGGGGTGGTGTCGGGCAGATACGACCGCAGGTCCGCGAACGTGTGGATGCCTTGGTTGCCGACCCGTTCGATCAGCCCATGCAAAACGTCGACAGTGGCCCTGGCATCGTCGAGCGCCCGGTGGGTCGGGGTCGTCGAGGCGCCGAACAGCCGCGCCAACGCCGCAAGCCGGACACTTGGCGCCTCGTCGCGCGTGAGCACCCGCCGCGCCAGTCGCACCGTGCAGAGCACCGGCGGCCTCGGCCACGTGACCTCAGCCCGCTGCGCTGCGGCCCGCAGGAAACCGATGTCGAATCCGGCGTTGTGGGCCACCAACACCGCACCCCGGGAGAACTCAAGAAAAGCGGGTAGGACGGCGTCGATCTTCGGCGCGTCACGCACCATCGCCGTGGTGATCCCGGTCAGCTCGACGATCTGGGGCGGGATGGCACGTCCCGGGTCCACAAGGGTGGCCAGCTCACCCAGCACCTCGCCGCCGCGGATCTTGACCGCACCGATCTCTGTGATGGCGTCATGCGGGCCACCCGGCTGCGCCGCGGTCGCCCGCCCGCCGGTGGTTTCGAGGTCCACCACCACGAAGGTGGTGTCGGCGAGGGATACGGCGTCCAGAGCTGAGCCGAAATCCAAGGCCAGTTGCCCGACGTCGCCCATGGGTGATGACGGTAGGGACAGCCACCGACACCTTCGGGTCGACACGCTTGTCGGTCCTCGTCGATACCGTGCGGGCAAACCGATCGAGAGGACGGTCAAGATGAGACATGGGCAGTATTCCCGCGGTGCGGAACCGGACCCGGGCAGCGTGACCATCGACTGCGACGATTGCGCGGTCCGCGGACCGGGCTGTCAGGACTGTGTCGTCAGCGTGTTGCTCGGCGTACCCGAAAAGTTGCTGGATGACGAGCGTCGGGCCCTGGAAGTGCTCGCTGACGTGGGGTTGGCGCCGCGGCTTCGGCTCGTGCCGGTTCACCGGAACGGTAAATCGGGGGTCGCCTGACGACACGTAATGCTTGCGCCACAGGAAAATATTCCCGCGCGGCTGTTAAATTTGCAGCTCCTGTTGGACAAGCCCGATGCCGTTTCGTAACCTATCTGAGACCTAAGAGCGGTTTCTAGGCGGCTCGCTAACTCCCGTTGTGAGGACGAAAACTTGAGGCATGCCCGCGCGCACCGGCCCGCAAGTCGTTTCAAGCGACCCGTAGTAGGTGCAATAGCGAGCCTGGCCTTGTTCTCCGGGCTTCTGGCGGGCAGTGTGCAGGCGGATCCCGCCGCGGACGCGCTGGCAAAGCTCAATGAGTTGTCGCGGCAGGCCGAGCAGACCACCGAGGCCATGCACTCCGCGCAGCTGGATCTCAACAACAAGCTGGCAGCACAGGAAGCAGCCGAGAAGAAGCTCGCAGATGACCAGGCTGCAGCAGATCTCGCCAAGTCTCAGCTGGCAACATTCCAGACCTCGGTGAACAAAGTTGCTGCCGCGCAGTACATGGGGGGTCGCACCTCCGGCGTGGACGCGATCCTGACCGCGGATTCTCCGCAGAATCTGATCGAGCAACTCGCGGTGCAGCGGGTGATGGCCACCGAGATGTCCGCGCAGATGCACAACTTCCGGTCGGTCGGTGCGAAGGCCGCCGCCGCCGAGCAGGCATCGGCGAAATCGGCCGCCGACGCCAAGACAGCGGCCGAGCAGGCCGCCGCAGTGCGCGCCGATCTGCAATCCAAGCAAAGTCAACTACAAGTTCAGATCTCGATCGTCAAGTCGCAGTACCAGGCGCTGACGCCGGGTCAGCGCGAGGCGCTCGCGGCTGCCCCACCCGCCCCACCGGCACCGGCGCCGGGTGCGTTGCCACCAGCCAATGATCCGGGCGTGTTGGCGGCCCCGCCGAACGGCATTCCGCCCGGTGACATCGCCCCGCCCGAGGCCTCGATTCCGGGTGGCTCGCCCAACGGCCATTCCGGCACCGTCATCCAGGCCGCACTGAGCCGGATCGGCTCACCGTACTCATGGGGAGGGTCGGGCCCCAGCGCCTTCGACTGCTCGGGTCTGGTGATGTGGTCGTTCCAGCACGCCGGCATCTCGTTGCCGCACTCCAGCCAGGCGATGGCCCGTGGCGGTCAGCCGGTCTCGTCGGATCAGATGCAGCCCGGTGACGTGGTGACCTACTACTCGGACGCCTCGCACGTCGGCATCTACATCGGCGACGGGATGATGGTGCATGCGTCGACCTATGGCACCCCGGTTCGGGTCGCCCCGGTCAACAATGCGCCGATCTACAACGTCCGCCGGTACTGACCCGACGGGTTACCGGCGCCCGGTTCTTGCCGTAGTGCTGCTGGCCGAAATCGGCGTCGCTGCGGCGCTGCTGGCCATGCCGCAGCCGCCGCCCACTGCGCCGGACGTGAATCCTGGCACCGCGACGGTCTCGGCGACCCCGGACACCTCGATGGCGCTGCCCGACGGGCGCAGCGCGCAACTCGTCGCGCTGGGCGGTCAACACAGCGCTGCGCTACTGGACCGCATCCGCACCGAGCTGCCCGGCGCTGTCGAGGCGGTGACGGCATTCTGGGGCCCGGACTGGCCACGCGACATCGTGATCGCGGTCGCCGGGTCGGCTGACCAGTTCCGAGTCCTTGCAGGCGGAGTCGAAGACATCGCTGCGACCACCACGGCGGACCGCATCATGTTTGCTCCCGGGGCGGCCGGCATGAGCCCGGCCGCACTACGAATTGTGCTGCGCCACGAGCTTTTCCACTACGCTGCCAGATCGCAGACGGCCGCGGATGCACCCCGGTGGCTCACCGAGGGCGTGGCCGACTACGTCGGCCGCCCACCTGCCGACGCTCCGGAGCAGGCCGATGCACTCGGACAGCTGCCCACCGATACCGACCTAGACAGCCCGGGCGCCGCGCGGTCGTTGGCCTACGACCGGGCCTGGTGGTTCAGCCGCTACGTCGCCGAGGTCTACGGTGCTCCGAAGCTGCGCGAGCTGTACCTGCGGGCGTGCGGATTCGGCCATCCCGACGTGGCGACCGCCGTGCGTGACACATTGGGCGCAGATCTCGACGCGGTAGTCGCCGGTTGGCGGCTGTGGCTGAGAAGCTAGCCTGATCGCCGATGGGTAAAGAGACGGTGCGATGACGCGGGTTTTGTTGGTCACCAACGACTTTCCACCGCGCCGCGGAGGCATCCAGTCTTACCTGGAGGCACTCGTCGGTGAATTGAGCCGATCCGGAACCCACGAGCTCACGGTGTACGCGCCGAAGTGGAAGAACTCAGATGCGTACGACGAGCAGGCGGGCTACCGGATCGTCCGGCACCGCAGCACCCTGATGCTGCCCGAGCCGACCGTCGCCGCCCGCATGCACCGGCTCATCGGCGAGCACGGCATCGAGACGGTGTGGTTCGGAGCGGCCGCGCCGCTTGCCCTACTGGCCCCGCTGGCGCGTCGTGCCGGGGCAACCCGCGTGGTGGCCAGCACTCACGGCCACGAGGTGGGCTGGTCGATGCTGCCGGTGGCGCGCAGCGCACTGCGCCGCATCGGTGACGACGCCGACGTGATCACGTTCGTCAGCCGCTACACCCGCGGCAGGTTCGCGTCCGCGTTCGGCCCCGACGCCGCGCTGGAACACCTTCCGCCCGGGGTGGACACCGACAAGTTCGTGCCAGATCCGGTGGCCCGCGCGCGGCTACGCGACCGCTATCGGCTGGGGGACCGGCCGGTGGTGGTGTGTCTGTCGCGGCTGGTGCCGCGCAAGGGACAGGACATGCTGATCCGGGCACTGCCGGCGATCCGCCGGAAAGTCCCCGACACCGCGCTGGCCATCGTCGGCGGAGGTCCGTATCTGGCGACGTTGCAACGCTTGGCCGAACACCACGGCGTGGTCGAGCACGTCGTGTTCACTGGCGGGGTGCCCGCAGCGGAACTGCCAGCACACCATGCGATGGCCGATGTGTTCGCCATGCCGTGCCGCACCCGCGGTGCGGGACTCGACGTCGAGGGCCTCGGCATCGTGTACCTGGAGGCCTCGGCGTGCGGGGTGCCGGTGGTGGCGGGCATGTCCGGAGGTGCACCGGAGACCGTGCTCGACGGGAAGACCGGCACGGTCGTCGACGGCACCGATGTCGACGCTGTCGCGACGGGAGTAGCGGATCTGCTCGCCGACCCCGGCCGGGCTGCTGCCATGGGCGTGGCGGGCCGGCACTGGGCGGTGGACAACTGGCAGTGGCGGGCCAAAGGGGCCCGCCTCGCCGAACTGTTGGCGGCGCGCTAGCCGTAGAGCGCAGCGATATCGGCGGCGAACTTCTCGGCCACCACCTTGCGCTTGACCTTCAGCGTGGGGGTGAGCTCGCCGGTGTCCTCGGTGAAGTCCACCGGCAGGATCCGAAACTTTCGGATTGCCTCGGCATTCGACACCGCCTGGTTGGCGTCCTTGACCGCCAGGTCGACCTCTGCGGTCAGATCCGGATCCTCGGCCAGGTCGGCCACCGAGGCGTTGCCGTTCTTTCCGTTCCGTTCCTTCCACCCGTCGAAGGCTTCCGGATCGATGGTGATAAGCGCGGCGATGAACGGTTGTTTGTCGCCGACGCACATGGCCTGGCTGATCAACGGGTGTGCCCGCAGCCGGTCTTCGAGCAACGCGGGGGCGACGTTCTTGCCGCCCGCGGTCACGATGATCTCCTTCTTACGCCCGACGATGGTCAGGAAGCCGTCATCGTCGATGGCGCCCAGATCGCCGGTATGGAACCAGCCGTCATCGTCGATCACCGCCTTCGTCTCGGACTCGTTGTTCCAGTACCCGTCGAACACCACGCCGCCCTTGACCAGCAGCTCGCCATCGTCGGCGAGGCGCATGCTGTTGCCGGGCACCAGCTTTCCGACCGAGCCGACCTTGAGGTCGTCGACCCGGTTCACGGTGATCGCGGCGCTGGTCTCGGTGAGCCCGTAACCCTCGTAGATGGACAGGCCGACCCCGCGGTAGAAATGCCCGAGCCGTTCGCCCAGGGGTGCGCCGCCGGAGATCGCCGCCCGGCACTCGCCGCCCAGCGCGGCGCGCAGCTTGCCGTAGACCAGACGGTCGAACACCGCGTGCTTGGCCCTCAGCAGCAGGCCTGCTGTGCCCTTTTGGTCCTGCGCGCGGCTCCACTCGATCGCGGTGTCGGCAGCGATCTGGAAAATCTTGCCCTTGCCGTCGTTGCGGGCGTTCTGCTCGGCGGTGTTGTACACCTTCTCGAACACGCGCGGAACCGACACCACGAGCGTCGGCTTGAACACCCCGAAGATCGGAACCAGGTTCTTGATGTCGCTGGTGAAACCGAGCGTGACCTTGTTGGCGAACGCTGCGATGGTGATGGCCCGGGCCAACACGTGGGCCAGTGGCAGGAACACCAGCATCCGCTCGCCCTTGGCCAGCTGGTCGGGGAAGCACGCCTTGGCGCCACGGATCTCGTAGAGCAGATTCGAATGGGTCAGCTGGCAGCCCTTGGGCTGTCCGGTCGTGCCCGAGGTGTAGATCAACGTCGCCGGATCAGCGGATTTGATTCCGGCCAGCCGCGCTTCAAGCTCGGAGCGGTCGACGGAGCGCCCCGCCTCTGCCAGCGCTTCCAGGGCAGGCGTTCGCCCGCCGTCGACCGTGAACACCTTGAGCCCGGGCAGGTTGAGCTGTTCGACCTTGTCGGCGTGCGCGTCGGTCTCGGCGAACACCACCGCCGCGGCGGAATTTTCGAGCACGAAACGCACCTGTTCGGCCGCGGAGGTTTCGTAGATCGGCACAGTTACCGCGCCGACCGACAGGATCGCCAAGTCGATGATGGGCCATTCGTAACGGGTGGCCGACAGGATCGCAACGCGGTCGCCGGGCTGAACCCCTTCGGCGATCAGACCCAGTGCCGTTGAACGAATTTGGTCGGCAGCCTGGGCGCACGTCACGTCGGTCCAGGATCCATCGACGAGCCGGCGGAAGATCACATGGGCAGGGTCGTCAGCTTCATGGGCGTACACCGAGCTGACGATGTTGTCGCGCTCGCCGACGGCAAATGATGCGGGCACGCTGTATTCACGGATGTACTCACGCACGATCCTGCCCTCCAGGCTTGGTGTAGTGGCTTTGCGGGTCAGCCTAGTCGGCCCGGGTACGCCGATGGCGGCGCATATGTGAAGCTATTCGGCGATGAACAGCATTCAGATCGCTGACGAAACCTTCGTTGCCGCCGATCCGGTCGCGGTGGGTGAGGCGGTGGCCGATACCGCTAGTTGGCGGCGATGGTGGCCCGACCTCGGGCTGGCGGTCGTCGAGGACCGGGCGGACAAGGGGCAGCGCTGGGCGGTTACCGGGGCGTTGACCGGCACGATGGAGATCTGGCTGGAGGAAATGCTCGACGGGGTCATCCTGCATTACTTCCTGCATGCCGAGCCCGCGGGTGTGACAGCGCACCAGCTCGCGCGGATGGACCTGGCCAAGATGAATCACCGCCGCCGGGTGTCCGGCAAGACGATGGCCTTCGAGATCAAGCAACGGCTCGAGGCGTCCCGCCCGATCGGCGTCTCCCGGCTGGCCTGAGAGTGCGTCCAGGCTGGTCCGGGGGAGTAGATTTCTTGCGGTGGCGGACAAGACTACGCAGACCATCTATATCGATGCCGATCCATCGACGGTGATGGACGTCATCGCCGACATCGGTTCGTATCCGGAGTGGGTCAAGGAGTACAAGGAAGCCGAGGTACTCGAAGCCGACGACGAGGGTTACCCGAAGACGGCCCGGCTGGTGCTCGACGCCGCGGTGCTCAAGGACACCATGGTGTTGGCCTATGTCTGGCCGCCCGACCACAAGTCGGTGACCTGGTCGCTGGTATCGAGCTCGTTGCTGCGGTCGCTGGAGGGGGCATACCGGTTGGCGCCCAAGGGATCCGGCACCGATGTCACCTACGAATTGTCGGTCGATCTGATGATCCCGATGATCGGCCTGCTCAAACGCAAAGCCGAGCGGAGGCTCACCGACACCGCGCTGAAGGACCTCAAGAAGCGAGCCGAGGTGCAGTGAGTGCCCGCTCGGATCAGCTTGTTCGTCGGCAAGGGCGGCGTCGGTAAGTCAACGCTGGCGACGGCCACCGCCGTGCGCGACGCGCGGTCCGGCCTGCGGGTGCTCATCGTTTCCACCGATCAGGCACATTCCACCGGCGACGTGCTCGGCGCCACCGTCACCCCGACCGGGCAGCGGTCGCCGACGCGGGTGCTCACCGATATGGACACCGGGTTGGCCGACGCCGGCGGTTTTCTCGATGCGCTGGCACTGGACACCCTGGCGCTTCTCGAAGCGCGCTGGACCGAGATCGCCGCGACGCTCTCGGCGCGGTTTCCCGAGTCGGATTTGGGAGATGTTGCCCCCGAAGAACTTTCGGCGCTGCCGGGGATCCAGGAAGTGCTCGGCCTGCATGAAGTGGGCGAGCTTGCCGGTTCCGGGCAGTGGGATCACGTCGTGGTGGACTGTGCGTCCACCGCCGACGCGTTGCGCATGCTGACCCTGCCCGACACCTTCGGTCTGTACCTGGAGCGGGCCTGGCCCCGGCACCGCAGGTTATCCGGCAACGACAACGCGGCCACCGCGGCGATCGTGGCCCTGCTCGAGCGCGTCGACGCCGGTATCCGGCACCTCGGATCGCTACTCACCGATGGATCGAGGGTCACCGCCCACCTGGTGCTGACCCCGGAGCGGGTGGTGGCCGCCGAGGCGGCCCGGACCGTGGGTTCGTTGGCGCTGATGGGCGTCGAGGTGGCTGAACTGATCGTCAATCAGGTTCTGGTGCAGGATGATTCGTTCGAGTACCGGAACCTGCCCGCGCACCCGGCGTTCGACTGGTATGCCGAGCGCATTTCCGAACAGCAGACGGTGCTCGACGAACTCGACGCCACCATGGGCGACGTTGCGCTGATCCTGGTTCCACATCTGGCCGGTGAGCCGATCGGGCCCAAGGCGCTCGGCGAGCTGCTCGACAGTGCGCGGCGGCGCGACGGGTCGCCGCCGCCCGGGCCGTTGCGCCCTGTTGTGGACCGGGAATCGGGGTCCGGGCTCGAAGCGGTGTACCGAATGCGGCTAGAGTTGCCGCAGGTCGACTCCGCCGGGCTGACGCTGGGCCGGGTCGACGACGACTTGATCATCGGCGTCGGCGGTATGCGGCGCCGGGTCCGGTTGGCGTCCGTCTTGCGGCGATGCATCGTGACGGACGCGCAGTTGCGGGGTGGCGAGCTGACGGTGCGTTTCCGTCCGAATCCGGAGGTGTGGCCGGCATGACTGGGTCTCATCCCGATCTCGGTCCGGAGCTGCGGCAGCTGGCCCAGGCGATCTTCGAGCGACTCGATCCCGCGGTTCGGATGGCGGCCGCGCAGCTCGCGGCGACGACAGCAGGCGGCCCCGGCAAATGCCAGCAGGTGTGGTGCCCGGTTTGCGCACTGGCCGCCGTGATCAACGGCGAACAGCATCCGCTGCTCGGGATGATCGCCGAGCACAGCGTGGCACTCCTGGCGGTGATCCGGGCGTTGCTCGACGACGCCGACAGCCCGCCGGACAATCCCGACGGCGGACCGGATTTCCCGTCGCCCGACGATGCGCCGCCACCGTCGGGACCGGGCCGCTACCAGCACATCCCCGTCACCGTCGAAGACTGAGATCGGCGCGACCGTCCGGCCGTCGTGTGGTAGCCACAACACGGCCTGGGTACAGTTGTGCCAGAGCATCGCCCGGTGCGCCCAAGGTGGAGGGTCCATGTGGTACTGGCTTTTCAAGTTCATCTTCATGGGACCTTTGCTGTCCTTGCTCGGACGGCCGAAAGTCACTGGGTTGGAGCATGTTCCACCCACCGGCGCGGCTATCCTGGCCAGTAATCACCTGGCCGTCGCGGACAGCTTCTACAAGCCCCTGGTAGTGCGGCGCCGGATCACTTTCCTGGCCAAATCGGAATACTTCACCGGAACCGGTCTGAGGGGCTGGTTCAAGCGTTGGTTCTTCACGGCGGCCGGCCAGGTGCCGATCGACCGGACGGACGCCGACGCCGCCCAGGCGGCGCTGGACACCGCCGCACGCGTCCTCGGCGAGGGAAAGCTGCTCGGGATGTATCCCGAGGGCACCCGCTCGCCGGACGGCCGGCTCTACAAGGGCAAGACCGGGCTGGCCCGGCTGGCGTTGGAGACCGGTGTGCCCGTCATCCCCGTCGCGATGATCGGAACCGACACGGTGAACCCACCCGGCAGCAAGATGTGGTGGTTCGGCCGGGTCGAGGTCCGGTTCGGCAAGCCGATGGACTTCAGCCGGTTCGAGGGATTGGCAGGCAACCGGTTCATCGAGCGCGCGGTGATCGATGAGGTGATGTACGAGTTGATGGGCCTGTCCGGGCAGGAGTACGTCGACCTGTACGCCGCCGACGTCAAGGAGAATGCGGAAAAGGCCGTCGCTGCCAAGCCCGCCGCGCGGATGCCGCAGTCCGCCGCGGGTTAGTTGCGCACGAGAGGTTCGGCCGCCGTCACGGCCGTGCGGTCGCGAGCCAGCGAGGCCGACACCACACCGGTCACCACGATCACCGCGAGCGCCCACCACACATAAGAACCGCCGGCCAACTGTCGCCACAGCGATGCGGTGGTCTCCTTGTGTTCGGGCAGGAGGTCGATCGGCGTCCAGACCAGCAGGGCGATGCCGGCCAGGGTCAGCGCGGTCAGTAGTGCGTTGCGGCGCTGATAGGCCACGATGCCGGTCACCAGCAGGGTCGGCAGCGCCCACACCCAGTGATGCGACCACGACACCGGCGAGACCACCAGGCCGAACATCGCCACGCAGATCAATGCCAGCACTGACGACTCGCTTGTCGCACTGCGCAGCGCGCGCCGCGCCGCCCACACGGTCAGGGCCAGCACCGCGAAGCAGGCCAGCATCCACAGCAGGAAGCGCGGGCCCTCACCGAGACCGAGCCTCGCCAGTGCCCCGGCGATGTTCTGATTGGTGTTGAGCGTCGCGGTCCCGATCCGGTCGGTGTTGCGCACCGTCTGGGTCCAGTACTCCAGGGAGTCGGTCCACGCCAGCACGAATCCGGCCAGCGTCGCGACGATTGCGGCCGCCGCTGTCCGCAACAGGCTGTGCACGTCGCGGCGCAGCACGAAGTACAGGAGGAAGACCGCCGGGGTGAGTTTGAGCGCGATCGCCAGCCCGAGCAGCACGCCGCGGGGCCACGGGGTGCGCCGCGGTACGCAATCGGCGATGACGAGAGTCATCAGCACCACATTGATCTGGCCGAATTCGAAGTTGGACCGGATCGGCTCCAGATGGATCACCGCCGGCGCGACCACCGCCGCCGCCAGCCAGCAGCGGCGCAGCCACGCCGGCTCGGAGGTGACGGTGGTGTGCGGCCACACATCGAGCCGGGTGAGCACGATGACCGTCGACACGATCAGCAGCAGCAGCGTGGTGATCGTGATCGCCCAGCTCGCGGCGGGCAGCGAGAGCCACGCGAACGGGGCGAACGCGATGGCCGCCAGCGGGGGATAGGTGAACGGAAGATCGAGGCCGCCCTCGGTGTGGAAGATTGCGCCGTCGGCGTACAGCGGCCGGCCGTCCAGCCAGGCCCGGCCGCCCATCCGGTACACGTCGATATCGATGCGGTAGGGCACCGTGCGCAGCAGTTGCCAGCCGACCCAGACCAGCGCCGCCAGGGTGAGCAACTGGAAAAGCCGCCATGCGATGGTCGGTGCCCAACCAGCCCAACCATCCCGGCCAGGCGACTGCCGCTTACTCATGTTCTCAACAGACTATCCGTGGCGACGGCGAGTAGCCGCATCCACGGTCCCGACGCGCGCCCGTCGGCGTAAGTTCTCTCAGCGTGCATGCGACCATCCAGTTGGATTTCGTCACCCGCGATCGCCTGCCGTTGCTGTGTTGCCTGGTGGCCTTCATTCTCACGTTTTTCGTCACCCGCACCGTCGTGCGGTACATCCGAAAACATGCCGGTGGCGACCAACCGCCCAAATGGTGGCAGCCGCGCAATATCGGACATGGCTCGCTGCACATCCATCATGCGGTGATCGGCGTCATCCTGGTCATGGTCTCCGGGGTCACGATGGTGACCCTCGCCGTCAACGGTGGGGTGGCGGAGTTCACCGTGGCCGCGGTCTTTTTCGGCGTCGGAGCCGCGCTGGTGCTCGACGAGTTCGCGCTGATCCTGCATCTGTCCGACGTGTACTGGGCCGAGGACGGCCGCACTTCGGTGGATGCGGTGTTCGCCGCTGTGGCGGTCGCCGGGCTGTTGATCCTCGGGTTCAGCCCGCTGTCATTCTTTGATATCGGTATCTGGCGCGACGACCACACATTGGCCGCCCGTGCCATCGTGATTGCGGTCGCGGTGCTGACTCTCCTGCTGGCGGTGGTGGTGCTGCTCAAAGGCAAGGTGTGGACTGGATTGGTGGGCATGTTCATAACCCCGTTGCTCGTCGTCGGCGCGGTCCGGCTGTCCCGGCCGCATGCGCCGTGGGCGCGGTGGCGCTACACCAGCCGTCCCCGCAAGATGCACCGCGCGCTGGAGCGGGAACGCTGGCTGCGTCGTCCCGTCGTACAAGCGAAGCTGTGGTTGCAGGACGCGATCACCGGGATGCCGAAGTTCCCCGACGACGCCGCGGTCGACGAGCAGCTCGACAAAGAGATCCACGCCGCGCCTGCGCCGGCCACCCCGACCGGGCGGAGTGCCTGATGAAGTTCTTCTACGACACCGAGTTCATCGACGACGGACGCACGATCGAGCTGATCTCGATCGGTGTCGCGGCCGAGGACGGCCGCGAGTATTACGCCGTGTCGACGGAGTTCAATCCGGATCGGGCCGGCAGCTGGGTACGCAAGCATGTGCTGCCGAAGCTGCCGTCTCCGGCGTCTCAGCTGTGGCGGTCGCGCCGCCAGATCCGGACGGAGCTGGAGGATTTCTTCGACATCGACGGTGACGAGCCGATCGAGCTGTGGGCCTGGGTCGGGGCATATGACCACGTGGTCCTGTGTCAGCTGTGGGGGCCGATGACTGATCTGCCGCCCGCGATACCGCGATTCACCCGGGAGCTGCGGCAGTTCTGGGAGGAGCGCGGATCGCCGCGGATGCCACCGCGCCCGCGCGACGCACACGACGCACTGGTCGACGCGCGGCACAATCTCACCCGCTTCCAGTTGATGAGCGGTTCGGCACTCTCGCCCGGGTGGGGCACGGCACAGGCCTAGAAAAGGCCCGCTCACCGGCGGCTACCATGAACGGGTGAACTGGACCGTCGACATTCCCATCGACCAGCTGCCGCCGCTGCCGCCATTGACTGACGAACTTCGGCAACGGCTGGATTCGGCGTTGGCGAAGCCGGCCGCGCAGCAGCCGAGCTGGGACGCCGATCAGGCCAAGGCGATGCGCACGGTGCTGGAGAGTGTGCCGCCGGTGACCGTGCCGTCGGAGATCGAGAAGCTCAAGGGTCTGCTGGCCGACGTGGCCCGCGGCGAGGCCTTCCTGCTGCAGGGTGGCGACTGCGCGGAGACCTTCGTCGACAACACCGAGCCGCACATCCGGGCCAATATCCGCACCCTGCTGCAGATGGCGGTGGTGCTCACCTACGGCGCGAGCATGCCGGTGGTGAAGGTGGCCCGTATCGCGGGGCAGTACGCCAAGCCGCGCTCGGCCGATGTCGACGCACTGGGTTTGAAGTCCTACCGCGGTGACATGGTCAACGGCTTCGCGCCCGATGCCGCGGTGCGCCAACATGATCCGTCCCGGCTGGTGCGGGCCTACGCCAATGCCAGCGCGGCGATGAACCTGGTGCGGGCGTTGACGTCGTCGGGGTTGGCCTCACTGCATCTGGTGCACGACTGGAACCGCGAGTTCGTCCGGACCTCGCCCGCCGGCGCCCGCTATGAGGCGCTGGCCGGGGAGATCGACCGCGGGCTGAATTTCATGTCGGCCTGTGGCGTCGCCGACCGCAACCTGCAGACTGCGGAGATCTTCGCCAGCCACGAGGCGTTGGTGCTCGACTACGAGCGCGCCATGCTGCGGCTCTCCGACGGCACGGACGGCGCCCCCAAGCTCTACTGCCAGTCCGCCCATTACCTGTGGATCGGTGAGCGCACTCGCCAGCTAGACGGTGCGCACGTGGCGTTCGCCGAGGTGATCGCCAATCCGATCGGCGTGAAGCTGGGCCCGACCACGACGCCGGAATTGGCTGTGGAGTACGTCGAGCGCCTGGACCCGCACAACGAGCCGGGCCGGCTGACGCTTGTGACCCGCATGGGCAACAACAAGGTGCGTGACCTGCTGCCGCCGATCATCGAGAAGGTTCAGGCCACCGGTCATCAGGTGGTCTGGCAGTGCGACCCGATGCACGGCAACACCCACGAGAGCTCGACCGGCTACAAGACGCGGCACTTCGACCGCATCGTCGACGAGGTGCAGGGCTTCTTCGAGGTGCACCATGCCCTGGGCAGCCACCCCGGCGGCATCCATGTCGAGATCACGGGCGAGAACGTCACCGAGTGTCTCGGTGGGGCGCAGGATATTTCGGATTCCGATCTGGCGGGCCGCTACGAGACGGCGTGCGATCCCCGGTTGAACACCCAGCAGAGCCTGGAATTGGCGTTTCTGGTCGCCGAGATGCTGCGCGGCTAGCGAGTCTTCATTTCGGGTACCCGACCGGCATGGGTATCCGAACTGCATGGGCCTCAGTCGGGGCAGCTCTGGTGTTGTTGACCGCGGGTTGTTCGCAGGACAGCGACTTCGAACCGAACAACCGCGGGGCGGACACCGAGACCCCGGGGACCTCGGTGGACAACGCATTCATCGTGCCGGCCCATGTTCCGGGCGACTGCGCTATTCAGGTCGGCAGCGACGCCGAATTGCGTTTCACCGCGACCAACTCCAGGGCGGCGGGGTCCGAACGCCTGCTGTCGATCACCACTGACGCCGCGGACGCGGTGCAGGTGCCGTCGGGCGGTGGAGTGGACATCGAGCCCAAGGCATCGCGTGAATTCACTGCCACCATCGAGGGTTTGCATGAGGGTATCCGGCCCGCGATGTCGGTCGACGTCACGTTTCGGTTCGACCAGTCCGGAGATATCGGGCTACGGGTGCCGATCGAAGCCTGCCCCGCCCAGCAGACTTAGATGAGCAAGCCGATATTGCTGCCGAGTGTCCACGCGGCGGCGGCCGCCAGACCGGTCACCGTCAGGATCGCCACGACCCAGAACAACAAGGCCCGCTTGGCGCGCTGCCGTGCCCAATAGAACTCACTCATCTCGATACCGGCGAATTGGCTTGGCGCAGACGAATACTCGTCAGAATAGTCGTCGGAGTAGTCATCGACGGTGAGTTCACGGGTGAGCTGATGCGGCGGCGGCACATTGGTGGCCGCCTCATGGGGACGGCTGTGGAAGCGGGTCGCGGCCAGATGCTGAGCCGAGTTGCGCGGTGCCGGAACCCGGAAGGCGGGCAGCCCGAGGTCCTCGACGATGGATTCCAGCTCGCCGCTCATATCGGCCGCGTCGGCATACCGCCCGGCCGCGTCGCGTGCGGTCGCACGTCGCACCAGATCATCGAACTGCTTTGGCACCCCGGCGATTACGGTACTTGGAGCGGGTACATCGTTGTCCATTCGCTGGTAGGCCACGGCGAGCGCCGAATCGCCCGTGAACGGGGTGGCCCCGGTCAGTAATTCGTAGGTCAGGATGCCGACCGCGTACACGTCGCTGCGCGGATCGGCATCACCGGTGGCGACCTGTTCCGGTGACAGGTAGGCCGCGGTACCCAGAATCACGCTGGTGGAGGTGATCTTCGCCTCGGCGACGGCGCGAACCAAGCCGAAATCGGCGATCTTGACCTCGCCCTCATCGGAGATCAGCACGTTCTCGGGCTTGATGTCGCGATGCACCAGCCCGTTCCGGTGGGCGGTCGCGAGTCCGCCCAGGATGGGGGCCAATACCGCGGCGACCGCATGCGGGGGCATCGGCCCCCGCTCGGACAGCAACTCGCGCAGCGTCCCGCCCTCGATCAATTCCATCACCAGGAACGGGTGTTGCCGGTCATGTAGACGGTCGAGGCCCTGGTCGTACACGGCGACCAGCCCGGGGTGTTTGAGCCGGGCAACGGCGCGAGCCTCCCGCTGGAACCGGGTGAGAAAGTGCTCGTCTCCGGCGTAGCGGGAGTCCATCACCTTCAGCGCGACGGGACGGTCCAGGCGGGTGTCGAGCCCGCGGTAGACCGTCGACATCCCGCCCGTGGCGATAGGGGTGTCCACGCGGTACCGCCCGTCCAGGGCAGTGCCGACGAGTGGATCCGATTGCTGCTCCACCGGAGACATGTTACGAGTTGCCCGCGACACGCCTTAGAATCAGTGCGGTGAGCAGTATTCCGGCCGCCGATGACGTTCTGGACCCCGGCGAGGCCGTCTACGACCTACCAGAGGTCGCCGGGTTGCTCGGCGTCCCGGTCACCAAAGTGCACCAACAGCTGCGGGAGGGCCACCTGATCGCCGTACGCCGCGGTCGTGTCGTGGTGGTGCCGAAGATCTTCTTCGACGACACCGGGCAGGTGCTCAAGGCCCTTCCGGGCTTGCTGGTGGTGCTGCACGACGGTGGTTATCACAACACCGAGATCGTGCGGTGGCTCTTCACGCCCGACCCGTCGTTGACGATCACCAGGGACGGCAGCACCGAACCGCTGGCCAATGCCCGCCCGGTCGACGCATTAGATTCCCACCAGGCCCGTGAGGTGCTGCGCCGGGCCCAGGCTATGGCCTATTGACGGCGCCGCCGTCATGGCCTGCTAGGTTCCAGTTCCCGTTCCGGCTCCGGGGCCCGCGACAGCGAATACCACGCCACCACAGCGCATGCCGTGGTGAGCAGCACGTGCGCCCAGGAGTACATGCCGTGGGCGCCGTCGGGTTTCCACATCACCATGATCCAGGTGGAGGCGCCGGCGATCACGGCGATCGCCTGTCGGGTCTGGAGCAACGCGGCCGCCACCGCCAGCGGCCACGTGTAGTACCAGGGCAGCGCCGCCGGGACGAACAACACCACCACCAGCATGGCCAGCGCGATGCCGGTCAGCACATCGCGGTCGGTGTGGCGAAACCGCCACCACAGCAACGGAAGCGATATCGCGATGACCGCAATGCCGATGATTCTGGTGACGTCGATCACGGCGTAGAAGTTGACCGGAAACAGCAGGCCGCCAATGACGTTGATGAGGTTGGCGGTCGCGGTCGGCACGGTCAGCCAGTTGATGATCTTGACGTTGCCCGCGGCAAGGGCGGACAGCCAGCCCAGCCCGACGCCTGCGAGCCATGACATCACTGTGAACACCGCCGCGAAGATCGCTATCGAGGCCGCGGTCGCGATCGCGAACGCGCGCACCGGCGGGTAATCGCGGCGGTCGCGCAGCTGATGCATCCACACCCACACCATGAACGGAAGGGCAAGTCCGGCGGTCGCTTTCACGGCCACGGCCATGGCGATCAGGCCGACACCCCAGACCGGGTGGCGCTGAAACGTCAGCGCGATACCGGCCATCATCAGTCCGACCATCAGCATCTCGTTGTGCACGCCGCCCATCAGATGGATGATCACCAGCGGATTGAGCACGCAGATCCACAGCGCGGCAGCGCCGCTGGTGCCGATGTGGCGGGCGATCCGCGGGGCGGCCCAGATCAGCAACGCCAGGCCGGGCAGCATGCACAGGCGCAGCAGCATGGTGCCCGCGACGATGTCATTGCCGACCAGCATGGTGACGAATTTCGCGACCATGATGAATGCCGGGCCGTACGGCGCAGTCGTCGTCGTCCAGATCGGGCTTACGTTGTCCAGCAAGATATTCGGGTTGTCGACCGGCCCCACCACATAGGGATCGAAGCCGTCGCGCAAAAGCGCGCCCTGAGCCAGATACGAGTAGGTGTCCCGGCTGAACAGCGGCACGCTCAGCAGTAGCGGCGCCAGCCAGAATCCGGTGGTGGCCACCATCGTGTACTCGGTGGCGGTGCGGTCGATCACTCGTCGGCCCAGCCACAGCCAGGCGATCAGCATCACCGCGACGCCGGTCCACAGCAGCACCGAGGACAGCACGAGGCCGTGGCCGAACCGCAGCCAGGACAGGTGCAGCGATTCCAGCAGTGGGTCGTGCAACCGGGTGCTGCCCGCGCCGAGTCCGCCGATCGTGAGCAGGGCTGCACCAAGGCATCCGAGCCGGGCCGGACGCGCCTCGGCCGACACGGCGAAGGCGGCCAATCGTGAGATATGTTGTGCCAGACCGCTGTTCGGGGTCTGGGCTGGGTTGAGGGTTGTCATTCTCCTATGCCGACCGGTTGGCGGCCAATCGGGCGAGCTCGGCCAGGCCCGTCTTGGCCTGGGCGTGCACCGGGGCGGCGGCGAGCACGTCGAGCGCGCGACGGGTGAGCAACGCGATGTGATCCTCCACGGCGGCCAGCGCGCCGACCGATTCGATGGCCTCGCACAACTCACGGACCGCAGAATCGGAGAGTTCGGTGCCGATGGACGTGCGCAGCAGCTTCGCCGCCGCGGGGTCGGACTTGTCCGCCAGCTCGAGCGCTTCGGCCAGCAGGACCGTGCGCTTACCCGACCTCAGGTCGTCGCCCGAGGGCTTGCCGGTCACCGCCGGGTCACCGAAAACGCCGAGAACGTCGTCGCGCAGCTGGAAGGCGACCCCGAGATCGTTGCCGATCCGGTGAAAGATCTCCTGGACATCGGGCCGGTCGGCGGCTGCGGCGGCTCCCAGCTGCAGCGGCCGGAGCACGGTGTAGGAGGCGGTCTTGTAAGTGTTGACGTTCATCGCCGAGGCCACTGACTCCGCACCGCTGGATTCGGCGACGATGTCGAGGTATTGGCCACCGAGCACCTCGGTGCGGATGTGTTGCCACACCAGCTGGACCCGCCGGTGCGCGTCGACCGGCAGGTCGACGGTTGCCACGATGTCGTCGGCCCATGCCAGGGCCAGGTCACCGGCCAGGATCGCCGCGGACAGACCGAACTGTTTGGCGGAGCCATGCCAGTTGCGGGCGCGGTGCTGTTCGGTGAACAGGCGGTGCACCGTGGGCAGGCCGCGTCGGGTGGCCGAATCGTCGATGACGTCGTCGTGCACCAGTGCACAGGCCTGCAACAACTCCAGGGCCGCGAACAGTCGCAACACGCCGGGATCGGCTGGGGCATCCGGCGGTTCAGCCACCGCCCGCCAGCCCCAATAGGCGAATGCGGGGCGCAGCCGTTTCCCGCCGCGCAGGACGAACTCCTCAAGGGCCGCAGTCAGCTCTGCGTAATCCGATCCGATGTACGCGCAGTCACGTCGACGCTCGCGCAGATACTCACGCAACTGTTCGGTGACGGCGGTGGCCAACTCGACGGCTGACGGTGCCGCTGCTTCCACGCTCAGCGCCGGCCCCTTTCCATGTCTGCTCTTCTGGCCCCCGAGTGCATTCAGCGTAGAGCGTGCCGCAGGTGCGGTGGCAAGCGAGGATGCTTGAGAGCGCCGCTGATCAGTCGTCCGCCGGAACCGGAGCGCCCGGTTTGGGGCTGCGGTCCCGGCTGGCCCAGGCGAGCGCCGCGATGACGCCGGCAACCAGGAAGGCGCCGACGATCAGCCAGATGGCGGCTGTGGTGAATGACCGCGCGCTGGGGTCGGTGTAGCGGGCCTGGGCATTCATCGTGCTCACCACACCAGGGCGCAGCTTCCATTCCACGATCGAAGAGCTGACCTGATCGCCGTTGGTCGAGGTGACCTCGCCGGGGAAGGACACCGCCAGCAGCACGTCGGCCTCTGGATCATTCATCGAGGTGAGGTCGACGCGGCCTTCGAGGATCACCAGATCGCCGGCCCGCCGCAGCGAGATGTCCACGCCGGCAGCGTCGCGGTTCATGTTCGCCAGCTGCGGCAGTTCGGCGAACGTGAGATCGGAGAACACCGCCTGCGAGCCTACGTAGTCGTCGCGGCTGTACTCCGAAACCGCCACCTTCGTGGCGAACGGCAGGTTGTTGAGTAGCTGCGGGCCCTTGTCCTCGGGATTGCGCGGTTTCGCCGCGGCGACGATCTGACCCGACACGCGGTCGTCGGGCGACACCGTGATGGAAGCCCGGACCCGGACGCACCCGACCGCCATCGGTAGAAGCAGTAGCAACATCACCAGCGCCACCAGCCTGCGGCGGCTGTGGTGGCTGGGTCGGCGGACGCGCACGCTGGTCATCGTGCCAGATAGAGGCCCCGATATTCGACCCGACGTTTCGACAGGTGTCTACAGCGGCAGGGTGCGGCCGAGGATCGCGAACGCTCTGGGGTCTCCGGCGAAGTGGTAGCCGCGGATGACATCGGTGAAGCCGAGGCGCCGGTACAGTCGCCAGGCCCGGTTGCCTTCGCCGTTGATTTCCGGGGTGGACAGCAGGACGTGAGATTCACCACGGCCGGTGAGCAACCGCCTGGCCAGGGCCTCGCCGAGTCCTCGGCCCTGGGCGCGGGGATCGATGTGCAATTCGGTGAGTTCGAAATAGCTTGTCATCAATTCAGTGATGCGGGCCGGGCTGGTGCCTACCCGGCGCAGACCCGAGACGACCTGCTGCTGCCACCACTGATCGGGAGCGCCGCAGTAGCCGTAGGCAATTCCGAGCAGCGGCGCGTTGAGCACGTCGGCGCTGGTCGGTGCAGTGTCCGGAGCTGGATTCTCAATCGCGGCGACGGCTTTCCAGCCCATGCGACGGGTGTGTTCGAGCCACAGGGCTGCCCGTTGATCCTCGGTGCCGCGTGGATATCGCATGGCCTCCACGTAGACCCGCAGCGCGTCGGCCAGCCGACGCTGCATGTCGTCGGGCGACAGATCGATGAGATAGGCCGCCAATTCTGTTGCCTTCCCCGAGCGCTCAGGAGTCTTCGATCTCATTATCTGTAGTCATTATCCGGTGGTGAGGCGGTCCCTCCCACCCGCGCCGGACGTCCTACAATCGACTGCGAACAAGGTGGTACGGCTCGGATCGACCTCGTATCATGACTGTTAGGTGCCCGTAATTGCGGGCGTACACGACTTTTGACGGCGGCGTCGGCAAGGAGGGACGAATGCCACTCTCCGATCATGAGCAGCGCATGCTCGACCAGATCGAGAGCGCGCTCTACGCCGAGGACCCGAAGTTCGCTTCGAGTGTCCGGGGCGGGACTCTACGCGCGCCGTCGGCTCGGCGCAGACTGCAGGGCGCGCTGCTGTTCATCGCCGGCTTGGCGATGTTGGTGGTCGGCGTGGCGGTCAAGGCCACCATGATCGGTGGCTTCCCGATTCTGTCGGTCATCGGTTTCGTGGTGATGTTCGGCGGCGTGGTCTTCGCGATCACGGGCCCACGGGTGGCCGGTGGGCGGGATGGCGCCGCGGCGCCGGGCAGCGCGCCGAAGCAGCGCCGCCAGCGTGGCAATGGATCGTTCACCAACCGTATGGAGGATCGCTTCCGCCGTCGGTTCGACGAGTAGACCACCGAGCGGTTCCGGGGTAGCCCATGTGGGCTACCCCTTTTTTGTGCCTTTGGGCCCGTCGTGCGACACGCGGCGGGTCGGCGCTGCTTTTCCTCCCCACAACGCCCCACCCCTCCATCGCATCGGTTCACCTGCGGGTTTCCTGTCTGCGACGCTCAACGCGCGCCGCCACACCGCTGTTTGAGGGCGCTTTTCGCTGCTCGTGTGGGGAGAACAGGCGAACTCTTGACATCAAATGGAGCAAAGTGGGGAATCGTGGGGTAAAGTGGCGGCCAGCGGGGAGATCGGAGCCCCCGTTGGGCGAATACGAAGCGACTCGGGATCCGAACCGGGTGGCGGGGAGGTGGCCAGATGTTTCTGGGTACCTACACGCCCAAGCTCGACGACAAAGGGCGGCTCACGCTGCCCGCCAAGTTCCGCGACGCGCTGGCAGGAGGGTTGATGGTCACCAAGAGCCAAGATCACAGCCTTGCTGTCTATCCACGTGACGAGTTCGAGAAACTGGCCAGGCGTGCATCGCAGGCTTCCCGGAGTAATCCGGAGGCCCGCGCGTTCCTGCGCAGCCTGGCCGCGGCAACCGATGAGCAGCACCCCGACGCGCAGGGCCGGATCACCCTGTCGGCAGACCATCGTCGCTACGCAAGCCTGTCCAAGGAATGCGTGGTGATCGGGTCGGTCGACTATCTGGAGATCTGGGACGCCCAAGCCTGGCAGGAGTACCAGCAGACCCACGAAGAGAACTTCTCCGCGGCCACTGATGAAACTCTGCGCGACATCATCTGATGCGGTCGTTCATCCGGTGGGAGGCCTGGACGTAGCCCGTGCAACGTGGTCTCTGCCCGAATCGGCCCTGGCGTACTTCCCCAACGCCAGGTCCATAGATTCGGACAGGGACCTCGGTGCAGGGGCTGTCCCTAGCGGAGGTGTTGAAGTAGTGCCCGACTCCCCAGAACCCCGAGACCACGGACACATCCCGGTCCTGCTGGACCGTTGTGTCGAACTGCTGACCCCGGCGTTGACCCGACGGAACAGCGACGGCACGGACGCCGTTCTCATCGACGCCACGCTGGGCGCCGGCGGCCACTCCGAACGTTTCCTCACCGACCTTCCCGGGCTGCGTCTGATCGGCCTGGACCGCGACCCCAATGCGCTCGCCATCGCCGGCGCCCGGCTCGCTCCGTTCGGTGACCGGGTGACGTTGGTGCGCACTCGGTACGACGGAATCGCTTCGGCGATGGCCGAATCGGGAGTGCGGCACGTCGACGGCGTGCTGTTCGACCTCGGCGTGTCGTCGATGCAGCTCGACCAGAAGCAGCGCGGTTTCTCCTACTCCGTGGATGCGCCGCTGGACATGCGGATGGATCCGGACGCTCGGTTGACCGCCGCGGAGATCCTGAACACCTACGACGCGAAGGCGCTCAGCCGGGTGCTGCGTGATTTCGGCGAGGAACGCTTCGCGGGCCGGATCGCCGACAAGATCGTCCGGCGCCGCGCCCGGCAACCGTTCACCACCACCAGTGAGTTGGTCGAGCTGCTCTACGACGCGATTCCCGCCCCGGCCCGGCGAACCGGCGGGCATCCGGCCAAGCGCACCTTCCAGGCGTTGCGCATCGCGGTCAACGGCGAACTGGACTCGCTGCGCACCGCGGTGCCCGCGGCCCTGGCGGGATTGCGGCAAGGCGGTCGGATCGTGGTGATGGCGTACCAGTCCCTTGAGGACCGCATTGTCAAACAAGCGTTCAGCACGGTCACCGCGTCGCGGACGCCGCCCGGTCTGCCGATTGAACTTCCCGGCCACGAACCGGAGTTCGTGGCGCTGACCCGCGGGGCCGAACGGGCCGACGAACAGGAGATCGACCGCAATCCACGTAGCGCCCCGGTGCGGCTGCGAGCACTTGAAAAGGTTGGGGGAAGGGGCAACTGATGAAGGTGAAGCGACCAGAACCGACGCGCGACGGCGACCGCAGGCGCGCCGCTCGTCAGCCGGTGCGCGCTGCCCAGAGGCGGGGCGGCGAAGCGCCCCCGCGCACCCGCAGACAGACCGGCCCGATCCCGCGGCCGAGAACCGGACCCGCGCGGCCGAAGAGCGCCAGCCAGGCCAAGGCCCGGGCGAAGGCACGGAAAGCCAAGTCACCCAAGGTCATCCGGCCGCCATTGCGGGAACGCCTGCTGGTCCGGCTGGCGTCTGTCGAGCTGAATCCCCGCGCGCTGATCGCCCGGGTCCCGTTCGTGGTCCTGGTGATCGCGGCGCTGGGCCTCGGGCTGGCCACCACATTGTGGTTGTCCACCGGTTCGGCCGAGCGCTCCTATCAACTCGGCCATGCCCGGCAGACCAATGAGGGCCTCCTGCAACAGAAAGAGGCCCTTGAGCGCGACGTGCTCGAGGCTCAGGCCGCCCCGGCACTGGCCGAGGCCGCCCGCAACCTCGGCATGATCCCGTCGCGCGACACCGCCCACCTGGTGCAGGATCCGACGGGCAACTGGACTGTGGTCGGGACACCCAAGCCGGCCGAAGGGGTCCCACCGCCACCGCTGAACACGCCGTTGCCCGATGACACTCCGCCGCCACCCTCGGCGCCGGCGCCACGCGTGGTCGAACCCCGCGAGATGACGGTGCGGGTTCCGCAGGCCGGCCAGCCCGCCCTGGCTCTTCCCGGGGCTGTCCCGGGCGTTGCGCCGGTCGAGGTGCCACACGGGGTGGCGGCGGCGGTACCGCCGGCCCCCGGGCCGGTGCCTCCAGCCGGGGGGCCGGCCGTGCTGCCAGTGGTGCCGCCTGAGGCGTTGCACCTGCCCGTCACCGGAGTACCTGTTGCGCCCGGCCCAGCGGCGGCCGTCGAGCAATTCACCCCAGCAGTCGCCCCGGTCGCATGAGTCGCGCCGGAGCGCCGGGCGCTCCGCGAAAGAAGGATCCCGCCGCCCAAGGACGGTCCGCGCGGGTCCGACGTACGCGCGTCGCTGTCGAAACCGGTTTGGGTAGCGCGTCTTTCGTGTTCCGGCACCGGACCGGCAACGTGGTCATCTTCGCGGTGCTGCTGATTGCGGCCGCGCAGCTGTTCACCCTGCAGGTGCCGAGGGCGGCAGGCCTGCGCGCCGAGGCGGCCAGCCAGCTCAAAGTCACCGACATCGATCCCGCGATGCGGGGCAGCATCGTCGACCGCGACAACGGGAAGCTTGCCTTCACGATCGAGGCGAGGGCACTGACCTTCCAGCCGGTCCGGGTCCGCAAGCAGTTGGCCGACGCCAAGGCCAAGTCGTCGGAGGCGCCCGACCCGAACCGCCGGCTTTCCGAGATCGCCACGGAGGTGGCCGCGCAGCTGGACAACAAGCCCGACGCCAAGACGGTGCTCAAGAAGCTCAAGAGCAATGAGACATTCGTGTACCTGGCTCGCGCAGTCGATCCCGCGATCTCCGACGCGATCACCGAGAAGTTTCCCGAAGTCGGTTCGGAGCGCCAGGATCTGCGTCAGTACCCGGGTGGTTCGCTGGCAGCCAACATCGTCGGCGGCATCGACTGGGACGGGCACGGCCTGCTCGGTCTGGAGGACTCTCTGGACGCGGTGTTGGCGGGCTCGGACGGTTCGGTCACCTATGACCGGGGTTCCGACGGCGTGGTGATCCCCGGCAGTTACCGCAACCGCCATGACGCGGTCAACGGCTCCACCGTTCAGTTGACCCTCGACGACGACATCCAGTTCTACGTCCAGCAGCAGGTGCAGCAGGCCAAGGACGCCTCGGGCGCCAAGAATGTCTCGGCGGTCGTGCTCGACGCGAAAACCGCTGAGGTGTTGGCGATGTCGAACGACACCACGTTCGACCCCTCGCAGGACATCGGCCGCCAGGAGAACCGGCAGATGGGCAATCTGCCGGTGTCCTCGCCGTTCGAGCCCGGCTCGGTGAACAAGATCGTCGCCGCATCCGCCGCGATCGAATACGGGCTGACCAATCCCGACGAGGTGTTGCAGGTGCCGGGTTCGATCGACATGGGCGGGGTCACTGTTCGGGACGCGTGGAATCACGGGGTCATGCCGTATACCACCACCGGAATCTTCGGCAAGTCGTCCAATGTCGGCACGCTGATGCTGGCCCAGCGCATCGGGCCGGATCGGTTCTACGACATGCTGCGGCGGTTCGGGCTCGGGCAACGCACCGGCGTCGGTTTGCCGGGGGAGAGTTCGGGCCTGCTGCCGCCGATCGACCAGTGGTCGGGCAGCTCGTTCTCCAACCTGCCTATCGGGCAAGGTCTTTCGATGACACTGCTGCAGATGACGGGGATGTACCAAACCATCGCCAACGACGGTGTGCGAATCCCGCCGCGGATCCTCAAATCGACGATCGGTCCGGACGGCACCAGCACCGACGAGCCGCGTCCCGAGGGGGTGAGGGTGGTGACGCCGGAGACCGCCCGCACGGTTCGCGACATGCTGCGCGCCGTCGTGCAACGCGACCCGACGGGTGAACAACAGGGCACCGGCCCGCAGGCGGCGGTCGATGGCTACCAGATCGCCGGGAAGACCGGTACCGCACAGCAGATCAATCCGGCGTGCGGCTGCTACTACGACGACGTCTACTGGATCACCTTCGCCGGGATGGCACCGGCAGACGATCCGCGGTACGTCGTCGGCATCATGATGGATGCGCCGCACCGGGCAGCCGACGGCACACCGGGATCCTCGGCGGCGCCGCTGTTCCACAACATCTCCTCGTGGTTGCTGCAACGTCACAACGTCCCGCTCTCGCCGGATCCCGGCCGGCCGTTGACCCTGGAGGCGACCTGACCCTGGCGGCCGCGAGACCGCCGATGGGTACTGTTGCATGGCCATGAAGCTGCGTCCGAGCCGTCCCGACGGCCAATTCCTCGCGCCCTTGGCCGCTGCGGTCCAGGCCGTCCCCGCCGCCGGTTCCACGTTGTCCGAGGTGCGGGTGACGGGAGTGACGCTGCGCGGTCAGGACGCCCAGCCTGCAGACTTGTTCGCCGCGCTGCCGGGAGCGGCAGCGCACGGCGCCCGCTACGCGAGCGATGCGGTGGCCCGGGGCGCGGTGGCGGTACTCACCGATCCCGACGGAGCCGCACAGCTGGCAGGCACCCTCGATGTCCCGGTGCTGGTCCATCCCGAGCCACGATCCGTGCTCGGCGAACTGACGGCCACCGTCTACGGCCATCCCGCCGAGCAGCTGCGGGTCATCGGCGTCACCGGGACCTCCGGCAAGACCACCACCACCTACTTGGCGGAGGCGGGGCTGCGCGCCGCGGGCCGGGTGGCCGGACTGATCGGCACCGTCGGCGTCCGCATCGACGGACGCGACCTGCCCAGCGCACTGACCACTCCCGAAGCCCCGGATCTGCAGGCGCTGCTGGCCGTCATGGTCGAGAGCGGCGTTGACACCGTGGTGATGGAGGTGTCCAGCCACGCGCTGACGTTGGGCCGGGTCGACGGGATCAGGTTCGCCGCCGGCGGGTTCACGAACCTGTCGCGCGACCACCTCGATTTCCATCCGACGATGGCGGACTACTTCGAGGCCAAGGCCCGTCTGTTCGACCCGCAGTCACCGAACCGTGCCGCTCTTTCGGTGATCTGCGTCGACGACGCGGCCGGTGTCGCGATGGCTGGACGAGCGCAGGACCCGGTCACCGTCAGCTCCGCGGGCGGGGACGCCGATTGGGCCGTGCAACAGATCACCACCGCGGGGCCGGGCGCTCAGGAGTTCACCGTGGCCGACCCTGCCGGCGTGCACCACGAGTTGGGGATCGGACTGCCGGGCCGTTACAACGTCGCCAACGCCGCCCTGGCAGTCGCGCTGCTGGACGCGGTCGGCGTATCGCCAGAACAGGCGGCCCCCGGTTTGCGCTCGGCCACGGTGCCGGGCCGGCTGCAGTCCGTCGACCGGGGACAGGAGTTCCTCGCGTTGGTCGATTACGCGCACAAGCCCGGGGCGCTGCAGGCCGTGCTGGAGACGCTCCGGGGGAACCACCCCCACCGGGTCGCAGTGGTTTTCGGGGCCGGCGGTAACCGGGACGCGGGCAAGCGCGCACCCATGGGCAGGGTGGCCGCGGAGCTCGCCGATCTCGTCGTCGTCACCGATGACAATCCCCGCGACGAGGATCCGGGAGCGATCCGGGCGGCGATCATGGCCGGGACGGCCGACGCCGCGCGCGGTGCCCGGGTGGTCGAGGTGGCAGACCGTCGGGCGGCCATCGACTACGCCGTTTCCTGGGCCGGGCCGGGAGACGTCGTGCTGATCGCAGGCAAGGGACATGAGTCCGGGCAGAGCAGTGCTGGGCGGACGCGGCCGTTCGACGATCGCGACGAATTGGCTGCGGCGCTGGAGGCATTGGAGTCACTGAAATCAGGGGAGTCGGGCACGTGATCGAGATGACCGTAGCCAGGATCGCCGAGATCGTCGGCGGTGAGTTGGCCGACATCACCCCGGAACAGGCGGCGCAGACACGGGTCACCGGCACGGTCGAATTCGATTCCCGCGCGGTCGGTGCAGGCGGATTGTTCCTGGCACTGCCCGGCGCCCGCTCGGACGGCCATGACTTCGCCGCTGCCGCAGTGGCCGCCGGCGCGGTCGCGGTGCTGGCGGCCCGCCCGGTCGGCGTACCCGCGATCGTCGTCAAAAAGCCCGCGATCGGCGCAACAGACGCCGCTTCCGGTGCCCTGGAGTACGACACCGACGGTTCCGGGGCCGCGGTGCTGGCGGCGCTAGGCCGGTTGGCCGCCGCGGTGGCCGCGCAACTGGTGGCCGATGGGCTGACGATCATCGGGGTCACCGGATCGTCGGGCAAGACCTCGACCAAGGATCTGCTGGCGGCCGTGCTGAACCCGCTGGGCGAGGTGATCGCGCCGCCCGGCTCGTTCAACAACGAGCTCGGCCATCCGTGGACCGTGTTGCGTGCCACCGCCGAGACAGACTTCCTGATTCTCGAGATGTCGGCCCGTCATCCCGGCAACATCGCCGCACTGGCCGCGATCGCCCCGCCGTCGATCGCGGTTGTGCTCAACGTCGGCACCGCCCACCTCGGCGAGTTCGGTTCCCGCGAGGTCATCGCGAAGGCGAAAGCCGAACTGCCACAAGCTGTTTCGGCGTCCGGCGTGGTGATACTCAATGCCGACGACACCGCCGTCGCGGCGATGGCCGGCCAGACCGCCGCGCGGGTGGTACGCGTGTCGCGCGCGCCCGGTGCCGATCTGTGGGCGGGCCCGGTCAGCCTCGACGCGGTGGCCAGGCCGCGATTCACCCTGCACACCGCCGACGAGCAGGTCGACATCGCGTTGGCCGTCCACGGCGACCATCAGGTGTCCAACGCGTTGTGTGCTGCCGCGGTCGCCCTCGAATGCGGGGCAACCCTGCAACAGGTCGCCGCGGCGCTCTCGACCGCCGGGCCGGTGTCGCGGCACCGGATGCAGGTGAGCACCCGCGACGACGGTGTGACGGTGATCAACGACGCCTACAACGCCAATCCCGACTCCATGCGGGCGGGGCTCAAGGCGCTGGCGTGGATGGCCAGTGAACAGGCCGTCGACCGTGCCGAAAAGCGGCGAAGTTGGGCTGTGCTCGGTGAGATGGCCGAGCTCGGCGACGACGCGATAACCGAGCACGATGCCATCGGCCGGTTGGCGGTGCGCTTAGATGTGTCTCGATTACTCGTCGTGGGATCCGGGAGGGCCATGAACGCCATGCACCACGGCGCGGTGATGGAGGGATCGTGGGGGTCCGAATCCACCATGGTCGCCGACGCCGACGCCGCGCTGGTTTTGCTGCGGGAAGAACTGCAGCCGGGAGATGTGGTGCTGGTGAAAGCTTCCAACGCGGTGGGCCTCGGGGCACTGGCCGAGGCGCTCATCGCTGATCGGAACACCGGCCGATGAAGCTGATTCTCATCGCCGTCGGCATCGCGCTGGCGGTATCGATCCTGCTCACACCTGCGCTGATCAAGCTGTTCACCAGGCAGGGCCTTGGCCACGAGATCCGCGAGGACGGCCCGCCGAGTCATGCCAAGAAGCGGGGCACGCCGTCGATGGGCGGCGTGGCCATCGTGGCCGGCATCTGGGCCGCCTACCTGGGTACCCACCTGGTCGGTGTGGCGCTTGGCGGCGAGGGCCCGTCGGCGTCGGGTCTGCTGGTGCTCGGGCTGGCCACCGCGCTGGGTGCGGTCGGCTTCATCGACGACCTGATCGGGTTGCGACGCGCCCGCAACCTCGGTCTGAACAAGACCGCCAAGACCGTCGGCCAACTGGTCGCCGCGGTGCTCTTCGGTGTGCTTGCACTGCAGTTCCGCAACGGCGACGGGCTGACCCCGGGCAGCGCGGAGCTGTCCTACGTCCGCGAGATCGCCACAGTCACCCTGGCGCCCGCGGTGTTCGTGCTGTTCTGCGTGGTGATCGTCAGCGCCTGGTCCAACGCGGTGAACTTCACCGACGGGCTCGACGGGCTGGCCGCGGGGGCGATGGCCATGGTGTGCGCGGCGTATGTGCTCATCACGTTCTGGCAGTACCGCAACGCCTGCGCGACGGCGCCGGGGCTGGGCTGCTACAACGTGCGTGACCCACTGGATCTGGCGATCATCGCCGCGGCGACGGCGGGCGCCTGTGTCGGGTTCCTGTGGTGGAACGCTGCGCCGGCGAAGATCTTCATGGGTGACACGGGCTCACTGGCATTGGGCGGCATCATCGCCGGCCTGTCGGTGACCAGCCGGACCGAGATCCTGGCGGTCGTGCTCGGCGCGCTCTTCGTGGCCGAGGTGACCTCGGTGGTGGTGCAGATCCTGGCGTTCCGCACCACGGGTCGCCGGGTGTTCCGGATGGCGCCTTTCCATCACCATTTCGAACTGGTCGGCTGGGCCGAGACCACGGTCATCATCCGGTTCTGGCTGCTGACCGCCATCGCCTGCGGTCTCGGGGTGGCCCTGTTCTACAGCGAGTGGCTCACCGCCGTCGGTGCCTGAGGTGCCCGCACGTGATCTGGCTCCGCTGACGCCGGGTGCGCCGGTGTTGGTGACCGGTGCCGGCGTCACCGGACGGGCCGTGCTGGCCGCCCTGGCGCCACTGGGTGTGCTCGCCACGATCACCGACGACAGCCCGTCGACGCTGACGGCACTCGCTGCGCAGGGCGCCGCGGTGATCGACTCCGCCAATGCCGTCGAGCGGATCTCCGAATTCGATCTGGTGGTGACCAGTCCGGGTTTTGCGCCCACCGCGCCGGTGCTGGCCGCTGCCGCGGCGGCGGGGGTGCCGATCTGGGGTGACGTGGAACTGGCCTGGCGGCTGGATGCGGCGGGCCGGTTCGGACCACCGCGGCGCTGGCTGGTGGTCACCGGGACGAACGGCAAGACCACGACGACCGCGATGCTGCACGACATGCTGGTGGCCGATGGCCGGCGAAGCATGTTGTGCGGCAACATCGGTGACCCGGTGCTGGCTGTGCTCGATCAGCCCGCCGAGTTGCTGGCAGTCGAGCTGTCGAGTTTCCAGCTGCACTGGGCGCCGTCGTTGAAGCCGGCGGCCGGTGTGGTGCTCAACGTTGCCGAGGATCACTTGGACTGGCACGGGTCGATGGCTGCCTATGCCCGCGACAAGGCCAGGGTGCTCGACGGCGAGGTCGCCGTCGTGGGGCTGGACGACCCGGTGGCGGCTGGTCTTCTTCCGGCCGCCACCGCCCCGCTGCGGGTCGGTTTCCGGCTCGGCGAGCCGGCTGCGGGCGAACTCGGGATGCGGGCGGGCAAGCTCGTCGACCGCGCATTCGGTGACGACGTCGAGTTGGCTGACGCGGTGACGATTTCGGTGGCGGGCCCGGTCGGCGTGCTCGACGCGCTGGCCGCCGCAGCCCTTGCCCGGGCAGTCGGCGTGCGACCGGAGGCCATCGCATCGGCGCTCGCCTCGTTCCAGGTGGGCAGGCATCGGGCCGAGGTGGTCGGGCAGACGGGTGGGGTGCGCTACGTCGACGACTCGAAGGCCACCAACCCGCACGCCGCCCAGGCGTCCATCAGTGCCTACGACCGGGTGGTGTGGATCGCAGGTGGCTTGCTGAAGGGCGCTTCGGTCGATGACCTGGTCCGCGAGGTGGCGAATCGGCTCGCCGGTGTCGTCCTGATCGGGCGCGATCGGCAGACGGTTGCCGATGCGTTATCGCGACACGCCCCGGATGTACCCGTCGTCGAGGTTGTGACGGGGGAGGATTCTGTGGTGCTTGAGACTAGTGTGACTCGTGTGGTTCAAGTGGCGGATCGACCGGTCTCCGACGCGGTCATGTCGGCGGCCGTCGACGCCGCCCGTGGACTCGCCGTCCCGGGTGACACCGTGTTGCTGGCACCCGCAGGCGCGTCCTTCGATCAGTTCAGCAGCTACGGCCACCGCGGTGATGCGTTCGCCGCGGCCGTGCGTGCTGTAACCGGGTAGCCGCCGTGGGCAGCTTTCTCACCCGGTTGCGTCGCCGTGACGGGGACACCCCGGGCGACGGCACGACCGACGGCGGAACCGGGCGCATATCGGAGGCCGCCCCGGCGGTGAAGGAGCCACGCACCCGATTCGGCGCCTGGCTGAGCCGGCCGATGACCTCGTTCCACCTGATCATCGCCGTCACCGCACTACTCACCTCACTCGGCTTGATCATGGTGCTGTCGGCGTCCGGGGTGTACTCCTATGACGCCGACGGTTCCCCGTGGGCGGTGTTCGGCCGCCAGGTGCTGTGGACGGCGATCGGGCTCGTGGCGTTCTACGTGGCGCTGCGGATGCCGGTCAAGACCCTGCGCCGGCTTGCCTTCCCCGGCTTCGCCCTCACGATCGTGCTGCTCGTGCTGGTGCTCATCCCCGGTATCGGCAAGGTGGCCAACGGATCCCGCGGGTGGTTCGTCGTTTCGGGTTTCTCGATGCAGCCCTCGGAACTCGCCAAGATCGCCTTCGCGATCTGGGGCGCGCACCTGCTGGCTGCGCGGCGCCTCGAGCGGGCGTCGCTGCGAGAGATGCTGATCCCGTTGGTGCCTGCCGCGGGGATGGCCCTCGCCCTCATCGTCGCCCAGCCCGACCTCGGCCAGACGGTGTCGCTGGGCATCATCCTGCTCGGCCTTCTCTGGTACGCCGGGCTGCCGCTGCGGGTGTTCGTGTCCTCGATGCTCGCGATCATGGTGTCCGCGGCGGTGCTGGCGGTCTCCGAGGGCTACCGGTCTGACCGCGTGCAGTCCTGGCTCAATCCCGGCGCCGACTCCCAGGGGTCGGGCTACCAGGCGCGGCAGGCCCGGTTCGCGCTGGCCAACGGCGGTGTTTTCGGCGACGGCCTCGGCCAGGGCACGGCAAAGTGGAACTACCTGCCGAACGCACACAACGACTTCATCTTCGCGATCATCGGCGAGGAACTCGGACTCGTCGGAGCCCTCGGCCTGCTGGCACTGTTCGGCCTGTTCGCCTTCACCGGGATGCGCATCGCGCGCCGCTCGGCCGATCCGTTCCTGCGTCTGCTCACCGCCACCACGACGCTGTGGGTGGTCGGACAGATGTTCATCAACGTCGGCTACGTGGTGGGCCTGCTCCCGGTGACGGGCCTGCAGTTGCCGCTCATCTCGGCGGGTGGATCTTCGCAGGCGACAACGCTTTTGATGATGGGCTTGATCACCAACGCGGCGCGGCACGAGCCGGAAGCGGTCGCGGCGTTGCGGGCCGGGCGCGACGACCGGGTGAACCGGCTGCTGCGGCTGCCGCCGCCGGAACCGTACGTGCCGACCCGACTGGAGGCCGTCCGCGACCGGTTACGCGCCCGAAAGACCGCGGGGGCGGCCCGCACCCCGGGCAAGCCGCCACGCAAGTCCGACAGAAAGCCGACGCCGTCGGGCCGCCGTAAAACCCATGCGGCTGATGGTCCGGTTCGCCGGTCAAGGCATCATGGAGGCGGCGAGTCCGGCGCCAGGCAACCCCGGGCGCCTCAACGCCAACAGGGCCGTCGGGCCCGCGCACTGGAAGGTCAGCGTTACGGGTGAGTGAGAGTTCGGTCCCTCGGGGGCAGGAGCGCAGCGACCGCGGATCGGGCCGGGCGATCTCCGTCGTACTCGCCGGTGGCGGGACCGCGGGACACATCGAGCCGGCGATGGCGGTGGCCGATGCGCTGCGCGCGCTCGATCCGGACGTACGCATCACCGCGCTCGGTACGCAGCGCGGGCTGGAGACGCGGCTGGTGCCTGAGCGCGGCTATGACCTACAGCTGATCACGCCGGTGCCGCTGCCGCGCAAGCCGTCGGGCGATCTGGTCAGGTTGCCGATGCGGGTGCGCACCGCGATCCGGCAGACCCGGGCGGTGCTGTCCGAGGTCGAGGCCGATGTGGTGGTGGGTTTCGGCGGATACGTCGCGTTGCCCGCTTACCTGGCCGCCCGCGGCGGGCTCACCCGTCGGCGTGCGGTTCCGGTGGTGATCCACGAAGCCAACGCCAGCGCCGGCCTGGCCAACCGGGTGGGCGCCCGCTCGGCGCGCCGGGTGCTCTCGGCGGTGCCCGATCCGGGGCTGCGCAATGTCGAAGTCGTCGGGGTGCCGGTGCGGGCGGCGATCACCTCGCTGGACCGTAAGGCGTTGCGCGCCGAGGCGCGGGCGTTCTTCGGTTTCCCCGAGGACGCCAAGGTGCTGCTCGTGTTCGGCGGTTCGCAAGGGGCGCAATCGCTCAACCGCGCCGTCTCGGCTGCAGCCGAACCGCTTGCCGCTGCAGGCATTTCGGTGCTGCACGCGCACGGCCCGAAGAACACGCTGGACTTGCCGCCCGGTTTGCCGGATACCGCCCCGTATGTCGCGGTGCCCTATCTGGACCGCATGGATCTCGCTTATGCGGCAGCGGATCTGGCGATGTGCCGGTCCGGTGCGATGACGGTCGCCGAGGTGACCGCGGTCGGCCTGCCCGCGGTCTACGTCCCGCTGCCGATCGGCAACGGCGAGCAACGGCTCAACGCCGGCCCGGTGGTGACCGCAGGCGGCGGCATTCTGGTCGACGATGCCGATCTCAGTGGGGATTTCGTCGCCGATACAGTGGCCGGCCTGCTCACCGACGATGCCCGGCTGTCGGCGATGACGGCCGCCGCGTCGCTGTCGGGGCATCCCGATGCCGCGCAGCGGGTGGCCCAGGTCGCCCTGGATGTGGCGCGCGCCGGACGAGAGAAGTTGCAGTGATAGGCAATTCACTTCCGCCGGAGCTGCAGCGGGTACACATGGTCGGGATCGGTGGAGCGGGGATGTCGGGCGTGGCCCGGATTCTGCTGGACCGCGGCGGTCTGGTGTCCGGGTCCGATGCCAAAGAATCGCGGGGCGTCGTGGCATTGCAGGCCAGGGGCGCCGAAATCCGCATCGGGCACGACGCATCCGCACTGGATCTGTTGCCCGGCGGTCCGACCGCAGTGGTCACCACCCATGCCGCGATTCCGAAGACCAATCCCGAACTCGTCGAGGCCCGCCGCCGCGGTATCCCGATCATCATGCGGCCGGTGGTGCTCGCCAAGCTGATGGCCGGTTACACGACATTGATGGTCACCGGCACCCACGGTAAGACGACGACCACGTCGATGCTCATCGTCACGTTGCAACACAGCGGTTTTGACCCTTCGTTCGCCGTCGGTGGTGAGCTGGGGGAGGCCGGCACCAATGCCCATCACGGCAGTGGGCGGTGTTTCGTGGCAGAGGCCGACGAAAGCGACGGCTCGCTGCTGGAGTACACCCCGGATGTGGCGGTGGTGACCAACATCGAGGCCGACCACTTGGATTTCTTCGGCAGTGAGCAGGCCTACACCGCGGTGTTCGACTCCTTCGTCGAGCGGATCGCGCCGGGTGGGGCGCTGGTGGTGTGTACCGATGACCCGGGTGCGGCCGCGCTGGCCGAGCGCACCGAGGCACTGGGTATCCGGGTGCTGCGTTATGGCAGTACAGGCGAGAATCTGGCGGGTGCGCTGCTGAGCTGGGACCAACAGGGCACCGGAGGGGTGGCGCACATCCAGCTCGCAGGTGAGCCGCACCCGCGGGCCGTCCGACTCGCGGTGCCTGGGCGGCACATGG
This sequence comes from Mycolicibacterium sp. XJ870, assembly GCF_053483975.1. NCBI lineage: Bacteria > Bacillati > Actinomycetota > Actinomycetes > Mycobacteriales > Mycobacteriaceae > Mycobacterium > Mycolicibacterium sp. XJ870. The sequence continues at coordinate 141,446 of NZ_JBEFTI010000005.1, forward strand.
CGCTCAATGCGCTCGCGTCCCTGCTGGCCGCGGTGCAGGTAGGTGCGCCCGCGGAGGTGGTGCTCGACGGGCTGGCCGGATTCGAAGGCGTACGTAGGCGTTTCGAGCTGGTCGGCGTGACAACGGGGGTCCGGGTCTTCGATGACTACGCGCACCATCCCACCGAGGTGCGGGCAACGCTGGAGGCTGCCCGGATCGTCGCCAACCAGACCGGTGGCCGCTCGATCGTGGTATTCCAGCCACATTTGTATTCGCGCACAGCGACATTCGCGCGGGAGTTCGGTGCCGCACTGAGCATTGCCGACGAGGTCTTCGTGCTCGACGTCTACGGTGCGCGCGAACAGCCCATGGCCGGGGTGAGCGGTGCGACGGTCGCCGAGTACGTCACCGCTCCGGTGACGTACGTGCCGGATTTCTCGGCGGTGGCCGCGGTGGTCGCGGCCTCGGCCAACGCGGGTGACGTCGTGCTCACCATGGGGGCAGGCGACGTGACCATGCTGGGCACCGAGATTCTCACCGAGTTGCAGATCAAGGCAAACCGCAGTGCCCCGGGACGGTCGGGGACGGGTTCGTCGTGACCGCCGAGTCCGGTCCGGCAGAGCCCGCCGAACCGCAGGCCGAATCGACCACGCCGCTCGCCGCGGCCGACGACTACGAGGGTCCGCGGCGGCGGGCCCGGCGCGAGCGCGAAGAACGGCGGGCCGCTCGCGACCGTGCGGTGGCGATCGAACAGGCCCGGCGCGAGGCCAAGCGTAGGGCCGATTCCGCGGATCCACCGAAAGCCCCTGCGCGCGCAGCTATCCGGGGTGTCAAGGTGCTGCTGTGGTCGGCACTGGCGAGCGTGCTGGCGGTGACGTTGGGCCTGCTGTTGTACTTCACCCCGATCATGTCTGCGCGCAGCGTGGTGGTCACCGGGCTGGCCGCGGTCCCGCAAGAGGAGGTGCTGGCCGCCGCCGCAGTTCCGTCCGGTACACCGTTGTTGCAGATCAGCACCGACGCGGTGGCCGAGCGGGTGGCGACCATCCGGCGCGTCGCCAGTGCCAGGGTGCAGCGGGAATACCCGTCGACATTGCGGATCACCGTGGTCGAGCGGGTGCCCGTGGTCGTCAAGGACTACCCGGACGGGCCCCACCTGTTCGACCGCGATGGCGTCGATTTCGCCACCGGTCCTGCGCCGCTGTCGTTGCCATATCTCGATGCCGACAATCCGGGCCCGAGCGATCCGGCGACCATGGCAGCACTCGAGGTGATGTCGGCACTGCCGCCCGATGTCGTCGGGCAGGTCGGCCGGATCGCGGCGCCCTCGGTCGCGTCGATCACCTTGACGCTCACCGACGGTCGGATCGTGGTGTGGGGAACCACCGACCGCACGAAGGAGAAGGCGCTGAAACTCGCCGCGTTGTTGACCCGGCCCGGCCGGACCTATGACGTGTCGAGTCCGGACCTGCCCACGGTCAAGTAGATGTGAAAAATTGCCGCGCGACGCGTCGGCGCGCCTGCCGTGATGGGCCGCGTTGGCCCCCTACCGTTCTGTTTGCGCGGAACAACTTGACATAACTCTAAGCCTATGGTTGAGGTTGAGAGTTTGCAGGAGCAGAGTTCGGCGCCCATTGACACCCGACCTGGGAGGAAGACGATTCATGACCCCCCCGCATAACTACCTAGCGGTAATCAAGGTGGTTGGTATCGGCGGCGGCGGCGTCAACGCCGTCAACCGGATGATCGAACAGGGCCTGAAGGGCGTCGAGTTCATCGCGATCAACACCGACGCTCAGGCGCTGTTGATGAGCGATGCCGACGTCAAGCTCGACGTGGGCCGCGATTCCACCCGAGGTCTCGGCGCAGGCGCTGACCCTGAGGTCGGTCGTAAAGCGGCCGAGGACGCCAAGGACGACATCGAAGAGCTCCTGCGCGGCGCCGACATGGTGTTCGTCACCGCCGGTGAGGGCGGTGGCACGGGCACAGGCGGGGCTCCCGTCGTGGCGACCATCGCCCGCAAGCTCGGTGCGCTCACCGTCGGTGTGGTGACGCGACCGTTCTCCTTCGAAGGAAAACGCCGGAGCAATCAGGCCGAGGCAGGCATCACCTCGCTGCGCGAGAGCTGCGACACCCTGATCGTCATCCCCAACGACCGGCTGTTGCAGATGGGCGACGCCGCCGTATCGCTCATGGACGCCTTCCGCAGTGCCGACGAGGTGCTGCTCAACGGTGTGCAGGGCATCACCGATCTCATCACCACGCCCGGCCTTATCAACGTCGACTTCGCCGACGTCAAGGGCGTGATGAGCGGCGCGGGCACGGCACTGATGGGCATCGGATCTGCGCGAGGAGACGGCCGGGCACTGAAGGCCGCCGAGATCGCGATCAACTCGCCGCTGCTGGAAGCTTCGATGGAGGGCGCACAAGGAGTGTTGCTGTCCGTCGCGGGTGGCAGTGACCTCGGCCTCTTCGAGATCAACGAGGCAGCGTCGTTGGTGCAGGACGCGGCCCATCCCGAGGCCAACATCATCTTCGGCACGGTCATCGACGACTCGTTGGGTGACGAGGTGCGGGTGACGGTCATCGCGGCGGGCTTCGAGATGGCGATGCCGAGCCGAAAGCCGGTGGTCGCGGCCGGCCAGGCTGAGACGCAGCCGATCGCCTCCGGTCGGGCCGGCAAGGTGACCACGTCGCTGTTCGAGCCCAACGACGCGGCCAGCGTCCCACCGCGGACCAACGGCGCCACGGTCAGCGTCGGCGGCGACGGGGACGGGGGCATCGCCGATGACGACGTCGATGTGCCGCCGTTCATGCGGCACTGATTCGGGTGCCGGCTTCGGCCCCGGATACTGAAATCGTGAATGTTCGTGTGCGTCGCGTGACCACCACTCGTGCCGGCGGCGTCTCGGCGCCGCCGTTCGATTCGTTCAACCTCGGTGATCACGTCGGTGACGACCCCGCGGCGGTGGCGGCCAATCGCACGCGGTTGGCCGCTGCGATCAGTGCCGACGCGGTCGTGTGGATGAATCAGGTTCACAGCGACCGCGTGGTGAACGTCGACGCCCCACAGGACACCGCTGTCGATAATGCCGACGCATTGGTGACCACGACCCCTGGTTTGGCTTTGGCGGTGGTAACCGCCGATTGTGTTCCGGTATTAATGGCCGACGCCCGCGCCGGTGTGGTCGCCGCCGCCCACGCAGGCAGGGTCGGTGCGCAGAAAGGCATTGTGGTCCGCACCGTGGAGGCGATGCTCGCCGCCGGCGCGCACGTCGAGGACATCTCGGTGTTGCTCGGTCCGGCGGTCAGTGGGCGCAATTACGAGGTGCCCGCGGCGATGGCCGCCGAGGTGGAGGCCACCCTGCCCGGTAGTCGCACCTCGACCTCGCGGGGGACTCCCGGCCTGGACCTGCGGGCCGGAATCGCTCGGCAACTAAGGGATTTGGGCATCAAGGCGATCGACGTCGATCGCCGCTGCACTGTCGAGGATCCCAACCTGTTCAGTCATCGTCGTAATGCCCCGACCGGGCGTCTCGCCTGTCTGGTCTGGATGGAATCGAGCTTGAGATGAGTCCCGCGCAGCGTCGACGCGATCCGGGCCGGACGGCAGAACTGACTGCCGCGCTCGGTGCGACGCGGGCGCGACTGGCGCGTGCCGCCGAAGCGGCCGGACGAAATGTCAGTGAAATCGAATTACTTCCGATTACGAAGTTCTTTCCGGCCACCGACATCATTATTCTCAACCAATTAGGTTGCCTCGCATTTGGTGAATCCCGCGAACAGGAAGCGGCGAACAAAGTCGCCGAAGTACGCGCCGAATTGCCTGACGCACCAATTCGCTGGCACATGGTCGGCCGCATCCAGCGCAACAAGGCGCGTGCGGTGGCGGGCTGGGCCTACGCGGCCCACTCGGTCGACAACGGCCGACTCATCACCGCATTGGACCGGGCGGCCACCGAAGCGCTGGGCGCCGGTACCCGGGCCGAACCGCTGCGCATCTATCTACAGATAAGTCTCGACGGCGACACCGAGCGCGGTGGCGTGGACGTGAACAGACCGGACCTCGTCGACGAACTGTGCGCGACCGCCGAGGCTGCCGCCGGGCTGCAGTTCGTCGGGCTGATGGCAATCCCGCCGTTGGACGTCGATCCCGACGAGGCCTTCGCGCGGCTGGCAGCCGAGCGGACCCGCGTTCAACGTGACTACCAGCAACGACTGGAACTCTCGGCCGGGATGTCCACCGATCTGGAAGTCGCGGTCAAACACGGTTCCACCTGTGTGCGTGTCGGAACCGCGCTATTGGGGCAACGGCCGCTAACGTCACCCGCAGTAGTCACTCCAGTCACATCTTCATCACAGACACCAAAATTCCCAAAGTCCGCAGAAGGGTCGCCGCGATGAGCACACTGCACAAGGTCAAGGCCTACTTCGGTATGGCGCCGTTGGATGACTACGACGACGAGTACTACGAGGACGACGACCGCGGCGCTGCCCGCGGCGGGTATGCCCGGCCGGCCTCACGCGGTCCCCGCGAGGAGCGCTTCGAGGAAGACGGCTACGGCTACGAGGGCCGGGAGTACGAAGAAGGGCCTGCCTACCGCGGCGGTTACCCCGGCGGTTTCGCCGAGGAGCCCAGGTTCGAGCCGAGGATGCGCGGTCCGCGTGAATTCGACCGGGCCGCACCGCGGCTCGGTGGCCTGCGGGGATCCACCCGGGGAGCGCTCGCAATGGATCCGCGCCGCATGGCCGAGCTGTTCGAGGCGGGGAGCCCGATGTCGAAGATCACCACGCTGCGTCCCAAGGATTACAGCGAGGCCCGCACCATCGGCGAGCGGTTCCGGGACGGCACCCCGGTGATCATGGACCTGGTGTCGATGGACAACGCCGACGCCAAGCGACTCGTCGACTTCGCGGCCGGCCTGGCGTTCGCGTTGCGCGGCTCGTTCGACAAAGTGGCCACCAAGGTCTTCCTGCTGTCTCCGGCCGATGTCGACGTCAGCGCCGAGGAGCGTCGGCGCATCGCCGAAGCCGGCTTTTACTCCTATCAGTAGTCCCGCGCCCAGGCTCCCACCCGCAATTGCCGCCACGGCCGGGTAGGCTGGCGGCGTCGCATCACAGCGACCTGTATCGAATGTCACACACCTTTCTGTAGTGAGGTCGGCTCAGTTGTCGCTGTTCTTTCAGATCTTGGGTTTCGCGCTGTTCATCTTCTGGCTGCTGCTCATCGCGCGGGTGGTCGTCGAGTTCATTCGGTCGTTCAGTAGGGACTGGCATCCCAAGGGGCTGACGGTCGTCGTCCTGGAACTCATCATGACTGTCACCGATCCGCCGGTAAGGCTGCTGCGGCGAATTATTCCGCAGCTCACGATAGGCGCGGTCCGGTTCGATCTGTCGATCATGGTGCTACTGCTGGTGGCCTTCATCGGCATGCAGTTGGCCTTCGGCGCGGCAGTCTGAGAGCTCTCGGGAGATGCCGTCGACCCATGGCCGAGAGCGTTTGCCGGATGGTCCACAATTGCGTAAGAAGATTGAAATTCGTTCTTAAAAATTGGCCTCCACTGCAACCGCCGGGTCTGGTGTGACAGGATGGACGCCAGTTGCGTTCAAGCAAGGCTCTACACTTTGAGATCGATTGACGGTCCAAGACTTCAAGGGGGCAGACAATGCCGCTCACACCAGCGGACGTCCACAACGTCGCGTTCAGCAAGCCACCGATTGGCAAGCGTGGCTACAACGAAGACGAGGTCGACGCCTTTCTCGATCTGGTTGAGAATGAGCTGACCCGGCTCATCGAGGAGAACGCCGATCTTCGGCAGCGCGTCGCCGAGCTCGACCAGGAGGTGTCCTCTGCTCGCTCGGGCGGCGGCTCTCAGTCGACTCAGTCGATCCCGCTGTACGAGCCCGAGCCCGAGCCGGCTCCGGCGCCGCAGCCGGTCTACGAAGCCCCGCCGCCACCGGCTCCTGCTCCCAGCGAGGACACCGCCGTGCGGGCTGCACGCGTGCTGAGCCTGGCTCAGGACACTGCCGATCGGCTCACCGGCACGGCCAAGGCCGAATCGGACAAGCTGCTTTCCGATGCCCGCGCCCAGGCCGACGCGATGGTCAGCGACGCCCGCAAGACCGCCGAGACCACCGTCTCCGAAGCGCGTCAGCGCGCCGACGCGATGTTGGCCGATGCCCAGACCCGTTCCGAGACGCAGCTGCGGCAGGCGCAGGAGAAGGCCGACGCCTTGCAGGCCGACGCCGAGCGCAAGCATTCGGAGATCATGGGCACCATCAACCAGCAGCGCACGGTGCTGGAAGGCCGGCTGGAGCAGTTGCGCACGTTCGAACGTGAGTACCGCACCAGGCTCAAGACCTATCTGGAGTCTCAGCTCGAGGAGCTCGGCCAGCGCGGCTCGGCTGCGCCGGTTGACTCCAGCGCCAACAACGACGCGAGCGGGTTCGGCCAGTTCAATCGCGGAAACAACTGACCGGCCGTATCTCACTCGGTCGTCGGCTGACCTGAACCGGTCCGGCTGTCGGACCACCAGACCTGGGGTTGAATGATGCTGATCATTGCGCTTGTGCTTGCCGTCATCGGCCTGGCTGCGCTCGTGACCGCTGTGGTCACCAGTAATGAGTTGATCGCCTGGGTCTGCATCGGCGCCAGCGTGCTGGGCGTCCTGCTGCTCATCGTCGACGCGCTCCGCGAGCGCCGCGGGCGCAGTGCGTCCAGCGAGAGCGACGAAGAGGGCGAAGCCGCGATAGAGGACGAAGAACCCGCCGAGCCTGGTCTTGACGAGCCGGTGGACTATCCCGAGGAGTCCGGCGCGGAACCCGAGGAACGCAAGAACTAGCCGGCGGTCGGGGTGGCCAGCAGGTCACGCACCTCGTCATCAGTGACCTGGTGGAAGTCGGCGAACGCCTGACCCACCGCCTCGAAGTTCGTCGGCGTGCTCGAGCAGATCACTTCATCGGCTTCATCGGCCAACTCCCGGCACACGGTCTCCGGTCCGACCGGCACCGCCACCACTACGCGCCGCGGCGGGCCGCGCATCGAGCGTTGCGCGGAGCGAACGGCCCGCACGGCGGCGAGCATGCTGGCTCCGGTGGCGATCCCGTCGTCGACGAGGATGACGGTCCGGCCGGCGATATCCGGAGCGGGACGGTCGCCGCGGTAGGCCCGCTCACGCCGCTCCAATTCGGTCGTCTCGCGTTTGATCGCATCGTTCACGGCGTCCTCGCTGATGCCGAGGCGTTGCACCATGTCTTCGTTGAGCACGATGCCGCCGCCCGAGGCCAGCGCACCCATGGCCAGTTCCTGCCACTGCGGCACGCCCAGTTTTCGGACCAGGAAGACATCCAACGGCGCTTCCAGGAAAGACGCCACTTCCCACGCGATCGGAACGCCGCCACGGGCCAGGCCGAGGACCAGCAGATCGGATTGGCCGCGGTACGACACCAGGCGCTGCGCCAGGACCCGGCCCGCCTCGCGGCGATCCTGGAATGTGCGTTCTGCGTCCCGTCGGACGCTCCATGCGCTCATCTGTTTGACATGCGGCCTGCGAACACCACCCGACCGCTCCAGCCTACGTCGCGGGCTCGGATCGGACCACCTTGGCGAGGAACCCGCGGACCAGCGCACGCACGCGCACCGCTGCATCGTCGACGAGTTTGTTTGTCTGCAAACGTAATTCGTCGTGAGTGCGACCGACACCCGCCACTTCGCCGTCACGGTCACCGGCCAGCCACGCTTCCAGTATCTGTGCATCGAGTTCGGGGTGGAACTGCAGTGCCAGCGACCGTCCCAGCACGAAAGCCTGCGACGCTTGTCCGGTCCTGGCGATCTCGGTGGCGCCCGGGGGCAACGTCCACCGGTCGAAATGCCACTGGAACCACGGACCGCCCGGCACCAGCTGCGCGTCGTCGGTGGCCACGTCATACCAACCGATCTCTGGGGAATCGGACCTGCTGACCGATCCGCCGAACGCCTGCGCCAGCAGCTGCCCGCCGAAGCACACACCGAGCACACCCACCCCGGCCTGCGCGGCGTCGCGCACCATCGCCATCTCGGTGCCCACCCAGGTTTGACGCAGCGCGTCGTCGTACACCGGCCAACGCGCGCCCAGCGGAACGATCACGTCGTAGCCGGCGGGGTCTGGGAACGTCACGTCGGCCGCCGGGGAGTCCACCCGTTCGGCTGGGACCACCTCGAATGTGTCTATGTCGAAACCACATTCGCTGAACGCCTCGCCCAACAGTGCCTCGGTCGCCAGGTGGTCGTTGCGGATGAACAGTACCTTCGATGTCACGCCGGCATTATGTCAGGACTGCCCACCGCGCCAGCCGCTCAGCACGTCCTCAACCCGTTCCCAGATGCGGTCGCGGGCGGTTTCCCGGTCGATGCCGGACATCAGCAGCTCGTCGTAATCGGTGTCGTTGTGGCGCACCGATGCTGCGACCGCGAGTCGTACGGCATCAGGCTCGAGCGCCTTCCCGGCCGCGCTTCGTCCCACCCGCCCGCTGCTCCGGGTGGCCGCATGACGCGCGATCGCCTCGGCTCGGTCGGCGGGACAGCCCGGAAACTGTTGTCGGATCGCCGCGGCGAACTCGGCTTGAAATCGCACGTCCTGCTCAGCGCGGCGGACTCTGTCGCGTTCCTGACGGCGGGCGCGAACGTCAGCGTCGGAAAGGCACTCCTGTTCGGCACGCTCGATCGCTTCCTGTTCGGCGAGAATGCCCTGCCGTTCGTACCGCTTGCGGGCACGGCTCCACCGCACCACCACCGCCGAAAGGCGGCTGGCCTTCTTCGACCGCCGGGTCAGTGCGGCGTCACCGGACGGCACGAAGTCGAGATGCCCCAGGTCGGCACAGTCCAGGCACCGCGGACCCGCATCCTCCATGACCAGCATGGTGCCGGTGCCACCGCATGACGTGCACGTCCAGTCCTTGACCGCCATGATGACGACGAGATCTTTTGGTGTGCTTGGTTTCTCGACTTCTCGTTCGGAGAAATCCGGTGCTACCCAGCGCATGCGGTACGCGCGTTCGACGGTAGTGTCGCCATTGATGCTGAACCGCAGCGAGCCATAGTCCGGCTCGGACAGTGCGAGCCCGCGCTCCCGCGCCCAGCGCTCGAGCCTTGCCATCGCGTCGGTGACCTTGCCTGGATCGACCTGGACGACGCGCTCCAGCGCATCCATTCGCCTGTGCCGCCACAGGTCGACGTTCGGCGGCGCCAGCCAGCCCAGGCCGACAAGCACGTCAATCGCACTGACATACTGCTGTCGTTCGAGCGCCGCGTCCGCGGCGCGCCTGACTCTGTTCTCCAAACCCTTGCGTGCCATAGCGCAGTCGAGGATATCGCGGGCTTGCCATCGAATTCGCGGCCTAAGTCGCCCGGTATCGCCGCTCCGGCCGGCCGACGCCGTATTGCAGCCGCAGTTCCAGGGCCCCGGTGCTCAGGTAGTGCTCGAGATAGCGCCGGGCGCTGACGCGCGAAATCCCCACGAGCTCAGCGCATTGGGCTGCCGACACCTCACCCGCGCCGCGGACCGCCTCCATCACCAACCGGCCCGTTTCGGCGCCAAGCCCCTTCGGCAGCGTTGCATTCGCGCTCGAGGTCGCGCCGAACAGTGCGTCGATCATCGACTGGTCGGCGCCGCCGTCAGCGGCCAGGGCATCGGCCCGGGCCGCGAAGGCGGCCAACTTTGCCTGCAGTTGATCGAACTCGAACGGTTTGATCAGGTAATCGGCGGCTCCGCCGTCCAATGCACCGCGTACGGTGTCAAGCTCGCGGGCGGCGGTGATCATGATGACGCCGGCGCGGTTGCCGTCGGATCGCAGTCGTTGCAACACCTCAAGACCGGTCATGTCGGGCAGGTAGACGTCGAGCAGGATCAGGTCGGGTTGCAGTTCGGCCGCCGCGGCCAGGGCCTGGGCCCCGTTGCGCGCAACCCCAGCTGCGCGGAACCCGTCGACGCGTTCGACGAATCGGCGATGGATCTCGGCGACCATGAAGTCGTCGTCGACCACCAGCACGTCACGCATGGACGGCTCGCTCGGTCACCGCGGGCAACTGGACCACGAAAGACGCTCCGCCATCGGGACCGTCGGTGACCTCGACAGTGCCCCCGTGCTGGGCCGTTACCAGGCGCACCAGGGCCAGCCCGATGCCGCGCCCGCCCGGCACCTCCGGTTTGGACGTCACGCCGCGGGCGAAAATGGACTCCCGAAGATGCTCGGGCACACCGGGTCCCGAATCCGACACCGCCAGCAGCAGCCCGGCTCTATCGGCGATCCGCACGCTCACCTGCGCGCGCTCGGCGCCCACCGACACATCGACGGCGTTGTCGATCAGATTGCCCAGCAGCGTGATCACGTCAGTCGCAAGCGCCGGTGCGAGCGCGGCCAGGTGGCTGTCCTCGGTCAGCACCAGCTCGACCCCGCTTTCGGCGGCCAGTGAGGTCTTGGCGATCAGCAGAGCGGCCACAGCCGGGTCGGAAATGTGTTGTGTGACAGCCTCGTTGATCGCGGCACGGCGCCGGGTCAGGGTTCCGACCAGGTCCCTGACCGCATCGAACTCGCCCAGCTGGACAAGTCCGGAGATGGTGTGCAGCTGATTGGCGAACTCGTGGGTCTGGGCGCGCAGTGTGTCGGTGACACTGCGGTGCGACGACAATTGCGCCTGCAGCGCAGCAAGTTCGGTGCTGTCGCGCATGGTGGTCACCGTACCGATGCGCTGTCCCTGGCTGCTGGCCGCGCGCCGGTTGAGCGCCAGCACCCGGGTCCGGGTCGCGATGATCACGTCGTTTTCGTCGGCCCGACCTTCTTCGCCCGACAACAGAAACTCCACCACCGCGGGCTCCAGGCCGACGTCGTCGACTCGTCTGCCCACCGCCGCCGCGTTCACGCCCAGTAGCTCGGCCGCGCTGTCGTTGAGCAGGGTGATGGCCCCGTCCGTGTTGACCGCGACGACGCCCTCGCGGATGCTGTGCAACAACGCTTCCCGGTGGTCGGCCAGGCTCGCGATCTCTGCGATGTTCAATCCGCGGGTATGCCGGTTGATCCGCCGGGACAACAGCCATGACGCGAGCAACCCCAACGCGGCACCGAGTCCGAGGTAGATCAGCAGGCGCTCACCCGCGCCGCCCAGCAGTTCCCACACCGATGGATAGCGTTCACTGACCGAGACGATCGCCAGCACATTTCCGTCGGCTGAAAGGACCGGTACCTGCCCGACGAGGCGGTGCCTGCCGTCGACATCGCTGTCACCGAACCAGGCCCGGCCCTCGTCGGCCCGGCTGGGCCCCAGATCGACCCGTTGACCGACCCGGTCGGGAACTGACGATGCCCGCACCGTGCCCTCCGGATCGGTGATCTCAGCCCGCTCCGCCCCCGACAGCGCCACCGCCCGTTCGACCTCCGGAGCCAGTAGCTGCCAGGCGAACGGGTCGCCGTAGCGGTCCCGCACGATCGGCGTTGACGCCACGTTCTCGGCGACGGCGATCATCCGCTGCCCCCGGACCTCGCGGAACTCGCGGGTCGACTGGGTCACCGACACTGCGGCCACGGCGATCAGCACCACCGCGACCACCAGCAGCTGGAACACCAGGAACCGGCCGGCCAGGCTGCGACTACGCAGCAGACGCGCAACCACCGACGGTGAACTCAACGACCAATACTTCCTTTGCGTCCGAATCGGTGACCTGAATCACTTGACGGGTCCAGTATTGCTGAGCATCACAAATGAGTGATTGGGGAGTGCTGTGAGGTTCAGACGATTGTGCGCCGGGGTGCTGGTCGCACTGATCGCGACGATGCTGGTGACGGCGTGCGGGGTCACTCGAGGTGACGAGTCCCGTGGGTTGCACCGGCTGCGCATGATGGTGCCCAACAGCCCCGGTGGCGGCTATGACCTCACCGCGCGTACCGCGGTGAAGATCATGGAGGACACCGACATCACGGGGCGCATCGAGGTGTTCAACGTCATCGGCGCGGGTGGGACCGTAGCGATGGCCCGCCTGATGAACGAAGAAGGCAACGACGACCTGATGATGATGATGGGGCTCGGTGTGGTCGGCTCCACCTTCACCAACGGCTCCGATGCGCGGGCGTCCAAGGCCACCGCGCTGGCCAAGATGGTCGAGGAACAGGAAGGCATCCTGGTTCCGGGGGATTCGCCGTTCAAGACCATTCAGGACCTGGTGGCCGCCTGGAAGGCCGATCCCGCGGCCGTGACCATCGGCGGTGGATCGTCGCCCGGCGGGCCCGATCACCTGTTCCCGATGGAGACCGCCCGCGCTGTCGGTGTGGATCCGCGACAGGTCAACTACATCACCTACGACGGCGGCGGCGACCTGCTGACGGCGTTGCTGGGCAAGAAGATCGCGGCGGGCACCACGGGGCTGGGCGAGTTCGTCGACCAGATCGAGGCCGGTCAGGTCCGAGTGCTGGCAGTGTCCGGCAAGGAGCGGGTGGAGGGCGTCGACGCGCCCACGCTGACCGAGTCCGGCATCGACCTCACCTTCACCAACTGGCGCGGAATCCTTGCGCCGCCGGCCATTTCCGGTGAGGCCAAGGAGGCCATGGTGAAGGCGCTGGAAGACCTGCACGGCACGGAGCAATGGAAGGAGGCGCTCGTGACGAACGGCTGGAGCGACGCGTTCACGACCGGCCCGGAGTTCGAGCAGTTCCTCAGAGAGCAGGACGAGCGGGTGGAGACCACTCTGACCGAATTGGGGCTGTTGTGAGCGAGCCTGTTGTGAACGGTGTTGAACCGCAACGCAAGGCCGTCGACCGGGCGCAGTATCTGGTCTGCGCGGTGCTCGTCGTGGTCGGTGCCTTCCTGATCTACGACGCGCTTACCCTGACGGCCGAGTTTGCCGAGGTCGATCCCATCGGACCTCGGTTCTTCCCCATACTCATCGGCGCCGTACTCATCGTGCTGGCGGTCATCCTGGCCGTTGCCATACCTCGGGGGTCGGTGGGCGAAGCCGATGCCGGTGAGGATGTCGACCCGAACGCTCCAAGCGACTGGCGCACGGTCGGGCTGTTGGTGGGCGTATTCGTGGCGACCATCGTGCTGGTGAAGCCGCTCGGCTGGACGATCACCAGCGCCTTGCTGTTCGCCGGTGCCGCAACGATTCTCGGCAATCGTCACTACATTCGTAACATCGCCATCGGGGTGGTGCTGGGTCTGGTGAGTTTCTACGCGTTCTATTCCGGGCTCGGAATCCCGCTGCCCGCAGGCATTCTGGACGGGATTCTGTAGATGGACAACTTCAACTGGCTCTTGCAGGGCTTCGCTGAAGCCGCCACCCCGATGAACCTGCTCTACGCGGTGATCGGGGTGCTCCTGGGCACCGCGGTGGGCGTGCTGCCCGGTATCGGCCCGGCCATGACGGTGGCTCTGCTGCTGCCGGTCACCTACAACGTCAGCCCGAGCGCGGCGTTCATCATGTTCGCCGGCATCTTCTACGGCGGCATGTACGGGGGGTCAACGACGTCGATCCTGCTGAACACACCCGGCGAGTCGTCGTCGGTGATCACCGCACTCGAAGGCAACAAGATGGCCAAGGCAGGCCGGGCCGCCCAAGCGCTGGCGACCGCGGCCATCGGCTCCTTCGTCGCCGGGGCGATCGGCACGGCCCTGCTGGCGTTGTTCGCACCGCCGATCTCCCGGTTCGCGGTCACGCTCGGCGCCCCGTCCTATCTCGCGATCATGCTGTTCGCCCTGGTCGCGGTGACGGCGGTGCTCGGTTCCTCGAAACTGCGGGGCGCGATCTCACTGTTCCTCGGCTTGGCCGTCGGGATCGTCGGCATCGACTTCCTCACCGGCCAGCCCCGCGCCACGTTCGGTATCCCGCTGCTGAGCGACGGTATCGACATCGTGGTGGTCGCGGTGGCCATCTTTGCGCTCGGCGAGGCACTGTGGGTGGCGGCGCATCTGCGCCGACGCCCGGCGGACGTGATCCCGGTCGGCCGACCGTGGATGAGCCGCAAGGACTGGAGCCGCTCGTGGAAACCGTGGCTGCGCGGCACCGCCTACGGATTCCCGTTCGGGGCACTGCCGGCAGGCGGTGCGGAGTTGCCCACCTTCCTGTCCTACATCACCGAGAAGAAGCTGACGAAACACCCGGAGGAGTTCGGCAAAGGTGCGATCGAGGGCGTCGCAGGCCCGGAGGCCGCCAACAACGCCTCGGCTGCGGGCACGTTGGTGCCGATGCTGTCGCTGGGCCTGCCGACGAATGCCACCGCGGCGGTCATGCTCGCCGCGTTTGTCGGTTACGGAATCCAGCCTGGCCCAACTCTTTTCGAGAAGGAGCCGCTGCTGATCTGGACGCTGATCGCGAGCCTGTTCATCGGCAATCTGCTACTGCTGGTGATCAACCTGCCGTTGGCGCCGCTGTGGGCGAAGCTGCTGCGCACGCCTCGGGCCTACCTGTACGCGGGCATCCTGTTCTTCGCCACCCTCGGGGCTCTTGCGGTCAACGTGCAACCGTTCGATCTGGCGCTGCTGCTGGTGCTCGGCCTGCTCGGGCTGATGATGCGCCGGTTCGGGCTGCCGGTGCTGCCGTTGATCATCGGCGTGATTCTGGGCCCGCGCGTCGAACGTCAGCTGCGCCAAAGCCTTCAGCTCGGCGGCGGCGAGTGGAGCAGCCTGTTCACCGAGCCGGTCGCGATCGTCACGTACGTGCTGATGGTGATACTCCTGTTGATGCCGTTGGTGCTCAGGTTGACGCATCGCAGCGAAGAGACGCTGTTGATCGTCGAAGATGATGTGGACCAGAAAGCGAAGGCCCAGAAATCATGATCATTGTCGGCTACAGCGCGGACCAGTTCGGTAGAGCGGCACTCGAACATGCGATCGCTGAAGCGAAACTGCGCAACACGAGCCTGCTGCTGATCAACTCGACGTCGGGGGAGGCCTACGTCGACGCCCGGTTCGCCCAATCCGGCGAGGTGCACGATGTCGAGGAGCACCTGCGCGACAGCGGTGTGCCGTTCGAACTCCGGCAGCCGGTCGGCGTCGACGCGGCCGAAGAACTGCTCAACGCAATGGATGCCCCCGAGGCCGAGCTCTTGGTGATCGGTATCCGGCACCGCAGCCCGGTGGGCAAGCTGCTGCTCGGCAGCGTTTCACAGCGCCTGCTGCTGGAATGCCTGAAGCCGGTGCTGGCGGTCAAGCCGAAGGGATACTGACCTGGGCAAACAATCCTCACCGCGGGCAATGCCGCGTTGTGAGGTTCAGTTTTCCTCGCGATAACGTCCTGGGAAAAGCCCCGGAACACCAGCCGCACACCATGGGGCCATGGCAGACGGCGCGACCACCGGTTCGAGCACGCAGCGAACGGCGTGTTCCTACTGCGGCGTCGGCTGCGGCATCGAGGTCAGCACCAGGGTCGTCGACAACCGGACGGTGATCGCCCGGATCTCGGGGGACAAGCTGCACCCCGCCAACTTCGGCCGACTGTGCACCAAGGGCGCGATGCACGCCGAGTTGATGGCCGCCGACGACGACCGGCTGTCTTCGGCGCTGCTTCGTCCCACCCGCGACGACGAACTGCTGCCCATCCCGGTCGACGATGCCGTCGCCGAGGCGGGGCGCCGGCTGCGGGCCATCATCGACGAGCACGGCCCGGATTCGGTTGCTCTGTACGTGTCGGGCCAGATGTCTATCGAAGCCCAGTATCTGGCGACCAAGCTCGCCAAGGGCTACCTGCGTACCGTGCACATCGAGTCGAACTCCCGGCTGTGCATGGCCAGTGCGGGTACCGGTTTCAAGCAGTCGCTGGGGGCCGACGGCCCGCCCGGCTCGTACACCGACTTCGACCGCACGGATCTGTTCTTCGTCATCGGCTCGAATATGGCCGACTGCCATCCGATTCTGTATCTGCGGATGGCCGATCGGCTCAAGGCGGGGGCGAAACTGATCGTCGTCGACCCCCGGCGCACCGCGACCGCCGAGAAGGCTGATCTGTTCCTGCAGATCAAGCCGGGCACCGATCTCGCGTTGCTCAACGGCCTGCTGCACCTCTTGGTCGAAAACGGCGACATCGACGCCGAATTCATCGCCGAGCACACCACAGGCTGGGAGACGATGCCGGAATTCCTGGCCGACTATCCGCCTGCCCGGGTGGCCGAGATCACCGGACTCGCAGAAGACGACATCCGCACCGCCGCGGCGATGATCGCCGAGTCGGGGGAGTGGATGAGCTGTTGGACCATGGGGCTCAACCAGAGCACGCACGGCACCTGGAACACCAACGCCATCTGCAATCTGCACCTGGCCACCGGCGCCATCTGCCGGCCGGGTAGCGGCCCGATGTCACTGACCGGTCAGCCCAACGCCATGGGCGGACGCGAAATGGGTTACATGGGCCCGGGATTGCCCGGTCAGCGCACGGTGCTCGCGGACGAGGACCGCGCGTTCGTGGAAGCCCAGTGGGATCTGCAGCCGGGGACCATTCGGGCCGAGGTGGGGCCGGGAACCGTCGGCATGTTCGAGCAGATGGCAGAGGGCAGGATCAAGGCCTGCTGGATCATCTGCACCAATCCGGTTGCGAGCGTGGCGAACCGCAAGACGGTGATCAACGGGCTGGAGGCGGCAAAACTCGTCATCGCCCAGGACGCCTACCGCGCCACGGCCACCAACCACTACGCCGATATCGTGCTGCCGGCCGCGCTCTGGGCCGAATCAGAAGGCGTCATGGTCAATTCCGAGCGCAACCTGACGCTGCTGTCGCCGTCGATCCCGCCGGCCGGTCAGTCCCGGCCGGACTGGCAGCTCATCTGCGGTGTCGCGGCCCAGTTGGGCTTCGGCGAACACTTCAGCTACGCCTCGGCTGAGGCGGTATTCGACGAGATCCGCCGGTTCGCCAACCCCAAGACCGGATATGACCTGCGTGGGGCGACATATGAGAGGTTGCGCCAGACGCCACTGCAATGGCCGTGCCCGCCGGTCGACGCCCCCGGCGGGGCTGGCGACCGCCATCCGATCCGCTACCTGAACGACGGGGTCAGCCAGGAGTCGTTCGTCGACGAGGACGACCATCGGCCACGGCTGGCTTTTCCCACGCCCTCGCGCCGCGCGGTGTTCCATGCCCGTCCACACATGGATGCGGCCGAACTGCCCGATGACGACTACCCGATGGTGCTCAACACCGGGCGGTTGCAGCATCAATGGCACACCATGACCAAGACCGGCAAGGTCGCCAAGCTCAACAAGCTCAACCCCGGGCCGTTCGTCGAGATCCATCCGGTCGATGCCCTCGAGCTTCAGATCGTCGCGGGACAGCCCGTCGAACTGGCTTCCCGTCGCGGCCGCGCGGTGCTGCCCGCAGTGCTGTCCGACCGTGTCCGGCCGGGCAATTGCTTTGTGCCGTTCCACTGGAACGACGAACACGGCGAGTACCTCACGGTCAACGCGGTGACCAACGATGCCGTCGACCCCGACTCGCTGCAGCCCGAGTTCAAAGTGTGTGCGGTCAGCCTGCGGCCCGCCCGGACCGTCGACGGTGCCCGGTACGGGCATCCGGTGGCGGCCGAACTCGGCATTACCGACGCACACAAGCCGGGCCTGACCGAGGACGAGAAGACCTACCTGGCCGGGTTTTTCACCGGCCTTGCGGAGGTTCCCGTCGGAGTTCCCGTGCTGCCGGAGTCCGCACCCGTCGGCTCCATGGTGCGACTGTGGGTGAACGGCATACTGGCCGGCAGGTATTCGCGGGCCAGCGTTTCCGAACGGCCCGTTGCCACCGGTCCGTTGGTGTTGTGGGCCTCGCAAACCGGTAACGCCGAGGAGTTCGCGGCCAAGCTGGCTGCCCGGCTGGATGGTGCGGCGCTGGTCAACATGGACGAGTTGGCGCTCGGCGAGCTTGCCGCCGCCCGGGACGTGCTGGTGGTCACCAGCACTTTCGGCGACGGCGGCCCGCCGGACAACGGCGCCGACTTCTGGGACCGGTTGGACGCACCAGACGCGCCCCAGTTGCACGGAATCCGTTACGCCGTACTGGGTATCGGCGACCGTGCCTACGGCAACTTCTGCGGGCACGCCAAGTCGCTGGACCGCAGACTGGCCGACCTGGGCGCCACCAAGCTGTTGGACCGCACCGAGTGCGAGGTCTACGACGACGAACCGCTGCATCGCTGGGCCGATTCGATCGCCGAACTGCTCACCGGCGAGTCCGCCGAGCCGCAGGGTTGGCGCGGCGGCGGCCGCCGTACGGTCATTCGCACCGAGCCGGACGAGTTCACCAGGGCCAAGCCGATTCTCGCGACGCTGCGCCGTAACGTTGTGCTCACTGCTCCGGGTGCGACAAAAGAGGTGCGGCACTTGGGCTTCGACATCTCCGACTATGACATCAGCTATGCGGCCGGGGACTCCCTCGGCGTGTACGCCACCAACGACCCGGCGGTGGTTGACGCCTGGTTGGCGGCCACCTCGCTGAACGGTGATTGCACCATCGAGGTCGACGGCACCGAACAGTCCCTGCGCGACGCCCTCATCTCGTCCTACGACATCTGTCGGGTGACCCCGAACCTGGTGAAGTTCGTCGCCGATACCTGCACCGACCGTTCGGCCACCAGGGTGTTGCGGGGTTCCGGCGAGCGGCTGAACAAGTGGCTGCGCGACCGTAACGGGCTGGACATCGTGACCGAGTTCGGCGTGCATGCCGAACCCGAACAGTGGCAAGAGGTGCTCGTGCGGCTGACCCCGCGCAACTACTCGATATCGTCGAGCCCTCTGGTGAGTCCGCACGAGGTGCAGTTGACCGTGTCGGTGGTGCGCTACCGCGGCGTCAACGGTGCCGCGCGGGCCGGGGTGTGTTCGACCTTCCTCGCCGATCGCGCCGCCGCGGCACCCGTGTTCCTGCAGCGCTCACCGCACTTCCGCCCGCCCGAGGACGCTGCCGCACCGATGATCATGGTGGGCCCGGGCACCGGCATCGCCCCGTTCCGCGGATTTCTCCAGGAGCGGCGCGCACTGGGACACGGCGGCCGCAACTGGCTGTTCTTCGGCGACCAGCACCGCAACGAGAACTTCTACTACCGCGACGAATTCGAGGAGATGGCTGCCGATGGGTTCTTGAACCGGCTGGATCTGGCGTTCTCGCGTGATCAGGCCAAGCGGGTCTACGTGCAGCACAAGATGATCGATTACGGTGCGGACGTGTGGCGCTGGCTGGACGACGGTGCGCATTTCTATGTGTGCGGTGACGCCGGCAGGATGGCCAAGGACGTCGACGCCGCGCTGACCACGATCCTGCGCACGCACGGCGGGATGTCGGAGGAAGGCGCCCGGGATTACAAGCGGGAACTCGTGGCCGAGAAGCGTTACGTCAGAGACGTGTACTGATCTGGTGGGCGCCGCTACCGGCCGCTGCTGTTTCCCAAGTCGTTCCACACGATCTTGGCAAGTTCGTCTCGGTCGGCGACGTCGAGCTTGATGCACGCCCGGTAGATGTGGCCTTCCACCGTGCGGACCGACACCGTCAACCGTTCGGCGATCTCGCGGTTGGACAGCCCCTGGGCCACCAACCCGGCCACTTCGCGTTCGCGTGCGGTCACCGGCAACGGCCGCGCCGCGGACCGGATCGCCGGGGTGGCCGCGCCGCCGCACTTCGACGCCAGTTGCAGTGCATGGGCGGCGGATTCGGTGCTGCGCCTGCGCTGGCCCGCCTTATCGTGCAGGGGCACCGCCTGTGCGGCGGAGTCGGCGGCTGACAGCAGCAGACCGGCTCGTTCGAAGGCTGCTGAAACCTCGTCGAGTTCCTTGGGATCGGCGGCGGCCACCGCTGCCGCGTGCCGGGCGTACAGTCCGGCCAGGGGGCCGTCCACGCGGTCCACCAGACCCTGCAGCCGCCGGACGACCGTCCGGTCACCGAACCGCGCGGCATGGTGCAGAGCTTCGGCCTCGACGGCGTGCTGGCCCGCCGAACGTGCGGCGTCCGCGGCCGTGCGTGCGACGTCGATCGCCGAGCGGTGCCCACCTTTCGCCGCGGCCAGCCACGCCTTGGCGAGCATCCGCTGCGGCTCGTGCAGGGCACACGACGGGCCGCTGTGTTCCTCGGCGTCCTCAAGGACCCGCTCGGCCTCGGCCGGGTTGCCGACCGCCGCGTAGGCCCGCGCCAGCAGCAGCCGGCCGGGCAACCGCCAGGGCAGCGACGTTTCGGCGTTGAGCGCGGCCAGCGCCTGCTCGATGGCCGAGATCGCGTCGCGGAACCGCCCGCTGTGGGTGGCGGCGGCACCGGCCATGATCTTGGCGATGGCCCATCCCGCGAACTGGCCGGCCGACGAGAACTCGGCGTACTCGTTTGCGCGCCGCTCGGCCAGGTCCAGCTGACCGGTGTAGGCCAACGCGAGGACCTCTCCGTAGAAGACCATGATCCGGATCATGCCGTCGGTGGTCTTGCGTTGCGCCCGGCAGCGCGCCGCGATCGGCTCGAAATCCTTGCCGCGGCCCACCACCGGCATCGCGAGGCCGGCACTGAACGCGGCGAAGTCGACGGCTTGGCGGGGCGCGTCGGGATTGGCCAGCACCCGCTCAGCGGTCGCCAGGCCGTCGGCAATTCGGTTCTCGTGGATGGCCATTCCCGCACCGGTGGCGTCTACGATCAGCTTGAGACTCGGGTGGCTGACCCGCGAATTCAATTGGTCCAGCACTTCATTGGCCCGGGTCACGTCGCCCATCGACCAGAACAGGATGGACAGCCGGGGTATGCCCCACTGCACGAGCTCCATCTCGTCCATGTTTTCCGGCGCGAACCGGGCCAGGATGCTGTCGGCCTCTACCGGATGCCCTTGCCACAGCAACGCTCTGGAGAGTAGCGCTGCGGCGCTCAGGCCGCCGCCGTGGTCGAATGCCGCACGTGCCAGCTGTTCTCCGAGCGGGAGGTTGGACAGGAAGACGGCGTCCTTGGCCGCGGTGATCAGCAGATCGATGTCTGCGCCCCGGTCACTTTCGACGCACAGCTGAGCCAGCCGGATGCGGCTCGCGGCCGAATCGAGGGCACGCTCGCGCAGAATCTGGGCGATGCGACCGCGCAGCTTCCGTGCGGACGCGGTCCCGACCCGGCGCCGGACCACGTCGCCGAACATCGGATGGCTGAACCGGGCACTGATCTGACCGGCCCCATTGGAGTCGTCGGCGACGATCCGGATCAGGCCCCGCATTTCGGCGGTGTCGACGGCGTCCTCGCCTGCCAGTTCCGAGAACGCGTCGATGTCGAGCGGCTCGCACAGCGACAGCAGTTTGAGCGCGTGCAGCACGTCGGGCCCGGCATTGGTGAGCCGTTCGTCGAGCAGCTCGACCAGCCCGGACGGGATCACGGTGGGGCCGCGGAACTGCCATACGCCGTCGACCTCGGCGAGGGTTCCCGCATCCACCGCACCCTCGACCATGTTGCGCAGGAACAGCGGGTTTCCGCCCGAGGACTCCCACATCACGTCGGCGCTGAGCCCCTCAAGCGTGCCGCCGAGCACGGTTTCGATCAGCGCGATGCTCTGCTGCTTGGTGAAGGGGTGCAGCTCGAACCGCTGTAGATAACCGTCTTTCCACAGGGAGGTGACGGCGTCGGGTACCGGCTCACCGCTGCGTACGGTCGCCACCAGGTGCCCGGCGTGCTCCACCGCGATCTGGTGCAGCAGCGTCGCGGACAGCTGGTCCAGCAGATGGGCGTCATCGATTCCCACCACCGTATCGCCTTCGGCGACAAGGGATTCCCAGGCGGATCCGATGAGCGCGATCGGATCACGGGATGCCGACGGCTGCACCCAGTGCGCGAAGGCCCCGAGCGGGATACTGCGCGACGACTCCGTGCACGCGGTCCAGTGCACCTTCTTGCGCAACGAGGAGGTGACGGTGCGGGCCAGGGTGGTCTTGCCGACGCCTGCCGCGCCGACAAGCACAACGCCGCAACTCTCGGTGCTGCTGAGCGCCGAGCGGATGGCCTCGTGCTCAGCAGGCCGGTCCAACAACTGCCATTGCCCGGGCATGAACTCAGAGTCTAAGCCTGCAGGCAGAAGAAAGTCGGGTTTGCCACCATCAATCCGGCAATTCGGAGATGTCGGCGGGCTCATGTCTGTCCACCCTGTTCATCTGGTGCCGGAAGTCGCTGGACGCCTCGTACACCTTTCTCTTCAACCGGTTGATGGAGCCCAACGGACGGTGTGCTTCCAAGCCGCGCCACGAGTTGAACGACAGCACGTCGTCACCGTAAGCCCGCCGCACCGCGCTGTAGGGGTTCTGCCGTCCGAACACGACCTTGGCCACCGGCAGATAGGGGGAGGCCTTCGCGTCCCAATGGACCCGGGCGTCCTCGATCGGCATCGTCTTCTCGTCGGTGCACAACTGCACACTCAGCTCGTACTCCGCGGTGTGCTTCGCGAAGAAGTCCATGATCAGATCCCGGTGTGCATCCTGGCTGGGATTGCGTGGAAGGCGTTGGTTTTCAAGATCTCGCACTTCTGTGGACAGCGGGGCGTATTTGAACCGCGCGACGTAGTCGCCGTAGCGGATGGGGGCCGACGAGAAGAACGTCTCGCCGAGAATGGGCCGGTTCTCGGCGATGAACACCGCCAGGTTGTCCGGGATGCGAAGGCCGATTCGCTTGAGGAGGCCGAGCAGTTCGCTCCCGGCCGCCAACGCGCTGTCGGGCAGCCTCGCCAGCACGGTTGCCGTCGGCATGCCCATCCGCAGGTAGTCGCGGGCCCCGCCGAACAGGAACTCCTCGTGAGTCACCAGGACGAAGTCCTGGGTGGTATTTGGTTCGTCGGCCATTGCTCGGGGGCCCTCGACGCCAAGTACTTTGACGCCGAGCCCGCGCACCCCGCGCATCTTGTCGCTGCGCAGCACACCGGAGGTGCTGGAGATGCGCGCGATGACGGGGTAGGTGCGCGGTTGGGCGAACATGCCCTGGGCCAACTCGGGTCTCAGGCCTTCGGCCACGATGAGCTCACCGCGCAGGATCGCGTGACTCTTGGCGTGCGCATCGCGCAGCCCGTGCTTGTACTTCCGGTAGGCCCGCTCGTTGTTCTTGCGCAGCTTCGCTGTGATCTTCTCGATCAGGGCGTCCTCGTCGGGTCTTGGCTGCTCCAGATCGGGGCGGTAGAGGATGGGCGGTGTGGTCCAGAGCTGGTGATTCTCGACGGCTTCGGTCATCGTGCGGTGGCCCTTCTTGTCGTATTCGGTTGCGATGCCTTCCACGGTGCGAACGGATTGCCGACACCGGCCAGAGCGGGGGCGAGTTCCGGAAAGTGCCGTAACAGCACCGATCGCATGTCGTTGTCGCGAACCCATTTCATGCCCGCAGCGGTGTAGACCTCGTCACGGAAGTCGGTGGTGAAGAATCGGTCGCTTTCCAGCCGTCGGGTCGCCATCAGGATGAACACCCGGAATGCGGTGTCGCTGAAGCCGAATCCGGGTGGCTTCGGTTCGGCATACAGGCCGATCATCAGGTCGACGAGATCGACGTCGTCGTAGACCTCCCGCAATTCGGCCGCCAGCACCGGGTCCCCGGTGAGTTCCTCGAACGTGGCTGCCGGCTTGAGCCGGAACAGCTTCCGGAACTCGTTGTAGCGGGGCACGCCCCGCTCCCTGGAGCGGATCACGTCGATCGTGGCGAGGTCGAGCACCGCTCCGTCGATGCGGTGCATCTCCTGTAGGTGGCGCGGGAAGTTGTGCAGTGACAACGCTCCCGGATTGGCCCGGCCGAACGAGTACAACAGGTCGGCCATCGGAGTCTCGGCGAGCCGGGCGCGCACATTGAGGGCCGAAAGCGCCGGCAACTCGTGCCGGATTGTCTCGCGGTCGTCGGCCAGCGAGCGGAAGCTGAACTCGTCCGGAATCAGCGGATGCATCCGATATACCGCCACGAACTCCTCCGTGAGCGAGTACGGCACACCGTGTTGTCTGGTCGGCGAGCCCGGTATGCCGTGCAGCAGCGCGCTGCGGGTCCTTCGGCCGAACCGGCGGGCGAATCGCTCACCGAGCACACCGAACCAGTTCGCCCGCATGGCGGACACCGTTGTGGGATGGGCGATGATCGCCGGCGTCCAGTCGACGGTGTGGATCTTCGCCATGAGCGCCGCGTTGACCAGGCGCGCCTTGTCGTAGAGCTGTTGGGCGGACAGGTGCGGGTAGGTCTCGGCGAGGTGATCGCAGATCGCGTTGTGCTCGCGCATGAACAGCGAGTGCAGCAGCGCCAAGCCGACCCAGAAGTTGCCGGCGGTGCTGGTCAGATCAAGGAGTGCCTCCACGTCGGCCGGCGGCAGACCGGAATCGTCGATGCGTAGCCTGCCGCTGTCCGCAGAGCGCAGCGCACTCGCGAATTCCGGTGTGGTGCCATAGATCTGGGACGCGTCCCACCAGTGCGAGTCCTGTGTCGTGAAGGTCGCCGGGCCGACCGGATCGGGGTGAGGATCCGGTGCGGTCCGCTCGACACGCATGGGGTGTTCCGGCCACGGGTCGTCGTTCTGCAGTGGTACCACCCAGGGCTGCGACGGGACCGTACCGTGGCTGAACCAATCGTGAACCTCGAACTGGATCCACGCCGCGGCGAGCAGGTTGAGAGTCGTAGCGGGCTGAAATCTCTCCCGTGTCAGCAACTTCCGGCTGATCAGCCGCGGGTTGGGGTCCAGCAGCCGGGCGGGGGTCTCGGGATAGGCGTACGCGGGCGGGACATTTCGACCGAACCGGCAGCCGACGGCGCCCATCTGCGGATCGTCGAGATCGTTGTAGCTGCCGTCGCGGGTGCGCGCGGCGCGGTAGTCCGGCGGCCGGCCGGCATCCGGCGGGCACCCGCGGCCGGCGTCGTAGAGATTCGAGGTGCGCAATTGGTGGCGCAGCCCGACGAGCACCGGCAGACCGAGCGCCTTGGGTAACCGGGCCCATCCGACGGATCGGTCGGCCAGCTGTGCGAAACGGGCCGCCAGCGTCTTCACTGTGCCGTCCTCCCCAGCGCCGTCAACACCCACATGCCGATTGTTGTGAGTGCCGGGCGCCAAGACACGAGTAGTCGGCTACTCGACCTGTAACTCCTATGGTGACCGATCGTGGCGTCCAGATAGGTAAAGCGGCCGATCTCCCCCGAATACAGGTAGCGCTCCACTCGTGAGTTTGCCAGCGTCCGGACTTACGTTTGGCGTGCATCACCGGATTATCCGGTCAGTTCGCATCAGGAGGGTCGGAAATGCTCACCGAATCCGCGCCACGTGAGATGGAACGGCCGTGACCGCCTGGCTGGCTGCGCTGCCCATGTTCCTGGTCGCAATCGGCGTCTACGACCTGCAGCGTTGGCTTGAACGATGGGACCACGACCGGCACCTGTCGGATTGACGAGAAATTGGAATTTGCCATGCGAATTACCGCCACACCATTTCACCCGCACAGCTGCACATCCGAACTGTGCCCCGTTCCGCCGTCACCGCAGGCTATCGCTGCGCTGTACGCGAGATTTCTGGAATTGAAGGAATCGGGCCGCGTGCCGAAAGCGCTCACCTTCGAGCAGTACTTCTCGGTCTGGCGGTCGTCGCGCCGCAGCGCGAACCTGCTCGGCCTCGACGACGGCGCCATTCGCCTGGGACCGGCTGCCGAGAAGGAGCACACGCAATTGATCGACCGGCCGGCCAGGGCGTTGCGGGGCGCGGTGCGCACCATCGTCCTGTTGGTCGACTTTCCCGACCACGAACACAATCCGAACCACACCACCGGCTACTACCAGCACATGCTGTTCAGCGAGGGCACCTTTCCGACGGGCAGCATGCGCGACTTCTATCGGGCGGCCAGCGCCTTCGATTCAGAGGCTGGCAACGGCATCGACGTCCAGGGTGAGGTGCACGGCTGGTTCCGCATGCCCCAACCGCTGAGCTTCTACGCCGACGGCAACTCGGGGATGAACGACAACTTTCCGCGCAACTCGCAGGGGATGGCCCGCGACGCTGTGCAGGCCGCGGTCGCCGAGGGCGTCGACTTCACGCCCTACGACGTACTCGGTGAGCGGATCATCACCGCGCTGTTCATCATCCATGCGGGCAGCGGGGCTGAGCAGACCACCGAGCGCAGCGACCTGTGGAGCCTGAAGTGGGTGATCCCCGGCGGCGTCGAAGTCGCCGAGGACCTTTCGGCGCGCACCTTTCTCACCGTGCCGGAGGACTGCAACATGGGCGTGTGCGCCCACGAGTGGGGTCACCTCGCGGCGCGCTGGGCCGACTACTACGACACCGGCCAGATCGAGCGGTCGCGGTCCAACGGCCTCGGCGGTTATTGCCTGATGGCCGCCGGCAGTTGGGGGCAGGGCGGCCTGACGCCGACATTTCCCAACGGGATGGTCCGGATGTTCCACGGCTGGATCGAACCGATCGAGATCACCGAAACCACCGCCGGGGTCACACTCGCACCCGCGGCCGAGGGCGGCACCATCGCGTTCGTCCGTAATCCGGCGACGATGAAGGAAACTCAGTACATCGTCGTCGAATACCGCCGCCGCAGAGCTCAGGACGCCTTCCTGCCCGACGAGGGAATCGCGGTGTATGTGGTCGACGAGAACATCACCAACGTCAATGACGAACAGGGCCTGGCGATCGAGTTGCTGCAGGCCGACGGTCGTCGTGATCTGGCCAAGATCTTCTCGCGGGGCAACTCCGGTGATACCAACGATCTGTACCCGATGGGTGAGCGACGCAGCATCGGTGAGACGACCGAGCCGCCGCTGAATCTGCCCGACGGCACTTGGACCGGTGTCACGATCGAAGTGTCGGGCACCCCGGGCCAGGACCAGATGAAGATCGATGTCGAAATCGGCTGAGGCAGTAATCGCCGACGCTCGCGTGCTGCGCATAGCACCATGTACCCAGGTGTCGACAACGCCGAGGGGGCGCGGTGAACTCAACTGAGAGCCAGACTTGGTCCGACCGGGTGCAGTGCGCGCTGGCAGCGCTTGAGGGCATGACCGAGCCGGCCGACTTGCCGAAACTCCGGGAGGCGGTGGCAGCACGGTTCGCCGCGCAGTTCGTCCAGCGGGATCGCCAATACGAGAACGACATGCCGTACTGGCACAACCGCGTCGAGGAGGCGGTCGAAAGCCTGCGGAAGCGACGGCTTGCAAGCCGGACCAAAAGTGGTGAGATCAAGCTGACCGCGGCCGGCCGCCGGGATGTCGAAAGCGCCTGTGAACGGGCATCGATCCCGGTCGAACGAACGGCCGCGGTAGCGCCTGCTCCTGACGAAATCCCCAGGCATGACCCGGTTCTCGCCGGCGTCATCACCCCGCCGTTGCGCCAGCAGATGGCGGCCGCACCGCCCGTCGACACGGCCGGCGAGGAACCGATGTCGATCATGATCGAGCTCAATCTGGGCTTCCAGCCGTCGATTCCGGACGCGATGGACCGGGTCCGGCACCTGTGGAGTTTGGTCGGTGCCACGGGAGAGCCGGTGGGATTGGCCGATCAGTTCATGGTCGGCGATCTGACCCCCGCACAGGTCAAGAGTCTGGTGTCGGCGGACGCGGTGCCGCAAAGCTGGCCGGGGCGCGCGATCTACCGGATCTGGCCGGATTTCGACGTGCACCCCCAGATCGACGCCTCGTCGAACACGGTCAAGGCGATCGCGGCGCAACGATCCTTCGCCAGTTGTGGTGACGGAATCGTCTGGGCGGTAGTGGATTCCGGGATCGACGAGAAGCATCCGCACTTCGCGCACCACCACACCCTGACCCATCCGTCGGTGGTGGATCTGCATCGTGATTTCACCGGCGGACACGCGCCGCTGACCGACACCGACGGCCACGGCACCCACGTCGCGGGCATCATCGCCGGCGGCCTGGTCGATTGGGGGGACAAGCAGGTTGTCGTGGCGGAGAAGCGTCTCAACAGCCCCGAACGCGGGGGAGACCCCATCATCCAACCGCGCGAGCTCAGCGATCCCGGCCGGCTCGCCGGCATGGCGCCGAAGACGAAGCTGGTGAGCCTCAAGGTGCTCGGGCCGGGTGACCAGGTGTCGAAGGTCAGCCGGGTGATGCAGGCCCTGGCGCACGTCCGGGCACTCAACGCCGGAAGTGAACGGGTGCCGCGCATCCACGGTGTGAACCTGAGCCTGGGATACCAGTTCGATGCCGAGTGGTACGCGTGCGGCCAGAGCCCGATGTGCGTGGAGGTCGACAAGACCGTGCGGTCGGGAGTGGTGGTGGTCGTCGCGGCCGGTAACTCCGGGTACATCTCGTTGAGCCCGGCCTTCGGTAAGGACTCCGTGAAGTTCACCGCGGACATGACGATCAACGACCCGGGCAATACCGAGAGCGCCATCACTGTCGGGTCGACACATCGCAGTTCGCCGCATACCTTCGGCGTCTCCTATTTCTCGTCGCGCGGTCCCACCGGCGATGGGCGACGCAAACCCGATCTGGTGGCCCCCGGCGAGCGCATCACGTCGGCAGCCGCGGGCACCCGGCGGGATACCGTGACCAATCAGATCGACGTCGGCGCCGAGGTGCCGGTGTACATCGAGGAGAGCGGCACCAGCATGGCTGCGCCGCACGTGTCCGGCGCGATCGCGGCTTTCCTGTCGGTTCAGCGGGAGTTCGTCAGCCGGCCCGAGGCGATCAAACGGATCTTCGTCGAGTCGGCGACCTCGCTGGGGCGCGACCCCGCGTTCCAGGGCAGTGGCCTGCTGGACCTCATGCGTGCACTGCAATCCGTGTGATGTGAAAGGACTTTCGATGACCGATAGCTGGCCCCTGGTGTTCGACGCCGAGGGTGACCCCGACGACGCCACGCTGACTCAGCTGCTGGATCGGGCGGCCGGGCTCACCGATCTGGTGATCTTCTCCCACGGCTGGAACAACGACGAAGCGGCCGCGACGTCTTTGTACAAGCGATGGTTTGACCTGTTGGCCGGCCAACTCGACCCGGCGCGAAAGGTGGGATTCGTTGGCTTGCGGTGGCCTTCACAACTGTGGCGCGACGAGCCGATACCCGACTTCGAGGATGCGCCGGACGGGGTCGGTGGCGCGGCGGCGCTGGGCGAAGCGCGGGTTGTCGAGGCGGGGGACCCGTCCCTGGACCCTGCAGAACTCGCCGAGCTGAAAGAGCTCTTTCCCAGGGGCAGTGCGCAACTGGATGCCATCGCCGAACTTCTTGCGGCACCGCCGAGCATCGATCGGGTGTCCGATCTGTTCGAGGCGCTGCAGGATTTCGACGCCGCGACCCCCGACGGGTTCAACGACGGCGAGGTGGCCACGTCGGACGAGGGGCCCGGCATGGTGGCCGATGACCAGGATCCGGCTGAGTTGTTCAACACGTTCGCCGACCAGTTGCTCGCCGCCGGAGTGCAATTCAGTGCCGACGGGGAAGACGGCGCGGCCGGTCTCGGTGATTTCGCGGGCAAGCTCTGGCACGGGGCCAAGGAGGCCGTACGCCAGCTCAGCTATTGGAAGATGAAGAATCGAGCCGGCGTGGTGGGCAAGGACGGTCTCGGTCCCGTCATCGACCAACTCGCCGCCAAGTTTCCGGGATTGCGGATCCATCTCGTGGGCCACAGTTTCGGCGCGCGGGTGGTGTCCTACGCCCTGGCAGGCATGACTGCGGCCAACCCCTCGCCGGTCAAATCGGTCACCCTGCTGCAGGGTGCGTACTCCCGCTTCGCATTCACCGAGAAGCTGCCGTTCCGGAAGGGTTCCGGCGCCCTGTTCGGCATGCTCGACCGGCTCGACGGCCCGCTGACGGTCTGCTTCTCCAGCCATGACCGCGCCTTGAGCACGTTCTACCCGCTGGCTTCGGCCGCGGCCGGCGACGATTCAGCCGCCGCAGAGGACCCGTTCTTCCGGTGGCGGGCGATGGGTTCACACGGCGCCTTCGACTCGCCGACCCACAGCCTGGGGCCGGACGGCGCCGCGTACCCGTTCCAGCAGGGCCGGATCCTGAGCCTGGACGCCTCCGGCGTGGTCGACCTGGACGACGGGCCGTCCGGCGCGCACAGTGACATCTTCCACAGGGAACTGTCCTGGGTAGTGGCGGCCGCGGGCCGCCTGAACAAATGAAGGGTGTCCGAGGGGGGACTTGAACCCCCACGCCCGTTAATAGGGCACTAGCACCTCAAGCTAGCGCGTCTGCCATTCCGCCACTCGGACCTGCTGATCAACCTTGCCGAACCCACGCTGTGGGTTGGGCGCCTAAGGTTATCGGATCGAGTGGCTCAGACCCAAACCCGACCGCCAGTGGTACGAATGGTGACTGTGACTGTCTCCGCGACCAGCGCGGACGAGGTGGTCGATCTCGTCAGTGCGCTCATCAGGTTCGATACCTCCAACACCGGTGACCCGGCAACCACGAAGGGCGAGGCGGAGTGTGCCCAGTGGGTGGCCGAAAAGCTGCAGGAAGTCGGCTACCAGACCGAATACCTCGAGGCAGGCGCGCCCGGCCGGGGCAACGTGTTTGCCCGATTGCCCGGTGCCGATCCGTCCCGCGGCGCGCTGATGGTCCACGGACACCTCGATGTCGTGCCCGCCGAACCCGCGGACTGGAGCGTGCACCCGTTCTCGGGCGCGGTGAAGGACGGCTACGTCTGGGGACGTGGTGCGGTCGACATGAAGAACATGGTCGGCATGGCGATCGCTGTCGCCCGGCACTTCAAACGGGCCGGCATCGTCCCGCCGCGCGACCTCGTGTTCGCGTTCCTCGCCGACGAGGAGCACGGCGGGACATATGGCGCGAACTGGCTCGTCGACAACCGGCCAGATCTGTTTGACGGGGTCACCGAGGCGATCGGGGAGGTCGGCGGGTTCTCGCTGACGGTGCCCCGCAAGGACGGCGGTGAGCGCCGCCTGTACCTGATCGAAACGGCGGAAAAGGGGCTGTCGTGGATGCGGTTGTCGGCGCGCGGTCGGGCCGGTCACGGTTCGATGCTGCACGACGACAATGCCGTGACGGCGATCGCGGGCGCAGTGGATCGGCTGGGCCGCCACCAGTTCCCACTGGTGCTCAACCCTGCGGTGGAACAATTCCTGACCGCGGTGGCCGAGGAGACCGGCTACACCTTCGACGTGAACTCGCCGGACCTGGACGGCACCATCGCCAAGCTCGGCGGGGTAGCCCGGATCGTGTCGGCGACGCTGCGCGACACCGCGAATCCGACCATGCTCAAAGCCGGGTACAAGGCCAACGTCATCCCGGCCTCGGCCGAGGCGGTGGTGGACTGCCGGGTACTGCCCGGCCGCAAGGAGGCCTTCGAGCGGGAGGTCGACGCGCTGATCGGTCCAGACGTCACCCGCAGCTGGGAGCGGGATCTGCCCTCCTACGAGACGACGTTCGACGGCGACCTGGTCGACGCGATGAACGACGCGGTGCTGGCGCTGGATCCCGAGGCCCGCATCGTGCCGTACATGCTCTCCGGTGGAACTGACGCAAAGTCGTTCCAGCGGTTGGGGATTCGGTGTTTCGGATTCGCGCCGCTGCGGTTGCCGCCGGACCTTGATTTCGCCGCGCTGTTCCACGGGGTGGACGAGCGGGTGCCGGTGGACGCCCTGGAATTCGGGGCGAACGTTCTGGAACACTTCCTCAAGCACTGCTGACGACCGAAGGGGATTACATGAGCACCGCCGCAAGTCCGTACGACAACCTGCCGCAACTCCCGAGCTTCACGCTGACCTCCGAATCGGTCACCGACGGGCAGCCGCTGGGCAACGACCAGGTCAGCGGCATCATGGGGGCAGGCGGGTCGGACACCTCGCCGCAGCTGAGCTGGTCGGGCTTTCCCGCTGAGACCAAGAGCTTCGCGGTCACGGTGTACGACCCGGACGCGCCGACCGCTTCGGGGTTCTGGCACTGGGCGGTCGCGGATCTGCCCGTCACCGTGACCGAGCTGCCCGCCGGCGCCGGCGACGGCAGCCCGCTGCCCGGTGGCGCGGTCACTCTGGCCAACGACGCCAGTCAGAAGCGCTACATCGGCGCCGCACCGCCGGCCGGGCACGGTCCGCACCGCTACTACATCGCGGTGCACGCCCTGCCCGTCGAGAAGCTCGACCTTCCCGACGGCGCCACCCCGGCCTACCTCGGCTTCAACCTGTTCGGCCAGGCGATCGCCCGCGCGGTCATCCACGGCACCTACGAACAGAAGTAACCGCTTCACCGCGAGCGTGCGCGTCCGTTGCTCGACACGCCGTCAAACAGCAGCATTTTGCGCACGCTCGCACGGGGTCAGCGCCCGGTCAGCGCTTGATCAGCACTTGATCAGCGCACCGCCGAGCCCACGGCATCGGCCAGCGACGCGAATCCGCCGGCGTGCAGCCGTTCGGCGATACCGTCGTGAATCCGCTTGGCCCACAAGCCCCCGCCGTAGATGAAGCCGGTATAGCCCTGCAGCAGTGAGGCGCCCGAGACGATCCGGTCCCACGCGTCGTCAGCGGTCTCGATGCCACCGGCGCTGATCAGCACAAGCTTGCCGCCGACACGGCCGTACAGCCGGCGCAGCACCTCCGCGGATCGGCGGGCCACCGGCCGCCCGGATATCCCGCCGGAACCGAGGTCGGCCACGTCGAGGGTCGCCAGCCCGTCGCGTGACACCGTGGTGTTGGTGGCCACGATGCCGGCGAGCCCCAATTCCACTGCAAGATCGGCGATCTCGTCGACGTCAGAGTCGGACAGGTCAGGTGCGATCTTGACCAGTACGGGTTTGGTGGTCTCGGCTTTGACCGCGGCGAGGATCGGCCGCAGTGATGCCACGGCCTGCAGGTCTCGCAGCCCCGGAGTGTTGGGTGAGCTCACGTTGACCACGACGAAAGCCGCCAATTCGCCCAACAGTCGGGTGCTCGTGACGTAGTCCTCGACCGCGGCCTCGGGGGGCGTGACCTTGGTCTTGCCGATGTTCACCCCGATCGGCACGTCGGCAGTGTGGCGGGCCAGCCGCCTTGCGAGTGCGCCGGCGCCTGCGTTGTTGAAGCCCATCCGGTTGAGCAGCGCACGGTCGTCGGGTAGCCGGAACAACCGGGGTTCGGGATTGCCCGGCTGTGCCTGCGCGGTGACGGTGCCCACCTCTGCGTACCCGAAACCGAGCGCGCCCCAGGTGGCCAAGCCGCGGCCGTCCTTGTCGAAACCCGCGGCCAGCCCCATCGGGCCGGGGAACCGCACCCCGAAGACCGTGCTGGCCAGCACTGGATCGGTGGGCGCCAGCCGTCGCGCCAACGCGCGGCGCGGCGCGGCGGGCCCGGTGGCAATGCGCAGCAGCGCGAAAACCCAGACATGGATCCGTTCCGGGGGCACCAAGAACATTGCCCTCCGCAGCGCGCCGTACATCACGGGGCCGGCTGGTCGGGTATGCCCGGCATGGATGTGGAGGTCTTCTTGCGGCGCAGCAGCACCCGTCGACTCCCGTCTGTGTAAGCGCGTACCCGGGTCAATTCCCAGCCGCGGTACTCCGCTTCGATGGAGAGCCTGATCGTCGCGCTGATCCTGGTGACTTCCGGTGGCAGGCGCAGCGGCACCCAGTCGTACTCGTCGGACAGATCCTCTGCGACCACCTTGTCCCAGCCCGGAGGCATCCGGCCATGCTGGATGGCGGTCACGGCTTCACCGCCGCGTTCGCGATCACCTGCACACCTGCTCCCGAGCCGGACACCACGTACAGCGTGCCGGACTTGTCGTCGTAGGCCAGGGAGTTGGGCTGCTGCACGGTTCGATAACGCACCTTTTCGACGGGTATGCCGGTGGCAAGATCGTAACCAATGACCGTGTTGGTGGCGGTCTGTGACACCCAGGTGAGGTTCGGCGATCCGGCCAGCCCGTACGGCGCGCCGCGCACGGGATAGCGCTGGCGCAGGATCAGCGGGTCGGTGCCGAACACCAGCAGCCCGTCGCCGCGGGTGTCGGTCACCAGGATCCGGCCCTGTGAGTCGGTGGTCATGGTAGTGGCGCCCTCACCTGCGCGCAGAGCGTGTTGTGCATCGGTGCCACTGGTGTCCACAGTTGTCACCGAGGTCTGTCCGCGGTCCAGCACCACCGCAGTATTTCCTTGTGTGACAAGCGAATCCACCCGTGAAAAGATCTTGAGCTCGGCGGCCACGGCCGTCTCACCGGCCAGCGTGTAGACCGCGCCGTCGGCGCTGCCCAGCACCACGTTGCCGTCCTCGCGCAACGCGATCGCGGTGAAGTCCACGTCCTGCTGCCCGTCCACGCCGACCCTGGTGGCCTGGCCCCCGGCGATATCCACCCGGAAGTAGCCGCCACGGGTGGACAGCAGCAATTGCCCCTTGCCGTCGGTAGCCAGCGCGGTCGCGGCCGCCGGTAGCGGCACGTTGCGCGGCGGCGCGGTGCCGGCGACAAGGGTGACCGTTGATTGGCCGGCAGGCCCGGGCGCGAGAATCGCCAGAGTTGCGGTTGCTGTATCGAACACTGCCGACACGGCGTGGCCGGCCACCGGGCGCACGACGCCGTCCGGAGTGGCGTTGACCGGGGGCGATACCGCTGCCTGCGCGGGTTCGATCGTGGGTGGCGGCGTGTCGGTCGGGTTGGACGAACAGCCTGCTGCGAACAGCAGGACCAGCGCAGCCATGCCGGCATAGATGGGCTGACCTGCAGTGATAAGGCGCAACGGACGGCTCTCGGTCGGTTCGGATGCTTTCGGACGGGGCAGCGTTCCAGTTTATGCACGGTAACGGCGGGTATTAGTCCGCGGATACGAGCACTTCGCCATAACTGGAGGTATGGTTCGACCATGACCCTCGCCGCAGACCGGGAACTGGGTAGCCAGGAGTTTGCTATAGAGGACATTTCCACTGGTGTGCACGCCAGTGGATTTGGCCAGGTTGGTGATGGCCGCACGTTTTCTTTCCACATCGAGCGCCAGCAGCTGATGATCGAGGTGTATCGCCCGCGGTTGTCCGGCCTGGTGCCGGCCGAAGAGGACGTCGTGGCGGTCGCAGCCCGCAAACTCACCGAGATCGACCTGACCGACGAACGGAGCCTCTCGGCGACCGTGCGTGACGCGGTTGCCGACGCACATTCGGTATCGCGCACCGCTCGCTGAGCGCAGCGTCCCCGACGCACCACGGTACGGTCGTCGTCGTGATTGACGTGCCGGCGATGTCGTGGCTCCAAGTGATCGTGTTGTCGATTGTGCAGGGGCTCACCGAGTTTCTTCCGGTGTCGTCCTCGGGGCATCTGGCCATCACCTCGCGGGTGTTCTTCGATGACGATGCCGGTGCCTCGTTCACGGCGGTCACCCAGCTCGGCACCGAGTTCGCGGTTCTCGTCTACTTCGCCAAGGACATCGCCCGCATCGCAAAGGCTTGGTGCACCGGGCTGTTCGACCGTGCGCGCCGCGATGCCGATTACCGCCTCGGCTGGTTCGTCATCATCGGCACCATCCCGATCGGGGTGTTCGGCCTGCTCTTCAAAGACGAAATCCGTACGGGCGCACGCAATTTGTGGCTCGTGGCAACGGCCCTGATCGTATTCTCGGCGGTCATCGCGGCGGCAGAACACTTCGGCAGGCAGACTCGCCATGTCGAACAACTCACCTGGCGCGACAGCATCGCCGTCGGACTCGCGCAGTGTCTGGCGCTGGTGCCGGGAGTTTCGCGGTCCGGTGCGACCATCAGCGCCGGGCTGTTTCTCGGCGTCGACCGTGCGCTGGCGGCACGTTTCGGTTTCCTGCTGGCCATCCCCGCGGTCTTCGCCTCCGGGTTGTTCTCATTGCCCGACGCGTTTCATCCGGTCGGCGAGGGGATGAGTGCCAGTGGGGCCCAATTGCTCGTGTCGACGCTCATCGCATTCGTCGTCGGGTTCGCGGCGATCGCCTGGTTCTTGCGATTTCTCGTGTCGCACAGCATGTATTGGTTCGTCGGGTACCGCGTGGTGCTCGGTGTGGTGGTGCTCGCCCTGCTGGGCACCGGAACGGTATCGGCGATATGACTTTGATCCTGCTGCGGCACGGCCGCTCGACCTCCAACACCGCGCACACCCTGGCTGGTCGGTCCGAGGGCGTCGACCTCGACGACAGGGGCGCCGAACAGGCGGCCGCCGTGGTGGAGCGCATCGGAGAGCTGCCGATCCGCGCGATCGTGCGGTCGCCGTTGTTGCGCTGTGAGCGCACCGTGGCACCGCTGGCGGCCGCGCTGGGCCTGGAGCCCATCGCCGACGAGCGGCTCACCGAGGTGGACTACGGGGCCTGGACCGGCCGCAAGATCGCCGAACTCGTCAAGGAGCCACTGTGGAGTGTGGTGCAGCAACAGCCGAGCGCGGCCGTGTTCCCCGACGGCGAAGGCCTGGCCCAGGTGCAGGCGCGTGCCGTCGCGGCGGTGCGCGAACGTGACCGGGCACTTGCGCAGGAGCATGGGGCCGACGTGCTCTGGCTGGCCTGCACTCACGGTGACGTGATCAAAGCCGTCCTGGCCGACGCGCTGGGAATTCATCTCGACGGCTTCCAACGCCTCACGGCGGATCCCGCCTCGCTCAGTGTGATCCGTTACACAGACGTGCGGCCATTCGTCATGCATATCAACCACACCGGTGCGCAATTGAGCGCCGGGTTGGCCGCCAAACCGGCGTCGGATGCGGTGGTCGGCGGGTCCACCGACTGACCGGCGGTGCGGCTACCGGTATTTTGGAAGGTGCCATGGCCCGCGAAATTCACGTCTTCCGCACGCCCGACCGCTTTGTTGCCGGGACTGTCGGCCAACCCGGCAATCGGACTTTCTACCTGCAGGCTGTTCACGACAAGCGGGTGATCTCGGTCGTGCTGGAAAAGCAGCAGGTCGCGGTGCTCGCGGAGCGCATCGCCGCGCTGCTGCTCGAGATCAACCGCCGGTTCGGCACGCCGATCCCGCCGGAGACGGGGCAGATCGAGGATCTGCGGCCACTCGTCACCCCGGTGGACGCCGAGTTCCGGGTCGGCACCATGGGGCTGGGTTGGGACTCGGAAGCGCAGACGATCGTGGTGGAACTGCTCGCGGTGTCCGAGGGCGAGTTCGATGCCTCCGTGGTGCTCGACGACGCCGAGGAGGGCCCTGATGCGGTGCGAGTGTTCCTGACGCCGGAATCGGCCAGAGAGTTCGCGACGCGCTCCAACCGGGTGATCTCGGCAGGGCGCCCGCCGTGCCCGCTGTGCGATGAGCCGCTCGATCCGGACGGCCATATCTGTGTACGCACGAACGGCTACCGGCGCGGTGTGACGGCCGAATCCGAAGATGACGCCGACGGCTAGCGGCGGCCCCGACGACCGCGAAGTCCTGGACAACGGTGAGTTGACGGTGATCGGCCGGATCCGGTCGGCCAGCAACGCCACTTTTCTGTGCGAAGCGCATCTGGGTGAGCGCCAGGTGCACTGCGTGTACAAACCGGTGGCCGGCGAGTCCCCGCTGTGGGACTTCCCGGACGGCACGCTGGCCGGCCGCGAGCGGGGCGCCTACCTGATCTCCGCCGCACTGGGCTGGAACGTCGTGCCCTACACCATCATTCGTGACGGGCCGGCCGGAGCCGGCATGGTGCAGCGGTGGGTCGACCAACCGGGGGATCAGGTCGGCGACGAACCCGATGCCGGGCCGGATCTGGTGGATCTGTTGCCCGCGGGTCATATTCCGCCGGGCTTTCTGCCGATCCTGCAGGCCTACGACTACCACGGCGACGAGGTGACGCTGGTGCACGCCGACGACGCCCGGTTGTTCCGGCTGGCGGTGTTCGACGTGCTGATCAACAACGCCGACCGCAAGGGCGGACATGTCCTGGCCGGCGTCGACGGGCAGGTCTACGGCGTGGACCACGGCGTGAGCCTGCATGTCGAGGACAAGCTGCGGACCGTGCTCTGGGGCTGGGCGGGCAAGCCCGTCGACGACGACACCCTGTCCGACATCGCGGCACTGCGGGACGGATTCGCCGACGGGCTGCGCGAGCAATTGTGCGGGCACCTCACCGAACGTGAAATCGCCGCGTTGAGATCCAGAATCGTTGCGCTGCTGAACAATCCCGTGATGCCGACGCCTGACCGACGTCGACCGATCCCGTGGCCCGCCTTCTAGCGGGTGCGGCTGGGCCTGCCCCGATCCGGCACTGGACAAGCCCGCCACCGATACTGGCTCAGTGACTCTCACCGACGCAGACCTGGCCGCGGCAGTGGCCAAGGAGGCCGGTGAGTTGTTGATCGGCGTGCGCGAGGAGATCGGTTTCTACGATCCGTACTACCTCGGCGACGAAGGCGACCGCCGGTCCAATGACCTCATCCTGGCCCGGTTGGCCCAGGCCCGGCCCGGCGATTCCGTGCTCAGCGAGGAAGCTGTCGACGATCTCGCCCGCGTCGACGCCGACCGGGTGTGGATCGTCGACCCGGTCGACGGCACCCGGGAGTTCTCCATGCCCGGACGTTCGGACTGGGCGGTGCACATCGCGTTGTGGCAGCGCTCGGCAGGGCCCGACGGCGGTCTCTCGGACGCTGTGGTGGGGCTTCCGGCCCGCGGCGAGGTATATCGCAGCGACACCGTCACCCCGCCGCCGCCCAGACGTGACGGACCGATCCTGATCACCGCGAGCTCCAATCGCCCCCCACCGGTGCTGTGGCGCATGCGTGAGCAGCTCGACTTCCGGATGGTGCGCATCGGATCGGCGGGCGCCAAGGCGATGGCGGTGGTCCGCGGCGATGTCGACGCCTACATCCACGCCGGCGGTCAGTGGGAGTGGGATTCGGCGGCCCCCGCCGGGGTGGTGCTCGCCGCGGGTCTGCACGCCTCGCGGCTGGATGGTTCGGAGCTGCGGTACAACCGTGCCGACCCGTACCTACCGGATTTCGTGATGTGCCGCTCGGAGCTGGCCCCGGTCCTGCTCGACGCGATCGGCGCGGCCCGGTGATGACGGGTTCGGGAATGGATCGGCGCGCGTCGTTGTCTGTGTACCTGAACTGTGCGGTACCGACCGGCGGGAGGCCGTCCTGAGCGAGCACCTTAGAGTCGATGTCATGCGATCGTGGTCGGCTCCGACAATCCCGGTGGTGCCGGGGCGGGGTCCGCAGCTGCGGCTCTACGACAGCGCCGACCGGCAGGTCCGCGCTGTCTCGCCGGGGCCTACCGCCACCATGTATGTGTGCGGGATCACCCCGTA
Source organism: Mycolicibacterium sp. XJ870 (assembly GCF_053483975.1). Classification (NCBI taxonomy): domain Bacteria; kingdom Bacillati; phylum Actinomycetota; class Actinomycetes; order Mycobacteriales; family Mycobacteriaceae; genus Mycobacterium; species Mycolicibacterium sp. XJ870. The sequence goes on from NZ_JBEFTI010000005.1 coordinate 180,482, forward strand.
CGACGCCACCCATCTGGGCCATGCCGCGACTTACCTGGCATTCGACTTGGTGCACCGGTTGTGGTTGGACGCCGGGCACACTGTGCACTACGTGCAGAACGTCACCGACGTCGACGATCCGTTGTTCGAGCGGGCTGCACGCGACGGCATCGATTGGCGTGATCTCGGCGACCGGGAGACGCAACTGTTCCGGGAGGACATGAGCGCGCTGCGGGTACTGCCGCCGCACGACTACGTGGCCGCGACCGACGCCATCGCCGAGGTGGTCGAGGTGGTCGAGAAGCTGCTGGCGTCGGGAGCCGCATACGTTGTCGACGACCCCGAGTATCCCGACGTCTACTACCGGGCCGACGCCACGACCCAGTTCGGGTACGAGTCCGGTTACGACCGCGACACGATGCTGAAGTTGTTCGGCGAGCGGGGCGGTGACCCCGAGCGGCCCGGCAAGAGCGACGAACTCGATGCATTGCTGTGGCGGGCGCATCGGCCCGGCGAACCCAGCTGGCCGTCGCCGTTCGGCCCGGGTCGGCCCGGCTGGCATGTGGAGTGTTCGGCGATCGCGCTGACCCGGATCGGCACCGGTCTGGACATCCAGGGTGGCGGCAGTGACCTGATCTTCCCGCATCACGAGTTCTCCGCGGCCCACGCTGAATCCGTAACGGGGGAGCGGCGTTTCGCCCGCCATTACGTGCACGCCGGCATGATCGGCTGGGACGGGCACAAGATGAGCAAGAGCCGCGGAAACCTGGTGTTGGTGTCGCGGTTGCGCGCCGACGGGGTTGATCCGTCGGCGGTGCGGCTCGGGTTGTTCGCCGGGCACTACCGGGCCGACCGGTTCTGGAGCGAGGCGGTTCTCGAGGAGGCCAACGCGCGGCTGCAACGGTGGCGCACCGCCACGGCCCTGCCTGCCGCACCTGACGCCGGCGATGTGCTGGCCCGGGTCCGACACTACCTCGCCGACGACCTCGATACTCCGAAAGCACTTGCCGCACTGGACGGTTGGTGCACCGACGCGCTCTCCTACGGTGGGCACGACGCTGATGCGCCGCGGCTGGTGGCCACTGCCGTCGACGCCCTACTCGGTGTGGACCTGTAACAGTCGCGCCGGTACGTTAAGCGACCATGAGCTCAATCGACGGCAAGGTCGTCCTCATCACCGGGGGCGCGCGTGGGGTAGGCGAGGAAGTGGCCCGCCGGCTGCGGAAGAAGGGCGCCAAACTGGTCCTCACCGACCTCGACGAGGCGCCGCTGAACGCGCTGGCCGCCGAGCTCGGTGAAGAGCACGTTCTGACCGCCCTGGCCGATGTACGCGATCTGCCTGCCATGCAGCGGGCCGTCGACGCCGCCGTCGAACGCTTCGGCGGCATCGACGTGGTGATGGCCAATGCCGGCATCGCCAGCTTCGGCTCGGTCATGCAGGTGGACCCCGAGGCGTTCAAGCGGGTCATGGACATCAACGTGATCGGTGTGTTCAACACCGTCCGCGCGGCACTGCCGTCGGTGATCGAGCGCCGGGGCTATGTGCTGGTGGTGTCGTCGCTGGCGGCGTTCACCTCCGCGCCCGGCCTGGCCGCCTATCACGCTTCCAAGGCAGGTGCCGAGTACTTCGCCAACACCCTGCGGCTCGAGGTGGCCCATCTGGGCGTCGACGTCGGTTCTGCCCACATGAGTTGGATCGACACTCCGTTGGTGCAGGACGCCAAGGCGGACCTGTCCACGTTCCGCGAAATGCTCGCCAAGATGCCGGGGCCGCTGAAGCGGACCACCACGGTGGCCAAGTGCGGCGAGGCGTTCGTGAAAGGCATCGAGCGCCGCAAGAGCCGCATCTACTGCCCGGACTGGGTCGGCCTGTTCCGCTGGATCCGGCCGGTGGTGGCCACGCCGCTCGGTGAGCGTGACATCCGCAAGTTCACCCCCGACTTGTTGCCCAGGCTCGATGCAGAAGCCGCCGCGCTGGGCCGCTCGACCAGTGCCCGCACAGAGGCGCTGGAGAAGCCGTAGATGCGCTTCGTTGCCGTGCTGCTTGTCCTGGCGTGCCTGGCCGGCTGTGCTGACACCAACCGGGAGGCCGAGCCGGCGCCACCGCCGGGCCCCGCACCGGCGCAGGCGGTGCCGCTCGATCAGGTCCGCGCCATCGCGAAAGAGGCTTATGTCTACGGCTTCCCGATGGTCGACCACTATCGGGTGCAATACGCGTATTTCGTCAACAAGCAAGACCCCGAGTACAAGGGCGGCTGGAACGAGATCCACAACAGCGCCCGCGTTTACACGCCCGAGGACAGGGCGATCCAGACGCCGAACTCAGACACCCCGTACTCGTTCGTCGGCGCCGACCTGCGCACCGAGCCGCTGGTGCTCACTGTTCCACCCGTCGAGCAGGATCGGTACTACTCACTTCAATTCGTCGACGGCTACACCCACAACTTCGCCTACGTCGGCAGCCGCACCACCGGCAACGGTGGCGGCAAGTATCTCCTGGCCGGACCGGGCTGGCAGGGGGACAAGCCCGAGGGCATCAACGAGGTGATCCGGTCAGCCACCGACCTGGCGTTCGTGTTGTATCGCACCCAGCTGTTCGGGCCGTCGGATCTGGAGAGCGTCAAGAAGATTCAGGCCGGGTACCAGGCGGCTCCGTTGTCGGTGTACCTCAAGCAGCCGTCACCCCCGCCTGCCGCGCCGATCGATTTCGTCCCGCCGCTGACCCCGGAGGCGCAGAAGACCTCGCCGCAGTTCTTCGAGATCCTCAATTTCGTGCTGCGGTTCGCGCCCGCGCCGCCGGGCGAAGAGGAACTGCGCGCACGCTTCGCATCGATCGGCATCGGGCCGGACGGCGATTTCGACTCCGACAGGCTGACTCCCGAGACCCGCAAGGCGATCGAGGACGGGATGGCCGACGCCTGGGCCGAATTCGACACGCTCAAGAAGGACAAGGTCGACACCGGCCAGATCGGTTCAGCGCAATTCTTCGGCACCGCCGAGGATCTCAAGGGCAACTACTTGTACCGGATGGCGGGCGCCGCGCTCGGCATCTACGGCAACACCGCGGCCGAGGCGCTGTATCCCGTCTTCGCCACCGACTCCACCGGCGCCTCCCTGACCGGTGAGAACAAGTACACCTTCCGGTTTGCGCCCGACCAGCTGCCGCCGGTCAATTCGTTCTGGTCGCTGACCATGTACGAGATGCCGGCCAGCTTGCTCGTGGAGAATCCGATCAATCGCTATCTGATCAATTCCGAGATGCTGCCCAGCCTCGTGCAGGACCCTGACGGGGGCTACACGTTAACGATCCAGAACGAATCACCGGGCGTCGAAATCCCCGCCAAGGCAGCCAACTGGCTGCCCGCGCCCGAGGGGCCGTTCATGCTCGTCCTGCGGCTGTACTGGCCGAAGCCGGATGCGCTCAACGGGGTCTGGAAGGCGCCGCAGCCGGTACGGGTCTAGCGGCTTCTCAGCGGCCTCGGTACCGTCTGTCGGCCGCTACCGGCCTCGGTACCGTCTGTCGGCCGCTACCGGCCTCGGCGGCGCAGGTAGCGCTCGAACTCCGCAGCCAACGCATCGCCGTCGATCTTGCCGAGCACCTCGTGCATGTCGACCTCAGCGTCCCCGCGCTCCTCGAGCGAGGCGACGTAATCGGCGATCTCCTCGTCCTCAGCGGTCATCTCGGTGACCGCCGCCTCCCACTCCTCGGCCGCCGTCGGCAGATCGGCGAGCGGCACCTCCACGTCGAGCACATCCTCGACGCGGCGGAGCAGCGCCACAGTCGCCTTCGGGTTGGGCGGTTGCGAGACGTAGTGCGGCACCGCCGCCCAGAACGTCACGGCGGGTATACCGGCCTGCACGCAGGCGTCCTGGAACACCCCGGCGATGCCGGTGGGGCCTTCGTAGCGGGTCTCCTCCAACCCGAAGATCTTCGCCGAATCCCCCGAGTACGCCGCACCGGATACCGGAACGGGGCGGGTATGCGGGGTATCGGCCAGCAGCGCGCCGAGGATGACGACGGTCTGCACGTTGAGCTTGTCGGCGATGGCCAGCAATTCCGCGCAGAACGTCCGCCATCTCATATTGGGCTCGACACCGTGCATGAGCACCACGTCGCGGCTGCTGCCCGGCGGGCGGCAGTGCGATATCCGCATCGACGGCCACACCAGCTCCCTTGTCACGCCGTCGACCTGGCGGATCACCGGCCGGTTCACCTGATAGTCGTAGTACGACTCGTCGTCGATCTCGACGATGGGTTCGGCTTCCCAGATCGCATCCAGATGGTCGAGCGCATCACTGGCCGCATCGCCCGCGTCGTTCCAGCCCTCGAAGGCCGCCACGATGACCGCGTCCTTGAGTTCCGGCAGGTCGGCAGGCCGGCGAGAGTTCGGATACGACGGCGTCACACTGTCAGCGTAAGCCCTGCATGGTGGCGATGAGCCGGTTGTGCAGGTGGGTCGGTCCGTCCGATGAGCCGCTTGCGCGAAGAAGCGACTTGAATAGGCGGACTACCCTGTTGATGTGACTGTCGCGACCGCCGAGTGGCTCAGGATCGGTCGCGGCGATGAGCTGGGCGTCCGGACGTCGATCAAGTGAGGACGTAGACTTTTCTGGTCGAGAGGCGTTGCAACGGTTCCGGGTTATCCCCGGTATCCGCCACGCTCGGCAGAGTCAAGGACGCCTTCCGTTACGGAAGGAACGCATGTGAACGCCGCCCCGTCAAACTTCGCGCCGAACATCCGCCCCGACTGCACCGACGAACTGACGGCCGCTCTCGGACAGCGGATCATGGTGATCGACGGTGCGATGGGCACGGCGATCCAGCGGGACCGGCCGGACGAGGCCGGCTACCGCGGCGAGCGGTTCAAGGACTGGCCGAGCGATCTGGTCGGCAACAACGACCTGCTCAACCTGACACAGCCGCAGATCATCGAGGGGATCCACCGCGAATACCTCGAGGCGGGCGCGGACATCCTCGAGACCAACACGTTCAACGCGAACGCAGTATCGCTCTCCGACTACGGCATGGAGCAGCTGAGCTACGAACTGAACTACGCCGGCGCTGCACTCGCGCGGGCGGCCTGCGACGAGTTCAGCACCCCGTCCAAGCCCCGCTACGTCGCCGGGGCGCTGGGGCCGACGACGCGGACCGCGTCGATCTCGCCGGACGTCAACGATCCGGGAGCCCGCAACGTCTCCTATGACCAGCTGGTCGCCGCCTACCTCGAAGCTGCCAACGGCCTGGTCGACGGTGGTGCCGACCTCATCATCGTCGAGACGATCTTCGACTCGCTGAACGCCAAGGCGGCGGTGTTCGCCCTGGAAACGCTGTTCGAAAACCGTGGACGCCGCTGGCCGGTGATCATCTCGGGCACCATCACCGATGCGTCCGGGCGGACGTTGTCCGGTCAGGTCACCGAAGCCTTCTGGAATTCGATCAGGCACGCGAAGCCGATCGCGGTGGGCCTCAACTGCGCCCTGGGCGCGCCGGAGATGAGGCCCTACATCGCCGAGATGGCGCGTATCGCGGACACTTTCGTCTCCTGCTACCCGAACGCGGGGCTGCCCAACGCCTTCGGCGAGTACGACGAGTCCCCGGAGCGTCAGGCCTCCTACATCGCCGACTTCGCCGAGGCCGGTCTGGTCAACCTTGTCGGTGGTTGCTGCGGAACGGCGCCGGCGCACATCGCCGAGATCGCCAAGGTCGTCGAGGGCAAGCCGCCGCGCGAACTGCCGGAGATCGCAGAAGGTCAAGCGGCCACGCGTTTGGCCGGCCTGGAGCCGCTCAACATCACCGACGACTCGCTGTTCGTGAACATCGGTGAGCGCACCAACATCACCGGTTCCGCCCGGTTCCGCAACCTGATCAAGGCCGAGGACTACGACACCGCGCTGTCGGTCGCCCTGCAGCAGGTCGAGGTCGGTGCACAGGTCATCGACATCAACATGGACGAGGGCATGATCGACGGCGTCGCCGCGATGGACCGGTTCACCAAGCTGATCGCGTCCGAACCCGACATCAGCCGCGTCCCGGTGATGATCGACTCCTCCAAGTGGGAGGTCATCGAGGCGGGCCTGAAGAACGTGCAGGGCAAGCCGATCGTCAACTCGATATCCATGAAGGAGGGCGAGGAGAAGTTCATCCGCGAGGCGCGGCTGTGCCGAAAGTACGGCGCCGCCGTCGTCGTGATGGCCTTCGACGAGCAGGGGCAGGCCGACAACCTGGAGCGCCGCAAGGAAATCTGCGGGCGCGCCTACCGGATCCTCACCGAAGAGGTCGGCTTCCCGGCCGAGGACATCATTTTCGACCCGAACTGCTTCGCGCTGGCAACCGGTATCGAGGAGCACGCAACGTACGGGATCGACTTCATCGAGGCCTGCGCCTGGATCAAGGAGAACCTGCCCGGGGTGCACATCTCCGGCGGCATCTCGAACGTGTCGTTCTCGTTCCGGGGCAACAACCCGGTCCGCGAGGCGATCCACGCGGTGTTCCTGTTCCACGCCATCAAAGCCGGCCTGGACATGGGCATCGTCAACGCCGGCGCGCTGGTGCCCTACGACTCGATCGACCCCGAGCTGCGGGACCGCATCGAGGACGTCGTCCTGAACCGTCGCGAGGACGCGGCCGAGAGGCTGCTGGAAATCGCCGAACGGTTCAACAACTCAGGAGAAGGCGTCGGAAAAGAGGGAGAGCCCGGCGCGGCCGAGTGGCGCAGCCTGCCGGTCCGCGAGCGGATCACCCACGCCCTGGTCAAGGGCATCGACGCCCATGTCGACGCCGACACCGAGGAACTGCGGGCTGAGATCGCCGCCGCGGGCGGTCGCCCGATCGAGGTGATCGAGGGCCCGCTGATGGACGGCATGAACGTCGTCGGTGACCTCTTCGGTTCCGGCAAGATGTTCCTGCCGCAGGTCGTGAAGTCGGCCCGGGTGATGAAGAAGGCCGTGGCGTACCTGCTGCCGTACATCGAGGCGGAGAAGGAAGAGAACGGAACGGCCGGCTCCAAGGACACCAACGGCACCATCATCATGGCGACGGTCAAGGGCGACGTCCACGACATCGGCAAGAACATCGTCGGGGTCGTGCTGCAGTGCAACAACTTTGAGGTGATCGACCTCGGTGTGATGGTGCCTGCCCAGAAGATCCTGGACGCGGTGAAGGAGCACGACGCCGACATCGTCGGGTTGTCCGGCCTGATCACCCCGTCCCTGGACGAGATGGTCAACTTCGCCGCCGAGATGGAGCGTCAGGGGTTGGAGATCCCGCTGCTGATCGGTGGTGCGACCACGTCGCGCGCTCACACTGCCGTGAAGGTGGCGCCGCGTCGTAGCGGACCGGTGGTCTGGGTCAAGGACGCTTCCCGTTCAGTGCCGGTCGCTGCCGCGCTCCTCGACGACAGGCAGCGGGGTCCCCTGCTGGAGGCCACCGAGAAGGATTACGCGTCCCTGCGCGAACGGCATGCCCAGAAGAACGAGCGGCCGATGCTGACGTTGGAGAAGGCCCGCGCGAACCGGACGCCGATCGAGTGGGAGGGCTACACGCCGCCGGTGCCGGCCCAGGGTCTCGGCGCGCGGGAGTTTCGCGACTACGACCTCGCCGAACTGCGCGAGTACATCGATTGGCAGCCGTTCTTCAACGCCTGGGAGATGAAGGGCAAGTTCCCGGACATCCTCAACAACCCAGTGTCGGGTGAGACTGCCCGCAAGCTGTACGAGGACGCGCAGGAGATGCTCGACACCCTGATCAAGGAGAAGTGGCTGACTGCCAACGGGGTGATCGGCTTCTTCCCGGCGAACGCGGTCGGCGACGACATCGAGGTCTACACCGACGAGACGCGTACCGAGGTGCTGACCACACTGCACAACCTGCGCCAGCAGGGCGAGCACCGGGCCGGTATCCCGAACCGGAGCCTCGGCGACTTCATCGCGCCAAAGGAAACAGGTCTGGCCGACCACGTGGGCGCCTTCGCCGTCACCGCGGGGCTCGGCAGCCAGGACAAGATCGTGGAGTTCAAGGCGGCCAACGACGACTACAACGCGATCCTGCTGGAGTCGCTCGCCGACCGGCTGGCAGAGGCGTTCGCCGAGCGGATGCACCAACGCGTCCGTAAGGAGTTCTGGGGGTTCCAGCCTGACGAGCAGCTGGACAACGAAGCGCTCATCGCTGAGAAGTACGTGGGAATCCGCCCTGCCCCCGGCTACCCGGCCTGCCCTGAGCACACAGAGAAGGCGACGCTCTGGGAGCTGATGGACGTGAAGCAGCGGACCGGCATCGAGCTGACCGATTCGATGGCGATGTGGCCCGGTGCCGCCGTCAGCGGCTGGTACTTCTCGCACCCGCAGTCGCAGTACTTCGTGGTCGGCCGGATAGCCCAGGATCAGGTCGCCGACTACGCGAGGCGCAAGGGCTGGACCCTCAAGGAGGCCGAGCGCTGGCTTGCCCCGAACCTCGGCTACAACCCCGAGGACTGAGCCCTAGCGGAACAGCTCGGCGTTCTGCGCCGCCCACTGCGCCACGGACGTCGCCGGCGTGCCGGTCAGCTCGGCCACGAGCTGATTGGCCTCCTGTGGATGACCGACACTGGCCTCGATCTCATCGAGATACCAGACCGCCTGCTCGCCCATGATGGGCCGAAGCGCTGTCTCGGCGATCGTTCTGCTGCATTGTTCGAACGTCACGTCGACGCCGATACCGACACCGATCTGAGCAGCGATCTCGGCACGGGTGAGCGCCTGCGGCCCCGTGATCGGGTATATCTGCCCGAAGTGTGAATCGTCGCCTGCGGCCAGCAGCGTCGCCGCCACTCTCGCGATGTCGTCCATCGAGATGGGTGCCTCGACTACGGAGGGATACGGGTCCCGGACGGCGCGGGTCGCCTTGATCTGTTCGGACCAGATGGCGAAATTGTCCACGAATTCGCCTGGCCCGAGTTGGGTGCTGACGAGCCCCGAAGCCGAGATCGTATCCGTGTGCTCTTGCCAGTGCGCCTCGCCGGACAAGGCAACGACGTACTCGACGTGCGCAGCCTTGATGAGTTCCAGAGTCGCGGAAAGCGTCGTCGGTAGCGGGGCCAGATACATGCGCTCGACACCGTCGAACACCCCGTCCAGCGACGCCACATCGCCGAGGTAACCGGTGATTACCCTCACACCGGCCGGCAGTTTTGCTCTGGCCGGATTTTTTGTCAGTGCCCGGATATCGTTGGCGCCCAAATCGATCAGATGGTCCACGATGCGCCTGCCGATGTTGCCGGTGGCGCCGGTCACAAGAATTGTCATAGGTCCCACGGTAACTGCCGGCCCCGACGCGTTTGCTGATGTGACTCGGGCTCGGTCGTCGTGACAGAATCGTGGGTATGTTGGCGGTGCTGTGGGACATGGACGGCACCCTCGTCGACTCCGAAAAGCTCTGGGACATCTCAATGCACGCGCTGTACGCGCGGATGGGCTCGGTGCTCACCCCCGAGGTGCGCGAATCGACGGTGGGTGGCTCGGCTGAAACCGTGATGCGCATCGTTTACGACGACATCGGACTTGACCCTGATCCCGTCGCGATGGCCGAGTCCGCCGATTGGTTGCACGACTACACCGGTGAGCTTTTCGAGCAGGGGCTGCCGTGGCGGCCGGGCGCGCAGGAGATGCTCGATGGGCTGACCGCGGCTGGGGTTCCCATGGCCCTGGTGACCAACACCCGACGGGAACTCGCCGAGCGGGCGCTCAATAGCATTGGACGGCAATACTTTTCGGTGAGCGTGTGCGGCGACGAGGTCAAAAACGGCAAACCGGCACCTGATCCGTATCTGCGTGCCGCCGATCTGCTCGGAGTAGCCGCCGCCCACTGCCTTGCCGTCGAGGACTCGGTGACCGGGACGGCGTCGGCCGAAGCCGCGGGTTGCCCCGTGCTGGTGGTGCCCAACGATGTCGAGGTACCCGCAGGCCCGCTGCGCCGGCACGTTTCTTCGCTGACGGATCTCGACGTGGCCGGCCTTCGTGCGGTGTACTACCAACTGAATTCGCAAGCCGGAGAACGCACGGCCTGATCCGGCCGTGTGATTGAATGTGAGCCTGATCACGCATTGCTGCGGAGGGGTGCCTCATGACTCACGGACCGGTCGGCGATCCTGAATCAGGCCTGGACTACGAGGAATCCGAGCACACCGGCCGGGTAGCACTCATTGCCTCGGTGGCCGCTCTCGGCGGGCTGTTGTTCGGCTACGACAGCGCAGTGGTCAACGGGGCGGTGGCCGCTCTGCAGGATGAGTTCGACATCAGCAATTTCACCCTCGGTTTCGTGGTGGCCTCGGCGCTGCTCGGTGCGGCGGTGGGAGCGTTGACGGCCGGCCGGTTGGCCGACAAGATCGGCAGACGTTCGGTGATGAAGGTCGCCGCCGTCCTGTTCTTCATCAGCGCGATCGGTGCCGGACTGGCGCACAACATCTGGCTGGTGATGGTCTTCCGGATCATCGGTGGCCTCGGCATCGGGGTGGCGTCCGTCATCGCGCCCACCTACATCGCCGAGACCGCACCCCCGCGCATTCGCGGACGCCTGGGTTCGCTGCAGCAATTGGCGATCGTGACCGGCATCTTCCTGTCGCTGTCGATCGACTACCTGCTGGCCCATCTGGCCGGCGGTTCCCGCGAGGAACTCTGGCTGGGGATGGCCGCCTGGCGCTGGATGTTCCTGGTGATGGCCGTGCCTGCCGTCGCCTACGGCGCACTGGCCTTCACCATCCCGGAATCGCCGCGGTATCTGGTCGCCAAGTTCCGGATTCCGGAGGCGCGCAAGGTTCTGTCCATGCTGCTCGGTGAGAAGAACCTCGAAATCACCATCCACCGCATCGAAGACTCACTGAAGTCGGACAAGCCGCCGTCCTGGCAGGATCTGCTCAAGCCGGCCGGCGCATCAGCGGGCAGGCTGACCGCCTGGGTCCGGCAGTACGTGTGGTGGCTGCTGTTGCTGTTCGTCTCACTCGCCGTGGTGTCGTTCTTCTTCGGACTGTGGCTGACTGCCGTGATCTTCCTGGCGCTCGCCGTCGGGGTTGCCATCGTCGGCGAGCTCTACGGCATCGTCTGGGTCGGCTTGGGGCTGTCGATCTTCCAGCAATTCGTCGGCATCAACGTGATCTTCTATTACTCCAACGTGCTGTGGGAGGCCGTCGGATTCGACGAGAGCCAAGCCTTCACCATCACTGTGATCACCTCGGTGACCAACATCGTCACCACATTGATCGCGATCGCGCTGATCGACAAGATCGGCCGCAAGCCCCTCCTGCTGATCGGCTCTACCGGCATGGCGGTTTCGCTGGGCACTATGGCGGTGATCTTCGGCACGGCGCCGCAAGTCGACGGCCAGCCGGCACTGGGCGGCACGGCCGGGCCGATCGCGCTGGTCGCCGCCAACGTGTTCGTGGTGGCATTCGGCATGTCGTGGGGCCCGGTGGTGTGGGTGCTGCTGGGAGAGATGTTCCCCAACCGAATTCGGGCGGCAGCGTTGGGCCTCGCGGCAGCCGGCCAATGGGTGGCGAACTTCCTTATCACCGTTACCTTTCCCGAACTGCGCAACCTGCTGGGCTTGGCGTACGGGTTCTACGCGATCTGTGCGGTGTTGTCGTTCGTCTTCGTCTGGAAGTGGGTCGAGGAGACCAAGGGCAAGCACCTCGAGGACATGCATGCCGAGGCGCTGCGGCGTTGACGCCGGTATCCGCCGACCCTCCGAGCGCGGGTTGTTTGCCTCGACGTGAAACAATTCATGCCCGTGAAGACCTTCGACGCCCTGTTCGCCGAGCTCAGCGATAAAGCGCGGACCCGTCCGGCCGGTAGCGGCACGGTCGCGGCGCTTGACGCCGGCGTGCACGGGCTCGGCAAGAAGATCCTGGAAGAGGCCGGCGAAGTATGGCTGGCCGCCGAGCACGAGAGCGACGACGCACTGGCCGACGAGGTCAGTCAGTTGCTGTACTGGACACAGGTGCTGATGATCTCCCGCGGGCTGACCCTCGACGACGTCTACCGGAAGCTGTGAGCCGTGGCTGACCAGATGCTGCGGGTTGCGGTTCCCAACAAGGGCGCGCTCAGTGAATCGGCCGCCGAGATCCTCGCCGAGGCGGGCTACCGGCGACGGCGTGATCCCAAGGACCTGACTGTCGTCGATCCGAACAACAACGTCGAGTTCTTCTTCCTGCGGCCCAAGGACATCGCGATCTATGTCGGATCCGGTGAGCTCGATCTGGGGATCACCGGTCGTGACCTGGCGGCGGATTCGGATGCCCCGGTGCGCGAGCGGCTCTCCCTCGGGTTCGGAAGCTCGACGTTCCGGTATGCAGCGCCCGCCGGTCGCGATTGGGCGCCGCAGGACCTGGCCGGTAAGCGGATCGCCACCTCCTTTCCCAACTTGGTCCGCAAAGACCTGGCGGCACAGGGCATCGACGCCACGGTGATCCGGCTCGACGGTGCGGTCGAAATCTCCATCCAGCTCGGCGTCGCCGACGTCATCGCCGATGTGGTCGGTTCGGGCCGAACTCTGGGCCTGCACGGTCTCGTGGCGTTCGGTGCGCCGCTGTGTGAATCGGAGGCTGTGCTGATCGAACGCGACGGTGCCGACGGCGACGGCGCCGCGGCCGCGCGAGATCAGCTGACGGCGCGGGTGCAGGGCGTGGTGTTCGGCCAGCAGTACCTCATGCTGGACTATGACTGCCCCCGTGAGGTTTTGGAGGAGGCGACGGCGGTGACACCGGGCCTGGAGTCGCCGACGATAGCGCCTCTGGCCGATCCGGCGTGGGTGGCAGTGCGCGCCCTGGTGCCCCGGCGTGACGTCAACGCCATCATGGATGAGATCGCCGCTATCGGCGCCAAAGCGATACTGGCGTCCGACATTCGGTTCTGCCGCTTCTGATCGGCAGGTGACATCGCGCGCTGCGTGCTAGCGTCCGGGTGACATCTCACTCCTTCGGAGGTTGCCATGACGGCTTTTCTGGTTCTGCTGTTGGCTCTGCTCATCGGTGCGGTGGCAGGGCTGCGCGCATTCTCCGCTCCGGCGGCGGTGGCATGGGCGGCGGCGCTGAACTGGATCAACCTCGACGGCACCTGGGTCGAGTGGCTGGCACATCCGGTCACAGTCACCGTGCTGACGATTCTTGCTGTGGTAGAGCTGATTACCGATCAGCTGCCACGCACGCCGAGCCGCAAGACCCCGGTTCAGTTCATCGCACGGCTCGTCACCGGGGCGTTCGCGGGCGCCGTGATCGGCACCGCGTGGGGGTACACCGTCGGCGGGCTGGGCGCCGGTTTGGTCGGCGCGGTGCTGGGAACCCTGGGCGGGTATGAGGCGCGCAAGCGTCTGGTCGCGTCCAACGAGGGCCGTGACCTACCTATTGCCCTGCTGGAGGACGCCGTCGCAGTGCTCGGCGGTTTCGCCATCGCGGCTTTGACAGCAATCGTCTAGCCGATGCCGTCCGCACAGCGATTCGACGCCATCGTCGTCGGCGCCGGCCAGGCCGGGCCACCGCTCGCGGGCCGCTTGACCGCTGCCGGTCAGACCGTCGCGGTGATCGAACGCAAGCTCGTCGGCGGCACCTGTGTCAACTACGGCTGTATTCCCACCAAGACTCTGGTGGCCAGTGCGCACGCCGCTCACCTGGCCCGCCGGGGCACCGAATATGGTGTCGGTACAGGCGATGTCACGGTCGACATGGCCAAGGTCAAGGCCCGCAAGGACAAGATCATGCTGGACGACCGGCATGGTCTTGAATCGTGGCTCGAGGGCATGGAGGGTGCCACGCTGCTGCGGGGGCATGCTCGCTTCGTCGACCCGCACACCGTCGAAGTGGACGGACAGTTGCTGACTGCGGACCGCATCTTCCTGAATGTCGGTGGCCGCGCAGTGGTTCCGGACTTTCCCGGGTTGGACGGCATCGAGTACCTCACCAATGTCGGGGTCCTGGAACTCGATTCCCTGCCCGAACATCTCGTCATCATCGGTGGCAGTTACATCGCACTGGAGTTCGCGCAGATGTACCGGCGGTTCGGCGCCAGCGTTACGGTGATCGAGAAGGGGCCGCGCCTGACGTCTCGTGAGGACGAAGATGTCTCGGCCACGATCAAGGAGATCCTGGAAGCCGAGGGCATCAACGTGGTGCTCAACGCGACTGCGATCCGGTTCACCAAGCGGGACAACGGGTTCGAAGTCACACCGCGTGACGGTGCGGAGTCGATCGCCGGCACCCACCTGCTGCTCGCCGTGGGTCGGGCGCCCAACACCGATGACCTGGGACTCGAACATGCCGGCGTGCAGACCGACCACCGCGGCTACATCGTGGTCGATGACCAGTTGCGCACCAACGTCGAGCACATCTGGGCGATGGGGGACTGCAACGGCAAGGGTGCCTTCACCCACACCTCCTACAACGACTTCGAGATCGTCGCGGCGAATCTGCTCGACGACGATCCGCGGCGGGTGAGCGATCGCGTCACCGCCTATGCGCTCTATATCGACCCGCCGTTGGGTCGCGCCGGGATGACCGTCGAAGCTGTCCGCGCATCGGGTCGAAAAGCCTTGGTAGGTAAGCGTCCAATGACGCGAGTGGGCCGCGCGGTCGAAAAGGGGGAGACCCAAGGCTTCATGAAGGTCGTGGTGGATGCCGAGACGGAGGAGATCCTCGGTGCAGCCATCCTCGGCGTCGGCGGCGACGAGGTGGTGCATGCGATCGTCGACATCATGACCGCCAAGAAGCCCTACACCGCGATTTCACGCACCATGCACATCCACCCGACGGTCAGCGAACTGGTGCCGACGATGTTGCAGGAGCTGAAGCCGCTGGACTGAATGTCCGGCCGATGTTGAGCTGACGCGTCACCAGTGCGACCCGCTGCCCGAGGTGGCGGCACGTCGCCGCATCGGAAGGATGCACTTGGTCGGCGTTGGCGTCCACGTTCGTCTGTGCGCCGGCGCCCAGAAAGAAGCCCAGTCGGTTGAGGTCGTCCTCGCTGCTGACCGAGCTGTTCCAGCCTGGTCCCAAACCCAGGTTCACCCAGTGCATGTGGTGCTGAGCGGCGAAGACCGCCAGTGAATTCAGTGTGTTGAGCTTGTCTCCACTCTTGCCGCCGGAATTGGTGAACCCGGCCGCCACCTTGTCGCGCCAATCGCCGTTGGCGCAGCGCCTGCCGGTCTTCTCCGTGAACGTCTGGAATCCGGCCGAGACGTTGCCCATGTAGGTGGGGCAGCCGAAGATCATCGCGTCGACGGTGTCCAGGACATCCCAGTCGGCTTCGGTCATGGTGTCGACGGCGATGAGGCTGACATCGGCACCGGCGTCCCGGGCGCCCGCCGCAACCGCCTGGGCCAGGGCCGCGGTGTGGCCGAACCCGGAATGGTAGACGACAGCCACGGTGGGCGCAGCGATGTCAGTGCCGTTGTGAGACATGACTATTCCTTTCATTGCTGCGCCAGAAGTGCGGCGACTTCCTGATAGCGCTGTCCCCATTCGGGCAGGGGAGTGCCTGCGAGATGTGCCTCCATGCGGTCGAGGAAGGCATGTGTGCCGGGATGGAACCCCTGGCCGTCGCGGACCGTGAGGCCGCGATGGCTGAACCGCAGCAGGGTTCCGTCGCCGTCGGGGGTGAGTTCGTAACGCACCACACCGGAACCGGTGTCTGTGAGGATCTGCTGGTGCCACTCATGCTCGAACACTCGCGGCGGGTCCCACACCCTGATCCGGCCTGTCATCCTCTTGGCATCGGGCGGCGCCGGCGGACCGTCGGCGACCATCTCGATCGATCCCCCTTCGCGGGCATCGATTTTCGTTTCACCCATCCACTGACCGCGCTCTGCGGGATCGGTGATCGCCGACCATACTGCAGCCACGGGATACGGCAGCCGGCGTTCGAAGGTGAGTGCTGCGAGGTCACCGTCGATCGTGAGTTTTCCTTCAGGGCTTGTCATTTCGTCTCCTTGTGCGTCGTCTTGAGGTGGCTTTCCAGCGCGTCGAGATGATTGGCCCAGTAACGGCGGTAGCGGTCGATCCACTCGTCGATCTGCACCAGCCCGTCGGCGCGCAAAGCGTAGATGCGGCGCTGGGCGTCGGGACGCACTTCGACCAATCCGACCTCACGCAGGATTTTCAAGTGGCGCGACACGGTCGGCTGGGTCAGCTCGGGCAGCGTCGCCACCAACTCGCCGGCCGTGCGTTCCCCGTCGATGAGCGCGTCCAGTAATGCCCGCCTGCTGGGTTCGGCGACTGCCTCGAACACGTCCATGCGACTAGTATTGCATGTCATCTATATAGAGGCAAGTCGATATATGACACGCTTGGGCTCGAGTTATCCCCAGTCTGTGGTTCATCCACAGGTGGTCGATTGGTGGGGTGGCGTGTCGGTGAGTGGGGGTAGGTTCGAAAACATGTTCGATAGGTCGCTGGCCGAGATTGCCGAGTTGGCGGGGGCCGATGACGCCACGCTGATCGACACGGTCCGAGGCTGGGCGCAGGCTGAGGCGGCCGCGGCGGCGCGCAAGCTCGCGGCGATGGCCGAGTTGTTCATCCGCCGCACCGATACCCCCACAGCCCAGGACCGCGAACTGTGGTGGGTGGATCCGTGCGCTGCGGTGGGCGCCGAACTCGGGGCCGCCCAGGGCATCAGTCAATGGGCGGCGCTGACCCAGGCCCGCGACGGGGTGGCGTTGCGCGATCGGGTCCCGCAGGTGGCGGCGTTGTTGGCGGCCGGGGCGATCAGCGCGGACCTGGCGGCCGCGGTCATCTGGCGTACCTATCTGATCCAGGATCGCGACGCGTTGGGCCGCATCGACACCGAGCTCGCCGAGCAGGTGGGGCGCTGGGGTACCTGGTCGGTGGCCGCCACGATCCGCGCCATCGATGCCCTGGTGGTCACCCATGATCCCGGGGCTTTGCGGAAAGCCAATGCCGCGTCGCGGCAACGCTATCTGGAGATCGGCTCGCCGACCGATGAGCCCGGAACGGCCAGCCTGTTCGGACGGTTGCTGGCCAGTGACGCGGCGCTGCTCGAGGAGCGGGTCACCGAAATGGTCACCTCGGTCTGCCCGCATGATCCGCGCCCCCTGGCTGTCCGCCGCTCCGATGCGCTGGGGGCGATCGCCGCGTTCCGGGACCTGGCCTGTCTGTGTGGCCGGGAAGACTGCACCGGCACCCGACCCGCCGGCCCCGACAAGAACCTGGTCGTCAACATCGTCGTCACCCCCGAAACCATCGACGCAGCACAGGCTTTGGAAACCGGCGACCGTGCGCCCGCGCCGGCGACCGTGCAACCGGCCGCGTCCCCCGACAGCGAGAACCTTGCGTCGGCCCCCCTACCCGCCGAGGTGGTGCAATCCTCTGAGGCCGGCGACGATGATTCGGTCCCGCCGCCCGACGACCGTGCGCCGAACCCGGCGCCGGCGGTCATCATCGGCGGCGGCGTCCTGCCCGCACATGCGCTGGCCGAGATCCTGCCGCGGGCCACCCTACGCAGCATCGTGCACCCCGGGGACGCGCCACCCGAACCCGGCTATGTCCCGTCGCGGGCGTTGGCCGACTTCGTCCGCTGCCGCGACCTGACCTGCCGGTATCCGCACTGCGACAAACCCGCCGACCGCTGCGATATCGACCACACCGTGCCCTACCCATGGGGTTGCACCCATGCGTCAAACCTGAAGTGCCTCTGCAGAACTCACCATCTGCTCAAAACGTTCTGGATCGGCAAGAACGGTTGGCGGGACCGTCAACTGCCCGACGGCACCGTGATCTGGACAGCACCCACCGGCCACGAATACCCCACCATGCCCGGCGGCGCGCTACTCATCCCATCACTCGCCACACCCACCGGCACCCTGAATCTGCCCGACTCCGTGCCCGCAACTACCGGCGACCGCACCGTGATGATGCCCAAACGCCGCCTCACCCGAGCCGAAAACACCACCCGACGCATCACCGCCGAACGCAAACTCAACGACGACTTCGTCGCCCAATGCAACGCACCACCACCGTTCTGACGGCGGTGATGATCGAGCGCGTGACTGACGGCACTGGCCGGCGGCGTTGTTCGGCGCAACACTGGGTTGATGGATGCGAGGCAGTTGGCCGATTTCCTGCGTACCCGGCGCCAAGCACTAGCCCCTGAGGACGTGGGATTGCCGACCGGGCCTCGCCGGCGAGCCATCGGGCTGCGCCGCGAGGAAGTTGCGGCGCTGGCGCTGATCTCGACGGACTATTACTGCCGGATGGAGCAGCAGCGCAGTCCGCAGCCCTCGGCGGAGGTATTGGCTTCCTTGGCACGGGCGCTGCGGTTGTCCCTGGACGAGCGCGATCATCTGTTCCGGTTGGCCGGGCACAACGCGCCTGCCCGCACTCTCATCGGCGAGCATGTCAGCCCGGCCACGATGCGGATCTTGGACCGATTGCATGACACACCGGCGCAGGTGATGTCGGCGCTGGGCGAGACGTTGGTGCAGACGCCGCCCGCGCGCGCTCTGTTGGGCGACGAAACGGCCTTTCAGGGGATGGCCCGCAGCGTGGTGTATCGGTGGTTCACCGACGACGCCGCTCGCACGGTGTATCCGGTCGAAGACCATGCCGCGGTCGGGCGGTCCTGGGTTGCGGGCGCCAGGGTGGCTTACGCGCGCGATGGTGCCGGCTCGCGGGCAGCTCAAATTGTCGAGGATCTGTTGAGCCGCAGCGCCGAATTCGCCGAGCTGTGGAAGCAGCACGAAGTGACGCAGACTCATGAGCGCACCAAACGCATCGTGCATCCGAAACTGGGCGTGCTCGAAGTGCAGTGCCAGTTCCTGCACGACGCGATGCAATCGCACACACTGTTGGTATTCACTGCCGAGCCGGGAACCCCCAGCCACGCCAAACTCATTGCACTGGGCGATGATCCGCAGTTCTACCTGCGCGACGCGCCCGTCGCTTATCCAGGGACAACCAGTCCCTGAATACAGTTCCGGGAACCTGTCAGCGTGGATGTCACAAGCCTGACAACGTACGGAGGAGAGCTGCTTCATGTCGCGCAAAGCAGAAATCGTGGTGCCGAACCTGAGCGGCAAACTGGCCGTGATCACCGGCGGCAGCGACGGCATCGGCTTCGGGCTGGCGCAACGGCTGGCCGCTGCTGACGCCGAGATCATCCTGCCGGTCCGCAACCCCGACAAGGGTCAACACGCCGTCGACCGCATCAGAGCCGCCGTCCCGGCCGCACGCGTCAGCATCCGCCCCATGGATCTTTCGTCGTTGCAGTCGGTTGCCGACTTCGCCGGTGAGCTGATCAGCGAAGGCCGTCCGATTCACCTTCTGATCAACAACGCCGGGGTAATGAGCCCGCCGAACCGCCAAGCCACCGCTGACGGATTCGAATTGCAGTGGGGAACCAATCATCTCGGGCATTTCGCGCTCACCGCCGGCCTGCTGCCTTCGCTGCGGGCGGGCAACGCGCGGGTCACCACACAGTCCAGCGTCGCGGCGGCCAGAAATCAGATCAACTGGGACGATCCGAATTTCGAAAAGTCGTACTCGGCGGGTAAGGCCTACAGCCAGTCGAAGATCGCCAACCTGATGTTCGGTCTGGAGCTGAATCGCCGCAGCGAGCGGGCTGGGTGGGGGATCACCAGTAACGTGTCGCACCCGGGAGTCACTCCCACCAACCTCCTGGCCGCCCAACCAGGGATGGGTCGCACCCGCGACACGCTTCAGGTCCGCATGGTCCGCTTGTTCGCCCGGATCGGCGTGGTGAACAAATCCATCGACGAGGGCATGCAACCGGCGCTGTACGCGGCCGTCCACCGCAAAGCCGAGGGCGGCAAGCTCTACGGCCCCAGTGGATTCCAGCACCTGTCGGGCCCACCCGCCGAGCAGGAGGTCTACAAGCCGGCCCGCGACGCCGCGGAGGCCGCCCGCCTCTGGGATCTGTCCGAGAACCTCGTCGGCGTGCGGGCTGCCTAGCCGACCGCGCGAAGCATGCGCAGCTGGCCGATTTCGGCGGCGTTCTTCGTCAGTTCGACGTGCAGCCACATGATGGTGTCGGCCACAGTCCGGCCGGAATCAGCGCCCCACGGAAATGCCGATGGGGCAGTAAGATCCGTGAGCGTCGATGATGCCAGCAGGTCACCCCACTGTGCCCCCAACGCCCGGATGCGCTCAACAGAGGCGGCCGAACCGGGCCAGTCGATCTCGGCGCGTTCCGGTACTGGCCGGCCGTTGACATCGGCGAGCGCCGTCGACCACCAGAAGATCATGTGCCAGGTGAGCCATCCGATGGTCGGCACCGGGATCGGATCGGGTTCAGTGTCGGCCCAGTCGGGATACCAGAGCCCTGACGCGTCTTGATGCACGGTCCAGACCAGACCTGCGGGCTCCCAAAGGAAGTCGTCGGGGACGAGTGCCGACAGATGCAGATCGGTCAAAGCCCATGCGAGGTCGAACTGGCGGCGAAGCTCGTCGATCATGGCGCGCGTAGCACCAGCAGAGTTTGGGCCGAGGTGCCGACAAACCCTTCGCGGTCAAAGATTTCGGCGGTCGTCGCGCCGATGCCGTCCGGGCCGATCGACCCGCGGGCACGTACTGCGAAATCCGACCCGACCGGTGTCCGGTGCAGGTGCACCGAGGTGTCGGTGTTCATGAACACGAACCGCTCCGGATCCAGCGCCGCCCCAACCCCGTTGGCCGAATCCACCACGAGGGCGAGCCGCTGCACGACCGTCGTCGGCTCGTCGTCGACCACCGTTGTCAGCGGACTCATCCACACCTCGGCGGCTTGGCCCTCCGCAGTGTGCTGGCGTCGCCAACTCACAGTTTCCAAGTAGCCCGGTGCGCCCTCCCAGTTGTGCGCGACTTCGGCCGCCTGCCCCTCCACCAGCGGTGGGTAGCGGTAGGTGGTCACGTCGCTGGTGTCGCTGGGGGCGAGCAGCCAAGCCGATACCCGTGCCACCGCCCGCCAGGCGCCGTCGGGACGTGCCGCGGCCATTTCGGCGACAACCATCGAGATACGGGCCCCCGGCCGGTCGATCCAGGCCCGAACCCGAACCGGCGCAACCGGTATCGCACCGAGAATGTCCAGTGTCAGCCGCCCGATGAGTAGGCCCGAAGCTGCCGTCAGCTCCTCGATCGCCTTGGTCAACAGGGCCAGTGGCGGCGAGCCGTGCTGAATTGCCGGATCCCAGTTGCTGCGGGTGTCGGCGGTGGACTCGAACAACTGATAGTCGCCGTCGGAACCCATCCGACGGTAGTGACAACCGATCATGCGGCCCCTAGCTCTTCCGGCCAACCGGGATATGGCGGTGGCGTCCCACCGAACGCCGGGCAGAGCGATTGATGCGCACACCAAGAACACAGCCGCGACGGATTGGGCCGAAAATCGCCGCTGACGCCGGCGGCCTGGATCGCGCGCCAGATCGCCATCAGCGTGCGCTCGAAGCGTAAGAGTTCGTCGCGGTCGGGGGAGTAATCGAGCACCTGACCATCGGCCAGATACACCAACCGCAGCCGGGCCGGCATCACGTCGCGTGAGCGAAGCAACGCCACCGCGTAGAACTTCATCTGGAACATCGCCTTGAACTCGGCGAGGGTTCGGGCTTCGGGTGGCGCCTTCCCGGTCTTGTAATCCACCACGCGCAGTTCACCGGTCGGCGCGACGTCGATGCGGTCGACGAAGCCGCGCAACAACGTGCCGTCGGCGAGTTCGACCTCGATGCGTTGCTCACAGCACTCCGGGTCGAACCGGGTCGGATCCTCCAGCCGGTAGTAACCCGACAACAACGCCCTGGCCTCGGCGAGCAACGCCGCGGGATGCTCGGCATCGGCGAGCTCCGGTTCCTCGGCCACCACGCGGTCCCAGGCGGGTTCGACGAGCGTCAGCGCCGTGTCGTGTACCCGCTCGGCCGCAGGGAGCCCATAGAGCTGCTCGAGCGCGGCATGCACCAGAGATCCACGCAGCTGCGCGGTGGACCGGGGCTCGGGCAGCCGGTCGATGGCCCGGAACCGGTAGAGCAGCGGGCACTGCTTGAAATCACTGGCCCGCGACGGCGACAAGGCGGGACGACGGACCACTGCAGCCGGCTCGTCACTCATGTAAGGCAGCCTATGACCGACCGCCGACAAATTTGCGGAACCCCGCGCACCGCGTCCGCCGCGGCTACTGGCAGGCTGAATAGCCGTGCCAAGAACAGGACCGTTCGAAGTCGGTGACCGCGTGCAGCTCACCGATGCGAAGGGCAGGCACTACACGATGGTGCTGAATCCCGGCGGGGAGTTTCACACCCATCGCGGAATCATCGCGTTCGACGACGTGATCGGGCTGCCGGAAGGCAGTGTCGTGAAATCCACAAACGGAGACCAGTTTCTGGTGTTGCGGCCGTTGTTGGTCGATTATGTGATGTCGATGCCGCGCGGCGCCCAGGTCATCTACCCCAAGGACGCCGCCCAGATCGTGCACGAAGGGGACATCTTTCCCGGCGCGCGGGTGCTGGAGGCAGGCGCGGGTTCGGGTGCGCTGACGTGTTCGCTGCTGCGCGCCGTCGGCCCCGGCGGACAGGTGACGTCCTATGAGCTGCGCGACGATCACGCTGTGCATGCCGAGCGGAATGTGACGACGTTTTTCGGTGAGCGGCCGGAGAACTGGAATCTGGTGATGGGCGACGTCGCCGGGTACTCGGGTCCTGAGATGGATCGCGTGGTGCTAGACATGCTGGCGCCGTGGGAGGTGCTGCCTGCGATCTCTCAGGCGTTGGTGGCCGGCGGCGTGCTGATGATCTATGTCGCCACGGTCACCCAGCTGTCGCGCGCCGTGGAGGCGCTGCGGGAACAGCAGTGCTGGACCGAACCGCGGGCGTGGGAAAGCATGCAGCGGGGCTGGCACGTGGTGGGGCTTGCGGTCCGCCCGCAACACACCATGCGTGGGCACACGGCGTTTCTGATCAGCGTGCGCAAATTGGCGCCCGGAGCAATAGCGCCCATGCCGCTGCGGCGCAAACGCCAACTGGGCGGGGGAATCTAGTCGTCGCTCCGGTGTAAGCCCCGGCGGGTGGACAGCAGATCCACCTCCGGCCGCGCCGCAACCATGCGTTCGGCGGCGTCGAGCACGTCGACCACGTGTACGCGATCGGCGGCCACCACGGCGACGCCGATACCGGCTCGGCGATGCAGATCCTGAGCACCGGATTCGGCGGCCGACACCGCGAGTTTGCGTTGTAGTTCGGCGATCACCGGCCGGATGACGGACCGCTTCTGCTTGAGCGAGTGCACATCACCGAGCAGCAGATCGAACTCCAGCCACCCAATCCACATGCGTATTCAGCGGGTCGGGGTCGGAGCGGTGCCTGCGGCAGCGCCCATTTCCAGTAACAGGTCGGCGGTATGCCTGGTCAACTGCCAGTTCCCGTCGTCGGGGGTGAACTCCATCGGGAAGCTGAACTCACCGCCCTGCCCGTCGCCTCCGGTCGTGACGTTGATCGTCGCGACAACGTTCTCGGGCTCGGTCTGTGACCACGCCAGATCGGTCGCCTCAAGGTTCAGGGGAGCGAAGCCGTTGTCGATCAGGGCCCGCCCGAACTTGTCCAGGGCCGCGGCATCGGCCGCCGTCGCCTTTTCCACCAGGCCGACCTTCTCAGCGCCGGGGACGTTGACATCGGCGAGCCGGTACAGAACACCGGTCAAGGCGTCAGGTGGAGGCAGGGGCGCGGCCGGCGGGGGGGCCGGCGCCGTGGTCAGCGCGGAGGCTGACGGCGACGGATTCGACGTGGTTGCCGGTGGCTCACCACTGCATCCCGATAGCCCGAGTGCCGCCACGGCGACCGTGGCGGCACTCAGGACTGAGATTCGGGTGCGGGTCAACTATCCGACGGAGGACAGCAGCCCCAGCGCTGAGCCCTTCGAGATCTGCCAACCGGTCGGGCTCGGGCCTGCCACGAACTGGATGTTCTGCGTGGCGGTGCCGCCGGTCGCCGAGGTGGCGGTGACGTCGGCGTAGGCGACTGGGCCCTCTTGGTTGATGTTGGTGAGGCTGAAGGTCAACGGGAACTTGCCCTCGGCCGCGGCCTGGTTGTACGCGCGGTCGGCGGCGATGCTCTCGACCCGGCCGATGCCGCCCTGGATGTAGGGCGCCTTGCCCCTGAACGAGCCGCCGCCGGCAAGCGCCTGCAGGGTCTGCACGAGCGGTGCGTTCAAGTCCGGAGCGGGTACCTCCGGCAGCGGGGCGCCGAACACTACCGGCTGGACGGCCGGGGCGCTCGACATGCCGCTGGATGCAATGGAAGTCACACCCGCCGCTGCTCCGCCCACCACAGCGGCCGCTGCAGCTGCGGTGATAAAGCCGGTAACGAGGGTTTTCGGGGTCACGACTGTCCTTTCGATCGGACCAACTGAAGTTAGAGGTTAACAGTGGTGCTGGAGTGTCGATCTCCTAGACCGCACACAAAGGCTGAATCGCCGGTAGCGTTGAAGTTGTTACTGCACCAACTTCCGGTGCGGGAGGGAGCGCAATATGAGTGAGTCCGAGCGTTCGGAAGGTTTTCCCGAAGGTTTGACACCCATGTCCAGTGAGGAAGCAGCCGAGCTGGAATCGTTGCGTCGGGAGGCCGCGGTTCTGCGCGAGCAACTGGAGAGTGCGGTAGGCCCGCAGAGCGGCTTGCGCAGCGCCCGTGACGTTCACCAGCTCGAGGCACGGATCGACTCGCTGGCGGCGCGCAACGCCAAGCTGATGGACACCCTCAAGGAGGCCCGCCAGCAGTTGCTCGCCCTGCGCGAGGAGGTCGACCGGCTGGGCCAGCCGCCTAGCGGTTACGGCGTGCTGTTGGCCACTCACGACGATGACACGGTCGACGTGTTCACCTCGGGTCGCAAGATGCGGCTCACTTGCTCACCCAACATCGAGACCAGTTCCCTGAAGCAGGGCCAGACGGTCCGCCTCAACGAGGCGCTGACCGTCGTCGAGGCCGGCACTTTCGAAGCGGTGGGCGAGATCAGCACCCTGCGCGAAATCCTGTCCGACGGGCACCGCGCGTTGGTGGTCGGGCATGCCGATGAGGAGCGCATCGTCTGGCTGGCCGAGCCGCTCGTCGCGTTCGAGGATCTGCCTGACCTTCCCGACGCTGCCCAAGACGACGATCGCCCCCGCAAATTGCGGCCGGGTGATTCGCTGCTGGTGGACACGAAGGCCGGTTACGCCTTCGAACGCATCCCCAAGGCCGAGGTCGAGGACCTCGTCCTCGAAGAGGTGCCGGACGTCAGCTACAACGACATCGGCGGCCTGGGCCGGCAGATCGAGCAGATCCGCGACGCCGTGGAGCTGCCGTTCCTGCACAAGGAGCTCTACCGCGAGTACTCGCTGCGTCCGCCCAAAGGCGTGTTGCTCTATGGTCCGCCTGGCTGCGGTAAGACGCTGATCGCAAAGGCCGTGGCCAACTCGCTTGCCAAGAAGATGGCCGAGGTCCGCGGCGACGACGCCCGCGAGGCGAAGAGCTACTTCCTCAACATCAAGGGCCCCGAGCTGCTGAACAAGTTCGTCGGCGAGACCGAGCGTCACATCCGGCTGATCTTCCAGCGCGCCAGGGAGAAGGCGTCGGAAGGCACCCCGGTGATCGTGTTCTTCGACGAGATGGACTCGATCTTCCGCACCCGCGGTACCGGCGTCAGCTCCGATGTCGAGACAACCGTTGTGCCGCAGTTGCTTTCGGAGATCGACGGTGTCGAGGGCCTGGAGAACGTCATCGTCATCGGTGCCTCCAACCGCGAGGACATGATTGACCCGGCGATCCTGCGGCCCGGCCGTCTGGACGTCAAGATCAAGATCGAGCGGCCGGATGCCGAATCGGCACAGGACATCTTCTCCAAGTACCTGACCGAGGCACTGCCGATCCACGCCGACGACCTCGCCGAGTTCGGCAGCGACCGCTCGCTGTGCATCAAGGCGATGATCGAGAAGGTCGTCGACCGCATGTACGCCGAGATCGACGACAACCGGTTCCTTGAGGTCACCTACGCCAACGGTGACAAGGAAGTCATGTACTTCAAGGACTTCAACTCAGGGGCCATGATCCAGAACGTGGTCGACCGGGCGAAGAAGAACGCGATCAAGTCGGTACTGGAGACCGGGCAGCCCGGTCTGCGCATCCAGCATCTGCTCGACTCGATCGTCGACGAGTTCGCCGAGAACGAGGACCTGCCCAACACCACGAATCCCGATGACTGGGCCCGGATCTCGGGCAAGAAGGGCGAGCGGATCGTTTACATCCGCACGCTGGTCACCGGGAAGTCGTCGAGCGCCAGCAGGGCAATCGACACCGAGTCGAACCTGGGGCAGTACCTGTAGCGGTTACTTCAGCACCTGATGCGGATACGCGATCGGGTCAAGCGGACGCTCCTGCCCAGATACTGGGGCGTGTCGGCTCGCTCGGCCGCGGTGGCGGGCAGCGTGGTGTTTGTGGCGCTCACTGTCGCCGGGGCGGTGTTGGCCGCCGTCGTTTACCGGACCCTGCTGGCCGGGGTGGAGAGTGCGGCCGTGCACCGTCTCGGTCAGATTGCCGCCGCCCTGGAGGCAGACGGGCCGCAGCGGCTCGACCCGGCACTGCTGGCAACAGATCGACGCGTGCTGGCCGTACAAGTCATGACGGCCGCCGGGGAAGTGGTCCGGCGATCGCCGTCGGCTCCGGCAGCACCGTTGATACCGATTGAGGAGATCGAGCCAGGCCTGCAGATCGGGATACCCGAGCATGCCTCGCCGTTCGGGCAGATCCAGTTCAGTTCGGGCACTGTCGAAACCCGCGGTGGCCGCTACGTGGTGTTGGTCGGCGAAGGCACCGACGCCGTTGTGTCCACGGTGGAAGCCGTTGCGATTGCGCTGGCGGTGTGGACACCGATCGTGATGGCTGTATCGGCCGGAGCCACCTTCGTCCTCGTTCGTCGCTCGATGCGATCTGTCGACCAGATCCGATCCCGGGTGGCCGATATCAGTACCTCGGATCTGGCCGAGCGGGTGCCGGTGCCGGACAGTCGAGACGAGATCGCCGCGCTGGCACAGACGATGAACGAGATGCTGGCCCGGATCGAGGCCGGCCACACCGCCCAGCAGCGGTTTGTCGCCGACGCGTCACACGAGCTGCGTAGCCCGTTGACCACCATCATTTCGGCGCTCGAAGTCGCTGCCGATCACCCGGAACTGCTCGATGACCAACTCGCGATCAGCACTCTCATGCCCGAGGCCCAGCGGATGCGGACCCTGGTCGACGATTTGTTGTTGCTGGCGCGCGCCGACGAACACGGACTGGCCATGTCCCGCGACGATGTCGACCTCGACGACCTGGTCGGCTGGGAAGCCGAAAAGCTGCGCCGTGAAACGTCGTTCGATGTGCACGCCGACGTGCGGCCGACGCGGGTCACCGGCGACGCCATCGCGCTGGCGCGGGTGCTGCGCAACCTCGTGGACAACGCGGCGCGACATGCCGATTCGCTGATCGAGTTCGCCGTGCATCCCGATGGTGACCACGCCGTGATCAGTGTCGGCGACGACGGACCCGGCATTCCCGCCTCCGACCGTCTCCGGGTATTCGATCGCTTCGTACGGCTCGACCCAGACCGGTCACGGCGTGGCGGCGGATCGGGACTCGGCTTGGCGATCGTCGCGGAAGTCGTTGCCGCGCATCACGGCACGCTGCGAATAGATGATCGGCCGGCGGGTGGCACTCGGGTGACGGTTCACCTGCCCCTGACAGACACGTCGTAATCGCCGGAACCGAGCCGATAACCGACTCCTCGGATGGTGTCGATGGTATTGGTACCGAACGGAATATCAATTTTGCGCCGGACATATCCGATATAGACCTCGACCACATTGTCGGGACCCTCGTAGTGGGCGTCCCATACGTTGCGAAGTATCTCGAGCTTGGTGACGACCGTGTCCTTGTTACGCATCAGATACTCCAGCAGCCCGTACTCGCGTGGCGTCAACGCGATGGACGTCCCGCACCGTTCGACGGTCCTGCGCGACGGATTCAGCGACAGCGTGCCTGCCGTGAGGACCGTCGGCCGTTGCGGGGCGCCGCGACGAACCAGAGCACGCAGCCGTGCCACCAACACCCGGAAGGAAAACGGCTTGGTCAGGTAGTCGTCGGCACCCAGGTCGAATGCATCGGTCTGGTCGTACTCCCCGTCCTTGGCCGTGAGCATCAGAACCGGTGTCCAGACGCCGTGTCCGCGCATGCGGCGCAGCACTTCGTAGCCGCTGATGCCCGGCAGCATGATGTCCAGCACCACGACGTCGAATTCGTGCTCGGTGGCGTGCCACAGTCCGTCGATGCCGTCGGACGCGGCCACCGCGACGAAACCCTCGGCCTGCAGGCCCACGGACAACGTTGACGCCAGCCGCGGCTCGTCCTCGACAACCAGAACCTTCACCTGTGACGGATCCCTTCATACGTGGGTGGCCGGCGCGCCACGCTTTGGCCGTGGGGCGCCGGCCCTGTTCTGGCCCTATTGTGTCGCGCTCAGTTCATGTTCCACGGTTCCCCGTAGGTGGTGACGCTGTCACCAGTGGAGGCGATCAGGCGGGCGAACGGGCGCAGCAGCACGCCACCGGCCGCACCGGTCACCGTGCCGTGGGCGTTGGATACCGTGACCGCTCCTTCGGCACCGGTGACGTCCACCGAGAAGGTGGCGACTTCCTGGATGCCGGGGCCGTTGCCCAGGTCGGCCGAGATCGACACACCGGGGAACAGGTTCGGGGTAATCACTGACTCCAGACCGAACGGCGGCTGGGTGATGTTGCCTTGGTCGATCAGGATGTTGGGGGTGGTGTAGCTGAAGTTGATGCCGACGCCCAGCGACCAGGGGAAGCCGATCTGGTAGCCCAGTTCCAGGGTGCCCTCGAACTCGTCGGCGCCGGGGCCGGCCACGATGTAGTTGGCGCGACCGGAGTGGAACCACTCACGGGTCAGGCGGTTGCGGTCCAGGAGGAACACACCGTTGAGGAAGGTGTCCCATTGCTGGACCGTCAGGGTGCGGTCCTGACCATCGACCAGGCTCAGCTCGTTGTCCAAGCCCGCATGAGAAGTGCCGTTGCTCACGAACAATGCCGTGACGGCTGCACCGATCGCGGTGATCATCGCGATCAGCACCCGACTGATTGCCTTCATGTTCTCCCTAGCTGAATTGACGGTGGCAGGGTCGCCGTTGACCTGCAGGCCGCATGAGAGTGCCAAGTCGTTGCTGTGAGAACGCTGAGAGTGACAGACAGTCGAGTAATTCCTTGCTGAACAGCGGAACTAGGGCGCGAGGCGAAGTAACGCGGTGTTTGCCATCGTGTCACTCTCCGTTCACATTCGAGGACGCCGGGGCCAACAGTCAACTAACCAACCGATTCGGTGGTCAATTGAGCGACATGCGTGAATGCTTTGCCGCCGCCGAATAATGGCGGGAAATGGCGCCGGATTATCAGCCCGTCTCATTGTGGCGGCGTGATTCTCGCCGGCCGTAGCCCGGCGAGGCGAGTTGCCGGCGCGCCGATGAGGCGATTCGATAGCGTCACTGATCTTTCTCTGACTTCTCTAATGTTTCACGTTATCGCAGGTCAGACAGCATGGCTTCGGGGCCGCATACGTGTCTGACGGCCGGTGGGCGCTTGATCCCGGCATGGGGGTGTGCTTACGGTCGTAGGCACCGATGACTTGAACTGACGATGATCGCTGACTGTTCGGTGGTGACTTTTAACTCGATATGCGTGTTTTCGAAAGCGTCCCGGGACGCCATTCCCGGAGGGAAATCCTGCGCACCCCGCAGGGCACTGATGCATTAGGCATTCGCGACCTGGCAGCTGCCACGGGAGTGCTCGATCTGAATTCGTCGTACGCCTACCTGCTGATGGCGACGGACTTTGCTGCCACGTCAATCGTCGCCGAATGTGACGGTGACCTGCGTGGATTCATCACCGGCTACCATCCGCCGCCGCGACCTGACGTGTTGTTCGTCTGGCAGGTGGCCGTCGCACCGACGGCGCAGGGAGGGGGACTGGCCGGCGCGATGCTCGATGAACTCGTCCATCGAGTGCGGTCCGAGCGCGATGGGCAGCCCATCACCGTGGAGGCCACGGTCGCACCCGGCAATGCCGCTTCGCGGGCGTTCTTCGGCGCCTTCGCCCGTCGCCAGGGCGTACCGCTCACCGAACACCCCCACTTCGGACGGGAACTCCTCGCTGCCGACGGCGGGCACGAGGACGAGCCGATTCTGCGGATCGGTCCCATCGCGTCCTGATGTCGTGATGAAAGCTGTTCGATCCGAAGCTATTTCGATGTAGTTGTTGATGCCGTACCAATTTGATCGGAGAAGTTCCTTGCTGCTCGCCACCTCTGCCCCGTCACCGGAGCCGTTGACAGAGTCCGACCTGCCCGACGTTTTCGACTCGGTGGAATCCGAGGTTCGCAGCTACTGCAGAGCCTGGCCCGCCGTCATGCAGAGCGCCCGCGACTCCCAGGTGACCGACACCACCGGCCGCAGCTACGTCGACTTCTTTGCCGGTGCCGGAGCGCTGAACTACGGCCACAACAATCCGACGCTCAAAGCGCCACTGCTCGACTACCTGGCCTCCGATGGGATCGTGCATTCGCTGGACATGGCGACCACGGCCAAGCAGCGGTTTTTGGAGACATTTCAGCGAGTGATCCTGCAACCACGCGGGCTCGACTTCAAGGTGCAGTTCCCCGGGCCAACTGGCGCCAACTCCGTCGAGTCGGCACTCAAGCTGGCCAGGAAGGTGACTGGCCGGGAGTCGGTAATCAGCTTTACCAACGCTTTTCACGGCATGACGCTGGGCGCACTGTCGGTAACCGGAAACTCGATGAAGCGGGCCGGGGCGGGCATCCCGCTGGTGCACGCCACGCCGATGCCATACGACAACTACTTCGGCGGGGTCACCGAGGATTTCCAGTGGTTCGAGCGGGTGCTCGACGACTCGGGAAGCGGGCTGAACCGGCCGGCCGCGGTGATCGTCGAAACGGTCCAGGGCGAGGGCGGTCTCAACGTCGCGCGCATCGAATGGCTGCAGGCCCTTGCGGAGCTGTGCCGCACGCGCGACATCCTGCTCATCGTCGACGACGTCCAGATGGGTTGCGGTCGCACCGGGCCGTTCTTCAGCTTCGAGGCCGCCGGCATCGTGCCCGATATCGTCACGCTGTCGAAGTCGGTCAGCGGATACGGTCTGCCGATGGCGCTGACCCTGTTCCGTCGCGACCTCGACGTGTGGACACCGGGCGAACACAACGGCACCTTCCGCGGTCACAATCCGGCGTTCATCACCGCCACGAAGGCGCTTGAAACATATTGGGAAACATCGGAGTTCAGCTCGGACACGGTACTCAAGGGCCAGTTCATCAGGGACCGGCTCGACGAGATCGCCATGCGGTACGACGGGGTGTCGGCCCGCGGCAGGGGAATGGCGCAGGGTCTGAAGTTCGACGATGTCGAGCGGGCCGGCGAGGTGTGCCGGGCGGCGTTCGACCGTGGTGCCCTGATGGAGACCAGTGGGCCCTCCGACGAGGTCGTCAAACTTCTACCGCCGCTTACTATTTCTCGCAGTGATCTGGAGACGGGTCTGGACATCCTGGCCGAATCGATCGCTGTAACCTTGAGCTGAGGAGCCAAAACATGATTGTGCGGACCACCGCAGAGATCACCGGAACCGACCGCGACGTGTCCGACGCCGCGTGGCGGTCCAAGCGGATCATCCTTGCCGGCGACGGTGTGGGCTTCTCGTTCCACGAGACCACGATCAACGCGTCCTCGGTCAGCGAGTTCCACTATCAGCACCACGTCGAGGCGGTGTGGGTGGTCGAGGGCACCGGCACGCTGACCAACCTGGAGACCGGTGAGCGGCACCCGCTCGGGCCGGGCACCATGTACCTGTTGAACGGCCATGAGCGCCATCGGGTTACGTGTGATGAGCAACTGCGGATGTTGTGCGTGTTCAATCCCCCGGTGAGCGGTCAGGAGGTTCACGACGAGAACGGCGCCTACCCGCCGCCACAGTCCGTCGCATGAGCATGAGCATGAGCGCCTTGACCGAGGATCGGTACCCGACGCGGCTGGACTATGCGATCGCGCCTGTCCCACGTCAGGACCCCACCGTCTGGGGCGGTGAAGCCGACGGGCCGCTCAATCAGGACCATCTCGACCGGTTCTCGGCGAGCGGGTACCTCATCCGGCCCGATACCGTCGCCGACGACTGGCTGCCACCGCTGCGGCACGAACTCGACCGGATCGCGGCGGATCTGGGCGCCGACGATCCACGGGTCATTCGGGAGCCGGGCGGAACCATCCGCTCGATCTTCGAACCGCACCTGCTGAGTGAGCTTGTCGCGCAAGTGGTCCGACTCGACACGGTGCTGCCCGTGGCGCGCCAGCTCCTCGGCAGCGACGTCTACATCCACCAGGCCCGGATCAACCTGATGCCGGGGTTCACCGGCACGGGTTTCTACTGGCATTCCGATTTCGAGACCTGGCACGCGGAGGATGGCATGCCGGCGATCCGCGCCGTCTCGTGTTCGATCGCGCTGACGCACAACTATCCGTACAACGGGTCGCTGATGGTCATTCCCGGCTCGCATCAGACCTTCTATCCGTGCGTGGGTGCGACGCCGGAGGACAATCACGACACCTCGCTCGTCGCGCAGAACGTCGGCGTCCCCGACGAGACGACGCTTACCAAGGCCGTCGACCATCACGGCATCGACCAGTTCACCGGGCCGCCCGGGACGGCGCTGTGGTTCGACGCGAACCTTTTGCACGGTTCGGGCTCCAACATCACGCCGCTGCCGCGGTCCAACGTCTTCCTGGTTTTCAACTCGACGGACAACGAGCTGGGGGAGCCTTTCGCCGCACCCCGCCCGCGGCCCGAATACCTGGCAGCCAGGCGGACCACCGGCGTCACCTAGGCTGAGCCCATGCAACGGATTATCGGAACTGAGGTCGAGTACGGCATCTCCTCGCCGTCCGACCCCACCGCCAATCCGATCCTGACGTCGACTCAGGCGGTGCTGGCCTACGCGGCGGCCGCCGGAATCCAGCGGGCCAAGCGCACCCGGTGGGATTACGAGGTCGAGTCGCCGCTGCGCGACGCCCGTGGATTCGACCTGTCCCGGTCGTCGGGCCCGCCGCCGATCGTCGACGCCGACGAGGTCGGGGCGGCCAACATGATCCTGACCAACGGTGCGCGGCTCTACGTGGACCACGCGCACCCGGAGTACTCGGCCCCCGAGTGCACCGATCCGATGGACGCGGTGATCTGGGACAAGGCAGGCGAACGGGTGATGGAGGCCGCCGCCCGCCATGTCGCCAGCGTGCCCGGCGCCGCCAAGCTGCAGCTGTACAAGAACAACATCGACAACAAGGGCGCGTCGTACGGCTCGCACGAGAACTACCTGATGAGCCGGCAGACGCCGTTCTCGGCCGTGATCGCCGGGCTGACTCCGCACCTGGTGTCCCGCCAGGTGGTCACCGGCTCCGGCCGCGTCGGTATCGGGCCGTCCGGTGACGAGCCGGGTTTCCAGTTGTCACAGCGTGCCGATTACATCGAGGTCGAGGTCGGCCTGGAGACCACGCTCAAGCGCGGCATCATCAACACGCGCGACGAGCCGCACGCCGATGCCGACAAGTACCGGCGTCTGCACGTCATCATCGGCGATGCGAACCTGGCCGAGACCTCGACGTACCTGAAAGTCGGCGCCACCGCGCTGGTCCTCGACCTCATCGAAGAGGGCATCGACTTGTCCGACCTGGCCCTGGCCCGGCCGGTGCACGCGGTGCACGTGATCAGCCGGGACCCGTCGCTACGGGCCACTGTCGCGCTGGCCGATGGCCGCGAGCTGACTGCACTTGCGCTGCAACGCATCTACCTCGACCGGGTGGCCAAGCTCGTGGACAGCCGTGACCCCGATCCCCGGGCCGCCCATGTCGTCGAAACCTGGGCCAATGTTCTGGATCTGCTGGAACGCGACCCGATGGAATGCGCCGACATCCTGGACTGGCCGGCGAAGCTGCGGTTGCTTGAGGGCTTCCGTCAGCGGGAGAATCTGTCGTGGTCGGCACCCCGGCTGCATCTGGTGGACCTGCAGTACTCCG
This sequence comes from Mycolicibacterium sp. XJ870, assembly GCF_053483975.1. Lineage (NCBI taxonomy): Bacteria > Bacillati > Actinomycetota > Actinomycetes > Mycobacteriales > Mycobacteriaceae > Mycobacterium > Mycolicibacterium sp. XJ870. Next base: position 214,555 of record NZ_JBEFTI010000005.1, read on the forward strand.
ATGTGCGGCTGGACAAGGGTCTGTACAACAGGCTGGTGGCACGCGGGTCGATGAAGCGCCTGGTCACCGAACAACAGGTGCTCGACGCTGTCGACAACCCGCCGATCGACACCAGGGCCTACTTCCGCGGGCAGTGCCTGCGCCGCTTCGGTGCCGACATCGCCGCGGCAAGCTGGGACTCGGTGATCTTCGACCTTGGCGGCGATTCGCTAGTCCGGATTCCAACGCTCGAACCGTTGCGGGGCAGCAAGGCCCACGTCGGGGCGCTGCTGGACTCGGTGAACAGCGCCGTGGAGCTCGTCGAGCAACTCACGAACTGAAGTCCCCACCGGTGCGCTATCCCGAGCAATTGGGAGCCCGACCGGTACTGTGGAAGAACCGGTCGGGCGTTAGTGAGCCCGCCGATGACAATTGCAGGAGGCAGCGATGGCTCAGGAGCAGACCAAGCGTGGCGGTGGCGGCGGCGAGGACGACGACCTCTCCGGTGCCTCGGCCGGCGGCCAGGAGCGTCGCGAGAAGCTCGCCGAGGAAACCGACGACCTGCTGGACGAGATCGACGACGTTCTGGAAGAGAACGCCGAGGACTTCGTGCGCGCGTACGTCCAAAAGGGCGGCCAGTGACCTGGCCGAAACGCAATCAGCTGGCCTATCCCACACCGATATCTGGAGCACCCGCCGTACCCGTGGATTTGTCGTCTTTCTCCGACCTGCTGCGCCGCCAGGCGCCTGATCTTCTGCCCGTGAACCGCGTCGCCGGCATGGACGGCGTCGTGCCGTCCAATGCCCTGCCGCACGGCACCACGATCGTCGCGCTGAAGTATCCGGGTGGTGTGCTGATCGCAGGCGATCGCCGCTCGACGCAGGGCAACATGATCGCGGGCCGCGACGTCCAGAAGGTGTACATCACCGATGACTACACGGCGACCGGCATCGCGGGCACCGCGGCCATCGCCGTGGAGTTCGCGCGGCTGTACGCGGTGGAACTGGAGCATTACGAGAAGGTCGAAGGCGTGGCGCTGACCTTCCCTGGCAAGGTGAACCGGCTGTCGACCATGGTGCGGGGCAACCTCGGTGCGGCCCTGCAGGGTTTCGTGGCGTTGCCACTGCTCGTCGGTTACGACCTGAACGACTCCGATCAACAGGCCGCGGGCCGGATCGTGTCCTTCGATGCCGCCGGCGGCTTCAACTACGAGGACGAGGGATATCACGCGGTCGGCTCGGGCTCGATCTTCGCCAAATCGGCGATCAAGAAGCTGTATTCGCGGGTGACCGACGCAGAGTCCGGGTTGCGCGCCGCAGTGGAGTCACTTTACGACGCCGCCGACGACGACTCCGCGACCGGCGGTCCGGATCTGGTGCGCGGCATCTATCCGACCGCGGTCACCATCGGCGCCGATGGTGCCGCGGAAGTGCCGGAGGAGCGCATCGCGACGCTGGCCCGCGAGATCATCGAAAGCCGTTCCGCGGAAACCACTTTGCGGCCGAGTTCCGGTCCGTCGACTGATGCGCGGGGAGACTCGTGACTTTTCCATATTTCATATCGCCCGAACAGGCGATGCGGGAGCGTTCCGAGCTTGCCCGCAAGGGCATCGCCCGTGGGCGCAGCCTGGTGGCGCTGACCTACGCCGACGGTGTGCTGTTCGTCGCGGAGAATCCGTCGCGGTCGCTGTACAAGATCAGCGAACTCTACGACCGTGTGGGCTTCGCCGCTGCCGGCCGGTTCAACGAGTTCGATCGACTGCGCCGCGGCGGCATCCAGTGGGCCGACACGAAGGGGTACGCGTACGACCGTCGCGATGTCACCGGTCGGCAGCTGGCCAACGTGTACGCCGAGGCGCTCGGCACCATTTTCACCGAGCAGGCCAAACCGTACGAGGTTGAACTCTGTGTGGCCGAGGTCGCCCACTATGGCGAAACCAAAGCACCTGAGCTGTACCGCATCACGTATGACGGGTCGATCAACGACGAACCGCATTTCGTGGTGATGGGCGGCACCACCGAGCCGATCACCGCCAAGCTCACCGAGTCCTACGCCGAGAACGCCGACCTCGCGGCGGCGGTCCAGATAGCGGTCGACGCGCTGAAGACGGCGAGCAACGGATCGGAACCGCGTCCGCTCGGGCCGTCCACCCTCGAGGTGGCGGTGCTGGATGCCACGCGGCCCCGTCGGGCGTTCCGGCGAATCACCGGCACCGCACTGGAAGCCTTGCTGCCCGAATCGGATTCGAAGCCCGCTCCGGCCGAGTAGTCGTCAGGCCAGGACGTTGACGACCGCTTCGGGTTCGGCCCGGTCGCGGTAGAGCCGCCACGCGATATCCGCGAGTTCGTCGGGGTTCAACGTCGGTATGGCACCGTTGCCGGCGAGCGCCCGGTGGATGTCGCCGCGTTCGATCAGGCCACCGATGGTGATGGTGCCGGCGTAGATCCCTGCGGGCTTGAGCGCGGCATGCAGGGTGACCGCGTAGTTGCGCAGCGCTGCAGCCATCAACGCCAGCCCGCCCAGCGGTGGCATCGCCACCACGCTGCTCAGGCCGCCGGCGAACAGCAATCCGCCGCTGCCGCGTTCGCGCATCTCGGGTAGCAGCTGGGAAGCGAAGTCGACGGCAGGCACCACGCCGTTGAGCGCTGCCTCGGCGTCCGCTGCATCGAGTTCGGTGATGTCACCGGTGGGTGCCGTTTCGAATGCGGCCGGACCGTAGTAGCCGACGTCGATCCGGCCGAAGCGCTCGCGCGCCGCATCGACGGCGTTGCGTAGTTGCTCGGCATCGGTGGCGTCGGCCACGTAGGCGGCCGCATCGATGCCCTTATCGCCCAGCCCGGACAGATAGTCCGAATGTCGTTGTGGGGATCGGGAAATCAGCGCGACGCGGTAACCCTCGGCGCCGAATCGGTGTGCCACTGACATCCCGAGGCCGGGACCGACGCCCAGCACGATCAGGACGGGTGCAGAAGTTGAGGCCATACTCAACTTACTAGCATAAGTTGAGAGTGTCCTCAACTTCGCTATGCTTGGCATGTGTCGGCGATGCGCGCGGATGCGGTCCGCAATCGAGACCGCCTGCTGGCGGCCGCCGCCGAGCTGTTCGGCGAGCGCGGCGTGGACGTGCCGCTTGAGGAGATCGCCCGGCGCGCCGGCGTGAGCATCGGCACCCTCTACAACCACTTCCCGAATCGCGGCGCACTGCTGGATGCGGTGCTACCTGATCGGTTGGCCGAGATCGACGGGATGGCGCGCCGTGCCCTGGAGGATCCCGACGCGTGGCGCGGCTTCACCGGCTTCCTGGACGGCATGTTCACGATGCAGGCCGCCGACCGCAGCATCAACGATGCGATCACCCGGAGCCCAATCGGTTCGGTCGACGTCGCCGCGGAATGCGGCCGTGCCGGGGGATTGCTGGAGGCCGTGGTGGCACGTGCGACCGAAGCCGGCGCACTGCGCCCCGATTTCGGCGCCGACGACCTCGCGACGCTGATATGGGCGATGTCGAAGGTGATCGCGATGGCCGACGGCGACGACGCCGTGTGGCGGCGCCACCTGGGCTTCGTGTTGGACGGGCTGAAGGGTGACGTCAGCCGATCGCCCGCCGGATGAGGGCCGCAAACTCCTGCGGGCATTCCACCGGGGTGAAGTGTCCGGCGCCGTCAGCGTTGTGCAGGCGGACGTCGACGAAGTAGTGCTCGAGCCGGTCGGCCCAGTCCCGGGGAAACAACGGATCATGTTGTGGCCACAGCACGTCCGTGCTGGCGTGGATCTTGACGGCGCGACCCGGCGGCAACTCGGTCAGCGACTGCTCGACGGTGCCCGCACCCGCGAGGTACCAGCCCAGCGACGCGGTGAACGCTCCTGGCAGCGCATAGTCGGCGACCAGCCTGTCCAGGTCGTCCTCGGAGATCCGGAAGCTCGGCCCCGACCAGTGATTCCAGAAATAGCGCAGGTACTCCCGCACGGCCTCGGGATTGCCGTCGATCATCCGGTCGGCGATCGGCAGCTGATGAAAGGCCTGGTACCAGAACTCGTGCATGGCGTGCGGGCTCAGCACGCGGTCACCGGCACCGGGCAGCGGTGGGGACAGCACGAGCGCCTTGACCAGATGTGGATGCATGCGCGCCACGCTTTGGGCGACTCGACTGCCGACGTCGTAGCCGGCCAGCGCAACGTCGTGCAGGCCGAGCTCGTTGATCAACCCGACCACGCTGGCCGCCTGGGCGCTGGCGCTGTAGAAGTGTTGCACCGCTACCGCGTGTTTGTCGGAGCCGCCGAACCCACGTAGATCGGGCACGATCACGTCGGCAACATCGGCCAGCAGCGGAATTACGTGCCGGTGGTCGCGCCGGTTACCCGGCCAGCCGTGCAGCAGCACGACCGGCGGTGCGCCAGGAACCCCGTGCCGGTCGAACGCCAGCCGGAATCCGTCAACCGCAGACGACCGCGACGACATGGCTCAATTCTCATCCGTGGGCGCCGCCGGTGGGCCGGGTTGGCGAATCGTGACGCGCAACCCCCGGCTTGCCCGCCGTTAGCCTGAACCACCCCGTAAGCTCGGTAGCGTGCAGCGACGAATCATGGGCATCGAGACGGAATTCGGTGTGACCTGCACGTTCCATGGCCATCGCCGGCTCAGTCCCGACGAGGTTGCCCGCTATTTGTTCCGGCGGGTGGTGTCGTGGGGCCGCAGTTCCAACGTCTTCCTACGCAACGGCGCCCGGTTGTACCTCGACGTGGGCAGCCACCCCGAGTACGCCACCGCCGAATGCGACAACCTGATCCAGTTGGTCACCCACGACCGCGCCGGTGAGCGCGTGCTGGAGGACCTGCTGATCGACGCCGAGCAACGACTGGCCGACGAGGGCATCGGCGGCGACATCTACCTGTTCAAGAACAACACCGACTCGGCCGGTAACTCCTACGGCTGCCACGAGAACTACCTGATCGTGCGGGCCGGCGAGTTCAGCCGGATCTCGGATGTGCTGCTGCCGTTCCTGGTGACCCGCCAGCTGATCTGCGGTGCGGGCAAGGTCCTGCAGACACCGAAGGCCGCCACTTTCTGCCTGAGTCAGCGCGCCGAGCACATCTGGGAAGGCGTGTCGAGCGCGACCACCCGATCACGCCCCATCATCAACACCCGCGACGAGCCGCACGCCGACGCCGAGAAGTACCGGCGGCTGCATGTCATCGTCGGCGACTCCAACATGTGCGAGGCGACCACCATGCTCAAGGTGGGCACCGCCTCGCTGGTGCTGGAGATGATCGAGGCCGGCGTGCCGTTCCGCGACTTCTCCCTCGACAATCCGATCCGGGCAATCCGCGAGGTGAGCCACGACCTGACCGGTCGGCGCCCGGTGCGGCTGGCCGGTGGCCGGCAGGCCAGCGCGATAGATATCCAGCGCGAGTACTACGCCCGGGCTGTGGAGTATCTGCAGACCCGCGAGCCCAGCTCCCAGATAGAGCAGGTGGTGGATCTGTGGGGCCGCCAGCTCGACGCGGTCGAGAGCCAGGATTTTGCGAAGGTCGACACCGAGATCGACTGGGTGATCAAGCGCAAGCTGTTCCAGCGCTACCAGGACCGCTACAGCATGGAGCTGTCCGACCCGAAGATCAGCCAGCTCGATCTCGCTTACCACGACATCAAGCGCGGTCGCGGCGTGTTCGATCTGCTGCAGCGCAAGGGGTTGGCCGCCAGGATCACCACCGATGAGGAGATCGACGCCGCGGTCAACACGCCGCCGCAGACGACCCGGGCCAAGTTGCGCGGTGAGTTCATCAGCGCCGCACAGGAAGCGGGACGCGACTTCACCGTCGACTGGGTGCATCTCAAGCTCAACGACCAGGCCCAGCGCACGGTGCTGTGCAAGGATCCGTTCCGATCAGTCGACGAGCGAGTCAAGCGACTGATCGCCAGCATGTGACCGTAAGCTCTTCCGGTGGCGGTCTCTAAAGTCGAGCGGTTGATGAACCTGGTCATCGCGCTGCTCTCTACCGACAAATACCTGCCGGCCGATAAGATCCGCAGGATCGTCCAGGGCTACGAGGACAGCCCGAACGACGAGGCGTTCTCCCGGATGTTCGAGCGGGACAAGACCGAACTGCGTGATCTCGGAATCCCATTGGAAACCGGCCGGGTATCCAAATTCGACCCGACCGAGGGTTATCGCATCAACCGCGAGGCCTACGCACTGCCCGCCGTCGAACTGACCGCGGACGAGGCGGCAGCGGTCGCCGTCGCCACCCAGCTGTGGCAGTCACCGGAACTGATCACCGCGACTCAGGGCGCATTGCTCAAGCTGCGTGCCGCCGGGGTCGAGGTCGAGGGCGCCGACCCCTCGGTGGCGATCACCTCCACCGCTGCACTGCCCGGTATCCGAGGCTCTGAGGAGGTGTTGGGAATCCTGTTGTCGGCCATCGACTCCGGCCAGATGGTGCAGTTCGAGCACCGATATTCGCGCAGCGACCCCTACACCACCCGGACGGTCGAGCCGTGGGGAGTGGTGACTCATCGCGGGCGCTGGTATCTGGTCGGGCATGACCGGTTGCGCAACGACACTCGCACGTTTCGGTTGTCGCGGATCGGGACACCGGTCACCGCCGTCGGCGAGGCAGGCGAGGTGCGCAAACCCGAGGGCGTCGACCTGCGTGAAATCGTGCAACGCGTCGTCGCCGAGTCGCCCACCGGCGAGCAAGCCCGCGTGTGGGTGGCCCACGACCGCGCCACCGCACTGCGGCGTCGGGCTGCCGGTGCGACGCCGCGCACGCTTGGAGGCCGCCCCGGCGAGGAGATTGCGGTCGACATCGGCGGCTATGACCGGTTGGCCCGCGAGATCGCCGGTTACGGCGCGGACGCCGTGGCGCTCGAGCCGCAGTCTTTGCGTGACGACGTGCTGGCCCGGCTGCATGCCCAGGCGGGAGGCTCGAATCGATGAGTCAAGTTTCGACCCGGCTGGTCCGCATGCTCAACATGGTTCCGTACTTCCAGGCCAACCCGAAAGTCACCCGGTCGGCGGCCGCGGCTGCCCTCGGCGTGACACACAAGCAGCTCGATGAGGACCTGCGCCAGCTGTGGATGTGCGGTCTGCCCGGTTACAGTCCCGGCGATCTCATCGACTTCGACTTCGAAGGCGACACCGTCGAAGTCACCTTCACCGCCGGGGTGGACCGCCCGCTGCGACTGACCTCGACCGAGGCAACCGGCGTCCTGGTGGCGTTGCGGGCGCTCGTCGACGTGCCCGGCATGGTCGATCCGGAGGCGGCGCGCAGCGCGATCGCCAAGATCGAGTCCGCGGCGGGCAGCCAGCGCGGGGCCGTCGAGGATCCCGTCCCGGCCGAAACCGGTGTCGCCGCGGCGGTACGCGCCGCGGTGCGCGAGAGGCGTGCGGTCGCGCTGGAGTACTACTCGGCCTCCCGTGACTCGCTCACCAGCCGCACGGTCGATCCGATCCGGGTGGTGCTCGTTGCCGACAACAGCTACCTGGAGGCGTGGTGCCGCAGCGCGGAGGCGGTCCGGTTGTTCCGGTTCGACCGGATCGTCAGCGCGCACCTGCTCGACGAACCGTCGGCGGCGCCGTCACCTGCAGTGCAGGCCGGGCCGGACACCTCGCTGTTCGATGCCGACCCGGCGCTGCCGTCGGCGACCCTGCTGATCGACCGGACCGCGGCGTGGATGTTCGACTACTACCCGTTGCGGGTGATCAATGAACTGCCGGACGGGGCCTGCGAAGCGGCGATGACTTTCGCCTCCGAGGAGTGGATGGCCCGGTTCGTGCTCGGATTCGGTTCCGCGGTGCGCGTACTGGCCCCTGAAACGTTGGCGCAGCGGGTTCAACAATCTGCCGCGGCGGCGTTGCGCGCCTACGACGCCGACGCTTGTGACGAGTAGACTCGGGCCTTGACGTCTGGAGGTAATCAAATTGGGTGGTCTACAACCCTGGCACTGGGTCATTGTCATCGCGGTGTTCGTGCTGCTCTTCGGCGCCAAGAAGCTGCCGGATGCGGCCCGCTCGCTCGGAAAGTCGATGCGGATCTTCAAGTCCGAGATCAAGGAGATGCAGGCCGACTCCAAGCCGGCGGAAGCCCCGCCGGCCACGCCGATCGCGTCCGAACGCGTCGACAATCCTGCCCCTGCTCCCGAGCAGTCTCCGGACCGCCACACGGCCTGACGCGGCGGAGAACCTGACCGCGGTCACGTGCCGCGTCGTTGGGTTGCGTCTCCACTGCGGCAGTCGAAAGCAAGCCTGTTAAAAGCAAGCTCGTGCAGACCCCCGGTCTCTTCAGAAAATTCGACCCCCGCCGTCGCCGTTCCCGGGTCAACCCGGACGGCACCATGTCGCTCGTCGACCACCTCCACGAACTACGCAACCGCCTGCTGATTGCTGTCGCGGCAGTTGTTGTCACGACGATCGTCGGGTTCCTCTGGTACACCCACGGCATCTTCGGCTTCCACAGCCTCGGTGAATGGCTGCGCGGCCCGTACTGTGCGCTGCCCGACTCCGCGCGCGCCGACATCACCCCTGGCGGCGAATGCCGTCTGCTCGCCACCGCCCCGTTCGACCAGTTCATGCTGCGCCTGAAGGTGGCGCTGGCCGCCGGCGTCGTGCTGGCGTGCCCGGTGTGGCTGTATCAGCTGTGGGCGTTCATCACCCCGGGCCTGTACAAGAAGGAACGCCGGTTCGCGATGGCGTTCGTGGGCATCGGGGCGGTCCTGTTCATCGCGGGTGCCGTGCTGGCCTACGTGGTGCTGGCCACGGCGCTCGGTTTCCTGCTGACCGTCGGCAGCGATGTTCAGGTGACCGCCCTGTCCGGTGACAAGTACTTCGGATTCCTGATCAATCTGCTGCTGGTGTTCGGCATCAGCTTCGAGTTCCCACTGCTGATCATCATGCTCAACCTGGTCGGCGTGCTCCCGTACGAGCGGCTCAAGGCATGGCGGCGCGGATTGATTTTCGGGTGTTTCGTTTTCGCCGCCTTCTTCACCCCTGGGTCTGACCCGTTCTCGATGCTGGCGCTGGCGGGCGCGCTGACGGTGCTGCTGGAGATGGCGATCCAGGTGGCCCGGTTCAACGACAAACGCAAGGCCCGCCGGGAGGCGCTGGCCGTGCCCGACGATCAGGCCGAGGCGATCGGCGAGGCGGAGCCGATCGAGGCGCCAAGCTCGGTACCGGGGCCGTCCCGGCTCACCGTCGACGACGATGCCACCTGAGACGGGCGGTGAGCTCACCGCCTTCACCGCCCAGCTGCCGTTCACGCTCGACGACTTTCAGCTGCGGTCCTGCCGGGCACTGGAGAACGGCCACGGTGTCCTGGTGTGTGCGCCCACCGGTGCCGGTAAGACGGTCGTCGGCGAATTCGCCGTGCACCTGGCATTGGCGTCCGGCGGAAAGTGCTTCTACACCACGCCGATCAAGGCGCTGAGCAACCAGAAACACAACGATCTCGTCGCCCGCTACGGCGCGGCGAAGATCGGCTTGCTCACCGGTGATCAGTCCATCAACGGCGACGCCGACGTGGTGGTGATGACCACCGAAGTGCTGCGCAACATGCTCTACGCCAATTCGCCGGCGCTGCAAGGCCTTTCCTATGTCGTAATGGACGAGGTGCACTTCCTGGCAGACCGGATGCGCGGCGCGGTGTGGGAGGAGGTGATCCTGCACCTGCCCGAGGAGGTGCTGCTGGTCAGCCTGTCCGCGACCGTCAGCAACGCCGAGGAGTTCGGTGGCTGGATCCAGACGGTGCGCGGCGACACCACCGTCGTCGTCGACGAACACCGGCCCGTGCCGCTTTCGCAGCACATGTTGGTCGGCAAGCGACTCTTCGATTTGTTCGAGGGCTCGACATCGACCTTGGTCGACCCAGATCTGTTGCGCCATATCAGCCATCGCCGGGAAGCCGACCGACTGTCCGATTGGCAACCCCGTGGACGCGGCAGAAGCCGTCCACACATCTACCGGCCACCGAGCCGACCGGATGTGATCGGCTCGCTCGATGCCGCGGGCCTGCTGCCGGCCATCACGTTCGTGTTCTCGCGGGCCGGCTGCGATGCGGCGGTCAAACAATGCCTGCGCGCACCGCTGCGACTCACCAATGACGAGGAGCGCTCGGCCATCGCCGCGGTGGTGGACCGCCGTTGCGCCGATCTCGCCGACGCCGACCTGATCGTGCTGGACTACCACGAATGGCGGGAGGGGCTGCTGCGCGGTCTGGCCGCCCATCACGCCGGGATGCTGCCGACCTTCCGGCACACCGTCGAGGAGTTGTTCACCGCCGGGCTGGTCAAGGCGGTGTTCGCCACCGAGACGCTGGCGCTGGGCATCAACATGCCCGCCCGCACCGTCGTGCTGGAGCGGCTGGTCAAGTTCAACGGCGAACAGCACATGCCGTTGACGCCGGGGGAGTACACCCAACTCACCGGTCGGGCCGGTCGCCGGGGTATCGACGTCGAGGGCCACGCCGTGGTGCTGTGGCGTCCCGACGACAGCACAGCCGAACCCGCCGAGGTCGCGGGCCTGGCGTCCACCCGCACCTTCCCGCTTCGAAGTTCGTTCGCGCCGTCGTACAACATGACGATCAATCTCGTACAGCAGATGGGCCCGGAGCAGGCGCACGAGCTGCTCGAGCGATCGTTCGCCCAATACCAGGCCGACCGGTCGGTGGTGGGGCTGGTGCGCGGCATCTCTCGCGGCGAACGGATGCTCGATGAGCTGGCCGCCGAGTTGGGCGGCAGAGACGCACCGATCCTGGACTATGCGCGATTGCGCGCCAAGATCAGTGCGGCCGAACGCGCCCAGTCGAGGGCTTCACGGCTGCAACGCCGTAGGGCCGCCACCGATGCGCTTGCCGAGCTGCGCCGCGGCGACATCATCACCATCACGCATGGTCGTCGCGGCGGGCTGGCCGTAGTCCTGGAAGCCGACCGCGACAGCGACGATCCGAGACCGCTGGTGTTGACCGAACACCGATGGGCAGGACGTATCTCGTCAGCCGATTATTCGGGCGCCTCAGCGCCGTTGGGCGCGATGACGCTACCCAAACGCGTCGAACATCGGCAGCCCCGGGTGCGCCGCGACCTGGCGTCGGCGCTGCGGTCCGCGGCAGCCGGATTGAAGGTGCCGTCGAAGGGGTCCAGACGCGGCGCTCCCGAGCGGGACGTCGACCCGGAGTTGGCGGGGCTGCGCGAGCAGTTGCGCCGTCACCCCGCTCATCAGCTGCCGGACCGGGAGAGCATGGGCCGGGTTGCCGAGCGCTATCTGCGGATCGAACGCGACAACGCTCAAATTCAGCAGAAGGTCGCCGCGGCGACGAACTCGCTGGCCCGGACCTTCGACCGGATCGTGGCTCTGCTGAGCGAACGCGGCTTCATCAAGGGCGAAAGCGGCGAACCGCGGGTCACGGATTCAGGTCGGCTGCTGGCCCGGATTTACAGCGAGAGCGATCTGCTGGTGGCCGAGTGCCTGCGCGGGGAGGTGTGGGCAGGTCTGCAACCCGCCGAACTTGCGGGCGTGCTGTCGGCCGTCCTCTACGAATCACGTGGCGACGCCGCCGGCGTGCCATCGGGCGTCGAAGGGCCGACCGAAGGTTTACGACGCGCGCTGGCGCGCACCCGGCGACTGTCGTCGGAGCTTCGCACCGACGAGCAGCGGCACCGCATCGCGCCGAGCCGTGAACCCGACGAGGGTTTCGTCGCGGCGATCTACCGGTGGGCCACCACTGGTGATCTGGCCGCGGCGCTGGCGGCTTCGGACGCCACCGGATCGGGGTCTCCGCTCTCGGCGGGCGATTTCGTGAGGTGGTGCCGTCAGGTGCTTGACCTGCTCGACCAGGTGCGAAATGCAGCGCCCACACCTGCGCTGCGCAATACCGCGAAACGCGCCATCAACGATGTTCGGCGAGGCGTCGTGGCTGTTGATGCGGGGTAGGGTGCTGGCGGGCTCGCCATGTCGGACCCCTGTGCCACTGTAATTATTGTGAAGTATCGGGACTCGTTGGTCACGTTTGGTGTAGAGCACCGTCGAGTGGCGATAGCTGCCCAACGTCGCCAAAGTCGAACAAGCGGCACCCGGAGTTAGTTCGGATGGCGGACTGATGGCGGGGTTTGAGGTTCCCGAGGGCTGGACGCCCCAGGCATATCGGTTCGCGTTGGATCCGACCTCGAGACAGGTCGCGGCATTGCTGTCGCATGCCGGTGGCGCGCGGTTCGCGTACAACACGATGCTGGCGGTGGTGAAGGCCAACCTGGATCAACGTGCCGCCGAGCGATCTTATGGGATCTCCGAGGCGGATCTGACGCCGCCGATAAGGTGGTCGTTTCACGCGCTCCGCAATGACTGGAACCGGCGTAAGCACAGGGTCGCGACCGGTGTGGATGGCACGCCGTGGTGGCCGGACAACTCGAAAGAGGTGTATGCAAACGCGTGCCGTGGCCTGTCAGAGGCATTGTCGAACTGGGAAGCCTCCCGGAAGGGCGCCCGTCGCGGGCCGCGGATGGGTTTCCCGCGATTCAAGACGAAATCGCGCGCGGTGAAGAAGTTCTCGTTCACCACCGGTGCTATTCGGGTCCTACCCGACCGCCACCACATCACCCTGCCGCGGCTGGGCGTGATCAAGACCTATGAGTCCACCCGCAAGCTGGCCCGCCGACTCGAGGCTGGCACTGCCCGCATTCTGAAGGCGACGGTGCGGTTGGAGCGGGGCCGTTGGTGGGTGTCGCTGACGTGCCTCGTGGCGCGTGACATTGGCCGGCCTGCGCATGTGAAACCTGGTGCGACGGTGGTTGGCATCGATGCCGGGGTCAAGGACCTGCTGGTGGTCGCCGACCTGGCTGGCACCGAGTTGGAACGCTACCCGGCGCCGCGTGAACTCAAGGGCGCGCAGCGGACAGTGGCCGCGTTGCAGCGCAAGGCCGCGCGGCAGGTCGGCCCGTGGGACCCGGCGACGATGACCCGGCGTGATCCCTCGCGCGGCTGGCAACGCACCCAGCGTGAGATCGGGCGGGCCCATGCCCGGGTGGCCAATCTGCGCGCAGACCGCATCCACAAGCTGAGCACCCGACTCGCCCAGACCCACGACGTGATCGGGGCCGAGACGCTGACCGTCAAGAACATGATGGCCGCGGGCGGGGCCTACAAGCGCGGCCTGAACCGCGCGTTCGGTGACGCCGGGCTCGCGGAAATATTGCGTCAGCTTGATTACAAGAGCGGCTGGTATGGCACGCGTGTCGTCAAGGCTGACCGATGGTTTCCCAGTTCCAAAACATGCTCGGCCTGCGGTGTGGTGAAAGCCAAGCTGCACCTGGCCGAGCGAACCTATGTATGCGACAGCTGTGGTCTCACGATTGACCGGGACCTCAACGCAGCGGTCAACCTGGCGCGCTACGCGCAACAAGGAACGGACCCGAGTACCGGGGTCGTCACGGGCGGAGCCGACCGTAAGCCGTCACCTTCCGGTGACGTTGGTGGCTGTGAAACCCGAACCCGAGCCGAAGTAGGCGGCGACGCCGATGACGGTGGGAGTGCCTCCCCCAAAGGGGAAGCTGCCTGAAATGCCCAGTCATACAGACACTGACATATCAAGGTAACGGTAGGGTGTGGCAACGGTGATAGTGAACAGGGATCAAGGAGAATCATGAGCGGACCGCAGGGATCTGATCCGGCGCAGCAGTGGCCCGGTCAGCAACCCGAGCCCGGTGGGGAGCAGCCGTCGGGCGGCGAGTCGTGGCAACCGCCGGCCAGCAGTTCCGATGACCCGACCACCCATACTCCGGCGTGGCAACCCCCGGCGTATACACAACAACCGCAGCCGCAATATCCGCAGTACCAGCAGCCGGATTATTCGCAGCCGCAGCAGCCTCAGCAGCCGTACCCGTCGACCGAGCAGTTCGGCCAGCAGGCCTACCCGCCTCCGGGGCAGTACGGACAGCCGGGCCAGTACGGGCAACCGCCGCAGCCCGGGCAGTACGGTCAGCCGGGCCAGTACGGTCAGCCTCCCGGTTATGGCCAGCAACCTCAGTACGGACAGCAGCCCGGGCAGTACGGTCAGCCCGGCCAGTACGGTCAACCCGGTCAGTACGGCCAGTACACCCCGCCCGGTGGCGCGGAGGGATCGAAGCGGTCCATGGGGACCGTCATCGGCATTGTCGGCGGCCTGGTCGCCGTGCTGTTGGTGGTCTTGGGGATCCTGCTTTTCTGGGTGCCCGGTTGGGCCGTCACGACCGAACTCGATATCGACAAGGCGCAGAGCGGCGTTCAGCAGGTCCTGACCGACGAGACCAACGGCTACGGCGCCAAGAACGTCAAGGACGTCAAGTGCAATGACGGCCAGAACCCCACGGTGCGCAAGGGTGAGACCTTCAACTGCGAGGTCAGCATCGACGGCACCAAGCGACAGGTCACCGTGACCTTCCAGAACGACGACGGCACCTACGAGGTCGGCCGGCCCAAGTAATTCAGCCGGGCAACTGGTCGAGCGCGGTTTGTAGCCGTTTGATCGAGGAGGTCACCCCGTACGCTGCGGCAAGTTCGACGACCCGGGCCGGGTTGCCGGCGGCCAGTGGCAGCGCATCCGAGGGTGTCGAGAACGTCACGGGCGCGTCGGTGGCGACGCGAATGACCGGCTCGGCCGCCGCGATGTAGTCGGCGGCGGCGAGCAATTTGGCCCGATGTGCTTTGGGCATCGTCGATTTCGGGTCGTCTGCCGCTGCCAGGATCGCGGTGAGCGAGCCGTGCCTGGCCAGTAACCCAGCCGCGGTTTTCTCGCCGATGCCGGGGACACCGGGCAGCCCGTCGGACGGGTCGCCGCGCAGCAGTGCCAACTCGGCGTAGGCGGGCCCGGCCCGGTCGATCGGCACCCCGTAGAGCTCGGCCACGTCAGCTGGGCCGTACTTCGTGGCCTTGGCCAGCCCGCGCCCGATGTAGAGCACCCGCACCGGTGGCGCCGGTTCGTCGCGAACGAGCTGCAGTAGATCCCGGTCGCCGCTGACCACCACCACCTGGTCGCGTTGCTCGCGGGTGGCCAGGGTTCCCAGCACATCGTCAGCCTCGAATCCCGGTGCGCCTGCTGTCGCGATGCCGAAGGCCTCCAGCAATTCCATGATCATGTCGACCTGGGGGGTGAGGTCGTCGGGAACCTCTTCGATGTCCGGCACCCCGTCCGGAAGGGGCTCGGCCACCCGGTGTGCTTTGTAGGACGGGATCAGGTCCACCCGCCACTGGGGCCGCCAGTCGTCGTCGCGGCAGACCACCAGGCGGCCCGGCCGCTCCCGGCTGACCAAGGTGGCGATCGAGTCCAGGAAGCCGCGCACGGCGTTCACCGGCCTGCCGTCGGGGGCCTTGATCGACGAGGGGACTCCGAAGAATGAACGGAACCACATGCTGGCGCCGTCGAGCAACAGGATGGGCGAGGTCATGCGGTCCTCCGAAACAGGTAGGTGGCTGCCGTGACAGCTTTGCCGTCGGCTCCCTCGTCATGCAGAGTTGCCCTGACTGCGACCGTTCCGTCTGTGCCGGCCAGTGGCTGGACGTCGACCCGGAAGGGTCCGGTCTTACCGCGGGCAAGGAACATCACGTGCGACGAAATGCCTTGCAGCGCATCGGTTTTTGCGGCGTCGGCCGCGCAATCTGAGGCTGCGGTTTCCAGGATCACGAACTGTGGCCCGATGTGCAGGGCGGCATCCGGTGAGGCTACTTCGACAGTCAACTGCGGCAGCGCCCAGTGTCCGTCTTCGCGCTTGTGGCCGCCGAACACCTGCCACAGTGGCGGCAGGTCCGGCCCGTCGACGATCCCGATCGGGTCGACGGGCATCTTCTCCAGACCATCCGGTGGTGTCCCGATCGCGATGCCCTGGCCTTCGGTGAGCGCGATGACCCGGTCCGGATTGTCGGCGTCGACGATCACCGACCGGCTGTAGGCCAGTTGCCTGCCTTGCTTGAGTATCTCGGTGTTCACCCGGATCCGCGCCACATCTGCGGCAGGGTCCAGCACCTGACAGGAGTGGATGACCGGGTTGGGCACGGCTTCCAGGTCGCTCACACCGCCGCTGTCCGGGGAGGAGATGCCGAGCACCGCGAGCAGCAACCCACCGCTCGAATTGCGCATATCCCGGCGCAACGTCACGGTGTCGTCGGCGGGGCCGAGGTCCATCGACGAATACGTGCGACCGAGATACCGGTAGCTGAGCAGTCCACCCCAACGTCGGCGCAGTTCGGCGGCGTACGCCTCGGGATCGCCGGTGAAATCTCGGATGTCACGCAACATTCAAGCGACAGTAGCGGGTGGCAAGGCATTAGCCTCGAAGCCATGACCATCAGCCGATTCAGCACCGACGTGTACGCCCACCGGCTCGCCACGGCCGCGTCTGCCGCCGCGGTTGCGGGCTTGGCCGGCCTGGTCATCACGCCCGGCTACGACCTGCGATATCTGATCGGTTCGCGGGCGCAGACCTTCGAGCGGCTGACGGCGCTGGTAGTGCCTGCCGGCGGCGACCCGACCATGGTGATCCCGCGCCTGGAACTGGCTTCGCTCAAAGAATCCGCGGTGACCGAACTCGGTGTGGCGGTGCACGATTGGGTTGACGGCGAGAACCCGTACCAGTTGGTGGTCGATGCGCTCGGGGGCGCCAGGGCTGCCGTCACCGATGCGATGCCCGCGCTGCATCTGCTTCCGCTGGCCGAGTTGCTGGGCGTGGTGCCGGTGCTGGCCACCGACGTGCTGCGGCGGTTGCGGATGATCAAGGACGCCGCCGAGGTCGATGCCCTACGCAAGGCCGGCGCGGCGATCGACCGGGTGCACGCCCGGGTTCCGGAGTTCCTGGTGCCCGGCCGCACCGAGGCGGACGTGGCCGCCGACATCGCCGAAGCGATTGTCGCAGAGGGGCATTCGGAGGTGGCGTTCATCATCGTCGGCTCGGGTCCGCACGGCGCCGACCCGCATCATGAATGCTCCGACCGTGAACTGAAGGCCGGCGACATCGTCGTCGTCGACATCGGCGGACCGTACGAACCCGGCTACAACTCGGATTGCACCCGGACCTACAGCATCGGCGATCCGGATCCAGAGGTCGCGCGCCGCTACGCGGTGCTGGAGAAGGCGCAGCAGGCCGCGGTCGCCGCGGTGCGGCCCGGGGTCACCGCCGAGCAGGTCGATGCCGCCGCTCGGGACGTGCTGGCGGCCGAGGGGCTCGCCGAGGCGTTCGTGCACCGCACCGGACACGGCATCGGCCTGTCGGTGCACGAGGAGCCCTACATCGTCGCGGGCAACGACCTCCCGCTGGAAGCCGGAATGGCGTTCAGCGTCGAGCCCGGGGTGTACTTCCCCGGGCAGTGGGGTGCCCGCATCGAGGACATCGTGATCGTGACCGAGGACGGCGCGCTGTCGGTCAACAACCAGCCCCACGACCTCGTCGTGGTGCCGGTGCGTTAGCTTTCGCCGCGGTCCAGGAGATCCGAGGAGCCCAGCACCCGCTCGATGCGGACCTCGATCACCACGCGCCGGGGGTTGATGCGCGGCGTGCGGTAGCGCTGGGCGTAGCGCAGTTCGGCGTCGCGCACCGCGTCGGCATCGGTGCTGACGGTGGACTTGCCCTCCAGAGACAGCCAGCGCGCCCCGTCGACCTGGCTGAGCACCGCCACGCCGCGCTCATGGGCATTGACGGCCTTCTGTGAACCGCCCGTGGTGATGACCCGAGCGATGTGCGTTTTGGGATCGAAGGTGAAACCGACCGCGACGACATGCGGGGAACTGTCGGAGCGCAGAGTGGTCAGCATGGCCAAATGGCGTTCGGTGAGAAACGCCAAGGCATCGTTTGTGAGCCTGGTGGTTGCCTTGCCACGAGATGTAGCCATCGGTGTCCACGCTAGCGCAGGTGATAATCGCTGCCATGAACGACACGGCTGACACGCATCGTCGTGTCGTGGTCATTTTCGGGGGCCGCAGCGAGATCGGCACCGAACTCGCAGTCCGGCTCGCCCCAGCGGCCACCGTGGTGCTCGCCGCCCGCGGCGCAGACCGGCTCGACGAGCAGGTCGCGGCGGTGCGCGCCGCCGGTGCAGCGGCTGTGCACACCCTTGAGTTCGACGCCGACGAAGTCGCAGGTCACGCGCGCCTCGTCGAGGAGATCGAATCCGCCCACGGGCCGATCGGCACTGCCGTGCTGGCGTTCGGTGTCCTGGGCGATCAGGCGCGCGCGGAGTCCGATTCCGCGCACGCGGTGGCCGTCGTGCACACCGATTACGTCGCGCAGGTCGGTCTGCTGACCGAGCTTGCACAGCGCATGCGGGTGGCAGGCGAAGGCCGGCTGGTGGTGTTCTCGTCGATCGCCGGCGCCCGCGTGCGCCGCGCCAACTACGTCTACGGGTCGGCCAAGGCAGGCCTCGACGGTTTCGCCTGCGGATTGTCCGATGCGCTGCACGGCACCGGCGTGCAGTTGCTGATCGTGCGGCCGGGTTTCGTCATCGGGCGGATGACCGAAGGCATGGAACCCGCGCCGTTCTCCAGCACGCCCGCGCAGGTGGCCGATGCCGCCGCCAAGGCGCTGGCCAAGGGGAAACGGGCGGTGTGGGTGCCGTGGGTGATCCGCCCGATGATCTTTGTGACGCGGTTCGTGCCGCAATTCGTTTGGCGAAGGATGCCCCGGTGATGAGCGCATGCGCGAAGAACAGAGAGCCGGTGATCACAGTCGTGGGCATCGGCGCCGACGGGATGGCGGGGCTCTCGGCGGCCGCGCGCGAGGAGTTGGCGAAGGCTGCCGTGGTCTACGGTTCGCCACGCCAGTTGGCGCTGCTCGACGCCACCGTGACAGCCGACCGCAGGGCTTGGCCGTCGCCGCTGCTCCCAACCTTGCCGACGTTGTTCGGCAGCTCCGACGTCCATGTGGTGGCCAGCGGGGATCCGCTGCTGCACGGTATCGGCGCCACGCTGATCCGGCAGTTCGGCGCGCAGCGGGTGCGCGTCCTGCCACAGGTGTCGAGCGTGACGCTGGCCTGCGCGCGGCTGGGCTGGACGGTGCAGGACACCGAGGTGATCAGTTTGGTCACCGCGGCGCCGCACACCGCGGTGCGCCGAGGCGGTCGGGCCATCGTGTTGTCGCGGGACGGGGCAGGGCCGGCCACCTTGGCCCGGTTGCTCACGGAATCCGGCAGGGGCGATTCCGAGCTCACCGTGCTCGAGCAGCTGGGCGGGCCCGCCGAGCGGCGCCGCGACGGCACTGCCCGCGACTGGGCGACGACGGCGCCCACCGACGTCGACGACCTCAACGTCGTCGCAGTGACCTACCTGCCCGACGACCGCCGGGCCCACGCGCTGCCCGACGAATCATTCAGTCACGACGGGCAGCTCACCAAACAATCCATCCGGGCCGTCACGTTGGCTGCCCTGGGCCCGCGGCCCGGGGAACTACTGTGGGACGTCGGTTCGGGCTCGGGCAGCGTCGCGATCGAATGGTGCCGTAGCGCGCCCGGGTGTGCGGCGGTGGCGTTCGAACGTGACGAGCAGCGACGCGACCGAATCCGCGGCAACGTCACGTCTTTCGGCGTGCGGGTCGACGTGTGCGGCGCGGTGCCCGAGGCTCTGGACGCGGCACCGGACCCGGCGGCGATCTTCATCGGCGGTGGCGTGACGCAGCCGGGTCTGTTGCAGGCCTGCTATGACCGGTTGCCCGCGGGCGGTCGAGCGGTGGTCAATGCGGTCACCGTTGAGTCAGAAGCCGTTGTCGCGCACTGGTATTCGAAGGAAGGCGGCGAGTTGCGGCGCTATCAGCACTATCAGGGCGGGGCGATCGGTGGTTTCACCGGCTGGCGACCGGCCCTGCCGGTCACCCAGTGGTCGGTGGTCAAGCGATGACCGTGTTCTTCATCGGGGCCGGCCCCGGCGCAGCCGATCTGATCACCGTGCGCGGGCAGCGGTTGCTCTCCAGTTGTCCGGTTTGCCTGTACGCCGGGTCGATCATGCCGTCGGATCTGCTGGCGTTGTGCCCGCCCGATGCGAAGGTGGTCGATACCGGACCGCTGACCCTGGAACAGATCATCGACGAACTGGTCGTGGCCGACAAGGCTGGTCTGGACGTCGCCCGCCTGCATTCGGGGGATCCGTCGATCTACAGCGCACTCGCCGAACAGTGCCGCAGGCTCGACGCGTTCGGTGTCCCTTACGAAATCGTGCCGGGGGTACCGGCATTCGCCGCCGTCGCCGCCGCACTCGGCCGGGAACTGACCGTCCCCGGGGTCGCGCAAACCGTCACCCTGAGCCGGGTGGCGACGCTGTCCACCGCGATGCCCGAGGGTGAGGACCTCCGCACCTTGTCGAAGCCCGGGTCGACGCTGGTGTTGCATCTGGCCGCCGCGCAGATCGACGCCATCGTGCCGGAGCTTCTGGATGGCGGATACCGCCCAGAAACGCCTTGCGCCGTGGTGGCATTCGCGAGCTGGCCCGAGGAGATCGTGCTGCGCGGCACACTGGCGGACATCGCCGAGCAGATGCACACCGCAGGGGTCACCCGCACCGCGGTGATCGTGGTCGGCGACGTTTTGGCGGCCGAGGGCTTCACCGACAGCTACCTGTATTCATCGGGCCGGCGCCGCGGCAGCAGACACTGATGCGTGTTCTGCTGCTCGGCGGAACAGGGGAGGCCCGGGCGCTCGCCGCCGCCCTGCATCCTGACGTGGAGGTGGTCAGCTCATTGGCCGGGCGGGTTCCGGATCCGGCGCTGCCGGTCGGCCCGGTCCGGATAGGCGGGTTCGGCGGCGTCGACGGGATGCGGACCTGGCTTCTGGACGAAGGTATCGACGCCGTGGTCGACGCCACTCATCCGTTCGCCGCGACCATCACCGCCCACGCCGCGCAGGTGTGCTCGGAACTGGGTCTTCCGTATCTCGTACTGGCCCGCCCGGCGTGGTCGCCCGGGAATGCGATCGCCGTGGGGTCGGATACCGAAGCGGCGGAAACCGTTGCGGCCAAGGGTTATTCGCGGGTCTTTCTGACCACCGGCCGGTCCGGCACCGCGGCGTTCCGAGATGTCGACGCGTGGTTTCTGGTCAGGGCTGTCACCGCGCCAGACCCCGCGACCTTGCCGGTCCGCCACCATCTGCTGCTCTCCCGCGGGCCCTATCGGTACGAGGGGGAGTTGGCACTGCTGGCCGAGCACCGCATCGACGCGCTGGTCACCAAGAACAGCGGCGGCGAGATGACTCAGCCCAAACTGGACGCTGCGGCCACCGCGGGGGTTGCGGTGGTGATGGTGGACCGGCCGCCACTGCCGACCGGTGTGCAGACGGTGGCCACGGTCGACGAAGCGGTGCGTTGGGTCAGGCGTTGATGAGATCCAACGTGCCGAGTTCGCGGATCGCCTGACATCCGCGCTCGGCCATCACCAGCATCATGTCGTCGCCGCGCTCGGTGGAGGTGGCGAACGCGCAACCCAGCACGGTGATCAGTGGAGCTTGCAACATCCCCAACCGGTAGTCCTGCCAACAAGTTTCGCGGTCATAGCCGGTGACCCCGTGAGTGAGCAGTGTGCGGTGATACTCGTCGACGAGATTCGCCTCGACTGCGGCCCTGGCCAGTGGCAGCAGGCTCGTCGCGGTGAAATAGGACAGGTCGCGGGCCGGTAGTCCGGAGCCGAGCGTCTGCCAGTCCACGACGGTGATGCGGCTGCGGTCGGGATCGAACAACATGTTGTCGAGCCGATAGTCACCGTGCAGAATCGCGAACCGATCCGGTTCGGCCAGCAGCCAAGGTGTCACCACCGACATTGCCGCGCCCAGCGTTTCGCGGTTCTCGGCGCTCATGCGCGCACCGAGCTTGTCCAGGGTGATATCGGCAGCCATCTTCGCGATATCGCCGAACCCCTTCGCCGAATCGGGCTCCGGTTTGGGCATGGCGATGCCGGGGAAGTTGGCCCACTGTGGGTCACACCAGGTGGGGCCGTGCAGATTGGCCAG
The DNA here is from genome assembly GCF_053483975.1 of Mycolicibacterium sp. XJ870. Classification (NCBI taxonomy): domain Bacteria; kingdom Bacillati; phylum Actinomycetota; class Actinomycetes; order Mycobacteriales; family Mycobacteriaceae; genus Mycobacterium; species Mycolicibacterium sp. XJ870. The sequence goes on from NZ_JBEFTI010000005.1 coordinate 236,470, forward strand.
TGCCCGCACTGCCAGGGTGGCCTCGTCGGCGGTGCAGCCTGCGATCTGATCGCCCTGGACCGCGGGTGCCATATCGGCCAGCAGCAAGACGAAATCGGCTCCCTCACCTGCGATCTCACAGTGGTGGCAGTGCGGGACCGGGATCTGCACCCGCGATGCGACGTTGGTGTAGAACGCGTGCTCGGAACGGTAGCCGATGCTCACGCGGTCGCGCACGGTGTCGTCCTGTGAGGGCAACTTGATCGCGAATGTATCTGGCAGATCAGGGCTGTCGGCGTAGGTGACCGAAACCCGGTAGGTGGCGCCGGTCTGCCCGGTCCCGATCGGCGCGGTCGTGACGGAGGTGACCTCGGCCCGCAGAATCGTCGAGAGCCACGAGGCGGTCACCTCGGCGGGCCGGCTCGGTATCGATACGGCGGCGGTCACTGCGCGGTCTCCGTCATCCCGTAAATGGCACCCATCCAGATCGCCTCCGCACCTTCCAGTAGTTGTTGGCGGGTCAGCGGACCGCCAATGATGAACCGCTCCAGCAGCCGGTCGTTGAACTCCATCAGCAGGCCCGCCAACACCCGTGGGTCCGTCCCCTCGGGGGCACGGCGGCTTGCGCGCTCGGCGGTGATAACCGCGGCCACCTTCGGGACGAATGACTCTCGAGCGTCGTCCCACATCTCGCGGACCGCGGCGCTGCTCCCGCGTGCCTCCAGCATGGCCTGGAACAGGTAGCGATGATCCTCTGCCGTCCGCAGGATCGCGTCGAGTGTGTCGTGGACCCGGGATTGGGGCGGTTCGGCGGTGTTGGCGAGGATGTCGTTGGCCGCCGACAGCGCGTCGTGCATCGGCTCGAGCAATGCGGCCACGGCGGCCGCCTTGTTCTCGAAGTAGAAGTAGAACGCCGAGCGGCCGACCCCGGCCTGCCGGGCCACTTCGGCGATGCTCAGCGCGTCGAAGCCGGTCTGACGCAGGTGCTCGTTCAGCGCCTGCAGGATCGCAGTGCGCCGCTGGTCGCTGCGCTGCGGTTGACGGCGATCGACCGCAGACCGCACCGGTGCCCCCTGTTGCGCCACACGCCTCCCATCCGAACGGGTGTGACGCCGGACACTAATCGGGATTCTGACAGCAGTCAATAAAAGTCGACGACAGTCAGCCGGGGTAGCGGCGGGGAGTGAACACCCGGTCGCCGTCCGCGTCGGAATACCACTGAGTCTGCGACGACCCGATGATCAGCAGACAGCGCATGTCGACGTCGGTGGGATCGAGATCGGCCAACCGGACCACCCGGACACTCTCGCCGGGGCCGGGCTCCGCGCCGGAGACGCTGCGCCCGATGATCACCGGGGTACTCGGATCGCGATGTTGCAGCAGCAGCTCACGCATCGCGCCCACCTGCCACGTCCGCGTCTTGGAAGCCGGGTTGTAGATGGCCAGCACCAGGTCGGCCTTGGCCGCCGCGGCCAGGCGCTCGGCGATCACGTCCCACGGCTTGAGCCGGTCGGACAGCGAGATCACCGCATAGTCGTGACCCAGCGGCGCGCCGGCCCGACTGGCGACCGCCTGAGCGGCCGTCATCGCCGGAACCACCCGCACCTCGACGCCCGGCCACTGCTTGGCTTCCTCCAGCACCGCGGTGGCCATCGCGAACACCCCCGGATCACCCGATGACACCACCGCGACCACCCCACCCTGCTGGGCCAGCGTGCAGGCCAGACGGGCGCGTTCCGGTTCGTCGGTGTTGTCGCTGGGATGGTGGCGCTGCCCGGTCCGGATGCCGACGCGCTCAAGGTAGGGCCCGTAACCGATGAGGTCGGTGGCCGCGGCCAGCTCGCGTCGGCTCTGCGGGGTCATCCAGTCGTGGTCACCGGGGCCGAGCCCGACGACCACCACGCTGCCTGCCGCCGCGCGGCGCCGGGTGCCGCCGGGGATCATGGCCAGCGAGAAGTACGGGACCTTCGCCTCGTCGACGTCGCCCGCCGGCGCCACCCGCTCGCGCGTCGTACTGGCCCGCTCCACGTAGAAGGCCTCGTCGAGCCGGCCGGTCGACGAAAGTGCTTCGCGCACCCGGGTATACGAGCGGCCGAGTTTGAGCACCACCGCGGCGTCGGTATCGGCCAGGCGACGTTTGAGTTCGTCAGCCGGCAGCGTGCCGGGCAGGATGGTCAGCACCTCGTCGCCCTGGACGAGCGGGGTGCCGGTGGCGGCTGAGGCTGCGCTGACCGAGGTGACGCCGGGAACGATGACGGCGTCGAACCGAGAAGTCAGCCGGGTGTGCATGTGCATGTACGAGCTGTAGAACAGCGGATCGCCCTCAGCCAGCAGTGCCACGTCAAGGCCGGCCTGGAGGTGCGCGGCGATTCGCTCGGCGGATTCGGCGTAGAAATCCTCCATCGCGCCGGCGTAGCCGCCGGGATGGTCGGTGGTCTCGGTGGTGAGCGGATAGACCAGGTGCTCTTCGAGCTGCCCGGGCCGCAGGTACCGCTCGGCGATCTCCCTGGCAATGCTGTGCCCGTGCCGCGCGCTGTGGTACGCCACGACGTCGGCCTCGCCGATCAGCCGGGCCGCCTTGACGGTGACGAGCTCCGGATCGCCAGGCCCCAGTCCGACGCCGTAAAGGGTCCCTCTTGTCGCGCTCATTCGTGCTCACTCGCTATCGCATTGACGGCGGCGGCGGCCATCGCGCTGCCACCGCGCCGACCCGTCACCACCAAATAGGACATCCCGCGGGGGCGTTCGATCAGCTCCTGCTTGGACTGCGCCGAGCCGACGAAGCCGACCGGGCCGCCCAGCACCGCCGCGGGCGTGGGCGCACCCTCGTCGAGCAGCTCCAGCAACCGGAACAGGGCGGTCGGCGCATTGCCGATCGCCACGACGGCGCCACCGAGGCGATCGGCCCACAGGTCGACGGCGGCCGCGGACCGCGTGCTGCCCAACCGGGCGGCCAGCTCGGGGGCGCGGTGATCGGCCACCAGCGACACCACTTCGTTGTCAGCGGGCAGCCGTGACCTGGTGATTCCGGCCGCCACCATCGAGGAATCACACAACACCGGGGCGCCTGCAGCCAGTGCCGCGTGGGTTCTGGCGACGACGTCGTCCGTGTAGGCGACATGGTCGGCGACGTCGACCTGGCCGCAGGTGTGGATCAGCCTTACCACCACGCGCGACACGTCGGCGGGGAAGCGTGAGAGCTCCGCTTCGGCGCGGATCGTCGCGAACGACTGCCGATAGATCTCGCCGGCATCGCGGATGTAGTCGAGCACGCGACAACCCTACGGGGAGGGGTTACGCGCTCGATATCCATCCTCGGTGGCGATCAAAACCTCGCCGACGGGCGGGCTGCCGCAGGCCCGGTCGCAGCCGACGAAGTGCCGGTGGATTTCTGATGGGCTGTTGACGGCCCGCGCCGCATCCGCGCGCACATCGGCAACCGACTTGGCGCAGCCCGGGCTGCCTGTACAGGCACTGACGGCCAGCCACGGTGAGTTCTCGTCGAACACCAATCCCATCGGCGCCAGCACCCGCAGTGCCACGTCGGCGGCGGCGTCGTCCAGGTCGAACACCAGAATCGACCGCCACGGGGTGATGGTCAGTGGCGCCTCGATGGCCGCGAGAAATTGCGCCTCTCGGGCACCGAGTACGCCCAGCGGTAGTCCGGCGCCCAGTGCGACCTTGCCATCGCGCTGCTCGATCCAGCCGACCGGAGGTTTGACAGTCGGCGGCCACTGCGCACCGGCGGGTGAGGAGACGTCCAATCCGTCCAGGAGCGGTGACAGATCTTCCAGTTCCGTGATGCGCCAGCACTTTCCGCGTGTCTGGATGAAGCGTTTGGCAATCGTCGTCAGCGTCGGGACCACGTCGGTGACGGCCAGCCGCACCCCGGTGTCGATGCCGCCGAGCAGCAGCGCAGCGGTGTCGGTATCGAGCAGGTGTGCACCGGCGTCCGCGGCCAGTCCGGAGACGTCGCCACGGCCGTCGTCGAGGCTGAAAAGGAACCGGCCGGGCAGCTCGGCCAACATCGGCTCAGCCTGGATGGCCAGGTCGAGTGCGCCGACGAGGTCCCGGACGTCGGCCACGCCGCCGGACCGACCGGACAGCGGCGAGGCCACGATGTTGCGGACCCGCTCGTGGGTCGGTGACGGCAGCAGACCGGCTTCGGTCAGGGCGCCGGCCACCGCGTCGGTGTCGGTGAGGGCCCGGATCTGGATGTTGCCGCGCGAGGTGAGTTCCATTGCGGGGGAGCCGAATTGCGATGCGACCTCGGCCAGCGCCGCGAGTTGTGTCGCGGTGATGACCCCGCCGGCAAGCCGGATCCGCACCAGGGCGCCATCGGCGGCCCGGTGCACTGTCAGTGCACCGGGGCAGGCGTCCTGCTCACGGCTGCGGGCCATAGGTTCCCATTGTAGGTAGGGCGATTCGCCGGTCCCGACCCGAATCCGTGCGACGATTGTCCAGGCGATGCCCGGTATCGATAAGGCGGCAAGGCGCGTGGCCACTGTGCTCGTGCTTGTGATGCTGGCTGCCATCGCATTGCGCGGATATGTTCCTGGCGGTCGTCCCGCACCCGCCGAACCGGACACTGATTCTCCCGTCAGCCTCGTCGCCCTCGTCGCACTGCTGGCGGTCGCGCTCGCCGGATTCGCCTTCGCCGTGATCACCGCGCCTCGCAAGCCGACCGGATCCGGCGATCCGGATTTTCAGCGCCTGGAATTGCGTGGGCTGCAGGTGCGGCTGCGTTTGCGGTGGGTACTGGTTGCGCTGGCGGTGCTGTTGGGCTGGCTGCTCGTCGTGGTGCTGATCACCCAGTGGGCCGACGCACCCGAACTACCGCCGCCGGCGCCCCCGCCGACATCGACACCACCGGGGTCTCCCGCCCAGTCGCCACCGGATCCGACCGGTACCGGCGAGAACGCGTTCGGGTATCTGGCTGCGGCGACGGTGATCCTGCTGCTGATCGTGGCGTTCGGCACCGTCGTACAGGCGAGAAGACGTGCCCGCCCGGCGACCTGGTTCGACGACGGCGAGCGGGTGGCCCCGCCACACCAGCCGAGCGGACCCGAAAAGCTCGCGCGGGCAGCAGAACTCGGACTGGCCGAGATCGGCGATCTCAGCCGCGATCCGCGCACCGCGATCATCGCCTGTTACGCCGCAATGGAACACGGTCTGGCACAGGCGCCCGAAGTGGTGCCGCAGGAGTCCGACACCCCGTCGGAGGTGCTGGCCCGTGCAGTGCGTCACCATGCGTTGTCCCCGGACAGCGCAACCGAACTCGTCGAGCTCTTCACCGAGGCGCGGTTCAGCCCCCATGTGATGAGCGAGATCGACCGCGATGCCGCGGTGCGGGCGTTGCATCAGGTGCTCGCCGACTTGCGGAGCCTGGCGTGAAGAGAATGGTGTTGGCGGGTTTTCTGCTGGTGGTGCTGGTGGAGGCGTGGGCCGTGGTGCTACCGGATCGCAGCGTGATCGGCTGGGTCGCCGGCGCCGCGCTGGCCGTGCTGCTGGTGATACTGCGCTCCTCGCTTCGCGAAGACCGCGACAAAGCCGGCGGGCAACCGTCGTCCAACGATGCCGCCGAGCTCCTGGCACAGTGGAGATCGGAGACCGAAACCCTGGTCCGCCGAGCCGATTCCACGCGGCTCCAGTGGGACCGGCACCTGCGGCCCCGGCTGGCCAGAGAGTTCGCGGCGGCCACCGGGCACCGGCAGGCTGCCGATCCGGCGGCATTTCACGCGACCGGCCGGATGTTGTTCGGTGCGCAGCTGTGGCAGTGGGTGGATCCCGACAACGTTGTGTCCGGCATGGCCGCACGAGCCGACGAGCCCGGTCCGGGCCGGGCGGTTCTCGGCGAGATCCTGCAACGATTGGAACGGCTATGACCGGCCCGATGCCCGTTTCCGCCCAGGCGTCGGCGGCCGCGACCGCGCGTGGAGTCCTCGACGAGATCGAGCGCGTGGTGGTGGGCAAGCGCGATGCGCTCACCCTCATTCTCACGGCACTGCTGGCGCGTGGACACGTTCTCATCGAAGATCTTCCGGGACTGGGCAAGACCCTCATCGCGCGGTCGTTCGCGGCGGCGCTCGGGTTGAAGTTCACCCGCGTGCAGTTCACCCCGGACCTGCTGCCCGCGGACCTGCTCGGCTCCACGGTGTACGACATGCAGTCCGGCCGTTTCGAGTTCCGTCCGGGGCCCATCTTCACCAATCTGCTGATGGCCGACGAGATCAACCGCACCCCGCCCAAGACCCAGGCGGCGCTGTTGGAGGCGATGGCTGAGGGGCAGGTCAGCATCGACGGCCAGACCCACCGGCTGCCAGCCCCTTTCATTGTGTTGGCCACCGACAATCCGATCGAGTACGAGGGCACCTATCCGCTGCCCGAAGCCCAGCTCGACCGATTCGCCGTGCGCCTTGAGCTCAAATACCTGTCCGTGCAGGACGAGACCTCGATGCTGCGCCGTCGGCTGGATCGTGGATCGGCCGAGGTGGTGGTGAACCGGGTTGTCGACGGACCACAGTTCCTCGCGATGCGGGAAGCCGTGGAACAGGTGACGGTGCACGACGACGTCCTGCACTACGTGGTGGCCCTGGCCGGGGCAACCCGGCACCATCCACAGGTCGCGGTCGGCGCCAGCCCGCGTGCCGAACTCGATCTGGTTCAGCTGGCGCGGGCCCGCGCGCTGTTGGTGGGCCGTGACTACGTCATTCCCGAGGACATCAAGATGCTCGCCGTCGCGGCGATGGCGCACCGCATCAGCCTGCGCCCGGAGATGTGGGTGCGCAGCATCCACGGATCGGATGTGATGAGCGAACTTCTTCGCCGACTTCCGGTGCCCCGCGCCAATGCCTGACGCCCGCTGCGCACAAGCCCGACCGCGTTGGGTTGCAGCGCCGCTGGCCAAGGCGCTGGCGACTGCCGCGGCGGTCGTACTGATCGTCGCCGTTGCCGGATCACGTTGGCAGTTGGTCGCTTTCGTCGCACCGCTGCTCGGAGTGCTGTGCTCGATTCACTGGCAGCGGCCTGCGGCGAAGGTACGGGTGTACGGGGAGCCCGGCGTGCTGCGCTGCTTCGAGAACGAGACGGCACAGCTGTCGGTGTGGGCAGAGGCCGACGCCGGTGCCGGCTGCCGGCTGGCGGTCGAACCGGTCGACGGCATGCACGTCGAGGTGCTCGGCGGCGCGGCAGGGCAGCGGGTGACGGTGCGGGCCAGCGCATCCCGCTGGGGCCACTACCCTCTGCGGGCCCGGATCGAGGTGACCGCGCCAGGCGGTCTGACGGTCGGGGAAGCGACCGTGGATGCCGCCGAGTTGTACGTGTTCCCGCTCGCCGCACCGCAGGTGACCCCGCTGCCGCGTGCCGAACTGCCCGACCGGCTCGGTGCCCACCTGACCCGGCACACAGGGCCAGGCGTCGAGTACGCCGATGTGCGGCCCTACGTCCCCGGCGATCACCTGCGCACCGTCAACTGGCCGGTGAGTGCGCGCCGGGGCCGGTTGCACGTCACCGAACGGCTCACCGACCGTGGTGCCGACGTCGTCGTGTTGATCGACACCCACGACCAGGCACCCGGTCCGGCCACCGAGGCCACCGAGCGCACCGCCCGCGGTGCGGCCCAGGTGGTGCAGAGTGCGCTGCGCAACGGCGACCGCGCCGGCATCGTGGCTCTGGGCGGCAAGCAACCGCGCTGGCTCGGAGTCGACATCGGTCGCCGCCAGTTCTACCGGGTGCTCGACGCCGTGCTCGGGGTCGGGGGTGGATTCGAAACCACCACAGGGACATTGGCGCCGCGCGCAGCAGTCCCGCCGGGCGCGATCGTGGTGGCATTCTCGACCCTGCTGAGTACCGAGTTCGCGCTGGCGTTGATCGAACTGTCGAAACGCGGCCACACCGTCGTCGCCGTCGACGTCCTTCAGGGCGCACCCTTCGACGCCGGCCTGGATCCACTGATTGCCCGCATGTGGGCGCTGCAGCGCTCGGCCATGTACCGCGACATGGGCACGATCGGCATCGATGTCGTGCACTGGAGCCACGACGGCCCGCTTCAGGACGCGATGCGGCTGATCCCGGACCGGCACCGGCACGGGCACGTGCACCGGAGGTTGTGACGGTGTCCGCGCAACCGGCTCCACGGACCTTCTCGACGGTGTTCGGGCTGCTCATGGCCGGCGCGGCGGCGGCAACCGCCGAGGGGTCCGCGCTCGTGGCGGCCGCGGTGGCAGGGGTGGGGGTGCTGATCGGGCTGTGGATCCGGCCCGCCGCGACGGCTGCGGTGGTTGCGGCCGCTGTCTCGCTCGCGTTGTCGGAGCCGGCGCCGTTGTTCGCCGCGCTGGCGGGGCTCTCGGCCACCGCGTATCTGGTGATCCGGCATGCGGTCGAAACACCGGACACGGCGACCACGACGCGCCAGACCATGCTTGCCGCAATCGGTTTCACCGCCGCCGGGCTGGCAGCGGCGGCCTTGCCCGTCAGTGTGGCCTGGTTACCGCTGCTGGCGCCCCCGGCGGTCGCCGTCGCCTACTTCCTTGCGCTGCGCCCGTTTGTCGACACCGGCCGTTGGAACGCCGAACGATACCGTCCGATGTGACATCCATCACTGCTACGCAAACCTGTTCCCTCCCTTACATATCGGCCCCTTTCAGCCCCGCCCGGGCGTAAGTTTGCGGCAAGTACCCCGGACCACCGGTACCGGGATTGAAACAGGTTCCAGGAGGGGACAGATCATGGTTGCTTTCGGCGGTTTCGCGGTGCTCGTACTCCTGCTCGTCGCGGCCGCGGGCCGGCCGTACCGGCAGACCTGGCATGACCGCTTCGGCGAGATTGCGCCCTAGTACGGTACGAATGGTGGGTGTCCCACCCCACCGTCCTGCTGCTGTCGACCTCAGACACCGATTTGATCACTGCCCGCGCCAGCGGGACCGGATATCGATGGGCCAACCCGTCGCGGCTGGTCAGCGGCGAACTTGAGGAGTTGCTCGACGGCGTCGACATCGCCGTCGTGCGCATTCTCGGCGGCTACCGCGCCTGGCAGGACGGCATCGACGCCGTTGTCGCCGGCGGCGTGCCCACGGTCGTCGTGAGCGGTGAACAGTCGCCCGACGCCGAATTGATGGGACATTCGACCGCGCCACAGGGCGTGGCTCTGCAAACCCACATCTACCTCGCCCAGGGCGGCGTCGAAAATCTGGGCAACCTGCACCGATTCCTGTCCGACACCCTGCTGATGACGGGGTTCGGATTCGCCCCGCCGGTCATCACCCCGACCTGGGGCCTTCTTGAGCGCGACGAGGCCGCCCCGATCGACGGGCCCACGGTCGCGGTGCTGTACTACCGTGCCCAGCAGCTCGCCGGAAACACCGGGTATGTCGAGGCGTTGTGCCAGGCCATCGAGAGCGCGGGCGGTCGGGCGCTGCCGGTTTTCTGCGCATCGCTGCGCACCGCCGAACCCGAGCTGCTCGAACTGCTCGGCACCGCCGACGCCCTGGTCACCACGGTGCTGGCCGCCGGCGGCGCGACGCCCGCCACGGTCGGGGCCGGCGGAACCGACGACTCGTGGAACGTCGCACACCTTGCCGCCCTTGACGTCCCGATCCTGCAGGGGCTATGCCTTACGTGTTCGAGGGCAGACTGGGCCACCAGTGACGACGGTATGTCTCCGCTCGACGTCGCCACCCAGGTCGCGGTCCCGGAGTTCGACGGCCGGATCATCACGGTGCCGTTCTCGTTCAAGGAGATCGACGACGAGGGGCTGATCTCCTATGTGGCCGACCCGGAGCGCTGCGCCCGGGTGGCGGGCCTGGCGGTGCGTCATGCCCGCCTGCGTGCCGTCCCGGCCGCCGAAAAGCGCGTGGCCGTGGTGTTTTCGGCCTATCCGACCAAGCATGCTCGCATCGGCAACGCGGTCGGGCTGGACACTCCGGCAAGTGCGGTGGCGCTGCTGCGGGCGATGCGCGAACACGGCTATGACCTGGGCGAGGCCGCCGACATCCCGGGCGTGGAGTCCGGCGATGGTGATGCCTTGATCCATGCCCTGATCGAGCGCGGCGGGCAGGACCCGGAGTGGCTGACCGACGTGCAGTTGGCCGGTAATCCGATTCGGGTGCCGGCCAAGGATTATCGGGCGTGGTTCGCGACCCTGCCCGCCGAACTGGCCGATGCGGTCGTCGAACATTGGGGCCCGCCGCCGGGGGAGTTGTTCGTCGACCGCAGCCGCGACCCCGACGGTGAGATCGTCGTCGCCGCAATGCAAGCCGGCAACATTGTGCTGATGGTGCAGCCGCCACGCGGCTTCGGGGAGAACCCGGTCGCCATCTATCACGATCCCGATCTGCCGCCCAGCCATCACTACCTGGCCGCCTACCGGTGGCTGGACTCGTCCTTTCCTGGTTCTTTCAAAGCCGACGCGGTGGTGCATCTCGGTAAGCACGGCAACCTGGAATGGTTGCCCGGCAAGACCCTCGGCATGAGCGCGGCCTGTGGCAGCGATGCCGCGCTCGGCGATCTACCGCTCATCTACCCGTTCCTGGTCAACGATCCCGGTGAGGGCACGCAGGCCAAACGTCGTGCGCATGCCACCCTCGTCGACCACCTGATCCCACCCATGGCGCGCGCCGAAAGCTACGGCGACATCGCGCGACTCGAACAGCTGCTCGACGAGCACGCCAACGTCTCGGCGCTCGATCCCGGCAAGCTGCCCGCCATCCGGCAGCAGATCTGGACGCTGATGCGCGCCGCCAAGATGGACCACGACCTGGGGCTGGAGGACCGGCCCGACGAGGACTCATTCGACGACATGCTGCTGCACGTCGACGGCTGGCTGTGTGAGATCAAGGATGTGCAGATCCGTGACGGGCTGCACATTCTCGGGGAAAAGCCAACCGGGGCAGGCGAACTCGATCTCGTGCTGGCGATCCTGCGGGCCCGCCAGCTGTTCGGCGGTGAGCAGACCGTGCCCGGCCTTCGGCAGGCGCTCGGGTTGATCGAGGACGGCAGCGATGACCGCGCGGCCGTCGACGCGGCCGAAGCCGGTGCGCGTGAGCTGGTGGCCGCGCTGCAGGAATCCGGTTGGGACGCTTCTGCGGTCGACGGGCTGACCGACAACGCCGAGGTGGCGCAGATCTTGCGATTCGCCGCCACCGAGGTGGTGCCGCGGTTGGCGGGCACCGCGTGCGAGATCGACCAGGTGCTGCGGGCGCTCGACGGCGGCTTCATCGCCTCTGGACCATCCGGTTCGCCGCTGCGCGGCCTGGTCAACGTGCTGCCCACGGGGCGCAACTTCTACTCGGTGGATCCCAAGGCGGTGCCGTCGCGGCTGGCCTGGGAGACCGGGGTGGCGATGGCCGATTCGCTGCTCAACCGGTACCGCGACGACTACGGTCGCTGGCCGCAGTCGGTCGGGCTGTCGGTGTGGGGGACCTCGGCCATGCGTACCTCAGGCGACGACATCGCCGAAGTGCTTGCGCTTCTTGGCGTCCGGCCGGTGTGGGACGACGCGTCGCGGCGCGTCGTCAACCTCGAGGCGATCGAGCTCGCCGAGCTCGGGCGGCCCCGCATCGATGTCACGGTGCGCATCTCCGGGTTCTTCCGGGACGCGTTTCCACACGTGGTCACCATGCTCGACGACGCGGTGAAACTGGTCGCGGGCCTCGATGAACCGGCCTCCGACAACTACGTCCGCGCGCATGCACAGGCTGATCTGTCCGAGCATGGCGACGAAAGACGCGCCACCACACGAATTTTCGGATCCAAACCCGGTACCTACGGGGCCGGGCTGTTGCAGTTGATCGACAGCCGCAACTGGCGGGACGACGCGGACCTGGCACAGGTGTACACGGCGTGGGGCGGATTCGCCTACGGGCGCGGGCTGGACGGTGCACCCGCCGCCGACGACATGAACCGGGCGTACCGCCGAATCGCCGTGGCAGCCAAGAACACCGACACCCGTGAGCACGACATCGCCGACTCCGACGACTACTTCCAGTACCACGGTGGCATGGTCGCCACGGTGCGGGCCCTCACCGGCCAGTCGCCTGCCGCCTACATCGGGGACAACACCCGTCCCGACGCCGTGCGCACGCGCACGCTGTCCGAGGAGACCAACCGCGTGTTCCGGGCCCGCGTCGTCAATCCACGGTGGATCAACGCCATGCGCCGGCACGGCTACAAGGGCGCCTTCGAGATGGCCGCCACCGTCGACTACCTCTTCGGCTATGACGCCACCGCCCACGTGATGGCCGACTGGATGTACGAGCGGTTGTCGGCCGAATACGTGCTGGACGACGAGAACCGCAAATTCATGTCCGAATCCAACCCCTGGGCGCTGCACGGCATGGCCGAACGATTGCTCGAAGCCGCCGGCCGCGGCATGTGGGCCGAACCCGAGCCTGCAACGCTCGACGGTCTGCGGCAGGTGCTACTGGAGGCCGAAGGCGAACTCGAAGGTTGACGACTAACTTTACGGGCGTGCCTCTCACCTTCGCCGATGTCGCCAAAGCCAACTACATCCTGCTGACCACCTTCACCAAGGACGGCCGGCCCAAACCGACTGCGATCTGGGCCGTGCCCGAGGGGGACCGCCTGTTGGTGATCACCCAGGCGGATGCGTGGAAGGTCAAGCGCATCCGCAACACCCCACGGGTCACCGTCGCGGTGTGCGACATGCGGGGCAACCCCAAGAGCGAGGCTGTGGAAGCGCAGGCCGTCATCTTGGACAAGGCCCGCAACGGTGACATCTACGACGCCATCGGCAAGCGGTACGGCTTGGTCGGCAAGACGTTCAACTTGTTCTCCAAGCTGCGCGGCGGCATGGAGCGCAACATCGGCCTGGAACTCAGCGCGGCCACGTAGCCGCGTGGAACCCGATCGCCGTCGTCGACGTTGTCAGTACATGGCAAAGCGGCTGTTCCTGCTCTACGCGCTGATCGAGGTGGCGGTGGTCGTCGCGCTCGTGGCGACGATCGGCTTCGGCTGGACGGTGCTGCTGCTGGCCGCGTCGTTCGCGGTCGGACTGGCGCTGGCCGGTTCGCAGATCAGCCGCCAGCTGCGCCGGTTGCGCTCCGGGCTGACCGCCGCGAGTGCGCAGGGCGCCGTCACCGACAGCGCCCTCGTGGCGCTGGGCACGGTGCTGGTCGTCATTCCCGGCCTGGCCAGCTCGGTGCTGGGGGCGCTGCTGTTGCTGCCGCCGACCCGGGCCGCCGCACGACCGGTGTTCACCGCGATGGCCGCCCGCAGGGCACCGGTGATCATGATGGCCCCTACTGCTGGATATCGCGGACGGACCGGCGACTCCGCCGCAGACTATATTGACGGCGAAGTCATCGACGTCACCGATGCCGATGTCGTCGATCCGTATCGTCTGCCCCCCACGCCCTAGCCGCGACTGAAACAGCTTGCCGACACTCCTGATCAACGGGCGCATCCACAGCCCCACGCATCCCGACGCGACCGCGCTGGCGGTCCGCGACGGCGTGGTCGCATGGCTTGGTAGCGATGACGTCGGCCGTGCGCAGTTCCCCGACGCCCGCGTCGTCGACCTCGACGGCGGCTTCGTCGCCCCGGCGTTCGTCGACAGCCACGTTCATCTCACCGCCACCGGCCTGAATCTCGACGGCCTCGATCTGCGTCCGGCCACGTCCCTGCAGCATTGCCTACGGTTGATCGCCGAGCACGCCCAACACCACCCCGAAGGCCCGGTCTGGGGGCACGGCTGGGACGAGTCCGGCTGGCCCGAACGCACCCCGCCGAGCACCGCGGAGTTGGATGCGGTGCTGGGGGATCGGCCGGCCTACCTGGCCAGGGTGGACGTGCATTCGGCGGCGGCGACGACGGCGCTGCGCCTGCTGGCGCCGGGACTGCCCGAGGCGGCAGGCTTCGAGCCGCAGCAGCCGCTGCGCGCCGACGCACATCACCTGGTCCGGGCGGCGGCCCGCGACCGGTTGACCCCGCAGCAACGGCACGACGCGCGCGTCGCCGCACTGGATCACGCGGCCGGCCTCGGGATCGTCGCGGTGCATGAATGCGCGGGCCCGCAGATCGGCGGCCTGGACGACTGGCACGAGCTGCGGCGCATCGACCACGGCGTCGAGGTGGCCGGCTACTGGGGCGAACCGGCCGGCGGCGTCGACCATGCGAAGGCGCTCATCGCCGAGACCGGGGCCCGCGGCCTGGCCGGGGACCTGTTCGTCGACGGGGCGCTGGGCTCACACACCGCGTGGTTGCGCGCGCCCTACAGCGACGCCCCGCATACCTGCGGCAACCGGTACCTCGATGCCGCCACCATCACCACACATCTGCAGGCCTGCACCGAGGCGGGTATCCCCGCCGGATTCCACGTGATCGGCGATGCCGCCGTCACGGCCGTCGTCGACGCTCTGTCCATCGTGGTCGACAAGCTCGGGGCACCCGCGGTGGCGCGGTGCGGCCACCGCCTCGAACATCTGGAGATGGTGACCGCCGCCCAGGCAAGGCAACTGGGGTCATGGGGCGTGACGGCCAGCACGCAGCCCAACTTCGACGCGTTGTGGGGCGGCGCGGACGGCATGTACGCCCAGCGTCTCGGGCCTGATCGAGTTCACCAGCTCAACCCGCTTGCGCTGTTAGCATCCGAAGGCGTGCCCCTCGCCTTCGGCTCCGACACCCCGGTCACCAGCATGAATCCCTGGGCGACCGTGCGGGCGGCGGTCGCGCATCGGACGCCGTCGAGTGCGGTCTCGGCCCGCGCTGCGTTCGCCGCGGCCACCCGCGGGGGCTGGCGGGCCGGCGGAGTGCGCGACGGGGTGACCGGCACTCTGGTGCCAGGTGCTGCTGCCAGCTACGCGGTGTGGGATGCCGACGACCTCGAAGTGAGCACTCCGGCGAACGCCGCGCAGCGTTGGTCCACCGACCCGCGGTCGCGAGTACCCGCGCTGCCACGTCTGGCCGCCGGTGCGGAACTGCCCCGTTGCCGTCAGACCGTGCACCGGGGTGTCGTCATCCATGGCTAGGGACCGCAGGTTCGATCGGCTGCGGGACGGACCCAACGAGGTCACCGAGGTGATCCCGGCCGTCGTCGATGAAGACGCCGAGGACCTCGACGACTATGACGACGAGGATTTCGACGGGAAACCGGACACCACGCTGGGCGCACGCGCCGGCCGGTTCGGCCAGGCGGTGCTCGACCGGTGGCCGCAGCTCAGCGCCACCGTCGGCGGCGGGCTGGCGTTGTGGGTGAGCTTTCCGCCCGTCGGCTGGTGGTTCGCCGCCTTCGGCGCGTTCGCGCTGCTGGCCTGGGTGCTGACCAAGAAGTCGACCACGGCAGGCGGTGGCTTCGGCTACGGGCTGTTGTTCGGGCTCGCGTTCTACATTCCTCTGCTGCCGTGGATCAGCGGCCTGGTCGGGGCGGTGCCCTGGTTGGCACTGGCCTTGGCGGAAGCGTTGTTCTGCGGACTGTTCGGCCTGCTCGCCGTCGCAGTGAGGCGATTGTCCGGTTGGCCGTTGTGGTTCGCCGCATTGTGGGTTGCGGTGGAGTGGCTCAAATCGACCGTGCCGTTCGGCGGATTTCCTTGGGGCGTCGTGGGTTTCGGTCAGACCAACGGACCGCTGCTACCTATCGCACGGCTGGGTGGGGCGCCGCTGCTGTCCTTCGCGGTGGCGCTGGCCGGGTTCAGCCTGACCTTGATGGCACTGGAGATCGTGCGGTGGTGGCGGCACGGACACAAGCCGGGCGTCCCCGCGCCTGCTGTCGTGCTGCCCGGGGTGTCGATCGCCGTGGTGCTGTTGGGCACCGCGGTGGTGTGGCCGGGCGTGCGACATTCGGCCACCGGTGCGGGTGACGAACAGACCGTCACGGTGGCTGCCGTGCAGGGCAACGTGCCTCGGTTGGGGCTGGAGTTCAACGCGCAGCGCCGCGCGGTGCTCGACAATCACGTAACCGAAACGTTGCGCCTGGCCGAGGACGTCCGCGCCGGCCGGGCCGCGCAGCCGATGTTCGTCATCTGGCCGGAGAACTCATCCGACATAGATCCGCTGGCCAATCCGGACGCCGCTGCACAGATCTCCGCGGCGGCCGAAGCCATCGAGGCGCCCATCCTCGTCGGCGGCGTCGTCAAGGCGCCCGGGTACACCGCGGACAATCCGGTGGCCAACAACTCGGTGATCGTGTGGAACCCCACCGACGGCCCTGGCGAGCGTCACGACAAGCGGATCGTGCAGCCGTTCGGCGAATACCTGCCGTGGCGCGGTTTCTTCAAGCACCTGTCCTCCTACGCCGACCGCGCCGGCTACTTCGTCCCGGGCGACGGCAACGGCGTGGTGCATGCCGCGGGAGTGCCCATCGGGGTCACGACGTGCTGGGAAGTGATCTTCGACCGGGCCGCCAGGGAATCGGTCCTGGGCGGCGCCCAGATGCTGGCGGTCCCCACCAACAACGCCACGTTCGATGAGGCCATGAGCTCCCAGCAGTTGGCGTTCGGCAAGCTGCGGGCCGTCGAGCACGACCGTTACGTAGTGGTCGCAGGTACCACCGGCATCAGCGCGGTCATCGCCCCGGACGGCCGTGAGCTGGCCCGCACGGAGTGGTTTCGGCCCGCGTATCTCGACAGCCAGATCCGGCTCAAGTCCACCTTGACCCCGGCTACCCAATGGGGCCCGATCGTGCAGGCGGTGCTGGTCATCGTCGGTTTCGGCGCCGCTGTTTGGGCATTACTCGCCGCGATACTGCACAATGGAGGGTTCGTGCCAAAAAAGTTCAGGCGCCGGATCGCGAACACCGGCGACGATGAAGGAGCCACATGAGCCCGAGTGAGCGCACTCTGGTGATCATCCCCACCTATAACGAGCGGGAGAACCTGCCGCTGATCGTCGGACGCGTGCATGTCGCCTGCCCGGAGGTGCATATCCTCATTGTCGACGACGGTAGCCCCGACGGCACCGGCGAACTCGCCGACGAGTTGGCCCTGGCCGACGCCGACCGCGTCCACGTCATGCACCGCAGCAGCAAGGCCGGATTGGGCGCGGCCTATCTGGCCGGGTTCGAGTGGGGCCTGGGCCGGGGCTACTCGGTGCTGGTCGAGATGGACGCCGATGGCAGCCATGCACCCGAGGAGCTCCGCAGACTGCTCGACGCGGTCGACGCCGGGGCGGACCTGGTCATCGGATCCCGGTACGTCTCCGGCGGGACGGTCCGCAACTGGCCGTGGCGCCGGCTGGCGCTGTCGAAGACCGCCAACACCTATTCACGTTTCCTCCTGGGCGTCGGCATCCACGACATCACCGCCGGATACCGGGCGTACCGGCGCGAGGTGCTGGAGAAGATCGACCTGGCCGCCGTGGACTCCAAGGGCTACTGCTTCCAGATCGACCTGACGTGGCGCGCTATCAACAACGGATTCCGCGTGGTCGAGGTGCCGATCACCTTCACCGAGCGTGAGTTGGGCGTGTCGAAGATGAGCGGATCCAACATCCGCGAGGCGATGTTCAAGGTTGCCGAGTGGGGCATCCGCGGCCGCCTGGACCGTGCCAGGGGCGTGGTGCGCTAGGCACACGCTCTGTCTACACGTGAGCTGTCTATACAAAAACACCGCGAGCCCGCGCACAGTGCGCGGGCTCGCGGTGTTTTTGCAGTTCAGCTACCGCGACGCTTGGTCTTGATGATGTCGAGGCGCTCCTTGAGCAGTTCCTCGAGCTCTTCGACCGAACGACGCTCCAGCAGCATGTCCCAGTGGGTCCGCGGCGGCTTGACCTTCTTCGGCTCCGGCACGTCCCCCTCGATGAGGGTGCCCTCCAGGCCGTTGCGGCACAGCCAGGTGCCGGGGATCTCGGCGTCGTCCGCGAACGGGACGTCGAATTCCTCACCGTTGTCGGTGCGGTAGCGCGCGACCTGACGCGGCGCCAGGTCATGGTTGCGGTCGGTCTCGTAGCTCACTGCTCCGAGCCGACTG
Source organism: Mycolicibacterium sp. XJ870 (assembly GCF_053483975.1). Classification (NCBI taxonomy): domain Bacteria; kingdom Bacillati; phylum Actinomycetota; class Actinomycetes; order Mycobacteriales; family Mycobacteriaceae; genus Mycobacterium; species Mycolicibacterium sp. XJ870. Next base: position 254,367 of record NZ_JBEFTI010000005.1, read on the forward strand.
CCTCTCAGGACACGATCAGCCATCGTCAACACTCCTCATCACGCGATTTCGTCCGGAAGATTCAACGCACCGCAGCGTTGCCAAGTTCCCGACTCGACCCTCCATGATACGCGGTTTGCGGTAGAGGCCCGTCTACAGTCGGGATACATGGCCGCCGGAACCCGCAGACGCAACCGTCCGCAGCCATGTCGGTGGTGCGGGCGCGAGGTCGCCGACGCGCAGATGGGACGGCGTCGCCAGTACTGCAGGCAGTCTTGTCGGCAGCGCGCCTACGAACAACGCGCCATGGTGAAGGGCACGTCGCTGGCCCCGGATTCGGTTGTCCTGACCGCCGACGAGGCCGCGCAGCTGTCGGATCGGGTGTATCAGGTCAGATGTGCGGCCGAGGACCTCGCGACAGCGGTCGACGAGGGCGCGGGTGCGCCGGAGTTGCGGCAACTCTGCGACGCGTTGATGCAGGCGGCAAAGGCGGCCGACGGCTGGCGTTAGTTGCCTCGGTAGTCACCGGAAACGCCCGCTTCGGCCAGGTGGCCTTGCCGCACTTTCATTTCGTTCACCCGGATTCCAACGCTTACCGGCTGTTTCCGCGGTGCGTAGCGTCAGCTCACCGTGACCAGTACCGCCGTTGCGCTTACGCCCACCGCGCCTGCACCCAAACACCGGTCGACGCAACGAAAGTGGGGCATCGTCCGGCTGATCTCGCCGGTGGTGCTGCTGGCCTTGTGGCAGTTGGGCAGCGCGGTGGGCCTGATATCGCAGGACGTGCTGCCGGCCCCGTCGTTGATCATCGAGGCCGGGATAGAACTCGTCCGCAACGGCCAATTGGCCGACGCGCTACAGGTATCCGGCATTCGGGTGATCGCCGGGCTGCTGCTGGGCGGCATCGTCGGCGTCGGGCTGGGGACCGCTGTCGGGCTGTCCCGCTGGGTGGAGGCCACCGTCGACCCGCCGATGCAGATGATCCGCGCGCTGCCGCACCTCGGCCTGATCCCGTTGTTCATCCTGTGGTTCGGCATCGGTGAACTGCCCAAGGTGCTGTTGGTGGCCTTGGGAGTGAGTTTCCCGCTGTACTTGAACACATTCTCGGCCATCCGCCAGGTCGACCCGAAACTGTTCGAAACTGCTCAGGTGCTTGGCTTTACGTTCTGGCAGCGGTTTCGCACCATCATCGTGCCGAGTGCGGGGCCACAGGTTCTGGTCGGCTTCAGGCAGTCGCTGGCCATCGCCTGGCTGACCCTGATCGTCGCCGAACAGATCAACGCCGATCAAGGAATCGGCTTCCTGATCAACAACGCCCGCGACTTCTTGCGGATCGACATCATCATTTTCGGGCTGATCGTCTACGCGCTGTTGGGCATCGGCACCGACGCCATTGTCCGCCTGCTGGAACGCCGAGCCTTGAGGTACCGCTCATGACCGTGATCTCCGAACGAACGACACAGACCGCCGGCGCGCTCCGCGACGTGAACAAGTGGTACGGCGAGCAGCACGTGCTGAGCGATGTGTCGATTCGGGTCGGTACCGGTGAGATCGTCGCGCTGATCGGACGCAGTGGATCCGGAAAGTCGACCGTGCTACGAGTACTCGCCGGCTTGTCCACAGACCACACCGGTGAGCGCACAGTGGTGGGGGCGCCTGCGCTGGCGTTCCAGGAACCGAGGCTGTTCCCGTGGCGCGACGTCCGTACGAACGTCGCCTACGGTCTTACCCGCAGCCGGCTGCCCCGCTCACAGGCCCTGGCCCGGGCCGACCGGGCGCTCGCCGACGTGGGTCTCGCCGACCGCGGCGACGCATGGCCCCTGACGTTGTCCGGTGGTCAGGCGCAACGGGTTTCGCTGGCCCGGGCTCTTGTCGCAGAGCCGCAGTTGCTGTTGCTCGACGAGCCGTTCGGCGCACTGGACGCGCTGACCCGGTTGAGCATGCGCACGTTGCTGCTCGACCTGTGGCGGGAGCATGGATTCGGCGTATTGCTGGTCACCCACGACGTGGACGAAGCAGTGGCTCTCGCCGATCGGGTGCTGGTCCTGGAGGCCGGTCGAGTGGTGCACACGCTCGACATCACCGACGCGCGCCGATCGCCGGGCGATCCGTCTGCCAATACCGAACGCTACCGCGCGGAGTTGCTCGCCAATCTCGGCGTTGCGCTCTGAGTCAGACGTACACACGAATGAGGGGATGGTCATGAACACCTCCAGCCGGATGTTGGCGGCGTTGCTGCTCATCGGTGGGTTGCTCGCGGGTTGCGTTTCGCGCCAGGATAATTCGGCACCGCCGGCCGCGCCTGAAACGGTGCCGCTGTCCGAACTGTCGGGCCTGACCCTGCAGATCGGCGATCAGAAGGGCGGCACCCAGGCGCTGCTGCGAGCCGCAGGTGCGCTTGACGATCTGCCCTACCAAGTGGAGTTCTCCACCTTCACCTCCGGGCCACCGCAGATCGAGGCGGCCACCGCGGGCAGGATCGACTTCGCGATCACCGGCAACACCCCACCCATCTTCGGCGCAGCGTCGAACGCCAAGGTGAAGGTGGTGTCCGCATATGACGGCGGCGGGTTCGGCGACCAGATCCTGGTGCACGCCGACTCGCCCATCCAATCGGTCACCGATCTGCGCGGCAAGAGCATCGCGATCGCCAAAGGCAGCTCGGCACACGGCCACACGCTTGTCCAGCTCAACCGTGCCGGCATCAGCCCGTCCGACGTGAAGTTGGTGTTCCTGCAACCCGCCGATGCACTGTCGGCATTCACCCAGCGCCGGGTGGACGTCTGGGCGGTGTGGGATCCCTACACCGCCCAGGCGGACGAAGAACTACCGGTGCGCAGCATCGCGCGGGCCACGGGCGTCACCAACGGCGCCGGATTCGGGGTGGCGTCCGACGCGGCACTGGCCGACCCCAAACGCAACACCGCGCTGGCCGATCTACTTGTGCGTTATTCCAAGGCCGTTCAATGGGCCAACGACAATCGCGAACAGTGGGTGCAGCGCTACGCCGCGGAGGTCGGCCTCGATCCGGCGGTGGCCACCGTCGCGCAGGGCCGCAGTCTGCGACTGCCGACGGACCTATCCGAACAGCTGGTGGCAACCGAGCAGGAGATGGCCGATCTGTTCGCCGAGTCAGGACAGATCGCCGCGGCCCCGGACTTCTCCAAATGGGTTGACCGCCGTTTCAGCGACGAGCTGCGGCCCCTTTACCTCAACCGCAACTAGGAAGGAATTGTCCGTGACAGTCCAGCCATCCGCTCGGTTCTTCTGGTTCCTGCCCACCAACGGCGACAGCCGCTCCATCGTCGGGGCGTCGCATGCCTCGACCCATCACACGATCCCCGACAACTACCGCGCACCGAGCCGCCGGTACCTGGCCGAGGTCGCCCGGGCCGCCGACCGGCTGGGGTACGAGGGCGTGCTCACCCCGACCGGAACCTGGTGCGAGGACGCGTGGTTGACGGCGTCGGCGCTGCTGGCCGAAACCGAACGGCTCAAATTCCTGGTGGCCTTCCGGCCCGGGCTGGTTCCGCCGACGCTCGCCGCACAGCAGACCGCCACGCTGCAACGATTCTCCGAGGGCCGGGTGCTGCTCAACGTCGTCAGCGGCGGCGACAACGTCGAGCAGCGCCGGTTCGGCGACTGGCTCGGCCACGACGAGCGTTACGCACGCACCGGTGAGTTGTTGCACATCGTGAACTCGCTCTGGCGCCAGGGGCCCGACGAGTCGCTGAACTACAAGGGCGAGTACTACTCGGTGGCCGACGCCAGAGTCTCGGCGCCACCGGATCCCTTGCCGCAGATCTATTTCGGTGGCTCCTCAGCCGCCGCGCTGCCGATCGCCGCCGAGCACGTCGACGTGTACCTCACCTGGGGCGAGCCGCCGCAGACCGCGGCGGCCAAGGTCGAACAGGTGCGCAAGCTGGCCGAACAACGCGGCCGCTCGGTGCGGTTCGGCATCCGGCTGCACACCATCACCCGCGACACCTCGGCCGCCGCCTGGGCAGTGGCCGATGAGTTGCTCGCCGAGCTCAGCGAAGACCAGATCGCCAAAGCCACTGCCTTGCACGCCAAATCTGAGTCCGAAGGGCAGCGCCGAATGACCGCGCTACATGGTGGGCGGTTGGACAAACTCGAGATCTACCCGAACCTGTGGGCCGGTGTCGGCCTGGTCCGCGGCGGGGCAGGCACCGCACTGGTCGGTAGTCACGAGGAGGTCGCCAACCTCATCTACGAGTACCACTCGCTGGGCTTCGACGAGTTCATCCTGTCGGGCTACCCGCACCTGGAGGAGGCGTACTGGTTCGCCGAGGGCGTGTTGCCGATCCTGAAACGCAAAGGCCTCGCCTAATCCGGTGGGCAGCCGAACTGCCTGCCCACCCCGACCGGCGGCGCGACCGCTTGCAGACAGCCGAGCGGTTCGACACCCGCTTCGCCCAACCGCACCGCCGACTGGTGCGCGTAGTTGACGCACACCAGCGCGGTGGCATCCGCGCGGCACCGGTAGTCGCCGAAGGCCAGTGACTGCCCGGCGGGCAGTTCGGCGCCGTCGCCGTAGGTGAACCGGCCCGGATCACCATGCAGCGAGCCCACGTCGAGCGTCTCGCCGGCGAAGTCCACCCAGCCGGCGATCCACTGTCCCTCGACATCCGACGGTTTGGACGGCAGATCGTCGGCCTTGACCAAGCAGGACAGTTGCCCGCCGACTGTTTTGTCGGTCGCACACCGGGCACTGCCCGCGACAAACGCGATATCGTCGCCGAGGTCGGTGGTTTGACCGTCGCGCGTCGCGGTGTGGAAACCCGCGGCGTCGGCTGCAGACCCGGCCTCGACCCACTTGATCACCTGCGCCATCGGTGTTCCCGCAGCCGGAGCGGTGGTGGGCAGTGGTGAGGTTGTCGTGGGCGACGGTTTGGCGGTCGTCGTCTGCGTCTTACCGGTGGGAAACGACAATCTGGGCTGCGACGTCGGGTCGGCTTCCCGATCGCCGCCCGATGAGCACGATGCCAGAAGCACAGTCGCCACGATGATCACAGCAATCCGCATACCCGTCAGGCTAGCTGCCTGCCACGCCACGTCGCCCAGGCGCCGCATAGGTGTGTGTCGTTCGCTACCGTCAGCTAATGCACGATCGGACCGTCCGCGCGAAGATCAGTACCGGCGTCATCGAGGGCTTCACCCGAGACGGCGTACACCGATGGCGCTCCATCCCGTATGCCCGCCCGCCGGTCGGGCCGCTGCGGTTCCGTGCGCCGCAGCCCGCCGAACCCTGGCCCGGGGTGCGGTATTGCCACGGATTCGGTTACTGCGCCCCGCAACAGCGCCGGTACACCCTCACCGGCGTCGGCAAGTACCAGCCGATGAGCGAGGACTGCCTGACGCTCAACGTGGTCGCACCGGAGGTGCCCTCCCCGGGGCCGCTGCCGGTGATGTTCTTCGTACACGGCGGCGGTTACATCATGGGCAGTTCGGCGACACCCATCTACGACGGCGCGGCCCTTGCACGGCGCGGGTGTGTCTACGTGTCGGTCAACTACCGGCTGGGCGTGTTGGGCTGCATGGAGCTGTCGTCGCTTTCCACGCCGGATCATCCGATCGAGGACAACCTGTTCTTGCGGGACCTGGTGTTGTCGCTGCAGTGGGTCCGCGACAACATCGCGGTTTTCGGGGGCGACCCGGACAACGTCACGATCTTCGGCGAGAGCGCCGGCGCGCACGCCGTCGCCACCCTGCTGGCGGTGCCGGCGGCGAAGGGCCTGTTCGCCAGGGTGATCGCGGAGAGCCCGGCCAGCGGGATGGTCAGCTCGGCCTCGGCTGCCGCCAGGCTCGCCGGCGAATTCGCCGGGCTTCTCGGCCCCGCCGATGCCCCCGCCGCGCTGAAATCGAAGCGCCCGGCCGAACTGGGAAGGGCGCTCGAACAACTCATCTCCCACGGCCAGACGGACATGCCGGGAGCGTTCCCGGTCGGGCCGACCTATGGCACCGAGTTCCTGCCGGACGATCCGGCTGAGGCGATGGCCGACGGCACCGCGCACCGGCTGCCGCTGATCGTCGGCAACAACGCCGACGAAGGGCGGTTGTTCACCCGCTTCATGCCGCTGTTGCCGACGAACCAGCCGATGATCGAGAAGCTGTTCGCCCGCGCCGACCCCGAGCACCGTGACCGCATCTTCGCTGCCTATCCGGATTACCCCAGCAGTGCGGCGTGCGTGCGGCTCGGTGGTGACTTCGCATTCGGGTCGGCGACGTGGCAGATCGCCGAGGCCCACAGCAGGCACGCGCCAACCTACGTCTATCGCTACGACTACGCGCCGCGCGCCTTGCGCTGGTCGGGGCTCGGCGCGACCCACGCCATGGAGCTGCTCGCCGTATTCGACACGTACCGAACGCGATACGGATCGCTGCTGACCGCCGTCGCCGACCGGCAATCGGCCCGCCAGGTCAGCCGTGACGTGCAGAGGCGCTGGCGCGACTTCAGCCGGACGGATGTGCCGGGTGCGGGTTGGCCGGCTTACGACTCCGACAAGCGTGCGGTATACGTCTTCGACCGCAGGCCACGAGTCGAATACGACCCGGATGCCGAGCGGCGATGTGCCTGGGAAGGCTTCACTCTCGCCGAGCGCTGACTCTGTGCGATCCGCTGCGGGGAGCGCTGCCGGTGTGATTGCGTGATTGTGTGGAGCACCCACTTGATCCGCTGTCCGCCGACGAGTTCACCGCGGTGGCAGCGATATTGCGGCGTGAACACGGGGTGGGCGAGGGCTGGCGGATCGCCTCGGTGGAACTGCTCGAGCCTGCCAAGCCGGACCTCGCCGCCTTCGACGACGGTGGCGCGGCGCCGGCCCGGCGCGCCGCGGTCATCTGCCTCGACCGGTCGGCGAACGCCACCTACAAGGGTGTGGTGTCGCTGACCGGGGACCGGGTGGAGACGTTCGACCACATTCTGGGAGTGCAGGCGAACTTCACCGTCGACGAGTTCGTCGAATGCGACCAGGTGCTGCGCAACCATCCCGAGGTGATCACCGCCCTGGCCAACCGCGGTATCACCGATATCGACAACGTCTTCATGGACACCTGGACCTACGGTGACGCCGTGGCCCCGCCGGAGTACCGCGACCGGCGCATCGGCTGGTCGGACACCTGGTACAAGGCAGCACCCGGCGCCAACCCGTACGCGCATCCCATCAGCGGGCTGCATTGTGTCATCGACCTCAACAGCATGGAGGTGTTGCGCGTCGAGGACGACGGTAGTTCCGAGATCCCTAATGTGATGGGCGAATACGTGCCGCATCACATCCCGGAACGGATTCGCGGCGCCTGGAACCGGGACCCGCTCAAACCGCTGCACATCACCCAGCCGGATGGGCCGTCGTTCACCCTCGACGGCAACCTGCTGCGCTGGCAGAACTGGTCGCTGCGGGTTGGGTTCAACCACCGGGAAGGGATGACGCTGCACACCGTGCGGTACCGCGACGGCGATAAGAATCGCTCTGTCGCACACCGGCTGTCGTTCGCCGAGATGGTGGTGCCGTACCGGGATTCGTCGGTGGACCATTACCGCCGCACCGCCTTCGACATCGGCGAGTGGGGGCTGGGGTTCATGACCACGTCGCTGGCGCTGGGCTGCGACTGTCTCGGCGAGATCCGGTACCTCGATGCCGTGCTGCACAACAGCAAGGGCGAGCCGTACACGATCACCAATGCCATCTGCATCCACGAGGAAGACAACGCCGTGCTGTGGAAGCACGTCGACCACGATGCGGGAGCCGAAGTGCGCCGGATGCGCAGGCTCACACTGTCGTTCCACGTCACGGTCGCCAACTACGAGTACCTCGTGTACTGGCGGCTCTACCAGGACGGCAACATCGAATGCGAGGTCCGTGCCACGGGCATCATGGTCACCACACCGGTGCCCGAGGGGCATCCGCATCCCAACGGCACTCTCGTCGACGAGCGCACCTATGCGCCGTATCACCAGCACTTCCTGATCGCGAGGCTCGACCTCGACGTCGACGGCACCGACAACACCGTCTACATGACCGAGTCCTACGCCGAGCCGATCGGACCCGACAATCCGTACGGGCTGTCACTGGTGGTGCACAACCAGGCGCTGCGCACCGAGGTCGAGGGCAAGCAGGACGTCAACTTCGCGACCCAGCGGGCGTGGAAAGTGGTCAACACCAACGTCGTCAACGCACTCGGCACTCACCCGTCTTACAAACTGGTGCCCACCGGGGCGATTCCGCCGATGTTCGATCCGGCCTCTCCGGTGTTGCAGCGCGCCAATGTCATCGGCCACACCCTGTGGGTGACACCGAATCACCCCGACGAGCGTTGGCCGGCAGGCGAATTCGTCAATCAGTCGGTGACCGACACCGGGCTCGGCGAATGGACGAAGGCCGACCGGTCGATCGACAACACCGACGTGGTGCTGTGGTACGTGTTCGGCATCCACCACATCACCCGCCCGGAGGACTGGCCGGTGATGCCCGTCGACGTCGTGTCGTTCTGGCTCAAGCCGTACGGATTCTTCGACCGCAATCCGGCGCTGGATGTTCCTGCGGCTCCGCCCGACGCCTGTACGCACACCGGCGCCAAGGCGGCGCACCACTAGATTTCGGTGAGCGTGCGTGTCTGTTGGCCGACACGCCGCTCCCGGCCGACATTCTGCGCACGCTCGCGACGCAGCATTAGTTGACACCTGTCAGATGTGATTGGGGCCACTGCTAGGTTGCTCTTGTGCAACCGACTCAGAACGCCGTCCTCGAGCGCCCCGACGACCTGACCTGCGACTGGCTGAGTGCCGCCCTTGGGTCCGGCCCGGTCGTCGACTTCAGTTTCGAACGCATCGGCACCGGCCAGATGAGCGAGTGCTACCGGGTGGCACTGGACTACGGGGTCCCGGGGTCGGGGCCGACGTCGGTTGTCCTCAAGGTGGCCGCCACCGATCCCAGCAGCAGGCAGACCGGGCTCGCGCTCGGCCTCTACGAACGCGAGGTGCGGTTCTACACCGACATCGCCCCGAACCTGCCCGCCGGCCCGGTAGCGCCGTGCTACCACGCCGCGTTCGACGCGCAGACCGGAGCGTTCGATCTCCTGCTGGGAGATGCCGCCCCGGCCACCGTCGGCGATGAGATCCGGGGTGCGACAGCCGAACAGGCGATGTTGGCACTCGCCGAGTTGGGGCGGGTGCACGGTCCGTTACTCGGCGACGCCGCGATGAGTCAGGCCGACTGGCTCAACCGGGATGCCCCGGTGAACCAGGCGCTGATAGCGGGCCTGTACGCGGCGTTCGCGGAGCGCTACGACGGGCAGATCACCCCGGAGCAGCGCCATGTGTGCGAGCGGTTGGTGGAGAGTTTCGACGCCTACCTGGCCACCGAGGGGGATCCGGCGCGTCCGAAGGGGCTGGTGCACGGCGACTACCGGCTGGACAACATGTTGTTCGGTGAGTCCGGCGCCGAACGTGCGCTGACGGTGGTCGATTGGCAGACGGTGACCTGGGGGCCGGCGTGCTCCGATGTCGCCTATTTCATCGGCTGCGCACTACCCGTCGAGCAACGCCGCGCCCACTACGACGCGTTGCTGCGCGTCTACCACGAGGCGCTCGGGCCTGGGGCCCCACTGACCCTTGACCAGGTCCGCGAGGAGGTGGCGCGACAGAGTTTCTTCGGGGTGATGATGGCGATCATTTCCTCGATGCTGGTCGAACGCACCGAGCGGGGCGATCAGATGTTCATGACGATGCTGGAGCGGCATTGCAGCCATGTGCTGGACACCGGAGCGCTGGATGTTCTTGCGCCACCGGTGATTCCGGAACCGCTGGTGGTGTCGCCGGACGACGAGGCGGCCCATGTGTCGACTGACGAGGCGCTGTGGAACGAGAGCTGGTACTTCGACTTCGTTGACGCGCCGGCGGGTTTCGGTGGCTGGGTGCGGCTCGGGCTGATCCCCAACCAGGACACGGCCTGGATCAACGTGCTGCTGTCGGGCCCAGGCCTGCCCACTATCGCACTCAACGACTTTCATGCCGCTGTGCCGACGCAGCTGTCGACCATTGCCGGCGCCGGGGTGGAACTCGGCCTGCACCCGGGCGAAGCGCTGCAGTTCTACCGCGTCACCGCATCGGGCACCGGACAGGCCTACGACGATCCGGCGGCGCTACTGCGCGACGAGCCCGGCACGCCCGTCGCGGTGTCGATGGATCTCACCTGGACCACCACCGGAATCCCGTACCAGTACCGGATCACGCCGCGCTACGAACTGCCGTGCACTGTCTCGGGCACGGTGAAAATAGGGGAGCAGACGTACCCCGTCGAGGCCGTGCCCGGTCAGCGCGACCATTCGTGGGGCGTGCGCGACTGGTGGTCGATGGAATGGGTCTGGAGCGCAATACATCTCGACGACGGCACCCATCTGCACGGCGTGGACATCCGGATCCCCGGCATGCCGCCGATCGGCATCGGATATTCGCAGCGGGCGGGTGAGCCGCTCGTCGAACTGCAAACCGTGACAGCAAACCACACCCTGGGTGACGACGATCTGCCGGTCACGACCACGCTGTCCTTGCAGCCCGGCGACATCGACGTCGACGTCGAGCTGCAAGGTCATGCACCGGTGCTGCTGACCGCAGCCGACGGGAGAGTCAGCCAGTTTCCGCGGGCCTGGGCGACTGTGCGCACCGCCGACGGCCGCACCGGCGTCGGCTGGCTGGAATGGAACCGCAATCTGAACCAGGGGTAACCCCGTTTTGCCGAGCGTGCGGGTCTGCCGGTCGACACGCCGTGTTCGGGCAGCATTTTGCGCACGCTCGCCGCGCGTCAGCCCACGCGGAAACGCTTGACGCGCGCGGTTGCGCCGGAGACCAACTCCACGCGACTCGGTGGCACACCGAGATGCGCCGCAAGCACTTTGACGACGGCTTCGTTGGCCTTGCCGTCGACCGCGCGCTCCGGCACGTAGATCGTGAGTGCACCGTCGTCGCCGACCTCGACCAAGGGGCCCTTACGGCTACCGGGTTTAACCCGCACGACGACGATTTCACTCACGTCCTCATCGTGGCGCGAACGTGCGCAAACTGCCGACGATTTCCGGCGTGTCGGGCAACAGACCCGCACGCTCGCCCAAACGAGGCAATCGCTACCGGGCGACGACCACCGAGGAGCCGTGGCCGAACAGACCCTGGTTCGCTGTCACACCAACCCGAGCGCCCTCGACCTGCCTGCCTGTGGCCTGACCCTTGAGCTGCCAGGTCAGCTCGCACACCTGCGCGATCGCCTGGGCGGGGATGGCTTCGCCGAAGCAGGCCAGACCACCCGAAGCGTTGACCGGAACCTTGCCGCCGATCGTGGTGGCCCCAGACCGCAGCAGTTGCTCGCCCTCACCCTTGGCGCACAGCCCCAGGTGCTCATACCAGTCGAGCTCCAATGCCGTGGACAGGTCATACACCTCGGCCAGGCTGACGTCCTCGGGCCCGATACCGGCCTCGGCATATGCCGCGTCGAGGATCTGGTCCTTGAACACCCGCTCCGGCGCTTCCACCACTGCGGTGGAATCCGTTGCAATGTCAGGCAATTCGGGAAGGTGCTGCGGGTAGCGCGGGGTCACCGTGCTGATCGCCCGAACGGACGGCACGCCTTCGAGGGAGCCGAGATGCCTGCGGGCGAAATCCGCACTGGCCACGATCAGCGCGGCCGCCCCGTCGGAGGTGGCGCAGATGTCGAGCTGGCGCAGCGGGTCGGACACGACCGGGCTGGCCAGCACGTCCTCGACCGCGGATTCCTTGCGGTAGCGCGCATTCGGGTTCTGCAGGCCGTGGCGGGAGTTCTTCACCTTCACCTGGGCGAAGTCCTCGGCCGTGGCGCCGTACAGGTCCATCCGCCGCCGGGCCAGCAGCGCGAAGTACACCGGGTTCATCGCGCCGAGCAGGTGGAAGCGCTGCCAATCGGGATCGTTCTTGCGCTCGCCACCGACCGGCGCGAAGGCACCCTTGGGTGTGGTGTCGGCGCCGATCACCAGTGCGACGTCGCAGAATCCGGCCAAGATCTGGGCGCGGGCGCTCTGCAGGGCCTGCGAGCCCGACGCGCAGGCCGCATAACTGGAGCTGACGGGCACACCGTTCCAGCCGAGCTTCTGGGCGAAGGTCGACCCCGCGATGAATCCGGGATAGCCGTTGCGGATGGTGTCCGCGCCCGCCACCAATTGGATCTGGCGCCAGTCCAATCCGGCCTCGGCCAGCGCGGCCCGTGCCGCGACCACGCCGTACTCGGTGAAGTCCCGGCCCCACTTGCCCCACGGGTGCATACCCGCGCCGAGGATGTACAGCGGTTCCGGCGCGCTCATGGGATCCTCCAGGCATAGGTGCTGCGCTCGACGCCGTCGTCATCGGTGTAGAGCGTCATCGTGGTGAGCTCCACCTCCATCCCGACTTTCAGGTCGGCGGCCAGCGTGCCGTCGACGACCTTGCCGAGCACGATCAGTCCCTCGTCGGCCAGCTGGACCGCCGCGATCGCGAACGGCTCGAACGGATCCGCGGCCGGATAGGGCGCGGGTGGCGGATAACGGTTCTCGGTGTAGCTCCACACCTTGCCGCGGCGTGACAGCGGCACGAGATCGAGCGTGTCGCTGTCACAGGCCGGGTTCGGGCAGTTGTTCTCGCGCGGCGGGAACACGTAGGTGGCGCACTGGGTGCACTTGCCGCCGATCAGGTTGGTGGCACCGGCGTCGTCGGTGGCGAACCACCCTTCGATCGCGGGTTGCGTAGAAGCTGCTGGCACGTCGGTCAGCGTACCCAGTCCCGCCACGAAACTGAAACGTGTTCCAGTTCCGGTGCGGGCTCGCGCGCGGTGTCCAGCAGGATCTGCAGTACCTCGTCGGTGTGGTCGGCCAGCAGGTTATGGGTGCTATCCAGCGCATACGTGGTCCACGACGGGTCCTTGCGCAGTCTCTCGAACGTGGCTGCGAACGGCGGCTCACCGTCCCACTGAGTGGCATACACATACACCCGGCGCCGCAACCCCGACAGGTCGTCGGTCAGCCGGATCGGCTGCATCAGCGAGGCCAGTGGATGCGCGGTGGCCCGCTCATCGAAGAACGTCAGCGGCGGAACACCGAAACCGGTGGCGTCGACGTCGGCATACCAGGCCCGCAGTTCGTCGGTCACCGACGTCCAGCACGAGTCTCTGTCGTCGGGTACGAACGCGTCCAGATAGACCAGCGAATCCACTTGGGCGCCAGCGCGATCCGCTACCGCGGTGATGACCATCCCGCCGTAACTGTGCCCGACCAGCACCGCGTCGGTGACGCGGTGTGCGGCCAGTTCGGCCAGCACATCGGCGATGTGGGTTTCCAGGTTCACCCCGGCGTGTGCGAGATGCGACCGCTCCGCGACACCGGTCAAGGTGATGGCCAGCACCCGGTGACCTGCGGCGCGCAGCCCGCCTGCCAGGTCGTCGTAATACCACGCGCCGTGGCACGCACCGGGAATCAGGACGAATGTGGTCATCGAGAACTCCTGTCGGCGAAGGTGTTTCGGCGGTCGCCGGCGATGACGATTTTCATGCATCAAGCCTGCGCGGAGCAGCTCTTATAAGTCCAATACGATCCCAGTACACAAACTATAATCAATGCTTATGGAACTGCGGCAGCTCGAATACTTCGTCGCCGTCACCGAGGAGGCCAACTTCACCCGCGCCGCGGCACGCGTGCATGTCGCGCAACCCGCGGTCAGCGCCCAGATCGCCCGGCTGGAACGGGAACTGGGCCAGCCTCTACTTGACCGGTCGCGGCGTGAGGTCCGGCTCACCGCTGCCGGGCAAGTCGTGTTGCCCTACGCGCGTGCCGCGCTCGACGCGGTGCGCCAGGCCAAGACCGCAGTCGACGAGCTCACCCAGCTGATCCGGGGCTCGGTGACGGTCGGCACTGTGACCTCCCACAACGTCGACTTGCCGCAGTTGCTCGCGGAGTACCACCGACTGCACCCCGCGGTGGAGATCACGTTGTCCACCGACACCTCGGACGTACTCATCGACGGCGTCCGCAGCGGCAGGTTCGACGTCGTGATCACGTCGGTCGGCTCCGACGAGACACCCGATGGGCTGGCTGTCGCCACCACCACCGCCGAGCCGATCGAGGCCGTGGTGAGCCACACAGATCCGTGGGCGGCCCGACGGGCGGTGGGTCTGGCCGCGCTCGTGCAGCGTCCACTCATCTCACTGCCGGCCGGCGGCGGCATCCGGCGGCAATTCGACCGCGCGTGCGCGGCCACCGGGGTCGCGCCGCACGTGGTGTTCGAGGCCGCGACGCCCGACGCGCTGGCCGATCTCGCCGCGCGGGGGCTGGGTGTGGCGATCGTTCCGCAGTCGGTGGCCCGCGGCCGCTCCGATGTGCACGCGATCGCGATCCGGCCAGAACTCCGCGGCCGTTTGGTGCTGGCGTGGCGGGCGACAGGGCCGATCAGCCCGGCCGCGCGGGCTCTCATCGAGATGGCCCGGGCACAGCTGCACGTCGGACCCGATGCCTAGAGTTAAGGCCGTGAGCCCAACCGCAACAGACGCCAAGACCGCCACAGTGTCGACTGAGAAGCCCACACTGATGCTGTTGGACGGCAATTCGCTGGCGTTCCGGGCGTTCTACGCGTTGCCCGCCGAGAACTTCAAGACGCAGGGCGGTCTGACCACCAATGCGGTGTACGGGTTCACCGCGATGCTGATCAACCTGTTGCGCGACGAGCAGCCCAGCCACGTCGCCGCGGCGTTCGACGTGTCGAGGCAGACGTTCCGCAAGGAGAAGTACCCCGAGTACAAGGAGGGGCGTTCGGCCACGCCCGACGAATTCCGCGGCCAGATCGACATCACCAAGGAAGTGCTGGGCGCGTTGGGTATCACGGTGCTGGCCGAGCCGGGATTCGAGGCCGACGACATCATCGCCACGCTGGCCACCCAGGCCGAGGAGGGCGGGTATCGCGTGCTGGTGGTCACCGGCGACCGCGACTCGCTGCAGTTGGTGAGTGACGACGTCACCGTGCTCTATCCACGCAAGGGCGTCAGTGAGCTGACGCGGTTCACGCCGGACGCCGTGGTGGAGAAGTACGGACTGACGCCGGCGCAGTACCCGGATTTCGCGGCGCTGCGGGGGGACCCGAGCGACAACCTGCCGGGCATCCCCGGGGTGGGGGAGAAGACCGCCACCAAGTGGATCATCGAATACGGCTCACTGCAGTCGCTCGTCGACAACGTCGAAAAGGTCAAGGGCAAGGTCGGCGACGCGCTGCGGGCCAACCTGTCCAGCGTGGTGCTCAACCGTGAACTCACCGATCTGGTCAAAGACGTGCCGTTGGCGCAGACCCCGGACACGCTGCGGGTGCAGCCGTGGAACCGCGACCAGATCCACCGGCTCTTCGACGACCTGGAGTTCCGGGTCCTGCGCGATCGCCTGTTCGAGACGCTGGCCGCAGTCGAACCCGAGGTGGAGCACGGTTTCGACGTGCGCGGTCGCGCGCTGGAGCCCGGTGAGCTGGCCGCGTGGCTGTCCGAACACAGCCTGGGCAGCCGGTTCGGGCTGGCGGTCGTAGGCACGCATCTGGCCTACGACGCCGACGCCACGGCGCTGGCCATCGTGGCGGCCGACGGGGATGGCCGCTACATCGACACGTCGACCCTGACGCCAGAGGACGAGGCCGCCCTGTCGTCGTGGCTGGCAGATCCGGGGCCGCCGAAGGCCCTCCATGAGGCCAAACTCGCCATGCACGACCTTGCCGGGCGGGGTTGGACGCTGCGCGGCGTCACCTCCGACACCGCACTGGCCGCGTACCTGGTGCGTCCCGGCCAGCGCAGCTTCGCCCTCGACGACTTGTCGGTGCGGTATCTGCGTCGTGAGTTGCGTGCAGAAACCCCTGAGCAGCAACAGCTTTCGTTGCTGGATGACTCGGGCGGCGTGGACGAGCAGGCCGTGCAGACAGTGATACTTCGGGCCAGTGCAGTGCTCGACCTGGCTGACGCGCTCGACGAAGAGCTGGCCCGGATCGACTCGTCGTCGTTGCTGGGCCGGATGGAGCTGCCGGTTCAGCGCGTACTCGCCGAGATGGAGCACGTCGGCATCGCCGTCGACAGCAACCAGCTGGAGGAACTGCAGAGCGATTTCGCGGGCCAGATCCGCGACGCCGCCGAGGCGGCGTACGAGGTGATCGGTAAGCAGATCAATCTCGGTTCCCCAAAGCAGCTTCAGGTTGTCCTGTTCGACGAGCTGGAGATGCCGAAGACCAAACGCACCAAGACCGGTTACACCACCGATGCCGACGCGCTGCAGTCCCTGTTCGACAAGACCGGACATCCGTTCCTGCAGCACCTGCTTACCCATCGGGACGCCACCCGGCTCAAGGTGACCGTCGACGGACTGCTGAACTCGGTGGCTTCCGACGGGCGCATTCACACCACCTTCAACCAGACCATCGCAGCGACCGGCCGGCTCTCCTCGACCGAGCCCAACCTGCAGAACATCCCGATCCGCACCGAGGCTGGGCGGCGGATCCGCGATGCCTTCGTCGTCGGCGAGGGCTACTCGGAGCTGATGACCGCCGACTACAGCCAGATCGAGATGCGGATCATGGCGCATCTGTCGCGGGATGCCGCCCTCATCGAAGCCTTCAATACGGGTGAGGATCTGCATTCGTTCGTGGCCTCCCGCGCCTTCTCGGTACCGATCGACGAGGTCACCCCGGAGCTGCGGCGCCGGGTGAAGGCAATGTCGTACGGCCTGGCCTACGGGTTGTCGGCCTATGGGCTGGCCAGCCAGCTCAAGATCTCCACCGAAGAAGCCAAGGTGCAGATGGAGCAGTACTTCGACCGGTTCGGCGGGGTGCGCGACTACCTGCGCGACGTCGTCGACCAGGCCCGCAAGGACGGGTTCACCTCGACCGTGCTGGGTCGTCGTCGCTACCTGCCCGAGTTGGACAGCAGCAACCGCAATGTGCGTGAAGCAGCCGAGCGGGCCGCCCTCAATGCACCGATCCAGGGCAGCGCCGCCGACATCATCAAGGTGGCGATGATCAATGTCGATGAGGCGATCAAGGCCGCCGGGCTCAAGTCACGGGCGTTGCTGCAGGTACACGACGAGCTGTTGTTCGAGGTGGCCGACGGCGAGCGCGAAACTTTGGATCAGCTCGTCCGCGAGCACATGGGCAGCGCCTATCCGCTCGACGTGCCGCTGGAGGTTTCGGTGGGATACGGCCGCAGCTGGGACGCCGCCGCTCACTAGCGCTGGAGCCGCCGAAACTGAGCTCGTTGGCCGGGCCGCTAACCGAATCGCGGGTTTATCCGGCGAATTTTTCGTGAATTCTCGTCGTTGCGCGGATCACGCACCAACGAATTCTCAACGGCAGATCCGCGTCAGCCGTCCTGCACCGGCACCATTAGCCATGGTGGGCCGGCGAAAGGATGACATGCCCGGACCGAACGGCGAAGTTCCCAGCACTGTGAAGAAGTCCGTTCAGGACTACATCGACGAGCGGCCTCTCTGGGCGGATGGAACGGCGGCGCCTTCGACGCCGATAACGTCCATGCAGTGGCGGATCTGGTCGCTGGCGTCGGCGGGCAAGTTCTTCGAGGGCATGGTCGTCTTCATGACGGGCGTGGCCCTGCCGCTGATCTCCATCGAGTTCAACCTGACCGCCACCGACAAGGGCTTCGTCACCGCAGCCTCCCTGGCCGGCATCCTGGTCGGCGCTACCCTGCTGGGCAGCTTGGCGGACACCTACGGACGCAAGCGGATGTTCATCGTCGAGATGATCATCTTCACCGTTTTCCTGGTCGCGCTGACGTTCGCGCCCAACTTCATTCTTCTGGTGATCTTCCTGTTCGGCACCGGGCTGGCGCTGGGCTGCGATTACCCGACCGCGCACATGATCATCTCGGAGTGCATCCCCACATCCATGCGCGGGCGGCTGGTGTTGAGCGCGTTCGCTTTTCAGAGCATCGGCGCGCTTTTCGGCACCGTGGTGGGCTTCGTCATCTTGCACGAGAATCCGGACGTCAGTGCCTGGCGCTGGATGTATGCGACCGCGATCCTGCCGGCGATCCTGGTCATCGTCGGCCGGTTCTACATCACAGACAGCCCACAATGGTTGGTATCCAAAGGCCGCACCGCCGAAGCCGAACACGAAACCCGCCGCCTGCTGAAGCGCCGACCGCCCTATCCGACGAACGTGGCTCTCGCGCCACCGGCCTCGAATGGCCAGATCGCCCGCGGCGAGGGCAGCTTCCGCGCGCTCTTCGCAAAGAAACACCGCAAGGCCACGATCCTGGCCTCGGTCCCGTGGTTCCTGCAGGATCTGGGCACCTACGGCATCGGTATCTTCACGCCCACCATCTTGGCTGTGGTGATCGGCGCTCAGTCGGAGTCGAACAGCCTCGAGGAGGTCATCCATAACGACATGCTGGCCGCGGAAGGGTCGGCGCTCATGGACGTGCTGTTCGTCGTCGGCATCGTTTTCGCCATCCTGCTGGTCGACCGGGTCGGCCGGATCAAATTGCAAACGGTCGGTTTCATCGGCTGCGCCGTCGGCCTGGGCCTGGCCGCGATGTCCATCCGCCCAAACGACGAGTACAACATGGTGCTGTTGTTCACCGGGTTCATGTTGTTCTACTTCATGATCAACCTGGGCCCCAATTCCATGACCTACCTGCTGGCCGGCGAAGTGTTCCCTACGAAACTGCGGGGCAAGGGATCCGGGTTCGCGGCGTCCTTCGCCAAGATCGGCGCGGTGCTGACCGCCTTCCTGTTTCCGGTTCTGATCGACGAGATCGGCACCTCCTTGCTGCTGTTCCTCCTGGTCGGAGCCTTCCTGCTGGGTGCGGTGATCACGGTGATGTACGGCATCGAAACCAAGGGTCTGAACCTGGAGAGAATAGGCGGTCCTGAGCACGACAAGTATTTGGAAGAGGTGCGGCGGGCCGACGCCTCGAAAGGGAAATCTCTAACAATCCCTTCCTGACACCCCCGGAGGCGTTTGTGAAGGACTACCGACCTATATCAGCGTCCGGGCGCCCGATAGGCGGCCAGCCAGTGCAGGACCGGCGCCGCGGACCGCGCCGCGGCCAGGGCGTGCACTTCCTCGTTTTGCAGCGCGTACACCCGCTGATCGCCGAAACCCCGGTCGATCCGGTCCCGCACGAACGCGAGCTCCACGACCGCGGCGGCGAACCTGGCGACCTCTTTGCGTGCTGGGCGTCCACCGGCGAGTGCTGCCTGGGCCACCGCGGCGCGACGGGTACGTAGCGATCCCAGCCAGGTCGCCTCGTTCGGGGTGATCAGACCGGCGGCCACCATCCCGGGGAGTTTGGTCGCGACCATGCGCTGCTCGCGCCGTCTGCTCCACACCGCCAGCCCGACGATCAGGACGAAGATCGGCACCATCCACACCGCGTAGACGGCGAAGTACGCCTCGATTCCCAGCAGGGACGACCCGTTCCACAGGCCGTGCATGATGACGGCGCCGAAGTAGCCGATCAGAATGCAGGCGGTTTTGGCGAAGGCGCTGCGCCTCTGCAGCGCGAAGTAGACCCCGATCGCGAACATCGTGGTGAACAGCGCGTGGGCGAACGGAGCCATGATCAGCCGCATCGCCGCGGTGACCAGTGAACCGGCCAATGAGTCGGCGCTGGAGATGTACATGATGTCTTCCAGCCAGGCGAAACCGATTCCGACCATGCCGGCGTACACCAGGCAGTCGGTCAGCGAGTTGAGTTCGTTGCGGCGTCGGCCGGTCATCATGATCAGCAGGAACAGGCCTTTGGCGGCCTCCTCGATCAGCGGTGCCCGGATCGCGGTCGAGCCGAATCCGTCGGGCAGTGCCGGGTTCGGCGGAAACAGCGCGTCGCCGAACAGGCTCAGCACCACCGACAACAGGATCGCGATCGACGCGCCCCAGCCGAACGCCAGCAGTAACAACCGGGGCGGCTCCGGCTCCCAGCGGTCCAGCCACAGGTAGGCGAACACCACTCCGGTCATCGCGATACTCGACAGGACGAAGCCGATGATGGCGCCGACCGGATTGAGCGCGGTGAATATCAGCACCAGCCCGCCGGCCAGGACGCCGAAGATGATGATGACGGCCAGTGGGGCGCCCACCTTGCGGACAGGTCTGGGCAGCGGTGCGGCTGTCGGAAACCACGGTGGTGGGGCCGGGTGTTGCATCGGGGAGTACGCCACCATCGAACAGTAGCGGCGACCAAGGTCTAACGGTTGGGCGGTTTGTCCAGCGTGTACCAGGTCGAGTATTCTCTAGAAGTACCTGTGTGTTCAGTTCGAAGCGAGCATTGCGGGTGCGTAGCACGATCTCGGCGCTCGCGCCGAACCAAACAAATCCTGTCCCTACGAGCAAACCTGTCCGGAGCAACCCACCACATGCCAAGTCCCTCCGTCACCTCGCCGCAAGTAGCCGTCAACGATATCGGCTCGGCTGAGGACTTTCTCGCCGCCATCGACAAGACCATCAAATACTTCAACGATGGCGACATCGTCGAAGGGACCATCGTCAAGGTGGACCGTGACGAGGTTCTCCTCGACATCGGCTACAAGACCGAAGGTGTCATCCCTTCCCGTGAGCTCTCCATCAAGCACGACGTCGACCCCAATGAGGTCGTTTCCGTGGGCGATGAGGTCGAGGCCCTCGTTCTCACCAAGGAGGACAAAGAAGGCCGCCTGATCCTTTCCAAGAAGCGCGCTCAGTACGAGCGGGCCTGGGGCACCATCGAGGAGCTCAAGGAGAAGGACGAGGCCGTCAAGGGCACTGTCATCGAGGTCGTCAAGGGCGGCCTGATCCTCGACATCGGCCTGCGCGGCTTCCTGCCCGCATCGCTCGTCGAGATGCGTCGTGTCCGCGATCTGCAGCCGTACATCGGCAAGGAGATCGAGGCCAAGATCATCGAGCTCGACAAGAACCGCAACAACGTGGTGCTCTCGCGTCGTGCCTGGCTGGAGCAGACCCAGTCCGAGGTGCGCAGCGAGTTCCTCAACCAGCTGCAGAAGGGCGCCATCCGCAAGGGTGTCGTCTCCTCGATCGTCAACTTCGGCGCGTTCGTCGATCTCGGTGGCGTCGACGGCCTGGTTCACGTCTCCGAGCTGTCCTGGAAGCACATCGATCACCCGTCCGAGGTGGTTCAGGTGGGCGACGAGGTCACCGTCGAGGTGCTCGACGTCGACATGGATCGCGAGCGGGTTTCGCTGTCGCTCAAGGCGACTCAGGAAGATCCGTGGCGCCACTTCGCCCGCACCCACGCGATCGGCCAGATCGTGCCGGGCAAGGTCACCAAGCTGGTGCCGTTCGGCGCGTTCGTCCGCGTCGAGGAGGGCATCGAGGGCCTGGTGCACATCTCGGAGCTGTCCGAGCGCCACGTCGAGGTCCCGGACCAGGTTGTCCAGGTCGGCGACGACGCGATGGTCAAGGTCATCGACATCGATCTCGAGCGTCGCCGCATCTCGCTGAGCCTCAAGCAGGCCAACGAGGACTACACCGAGGAGTTCGACCCGTCGAAGTACGGCATGGCCGACAGCTACGACGAGCAGGGCAACTACATCTTCCCCGAAGGCTTCGACGCCGAGACCAACGAATGGCTCGAAGGCTTCGACAAGCAGCGGGAAGAGTGGGAGAGCCGCTACGCCGAGGCCGAGCGCCGGCACAAGATGCACACCGCGCAGATGGAGAAGTTCGCCGCTGCCGAGGCAGAGGCTGCCAACGCTCCGGTGTCGAACGGGTCGTCGCGCTCGGAGGAGTCTTCCTCCGGTGGCACGCTGGCCAGCGACGCGCAGCTCGCCGCTCTGCGGGAGAAGCTCGCGGGTAGCGCCTAACCGATAGCACGATCGAATGCCCCGGCTCATATCGAGCCGGGGCATTCGTCGTTGCGGCGCCCTGACAGACTGGTCCGGTGCTTCGTATCGGGTTAACCGGCGGTATCGGCGCCGGGAAGTCAACAGTGTCGGCCACATTCAGCGACTGCGG
This sequence comes from Mycolicibacterium sp. XJ870, assembly GCF_053483975.1. Classification (NCBI taxonomy): domain Bacteria; kingdom Bacillati; phylum Actinomycetota; class Actinomycetes; order Mycobacteriales; family Mycobacteriaceae; genus Mycobacterium; species Mycolicibacterium sp. XJ870. Next base: position 276,340 of record NZ_JBEFTI010000005.1, read on the forward strand.
CGGCATCGTCGTCGACGGCGATGTCATCGCCCGGGAGGTCGTCGAACCGGGCACCGAGGGCCTGGCGCGGCTGGTCGAGGCCTTCGGCCCCGAGATCCTCCTACCGGACGGGGCGTTGAATCGCCCGGCACTGGCCGCGGTCGCGTTCAGCGACGACGAGAAGCGTGCGACGCTGAACGACATCGTGCATCCGCTGGTCGGTCAGCGTCGCGCAGAGCTGATCGACGCGGCCCCCGCGGATGCCGTCATCGTCGAGGACATTCCGCTGCTTGTGGAATCCCAGATGGCGCCGCTGTTCCCATTGGTCGTCGTGGTGCACACCGATGTGGAGACTCGGGTGACTCGGCTGACCGAGCAGCGTGGCATGCCCGAGCCGGATGCCAGGGCCAGGATCGCCGCCCAGGCCACCGACGAGCAGCGCCGCGCGGTGGCCGACGTCTGGCTGGACAACTCCGGCAGTCAGCAGGATCTCGTGGAGCGCGCAAAACAGTTGTGGTTCAACCGCATCCTGCCGTTCGCGCACAACATCCAGACCGGTGAACCGGTTGCGGCACCGCTTCCGGCGGTGCCGTTCGACACCGGTTGGGCTGATGACGCGCGTCGGATCGTGGCCCGACTGAAGACCGCGTGCGGGCACCGCGCCCAGCGGGTCGACCACGTCGGCCTCACCGCCGCGCCGGGCATCGATGCGCCCGACGTGATCGACGTCCAGGTCACCGTCGAATCTCTGGACACCGCCAAGGAACTCGCGGACGCGCTGCGCGCGGTCGGATATCTTCCCCTCGCCGACGGCGTCGATGCAATCGAGCCGGACGCCCGCAGCACAGTCGCCGAGTTCGATCATTCCGACGACGCAGCGCTGTGGCGCAGTCGTTTACACGCCTCGGCGGACCCCGGCCGGCCCACCAATGTCCATCTGCGGGTGGCCGGTTGGCCGAATCAGCAGTACGCGCTGCTGTTCACCGATTGGCTGCGGGCCAATCCGGGTGCCGGGACGGCCGGTGCCTACCGGCGAGCGTGGGAGTGGGCTGACGCGACGGGCTGGCGGGCCTAGCGACGCGCCGTTTCAGGCGGCCGGTGGAGCGGGTTCAGCGGGCGGGGGGAGCGCCGGGTCTGCCGGGATCATGGCGTCGGCGCCATTGTCGAGGCTGGCGCCGCAGGGCAGGCTGCCGTAGCCGGGGTCGTCGCGCTGTGGGGTGAGCCGTGGCGCGACGAAGGTATCGGCCTGGGCCACCATCTGGTCGTCCACCAGGATCTCGCAGTGCAGGTTCGCCGAATATGGCCAGTCGATCCGCACCGTCATACCGGCCAACTGGGGATCGGAGACCACCCCGGTGGCTTCGAACATGCGGCCCGGCAGCATGGTCGGGTCGGCGGTGTTGACCTGGCTGTCGTCGATCTTGTAGACGATGGTCGCGTTGCGGGATACTCCGTCAATCCTGGCCTTGTAGGTGACGTTGTGCAGTTGCTGACCCGGTTGCGGCTCCACTTGCGGTTCCGGCGTCACCACTGGGTCGGCCAGTGCCGCGGCGGGGATCAACTGCGCGCCGGTTAGCAGCCCTGCCAGCACGGCAGACACTCCCCACGCGTACTTAGTTGAGCTCATGAATCCCGACCTTACCGCCCTTGCCACCTGAGAGCCATGCCGTTGCCAGCAAGCCAGCGATCAAGATCATAATTGTGCCGGGCCAGCCCGTCGACGGCATCGGTGGCGGTACGCACCGCCCGTTCGCCGATCTCCTGGGGCAGCAGGCCGTGCCGGACTGCAGTAAGCAGCTCGTCCACATCGCACAGTTCGACCTCGATGCCCGTACGGACCACCAGGTCAAGGTAGTGGTCCTCGGAATGCCAGGCCGTCGGGCCCTCGGTGAAGTCACCGACGTCGAGGTAGTAATCCTGGTCGCGCTCGTGTCCGGGATTGAAATGGAAAATGCTGGCCCGCAGACCGAGCGAGGGCAGCAGCCACGATTCCAGATAGTGGAATTGGGCCCGGCCGGGCGTTGGTCGCGCCATGTAGAGACCCCACGGTTCGACGGTGTAGGTGTCCACCGCGCGAACGATCCCCTTCGGATCGGTATTCGTGCGGGCGACCAGGTCGAACGTCTCATGCTTGGGTGCGTGGATGGCGCCAGCCTAAACGCGGAACGCGCCCGCCGAAAGCCGAGATGACAGGCCCGGCCCACGACTTGTGTCGGTGCTCGGTTCTACCCTGGTGAACATGGCTTTCGCTACCGAACATCCTGTGCTCGCACATTCCGAGTATCGGGCTGTCGACGACATCGTCCGCACCGGTGGCCGGTTCGAGGTGGTCAGCGACTATGAGCCTGCCGGTGACCAACCCGCGGCCATCGAGGAGTTGGAACGCCGGATCAAGGCAGGCGAGCGTGACGTGGTCCTGCTGGGCGCCACCGGCACCGGTAAATCGGCAACCACGGCGTGGCTGATCGAACGGTTGCAGCGGCCCGCCCTGGTCATGGCGCCGAACAAGACGCTGGCCGCCCAGCTGGCCAATGAGTTGCGGGAAATGTTGCCGCACAATGCCGTCGAGTACTTCGTCTCGTACTACGACTATTACCAGCCCGAGGCCTACATCGCGCAGACGGACACGTATATCGAGAAGGACAGCTCCATCAACGACGATGTGGAGCGGTTGCGGCACTCTGCGACGTCGAGCCTGCTGTCGCGGCGCGACGTCGTCGTGGTGGCGTCGGTGTCGTGCATCTACGGCCTGGGCACGCCCCAGTCCTACCTGGACCGCTCGGTGGAGTTGCAGGTGGGCCAGGAGGTGCCGCGCGACGGGTTGCTCAGGCTGTTGGTTGACGTCCAGTACAACCGCAACGACATGTCGTTCACCCGCGGATCGTTCCGGGTGCGCGGCGACACCGTCGAGATCATCCCGTCGTACGAAGAGCTGGCGGTTCGCATCGAGTTCTTCGGTGACGAGATCGAGGCGTTGTACTACCTGCATCCGCTGACAGGGGACATCGTCCGCAAGGTCGACTCGCTGCGCATCTTCCCGGCCACCCACTATGTGGCAGGGCCGGAGCGCATGGCGCACGCGATCTCCACGATTGAGCAGGAACTCGAGGATCGGCTCGCCGAGCTTGAGGGCCAGGGCAAGCTACTGGAGGCCCAGCGGCTGCGGATGCGCACCAACTACGACGTCGAGATGATGAAGCAGGTGGGCTTCTGCTCGGGCATCGAGAACTATTCGCGGCACATCGACGGCCGCGGGCCGGGCACCGCGCCTGCGACGTTGATCGACTACTTCCCCGAGGACTTTCTGCTCGTCATCGACGAGTCGCACGTCACGGTTCCGCAGATCGGCGGGATGTACGAGGGTGACATGTCGCGGAAACGCAACCTCGTCGACTTCGGCTTCCGGCTGCCGTCGGCCGTCGACAACCGCCCGCTCACCTGGGAGGAGTTCGCCAACCGGATCGGCCAGACGGTGTACTTGTCGGCAACGCCCGGGCCGTATGAGCTGAGCCAGTCCGGCGGCGAATTCGTCGAACAGGTCATCCGCCCGACCGGCCTGGTGGATCCGCAGGTCGTGGTGAAGCCGACGAAGGGTCAGATCGACGACCTGATCGGGGAGATCCGGAAGCGCACCGAGCGTGATGAGCGGGTGCTGGTGACCACCCTGACGAAGAAGATGGCCGAGGACCTCACGGATTACCTGCTGGAGCTCGGCATCAGGGTGCGCTATCTGCACTCCGAGGTGGACACCTTGCGCCGTGTGGAACTCCTGCGACAACTGCGGCTCGGCGAGTACGACGTGCTGGTGGGCATCAACCTGCTGCGCGAGGGACTCGACCTGCCGGAGGTGTCACTGGTGTCGATCCTCGACGCCGACAAGGAAGGGTTCCTGCGCTCGACCCGCAGCCTGATCCAGACCATCGGCCGTGCCGCCCGCAATGTGTCGGGCGAGGTGCACATGTACGCCGACAAGATCACCGATTCGATGCGGGAAGCGATCGACGAGACCGAACGTCGCCGCGCCAAGCAGGTCGCCTACAACGAGGCCCACGGCATCGACCCGACACCGTTGCGCAAAAAGATCGCCGACATTCTCGACCAGGTCTACCGGGAGGCCGACGACAGCGAAACGGTGGAGATCGGCGGTTCCGGGCGAAATGCCTCCCGCGGCAGGCGCGCCCAGGGCGAGCCGGGCCGCGCGGTGAGTGCGGGCATCGTGGAAGGCCGGGACACCTCGAGCATGCCCCGGGCAGAGTTGGCCGACCTCATCAAGGACCTGACCGAGCAGATGATGGCAGCCGCCCGCGATCTGCAGTTCGAGCTGGCCGCGCGGATCCGCGATGAGATCCAGGACCTGAAGAAGGAACTACGGGGAATGGATGCCGCCGGCCTCAAATGAGTGAGCCTTGACCTCAGCACTGGTTGAGCTCCTGGCGTCATCGCCGTGACGATCCTGCTGACCGGCCGCACCGTGCAAGGGTTCGCTGGCGGATTACTGGCCGGGCCTTCCGCGCGAGCGTGCGTGTCTGTTGGTCGACATGCCGTGTGGGAGCGGCATTTTACGCACGCTCGTGGTGAATGTTCTTGCGGGGCCGTACTTGTCGGCGCTTCGTACTAGTGTTCGATGTATGGATTCCATGGTGGCTGCCAGGCTGGCCGCGTTGAGTGCGGCGGTCGAGGGGGTGCGGGAGTTGCCGTGGGGGTCGTTGTCGGCGACCGATCTGCTCGACGTGTGTGCCGGGGTTCAGGAGGTGCGCAATGTGGTGCCGGATACGCCGGGTAAGGGCCTGGTATTGCGCTGTCTCAGTCAGACGAGTCGCGGCGGGATCCATGCCGACAATCAGCGTTGCGATGATTTTGGGGCGGTGCGCGAGTCGTATTAGGTGAGGTTGTTTTCCGACGAGGAGTGATGCTGATGTCTGCACATCCCACCGCCTATCCCGACGTCGCCACGCGCGACGAATGGCTCGCTGCCCGCAAGAAATTGTTGGCCCGCGAGCGGGAGGTCACTCACCTGCGCGACGCGGTGAACGCCGAACGACGCCGACTGCCCATGGTGAAGGTCGAGAAGGACTATGTGTTCGAGGGGCCTGCCGGTGAAGTCCGGCTGTTGGACATCTTCGAGGGGCGTAGCCAGCTCTACATCCACCACTTCATGTGGCTTGACGAGTCCGACCGTGGCTGCCCGAGCTGCACCACCGCGGCCGATCTGACGTTCACCGAAGAAGACCTGGCACTACTGCATGCCAAAGACGTCACGTTGGCGTGTATATCGCGGGCGCCGTATGCCAGCATCGCGCGGTACCGCGACGAGCACGGTTGGACGTTTCCCTGGTACTCCTCGCGCGACAGCGACTTCACCTACGACTACCACGTGACGCTCGATGCGGCTCGGGCGCCGATCGAGTACAACTATCAGTCGCTGGACGAGCTTCACGCCCACGGCTTCGGTGACGACGAGCTACGGGGCGACTGGCCCGGCGCGAGTGTGTTTCTGCGGCGCGGCGACGAAGTGTTCCACACCTATTCGGCGTATGCGCGGGGTCTGGATCATTCGTCGGCTGGTTACCCGTTCCTGGATCTGACGCCGTACGGCCGGCAGGAGCCATGGGAGGACTCGCCGGTCGGCTGGCCGCAGAACGGGATTGCCGCAGGAGTGCCTGTCCAGGGCGACGCCGCAGCTTCGCGGGACGGATGCAATCACTGCGATTGAAATCCTGGTGCGAGGCCCGCTCCGCTGGCAGTGTCATGCCTTGTCGCGGGTGTGGCTGAGTGGCTAGGCACCGGCCTGCAAAGCCGTTTACACGGGTTCGAATCCCGTCACTCGCTCCGACCGGGTTTGTTTGGGGCCGTGGAGAGTCGTCAATATGGCGACGCTTCACGGCCCTGAACCAGGCGGACGATCTCTTATAGAGCTGTGACCACTTCCTCCGTGGACGTGACGCCGCCGCGCTGACAGGGTGGGCCTTGGTTGGCGTCAGCCGCCGAAGGGTGGATCAATGAGCGCTGAGCACGCCGTCGTATGCGGCGGCAGTATGGCCGGCCTCGTGGCAGCGAAGGTGCTGTCCGAGTTCTACCGTCGCGTCACCGTTGTCGAGCGTGACGAATTGCCAGAGGGAACGTTCCACCGACGGGGAGTGTCACAGGGGCGCCATCTGCACACGATGCTGAGCGGCGGCGTCCCTTACCTCGTCCGTCTGTTTCCGGGTCTGCTAGACGAACTTGCAAGCGCGGGCGCCATATTGCTTGAGCGCCCCGATGACCCAACGCTTTTCCATTTGTCTGTCGGCGAGCGGGTTTTCAGCCAGTCCGGCAGATTCACCCGATCCGGCGACATGACCATGGTCCTGGCAAGTAGGCCACTGTTGGAGGGGGCCGTTCGCCGACGAGTGCGGCAGATCGCCAACGTGACGATCCTCGACGGCCATGACGCAGTCGAACCAATAGTGGCCGCCTCGGGCCGCGTAGACGCCGTAAGGGTGGTGAACCGAAGGACCCGTCAAGAAACGTCGCTCAGTGCCGATCTGGTCGTCGATGCCACCGGCCACGCGGCCCGCACGCCGGCGTTTCTTGAGGCACACGGTTATCAACGGCCCATCGAACGCCGGTACCGCATTGATCTGAGCTACTCAAGTCAGTTCTTCCAACTACCGCCGGGACAACTTGCCAAGAAAGCGGTCATCGACGTTCCAACGCTCGAAAGTCCATCAGGGGCAGGACTTTTGGCGTATGAAGCCGATACTGCGATTGCGACTTTGATTGGATACGCCGGTCGCGGCCCGCCTGCAGACCTACCAGGATTTCTCGCCTCGGCGGCCGCCTGTCTGCCGACCGAAGTCACTGCAGTGCTACACGCAAGCGAACCGATTGGTGGTGTATCGGTGCAGCACTACCCCGTCAGCGTTTGGCGACGATATGACCAACTCAAACGGTTTCCGCCGGGGTATCTCGTGCTGGGCGATGCAGTGTGCAGCTTCAATCCAGTCTTCGGCCAAGGGATGACCTCGGCAGCTGTGCAAGCGTCAGTACTACACAGGTGCCTGTCGGACGGCGCCGACGAGTTGAGCCGCCGATTCTTCCACGCCTCCGCGAAAAAGCTGGCTCCAATGTGGTTGGCGAACCGGATCACCGATTACACGATCATGCCGACCAACAATGGAGCGCAGTTGACGCTCAAAAAGTTGGCGAACTTCAGCATGGACAAAGTGTGGGCGGCTGCCACCGCCGACACGACGCTGGCCGAAACCATACTTCGGCAGATGCAACACCTCGACCCACCCACAAAACTTTGGAAGGTCGCCACACTCAGACAAGTCATTGTCGGCAACCGCCGGCTGACGGCCCGAGCCGTTGAGGCGGGCTGAGGGCCAGGCGAGACCTCTCCCTGCTAATCCGGCGAATCCTCCGGGGAGCGATCCGATTTTGCTGGAGAGCCCAAATCTCGGTGTTGTAGCCATTTTTGTGTTCACATGGCTACGCACCGCGCGAATTACGGTCGCTGGCAACATATCTGATGCGGAACGTCAAGCCGCGGTCACCACCGCGCGTCTGCTTTGCATCGATTCGGTAACCGGGTTAATTATCGCTTGAGTCACTCCGAATACGCGGTACCTTCTGCTGGTCGCCGGCGTAAGGAACTTCGGGAATTCCATGTCACCCAACAGAAATCAGTTCGCCATCACTGTGCTCGCCGGTACTTGGCTAATCTGGCCCATGGTCGTTTACGGCCCGGTGGCGGCCGCCGATCCCGCGCTCAGCCCGGGTGTGCCCTGCCTGGATATGGTTCAGCAGTTTGTCGCCGCACCGACGGAGTCCTTCGACGCGGCCTCCTCCGCGGTAGCAGGCGTGCTGCCTGAGGCGCCACCGGTTCCTGAGGCGCCGCCGGTGCCCGCCCCTGCCCCTGTCGCGGCGCCCCCGCCGCTACCGGTTGCTGACCTTGTTCACGGCGTGTCACCCGCGGCGGCCGCCGCTCCCGAAGCCGTGGCACCGATTGCGCAAGCTGCGGCGGCACCTCCCGGAGCCGCCCCGGCGGCTGCTGCGGCCGCGGCGGCAGCAGCCCCGCCGGTTGTGCCGCTGCCGCCGATCGGAGGGGGAGGCGGGCCGGTGCCCGTCATCCCGCCGCTTGCGGGACCGCCGGCTCCGTTCGTCGCACCCGTCGCACCTGCTGTGCCTGCTGCGGCGCCACCGGTGGCCGCGCCGATCGTCGAGGCGGCCGCTCCGGTGCCAGCCGCCCCGGCTGCCGCACCCGCACCTGCCCCGCCTGCGGATGCTGCACCGCCGCCCCCGCCCGTGGAAGCCGTTGCCCCACCGGTCGATTCGCCCCCGCCGCCCCCGCCGCCCCCGGCGGCGCCGCCGCCACCGCCACCCGCTGAGGTCGCGCCACCGCCGCCCCCGGCGGCACCGCCGCCGCCACCACCGCCACCCGCGGAGGCCAGTTCCGCCGCGGCTGCCGCTGCGGCTCCGGCGGCCGAATCGGCCGCAGTGCTTGCGCAATCGGCGGCGGCAGCGCCTGTGGCCGTGGCAGCCGTGCCACCAGTAGCCGTGCCACCCGTCCCGGTAGCGCTACCGCCTGCGGCAGCGCCGGTACCGATGTTCAACATTCCGGCCGTGCCCGGCCTTCCGGTCCCGTTGCCTACCCAGGTGTCGATGCCACAGGACCTGGTGTGTGAAGGCACCGCCTGGTCGGCACCTGCCTCAGGCACACCGGCGCAGGCGCATGCTGTACCGGTACCCCGGCGCGAACAGTGGTGATCGACCCCGAATAATGCTGCGGTGCCCTTGCCGCAACTGTCCGACCTCCTGGCGACCCTCAACATCACGCCCTCCGGCGGCGACTCGTTCGTCGCCACCCAGCTGGACAACGCCGACCACCACATCGTCGGCGGCCATATCGCCGCACAGGCATTGATGGCGGCCAGCCGAACGGCCCCCGGACGCGTGCCGCACAGCGTGCACGCCTATCTGCTGCGGGCCGGGGACGCGCGGTACCCGGTGGATATGGAGGTCGTGAACCTCCGCGACGGCGGCACGCTGTCCACCCGTCAGGTCACGGCCCGGCAGGCAGGCGAGGTACTGCTGGAGGCTCTCGTCTCGCTCAGCGCCCCGGTGGACGCACTCGACTATCACCAGCCGATACCTGTCGTGCCCGGTCCCGATGAATTGCCACCGGTGGAGGATCAGCTGCGTGCCTACGCCGATGAGCTCCGCGGATTCTGGGTGCGCCCGCAAGCCATCGCACGTCGATACGTCGACGCCCCGCCTCGGCTGGCGCTGGATCTGCCCGAGCCGCCGGAACGCACCCGAATGTGGTGGCGCCCAGCTGAATCCGTCACCGATGATCCGATCCTCAACTGCTGCCTCCTCACCTACGTCACGGGCACCACGATGCTGGAAACCACGATGACGATGCGGCGTGCCACGCAGGTGAACACCTTCAACGCGCTGATCGACCATGCCATCTGGTTTCATCGCCCGGCTGACCTGTCCGACTGGGTGCTCTCTGACCAGGTGTCGCCCAGCGGGATTCATGGTCGTGGGCTGGCCAGCGCCACCATGTACAACCGCTCGGGGCACCTCGTGTGCACGGCGACCCAGGAGATCTACTTCGGCCGCGACCGCCCGAGCTGAGACGCCCGAGCTGAGACCTCACCGCGTTGACTTGACCACCTGCGCGAAGCTGAACTGCCAGCGCTCCACGATGTGGAAGCCGTACCGTTCCGGGACGCGGTATGCGGGTGCGCGCTCGAGCCGGGGCCCCGGGTCCAGCGCCGCACCGCTCTGTCGATCAGGGACCGACGTGTCACGTTCGGATACCGTCCACAGCACTGTGCACTGGCGGACCCGATCCGCCACCCCCCAGATGCCCAGATGGGCGTCCCACAACCGATTTCGTTTCGGCGCAGTGGTTCCTCGGCCGGGGTCGACGAGCGTGGCGTATGCGTCCGGCCTGGCCGCGGTGAGCGGTCGGATCGGCCCCGGCTTCCAACTGGTGGTGTTGTCGAGGATCAGGCAGTCGCCGGGGGACGAGTGCGCGGTGATGACATCGGCGACCTGGCTGAAGTCCATGCCTTCCTTGGCATATGGCCCGCGTTGTACCGCCAGATAGTTGGGCGTTGCGGCGAGCGCGAACACCGCGAGGGTGGCGGTGATCCATTCTCGGGTCCGGGCCACCGCCACCACACACACCGCCAACAGCAGTGCAACCGCCGGGGCGGTGAAGCATAGGTAGCGCGGGTAGTAGAGCGGCTGTGCAGCAGCGGAGTAGATCAAGAGTACGGCGGTGGGCGCAATGATCCACACGGTGGCGATGGCCGCCAAATGCCGATTGCCGGTGCCTGTCGGGCGCAGGCGGGGCACGAGTAGCGGTGTGATGAGAACTGCGCCGGCCAACAGGGCGAAAGCCACACTGTGATCGAAGTACTGCTCCTGGGCTACCTCGGCGAAGGTGTGCGAACCCAAGGCTGAGATCCATCCCACCTGGAAGCTCTGCGAACGGCACCACAGGATGAACGGCAGCACCGCCAGGACGGCCGCCGCAGTCGCCACCAGCCAGGGGCCCACGGTGCGACGCCGGCCCGACAGGAGCACCACCGCCGCGGCATGTGGCAGCACCATGAGCACGACGTAGATGTTCAGAACCGTTGAAAATGCAAGCAGTGCACCGTATGACAGCCACAGCGCGGTCCCGTTGGCCCGAATGGCGGCGACCAGCAGTACGGTCAGCCACACTGCCGCCAGCGTTGACCACGCGTATGAGCGGGTCTCGATGGCCGCCCAGGTAATTCTGGGCAGGATGGCGAAAAGTATTCCCGCGCAGACCGATAGCGTGCGGCTGGAGAACTGGCGGCCCAGGACCACCACACCGGCCGCCGCGCCGCCGACCGCCAGGCAACTGGAGAACCGTGACCAGAACTCGGTGGCCGGGAAGATCGTGAACCAGCCGTGCATGCCCAGGTAGTACAGGCCGTGGACGGCATCGATGTTGCCGATCAGGCCCCACAGCTCGGGTACCGACCGGGTGGCCGCCGAGATCGTCGCCGCCTCGTCGAACCACAACGACGGTCTGGCCGCGCCTGCGGCGCTGAGCACGATGGCGAATATCGCGACGGGCACGGCGTCGAAGCGCCCGGCGCGTTGCCGTCGGCGCGTGCCGAGACCGTCGGCGTACTCGGAGCCCAGCGACAGATCCACCTGAATGACCGTTTCCCCTCGAAAGACGGCAAAACCGTAGCCTGATCCACCTCGGATCCGCGCGACGGGGTCCCGGGCTGAACATGTTCTCGGACAGGGCCTTTGCCTCCGTGCAGACTCACCCGTTGCCATCGGCCGCGAAAAGCAGCGCTCCGGTGGACTTTTGGCGCGGTGGCCGATCGCGATGAGCTCGATCACTCCGGCGCGGACACCGCGACGGCGGCTACCAGGCTTTCGGCAACGTCGCGTCCGTCACGGTCGGCACCGATTCGGCGCCGCTGTGGTTACCATCAGTGCCGGTAGACGACGCTGAGCGGGAATCCGAGCTGTTTTGTCGGCTGTGCGTACGGGTGTCGTGATTCACGCCCCTGTGCGGCGAGCACGGGTTACTGTCTCGGGTGGCGTTGTAACTGGTGGCGTTGCAACTGACAGTGGGAGGGTATGGATGAGCGCCTATCGAACCGTGGTGGTCGGCACGGACGGATCGGATTCGTCGTTGCGTGCAGTTGACCGCGCCGGTCGGATTGCCGCCGGGTCGAACGCGAAGCTGATCGTGGCGACGGCGTACTTCCCTCAGAGCGAAGACCAGCGTGCGGCCGACGTCCTCAAGGATGAGGGCTACAAGATGGCGGGCAATGCACCCATCTACGCGATTCTGCGCGAGGCGACGGACCGTGCCAAGGCTGCCGGCGCCGAGGACATCGAGGAGCGGCCGGTCGTCGGCGCTCCCGTCGACGCGCTGGTCGAATTGGCCGAAGAGGTCAAGGCGGACCTGTTGGTCGTCGGCAACGTCGGCCTGAGCACCATCGCGGGCCGCCTGCTCGGATCGGTGCCGGCGAACGTCGCCCGTCGGTCCAAGACCGACGTGCTCATCGTGCACACCTCATGAGCTGACCCGCGCAGGCGAAAAGCCGGCCTCGTCGGTCGCGCGGTGCGACAATCGCCCTGACGGAGAGGTCGACATGGTGGCTGCACGCGTCGCGACAGGAATCACGCCACGACAGAACGGCGTGCCGCCGCCCCACGTTGCGCTCGGCGATATCGATCTCGGAAACCTCGAATTCTGGGAATGGGACGACGACCTTCGCGACGGCGCATTCGCGACGCTGCGTCGGGAAGCGCCCATCAGGTTCTTCGAGGTTCCCGAATTCGCCGGCTTCCCGCCTGGAGCCGGGCATTGGGCGTTGACCACGTTCGAGCACGTGCACCACGCGAGCCGGCACCCCGAAGTCTTCAGTTCGATCCCGACCAGCACGGCGCTGAACGACGTGACGCCCGAGATCGCCGAATACGTCGGCTCCATGATCAGCCTCGATGATCCACGCCACCTGCGGCTGCGTTCGATCGTCAACCGCGCCTTCACTCCCAAAGTCGTGGCGCGCATAGAGGAGAGCGTCCGGGACCGGGCCCGACGTCTGGTCGACGACATGATCGCGAACCATCCCGACGGGCACGCCGAGTTCGTCACGGAGGTCGCCGCACAACTGCCTCTGCAGATCATCTGCGACATGATGGGCATCCCGGAGGAGGACGAAGCCAAGATCTTCCATTGGACATCGGTGATCCTGGGCGCGGGCGACGAGGAAGCCTCCGGCGATTTCGACGAGATTGTGCGGGCAGTCACCGAACTCGGCGAGTATGGTGTCGCGCTGGCCGAGGACCATCGGTCGCACCGGGTCGACGACCTGACCGCGAACCTGGTGCAGGCCGAGGTCGACGGCGAACGCCTCACATCATCCGAGATCGGCTCGTTCTTCATCCTGTTGTCAGCGGCGGGGAACGAAACGACGCGAAACGCGATCAGCCACGGGATGGTTGCGCTCAGCCGCTACCCGGAGCAGCGGCACACATGGTGGTCCGACTTCGACGGGGTGGCAGCAACCGCCGTCGAGGAAATTGTGCGGTGGGGATCGCCGGTCATCTTCATGCGGCGCAACCTCACCGAGGACGTCGAGTTGGGTGGGGTGAAGATGAAAGCCGGTGACAAGGTCTCCATGTGGTACAACTCGGCGAACCGTGACGAGCAGAAGTTCGCCGATCCCTGGCTGTTCGACGTCACGCGTAGCCCTAACCCGCACATCGGTTACGGTGCGGGCGGCGCGCACTTCTGCCTGGGCGCAAATCTGGCCCGCCGCGAGATCCGGGTGCTGTACGAGGAACTGCACCGGAGGGTCCCCGACATCGCGGCGGTGGAGGAGCCGGCGATCCTGCGGTCGGCGTTCATCCACGGAATCAAGCGGTTGCCGGTCGCCTGGACGCCGCCAGCCTGACGACGGCAACCGCGAGTATCGCGACAGCCACCGCCGGCACCCAGGGGCCGAGCCGTTGATAGACGGTGCTGTGCGATCCGAGTGGAACATCCACGACGACCACGCCGCGGTCGGTCGCCGGGTACCAGGCAAGTTCCCGCCCGCGCGCGTCGAACGCCGCACTGACACCGGACAATGTCGCCTGCACCGCCGGGCGGCCCACCTCAACGGCGTGGACGGCGCCTTGGCTTGCCAGCTGAGGCTGCGCCCAACTTCCCTGGTACGTCGACGTCGAACTCTGGTAGGCCAGCATCTCGGCGCCGAGTTGCACCTCGCGTCGAGGCAGATCGGAGAAGGTCGACTCGAAACTGATCAACGGCCCCACTGCCAGGGAATCCGCGTGCAGCACAACCAGATCGCTGCCTCGACGGCGGTCCTCGGCCGCGGCTTTCGTGTACCGGGTGGCCCAGCCGAGCAGTTGGCGCAGCGGCACATACTCGCCGAACGGCACCAGCCGGGTTTTCGAGTACGCGCCGCGCTGTCCGTCCGGCCCGATCAGCACCGACGTCTTGTAGATCCCGCCCGACGCAGCGCGTGCGTCGACGTTGACGAGCAGATCCGCTCCGACGCGGCGGGACAAGCCGGCCAGACGGGCAGCGGCCTCAGGTTCGGTACCGAGATCGACTGCGACGCTGCTCTCGCCCCAGACGACCAGGTCGAGCCGCTGGCCCTCGAGAGTCGCGGTGAGCGCCTCGCCCGCCACCTGACGGGCCGCGGCGTCGTGAATGTTGCCCGGCTGCACCAAGGCAACCCGCGCTGTCTCACCGCTCGGGGGCGCAGGCGCGAACCAGAACCATGCCGGACCGACGACCACACATGCCACGGCCGCAGCCGCCGCGATGAGCGCAGCGGGGGAGCGGCGGTGCAGCAACACGCCGGCGATCGCGGTGTTCGCCGCCACGATCAGAAAACTGGTCAGCCATACCCCGCCGACGGATGCCGAGGCCAGGGTGGCCGGCTGGTTCCACTGCGACGCCCCTAGCAAGGCCCATGGACCGCCGAGGCTCGGCCAGGATCGCACGGCTTCGGCCACCACCCACGCGCTGGGTGAAACGACCACCGCGGCCAGCGTGCTGCGGGTGGTGGCAGGCGCCGACATCAGCCGATGCGCGGCCCAGCCCCATGGCAGCCACAGCGCGCCGAGAAGCGCGGCCATCATCAGCAGCAGCGGGCCGGCGCTGGGCAGCAGCCAGTGCTGAGTGGCGAGCACGTACCCGGCCATACCGGACCAGGCGCGCAGGGCGCCCTGGCCCGATGTGGGCGCGGATCGCACCACCAGCAGCAGCGGCACCACACCGAACCACGCCAGCCACCACCAGGACGGGGCAGGAAAAGCGAGCGCCGACAGCGCACCACACACGAGCGCCGCCGCATACCAGCGGAGCGCTGTCATGGTCTACCAGCCGCGTTCCCGCCACTCCGGCAGGCTGGGCCGCTCCGCCCCCAGCGTGGTGTCATCGCCGTGGCCCGGATAAACGACGGTGCTGTCGTCGTACACGTCGAACACTTTCGTGCTCACATCTGCAAGGAGCCGTTCGAAGTCGCCCGGCTGCCAGGTCTTGCCGACCCCGCCGGGGAACAGGCAGTCACCGGTGAACAGGTGGGTCACCCCGTCGGGCGAGTTCAAAGCCAGCGCGACCGAGCCGGGGGTGTGACCGCGCAGATGGATGACATCGAACGACAGATCGCCGATCCGGATGGTGTCGCCGTCGGCCAGGATCCGGTCCGGTGTGACCGGCAGTGGTTCGGCGTCGAGTTGATGGGCCGCGGTCGGCACGCCTGTGGCCTTGGCCACTGCGGCCAGCGCCTGCCAGTGGTCGAAGTGCTGGTGGCTGGTGACGATCAGGGACAGCTTGGGGGCCTGCTGGGTGATCAGGTCCAGCAGCACCTCGGCGTCGTTGGCGGCGTCGATCAGCAGCGTTTCGCCAGTTGCCGCGCAGGTCACGAGGTAGCAGTTGTTGTCCATCGGACCGACCGACACTTTGACGATCGTTGCGCCGGCAAGGGTCCGTCGTGCTGCGGTACCCGGCTCGACGTGGCCGGTGTAGGTGTCGTCGACCGTGATGTGGGAGCTGGTCATATCGCCACCGTATCGGGCTTGTCGGTGGCCGCACATAGCATGGGCATCAAGTCTGTTCGTGGAAAGGAACCGGGTGTCTGAGCGCCTGATCATCAAGGGTGCGCGGGAACACAACCTGCGCAGCGTCGACCTCGACCTGCCGCGCGATGCCCTCATCGTATTCACCGGGTTGTCCGGTTCCGGGAAGTCCTCGCTGGCCTTCGACACCATCTTCGCCGAGGGTCAGCGCCGCTACGTCGAGTCGTTGTCGGCATACGCCCGGCAGTTCCTCGGCCAGATGGACAAGCCTGACGTCGACTTCATCGAGGGCCTGTCGCCTGCGGTGTCGATCGACCAGAAGTCCACGAACCGCAACCCACGCTCCACGGTCGGCACCATCACCGAGGTTTACGACTACCTGCGCCTGCTGTATGCCCGCGCGGGCACTCCGCACTGCCCGGTATGTGGTGCGCAAATCGCCCGGCAGACTCCGCAGCAGATCGTCGACCAGGTTCTCGCGATGGACGAGGGCCTGCGGTTCCAGGTACTGGCCCCGGTGGTGCGGACCCGCAAGGGCGAGTTCGTCGATCTGTTCGACAAGCTCAACACCCAGGGTTACAGCCGCGTCCGGGTGGACGGCGTGGTGCATCCGCTGACCGATCCACCCAAGCTCAAGAAGCAGGAGAAGCACGACATCGAGGTGGTGGTCGACCGGTTGACGGTCAAGGCCACCGCCAAGCAGCGGCTCACCGACTCGGTGGAGACCGCGCTGAACCTGGCCGACGGCATCGTGGTGCTGGAGTTCGTCGACCGCGACGACGACCATCCCCATCGCGAGCAGCGCTTCTCGGAGAAGCTGGCCTGCCCGAACGGCCATCCACTGGCGGTCGACGATCTCGAACCGCGCTCGTTCTCGTTCAACTCGCCTTACGGGGCCTGCCCGGAATGCACCGGCCTGGGCATCCGCAAGGAGGTCGATCCGGATCTGGTGATTCCCGACCCGGACCTGACCCTCGCCGAAGGCGCCATCGCCCCGTGGGCGGTGGGGCAGAGCGCCGAGTACTTCACGCGCATGCTGTCCGGGCTCGGCGATGCACTCGGGTTCGACGTCGACACCCCGTGGACGAAGCTTCCGGCCAAGGCGCGCAAGGCGATTCTCGAAGGCTGCGACGAGCAGGTGCACGTCCGGTACCGCAACCGGTACGGCCGTACCAGGTCCTACTACGCCGATTTCGAAGGCGTGATGGCGTTCCTGCAGCGGCGCATGGACCAGACCGACTCGGAGCAGATGAAGGAACGCTACGAGGGCTTCATGCGTGACATTCCCTGCCCGGAATGCAACGGCACCCGGCTCAAGCCGGAGATTCTTGCGGTGACGCTGGCGGCGGGGGATTTCGGTGCGAAGTCCATCGCCCAGGTAGCCGAGCTGTCCATCGCCGACTGCGCGGACTTCCTCAACGCGCTGACACTGGGCCACCGTGAGCAAGCGATCGCCGGGCAGGTGCTCAAAGAAATCCAGTCACGGCTGGGGTTTCTGCTCGACGTCGGCCTCGACTACCTGTCGTTGTCGCGGGCGGCTGCCACGCTCTCCGGCGGTGAGGCGCAACGTATCCGGCTGGCAACGCAGATCGGCTCGGGGCTGGTCGGGGTGCTCTATGTGCTCGACGAGCCATCGATCGGCCTGCATCAGCGCGACAACCGTAGGCTCATCGACACCCTGGTGCGGCTACGCGAACTCGGCAACACCCTGATCGTGGTCGAGCATGACCTCGACACGATCGCCCACGCCGACTGGGTTGTCGACATCGGCCCCGCGGCCGGTGAGCACGGCGGCCAGATCGTGCACAGCGGCACATACGCCGACCTGTTGACCAATCCCGAATCGCTCACCGGCGCTTACCTTTCCGGCAAGGAGAGTATCGAGGTACCGGCGATCCGGCGGCCTACGGACCGGCGTCGTCAAGTTACCGTGATCGGGGCCCGCGAGAACAACCTGCGTGAGATCGATGTGGCGTTCCCACTCGGCGTTCTGACGTCGGTCACCGGCGTATCCGGTTCGGGTAAGTCGACGCTGGTCAACGACATCCTTGCGTCGGTCATGGCCAACAAGCTCAACAAGGCCAGGCAGGTGCCCGGCCGGCACACCCGGGTCAACGGGCTGGACCAACTCGACAAGCTGGTGCGGGTCGACCAGTCGCCGATCGGTCGGACCCCGCGGTCCAACGCGGCCACCTATACCGGGGTGTTCGACAAGATCCGCACACTGTTCGCCGCGACCACCGAGGCCAAGGTGCGCGGCTATCAGCCGGGCCGGTTCTCGTTCAACGTCAAAGGCGGCCGCTGCGAAGCATGTTCGGGTGACGGCACCATCAAGATCGAGATGAACTTCCTTCCCGATGTGTATGTGCCCTGCGAGGTGTGCCACGGAGCGCGCTACAACCGCGAGACCTTGGAGGTGCACTACAAGGGCAAGACCATCGCCGAGGTGCTCGACATGTCGATCGAGGACGCCACCGAGTTCTTCGAGCCGATCAGTTCGATCCACCGGTATCTGAAGACGTTGGTGGATGTCGGCTTGGGTTACGTACGGCTGGGGCAACCGGCGCCGACGCTGTCCGGCGGTGAGGCGCAACGCGTCAAGCTCGCCGCCGAACTGCAGAAGCGGTCGACCGGGCGCACGGTGTACATCCTCGACGAGCCCACCACCGGTCTACATTTCGAGGACATTCGCAAGTTGCTCAAGGTGATCAACGGCCTTGTCGACAAAGGCAATACGGTGATCGTCATCGAGCACAACCTGGACGTGATCAAGACGTCCGACTGGATCGTCGATATGGGGCCCGAAGGCGGGGCCGGCGGTGGCACCGTGGTCGCGCAGGGCACCCCCGAAGATGTCGCGGTCAACCCCGACAGCTACACCGGCCACTTCCTCGCAGAACTGCTGGACCTGCCGGCGCCGCGTCGTAAACGGCGCAAGGTCAGCGCTTAGACACTGGCGAGGGGAACCGGGGGTTGACCCGCACCCCGGCCAGCCACTCGGTGAGGTCGTCCGCCTGCTGTTGCAGCGCCCGGGTCGCGACGCGGCCCACCTCTTCGAGCAGGTGCAGGACCACACGCCCGTCGTCGCCCTGATTCCAGCCGCCGACGACCCGGCCTTTCCACCACGCGGTTGGCCCGGCGTTGCCATTGGTGTCGAATACCTGGCCGCGGTGGCCGCCGAGGTACCACTCCCGGTCGAACCAGCCCATCGTGGTGACGTCAAGTCCTGGAAGCAGCGCGCCCCACGGCTCGGCCTCCGGCTCGATGTCGAGATCATCGGGCAGCGCATAACCGGGGGTTCCGTCCAGATCGACTTCGACGGCGTCGATATCTCGCAGCGCATGCCGGGCCCACGTCAGCGTATTGCCGAACCACCACTTGATATCGGTGACAGTTGCCGGACCGAAGGTTCGCAACCAGGTGCTGACCAGTTCGGCCCTGGCGACCTCCGGCGCCGCGGCCGGACCGGTTGCGCCCAGCCAGTCCTCGGCCACCGCCCAGCGCGGCCGCGATGTCGTCCATCCGCCGCTGTTCGGCCCGCGAACGATGTCACCGCGGACTCCGAGTATCGTCAAAACTCTTGGTGACAGCGGTGTTTCACCGCCCCACCGTTTGCCGGGCGCCGGGTCGTAGCTTCCGGCCAGCTCGGGCAACGCCACCCGCAGGTCTGCGGCAGGGGTCGGTCCGTTGGCGCGAAGGTATGTGAGCACTGCCGCACATGCTGTATCCACCCAGTCCGACGGTAGGCCCGCCTTCTGCGCATCGCCGGCGAGTTTGCGGTGTTCGTTGTCTGCCACCCGGTCGCTGGCGCCGGATTGGACCAACGGAAGGTCGGTGGCGCGAACGACCCAAAGCGTGCGGCGCATCGCGAGGTGTTTGACCACTGTCCGGCGCTGATACAACTCGGCGTCCAGGTCGGCGACGGTGAAGCCGGGCAGCCGTGCCCACAGTGACAGGTACGGGGTCGACGGGTCGGTCGCGTGTAAGCCGACGAGGCTCGCCACGGCATCGGCCACACCCGTGGCAGGCCGGTCAGGAGACAGGAAATGGCGCCGCGCCAGCCGCGCTCGCCGCTCGGCGGCGGTGAAAGTGCGCACCGCTCAGGACTTCTCGTTCTCGTCGTCGTGCATGGATTCCCGGATCTGCTTGAGACGTTCGGCCGCGGCGCGTTGCCGGGCGTCGTACTGCTCGTCGACAGAGCGACCCTCGGGAGTTTCGGCTGCCAGCTCCGACGCCCCGATCGCGGTGCCGTAGCGGGTCTCGATCTTCTCCCGCACGGCATCAAAGGTGGGCACGCCACCGGCGGTGTAGCCGGTTTCCGCGGGCTGGGGGGCGGGAGCAGGCGCGGTGGGAACTGGTGCCGCCGCGGTGCCGGACTCCTCAGGCTGCTCGGTCTCCTCGGTCTCCTCGGACTCCTCAGGCTGCTCGCGCTGCTCAGGCTGATCCGTCATACGCCCACCCTACCTGCGGCAACCGACATTTCTTGGGATCGGTAGCGCCCTGCCCGGCTTTGACTTGGGACACGCCGGAGCCATCAGGGCGACGCGGGAACGAATGGGGAAGAACATGAATCGAGTCATCGCAGGCGCAATGGGACTGCTCGCGACCGGCGCGGTGCTGGTGGGCTGCTCGGACGACAAGCCCGCAGCCTCGGCCGACAAGCCCGCGGCGGCCGCCGCGGAATCGCAGGTGAGCACCGGCGGCAAAACCGAGGTCAAGGTGGACGGCAAGGATCTCGCCGGGCTCGACGTGAACTCGGTGACCTGCGTCAAGCAGGGCGGCAAGATCAACGTGGCCAGCGCTGCGATCGGCGGCCAGCAGGGGCTCGGCGTGGTGATGACCGACGAGGCCACCCCGAAGGTCGAGTCGCTGGGCCTGGTGTATGACGGCAGCGCGCTGGCGGTGAGCGAAGGCATGGGGATGAAAGTGGGGTCCGCGGACGTCAAGGTCGACGGGGATACCTACACCATCAGCGGCGAGGCCTCCGGCGCCGACATGAAGAACCCGATGGCCGGGATGGTCAACAAGCCGTTCACCATCACGGTGAGCTGCAGCTGACCATTCCTGAAAGACGAAGACGGCGGCGGGTGCGCTTCACGCGCCCGCCGCCTTCCTATGATGCTTGCGTGACGATCGTCGGCGAGCTGGACCGCGCCCGTCTCCTTACGTTGGCCGCCGACGAAGATGCCGCTCGTGAACTGCTGGTGGCGCTGTGGCCGCAGATCGAGCAGGCCGACCGCGACGACTACGCGCTCGAGGTGTTCGCCCAACTCGGCGAGATCTACCTCGTCCGCACCGCGTACGACGGTGTGGTGGAAAGCATTCAGCGCATCCGCGACTGCCTGGCGGTCTACACGGCGATCCGGGCGGGGGAAACGCCCGACGCCGCACTGCACGTCACCATGTCCGACGCCGAGGTCGATCACATGCTCTGCCGGTACGCGCGCCGCGTGGAGTTCCTCGCCGCCGGATTGGCCGCGGCGCATGGGGATCACGACGGCGCCGTAGGCCATCTGGACGCACTGATCGATTCACCCGGGTCGATCGACGACCTTGACGCCGAACATCAGCGCCTGATCTGCCACGCCCGCATTCTGGTGGCCACAGGCCTGTGCGACGACGATCTGTATGCCCCGTCCATTCCCATCTGGGCACAGGTTCTCGACTCCCTGGAGGCCCACGCCGGTCCCGGCCAGGGGAGCGCCGAGACCGACTACCTGTTCACCGCGGGAGCGCTCGGCTATGGACGGTTCTGTGTCGAGTCGGGGCGCTTGGACGAGGCGGAGCCGTGGCTGCGCCGGGCGGGCGCCCGCGCCGAATCCCGCGGGTGGAAACTGTCGGCGTCCCGAGCGAAACTTGAGCGGGCGGCGGCCAGTTGGTCCGCGGGTGAGTACGCCGAGTGCCAGGACCTGGTCACCGAGGCGTACCCGGTGATCGCCGAGCATGCCCGTGCCCACGACGTGTCACGCAGCTGGCTGTACTTGGGGCTGATCCGGCTCGGGATCGGTGCACTGCAAGAGGCCGACCAGTGTTGGGAGCATGCCGAGCGGCACTGGCGGGAACTGGACAAGCCGTTGCATATTCACCGGATTCTCTTGCAGCGCAGCTGGATCGCGGTGTTCCGCGGCGCCTTCGACGAGGCCAAACAGTCGGTCGCCGAGGCGCGGGAGTTGCTGGACTCCTCACCCCGGCACAGTTGGCTGCAGTACGCGCGGCTCGACGCCCATCTGGGAAACATCTGGCGGGCCGAGGCGCTGGCCGAGATGGGATTCGACGGCCTGGGCCGGCCCGATCAGAGCTGGCAGGAGGTCGAGGCCACCCATGCCGCCGGACTGGGCGTGTTCGACTGTGCCCCCGGAAGTCCCGCGTACCTGCGGGGCATGGCCATGTTGGAACAGGCCGCCGACCTCAAAGTGCCCGCTGCGCTGGCGGTCGACTCGGTCCGCTACA
Organism: Mycolicibacterium sp. XJ870; assembly: GCF_053483975.1. Classification (NCBI taxonomy): domain Bacteria; kingdom Bacillati; phylum Actinomycetota; class Actinomycetes; order Mycobacteriales; family Mycobacteriaceae; genus Mycobacterium; species Mycolicibacterium sp. XJ870. The sequence continues at coordinate 298,366 of NZ_JBEFTI010000005.1, forward strand.
CCATCGAGGACGCTGGAGCCCGGATGCGTTGGGCCGCCTGTGTTTCGGCACCGATGCTTGCCGGTGCCTTTGCCGTGGCGTGGGAGTGGGACAACACCGAGCTGGTCTGCGAACTCGTCGAATATCACAGTGCACGTGGCACTTTCGCTGCCGAACCGGCAGCGCAGCAGGGCGACGACTGGGCCGGCACGGCGACTGCGGCGGTCCCGGTGGAGGCTGAGTTGGAACCGCAACTGGCGGTGGCGGCCTCCGCCCCGCCGGTCGGTGCGGGAGGGCTGACCCGGCTGGGCCCGCTGCCGCCGCTGCGGATGGACCCGCAGACCGGGCCCGTCATGAGCCGGTACCGGGAACTGGCTTGGCAGCGCTACGGACGTGAGGTCACGTCGTCCGAGCCGGAATGGACGACGTGGCCGTGACCGAGACATTGGTGCTGCGCTTCGCCGACGTCGGCATCGTGACCTACGCCAGCCTGCGGGTGGTGGGGGAGCTGACCCGCTCGGTCACCTGGGTGCTCGAGGAACCGCAGTTGCAGGCCGTCTACGATGCGCTGGACCTCGCGCTGCCCGACCCCCGGGATGGCGAAACACCCGCCGATGCCATCGAAAGGTCTTTGACCGCTGGGCCTTTCGCGGCCCCGAAGAGTGAGCTGAAGCTTGCCCGCACACTCAGCGCCAACTTGATCGCGATGGACGGCTGGAACCTGCTGTCCGATTGCGTGGCCTCGCCCCGGGCGGCGTTGTTCATCACGCCCAGTCCGCGGCTCGCCCGGGTGCCCTGGGGGCAGTTGGCCATGCCAGGACCCCACAAGTTCCGGTTGATGGAGCTGGTCGACGTGCTGATGGCGTTGCCGCCCAACATCGTCCATGCGCCTCGGCGGCCGGCGCGCTGGCAGGACCGCCGGGAGGCTCCGCCCGTGCTGTTGCTGGATCCGCGGATACCGGGGCAGCGACCGGATTCGGCGTTGGGATCCGTCCTCGGACGGCCCTCGCCCGAGGCTCCGCTGTCCCGCCATTTCGCCGGACTGGTGGCTGAAAAACAGGTGATGCCCGCGGTTGGCGCGCCGGTTGAGTTGTTCCGCCGCACCGACACCGACCGGCGGTGGCTGGCCGAAGCATGTGCACAGGAACCGGCCCGGCTGCTCTACGTCGGGCATGCCAGCGCGGCCGAAGGCGATGTCGGCCATGCCGACCGGGCCGCACTGCACCTGGCTGAGGAGCGTCCGCTCACGGCGGCTGATGTGATGGCGGCCGGGCTGCCGATCCCGCCGCGAGTGGCGCTGCTGGCGTGCGCGTCCGGCGGGGACTACCGGTTCGACGAGGCCACCGGCCTGGTGGCCGCGATGATCCTCGGTGGCGCAGAACTGGTGACGGCGACCCTGTGGTCATTGCCGACCACCGCCGGTTACCGGCAGTTCACCTCGCGGGCTGCGACTGCCGATCCGATGGCCGACACCATCGCGGGAGTTGACCTCGCGCACCGAGAGGAGGACGCCGGGCTCGCGGTGAACCGCTTTCAGCGCGCGCAGATGAGGCGTTGGCGGGACGGCGACCGCACGGCCAGCCCGTTGTACTGGGCCGCACTTGCCACCTTCGCAGTCGACGGGGCCCGCTGAGCGCTCAATCGGGACAGACGCAGACCGCGATGGCGGTTTCGTCACCGGGCCGGTAGTACGCGTCGATGACGCTGCCAGGCACGACCTTCGCCAGCGACGACGCCGGTATCAAGGCAGTCTCGCGGGCCGGGAACTGTCCACCGCCGGGCCTGCTGACCATCAGGTCGAGTTCGACCTCACGAAAGTCCTCCCGCGTGGTGCCGGTGGCGCGCATCCCGGTGACGATGCCCCGGGATCGGGTTCCGTCACGGATCAGGGCAAGTTGTGCGCTGGTCATCAGACCCTTGCGGATCAGCATGTGGTCGAATTCGGCGATCAGTTCCTCGATCGTGACCAGGCGCTCGGTTGCTTCATCGTGGGGGCAGGCGCAGCGGGTCCGCCGCGCCGCGGTGAATACGGCACCGACTGCGCCGCCGAACAGGAAGCAGAGCAGGGTGAGCGTGATGACGTCGGTCATGGCGATAAGGGTCAGGCCGCACGTCAGCTACCGAACCCAAGTTCGGCGGCTCTATCCTGGTCCCGGTGAGCACCGGGTCCGATACAGCGACGACACGCGCCGCTGTGCGATCCGGTCAACCGCGTCGCGCGGTGATCGACCGGGCCTGGCGCACGATCGGCGACGGCGTCGAGGTGCTCAGCGGCGACGACGGCGGACCGCTGCGCCGCACCGTCAAACGGATCATCGATCCGCTGGTGCTGCGACTGCGCAGCAACCCCCAATATTCCGCAGCGGTGGTATCTGCCGAGGTGGCCGCAGCGATGCACGCCACGATCGTCGGGCACGCACCTCAATTGCGCGCCGCGGCAACCTGGTTCGTCGTTCTCAAACAGGAGCGACGCAGGCAGCGCATCACCACGGGCAACGCCCAGGAACTGTACTTCCCGGTGTGTTTCGAGCTTGCGGTCACCACCGGTGTCCCCACCGCCGACGCGGTACGGACTGCGGCCGCGGTGCTCCGGGATATCCATCACGGCCGCGACCGCACCACGATCGAAGTGCTCAACCGGCATGTGAACGATCCACAGGTGACCGCAAGGCTGCAGCGGCAACTGGAGAGCAGCTGGACCGATGTGCACGCGACCGACGCCATCACCGGCCCGTTCTTCGCCGGCTTGGCCACCGTGCTCGGCCCGGCGGAGAGCCACCGCCACGCGATGGCACGCCAACGCGTGTGGTCCGCGCTGGTGGCCGACGCCACGCCTTACAACCTCGGCGCGGCAGCGCGCCGGTCCGTCGCGGAACTACCGTGGTCCATCGTCGACATCGGGTTGTGTTCGATTGCGCCCCAACAGCCCCCACCCATCGATGCGGCGGTCGGTGGGAATCGGCCGCTGGACCGCAGTGTGGTGGACCGGGTGCGCGCCACGTTGCGCCGCGCTCTCGACCGCGACGAGCTTCCCGACATCCCGATGCTGTGCTCCGAAGAAGTCGACCGAGCCTGCGCCCCTTGGGGTTTGCTGGCAGAGGACATCCAGGCCGGCCTGATCAGCGGGATCGAGGTCGCGACGGACCTGCAGCCGCTGGCGGTAGCCGGACCCACGCGGTATCAACTTTCGTCGCGCATCCAGGCCCGATTGTCCAAGGAAGCCTACGTATTGCATGCCAGACGTTATCTGGCCGACGGCGGACCCGTTCATCCCAGCCAGCGGCAGGTGATCGACGATCTGGCCGCCTTCGCCCGGCCCTATCTGAGCAGGCTGTGGGCCCGGTTGCACGGGCGTGACGTCTGGCAGGAACCGTGTCACGACGTCGATGACATGCGCTCTGTCCTGGAAGGGGTGGCGCGCTCGGTGAGCCTCGATCACCGGCAGCGGATCAAGGCGATGCTGGAAGTGCAGGCCATCGGATGAAACTCGTTGTCGAATCCGGTCTGTGGAGCACCGGTTCCGTGTCGGCTCCAGCACCCCTGGTGGCGGTCCTGGAGGTCAGCGGCGCAGTGCTGTCCTGGACGGTGGACGCCGATCCGGCCGACCCGCCGGTGATCACGTTCACCGACCCAGTCCGCGCCGACTGGCTCTGGCGCGTTGTCGGCGAGGCAGGACACGTAGCCCTCGTCGACGCACTGCAGTACCGCGACCTGGAGCAACCACTTGAGCTGAGCACTGTCACGGTGCTGCCGGGTGCCGCGGATGGGTTGCGGCGACTGGCCCTGGGGCATTGGTTGCGGCGATGGTGGCCGGCCAGTGACCGCGACGGCATCGCGCAGCTGGACCGGGCGGTGCTCGACGCCGAGCTAGCGCGGCTGACTGTGGCGGCCGAGGACTACTTCACCGACGACACCCTGGATGCCGACGCGACCGGTCTGCTGGCACCCCATGTATCCGCGTTGAACGCCCTTGCCGCAGAAGGTGTTCCACGCATCGTCAGGCTCGTGCAGGCATGCCGCGACCTGGCCTCGGAGATCGGTGTGAACTGGACCGAAGACGCGACTGCACCGGCCCGCCGGCGCGACTACGCCTTGGCCGCCGGAGCGGGTGAGCGGTCGCAAGCCCGCGGTCGCATCGCCGCCGGAGTCGCCACGATCAACTGGGCAGCGGTCCCGCCCCGGATCTTCGACGCCGCCGAGAACACCGTCGACTGGTCGGTCGCCGCGACCCCTGATGGGGTGAACTGCCTTGTGCAGGCGGCATTGTCGGGCACCGACTCGGCGGCCGATATTTCAGTTCGGTTGCGCTGCGGAGACTTCCGTGGCGTCGGTGAACTCGATGCGGATGGCCGTGCGGTGCTGTCGGTGACGAGCGCGGACGGCGAACCGTTGACCGAGACCCAGGCGTGGAACCTGGATTGGTCGACGGCCGACGTGCAGATCGGCGCCGGGGTCGCTGAGTCGGCGCAGACCCGCGACCGGGTGCGGGCATTGGCCAGGGCCCGCCTCGCCGCCCCAGCAGGCGATGCATTCCTCGCCGAGATCCTGGCCGCCGAATCGGATTACTGAGCTACATTGCGGCGGTGGTAAACCCGATCAACGCGGTTTGGCGAGGGGGAACGGCAGCGTCTCGCGGATGCTGCGCCCGGTGATCAGCATGACCACGCGGTCCACGCCCATGCCGAGCCCGCCGGTCGGCGGCATCGCATACTCCATGGCCTGCAGAAAGTCCTCGTCGAGTTCCATGGCCTCCGGGTCGCCACCCGCGGCAAGCAACGACTGTTCCTGCAGCCGGCGGCGCTGTTCGACCGGGTCGGTCAGCTCGCTGTATGCGGTGCCCAATTCGACACCCCAGGCCACCAGATCCCAGCGCTCGGCCACGCCGGGGATGCTGCGATGCGGTCGGGTCAGTGGCGAAACCGACGTCGGGAAGTCCTTGTAGAACGTGGGTTCGGTGGTGCTGTCCTCGACGAGGTGCTCGTACATCTCGAGTACCACGGCCCCGGCGTCCCAGTGCGTCAAGTAGGGAATGCCCGCCGAATCGCAGAGCCGGCGCAGGGTTTCCACATCGGATTCGGCCGTGACGGGTTCCCCGAGCGCCTCCGACACCGCATCGTGCACGGTCTTGACCGTCCACTCGCCTGAGATGTCAACGGGTTCCAGCACCCCATCCTCTCGGGGCCGCAGGAAGACGGGTTCGCCGTTGGCGGCCCGTGCCGCGTTCTGGATGAGTTCTCGGCAGCCGTCGATCCAGACGTTGTAGTCAGCGTGTGCCTGATAGGCCTCTAGCAACGTGAATTCCGGGTTGTGGCTGAAATCCACGCCCTCGTTGCGGAATGCCCGGCCAAGTTCGAAAACCCGCTCGACACCGCCCACGCAAAGGCGCTTGAGGTAGAGCTCCGGCGCGATCCGCAGATACAGGTCCAGGTCGTAGGCATTGATATGGGTCAGGAAGGGCCTGGCGTTGGCGCCGCCGTGGATCTGTTGCAGGATCGGCGTCTCCACTTCGAGAAAACCTTTGGCGTACAAGGTTTCCCGGATGGCATGCAGGGCGCCGCTACGAGCCCGGATCAGATCGCGCGCCTCGGTGTTGACGGCAAGGTCCACGTAACGGGCACGTACCCGGGCCTCCTGATCGCTCAGGCCCTTCCACTTGTCGGGCAGCGGGCGCAGGCATTTGCCGATCAGCCGCCAACTTTCGACAAGCAGCGAGCGGGTACCGTTGCGGCTCAAGCCCATCGATCCGGTCACCTCGACCAGGTCGCCGAGGTCGATCGTGGCGTTGAAGGCCGCCGCACTGTCCTGGGCCAGGTGTGAGTTGTCGAGCAACAGTTGCACCTCGCCGGACCAGTCGCGCAATTGGGCGAACAGCACGCCGCCGTAGTCACGGATCCGCAGCACCCGGCCCGCCGCCGTCAGCGTCTGTCCGTCCTCGGTCTCCAGCGCCGCCGCGATGGTGTGGCTGGGGGCCTGGCCGACGGGGTAGGCGTCAACTCCGCTGTCCTGCAGCGCCCTTAGCTTTGCCATCCGAACCCGCACCTGCTCCGGCAGCCGCGGGAGATCGTTGTCCTGCGGCAGATCCGCCTGTAGTCCGGCCATGTCCGGTGCGGTGCCATCGTGGTGCAGCCGCCCGGAACCGACCAGGTCCGCGGGCGCCGCGACACGGTCGCCGGTGTGTTGCTTGTTGCGCCGCGAGAACGGCAGCACCAGAAAGCCCTCGGCGATAACCGACGCGATACCGACCCGCGGGACCAGGCGGGCGTCCTCGTAACAGGCGTACCGCGGCACCCACTCGGGCTGATACTTCATGTTCGACCGGTACAGGGTCTCCAGTTGCCACCAACGGGAGAAGAACACCAGGAGCGCACGCCACAGCCGTGCCACCGGCCCGGCACCCAGCTGCGCGCCCTGCTCGAACGCGGACCGGAACATCGCGAAGTTCAGTGAAATCCTGCTGATCCCAATGTCTTCGGACTGCATGCAGAGTTCACTGACCATCAGTTCGATGGTGCCGTTGGGTGATTCGGGTGAGCGGCGCATCACATCGAGTGAGACGCCGTTGGCGCCCCACGGCACCAGAGAGAGCATCGCCACCACGGTTTCCCGTTGCAGCGCTTCCACCAGGAGGCAGTCGCCATCTGCCGGGTCGCCGAGCCGGCCCAGTGCCATCGAGAAGCCGCGCTCGGTTTCGGTGTCCCGCCAGGCGTCGGCGCGTTTGATCACGTCGGCCATTTCGGCTTCGGACAGCTCGCGGTGGCGTCGCAGCCGGACCGATGTCCCGGCCCGGCGCGCCCGGGTGACCGCCTGGCGCACCGCGCGCATGTCGGGTCCGGACAGCCTGAAGCTCTCCGGATGCAGGATGGCTTCGTCGCCGAGTTGCAGTGCGTTCAGGCCGGCGACGCGGAATGCTTCGGCCCCTGCGGAACTCGCGCCCATCACGCCCGGCGCCCAACCGTAGGTCTGGCACAACCCCAGCCAGGCATCGATGGCCTGCGGCCACGACTTCGGGTCGCCGAGCGGATCACCGCTGGCCAGGCATACGCCGATCTCGACGCGGTAGGTGATCGCAGCTCGGCCGTTGGCGGCGAACACCACCGACTTGTCGCGACGGGTGGAGAAGTACCCCAGCGAATCGTTCTTCCCGTACAGCTCCAGCAGGCCCCGGATCGCCGATTCATCCTCGCCGGTCAGCGCGTTGGCGGCACGCTGCGACTGGAACAGGACGATGGCCGCCGCGATCAGCGCCAGGGCGCCGAACAGGCCGAAGATGGCGTTCAGGAACGGGTGTGAGTAGCCGTCGAAGACCTCCGATGGCAGGGTGGCGAAGCCGCTGACCCGGTTGACCGCATACGGAAGGCGCCACTGCGGCGCCAGTGTTCCGGGAAAGAGTTCCAGTAGCACCCAGGCCGCCAGGATGCCGATCGCCATCCCGGCGACCAACACCAAAGCCGATTTGAACAGGGCCCCGCGTCGGACCTTGGCCCAGAACTGGTTGCGGGCCAACACCAGGAACACGATTGCGGCGACGTGGAATACCAGCCCGATTATCTCGCCGACATCATCGGCAGGGGAGTCGCCGCCTGCCACCAGCCCGCCGACGTTCCAGCCGACGGCCCCGACCATGTAGAACACCAGAACCCACCACGCGATGCGCTTGCGCGCTGCCAGCGCTCCCGCCAGTAATGCCAGCACGAAGGCCCACGCGAAGCTCGTGTCCGGGAAGTTGAAGATGTAGTCGTTGACGAATTCCCGCGGCACCCTGATGATCCAGCGGACTGTCTGCGAGACGCTGGCGACCAGCGACAGGGTGGCGAACACGCCGACGGTCCAGCCCGCCGCCACCGGCACCCACGCGTATCGGCCGTCTGGTCGGGCCCCGGTGCGGATGGTGCGGCTGGTAACGGTCATACGCCGGGAGGATAGGCGCTCAGGCTGCGAAACGGGCGGAGCTCACGTGAGGCGGCGGTGATCGGTCACCAGACCGGGCCGGTGTACTTCTCGCCCGGGCCTTTGCCCGGCTCGTCGGGGACCGCACTGGCTTCGCGGAACGCGAGCTGCAGGCTCTTGAGGCCGTCGCGCACCGGGCCGGCATGCAGACCGAGGTATTCCGCGGAGGCCGTCACCAGACCGGCCAGTGCGGTGATCAACCGCCGCGCTTCGTCCAGATCGCGATGGGGGCTATCGTCGGGGTCGTCGGACGACAACCCGATCTTTTCGGCCGCGGCGCTCATCAACATCACCGCCGCCCGGGTGATCACCTCAACCGCGGGAATCTCGGCCAGCTCGCGCACCGGCGGCTGACCTGCATCGAGCGGTTCGCTGGGATCCGTCATGCCTGCTAGACTGTCATGCGCGACCGTCCCGGCGTACGTCAGGGACAGCAAGTGGAGTCCCACTCCCACCGTTGACCACACCGGTTCAACGGTCCGGTCACCCGCATCACGGATGCGGGTTCTACGCCTCAGCATGAGGCGTGGGCGGCATGAGCCGTGATCGGTCGGCATTGGGCCCTGCTCTGAGCAGGGCTTTTCTGTTCTACGGGCAGAATGCTGATGAACCTGGGCCTCCTCGACAGACCAACATAGGAGGCCCCATCAGCACTGAGACCCGCATCAACGAGCGCATCCGCGTACCTGAAGTCCGCCTTATCGGACCCAATGGCGAGCAGGTAGGCATTGTTCGCATCGAAGATGCTCTCCGCGTCGCCGCGGATGCCGATCTCGACCTCGTCGAAGTTGCACCTGCCGCCAAGCCCCCGGTGTGCAAGATCATGGACTACGGCAAGTTCAAGTACGAGACGGCACTCAAGGAGCGCGAGTCTCGCAAGAACCAGCAGCAGACCGTCGTCAAGGAGCAGAAGCTCCGGCCGAAGATCGACGATCACGACTACGAGACGAAGAAGGGCCATGTGGTCCGCTTCCTCGAAGCCGGGTCCAAGGTCAAGGTGACGATCATGTTCCGCGGCCGCGAGCAGTCCCGGCCCGAGCTGGGCTACCGACTCTTGCAGCGCCTGGGCGCCGACGTGGCCGACTACGGCTTCGTCGAGACGTCAGCAAAGCAGGACGGCCGCAACATGACGATGGTGCTGGCCCCGCACCGCGGTGCGAAGACTCGCGCCAAGGCGGCGGAGCAGGCCGAGCGCCCGGGTGGGCAGCAGGCCGCACCTGCAGAACCAGACGCCACGTAGAACTAGTTTCAAAGACAGAACTGAGGATTCATGCCCAAGGCAAAGACCCACAGCGGTGCCTCCAAGCGGTTCCGCCGCACCGGCACCGGCAAGATCGTGCGGCAGAAGGCCAACCGTCGCCACCTGCTGGAGCACAAGCCCAGCAAGCGCACGCGTCGCCTCGACGGCCGCACCGTGGTGGCGGCCAACGACACGAGCCGCATCAAGAAGCTGCTCAACGGCTGAGTACAGCCCGCTATCCGAACCCGAACGAGAATAGGAACACCCCATGGCACGCGTGAAGCGCGCAGTCAACGCACAAAAGAAGCGGCGCACAGTACTCAAGGCCTCCAAGGGCTACCGCGGTCAGCGGTCGCGGCTGTACCGCAAGGCCAAAGAGCAGCAGCTGCATTCGCTGGGCTACGCATACCGGGACCGTCGTGCCCGTAAGGGCGAATTCCGCAAGCTGTGGATCTCCCGGATCAACGCTGCGGCCCGCGCCAACGACATCACCTACAACCGCCTGATCCAGGGCCTCAAGGCCGCCGGGGTCGAGGTTGACCGCAAGAACCTCGCCGAGATCGCCGTGAGCGACCCGGCTGCGTTCACCGCGCTGGCGGAGGTGGCCAAGGCCGCACTGCCGGAGGACGTCAATGCGCCCGCCGGAGAGGCCGCCTGACCCTCACCGAGCGTTCTGCCCGGGTGGTGGCTGCAGCAAAATTGCACCGCCACGTCGGGCGTCGCCGCGCCGCACGCTTCCTTGCCGAGGGACCAAACCTTGTCGAGGCAGCGCTGCGGCGCGGTCTTGTTTCGGAGGTGTTCGCCACCGAAGCCGCACTCGAGCGGTTCGGTCCGATGCTGGGTGGTGCCCCGGTGCAGCTGGTCACCGAGCGGGCGGCAAAAGCATTGTCGGACACGGTGACACCGGTCGGTTTGATCGCGGTCTGCCGATTGCCGGAGTTGTCCCTGGATGACGTGCTGGACGGGCCCGCCCGGCTGGTTGCCGTCGCGGTGCAGATATCGGAACCGGGAAATGCCGGCACCCTGATCCGGGTTGCCGACGCGATGGGCGCTGCCGCCGTGGTGCTGGCAGGCAACAGCGTCGACCCGTACAACAGCAAGTGCCTGCGGGCCTCGGCGGGCAGCATCTTCTCGGTCCCGGTGATCAGTGAGCACGACGAGGCCGGTGCGGTGCAACGGTTACGCGACGCGGGGCTTCAGGTGCTGGCCACCACGGTCGACGGTGAAGTCGGTCTCGATGACGCAGACCTGGCTCCGCCCACGGCGTGGCTGTTCGGGCCCGAAGCTCACGGTCTGCCTGCCGGGATGGCTGAGATGGCCGACCACCGCGTACACATCCCGATGCCGGGCAATGCCGAAAGCCTCAACATCGCCTCGGCAGCGTCGATCTGCCTGTACCAGAGCGCCCGGGCCCACCGCAGTGTTAGTGATTGACCATGTGCCAATACTGCGGATGCCGGGACATGCCTCTGATTCGCGACTACATCGCCGAGCACGAGCGCGCACTCAACCACGGCGGCGAGGCGGTCCGGGCACTCGACCGGGGTGAGATCGACACGGCCCGTTCGCGGCTGGCCGCGATGTTCGACGAATTGCGCTCCCATTGGCAGGGCGAGGAGAACGGCCTGTTCGCCGTGATGCACCGCGAAGAGCTCTACGCGCAGCACATCGATCCGCTGGTGACCGAACACCGGGAGCTGGCGGCCTTTCTGGAGACCGTCGACCTGTCCGACCCGGCCGACCAGGAGCGCGTGCGCAAGGCCGTCGAAGAGCTCTACGAGCACATCGCCAAAGAAGAAGACGGGTTGTTTCCCGCCTCGCTCACCGCGCTCGACGGTGCCGACTGGGATGCCGCGATGGCCGGATGGCAAGAAGCGCACCCGGGCCGGCACATGATCGAGAGCTAGCTGAGGAGACCCCGTGCCACGTGGGTGATCTGAACCTCGTTGCTGCCGGCGTAGATCATCAGTGACTTCGCGTCGCGGGCGAGCTGCTCCACCCGGTACTCGGTCATGTACCCGTTGCCGCCGAACAACTGCACCGCGTCCATCGCGACGTCGGTGGCCGCCTGCGAGCAATACCACTTGATCGCCGACGCCTCCGGCAGGGAAATCGCCGTTCCCGTCTGTGCCGCCTCGATGACGCGGAACAGCATGTTGCGCACGTTCATTCGAGCGACTTCCATGTTGGCCAGCTTGAGCTGAATCAGCTGGAACTGTCCGATCTCCTGGCCCCACAGGGTGCGGCTCTTGGCGTAGTCCACGCTCAGGCGCAGGCATTCCTCGATGACACCGAGCGCCATGGCCGCGACCCCGATGCGTTCGGCGGAGAAGTTCGACCGTGCGCTCTCCCGGCCGTCGCCTGATTCATTCTGCTCGGTTTCGCCGAGCAACCGGTCACGCCCCAACCGCACATTGTTGAAGAACAGCTCGCCGGTGCGCGACGAGTGAATACCCATCTTGCGGAACGGCTTCGACTGCACGAAGCCCTCCATGCCGCGGTCGAGGACGAAGGTCAGGACTTTGCGGTCCCGTTTTTCGGTGCCGTCACCCTCATCCAACTTGGCGTACACGACAACCACGTCGGCATCCGGACCGTTGGTGATGAACGTCTTCTGCCCGTTGAGGATGTACTCGTCACCGTCTCGGACCACATACGACTTCATGCCACCGAACGCGTCGGAGCCGGAGTCGGGTTCGGTGATCGCCCAGGCGCCGATCTTCTCGTAGGTCACCAGCCCTGGCAGCCAACGTTCCTGCTGCGCGAGGGTGCCGCGGCTCTGAATCGTGGGCACCGTCAGACCCAGGCTCACGCCCATCCCGGTCACGAGGCCCATCGACACCCGGCACAGCTCGCTGACCACGACGAAACCCATCCCGGCCGAGGCACCGCCCCCGCCGAACATTCCGCCCGAGCCGGAGCCCGACGACTTGTCGTCACCGCTGCGCAGGCGCGCAAGCCGCTTGTCGAGCGACTCCTTGGCCATCGCGTCGATTCCGAACGCCGCGAACAACTTCCGAACGAGGGGATACGGCTCCATCTCGCCGCTTTCCAGCTCGTCGAGATGTGGCCGGATTTCCTTGTCCACGAACTCCCGTACGGCGTCGCGCACGGCCAAATCGACGTCAGACCAATCAAGCATCCCGCCAGCTTAAGCCGCGGGCCGCGGCGCGGGCCGTCTGGCAGGGCGCAGTGCCGGCAGTGAGAACGTGGTGTGCACCAGCGACCCTGCCCGGTCGAGCAGTGTCTTGCGGCGGGGTACGTAGTGCATGGGCAGTTCCCGCCGATCGCGTGGGGGAGCCATGAAGCCGGGTGCCTCCACCAGCGGCGCGTCGGCGGGTAGCCGGCCCGCCGCCCGCCGATAGGCCGACAGTGCCCGCGGGTGCAACCTGATCTCGTCGGGCACCGCGACGAACGCCAACTCGACCATCTTGCCGAAGATCCGCAGCAGCACCTCGTCGCCGGGCGTCCAGCGCATACCGGCCTTCTCCCGCACCGCCGGGTCGAACAGGCCGGCGGCGATCCAGCGCTGCGCCCCGACCAGCGGCTTGAACAGCTGATCCCAGATCGGCGTCGGCATCAGGACGAACCATGGCTTGGGAATCCGGATGCTGAAGATGTCGAGCGTGGCGCGGTTGATCTCGAGCTCGTCGCGGCACTTGGCCTCCCAGTACTCCTGAAAGTCCTCCCAGGTCTTGGGCACCGGCCGCATGCTCATGCCGTACATGCGGTACCACTGCACGTGCTCGTCGAAAAGCTGGCGTTTCTCGGCTTCGGTGAGTCCGCCGCAGAAGTACTCGGCGGTCTTGATGATGAGCATGAAGAACGTCGCGTGCGCCCAGTAGAACGTGTCCGGGTTCAGCGCGTGGTAGCGCCGGCCATTGGCATCGACGCCCTTGATCGTGGTGTGAAAGCCCTTGATCTGGGTGCCGGTTTGCGCGGCGCGCTCACCGTCGTAGACCACACCCATGATCGGGTACACCGAACGCGCCACCCGCTGCAACGGTTCGCGCAGGAGGATCGAGTGCTCCTCGACGCCGGCGCCCAGCTCGGGATACATGTTCTGGATGGCGCCGATCCACACGCCAAGCATCCCGGTGCGAAGGTCACCGAAGTATTTCCAGGTCAGCGAGTCCGGGCCCAACGGGTCCTGCTGGCATTCGGTCGTGGCTTTCGTGGTCATCGTGTCCTCATTGACTCGGAATGACGCATACCTCACGTATGAGGCTCACGATAGTGATGACAACATGCGTTGTCTATGACCTCGCGGCGCGTCGCGGCGCAGCGTTATGACCTGGCAATCGGGCCGCCGCAGGCCCGTGACCAGCAGCCCTGTCCGGCCGCTCGGCGGTGTGAGCAAACCTGCATCCGGAGTGATTGCCGGTCCGTCTCGGCGCCACTTACGCTTGCGCTGTGAATGGCGAATCGTTCGACGAACGATCCGGCCTTATCGGGGAGATTGAAGAGGCGCCGCAGGGGCGTCCGGTGCAGCCGTATGAGCTGCCAGGGCCGTTGGGCTGGCTGCAGCGCACCAATCACAGCCCCGCGGTGATCGCACTGGTCCGGCGCGTCCGCCGCACCTTGCCCGGTGACCCGGATTTCGGTGACCCGCTGTCGGCGGCCGGCGACGGTGGGCCACGCGCCGCCGCACGCGTCGCCGACCGGTTGCTGGACCGCGACGCGGCATCCCGGGAGGTGAGCCTCGGCGCGCTGCAGGTGTGGCAGGCGTTGACCGAACGGGTTTCCGGGTCCCCGGCGAATCCCGAGGTGACGTTGGTTTTCACCGATCTCGTCGGGTTCTCGGCATGGTCGCTGCGGGCCGGCGACGAGTCCACCCTGCGGTTGCTGCGCCGGGTATCCCAGGTGGTCGAGCCGCCGGTGCTGGAGGCCGGGGGTCACATCGTCAAACGCATGGGTGACGGGATGATGGCAGTGTTCTCCGACCCGGCAACCGCCCTGCGGGCGGTGCTCGCCGCCTTGGACGCCGTCAGCGCGGTCGACGTGGACGGCTACACACCCCGTATGCGCGTCGGCATGCATACCGGTCGCCCACAGCGGATCGGGTCGGACTGGCTGGGGGTGGACGTGAACATCACCGCCCGGGTGATGGAATGTGCCGCAAAGGGCGGGCTGATGATGTCGCACACCACGTTGGACGGCCTCGCCGACGACGATTTGGCGGCTCTCGGTGTGACCGTCAAACGACAACGGCGGCAGCTGTTCTCGACCAAACCCGACGGCGTTCCGGATGATCTGGTGATGTACCGGGCGAGGATTCCCCGGCAGTTGCCGGCTGGTGGTCCCGCGGATCGCGCGTAACGGGTGCGGTGCGTACGCGGCAAACGCGTTCGTGGCCTCATCAGCCGATCGCCTATGATCGCCGGGTGGCTCAGCAGCCCAGTGATCTCTCCGAAGAAGCCCTGACCAAAGCCGTCAGTGCAGCCCGGCATGCCTTCGCGTTGGCCGGTGACCTCGACGCGCTCGCACGCGCGAAGACCGAGCACCTCGGCGATCGCGCGCAGATCGCGCTTGCCCGCCAGTCTCTGGCGACGTTGCCCAAGGCCGATCGCGCCGATGCCGGCAAGCGGGTCAACGGCGCGCGGGCAGAGGCGCAGCGGGCCTATGACGACCGGCTGGCCGAGTTGCGTGCCGAGCGTGATGCCGCGGTGTTGGTGGCCGAGCGGATCGACGTCACCCTGCCGTCGACGCGTCAGCCCATCGGTGCCCGGCACCCGATCACGATCCTGGCCGAGAATGTCGCCGACACATTTGTCGCGATGGGCTGGGAGCTGGCCGAGGGACCCGAGGTCGAGACCGAGCAGTTCAACTTCGACGCACTGAACTTCCCGCCGGACCATCCCGCCCGCAGCGAGCAGGACACGTTCCAGATCGCCCCGGACAAATCCCGTCAGGTCCTGCGCACGCACACCTCGCCCGTCCAGATCCGGGCGCTGCTGGAGCGCGAACTTCCCGTCTACATCATCTCGATCGGCCGGACCTTCCGCACCGACGAGCTGGATTCGACCCATACCCCGGTGTTTCATCAGGTAGAGGGACTGGCGGTGGACAAGGGTCTGACCATGGCCCACCTGCGCGGCACGCTGGACGCCTTCGCGCGGGCGCAATTCGGTCCGCAGGGCCGAACTCGGTTCCGGCCGCACTTCTTCCCGTTCACCGAGCCCTCGGCCGAGGTGGACATCTGGTTCCCCAACAAGAAGGGCGGCCCCGGCTGGGTCGAATGGGGTGGCTGCGGCATGGTCAACCCGAACGTGTTGCGGGCCTGCGGTATTGACCCGGAGGTTTACTCCGGATTCGCCTTCGGAATGGGATTGGAGCGAACCCTGCAGTTCCGCAACGGGATTCCCGACATGCGCGACATGGTCGAGGGCGACATCCGGTTCTCACTGCCGTTCGGGGTCGGCGCCTGATGCGGATTCCGTACAGCTGGCTGCGTGAAGTCGTTCAGGCCGGCGCACCCGGATGGGATGTGCCCGCTGCCGAATTGGAGCAGGCGTTCATCAGGATCGGGCACGAGGTCGAGGAGATCATCCCGATCGGCCCGGTGAGCGGCCCCCTGACCGTTGCCCGGGTCGCCGAGATCGAGGAACTCACCGAGTTCAAGAAGCCCATCAGGGCCTGCAAAGTCGATGTCGGCGAAGGCGAGCTACGCGACATCGTCTGTGGCGCAACCAACTTCGCGGTCGACGACCTCGTGGTGGTGGCGCTACCGGGCACGGTGCTACCGGGTGATTTCACGATCGCCTCGCGCAAGACCTACGGTCGGCTCTCCGACGGCATGATCTGTTCGGCGGCCGAGATGAACTTGGGCGTCGACCATTCCGGCATCATGGTGTTGCCGCCGGGCACCGCGGAGCCCGGAACTCCCGCTGCCGAGGTTCTCGGTCTCGACGACGTGGTGTTCCACCTGGCGATCACTCCCGACCGCGGCTACTGCCTGTCGGTGCGCGGCCTGGCCCGTGAACTCGCGTGCGCCTACGACCTGGATTACGTCGACCCGGCGGACGTGGCGCCGCTGCCCGCAGAAGCTGAAGCCTGGCCGCTGACCGTGCAGCCGGGTACCGGTGTGCAGCGGTTCGGCCTGCGCCCGGTCATCGGCATCGATCCCGCCGCGGTGTCGCCGTGGTGGATGCAGCGTCGGCTGTTGCTGAGCGGTATCCGGGCGATATCGCCTGCGGTCGACGTGACCAACTACGTCATGCTCGAGCTCGGTCATCCGATGCACGCCCACGACAGCAGCCTGATCACCGGTGCCTTCGACGTGCGGTTCGCACGCGACGGCGAAACCGTGGTGACGCTCGACGATGTGGAGCGCACGCTGAACCCCGCCGACGTGCTCATCGTGGACGACGTCGCAACCGCCGCGATCGGTGGCGTGATGGGTGCGGGCACCACCGAGGTTCGGGCCGGCACCACCGATGTGCTGTTGGAGGCCGCGGTGTGGGATCCGGCCGCGGTGTCGCGCACCCAGCGTCGCCTGCATCTCGCCAGCGAGGCCGGCCGGCGCTACGAACGTTCCGTCGATCCGTCGATTTCCGTTGCCGCCCTGGACCGTTGCGCAACGCTGTTGGCGGAGATCGCCGGTGGCACCGTTGAACCGAAACTCACCGACTGGCGCGACGGCGACCGCGAGGACTGGTCCCAGCCCGCGATCGAGATTGCGGCCGATCTGCCTGATCGCACCGCCGGCGTCGAGTACTCCGCGGGCACCACAGCCCGCAGGCTCGCCCAGATCGGCGCCGCGGTCAGCGGTTCCGATCCGTTGACCGTCATTCCGCCGAGCTGGCGACCCGACTTGCGTCAGCGTGCCGACCTGGTCGAGGAGGTGCTGCGACTGGAAGGACTGGAGGCCATCCCGTCGGTGCTGCCGACCGCACCGGCCGGACGTGGGCTGACCCCGATCCAGAAGCGCCGCCGGGCCATCGGCAAGTCGCTGGCACTCGCCGGATTCGTGGAGATCCTGCCCACACCGTTCCTGCCGGCCGGGGTCTTCGACGCTTGGGGTCTGAGCGCCGACGACCCCCGCCGCATGACCACCCAGGTGCTCAACCCGCTGGAGGCCGACCGGCCGGAGCTGGCCACCACCCTGCTGCCCGGCCTACTGGAAGCATTGGGGCGCAACGTATCCCGCGGTGCGGCCGATGTGGCGCTGTTCGCCATCGCGCAGGTGGTCGAACGGACCGAGGAAACCAGGCCGGTCGAGCGCATCCCGACGGACCGCCGGCCGACCACCGACGAGATCGCCGGACTCGACGCGTCCCTGCCGCGCCAGCCGCAACACATCGGGGCGGTGCTGACCGGTCTGCGCGAGCCCGCCGGTCCGTGGGGACCGGGGCGTCCGGTGGAGGCCGCCGACGCGTTCGAGGCGGTGCGGGTTATCGGCCGGGCCGCCGGCGTCGAGTTCACCCTGCGTGCCGCGCAGCAGTTGCCGTGGCATCCGGGGCGCTGCGCCGAGGTGCTGGTCGGCGACACGACCGTCGGCTTCGCGGGTCAACTGCATCCGGCGGTCGTCGAACGCAGTGGTCTGCCCAAGGGCAGTTGCGCGGTCGAACTCAATCTCGATGCCGTCCCGATCGTCGAGGTGCTGCCCGCGCCGTCGGTGTCGCCGTTCCCGGCGGTGTTCCAGGACATCAGCATGATCGTCGACGACGATGTCGCGGCGGCGGCGATCGTCGACGCTGTCCGCGATGGCGCAGGCGAACTGCTCGAGGACGTCAGGCTGTTCGACGTGTACACCGGCCCGCAGATCGGGGAGGGGCGCAAGTCGCTGACCCTGGCGTTGCGGTTCCGGGCCGCCGACCGCACGCTGACCGAGGATGAGGCCAGCGCTGCCCGCGACGCCGCGGTGGCGGCCGCGGCCGATCGCGTCGGCGCGGTCCTGCGGGGCTAAGTTCCTTCGCCGAGCAGACAGAGAATCGCATTACCGAGGGCTCCTCAGTGCGATTCTGCGTCTGCTCGGCGCAGTAAGTTGACCCCCTCGCCGCTCAGGTGGGGCAGGGCGGCAGCTTCGCGTCCGGTCGCCAGCATGAGCAGCGCTGACACCGGCCCTTCGATGAGTGGCCCGCTGCCCACGGCCCAGTCGGTGTCGACTGCGCGCAAGCGGTAGGGCGCCAATCGCGTGGCGGCATGGAACGGGAACCGCGGATTCCAGACGCGTTCGATCGCCAGCCGCGCTGCCTCCGTGGGCATTCCGCGTTGCAGTCCGAGCGGCACGGCGATGTCCTGGCCGTGCACGAGCAGATCCATCAGCCGATCCGTCGGAGTCGTGCCGACAGCGGTGGAGCGGGATCCGATCGTGCCGTGTACCTCGCTCAGTAGCTCGAGGTCGCTGCGTGTTTCGGCGTGGCGGATCGCGGTATCGCACACCATCCGATCGATGCTGCCGCGTGCGCGCACCAGACTGACCATGATCCGAACGATGCCGGCCCGGGCGGACAGCACCACGTGGGCCGCGACCTCACGGATCAGCCACTCGTCGCACAGGCTGCCGACCCGCCATTGCTGTGGGGTGAGCTGCGCGAGCAGATCGTGCAGGCCTTGCCGTTCGGCGTCGACAGCTCTCCAGATGTCCTCGGTGTCCATGCGGACCTACGCTAGAAGTTCCACTGGGCTGGAGGTTCAACCGATTGTGACGCCAATCACACCTCATGTGAGGGTCTTGAGCATCGGCGAGCTGTCGCGGCTGACTGGTGTGCCGGTGCGAACCATCCGCTACTACTCCGATGAGGGCATTGTCGAGGCTCGCCGCAGTTCCGGCGGCCACCGCGTGTTCGACGCCACCGTCGTCGAGTCACTGCTTCTTGTCAGGAGGCTGCGCGCACTCGGTCTCGGCCTGCAGTCCATCGCCGATGTTCTGACTGCCCGAGTCTCGATCGGTGAGGCCGTGACCGCCGAACGGGCTGCTGTCGACACCGAACTGGCGACATTGGCATGGCGACGGGCGTCATTGTCGGCGGTCGAGCACGCCGCACCGCACGATCGAGCCGCACGTCTGCAACTGATATCGGCCGTCCAGGACGGTCGGCGCGCACACGACGAGCTCGTCACATTCTGGCGCGGGCTGTTCGCCGGGTCGATCTCCGCGGAGTCGTTCGACGGGTTCGTCGACATGAGCATCCCCGCACCGCCCGCAGACCCGACGCCTGCGCGTGTGGTCGCCTATGCCGAACTGGTTGCCCTTGCCCGGCAGCCGGTATTGCGCACTGCGATGGCGCAGCAGCTCTGGCGGTTCGAGCCGACCGGAATCGCTGACCGCCGTGTACTTGTCGCGGGCGTTGCCGAGGCCTGTGAGATGGCGTTGCCCGATGTGCTCGCTGACCGGCCTCCTTCGCCCGGTCCCGCGGTCGACCGGCTCGTCGACGCCCATGCAAGCGCCCGGCGGGTAACGGCCACGCCGGAGTTTCGGCGAGCCCTAGCCACTACCGGCGCCGATCACGACCCACGCATCCATCATTACTGGAGTCTGGTGGGGGAGATCGCAAGCGAGACGGCAACCATTGGCGCTCTCCAACGTTGGCTGTACGACGGGCTCATTCAGCATTGCTGACCGCTAGCGCACCGGGTTGGTCAATGAGGCCAACTCGTCGCCGAGCCTGCAGGTGATGACGTCGCCCGGTTCGATGCCGACCGCACCCGGCGTTCCGGTGGACAGGATGTCGCCGGGATAGAACGGCATCACCTGACTGTGGAAGCTGAGCAGTTCTGCGGGGGAGAACGTCATCCCCGAAACGGCGTCCTCACGGTGCACTTCGCCGTTGCGGATGGTGGCCACCCGCAGGTCCTCGAGCGGGCCGTGAGCGAGAACTTCGTCGAGCGTGATGATGTCGGGCCCGAACGCGAAGAAGCTCGGGTAATTCTTGACCCGGGTGAGATAGCGCGGGTTCTCGAGCAGGATGCCCTCGGCGGTCTGGTCGAGGATCGGCACCACACCCGCGACGTAGGACATCGCCTCCTCGACGCTGACCTGGTAACAGAGCTTGCCGACCACCAGGCCCAGCTCGGCCTCCGAGGTCACCTTGCCGATGCCCGGCGGCACCACGATGGGTTCTCCGGGGCCGACGATGGTGTGGTCGCCCTTGATGAACGAAGCAGGTGACGTGCGGGGCGCCTGCTCGCCGAGATCGCCTGCGTGCGCGCCGTAGTTCAAACCGATGCCCAGAATCTTGCGCGGGTGCGCCCATGGTGCGAGCACCGGTACGTCGGCCGGCACGCACGCATCGTCGGCGACACCGGACGCGACAGCAGCGGCGAGCTTGTCGAGGCTGTCGGCCTGCAGCAGCGACATCAGGTCGGAGGGCACACCGGGCAGCACCTTGTCGACCCGGGCAAGGCGGCCGTCGGCCAACGAGACGCATGCGATGGGATGGTCGTCGAGCAGAACAGTGCGCAGTCGCACGGGAACTCCTTAGGGGTATGAAAGAACCAAGACTCAGACGACGCTGCGGATCAGGCCGCCGTCGACACGCAGCACAGTGCCGGTGATATAGGACGCGCGATCGCTGCACAGAAACGCGGCGGCGTCGGCGTATTCGTCCGGCCGGCCATAGCGGCCCAGTGCCATCGTGGCCGCGCTGTCCCGGGCCACCTCGTCAACGCCGCGCTGCTCGCGGGTGGCCCGCTTCTCGTCGAGGAACCGGGTGCGGTCGGTGGCGATGCGGCCGGGCACGATCACGTTGGCGGTGACTCCGTCGCGCCCGACCTCGTCGGCCAGGGTCTTCGACCAGGCGTGCAGACTCGCGCGCAGGGTGTTCGACAAGCCCAGGTTCGGGATGGGGCTCAGCGCACCCGACGACGTCGAGGTCAGGACACGACCCCAGCCACGCTCCCGCATCGCCGGCACGACGCGGTCGGTCAGCGCGATCACGGCAAGCACCATCGCCTGGAAGCTGTCGCGCCACGTGGTGGTGTTCTGACCGGACACCGGCGTGGGTGGCGGGCCACCGGTGTTGTTGACGAGGATGTCGATTCCTCCGAACTCCGATTCGGCTTCTGCGACAGCGGATTCCATTCTGTCCAGATCTGCCAGGTCCCACACCAGTGGCAGGGCCTTCGCGCCCGCCCGCTCGATGCGGGCGGCGGTGGCACTGAGCGCGTCGGCCGAGCGCCCGGCCACCGCCACGTTGGCGCCTTCCTCGGCGAGGCGCACGGCGATGGCGCCGCCCAGTCCGCCGCTCCCGCCAAGTACGAGCGCAGTGCGTCCGGCAATGCCGAGATCCATGGATCCTCCTTCAGTTCGAAACGTGGTCGGCGACCGGGATGGTCGCGAGGTGCTGGTCCAGCAGCGGCACCAGCGATGCGGGCAGCGGCAGGGCCGGATGACGGACCCGTGCAGAGGCGATGACCCCGCGGCGTCGTAACACCTCTTTGCGGATTGCCAGGCCGACGCGCAGTTGTCCCTCGAAATTGGCCAGCGGCAGCCACGGCGCGAAAACCTCACGGGCGGACCGGAATCCACCCTTCTGGTAGGCGCGCAGCACCGAGGCGAGCGCTGCCGGATGGCTGAAGCCAGTCATCGCCCCCGCCGATCCGGCGGCCAGTTCGTCGAGCAGACCGACGCCACCGAGCCCGCCGAACACGGGGACATCGAGGCGAGGCGCCAAGTGGGCGATCGCGACCGACGTGGGCGGGGTCTCGCATTTCACGCCGACCGCGAACGGGCACGCCTTCACCAACGCGACCACTTGCTCGTCGTCGACGTGCACGCCGGATACCACGGGGTAGTCCTGGACGAGGACCCCGACGCCGGTCGCTTCGTGCAGACGGCGCAAAGATTCGGCAGCCACCGCGGGATTCGCGTCACCGATCTGCGCCATCAGCGCTGCGGGCGGACGCGGTACCGCACCGAGCAACCGGTGCGCCTGCGCCACCACCGCGTCCGGGCTGCGCTCGGAGAGCCCGAGCACATACGGCAGGTCGGTCGACGACGCGACGGTGTGTGCCACCGCGTCGGCTTCGGACGGCTGCAGCGATGCCGCCTCACCGAAGACACCGAGCGCGACGAGACCGACGCAGCCGTCTGCGACGAACGACGCCACCTCGGAGCGGAGCGATCCGTCGTCGACGTCGAGTTGTTCGTCGAATGGAGTTGCCAGTACTCCCCAGAGACCCTGTGACAGAGGAGCGTTCAAGTCTGGCTCTCCAGTGTGGAGACGACGTGTTCGGCTATGGCGAGCGCGGAGGTGGCCGCGGGGGAGGGCGCGTTGCGCAGTACCACGATGCGATCGCGGACGCTGATCCGGAAGTCATCGACCAGCCCGCCGTCGGCGTCGAGCGCCTGAGCGCGGATACCCGCGGTGCCGGGCACCACGTCGTCGTCATCGAGTTCGGGGACGTAGGCGCGCGCCGCTGCGACGAACCGCCGCTTGCTCAGCGAGCCGTACATCTCGCTGATGCCGGTGCGCCAATGCTGGCGGGCGAAGCGCCAGAACGCGGGTGTGCGCGCCACTTCGGCCAGATCCGAAATCGAGACGTTCCTCCAGGTATAACCCTCCCGCGCAAGGGCGAGAACGGCATTCGGGCCGATCAGCACCTCGCCGTCGACCCGCGGCGTCACGTGGACACCGAGGAACGGGTAGCGCGGGTCGGGCACCGGGTACACCAGGCCGTTGACCAGGCTGCGCCGTTGCGGCTTCAGTGCGTAGTATTCGCCGCGGAACGGCATGATCACCGGATCCGGCCCGTCGCCCGCCATTTCGGCCAGCCGGTCGCTCTGCAGGCCGCCGCACGCGATGACCTGATCGAAGGCATCCTCATCGGTACCTCCCGAGGTGCGGGACGTGATCACCACCTCGGCGCCCCTGGCGCGCATGCCGACGACCTCGTGGCCGAGCAGGATCTTCGCCCCGACCCCGACGGCGTCGGCGGCCAGTGCCTGGGTCACCTCGGCGAAATCCACGATCGAGGTGGATGGCGAGTGCAGGGCGGCGACACCGCGCACATGCGGTTCGAGTTCGCGGAGTTCGGCCGGGCCGATGACCCGGATCCCGGGGACACCGTTGGCCCGGGCACGGTCCTCGATGTCGGCCAGGCGGGACCGCTCGACGTCGTCGAGCGCGACGAGCACCTTCCCGCAGGCGATCCTGCGGATGCCGCGTTGCGCGCAATAGTCCTCGAGCAGGCCTACGCCGCGCCGGCAGAGCAGCGCTTTGGCCGAGCCGGGTTGGTAGTAGAGGCCGGCGTGGACGACGCCGCTGTTGCGGCCGGTCTGATGCGATGCGAGGCGGTCCTCCTTCTCGAACACCGTCACCTCAGCGTCGGGCTGACGATTCAGGAACTCCCTGGCAACGGCCACGCCGACGATGCCGCCACCCACTACCGCGACCCGATGCGTCATCGGCCACCTCCCACCGCATAGTCCGCGAACACCTCGTCCTGGTCGGCGCCGAGCGCAGGCGGCGCCTCGCGCCGCGGTTCGTCGACGTCGGACAGGTGCAGTGGGGACGCCGGGACGTCGAGGTCGCCCAGTGTCGGGTGCGGCAGCGTCATCACCATCGATTCGCGCACCTGTGCCCAGTCGTAAACCTCGGGCACCGTGCGGATCCGCCCCGCGGGCACGCCCGCGGCGTCGAGGGCCGCGAGTACGTCGTCGGCGTGACGGTCGGTGAGTAGCGTGTCGATCTCCTTCTGCAGTTCGTCCGCCCGGCCCACCCGGTCGATGTTGGTGGCGATATCGGGACGCTCGGCGTCGAGGCCCACGATGGGAGCGAACTTGCGCCACAACGCTTCCGACCCGACAGCGATCACGATATCGGCGTCCGCGCAGCCGAACACGCCGTACGGCGCGATCGACGGATGCCGGTTCCCGGTGAGCACCGGTTCGACGCCCGCGGCCAGCCAACCGACACCGTGGAAGACGTGGACGCCGACGACGGCGGCCAGCAGCGAGGTCTCTACGTGTTGACCGAGTCCGGTGCGCTCCCGCGCCCGCAGGGCGGTCATCACACCGAAGGCCCCGAACAGCCCGGCCAGGATGTCGGCGATCGGGATACCCACCCGCTGTGGCGGACCACCGGGCCGCCCGGTGAGCGTCATCAGGCCGCCTTCGGCCTGCACGATCTGATCGAAACCGGGCCGGTTCCCGTCGGGCCCGCCCTTGCCGAATCCGGTGATCGATAACGTCACCAGCCGCGGGTTCAGTTCGCGCAGCTGCTCCAGCCCGAGCCCAAGACGGTCCAACACGCCCGGCCGATAGTTCTCGACGAGCACGTCGGCCTGCGCGACGAGCCACCGCAACCGGTCGGCGCCCTCGGATGATTTCAGGTCCAGCACCACGGAGCGCTTGTTGCGGTTGGCGCTCATGTAATAAGCCGACTCCCGGTGGCCGTTGCGGTCGACATACGGCAGCCAGCTTCTGCTGTCGTCGCCGCCGGGCGGTTCCACCTTGATGACATCAGCGCCTGCGTCGGCCATCATCATGGTCGCGTATGGGCCGGCCAGCGCGCGGCTGAGGTCTACGACCCGGATATCGGCAAGCGGTCGAGGTTCGGTCACCCTCGCCCTCCCATCAGTTTCAGGCCGATCGACATGAGCACGATCACCGAGGTGATACGCAGGACATGCACGGTCAGCACGATCGGAACATTGGCGCCGGCGCCGGCGGACAGCGCGCCCATCTGCGCGATGCCGCCGGGCGCGGTGGCAAGTAGTGCGGTGATCGAATCGAACGAGGTGAACTTCCACAGCAGCAGTGCCGCAACCAATCCGAACACCAGGAACGCCACCACCGTCACGACGATCGGTACGACCGCAGACCGCAACTGGGTCAACGTCGCGTGGGTGACGCCGGTGCCGAGCAGCCAACCGACGCCGACGTAGATGATCCATTTTCCGGCGGCCGGGATCTCGAAGGCCGAACTGCCCAGAATGTTGACGACAGCGACGCCGATCATGGCGCCCAGCAAGGGTGCGGCCGGCAGGTGCAGCAGCGTCGCCACCGCCGCACCTACCACCGCCGCTGCCGCCGTGAGCAGCAATGTGCCGAGGTTCATCCGACGTTTTCCCGCTCGTCGGCGTCGCGATGTCGAGGCGAAACAAGTTGTAACGCACCCTGACTGGCGCGACGCAGGGGCTCCTTGATGAGCGGGATCATGAACAGGAGCACGATGAACACCAGGATGCCCAGCGACGTCCCGCGTTGCATGAAGACATCGAGGCTGCCTCCGGAGATCACCATGGTCTGGCGCAGCGACTCCTCGGCGAGAGGCCCGAGGACCAGGGCGATGACGAGGGCAGCGGGGGACAGACCGTACTGGCGCATGAAGAACCCGAGCACACCGCAGGCCAGCATGATCTGGACGTCGAGCAGACTGTTGTTGACCGCGAAGGTGCCGAGGACGCAGAGCACGATCACGATCGGGCCGAGAACGCGGAAGGGCACCCGGGCGATGCTGGCGAAGCCGGGGATGCAGAACACGTTGACCAGCAACAGCATTACGTTGCCGAGGAACATGCTGGCGATCAGCCCCCAGGCGAACGCCGGGTTCTGGTCCATCAGGAGCGGACCGGGCTGCAGGCCCCACATGAGGAACCCGCCGAGCAGGATCGCCGTGGCGCCACCGCCCGGAATGCCGAGCGTGAGCAGCGGCACCATGGCCCCCGACGACGCCGCGTTGTTGGCGGCTTCGGGCCCGACGAGGCCTGGCAGTGCGCCCTTTCCGAACTTTTCCGGTGTCCGCGAGACCGACTTCTCGACGTTGTAGGACATCAGGGAGGCCACCGTCGCGCCGGCGCCGGGCGTGACGCCGACACCGAAGCCGAGGAACGAACCGCGCAGCGTGGGTCCGATGGATTCTCGAAAGTCCTTGCGGGTGGGCCAAAAAGCGCGGCTGCGTGCCGACACGCCGAAGAAGTCCAGCTTCTCCAGGTGTCCGCCCCGCCACAGCGTGTGCAGTACCTCGCCGACGGCGAACAGTCCGATGGCGACCGGGACGAAGTCGACGCCGTTGATCAGATCGACCGACCCGAAGGTATAGCGCTGCTCGCCCCCGCCGACATCGATCCCGATGGTGCCGATCGCGAATCCGATCAACGCCGACAGGGCTCCGAGCAGTTTGTTGCCGCGCAGGATGACGATGACGGTGAGCAGCCCGGCCATCACGATGAGGAAGTACTCCGGCGGCCCGAACGTCTTGGCGAAGTCGGCGGTGATCGGTGCTGCGAAGGCGATCAGCACCGCACCGATGGTGCCTGCGACGAAGGACGCGAGCGCCGCCATCACCAGCGCTGGCCCCGCCCGCCCCTGTTTGGCGAGCGGATATCCGTCGAATGTGCTTGCCACGGTGGCTGATTCGCCGGGTGTGTTGATCAGTACGGAGGTTATGGTGCCGCCGTACATGGCGCCGTAGTAGACGGCCGCGAGCATCACGATCGCGCCGGTCGGGTCGAGTCCGAAGGTGATGGGAAGCAGGATCGCCAGCCCGGCTGATGGCCCTACGCCGGGGATGACGCCGACGATCATGCCGATCAGCACACCGCCGACGAGCAACAGCATGTTCTGCAGTGTCAGGAGCGCGGCGATGCCGGTCATCAGGTCAGTCATGATGCTCCTCAGCCGACGGGCAGGATGCCCTGTGGCAGACCGGCGTTGAGGCCGGTCTCGAATGCCAGGTACAGCAGGACGGGGACGGCGACCGCGAGGATCACCGCGCGGAGGTGATGTTCACGGTCGAGGAACCACAGGGTCACCCCGAGGAACAGGACCCCGGCCAGGGCGGCACCGAGTACACCCAGGAGAGCGACAAACGCCGCCGCGGCGATGACGAAGCCGACCAGGGCCGCCGGATGTCTGCCCAGATCGGGCTCGGCGGCTTCCTCGGCCGCCTCGACCTGATCCACCGGCTTGTCGCCGGGCCGCGCCAGGAACTCGAGGGCCAGGGCGATCACCGTCACCGTCAGCGCGGTGAAGCCGAGGATCCTGGGGAAGAATCCCGGGCCGATGCGTCCGGCCACGGTGCGCCATTCCATGCCCATCGCGATCTCGGTGTAGAAGGCGAACCCGAGCAGCAGCACACCGAGGAAAGTGAGCTTCGGCCAGTTGCGGCGGACCCGGCTGTGCGTGGCGGCCGAGACCCTTGGTGCCGGCATGGACAACGCCGCTTTCGCGGGAGTCGTGGCGGTCACAGTGCGCCCTGCTCTTTCAGCGTGGATTCGAATTCGGCCGTGGTCCGATCGAGGTAGGTGGTGAAGTCCGCACCCCAGCGCTCGTCGCGGGTGAGGTGGTTGTCGGCCAGGAACTTGGCCCACTGCTCGCTCTTGACCACTTGCTGCATGGTCTTGATCCACCAGTCCCGCGCGTAGTCGGGTGCGTCCGGGGGCAGGATCAAGCCGCGGGGCATCGACGGCAGATCGGTCATGCCCTTCTCTTCGCCGGTCGGGACGTCGGGCAGTGCCGCGAGGCGCTCTTTCCCGGTGAACAGCAGCGGCCGCATGTCGCCGGATTCGACCTGGCCCAGAATCGAACCGGGGTTGGAGATCATCGCGTCGAGCGCTCCGGACAGCAGCGAGGTCTGGACCTGGCCCTCCTCGTTGTAAGGCACGTATTCGATTTCGTAGCCGGCGTGCTCGGCGATGATCGATTGCAGGATGAAGTCGACGTTCACCGTGCCGATGCCGCCGACGACGACGGTGCCCTTGTTCTTGGCGTAGCCGACCCAGTCCTCGAACGTCTTGACGTCGCTCTTCCCATCGACGAGTAGCAATGCGTCGTCTGAGGCAAGCAGGCCGACGTGGGTGAAGTCCTGGTAGGTCCAGCCGGGGTCGGCCTGCAGAGGGGTGGTCAGGAACGAACCCGACGTGGTGGAGACGTCGTAGCCGCTTCCGCGCTTGCTCAGCAGATATCCCCAGCCGGTGGCACCGCTTCCGCCTTCACGGTTCTCGACGGCGATGTCGGCCGGGTAAAGCTTCTCCTCCTGGATAACCTGGACCAGCTTGCGGGCCATCAGGTCGTTGCCGCCACCCGGGCCGAACGCGATCGTCCAGTCGAGATCTTTCGACGGGTAATCCTCGGCGGACCCGCCGCCGCTCCCTGCGCCGCTACAGGCCGACAGGACCAGAGCGGTGACAGCGACCAGCACGGCGAAGATGGTTTTCGGCCTACTCTTCAGTCGCATGGTTGTTTCTCCTCATTGAGTGGTGGGGTGGCGGAACCAGGAGCCGTTGGCGGTCGCGACAAGCCGTCCGGAGTCGTCGTGCATCCGGGATTCCAACTGGACGACACGACGACCGCCGTGGATGATCCGCCCGGTACAGCTCACGTCGGAGGTGACCGGGCGCAGAAACCTCATCTGCATCTCGATGGTCGAACCCGCAGACAGATAGCGCTGGCAGGCGTGGCCCATCGAGATGTCGAGCACGGTGGACAGCACGCCGCCGTGTACGGCGCCACCGGCGTTGCAAAGGTGTTGTGCGAAAGGCAGTTTCACGGTGCAGGACTGTTCGTCGTCGGCATAGTCGATCGACATGCCGAGGAAATGGATCAGGAAGTACTTTCCGAACTTCGGCTCGGCCATCTGGGCGGCGTAGCGGGCGGCCTCGACCGGATCTTCGGCGGCACGCAGAGATTCGGTGGTCATGACCAGGTGAACCTCGGGGGCCGCTTTTCGAGGAACGACCGCACGCCCTCGGCGTAGTCGTCGGTGTCGAACGAAGAGTTGCGGATGTCGATCGTGACGTCGTCGTCTTCGGTCTGACCGCCCAACACGAGGTCGACGATGCGCTTGGACGACCGCACGCTGAACTGTGCACGGGTGCTGACGAGGCGGGCGAACTCGTAGGTCTGCTTCTCCAGGTCCTCAGCCGGTATGAGCTCGTCGATCAGGCCGAGTCGCAGGGCGTCGTCCGCGTGGACATGCTGGCCGGAGAACAGGATCCACTTCGCGCGGGACGGGCCGACGACGTCGACGAGCCGCTTGGTCGATTCCAGGCTGTAGACCAGCCCAAGCTTGGCCGGGGTGATACCGAAGCGGGATCGTTCGTCGGCGAAGCGCAGATCGCAGGCCAAAGCGAGACCGCAGCCTCCGCCGATGCAGTAGCCGTGCACCATCGCGAGAGTCGGTTTGGTGCAGCCCTCGACGGCGTGCTCGGCGGCGGCGACCTGTTCGTTGTAGGCCTTGGCCGATGCGCTGTTGCCGCGGACGTCCTCGAATTCGCTGATGTCGGCGCCGGAGGCGAAGCTGCGGTTGCCCGCGCCCCGAACGACGATCACCTTGACTGCCGGATCGGCGTCGAGTTCGGCGAACACCTCTGGAATGCGGCGGTACATCTCGAGCGAGATCGCGTTGTGGCTTTCGGGCTTGTTGAGCACGACGGTTGCAATGCTCGGTGTCTCGCTGTCGCGCTCGACGAGGACATGCTCACTCATGCGGTCTTGCCTTCCTGCAGTTCGGGGTGGGCGTCGTAGAGGGTGCCGTCAAGGAACAACCGATCGATTTCCTCGCGCTCGATGCCCAGTTCCCTGAGGACATCGGCGCTGTGCTGACCCAGCCACGGGGCAGGCGAACGCACGCTGAAATCGAGGTCGGAGAACCTGGTCGGCGGTGCGATGGTTCGCATCGGCCCGATGATCGGGTGCTCGAGGTCGACGATCATTCCGCGCGCCTGTACGTGCGGGTCATCGAGCGTCTCGTCGTAGGTGAGCACCGGCCCGCCGGGCACGCCGGCCGTGTCCATCCGGTCGACCCAAGCGCTGGTGGGCAGCGTGGTGGTGATCGCCTCGATCTCGGCTTCGAGTTCGTCGAGGTGAGCCATTCGGGCAGGCAGGTCGACGAAGCGTCGGTCGTCGGCCCAGTCCGGCCGCTTGAGTACGTCGTTGATGAGACGCAGCCACAGCCTGTCGGTGTTGGCGCCGATCGTGACGTAGCCGTCGGCGGTCCGGTAGGCCTGGTACGGGGCCGAGCGCCGGTGCCGGGTACCGGTCTGCGCCGGGGTCTCACCGTTACCGAAGTACGCGCCAGATTCCCAGACTGTCCAGGCCAGGCCGGCGTCGATGAGTGAGATGTCGATGTACTGGCCGTCGCCGGTCTGACGCCGGTGCAGCTCGGCGGCGAGGATCGAATAGATCGCGGTGGCGCCTGCGGCGATGTCGTTGATCGCGATGCCGACCTTGGTGGGCTTGCCGTCGGGCTGGCCGGTCATCCTCAGGAAGCCGCCGATGCCCTGGGCCATGATGTCGAAGCCCGGTCGGTCGCGGTATGGGCCGGTCTGGCCGAACCCGCTGATCGAGCAGTAGAGGACGTCGTCGCGCACCGCGCGCACCGACTCGTAGTCGATACCCAGGCGGCGGGTGACGCCGGGCCGGAAATTCTCGATCACCAGATCCGCCTCGGCGGCGAGCTCGAGGAACAGCTCCCGGCCGCGTTCGGTCTTGAGGTCGATGGCCACGGACCGCTTACTGCGGTTCGGCATCGCGAACGGGTAGCTTTCGCCGTTCACCTTCGGCGCCATGCGGCGCGAATCATCGCCGGTACCGGGCTGCTCGATCTTGATGACGTCCGCTCCGAGCTCGGCCAGAACCATCGTGCAGTACGGACCCGACAGGAATCTGGTCAGGTCGAGGACTCGGAATCCGCTGAGTGATCTCATTGTTCCTTCCCGCATTGTGGGATACATTTGACGCATTGCGGAAAGACTAAGCGGGTGATTGGGGTCACGTCAACCCTGCCCTGCGATGTGCATCACTGCATCGACTGCGAAGCGCCGTCGGGGTGGTTGGACAAGGAGTGGAAGATGTTCAGCGTGGATACGGGTGGGGACAAGCCGGAAGCGCGTCGAAACGGTGTGCAGTCGATCGACCGTGCTGTCGCGATACTGCGGTGTTTCGACGGGCGAACACCCCAGCTCGGCATCAGCGAGATCGCGCGTTCGACAGGCTTGTCGACCAGTACGGTGCACCGCCTGCTCGCCGCGATGCAGGAGAATCATCTGGTCCGGCAGACAGGCACCAAGCGCTACGGCCTAGGGCCGTTCCTGCTCCAGTTGGCCAACTCCGGTGCCATGCCGCGCACCTTGCGTGAAGCCGCGCTGCCATTCATGACGGA
Source organism: Mycolicibacterium sp. XJ870 (assembly GCF_053483975.1). Classification (NCBI taxonomy): domain Bacteria; kingdom Bacillati; phylum Actinomycetota; class Actinomycetes; order Mycobacteriales; family Mycobacteriaceae; genus Mycobacterium; species Mycolicibacterium sp. XJ870. The sequence goes on from NZ_JBEFTI010000005.1 coordinate 329,581, forward strand.
GCTTCGCGACGAGTTCGACGAGACTGTCGGCCTGCACGAGTTCCTGCGGACCGGTCAGCGGATCGTGGCCGCTCAGGTCGAGAGTCATCAGGAGTTGCGCCGTACGTATACCGATATCGGCGTGCCGATCAGGCTCGCCTACGGCGGACCCGGGAAAGCGATTCTGTGCGCGCTGCCAGAGGGGGATCGGGCCAGGCATCTCATCGAGCCGATCGACCCGCTGACACCCAGCACGACTGTTGACCCGGCCGCCATCGAGCGCGAACTCGCCGACGCCCGAGCCCGCGGTTATGCCGAGTCCCACGGACAACGCACGTTGGGTATTTGTGCCGTGGCTGCACCGGTTTTCGACCACACCCAGGTCGTGATCGGTGCGATCGGTGCGTCGGTTCCGGCGGTGCGGATGGACTCGGAACGGATGGGCGAGATCGGTCGCCGGGTGCGCGAAGTCGCGTGGCAGCTGTCGTTGACGTTGGGTGCGACGGAAGAAGGGGTGCACGCCGTCGTGCCGGACATCACGCTGGGGTGACCGGCCTGCCGGCGCGGGATCGTCCTAAATGAGTTTGCAACTGCATGCATAACAATGCAGAATCGCCGCATGACTTCTGTAGCGGTGGCCGGTGCCAGCGGCTATGCCGGCGGGGAGATTCTGCGATTGCTCCTCGGCCACCCCGCCTATGCCGACGGCCGGTTGACCATCGGAGCGCTGACCGCCGCCTCCAGTGCCGGAACGAGTCTGGCCGAACATCACCCGCATCTGCTCCCGCTGGCTTCGCGAGTGCTGGAGAACACCGACGCTGAGGTCTTGAAAGGCCACGACGTGGTGTTCCTCGGGCTTCCACACGGGCACTCCGCGGCCCTGGCCGAACAACTCGGCCCAGACACCCTGATCGTGGATTGTGGGGCTGACTTCCGGCTCACCGACGCCTCCGACTGGGAGAAGTTCTACGGCTCGGCGCACGCCGGAAGCTGGCCCTACGGCCTGCCCGAGCTTCCCGGTGCCCGGGAGCGGCTGCGGGGCGCCAAGCGCATCGCGGTACCGGGCTGCTATCCGACCGCTGCGCTGCTGGCACTGCTGCCTGCCGTGGCCGCCGATCTCGTCGAACCGGCGGTGACCGTGGTGGCTGTCAGCGGCGCATCAGGTGCGGGTAAGTCCGCCAAGGTCGATCTGCTGGGTTCCGAGGTCATCGGATCGGCACGCGCGTACAACATCGGCGGCACGCACCGGCACACCCCGGAGATCGCGCAGGGCCTGCGGGCGGTCACCACCAAGAACGTCACCGTCTCGTTCACGCCGGTGCTCATCCCGACCTCGCGCGGGATCCTGGCCACCTGCACCGCCAGGACGACGGCATCACCTTCGGAGATCCGGGCCGCGTACGAGAAGGCCTATGACGCCGAGCCTTTCATTCACCTGCTGCCGGAAGGCCAGCTGCCCAAGACCGGATCGGTGATCGGTAGCAATGCTGCACAACTCGCCGTGGCCGTGGATGAGGAGGCGCAGACGCTGGTGGTCGTCGCCGCCATCGACAACCTGGTGAAGGGCACCGGCGGGGCCGCTGTGCAGTCGATGAACCTGGCGCTGGGCTGGCCGGAGACCGAGGGATTGTCGATCGTGGGGGTGGCACCGTGAGGCTAGAGCCGGAGGCGACAATGTCGCCTGAGCAGGCGACAACCGACACCAAGCTGGTCCGCACGCAGGGCGTGACCGCCCCGGCGGGCTTCCGTGCCGCGGGCATCGCGGCCGGAATCAAAGCTTCCGGTGCCGCGGACCTGGCGTTGGTGTTCAACGAGGGTCCCGATTACGCCGCGGCCGGTGTGCTGACCCGCAACCAGGTCAAGGCCGCCCCGGTGTTGTGGACCAGGCAGGTGCTGACCACCGGACAGCTGCGTGCGGTGATCCTCAATTCGGGCGGCGCCAACGCCTGCACCGGGCCACTGGGATTCCAGGACACCCACGCCACGGCCGAGGCGGTGGCCGCCGCGCTCAGCGACTGGGGCACCGAGACCGGCGCTGTCGAGGTGGCGGTGTGCTCCACCGGCCTGATCGGCGACCGGTTGCCGATGGACAAAGTTCTGGCCGGCGTGACGGAGATCGTGCACGAGTTGGCGGGCGGACTGACCGGCGGCGATGACGCCGCGCGCGCCATCATGACCACCGATACCGTGCCCAAACAGGTTGCGCTGCACCATTCTGTGGCCTCGGGCGAGAACTGGACAATGGGTGGGATGGCCAAGGGCGCAGGCATGCTTGCGCCGTCACTGGCCACCATGCTCTGTGTTCTCACCACCGATGCCGTTGCCGATGCCGCTGCCCTGGACACGGCGCTGCGGCGGGCCGCGGCACTGACGTTCGATCGCCTCGACGTCGACGGCAGCTGCTCCACCAACGACACCGTGTTGCTGATGGCCTCGGGGGCCAGCGAGATCGCCCCGAGCCAAGAGGATCTCGATGCGGCGGTACTGCGGGTGTGCGACGACCTGTGCGCGCAGCTGCAGGCGGACGCCGAAGGCGTCACCAAGCGCGTCCTCATCACCGTCATCGGCGCGGCCACCGAGGACGAGGCACTCGTGGCGGCCCGGACCATCGCACGCGACAGCCTGGTCAAGACCGCGTTGTTCGGCTGCGACCCGAACTGGGGTCGCGTGCTCGCCGCGGTCGGAATCGCGCCGGTCACACTTGATCCGGAACGAATCAGCGTGTCGTTCAACGGATCACCGGTCTGTATTGATGGCGCCGGGGCGTCGGGAGCGCGCGAGGTGGACCTTTCCGGCGAGGACATCGAGGTCGTCGTCGACCTGGCGTCCGGATCAGCTCGGGCTTCGATCCGTACCACTGACCTGTCCCACGGTTACGTCGAAGAGAACTCGGCGTACAGCTCATGAGTACCCCGGCGATCGAGCGCGGGGTCAAGGCCCACGTGCTCGCCGCGGCGCTGCCGTGGCTCAAACAGTTGCACAACAAGATCGTCGTCGTGAAATACGGCGGCAATGCCATGACCGACGACACGCTCAAGGCCGCCTTCGCCGCCGACATGGTGTTTCTGCGCAACTGCGGCATCCACCCGGTAGTGGTGCACGGCGGCGGTCCGCAGATCAGCGCGATGCTCAAAAAGCTGGACATCCCAGGTGATTTCAAGGGCGGCTTCCGGGTCACCACGCCCGAGGTGCTCGATGTGGCCCGGATGGTGCTGTTCGGTCAGGTGGGCCGCGAGCTGGTCAACCTCATCAACGCACATGGCCCGTATGCGGTCGGTGTGACCGGTGAGGACGCGCATCTGTTCACCGCGGTGCGGCGCAGCGTCACGGTCGACGGCGTGGCCACCGACATCGGCCTGGTCGGCGACGTCGAGCATGTCAACGCCGGATCGCTGCTGGATCTCATTGCGGCGGGCCGGATCCCGGTCGTCTCGACGATCGCACCCGACACCGACGGTGTGGTGCACAACATCAACGCCGACACCGCTGCGGCCGCGTTGGCCGAGGCGCTGGGCGCGGAGAAGCTGGTGATGCTCACCGATGTCGAAGGGCTGTATACCAATTGGCCGGACCGCGGTTCGCTGGTCAGTGAGATCGACTCGGCCGCACTGACTCAGCTGCTGCCGTCACTGGAATCCGGCATGGTGCCCAAGATCGAGGCTTGCCTGCGGGCGGTGGCCGGCGGTGTGCCCAGCGCCCACGTGATCGACGGTCGCGTCGAACACTGCGTCCTGGTGGAACTTTTCACCGATGAGGGGACCGGAACCAAGGTGGTAGCCAAGTGAACGGCGGGCAGGAGCGCAGCGACTCGGGGGTTCAGCACAGCCTCCAGGACCGCTGGGAAGCGGTGATGATGAACAACTACGGCACCCCGCCGCTGGCGCTGGTCAGCGGCGACGGGGCGGTCGTCACCGACGCCGACGGCAAGAGCTACCTCGACCTGCTCGGCGGTATCGCGGTCAACCTGCTCGGCCACCGGCATCCGGCGGTCATCGAGGCCGTCACCACCCAGCTCAACACGCTGGGGCATACCTCGAATCTGTATGCCACCGAACCGGGCATTGCGCTCGCCGAAGCACTTGTCGGCTATCTGGGCACGTCCGGGGCGAGCGAAGCGACGGGGGATAGTCACGCGCGGGTGTTCTTCTGCAACTCCGGTACCGAAGCCAACGAGGTGGCGTTCAAGATCAGCAGGCTGACCGGACGGACGAATCTCGTTGCCGCCGAAGGCGCTTTCCACGGCCGCACGATCGGCTCGCTGGCGCTGACCGGCCAGCCCACCAAGCGGGCCCCGTTTGAACCGTTGCCGGGCAACGTCACCCACGTGCCGTACGGCGACGTCGAGGCACTCGCGGCCGCCGTCACCGACGAGACGGCCGCGGTGTTCCTGGAACCGATCATGGGGGAGGGCGGCGTCGTCGTCCCGCCCGCCGGGTACCTCGTCAAAGCTCGCGAGATCTCCGCCGAGCACGGCGCGCTGCTGGTGCTCGACGAGGTGCAGACCGGGGTCGGGCGCACCGGAGCCTTTTATGCCCATCAGCACGACGGCATCACCCCGGACGTGGTGACCCTGGCCAAGGGCCTGGGCGGTGGGCTGCCGATCGGTGCCTGCCTGGCCATCGGCAAAGCGGGCGATCTGCTCACCCCCGGACTGCACGGCAGCACCTTCGGCGGCAACCCGGTGTGCACCGCGGCCGCGCTGGGCGTGCTCAAGGCGCTGGCCGACGAGGACCTGATCGCGCGCGCCGGGCTGCTCGGCAAGACCCTGAGCCACGGCATCGAGGAGCTCAACCATCCGTTGGTCGGCCATGTGCGTGGCAAGGGCATGCTGCAGGGCATCGTTCTGACGGCGCCGAGCGCCAAGGCCGTCGAGACCGCCGCGCGCGATGCCGGCTTCCTGGTGAATGCGGCGGCGCCCGACATCATCCGGCTGGCCCCGCCGCTGATCATCACCGACGACCAGATCGACCAGTTCCTCACCGCCCTGCCCACCGTGCTCGACACCGCCGTGGAGGCCTCATGATCCGGAATTTCCTACGTGACGACGATCTGTCGCCGACCGAGCAGGCCGAGGTGCTGGCACTGGCCGCCGAGCTCAAGAAAGACCCGTTCAGCAGGCGTCCGCTGGAGGGGCCGCGCGGCGTCGCTGTCATCTTCGAGAAGAACTCCACCCGCACCCGGTTCTCGTTCGAGATCGGCATCGCGCAACTCGGCGGTCACGCCGTGGTCGTCGACGGCCGCAGTACCCAACTGGGCCGCGAGGAGACGCTCGAAGACACCGGTGCGGTGCTGTCGCGCTACGTCGACGCCATCGTCTGGCGCACCTTCGCGCAGGAACGGTTGACGGCCATGGCGTCGGGCTCGACGGTGCCGATCGTGAACGCACTGTCCGACGAGTTCCACCCCTGCCAGGTGCTGGCCGATCTGCAGACGCTGGCCGAACGCAAGGGCAAGCTGGCCGGCCTGCGCATGACGTACTTCGGTGACGGCGCCAACAACATGGCGCACTCGCTGATGCTGGGCGGGGTCACCGCGGGTGTCGATGTCACCATCGCCGCACCGACAGGTTTCGAGCCGGACCCGCAGTTCGTCGACGCCGCGAAGCGCCGCGCCAGTGAAACGGGCGCCACCGTCACCGTCGGCGGCGACCCACACGCCGCCGCCGACGGAGCCGACGTTCTCGTCACGGACACGTGGACCTCGATGGGGCAGGAGAACGACGGACTGGACCGCGTGCGGCCGTTCCGGCCATTCCAGATCAACGCCGAGATGCTGAAGCTGGCGGATCCGGAAGCTGTTGTGCTGCACTGCCTTCCGGCGCACCGCGGCCACGAGATCACCGACGAGGTGATCGACGGGCCACAGAGTGCGGTGTTCGACGAGGCGGAGAACCGGCTGCACGCCCAGAAGGCGCTCCTGGTCTGGTTGCTGGAAAACTCGTGAGCACACCGTCGCGCGTCGGCCGCCAGGCCCGCATCATCACCCTGCTGTCGGCACACGCCGTCAGCAGCCAGAGCGAGCTGGCCGCCATGCTTGCCGAAGACGGCATCGAGGTCACCCAGGCCACCCTTTCGCGGGATCTGGAGGAGCTCGGTGCGGTGAAGCTTCGTGGCGCCGACGGCGGGGTCGGCGTCTACGTGGTGCCCGAGGACGGCAGCCCCGTACGCGGCGTGTCGGGCGGTACCGAGCGAATGTCCCGGTTGCTCAGCGACCTGCTGGTGTCCACGGACGCCAGCGGGAATCTGGCGGTGTTGCGCACCCCGCCCGGCGGGGCGCACTACCTGGCCAGCGCGATCGACCGGGCTGCGTTACCCCACGTCGTCGGCACGATTGCCGGTGATGACACCATCTTCGTAGTGGCCCGCGAGCCGATGACCGGCGCCGAGCTCGCAGCGAGCTTTGAGAATGTTCAACAAAAGGAGATCAGTTAATGTCCGAGCGCGTCATCCTGGCGTATTCCGGAGGTCTGGACACCTCGGTCGCGATCAGCTGGATCGGCAAGGAGACCGGCCGCGAAGTAGTTGCCGTCGCCATCGACCTGGGCCAGGGCGGCGAGGACATGGAGGTCGTGCGCAAACGCGCACTGGACTGCGGTGCGGTGGAGGCGGTTGTCGTCGACGCCCGTGACGAGTTCGCCGACGAGTACTGCCTGCCGACCATCCAGTCCAATGCGCTCTACATGGACCGCTATCCGCTGGTGTCGGCGATCAGCCGCCCGCTGATCGTCAAGCACCTGGTGGCAGCCGCCCGTGAACACAAAGGCGGCATCGTCGCCCACGGCTGCACCGGCAAGGGCAACGATCAGGTGCGCTTCGAGGTCGGCTTCGCTTCGCTGGCACCAGATCTCGAGGTGCTGGCTCCGGTCCGCGACTACGCCTGGACCCGGGAGAAGGCCATCGCGTTCGCCGAGGAGAACGCCATCCCGATCAACGTCACCAAGCGGTCCCCGTTCTCGATCGACCAGAACGTGTGGGGCCGCGCGGTGGAAACGGGCTTCCTGGAGCATCTCTGGAACGCCCCCACCAAGGACGTCTACGACTACACCGAAGATCCCACCGTCAACTGGAGCACGCCCGACGAGGTCGTCGTCGGTTTCGAAAAGGGTGTGCCGGTGTCCATCGATGGACGTGCGGTCTCCGTCTTGCAGGCCATCGAGGAGCTGAACCGCCGCGCCGGGGCCCAAGGCGTCGGCCGGCTCGACGTGGTCGAGGACCGGCTCGTCGGCATCAAGAGCCGCGAGATCTACGAGGCGCCCGGCGCCATGGTGCTCATCACCGCGCACACCGAGCTCGAGCACGTCACGCTGGAGCGCGAGTTGGGCCGGTTCAAGCGCGGCACGGATCAGAAGTGGGGCGAGCTCGTCTACGACGGGCTGTGGTACTCGCCGCTGAAATCCGCGCTGGAGTCATTCGTCGCGCACACGCAGGAGCATGTGACCGGTGAGATCCGGCTGGTGCTGCACGGCGGACACATCGCGGTCAACGGCCGTCGCAGTGCAGAGTCGCTGTACGACTTCAACCTGGCCACCTACGACGAGGGCGACACTTTCGACCAGTCCTCGGCCAAGGGTTTCGTGCACGTCCACGGGCTGAGCTCCAAGATCTCCGCCAAGCGTGACCTGGGCCTGTAACTTTTCTCCGCGAGCGTGCGTGTCTGCTGTCCGACACGCCGCATAAAAGCTGCAAACGCGCACGCTCGCACAGCAGTGAGGGTGACATGAGTACCAACGAAGGATCCACCAACCAAGGCTCGTTGTGGGGCGGCCGCTTCGCGGACGGGCCTTCGGAAGCCCTTGCTGCCCTGAGCAAGTCCACGCACTTCGACTGGGTGTTGGCACCGTACGACATCACCGCATCCAAAGCCCATGCTCGGGTCCTGCATCGGGCCGGGTTGCTCACCGACGAGCAGCGCGACGGTCTGCTGGCCGGCCTCGACAGCCTCGGAGATGATGTGGCGGACGGCAGTTTCGGCCCGCTGGTGACCGACGAGGACGTGCACGGCGCGCTGGAGCGTGGTCTGATCGATCGCGTCGGCCCCGAGCTGGGCGGTCGGCTACGCGCCGGCCGGTCCCGAAATGACCAGGTGGCCACGCTATTCCGGATGTGGCTGCGCGACGCGGTCCGCCGGGTCGCAGACGGCGTGCTCGAGGTGGTGAACGCGCTGGCGGTGCAGGCCGCCGCGCATCCGACAGCGATCATGCCCGGTAAGACCCACCTGCAAGCTGCGCAGCCCATTCTGCTCGCGCATCACCTGCTCGCACACGCACATCCGCTGCTGCGCGACGTCGATCGCATCGCCGATTTCGACGACCGCACCGCGGTTTCCCCGTACGGCTCGGGAGCGCTGGCGGGCTCATCGCTGGGCCTGGACCCCGACGCCATCGCCGAGGACCTCGGATTCACCGCTGCCGCAGACAATTCCGTCGACGCCACCGCGGCAAGGGATTTCGCTGCCGAGGCGGCATTCATCCTCGCCCAGATCGGGGTCGACCTGTCCCGGTTGGCCGAAGACATCATCCTGTGGAGCACAACCGAATTCGGCTACGTGACGTTGCACGACTCCTGGTCGACGGGCAGTTCGATCATGCCGCAGAAGAAGAACCCCGACATCGCCGAACTGGCACGCGGTAAGTCGGGCCGGCTGATCGGCAACTTGACGGGACTGCTGGCCACCCTCAAGGCCCAACCACTGGCGTACAACCGCGACCTGCAAGAGGACAAGGAACCGGTATTCGATTCGGTGGCGCAACTGGAGCTGCTGCTTCCGGCGATGGCGGGCCTGGTCGCCACGTTGACGTTCGACGAGGCGCGCATGGCCGCCCTGGCGCCCGCGGGTTACACCCTCGCCACCGATATCGCCGAATGGCTGGTCCGCCAAGGTGTTCCGTTCCGGGTCGCGCACGAGGCCGCGGGTGCTGCTGTCCAGGTGGCCGAGGGGCGCGGGGTCGGGCTCGACGAACTCAGCGACGACGAGTTCGCGTCGATAAACACCGCGCTCACCCCACAGGTCCGCGAGGTGCTCACCGTCGAGGGGTCGGTGAATGCCCGCAACGCGCGCGGTGGCACCGCACCGACCCAGGTGGCCAAACAACTCGGGGTGGTTCGCAACACCATGGCTGAGTTGCGTATCCGGCTGCATCGCTAGGGTTTACGTACAGTCGGGGATATGGCTGAACGAGTCACATTCCAATCCGGCGGCGACCGTTGCGTGGCGTACGTCCGGCGTTCCGGTGATCAGCCGGCTCCGTGCATTGTGCTCTGCACGGGATTTGGCGGCACCCAGGACACTCCCGCGTTGGTGGCGAATGCGGAAGCCTTCGCTGCGGCCGGATATCATGCAATGACGTTCGACTACCGCAGTTTCGGCGAAAGCGACGGGCATCCCCGCCAGATCGTCAGTATCGCCGGCCAACTCGCCGACATCGCAGCCGCAGTCGAATGCGCCCGCGGCCAGGATTATGTCGACGGCGACCACATCGTGCTGTGGGGCACCTCGCTGGGAGGCGGGCACGTGGCAACGGCAGCGGCTCGCGATCCGCATATCGCTGCGGTGATCGCGCAGATTCCGTTCAACGGCTTTCCCCGTAGAGTCGAAGGGCGCTCGGCGCGCTCAACCCTCCGTCTGCTCGCCGTCATGGTCGGGGACTGGCTTCGCGGCATGTTGCGTCTGCAGCCCATCTACATTCCTGCCGTCGGCGCTCAGGGCGACCTGGCCGTGATGACCGGTACCGGCGCTCAGCGTGCCATCGCGGGCATGGCCAGCGCAACGTGGCGCAACGAGGTGGCACCCCGGGGGCTCATCGAGATGATGCGTTATCACCCAGGTGATTTCGCTGCTCAAGTGAAATGTCCGCTGTTGGTATGCGTGGGAACCGAGGACGCCGAGACGAGTCCGGAGAGCGCGGGTGCACTGGCGAAGACCGCCCCGCGAGGTGAACTGCTCGAGTACCCCGTCGCGCACTTCGATTTCTACACCCAGGAGGTCCGGCAGCGTGTGGTTGCCGACCAACTGGCCTTTCTTCGGCGTGTGCCGGCCCGTAAGGATGACGGCACTTAGCCGATCTGCTCGCCGAGTTCGAACCACCGCTCCTCGACCTCGGTGACTTCGTTCTCCAATGCCCGGATCGCGGCCACCTTGGCCGCAAGCCCTTCGAAATCGGCTTGGTCGTGGTCGGCCATCGCGGTGCGCGAGCGGTCGATCTGCTGCTGCAGTTTCTCCAGCCGCCGTTCCAGTGCGGCGACCTCCTTCTGCGCATTACGTAGCTCGGCGCCGGACAGCCCGTCGGTGCTCCCGCCGGCGGACGCCGCCGCCGGAGCGGGTCCGGTGGCCGACGCATGCGCGGCGCGCAGCCGCAGATACTCGTCGACCCCGCCCGGCAGATGCCGCAGACGTCCGCCGAGGATCCCGTACTGCTGGTCGGTGACCCGCTCCAGGAAGTACCGGTCGTGGCTCACCACGATCAGCGTGCCGGGCCAGCCGTCGAGCAGATCCTCCATGGCGGCCAGCATGTCGGTGTCCAGGTCGTTGGTCGGCTCGTCGAGGATCAGCACGTTGGGCTGTGCCAGCAGGATCAACAGCAGTTGCAGACGGCGTTGCTGTCCGCCGGAGAGGTCCTTGACCGGTGTCGACAGCTGGGCATTGGAGAACCCGAGGCGCTCCAGCAACTGCCCGGGCGTGAGTTCCTGGGCCTTCGAACCGGTTCCGAACACATACGTCGTGCGCAGGTTGGCGAGCACCACCCGCACCGGGTCCTCGAGATGGGGATCAAGCTCGTCCACGCTCTGGGTCAAGGTCGCGACCTGCACCGTCTTGCCATGTTTGACCCGGCCCGCTGTCGGTTGCACCGAACCGTCGATCAGACCCAGCAGGGTGGATTTGCCGGCACCGTTGACGCCGAGGATGCCGGTGCGCTCACCCGGGGCGACCCGCCACTCCACCTGGTGCAGCACTTCACGTTCCCCGTAGGACACCGACACATCGAGCAGGTCGACGACCTGCTTGCCGAGCCGCGAAACCGCCAGGGACTGCAGCGCGACCTTGTCTCGGATCTCCGGAACGTCGGCGATCAGCGCGTTGGCCGCGTCGATGCGGAACTTCGGTTTGGACGTGCGGGCTGGGGCGCCGCGACGCAGCCAGGCCAGTTCCTTGCGGGCCAGGTTCTGCCTGCGCGCCTCGATCGTCGCCGCCTGCCTGTCACGTTCCACCCGCTGCAGGATGTAGGCGGCGTAGCCGCCGTCGAACGGTTCGACGATGCGGTCGTGCACTTCCCATGTGGCCGTGCAGACTTCGTCGAGGAACCAGCGGTCGTGCGTCACGACCAGCAGCCCACCGGACGACGCGGACCAGCGACGCTTGAGGTGCTCGGCGAGCCACGTGATCGCTTCCACGTCGAGATGGTTGGTCGGCTCGTCGAGAGCCAGCACGTCGTGATCGCCGGCCAGCAGCGCGGCCAGCGCCACGCGGCGCCGCTGTCCGCCCGACAGCGTGCGGAGTTCGGCGTGCCAGTCCAAGTCGCCCAGCAGGCCGCTGATGACATCACGGCCGCGCGGATCGCCGGCCCATTCGTGTTCGGGCACGTCACCGACCACAGCGTGTCCGACGGTATCGGCGTCGTCGAGGGTGTCGGCCTGGTCGAGTACGCCGATCCGCACCCCGCCGCGCACGGTCACCCGTCCGGAATCGGGCTCGAGCCGGCCGGCGAGCATGGCCAGCAGGCTGGATTTGCCGTCGCCGTTGCGGCCGACGATGCCGATCCGGTCGCCTTCGCTGACGCCGACGGTGACGGCGTCGAACACCACGCCGGTGGGGTACTGAAGGTGTAGGGCTTCGCCCCCGAGCAGGTGTGCCATCGCCGCCGACCTTAGCGGCAGGCGAAGGCCGGCCCCACTCACCGGCCGGTTCGCCATCCTCGCCTGTGCGGTTCACGCCCGCTACGAGAGGTTGCGACGGACGTTGACGGGCGTTTACCCGCAGTTAGCACTAGTTATCTAGACATGTAGATGCCCAATCGTGAAGATCAAGAGATGGAGAGCCCATGTCTGCACGCAGGATGCTCGCAGGTGCGGTCGCGCTGTTGTCCACGGCGGCGCTCACGGTGGGCTGTAGCAGCCCATCGTCGGACTCGGCGCAACCCGGCACCGTTCGCATGGCGGTGACGGACTTACAGGGTCTGGAAGAACTGCAACGCGAGTTCGGTGCCTTCGAGAGCGAGTTCGAGAAGCAGTCGGGGCTCGACCTCGAGTTCTTCGCCGTGAACGATCGCACTGCCGCCGCTGCGGCGCTGCAGGCTGATCGCGTCGACGTGGTGTTCACCGGCCCCGCCGAATACGTCGTCATCCACGAGCGCACCGGGGCTTCGCCGATCATCGCCATCGAACGCGACGGCTATCACTCGGCCATCTACACCAGAGCCGACAGCGGCATCACCGAACTGGGCCAACTCCGTGGCAAGAAGGTTGCGATGTCGGATGTCGGGTCCACGAGCGGTCACCTCGGGCCGTCCCAGATGCTGGTCGACGCCGGGCTCGATCCGACCTCGGATCTGGAGGTGCTCACCGTCGGCGACGCGGTGCACGAGTCGCTCAAGCGCGGTGACGTCGCGGCCGTCGGTATCGGCTACCACGACTACGAGGAGTTCATGGCCACCGACGACTCCGGGCAGTACCGCATGATCGCCGAAGGACCGGCACTACCACCGGATCTGTTGATGGGCCGCGCCGGCTTGGATGAGCAGACCGTCACGACCATCCGAGACACCTTCAACGAGCACTTCGACGTGCTGCTCCCGGCGATGCTGGAAGGCAAGGACAACGCGAAGTACGAGAACGCCAAACTGGTGTCGGTGACCGACACGGACTACGACGAAGTGCGGTCGATGTACCGCGCGGTCGGGGTCGACGACTTCTCCGAGTTCCTGGGCGACTGACATGGGAGCCAGCACCGCACTGTCCGCCTCGCAGGCCGTCCGGCCTACCACAGCAGCGGGGACCGCGATCGACGTGACGAACCTGCGGGTGCGGTACCGGCGCACAACCGCCGATGCGCTGGCCGGATTGAATCTGCAAGTGGCGCAAGGGCAGACAGTCGCGTTGATCGGTACCAACGGCGCAGGCAAGTCCACGCTGCTGCGGTGCCTGGTGCGACTCATCGAGCCGGCCGAAGGCACCATCGCCATCGGTGGCACCGACGTCACCGCACTGTCGCGCGGGAAACTGCGCGCGGTCCGGCGCGATGTCGGGTTCGTGTTCCAGCGCTTTCACCTGATCCCGCGGCTTTCCGCCTTTCACAACGTCGTGCACGGCGGGATGGGCCGGCGTGGCACGAGGTGTGCCTGGCCGCTGACCAGTCCCAGCGACATCCGGGCCGACGCGATGGAATGCCTGGATCGCGTCGGGCTCAGCGCTTTTGCTGATCGCCGGGTCGAGAATCTCTCCGGCGGGCAACAGCAGCGAGTGGCCATCGCGCGCATGCTCATGCAGCGGCCCAGCATCATCCTCGCTGACGAACCGGTGGCCAGCTTGGACCCGGCATCCGCGCAGGCGGTGATGGAGTTGATGTGTTCGATCGCAGCCGAGCGCAACGTCACCGTGGTGATGGCGTTGCACCAGATCGAACTGGCACTGCGCTACTCCGATCGGGTGGTCGGTCTACGCAATGGGGTGGTGGAATTCGACCGGCCTGCCGCCGATTGCGATGCGGTGCAGCTGAATCCCGTCTTCGCCGAGGTGGTTACGTGACCCCGACAACAACGGGGACACCGCGTGACGTCGAGCAGCCGCCCCGAATCCGCCGGCCCAGCCTGCTGACCCTCGTCATCGTGCTGGTGGTCGGGGGACTGTTGGCACACGGCTGGACGCAGGGTGCCGCCGTGCGCCCGGACTCCCTGGTGACCGGGATGTTCCGGCTCGGTGAATTCGCCAAGGACGCCGTGCCACCGGATGTCCACCGCCTCGGCCCGATCCTCAAATCGCTGCTCGTCACGGTCGAAATGGCCTTGCTGGGAACGATTATCGGGGTGGTGTTGAGCCTGCCGCTGGCGGTACTCGCAGCGCGCAACACCACGCCGCACTGGTCGTTGTATTCGGTGAGTCGTGGGGTCATCACCGTCAGCAGAACCATCCCGGACCTCGTGTGGGGATTGATCTTCGTGATCGCCGTCGGTCTGGGACCGGAAGCAGGGGTGCTGGCGATCGCGGTGGACGTGATGGGTTTCTGCGGGCGTTTCTTCGCCGAGAGCATCGAGGATATTGACGCGGGTCGCATCGAGGGGCTGCGTGCGCTCGGCGCTTCGCGCTTCGGCGTGCTGGCGGGCGGAGTCATCCCGGCCTGCCTGCCGTCCTTCGTCACCACGTCGATGTTCGCACTCGAATCCTCTGCGCGGTCATCAGTGGTGCTCGGCCTGGTCGGGGCCGGCGGCATCGGAATCGAACTGGCGACGTCGATGACGCTGCTGCGGTATGACGAGGCGCTCACGATCATCCTGGCGATCCTGGGTGTTGTCGTTGTCTTCGAACGGGTTTCCGCCACAATCCGTCGGCGCGTTCTCGGAGGAGGGGTGAGGTAGATGAGTCAGGATCTGGCGATGATCAACAGGTACGCCGACCGGCCGATCTATCGGCAGCTCAGCGATTTGCTCGAAGCGCGGCTGGCTGAAGAGGCCCGGCCGGGCGACCGGTTGCCGAGCGAGGCCGAGTTGTCGCGGGAGTTCGACGTCAACCGTCTCACGGTGCGCCGGGCGCTCGAAGAGCTGAGCCATCGGGGTCTGATCGAAACCGTGCACGGCAAGGGGTCTTTCGTCGCAGAACCGAGGGTCCGTTACGACATCTCTGCAGGTCGCGACGCCAGCTTCACCCGCAGCATGCGCGAGCTCGGACACCGCGTGAGCATCAGGCTGCTGTCGGCCGACATGCTCGACACCGCCGAGAACGCAGAATTACAACGAGAACTCGACACCACCGGCGCGGTACTGATGTGCCGGACGTTGCGCCTCGTCGATGACGAACCATGGTCTGTGTCGTTGACTTCCATCCGCACCGGGCGGTTTCCGGACCTGGCGCAGCAGTGGGCGGGCGACACATCGCTGTTCGATTTTCTGCTCGAGCATCACGGCGTGCGAATGCAACGTGCCTATCGAACGTTCGCGGCCGGGCTGGCCGAGCCGGACGAAGCTCAGCAACTGCAGGTGCGGGTGGGTGCACCGCTGCTGGAGATGCGGGGGCTCAACGTGGACCAAAGTGGTGCTCCGGTCGCCATCGTGGCGCACCGGTTCCGCGGGGACCGGGTGCAATTCACCGTGGATCTGCTGTGAGGGCAGAACAGCGATATGAGGCGCTGGCATGTGCCGACGCGGGACAGTTGGAGCTACTCGCGGACGACATCCTTGCCCTCGGCCCGTCCATTGCCGTGACGGCGGGGCCTGAGTCCTTCAGCGCGCCGATCCGTGTCGCTGTGCCTGGATCGGCTGACTCCACAGTGGCTCTCGGCCACGTCGCGCTCACCCGGTGCACCGTGGACCTGGCGGGCACCCGCGGTGACGGGGTTCGGCCGGGCTACGACCTGACCGGGGCGGTCGCCGCGGCCGTCTGCGACGCCGAAGCACACCGTGGCGGGCCGCTGGCCGCCCGGGTGGACCAATTGTGCGTTGCGGCCGAACAGGATAGAGCGACAAGAGCCGCAGAACGGGCGACGCTGGTTGCCTCGACGACGATGGACAAATCATGAGCTGGGATCCGGTACACGACAGCAGGACCGTCTTTCTGGCGTGTATGCGCGCGATGTGTGCTCCCGGAACACCTGTCGAGCTGCCGGCCCGCCCGGCGCTTACTCCCGTCATCGAACTCGACGGAGCCGCAGCGGTTCTGCTTGCCCTGCTGGACCGCGGGCTGGCGCTGGGGGTATCGGGCGGTGCGGTTGCTCACGACGTGGCCGCGCTGGTGGCAGGCAGCAGCGGCGCCGCGCAGTGCGGCGTGGAAGACGCCGACTGGGTGCTGGCGCATGGTCCCGCGGCCGATGCGATCTCGCGGGCGCGGCGTGGCAGCCGCCTGACTCCTGAGAACGGGGCGACGTTGGTGATCGCCGCCGCCGGGGCGGTGGCACCGGTATCGCTTGCCGGTCCCGGTTTGCCCAAGGCGACCACAGCCCACGTCGCGCTCGACACGGTGGCTGTGCATGCGTTGATCGCCGCCAATGCGGCCCCGCCGCGCGGGGTGGACGTGCTGATCGTCGACGGCGAGTGTCTGGTGGCGCTGCCGCGGAGCGCATCTCTGAAGGCGGTGGCGGCCTGATGTACGCGAGCATGCAGGAGAACCCGGCACTGGCAGCAGCCCGTGCCATCGCGACATCGCCGCAGTCCGGGGCGGCGGTCAACCTGGCGGCGCTGGCCGAACAGGTATGCGCCGAAGCTGGTCTGTGGGAACCGGCGGCAGCGCTGCGCGCCTTGAATCAGGCCAGGGGCGACACTGCGCACGCCGTGTCGATGCTGCGCGTGTGGGCCGCCACGCAACCCCATGCCCCCGCGACTGCGGTCGACGCGAAGGACGTCGCGATCGTTCGGCGGGTGTCCTCGGCATACCCCCAGATCCCCGGTGGTCAGTGGCTGGGATTCGCGCCGGATCTGTTGCCCAGGCAACTCAGTTGGGCCGAACCCGCGGCGGCGCCTGCACCCCGCGACAGGGCGAATCACGAGCACGATGCGCCCACCCGCTGTGCCACACCCCGGGTTCGCGACCTGATCGAGGGCGTCACGATGGTGACGCCGCCGGACGACGGGCATGGCCCGGACCCGGCCGCGGCCGTTCTGGTTCCGCCGTTCACCCGCGCTGCGTTGCTGGCGATGCTGGCGCGCGGCGAGACCGGTGCGCTCGTCGCGCTAGCGGCGATCATTCTCGGCCGTCGGCAGGAGGCCGTGCTCGTCGAACTCACCGTCGGCATCGCGGGTATCCGAATGCCCCATCCCCGCACCGGATTTGACTGTCTGGTGGCCGAGGTCCCGATCACCGAGGTCGAAGTCGTTCTGGACGCCGACGTCGACGGCCGTCCCGGACTCGCGATGGGTTGGGGCGCAACTTTGGGAACCGTTGAGCGACGGGCAATCTCGTTGGCCCTACTCGACGCCGCGATGCAGGCCGACGGCCAACTGCGTGAGCAACTGGTTCTCGACGAACAGACCGTGTTGGCAGCGACCGACGGCCCGGCCACAACGGGATTCGTGGAACATCTCAGGCTGCCGCACTATGCAGGATTCACCGCGTACCTCGCGCAGGCCGCGGCAAAGGAGACTCGATGAACCCGCCGCCGACAGTGTCCGGGCTGGCTGCCACGCACGGCCGTGCACAGGCATATGCGTACCTCGATGAAGCCACCAAACGCAATGTGCGCCGCGCGATTCTGAAAGCCCTCGCGATCCCGGGCTGGCAGGTACCGTTCGCATCCCGCGAGATGCCGGTGGCCCGGGGTTGGGGTAGTGGCGGCCTGCAGGTGACCCTGTCGCTGGTGGGCCCGACGGACGTCGTCAAAGTGATCGATCAGGGTGACGACCATTCGGTCAACGCAGTCGCGATGCGCAGTCTCATCACCGGGTCGGCGTCGTGCGACGGCACTACCGACACAGCGACGGCCACCATCATCCAGAGCCGCCACCGGATCCCCGAGGTGCCGCTACGCCCGGAGCAGGTGCTGGTCCTGCAGGTACCACATCCGGAACCACTGCGCCGGGTGGTGGCCGACGAGGTCGCTGCCCAAAACCACCATGCGGACGGTGACTACACCCCGGCCTGGCTGGACCTGTACGACGCGGAGACCCGACTGGGCGGGCCGCGCACCGGCGCCGATCACCCTGTCCTCATTGATGATTCGCGGTTGATGAGTCCGAGCCCGATACCGCGGTACGACGTGCTGCAGCTGGATCGGCGTCCGCATCCGATCCTGCTGGGGGCAGGCCGGCGGGCCCGGCTGACGGCGCTACCGCCGTACACATCTGTGCGTCCGCTGACATTCGACGATCGTCCACTCGAGGCTGAACGCGCCGGCGGACCGTGCCACCGGTGCGGAACTACGACGTCGTTCCGGGTGCCCACCGACGGGGCCACTGCCGCCCTGGTGTGGCAGTGCAGCGACGTCGACGCCTGCCGCGTGCGAGCGAACGGTGCAGGCCGATGACGGCCACTGCGGTCGCCGACTGGGATGGCGAGCGGGTGCTCGTCCCGCCGCCGCCGGTGTTGTCAGTACGCGGGCTTGCCCACCGCTTCGGTCCGGGGTGCACCCGGTGTGTGGCTCTCACCGGTGAAGCAGCCGGAACCAACCGCTGCTCGGCATGTGGGTCGGTGGTGGCCGTCCACGACGCGTCGTTCGACGTCGGACCCAACGAGGTGATCGGCGTCGTCGGGGAGTCCGGTTCCGGCAAAACCACGCTGTTGCGCTGTCTGCAACTGGACCTGATTCCCGACACCGGGTCGATCCTGATCGGCGGTCGGCCGATCGACCGGTCGGCAGTGCTGATGGTCCACCAGAATGCGCTGGCCGCCGGCCTCTATCCGCGCCTGGCTGCGGCATCGAATGTGGCCGAACGCCTGTTGCGCTCCGGGGCAAGGCAATTCGCTGACATCCAGCAGAATGTCGCAGCACTTCTCGGTGAACTCGGGATACGACAGGAGCGTCACACCGATGCGCTGATGACGTTCTCCGGCGGTATGCAACAGCGGGTGCAGCTGGCACGCGCACTGGTGCAGCCACCTCAGTTGTTGTTGCTGGACGAACCAACGACAGGGCTCGATCCTTCGGTACAGGCCGATCTACTCGAGGTGGTCGGCCGGGTCACCGAAAATTTGTCGTCGGCCACGGTCGTGGTGTCGCATGATCTTGCCGCGGTGCGAGTTCTGGCCTCCCGCATCCTGGTTCTGCACCACGGCCGGATCGTCGAGCACGGCATCGCCGAACAGGTCCTGGAGGATCCCCGGCACCCGTACACGCAGCTGCTCGTGTCCTCGAGGTTGATATGAACAGCGGTGTGCCGGGAATCATCGCCCGGGGGCTGGTGAAGCACTTTGACCGTGGCGGGGGCTTACCCGAACCCGTGCATTTGACGGTGCCCGCCGGGACGTTGACATTGGTCACCGGCACACCGGGTGCCGGCAAGTCGACCCTGGTTCGGTGCCTGACGGGGGTCTACCGGCCGGATGCAGGCAACGTGACATTCCGGCTCGGCGCCGACGCGATTGACCTGACCGGTGCCGACCCACGGACCGTCGCATGGCTGCGCGGCCGCCACCTCGCCTCGTTCGACGGCCCGCTGGTGGCCGCTCCGCGGCTGGCCGCCGCGGCGGCGGTCGCCCGGGCCGCGCGATGCGACCCCACGTCGGCACTCGGGGCACTGACCCGCCTGGGGGCCGAGCACCTCGCCGCTATACCTGTCGGACGACTGCGGCCGGCGGGCAGAGACGCTGTTGGGTTGGCCGCCGTGCTGCAGGCTCGCCGGCCCTTCATCGTCCTCGACGAACCCGAGGCCGCTGCCGATGCCGCGAGCGTGGCCACCTGGGTACAGCACGCCCTTCAAGCCGGCGCGGCGGTGTTCGCCACCGGGACAACTGACAGCGCGCTGGCCTCAATCGCCACCGCGGCAGGTGAACTGCGGAAAGGACGGATCCAATGGCGCAAACGGTGATCGAGAACGTGACGGTGATACCGGGCGGAGGCCGGCCCGTGGTCGCGAATGCGGCCGTCGTCCTCGATGACGACGGCCGCGTGTGCGAGATCGCCCAGATGGCCGACACCGGCAGCCCCGGCGATGTCTACCTGGTGCCCGCGGGGGTGGACCTGCACCTGGACAACCTCGTGCAACGCCGCAGGCCGCGAGCGACCGTGTCCCTCGATCATGAGGCGGTGATCAGCGTGCTGGACGCCGAGTGTGCGGCGGCCGGGATCGGCACCGTCTGCGTCGCGGCCCGCTGTGAGGATTCGCCACGCAAAGGCATCGCCATCGCGGATGCGGCGGTACTGGCTGCCGTCGTCGAGGATCTCGCGCCGCACCTGTCTTGTGATTGGCGGGTTCACGCGCGGGTTGAGCTGACCGACGACCGTTCGGTCGACACCCTCGCCGCGGTACTGGCCGCCACCTCGCGGGTGGCCCTGATCTCGATGATCGAAACCTCGGCGCAGCGCAGCCGGTTTGCGACCCTGGCCGAGACAAGGGCGTTCTATGCCCAGGACTGGGGGGTCACGGAGGCCGAGGTCGAGGATGTCTTCACCGTCGACCCGGGACGATTGAGCGCAATTGCCGACCGACGCAAAGAGGTTGCGACACTTACCCTCCAGCGCGGCATCGTGTTGGCGAGTCACGACGATCGCACGCCGGCACATATCGAGGAGGCATTCGAGTTGGGGGCGCGGGTCGCAGAGTTCCCGCTGACCATCGAAGCTGCCGAACGGGCCACAGGTCTCGGCATGCACGTGGTGCTGGGTGCCCCCAATGCGATCCGTGGCAGGTCGACGTCGACTGGGAACTTGCTGGCTTCCGACGCAGTCGCCGCAGGGGTGTGCGACGTGCTGTGCTCGGACTATCTGCCGTCGTCCCTACAGGCCGCACCGCTGGCACTGGCCGACCAGGGCGCCACATCGCTACCCGCCGCCATCGATCTCGTGTCGGTGAACCCGGCAGCGGTGCTGGACCTACCGGATGCCGTCATCGAAGTTGGGCGGCCGCTCTCCGCGTCGCTGCGGCGGATCGACCCCGATTCCGGGCGCACCCAGGTCGGCATGGCGTTGTGGCGCGCCGGCAGGCTGGTCTTCGGACGTCGGTCGCAGGCGTTCCATTTTGCCGCTGCCCACGTCTGACCGTCCGATGGTTGTGGCTCAGCCGTCGTCAACGAGTCGCCGCATGCCATGATGACGACGTCAATCGGGGGATGGGTTGTCGACGTAGGGGAGCAGGCGTTGGTGGATTTCGCGGCAGTGACCAAGCCGGTCGAGCGGTTGCTGGCGACCGCGCAGAACGGTTTGGAGGTGCTGCGCTACGGCGGTCTGGAGACCGGCGCGGTGCCGTCGCCCTTCCAGATCATTCAGAGCGTCCCGATGTACCGGCTGCGCCGGTACTTCCCGCCCGATGCCCGGCCCGGCGTCCAGGATCCGGGCCCGCCCGTGCTGATGGTCCATCCGATGATGATGTCGGCCGATATGTGGGACGTCACCCGCGACGACGGAGCCGTCGGCATCCTGCACGCCGCGGGCATCGACCCGTGGGTGATCGACTTCGGTTCGCCCGACAAGGTCGAAGGAGGGATGCGGCGCAATCTCGCCGACCACGTGGTGGCCCTGAGTGAGGCGATCGACACCGTCAAGGAAGTCAGCGGGCGGGACGTACATTTGGCCGGCTACTCCCAGGGCGGCATGTTCGCCTACCAGACGGCGGCCTACCGGCGCTCCAAAGACCTCGCGAGCATCATCGCCTTCGGCGCACCGGTGGACACCCTGGCCGCGCTGCCGATGAACCTGCCCGCCGGTGTCGCGGCGGGTGCGGCGGATTTCATGGCCGACCATGTGTTCAGCCGCATCGACATCCCCGGCTGGCTCGCCCGGGCAGGTTTCCAGATGCTCGACCCGATCAAGACCGCCCAGTCCAGGATCGAATTCCTGCGGCAGTTGCACGACCGTGAGGCGCTGCTGCCGCGTGAACAGCAGCGGAGATTCCTGGCCTCCGAGGGCTGGATCGCTTGGTCGGGTCCCGCCATCTCCGAACTGCTCAAGCAGTTCATCTCGCACAACCGGATGATGACCGGCGGCTTCTCCATCCACGGTGATCTGGTCACCCTCTCCGACATCGACTGCCCGGTACTGGCGGTCGTCGGCGAAGTGGACGATATCGGCCAACCGGCGGCGGTGCGCGGCATCAAGCGTGCCGCTCCGCAGGCCGATGTTTACGAATATCCCATCAGCGCAGGACATTTCGGTTTGGTGGTCGGTTCCAAGGCATCCAGCCAGACATGGCCGACGGTGGCGCGGTGGGTGAAATGGCTCGACAGCGGTGGCGAGATGCCCGAAGGCGTCGTACCGATGGCCGAACAACCCGCCGACCATCCCGAGGGTGGAGTCTCAATCACCACCCGGGTGACACACGGTGCGACCGCGGCTACCGAGATGGCGTTCGGGGTGGCCCGGTCGGCGGCCGACGCCCTGGTGGCGGCGAACAAGAACGCACGCACCCTGGTCATCGAGACGGCCCGCACGCTGCCCAGGCTGGCTCGCCTCGGGCAGGTCAACGATCACACCCGAATCTCGCTGGGCCGCATCATGTCCGAGCAGGCCCGCAGCGCTCCCAACGGCGAGGCGCTGCTGTTCGACGGTCGCGTACACACCTATGAGGCGGTGGACCGCCGCATCAACAACGTGGTGCGCGGTCTCATCGACGTCGGGGTGCGTCAGGGTGCGCATGTCGGTGTCCTGATGGAGACTCGGCCCAGTGCCTTGGTGGCTATCGCCGCGCTGTCGCGGCTAGGTGCGGTGGCGGTGCTCATCCCGCCCGACGTCGATCTGGCCGAAGCGGTCCGGCTCGGCGGTGTCTCCGAAATCATCGCCGACCCAGGGCATTTGGATGCCGCCCGCACCCTCGATGTGCGCGTGCTGGTGTTGGGTGGCGGCGAGAACCGCAACTTGGCCCTGCCTGAGCACGCCGACGTGATCGACATGGAGCAGATCGACCCCGACGTGGTGGAACTGCCGGGCTGGTACCGGCCCAACCCCGGCCTGGCCCGCGACCTGGCGTTCGTGGCGTTCAGCGCGATCGGCGGTGAGCTGGTTCCCCGGCAGATCACGAACTACCGGTGGGCCCTGTCGGCGTTCGGCACGGCTTCGGCGGCCAACTTGGGCCGAAGCGACACGGTGTACTGCCTCACCCCGCTGCATCACCAGTCGGGCCTGCTGGTCAGCCTCGGCGGCGCCGTCGTCGGCGGTTCGCGGATCGCGCTGTCGCGAGGGCTGCAGCCGGACCGGTTCCTGCAGGAGATCCGTCAATACGGCGTCACCGTGGTGTCCTACACGTGGGCGATGCTGCGCGAGGTCATCGACGATCCGTCATTCTCACTGACCGGAAGCCATCCGGTGCGGCTGTTCATCGGCTCCGGTATGCCCGCCGGTCTGTGGAAGCGCGTCGTGGACGTGTTCGAGCCCGCCCAGGTCGTCGAATTCTTCGCGACCACAGATGGCCAGGCGGTGCTCGCGAACGTTGCCGGTGCCAAGATCGGCAGCAAGGGGCGTCCGCTGCCCGGCGGCGGCCATGTCGAGCTGGCCGCCTACGATCCGGACGACGACCTGATCCTGGAAGACGAGAGCGGCTTCGTGCGCCGGGCCGACGTCAACGAAGTCGGTATGTTGCTGGCCCGTCCGCGCGGCCCGGTGGATCCGACGGCGGTAGTGAAGCGGGGTGTCTTCGCGCCTGCCGACACCTGGGTGTCCACCGAGTTTCTGTTTCGTCGCGACGAGGACGGCGACTACTGGCTGGTCGACAACCGAAGCGCGGTGATCCACACAGAACGCGGACCGGTGTACGCCACCACAGTCAACGACGCGGTCGCGCGACTGGACGCGGTCGACATGTCGGTCACCTATCGCGTGGATGCCGGCGAACGGCAGTTGGCGGTGACGGCGCTGGCGCTGCGCCCGGGCGGCAGCATTCCGACCGCCGATCTGTCCCATGCCTTGGGCGACCTTCCGGTCGGCCATCCGCCGGACGTCGTGCACGTGGTCCCGGACATGGAACTCGGTGCGTCCTACCGCCCTTTGGTCGGCCCGATGCAGGCCGCCGGTATCCCGAAACCCA
This sequence comes from Mycolicibacterium sp. XJ870, assembly GCF_053483975.1. Taxonomy (NCBI): domain Bacteria; kingdom Bacillati; phylum Actinomycetota; class Actinomycetes; order Mycobacteriales; family Mycobacteriaceae; genus Mycobacterium; species Mycolicibacterium sp. XJ870. The sequence goes on from NZ_JBEFTI010000005.1 coordinate 353,363, forward strand.
CGCGTCGTAACTCCTGGTACCTCGACACCGATACGGGTACGTACAAGAGGCTGACCGCGGCCGTGCGTACCGAACTCGCCGGGGGACAGGATCAGGATGAACCCGCAACGGACGCGCAGCAGCGATAGTTGACCATCGTGCCGAGTGGCTGGAGCACTGTTAGGCTCCGGCTGGCGGCGGACTGACTGGAGGATCGATGACTGGGGTGCAGAGCAGGAACCGCTATGGCTGGCGTCGTGCCGTCACCGGGGCTGTCGCGGGTGGCGCACTGGCCGTCGGGCTACTCGTCGGCGCGGGTGCAGCGAGTGTTCCGATGGCGTTCGCCGTGCCGACCACCGGGGCCGATGAGCCACCGGCACCCAAGATGTCGACGGAGGAAGCGCTGGCCATCATCGCCGGCGACTACGACACCGGTGCAGGCGGTGGCCAGATCTCCCAGCTGATTCATGAGGTTCTGGTGCTGAGAGCCCAGGGCTACAAGCCGTCCAACGCGAATGGGATGGCGCTCGCTGACGCGCTCGACAAGCGGCCCAATCAGACCCCGCTGGTCGACGCCCTCAAGAGCACGGTCTCCTACCAGCGCAAGTTGGCCGCTCAGGCCGCAGGCGCCGTCACGCCCGGTGGTTTCACCGCGGGCATCAACCAGTTGCCGCCCGGAATGGCGCCCGACCCCACGAATCCTGACAACACCGGGGTTTTCATCGGGCCGAGTGGCGGCGGCATTCAGCAACCGATCGGTTAGTCACGCCTCGTGGTCGACGAAAAGCTCCTGAACATCCTGGTGTGCCCGCAAGACCGCGGGCCGCTGCTGCTGATCGGAAATGAGTACCTGTACAACCCCCGGTTGCGTCGCGCCTACCGCATCGAGGACGGTATTCCGGTGCTGCTGGTCGACGAGGCTGTGGCGATCGACGACGATGCCGAGCACCAGCGGCTACTCGAGCGGGCCGAGGCCCGGTAGCTCACCGGTGAGGTAGCGCTGCAGGTTCGGCGCGATGGTTTCGGCGACCTGATCGACCGGCAACGACTTGAACGGTTCCAGCTCCAGGATGTAGCGCGCCATCACCACGCCGACCAGTTGTGACGCCACGAACTGCACCCGGATTCTGCCGCTGCCCGGCGGATTGTCGACCCGGGAGCCGACCTCGGCGACGATCACCTCCTGCAGGAACGACCGCACGAGCGACACATCGTTGCCGGCAAGAATCGAGCGCAGCGTTGCGATGAAGCCCTTGCCCAACTCGGAATCCCACAGCGGCAACAGAATTGACGGCAGTGTGTGTCCGATGTGTTCGACGGGTGTTTCCCGCAGCGGACCGATCACGGCCATCGGGTCGATGGGGATGTGGATCGCCGCGGCGAACAGCTGGGTCTTCGTGCCGAAGTAGTGGTGCACAAGTGCGGGGTCGACGCCGGCACCCGCGGCGATCGCACGGATCGAGGTTTTGTCGATCCCGTTGCGCGCGAACAGCTCCCGCGCAATGGTCAGGATGCGCTCGCGGGTGTCGGAGGTGCCCGGCGGCCGGCCGGGCCTTTTTCGCTCGCGCCCGGGATCAAAGTCTGTGGTGCTCAACGGCTTCCTATGGGGTTCGTCGTCTCAGCGTCGCCGCGGCCAGGCACAGCGCCAGCGCCGCGAAACCGATCACGATCGCGATGTCACGCACCGCGGTGGCGGTCGGCTCAGAATAGGCGCCGACCTCTTGCAAGGCTTCCAATGCGTAGCTGGCGGGTAGTACGTTGCTGATCCACTGGAGCCACTCCGGCAGCGCGGCGCGCGGGACGATGATGCCGCACAGCAGCAACTGCGGAGCGATCACCACCGGCATGAACTGCACAGCCTGAAACTCGGTGCGGGCGAACGCGCTGCACAGCAGGCCCAGGCCGACGCCCAGTACCGCGTTGATGATCGCGATCAGGAACACCAGGATGGGGCTGCCCTCGGTGTGGAATCCGAGGAACCAGAAAGCCACGACGCAGGCGAGGGTGGCCTGGGCGGCGGCCGCGATCGAGAACGCCGTGCCGTACGCCGCGAGCAGGTCGAACCGGCGCAGCGGGGTGGTGAGGATGCGCTCCAGGGTCCCCGAAACACGTTCACGCTGCATCGTTATCGAGGTGATGAGGAACATCACGATGAGGGGGAACACGCCGAGCATGATCAGGCACGCGCTGTTGAACGGCGTCGGCCCGCCCGGGCGGTGCGGCGCGTTCTGGAACATGAAGTACATCAGCGTGATGATCAGGCTGGGCACCAGCAGGATCATCGCGACGCTGCGGTGGTCGGCGGCGAGCTGACGCAGGATCCGGCCGGTGGTGGCGAGGTAGGCCTGTGGGCTCCACCGGCTGCGCGGTTTCAGGCCGCGGTGCGCTGCCGAATGACGGTCAGAAACGCTTCCTCCAGGGACGTGCATGAGGTGTCCTCTCGTAGCCGGGACGGCGTGGTGTGGGCAAGCACTCGTCCTTCGCGCATCAGCAGCAGGTCGCCGCAGTGGTCGGCTTCGTCCATCACGTGGCTGGAGACCAGCAGTGTGGTCCCGCGCCTGGCCAGCTGCTGAAACTGCTCCCAGAGGTCCACGCGAAGCACCGGGTCGAGTCCGACGGTGGGTTCGTCGAGCACGAGCAGCTCAGGCTCGGCCACCAGCGCACACGCCAGCGAGGCGCGGGTCCGCTGCCCGCCGGACAGGTTTGCGCAGTATGCGGTCCGGTGGTCGTCGAGGCCGACCGACCGAACGGCACTGTCGGCCGCCGCGCTCGACGTTCCGTACAGCGAAGCGAAGTAGCGAACGTTGTCGATGACCCGCAGGTCGTTATAGATCGTCGGGTTCTGGGTGACGTATCCGACGCGGTGCCGCAGCGGCGCCGAACCCGCCGGATGGCCGAGCACGGTCACCGTTCCATCCGCGATGATCTGCGTGCCGACGATGCAGCGCATCAGTGTGGTCTTGCCGCAGCCCGATGGCCCCAGTAGGCCGGTGATCGTGCCGCGGGCGATCTGCACGGTGACGTCCTGCACTGCCGGCCGACCACCCCGGATCACGTCTAGCCCGTCGATGTCTATAGCCGGCCCGGCCGCCGACAATTCACCGAACGATGAAGTCATCATGTGATGAATAGTGCGCGCGCTGTGTACCGGTGTCAATGGACATCGCCGAAGCAGTGCAGAATCGCTCGGGTGGGCGCTGAGTTGCTGGCGGGGAATCCGCTTCTCGCGGCGCGCCGATTGTTGGGGTCCCAGCTCAGTGGACGCGGCGTGACGGCCACGATCGTCGAGGTCGAGGCGTACGGCGGCCCGTCGGACGGACCATGGCCGGACGCCGCGTCTCATTCGTTTCGAGGCCCCGGCGCCAGAAACCTGGTGATGTTCGGGCCGCCCGGTCGGCTGTACACCTACCTCAGCCACGGCATTCATGTGTGCGCCAACGTGGTGTGTGGTTATGACGGCGTCGCAGGCGCGGTGCTGCTTCGGGCCGCGGCCGTGGAATCCGGCGTCGACCTCGCTCAGCAGCGACGGGGTCCGCTCGTGCCGATGGCCGGGTTGGCGCGGGGCCCGGGAAATCTCTGCTCAGCCCTCGGAATCGCGTTGGCCGACAATGGAATCGACCTCTCCGATGCCGCGAGCCCGGTTCGGCTCGCGCTCGGCGCGTCCAGCGAGGCGATCGATGGTCCGCGGGTCGGAGTGAGCAAGGCGGCCGACCGTAGGTGGCGGTTCTGGCTCGCCGATCGGGGTGAGGTATCGGCTTATCGGCGCAGTCCACGCGCACCGGCGCCCGGTGGCAGTGATTGATGCGAGATGATCGAACGCGTGACTTCTAGGGCAACGGACATCCTCGACGAGTTGGACTGGCGTGGGTTGATCGCGCAGTCCACGGACCGGGAGGCGCTGGCGAGTGATCTCGCCAGCGGGCCCTTGACCGTCTATTCGGGTTTCGATCCGACCGCTCCGAGCCTGCATGCGGGTCATCTCGTACCGCTTCTGACTCTGCGGCGGTTCCAGCAGGCCGGCCACCGGCCGATCGTGCTCGCCGGCGGCGCCACCGGGATGATCGGTGATCCACGGGATACCGGCGAACGCACGCTGAACACCGCGGACACGGTCGCCGACTGGGCGACGCGCATCCGCGGTCAGCTCGAACGGTTCGTCGAGTTCGACGATTCACCGACGGGGGCGATCGTCGAGAACAACCTGTCGTGGACGGGCGAGCTCTCCGCGATCGAGTTCCTGCGTGACGTCGGCAAGTACTTTTCCGTCAACGTCATGCTCGACCGCGATACGGTTCGGCGCCGGCTCGAAGGTGACGGCATCTCCTACACGGAGTTCAGCTACATGCTCCTTCAGGCCAACGACTACGTCGAGCTGCATCAACGGCACGGCTGCGCGCTGCAGATCGGCGGTTCCGACCAGTGGGGCAACATCGTCGCAGGGGCCCGGTTGGTGCGGCAGAAGGTCGGCGCCACCGTGCACGCGATGACGACTCCGCTGGTGACCGACTCCGAGGGCAAGAAGTTCGGCAAGTCGACCGGGGGCGGCAATCTATGGCTGGATCCCGAGATGACCAGCCCGTATGCCTGGTACCAGTACTTCGTCAACACCACCGACGCCGATGTCGTGGGCTACCTGTGCTGGTTCACCTTCCTGTCCGCCGACGAGCTGGCCGAACTCGCCGAGGCGACACAGAGCCGGCCGCATGAGCGCGCCGCACAACGGCGGTTGGCCCGCGAACTCACCACTCTGGTGCACGGGGAAAGCGCGACAGAGTCCGTCGAATACGCCAGCCAGGCCCTGTTCGGCAGGGCAGACCTGGCCGATCTCGACGAATCAACCCTGGCCGCGGCCTTGCGCGAGGCCGGAAACGGCCAGGTGGCCGAGCTGAAACCGGGAAGTCCGGACGCCATCACCGATCTGTTGGTCGCGACCGGACTGTCGGCAAGTAAGGGCGCAGCCCGGCGCACGGTCGCCGAAGGCGGCGTTTACGTCAACAATGTGCGCATCGAAAGCGACGAGTGGATACCACAGTCGTCGGACTTTCTGCACGACCGTTGGCTCGTGTTGCGACGTGGCAAGCGCAACATCGCGGGGGTCGATCGAGTCGGCACCCGCGGCTAGGTGTCTGACACCTCTGACCAGGCGAAACGTCCCGGTTACCAGGCGATTTGACTCCAAGTTTTCCCTGCCGTAACTTATTGCAAGTCAGAGCGACACGGTCCAGCCGGAGAGCGAAGACAAAATCCGAGAGAGAAACCCACTAAAGTGGGTCATCCTCACTGTCTGCAGTAACGGTCAGCGGCTTTTAGCCGCGGGATGGTTGCGCGGTCAGCTCGGGCG
>NZ_JBEFTI010000006.1:0-287787 GCF_053483975.1 Mycolicibacterium sp. XJ870
ACCCGTGTGTTTTTGGGGGGGTGCCGCGTCTGCTCGGCAACTAGAGGCGACCGCCTAAGTGCTGTGCGAGGAACCGCTCGACGGCGTGGTACATGTCAATCTGGTTGTCCGGGTTGAGAAATCCATGCCCCTCGTCCGCCTTGACCAGGTACTCGACCTCGACGCCACGCTTACGCAGCGCTTCCACCATGTTGTCGGATTCGGCCTGCACGACGCGAGAGTCGTTGGCGCCCTGCACAACCAACAGTGGTGTGCGGATCTGGTCGACGCGCGTGATCGGTGAGCGGGCCAGCATATCGGCTTCCTGGGCCGGGTCGTTGGGATTGCCCACATACATGTGCCAGTTGGTGGCCAGGAACCGCCGGCCGACGTTCGGCAGCGTGCGCATGAAGTTCGCCAGGCTGGAGATGCCGACGTAGTCGATGGCCGCGGCGAACACATCGGGAGTAAAGGTGACGCCGACGAGCGCAGCATAACCCCCATAGGATCCGCCGAAGATCGCCACGCGATCGCGATCCGCGTAGCCCTGCTTGACGGCCCAGTCCACCGCGTCGATCAGGTCGTCGTGCATCTTGCCGGCGAATTCGCCGATGGCGGCCTGGGTGAACGCCTTGCCGTAGCCCGTCGAGCCACGGAAGTTGACCTGTAGCACCGCATAGCCGCGATTGGCGAGCATCTGGACGTCGGGTTGGTAGCTCCAACTGTCGCGCGCCCACGGACCGCCGTGGACCAACAGGACGAGTGGAAGATCGCCGGCCCCCTCCTTTTCTGACCCCACCGGCAGCGTCAGATACGAGTGCAGGTCCAACCCATCGCGTGAGGTGATCGTCACCGGGGTCATCGGGGCAAGTGCGCCGGGATCCAGATGTGGGTAGGGCCGGAACAGCAGCCGACTCTGTCCGGTCGAGTGGTCATAAAAGTACGTGACGCCGGTGTCGCGGTCGTGATTGAAGCTCACCACCCAACGCTGCTCACTGGTGTCCGATGACAACCCGGCCAGGTCGCCGTCGGACAGCTTGGACAGATTGTCCAGTATTGCAGCGAAATTCGGGTCCAGGGCGTGGATCAGCTGGCGTTCCCCGTAGTAGCGGACACCGAGCAGGTCGCCAGTTCGCTCACTGAGGATCAGCGGCGTTACCGGAAGTCCAAGTGCCCACGCCAGATCGAGAGTCGGGTGGCTGTCCACCTCGGTCTCCTCGCCCGTGGATACGTCGAGCCGGACCAGCCGGGTCAGATCGGTGCCCTGGTTGGACCCTACCCAGAGGCCGGTGCCGTCCGGCGTGATGGTCACGGGATGAATGCCCAGCGGGTAGTCGACGCCGTCATAAACCTTGATGGTGCGCAGTGTGCTTGTCGCCGAGTCCCATTGCGATATCTCGATGTCACCGTCGGCGGTCAGCGTGTTGGTGAACAAGTCGCCATTGGGTCCGGTCAGCCAGCCGACAACGGTGCCGGGGTTCTCCGCGACCAGCGTCAGTTCACCGGTCGCGATATCCAGTTCATAGGCGTCGAGCAGTTCGGGGTTGCGGTTGTTGATCTGGACGATGGCCTTGCCCGGGCGACCCTTCAGAAGCTCGAATTGGGCTCTCGCGCCAGGGAATGGCGTGAGATCGACCGCAGAAGTCTCCGGGTTGTCGGGGTCGACGCGGTACACGTGCCAGTTCTCGTCACCACCGTTGTCCTGCATGTAGAGCAGCCACCGCGAATCGTGGGTCCACTGGTAGATGTAGACGCTGCGGGTCTCGTCGGCCGTCACGCACCGCGCGGTCTCATCGTCGTCGGCATCTTGCACCCACACGTTAAGTCGGTTCTTCCACGGCGCGAGGTACGCGATCCGGGTTCCGTCGGGCGAGATGGTCGCACCCGCGCGAACCGGTGGACTGAAAAAGTCCTCGATACTGATGATTTCGGGTAATGCCACTGAAGTCCTTTCGTTGGGTCAGGCCGTGACTGGTCCACCCAGGCGACCGTTGGTGGCCTCGCGGATAGCTCGGTCCATGAGCGCGAGTGCTTCTTCTTGGCTTATCTTTTGGTGATCGACGATGACGGCCCTGCTGGCGTCCTCGTCGACGACGCGGAACGCCCCCGTGACTGCGGCCGCGCACAGGCGAACCGTCAGGTCGTCTTCGGGCAGCCCCAACCGGTCGGCGAGAACCGGGATGAGGCCCTGTTCCATCTGGTCATGAACCATCAGGTACGCGGTGCGCAGTGCCGGTTCCGACGTCGTCATCGTGGTGAGCCGCATCGCGCTGATCTCGTCCTCGATGTCCTGCGGGGACAGCGGGTACTGAACAGTGTCTGCGGCAAGGTGTTCCGCGAGTGACAGCTCGTGCGGCCACCGACGGGTTATTGCCAGGAATCGGTCCAACGACTTGGCCAGCAGGGGCTCGACACAACTCTCCTTGCACCGGAAATAACGCCAGATCGTCCGCGTGGAAAGCCCTGCAGCCGCGGCGATGTCGTCCCCGCTGGTACCTGATACGCCACGTTCCCAGAACAGGGCTGCCGCGATACGGGACACAGCAAGTCGTTGATCGTCCTTGTCGATGGCTGCCACCTCCGATCTTGTCACTTAGTGACAGCACCACTGTGTCACTAAGTGACAGCCGCGTCAAGGCTGCTAATTCTGGACCGCGGCTGCGAGCCGCCGTCATCGATCCGTTAGCCTCGCGAATTAACACGTGTCAGGAGGTTGCTCATGGTCGATCCGCGTACACCGGTCATCGTCGGCGTCGGACAGTTCACCGAGCGCATCGATGATCCCGATTACCGCGGCATGTCGTCGGTGGAGTTGGCGACCGAGGCGGCGAAGGCCGCTCTGCACGACTGTGGGGCCGACGCGGACGCTGTGGCACGTGCCATCGACACGGTCGCCGGCACACGTCAGTTCGAGATCTCCGGCCCGACTCCGCCGCCGTTCGGCGCCTCCAACAACTACCCGCGTTCGGTCGCTCGCCGAATCGGCGCCGAACCGGCCCGCGCGATTCTCGAGGTGATCGGCGGTCAGAGCCCCCAGCATCTGGTCACCGAGTTCGCCGGATCGATCGCGGCAGGCAAGTCCGACGTCGTCTTGCTGTTCGGATCGGATGCGGTATCCACCGAACGTCATTTCGCCAAGCGGGACGACAGGCCCGATTTCAGCGAGAACATCGACGGCCAGCTGGAAGACCGCGGCTTCGGCTATGACGGCATCTTCGACGAGTACACGGTCAAGCACGGATTGATCGGTGCCCCCGTGCAATACGGCCTTCTGGAGAACGCGCGCCGGGCGCGGCTCGGCCTGTCCGTTGCCGACTATCGGCTCAAGATGGCCGAGCTGTTCGCGCCGTTCTCGAAAGTTGCTGCCAAGAACCCGTTTTCGGCTGCGCCCGTGGAACGCTCCGTCGAGGAGCTGGCCACGGTCACCGACAGCAACCGGATGATCTGCGATCCGTATCCCCGCCTCATGGTGGCCCGTGATCAGGTCAACCAGGGCGCTGCGGCGCTCCTGATGTCTGTTGAGACCGCGCGTCGGCTCGGGGTGCCCGAGGAGAAATGGGTGTACCTGCGCGGGCACGCGGACATGAAGGAGCAGAAGCTGTTGGAGCGCGCCGAGATCGGCGCGAGCGCAGTCGCGGTGACCGCGGTGAACGAGGCGCTGCGGGTGGCCGGTGTCGGACTTGACGACGTGGCGACCTTCGACCTCTACAGCTGCTTCCCGTTCCCGGTGTTCAACATTTGCGACGGGACCGGTCTTGCCGCCGACGATCCGCGCGGTCTTACCTTGACCGGCGGGCTGCCGTTCTTCGGTGGGCCGGGCAACAACTACTCGATGCACGGCATCGCCGAGGCCGTCAACGAAATGCGTGATAAACCAGGGCAATTCGCACTTATCGGCGCCAACGGCGGGATCGCCAGCAAGTACTCGGTAGGTGTCTACTCGACCGCACCCGCCGACTGGGCAGCCGACAACAGCGCCGAGCTGCAGGAGCAGGTGGCGGCGCTGCCGAAGGTGGGGATCACCGAAAACGCCGACGGCCCGGCAACGATCGAGACGTACACCGTGCGTTACGACTGGACGCCGCGCACCGGCATCATCATCGGCAGGTTGGATGCCGACGGCAGCCGGTTCCTCGCGACCACCAAGGATCCCGAACTGGTCGCGCTGCTGTCAGACGGTGACCCGCTCGGTGCGTCAATCGAGGTGAAGGCGACCGAGAAGGGCAACCGCGCGTCGCTGACGGTCTAGCTTCCCTCGGCGGGAGAAATTCAGACCAGCGCAGCCAACTTGCCGGCCAGCCGCTCCACGTAGCCCGCCACTTCGGACTCGGACTTGTCGGGCAGGCCGAACAACACCTCGGTGACGCCAAGCTCGCGCCAATGGGCCAGCTTCTCGGGATCGGGCTTGAAGTCCAGCGCCACGATCTGCGGGGCGCCGGAGCGCCCGGCCGCCGCCCAGGTGTCCTGCAGCAGCTTCACCGGTTCGTCGATGTCGAAGTCGCGCGGCGTGGTGATCCAACCGTCGGCAGACTTGGAGATCCACTTGAAATTCTTCTCGTTGCCTGCCGCGCCCACCAAAACCGGGATATGCGACTGCACCGGCTTCGGCCATGCCCACGACGGTCCGAAGTTCACGAATTCGCCGTCGTATGAAGCCTCTTCCTCGGTCCAGAGCGCCCGCATGGCCTCGAGGTACTCCCGCAGCATCGTCCGGCGACGCCCCGGCGGCACCTTGTGGTCAGCGAGTTCATCTGTGTTCCAACCGAACCCAACTCCCAGCGATACCCGCCCACCGGACAGGTGGTCCAGGGTGGCGATGGACTTGGCCAGGGTGATCGGGTCGTGTTCGACGGGGAGCGCGACAGCCGTCGACAACCGGACCCGCGAGGTCACCGCACACGCGGTGCCCAGCGACACCCACGGATCCAGGGTGCGCATGTAGCGATCGTCGGGCAGTGATTCGTCACCTGTGGTGGGGTGGGCGGCCTCCCGTTTGATCGGGATGTGGGTGTGCTCGGGCACGTAGAAGGTGGTGAAGCCGTGGTCGTCGGCCAGCTTCGCGGCCGAAGCCGGGGCGATGCCGCGGTCACTGGTGAAAAGAACGAGCCCGTAGTCCATGACCAGAATTAGAACGTGTTTCAGTCACAGGGGCAAGACTGAGGGTCTCGTTTCACTCGCCGCGACAGAGAAAGTTCACCGCGAGCGATACCCGCGACCTGCGACCGCAGCTTTGCTGCCATCAGACCATGGCATGGTCGAACCACGCCAACCCGGCGCAGCCGATTCGAGTTTCGAGGATCTGCTGCAGTACAACGACGGATTCCGCAGCCGGCTGATCGGTACCCCGGAGCGGATCGCGGAACGTATTGCGGCGTACCGCAAACGCGGCGTGGAGCTGTTCATAGGCGGCTTTCTGCACTTCCAGCAGGAAATCGAGTACTTCGGTGGCACGGTGTTGCCCTTGGTCCGCGAAATCGAGGCAGCCGAACAGGATTGGGTCGACGCTCCCGTACTGGTATCGGCTTGAGACCGGTCTGACATACGTAGCGCGTGCCCGGCACCCCGGCGGGTGCGCTAGCGTGGAAGCGAATCGCTCACGTGGTCCGTACCAGGTCCGCATCCATGCCTGCGTGAATGCCCGACGCGCGACGCTCGATCAGCACAGGAGAGGTCATGACCTACCCGCCCAGTAGCCCCGGATACCCGCCCGCACCGCAATCGGGTTCCCAATACGGCGCAACTCAGCAGTTCGCGAAGACGGACGTAGCCCCCGGTGAAAGCAAGCTGCCGGAAATCCTGCTGGCGGCAGTCGCCGCGTTGGGCATCATCGCCTTCCTGGTGAGCTTCGGCATCGAAGCCGGGGCCGTGTTCAGCAACACCGTCGTGCCGACGCTGGTGCTCGCAACGCTGGTTGCCGGCCTGTTGGCTGGTGTGGGCCTGCTGCCCAAGCAGAAGAACTACACCGCGATCGCCGCGGTGCTCGCCACTGTCGCGCTGCTGCAGGCGGCATATGTGTTGTTCGCGACCGAGGGCGAGGCCGGATGGGCGGTCTACACGATTCTGGCGCTCACCCTTCTCCAGGCCGGTGCCGCGATCACCGCACTGCTGTTCGAGTCGGGCGTGGTCACGCCTCCGGCTCCCAAGCCCGCGTTCGACCAGCAGTCGCAGTACGGCCAGTACGGCGGCCCGTCGCAGTACTACGGTCAGCAGAGCCAGCCGCAGCAGGGCGGTCAGCCCTACCAGCAGGCTCCTGCCGGCCAGCGTCCCGGCTACCCGTCGCAGTACGGCCAGTACGGCCAGAACACCGGCGGTTTCCAGGCGCAGAATCCGCAGGGCCAGCAGGGTGGTCAGCAGAGCGGCCCGCCGACCCCGCCCACCGGCTTCCCCACCTACGGTCAGCCGCAGCATCAGTCGAATGCCTCGGCGCCCACCACGCAGGTCCCGGCACAGCCACAGGCACAGCAGCCGTCTTCACAGCAATCCGGCCAGTCGTCGTCGTAAGCTGATCCGCGCGTGCGAGACCCGCGCGCGCGGATCTTGCGAGGAGCGGCCCAGCTAGTGGATAACCGGCCAGTTGGCCCACGCCAGGCGCGTGAGCTGCTTCGGGTCGCATTCGGGCCGTCCATCGTGGCGCTGGTCCTCATCGCCGCGGTAGTGCTGTTGCAGTTGCTGATCGCCAACAGCGATATGACGGGCGCGTTCGGCGCGACCGCCAGCATGTGGCTGGGCGTGCATCAGGTGCCGGTTTCGATTGGCGGCCGCGAACTGGGCGTCATGCCGCTGCTACCGGTGCTGGCGATGGTGTGGGGCACCGCGCGCACCACCGCGGCGGCGACCGCACCCAACTCCTCGTGGTTCGTCACCCGCTGGGTGGTGGCCTCTGCGCTGGGCGGCCCGCTGCTGATCGCGGCCATCATGCTGGCCGTCATCCACGACGCCGCCTCGGTGATCACCGAACTGCAGACCCCCAACGCGCTGCGCGCCTTCTGCGGCGTGCTGGCCGTGCACGCGATCGGCGCCGTGCTGGGGGTGGGTTCGAAAGTCGGCCGCCGCACCCTGGCCGTCTCACCGCTGCCCAACTGGCTGCCTGACGCGTTGCGCGCCGCCTCGGCCGGCGTGCTGGCCCTTTTCGGCCTCTCCGGTGTGGTGACGGCCGCTTCGTTGGTTGTGCACTGGGGCACCATGCACGACTTGTATGCGATCACCGACACGGTGTTCGGCCAGTTCAGCCTCACCCTGCTGTCGATGCTCTACATCCCCAACGTGATCGTCGGCACCGCGGCCGTCGCCGTGGGTTCCAGTGCGCACGTCGGGCTGGCCACGTTCAGTTCGTTCACGGTGTTCGGCGGGGACATCCCGGCGGTGCCGGTGCTGGCGGCGGTTCCGGCGCCCCCGCTGGGCCCGGTCTGGGTGGCGTTGCTGATCGTCGGTGCCGCCTCGGCGGTGGTGCTCGGCCAACAATGCGCACGACGACCGCTGCCCGCGTTGATCGCATCGGCCAAGTTGGTGGTGGCCGCGCTGGTCGCGGCAGTGACGATGGCCCTGCTGGGCTACGCCGGCGGCGGGCGGCTGGGCAACTTCGGCGACGTCGGGGTGGATCAAGCCACGTTCGGGCCCGCGGTTTTCCTGTGGTTCGTCGGGATCGGCGGGTTGACGGTGGCGATGTCCGGCGGCATCGCGCGACGGGTCAGGCCGGTGCCCGCTCCTGCCCCGGTGGCCGCGGCTGAACCCGAACCCGAAACCCCTCAGCCGGAGTCGGACCCCGAAGAAGACGAGCCCCGCGAGCCCGACGAGGAGCGCGTCGACGAACCCATCGTGTCGTGGCATGCCGAGGACGCCGACGCGGACGCCGACGCGGACCCGCCCGAGCCGGTCATCGATCTGCACGATGACCCCGAGGAACACTTCATCGTCGACGACGACGTGTCCGACGACAGCCCGCGCAACAAGGCCGACTAGGCTGCTGCGCGTGCAGCAACCGCTACGTGTGCCCCCGAGTGCACCGGCACGGCTGGTCGTGCTGGCTTCGGGCACCGGATCGTTGCTCGCGTCGCTACTGGCCGCGGCCGTCGACGACTATCCCGCTCGGGTCGTTGCTGTCGGCGCCGACAGGAAGTGTGCGGCCCTCGATATCGCCGAGGGCGCTGGGCTGCCGTCCTACACTGTGCGCCTCGGCGACCACCCCGAACGGTCGGCATGGGACAGCGCGATCACGGCTGCCACCGCCGAACATCAACCGGACCTGGTGGTCTCGGCCGGGTTCATGAAGATCCTCGGCCCGCAATTCCTGAGCCGCTTCCCCGGCCGCGTGGTCAACACCCATCCGGCGCTGCTGCCTGCTTTCCCCGGGGCGCACGCCGTGCCCGAGGCGCTGGATTACGGCGTGCGGGTGACGGGCTGCACCGTGCATCTGGTCGACGCGGGGATGGACACCGGGCCGATCCTGGCGCAGCAGGCCATCGAAGTGGCCGACGACGACACCGAAGAGACTTTGCACGAACGCATCAAGGTCGTCGAACGACGGCTCCTGGTGGACGTGCTGGCCGCGCTGGCAACCCGCGGCGTGACCTGGACCGGACGAAAGGCGACCTTCGGATGTTGAGGACACAGCGATGAGCGACAAGAAACCGATCCGCCGGGCGCTGATCAGTGTCTACGACAAGACCGGCCTGGCCGATCTGGCCCGCGGTCTGCACGAGGCGGGCGTCTCCATCGTCTCCACCGGATCGACTGCGAAAACCATTGCCGGCAACGGTGTTCCGGTCACCCCGGTGGAAGAGGTAACCGGATTCCCCGAGGTTCTCGACGGCCGCGTGAAGACGCTGCACCCACGCGTGCACGCCGGCCTGCTCGCCGACACTCGCAAGCCCGAACATGTTGCCGCGCTTGAGGAACTCAAAGTCGAGGCGTTCGAGCTCGTGGTGGTGAACCTGTACCCGTTCAGCGAGACCGTGGAATCCGGGGCTTCGGTCGACGAATGCGTCGAGCAGATCGACATCGGCGGACCGTCGATGGTGCGGGCCGCCGCCAAGAACCATCCCAGCGTGGCGGTGGTCGTCGACCCGATCGGCTACGACGGCGTGCTGGCCGCGGTGCGGGCCGGCGGGTTCACTCTCGCGGAGCGAAAGATTCTGGCTTCGTTGGCGTTCCGGCACACCGCGGAGTACGACGTCGCGGTGGCGGGCTGGATGGGGTCGACGCTGGCGCCCGAAGAATCCGCACAGAAGCTACCCCAGTGGTACGGCGGCACCTGGCATCGCAGCGCGGTGCTGCGCTACGGCGAGAACCCGCATCAGCAGGCGGCCGTCTACCGTGACGACTCGGCGTGGCCGGGCCTGGCGCAGGCCGAGCAGCTGCACGGAAAAGAGATGTCCTACAACAATTACACCGACGCCGACGCGGCCTGGCGGGCGGCGTTCGACCACGAGCAGATCTGTGTGGCGATCATCAAGCATGCCAACCCGTGCGGTATCGCGATTTCGGCAACCTCGGTGGCCGACGCGCACCGCAAGGCGCACGAGTGCGATCCGCTGAGCGCATTCGGCGGCGTGATCGCCTCGAACACCGAGGTCAGTGTCGAGATGGCGGAGACCGTCGCCGACATCTTCACCGAGGTGATCATCGCGCCGGCCTACGAGCCCGGTGCGGTGGAAGTGTTGTCCCGCAAGAAGAACATCCGCATCCTGGTCGCCTCGCAGCCCCTGGTCGGCGGCGTCGAGTTGCGGCAGATCAGTGGTGGCGTGTTGCTGCAACAGCGCGACGCGCTCGACGCCGAGGGCGACGACCCGAACAACTGGACGCTGGCCACCGGGGTGGCCGCCGACGAGCAGACTCTGACCGACCTGACCTTCGCCTGGCGTGCCTGCCGGGCCGTGAAGTCGAATGCGATCGTCGTGGCCAAAGACGGTGCGACCGTGGGTGTCGGCATGGGCCAGGTGAACCGGGTCGACGCGGCGCGGCTGGCCGTGCAGCGCGCAGGTGATCGGGTGCCGGGCGCAGTCGCGGCTTCCGACGCGTTCTTCCCGTTCCCCGACGGGCTGGAGGTGCTCGCCGAGGCGGGGGTGACGGCGATCGTGCATCCAGGTGGATCGATGCGCGACGACATCGTGACCGAGGCGGCCGCCAAGGCGGGGATCACGCTGTACCTCACCGGCGCAAGGCATTTCGCGCACTAGCGGTTGACGGGGCGTCGACGTGCGATAATTGGGTATCACACGACGAAAGTGTGGGCGTCATGGCAGCGTCGAGAATCGCCGCTCTGTTGGTACTGGCTACGTTGCTGACGACGTCGTGCACGCGCGTGGTCGAAGACGCGCGTGCGGTGCCGGGCCCAGATCTCTTGCAGGCCGCCGCCGCTGACAATCCCGACTGCGAAGATGTCGACGCACCGCTGACCACGATCGCGTCGCGGGACGCCGCGGAACCGGTGCTCAAGATCCCACAGCCCGACGGCTGGGAACGCACCACGATGATGGACTCGGAGCTGATCCGGTTCGCCATGGGCAATCCGGGCCTGGGCACTCCCGATTTCACCCCGGTGGCGGTGGTGACGTTGGAGACCGTGCCGGGTCGCCAGGACGCGGAGATGGTGTTCGCAAACCAGCGGGACGCGCTGGAGAGCGGCCTGGGCGCCACGGGCGTCGAGGTCACCCCGCACACCCTGTGCGGATTGCCTGCCGAAACGGTGCACTATCAGATGCCGGTGATGGGCATCGTGGGGCCGCACCCGGCGATGGTCGTGGCCGCGGTGATGCACGTCGACGACAGCACGTATATCGCGGCGGTCACGATACAGAGCACCACACCGGACAATCAGCAGTATCAGCGCGATTCCGAGCTGATCCTGACCGGATTCCAGATGTTGCCCCCGGAGCAGGGGTAGCACAGCGTCAGGGCGCGAGGCCGGCCTGCTGATCGATGATCTTGTTGACATCGACCAGCGCCTGGAAGTCGCGGTAGAGCGAATCTGCGTTGACCTGAACCACGTAGACGCCGGACGGTGATTCGACCACCACGGTCTTCTGCGTGATGGCCCGGCGCTTGCCGTCCTTGAAGTACGTACCGCCCAGCTGCACGGCGGGGAATCCGGTGAGGTTACTGCGCGTCACCCCGCCGATGGGCTCCCATTCGGCCAGGTTCTGCAGTTCGTTGGGGGCGAACTCGAGCAGCTTGTTCGGGTCGACGTTGCCGGCGAGCCTGGAGATCAGCGAGATGACCGACGGCGGATCGGTCGGGGAGACGGGGTCGTTGACGATCGCCGAGTAGGCCCACGGCGGTGTGCGCGGGCCTGCGTCGGCCCAGCCGGGCGGAATGGGCATGGTCAGCACCGGAGCTCCGGGTTCCCCACGGTGCACCGGTGTTTCGACGATCTTGTTCTGCTTGATGTAGTCGGCGATGGTGAACAGGTGACCGGCCGGCGGCTTGGGCGTGGTCGGCACAGTCGTCACGCTGGAGGTGGTTTCGGCCGCCTGTGCCGAGGTGGTGGTCGCGTCCGAGGCGTTGCTGTCACCGCCACCCGCGGTCACGGCCAGCGTGATACCGCCGACCAGCAGCACCACGGCACCGATCGCTGCGGCCGCCACGATCACCTTGCGCCGGTCACCGGATTTGCGCGACGACGTCGTGTACGGCAGCGGTGGCGGCCCGTAATTGGTGGACGGCAGGGGTGGCGGCGGGCCCGGAATCCCGGCCACCGGTTGTTTGCTGTGGGACGGCTCGTCACTGCCTGTCCACGATGACGTGTACACCGGCGGCTCCGACGGCGGACCCGACATCGGCCGGTTCGACGGGTTCGACGGCGACAGCGGGACCGGAAGCGGCTGGGCCTTCAGCGGCATGGTCGGCGGCGCGGGTGCCCCAGATGGCGCGTGGACGCCGGGCAGCGTTCCGGTGGCGGCCTCGGCCAGTGCCACCGCAAAGTCGTGGCAGGTGTCGAAGCGGTCCGTGGCGTCTTTTGCCAGCGCCTTGGCCATCACCGAATCGAACACGCCCAGTTCAGCTTTCGTGTCGCCCAGCTTGGGTGGTGGCGAGTTCAGATGGTGGCTGATGACCACCGCCGGATTGCTGTGGGAAAACGGCGGAGCCCCGGTGAACAACCGGTAGGCGGTGGCGGCCAGCGAGTACTGGTCGGCACGGCCGTCGAGCGGCTGACCCATCAGCTGCTCGGGCGCGGTGTAGGACATCGAGCCCACCGTGATGTTGGTGGACGTCAGACCGTTGACGTCGTCGGTGCGCCGCGCGATCCCGAAGTCGGTCAGCATGATGCGCCGCTTGGAATTCTGTTTGCTGGTCAGCAGGATATTGGCCGGCTTGACGTCGCGGTGCAGCAGGTGGCGCTGATGTGCGTAGTCCAGCGCGTCGCCGACGGCGGTGACGATCTCGACCACGTCCTCGGCCGGCATCCCGGACGGGTACTGGTCGTGCAGCAGCCGGGCCGCGTCGTGACCGTCGACGTAATCCATCGAGATCCACAGCCGGCCTTCGAACTCGCCACGGTCGTGAACCCCGACGATGTGCGGATGCCACAGCGTGGCAGCCATGTCCGCCTCGCGGATGAACCGCTGCCGGAACTCGTTGTCCGAGCTGACGCTCGTGGGCAGCACCTTGAGGGCGTCCTCCCGAGGCAGCCGCGGATGCGTTGCCAAATAGACCTCGCCCATGCCACCAGTGCCCACCAACCGGACGATGGTGAACCCCGCGAATGCTTGACCGCTAGCCAACGGCATGGCCCGCAGACTACCGGTCCCGCGACGCCGCCAACGAGTATGGCAAGCCCGACGCAGACGGGTGGCCATGCTTACCCGGCCGCACCGTCGTAGCGTGGAGTGGTGAGCCAACCCAAGGATCTGCCCCGCACGGTCGGTGAGCTGCGTGCTTCCGGCCACCGCGAACGGGGCGTCAAGGTCGAAATCCGAGAGAACCTGCTGTCTGCACTGGCGGACCGGCGCGATGTGTGGCCGGGGATACTTGGTTTCGAGGACACGGTGATCCCTCAGCTGGAGCGTGCCCTGATCGCCGGGCACGACGTGGTGCTCCTCGGTGAGCGCGGCCAGGGCAAGACCCGATTGCTGCGGGCGTTGACCGGGCTGCTCGACGAGTGGACACCGGTGATCGCCGGTTCCGAGCTGGGCGAGCATCCGTACAGCCCGATCACGCCGGAGTCGATCCGCCGGGCCGCCGACTCGGGCGAGGACCTGCCGATCGAATGGCGTCACCGCAGCGAGCGCTACACCGAGAAACTCGCCACCCCCGACACCAGCGTCGCCGATCTGGTCGGCGACATCGACCCGATCAAGGTCGCCGAGGGCCGGAGCCTCGGGGATCCGGAAACGATCGCCTACGGGCTGATCCCGCGGGCGCATCGCGGCATCGTGGCCGTCAACGAGCTGCCCGATCTGGCCGAGCGGATCCAGGTGTCGATGCTCAACGTGATGGAGGAGCGCGACATCCAGGTGCGTGGCTACACCTTGCGGCTGCCGTTGGACGTTCTTGTGGTCGCCAGCGCCAACCCCGAGGACTACACCAACCGTGGCCGGATCATCACCCCGCTGAAGGACCGGTTCGGCGCCGAGATCCGCACGCACTACCCGCTGGAGGTCGAAGCCGAGGTCGGGGTCATAGGCCAGGAGGCGCACCTGTCCGCCGAGGTGCCCGAATACCTGTTGGCGATCCTGGCGCGGTTCGCACGCAATCTGCGTGAGTCGAGTTCGATCGATCAGCGCTCGGGCGTTTCGGCTCGGTTCGCGATCGCCGCGGCCGAGACGGTGGCGGCCTCGGCGCGGCATCGGTCGGCCATTCTCGGCGAGGACGACCCGGTGGCCCGGGTGGTCGATCTGTCGACCGTGATCGACGTCCTGCGCGGCAAGTTGGAGTTCGAGACCGGCGAGGAGGGCCGCGAGCAGGCGGTGCTGGAGCACCTGCTGCGCCGCGCCACCGCCGACACCGCACAGCGACTTCTGGGCGGCATCGACGTCGGGCCCGTGGTGGTCGCTGTGGAGGAGGGCTCGCCGGTGACCACCGGTGAGCGCGTCTCGGCCAAGGACGTGCTGGCCGCGCTGCCCGACCTGCCTGCGGTCGACGCGATCACGACGCGACTGGGTGCCGAGTCGGTCGGTCAGCGGGCCGCCGCGGTCGAATTGGCATTGGAAGCGCTGTATTTGGCCAAGCGCATCGACAAGGTGTCGGGGGAGGGCGAAACCGTCTATGGCTAACAGCAGCCATGGGCATACCTCGCGGTATTCGCGGTACACCGGCGGTCCGGATCCGCTGGCACCGCCGATCGATCTGCGCGACGCGCTCGAGCAGATCGGTCAGAACGTCATGGAGGGCAGCTCGCCGCGGCGGGCATTGTCCGAGCTGATGCGCCGCGGTACGTCGAGCATGCGCGGCACTGACCGATTGGCCGCCGAAGCCAACCGGCGGCGGCGGGAACTGTTGCAGCACAACAACCTCGACGGCACTCTGGCCGAGATCAAGAAGCTGCTCGACGACGCGGTGCTGGCAGAGCGCAAAGAGTTGGCGCGGGCGTTGGACGACGACGCCAGGTTCGGCGAACTGCAGCTCGAGGCGCTGTCCCCGTCACCGGCCAAGGCTGTGCAGGAGCTCTCCGAATACTCGTGGCGTTCACCGGAGGCCCGCGAAAAGTACGAGCAGATCAAGGATCTGCTGGGTCGCGAGATGCTCGATCAGCGGTTCGCCGGCATGAAGCAAGCCTTGGAGAACGCCACCGACGAGGACCGTCAGCGCGTCAACGACATGCTCGACGACCTGAACGAGTTGCTCGACAAGCACGCGTCCGGTCTGGATACGGACCAGGATTTTCAAGACTTCATGGCCAAGCACGGCGAGTTCTTCCCGGAGAATCCGCAGAACATCGACGAGCTGATGGATTCGTTGGCCCAACGGGCCGCCGCCGCCCAGCGGTTCCGCAACAGTCTGTCCGAGCAGCAGCGGGCGGAGCTGGATTCCTTGGCGCAACAGGCTTTTGGATCACCGTCGCTGATGAATGCTCTGAATAGGCTCGATGCGCACCTGCAAGCGGCGCGTCCGGGTGAGGATTGGACCGGCTCGCAACGGTTCTCCGGCGACGAACAACTCGGGATGGGGGAGGGCGCCCAAGCGCTGGCCGACATCGCCGAGTTGGAGCAGCTGGCAGATGCTTTGTCGCAGAGCTACGCCGGGGCGACGATGGACGATGTCGATCTCGACGCGCTGGCCCGTCAACTCGGCGACGAGGCCGCCGTCGATGCCCGCACGCTGGCCGAGCTGGAACGCGCCCTGGTCAATCAGGGCTTTCTGGACCGCGGCTCGGACGGTCAATGGCGGTTGTCGCCCAAGGCCATGCGCCAACTCGGCCAGACGGCCTTACGGGATGTGGCGCAACAACTTTCCGGCAGGCACGGGGAACGCGACACTCGGCGGGCCGGGGCCGCCGGCGAGCTCACCGGTGCCACCAGGCCCTGGCAGTTCGGCGATACCGAGCCGTGGAACGTCACCCGCACGGTCACCAATGCGGTGCTGCGCCAAGCCGGTACGGGTGTGGCAGATCGGCCCATCCGGTTTGCGGTCGAGGACGTGGAGATCTCCGAGACCGAGACCCGTACCCAGTCCGCGGTGGCGCTGCTGGTGGATACGTCGTTCTCGATGGTGATGGAGAACCGCTGGCTGCCGATGAAGCGCACCGCGTTGGCGTTGAACCATCTGGTCTCGACCCGCTTCCGGTCAGATGCCTTGCAGATCATCGCCTTTGGCCGCTACGCCCGAGCCGTGACCGCAGGCGAACTGACCGGCCTGGAAGGTGTTTACGAGCAGGGCACCAACCTGCATCACGCGCTGGCGCTGGCATCCCGGCATCTTCGCCGGCACCCCAACGCCCAGCCTGTGGTGCTCGTCGTCACGGACGGCGAGCCGACAGCGCATCTGGAAGACTTTGACGGGGATGGTAGTTCGGTCTTTTTTGACTACCCGCCGCATCCGCGAACCATCGCTCACACCGTGCGGGGATTCGATGAAGTGGCCCGGTTGGGCGCGCAGGTGACGATCTTCCGCTTGGGCTCTGATCCGGGCCTGGCCCGGTTCATCGACCAGGTGGCTCGACGCGTGGCGGGCCGGGTGGTTGTGCCTGACCTTGACGGGCTGGGCGCCGCGGTGGTCGGAGATTATCTGCGTTCGCGCCGGCGGTAGTTCTGCTGCGCCGCTTGCGGTTCTGCGCCGTTGCGGCTCACAGAACTGACGCATAATCAACTGCTCAGGAGCTTGTGAGAACTTAGAGGCTGCTATTAAGAGAACGAACGGCCTAGCCACCCCAACGCACGCAGCTACACTGTAGCGACGGTCGACGCCACTACCACGGGGGTTAACAGCGGTGTCCCAACAGCTCTCTGTCAGCCCTGATGGGTTGCGCGCCGCTTCCGCGGTCCTGAATGAACATGCTGGTCAGCTAACCTGCGATGACGACTCGGCAACGCATGCCGGTGCAAAGCCGTCCCGCGCGGGGGTTTCGAGTCTTGCCGCCTCTATTGAAGCGTTCACCACGGCCTATGCCGGACGCATGCTCGGGCACGGGCAGTCAGCTGGGGCGGCTGCGGCAAGCTACTCCACCATCGATGATGGTGGGGCCGCCAACATTGCGGCGACATCGGTGTGAGCGGAATGTCGTCCGGGCTATTTCGAACCCCAGCAACCACACCCGGCTCCGCGTCCGGTCCAGGCGTAGGTCTTCCCACCCGCTCAGAGATTGATGGTTGGACCGACGCCATCGACGATTTGTCGGTGGCTGCGCAGGGGTACGGAACGGTGGCGGACAAGATCGAGATCGCGGCCGATGCCCACGTCCAGCAGCTATCGACGCCCGGCGGAACCGACTGGGAGGGTGACGCCGCCGATATCGCGCAGGAGGCCGGGTACTCGGATCGAGGCGTGGTGTACGGTGCGGCCGAACTGATGCGGAAGATGCGGAAAGCCGCCTATGAGGGGGCGGGCAATATCAGTCAGGCCAGGGAGCTGGCCCTCGATGCAATCTCGGATGCTGAGGTCGACGGCTTCCAGGTCGGCGACGACCTGACGGTGACCGACCCGCGCCGCTACTCCGGCCAACAATTGACTCTCTATGATGCCCGCAGAACCAAAGTCGACCAACATCACAGCTACATTGCCATGCGTGCACGCAACCTGGCCTTCGAGGACGCCAAGGTCGGCGCGCAACTCGATGCCGCAGCGGTTGAGCTTGACGGGATGATCCCGCTGAACTGGGGCTACAAAGAGAATCCGGCTAGCGAGCGGAGCATTACCCCGGACGACATACTTGAGCGTTACCAGGTCTCGGAAGACCCGGATGGCATGGTCGACTGGGAGCCATCATGGCCGGCGAGCATTTTCACGGATCCGCAATACATCACTGCTGGCGAAGCTCGGATGCTCGACGAACTTGGTCTATCGGGGCAGCGGGACATGCAGCAGGCCAAGGAGGCAGCACAGGCTCAGGCCATATCGCGATTTCCTCCACCTGACGGTAAGGAGATCGACAACCACACCGATGCCTTCCGCCATGCCTACTGGAACGCCTTGATGACTCAGCGATTTGGGGAAGAGTGGACGCGCCAGTTCACCACAGCGCATGAGAGACGCACCGCCAACTATGCCTCCAGCGAGGCGATGGACTTGTGGAACAACGAGGTCGGGCGGCGAATCGCTGCCGCCAACCCAGATGCGTCCTCCGAGCAGCTTGCCGGCATGGTCGAGCAGGCGGTGCGCAATGGCGAGACGGTCGTGATCCGTCCTGACGGGCAGGGCGTCATATGGAGTGATCAGATCCCGGTGGGCGGCCCCACGGGTGATTCCAGCGTCAGCGCGCCGGTCCAGGGCAGCGGTCCGGACACGGCTCCGATGCCGCAACCGGGAGGCGGCTACGACCCTGGTCAACCTGGCGGATACGCAACGGCGGCGGGCGGATACTGACGATGAAGGTGGGTTTGAACGTGACACGATTGTGGCTCTGCGCGGTCTTGATTTGCGTCGGTGTGGCGGGTTGTGGCCAGTCAAGTCCGGGCGCGGATATCGACTACCACAATCCACTCGGAGCCAAACTCACCGACCTGTCACAGAACGGGCGGTCAGCTCGGTTGTCCGATCTCACCGACTTTTCTTGGAACGAGGTCCATCTCTTCCGCGGTTTGACGCGGGAAAAGATCGCAGAGGTGGTGGGGTCGCCGGCAATCCGCAACGCGGATTACGACCCAGAGGTGAACCTGCTGGTGTTCGAGGAAAGTGGCAACGTTGTCAAGGTGATCGGCTTACACGGCCTTCTAAGTGCTGACCACCCGAGTTGGCCGTCGACCGTGCGCCTGGAGCCGTCGGGGAACGGCCTTCTGCGCCTGACTCTCCCGAGTCCTGATCCTCCAAACTGACGCTTCTCAACATCCGGTGAGCTTTATCGACCAGGTGGTGGCGCCTGAGCTTGACGGGTTGGGCGCCGCATTGGCGGACTCGCTGCCGTGGGATCGACCATTGCATTGTTTTCGATGGCCGCTGAGTCGCCGTCACCCCAACAATTGTCCGGCTAACCCAACTTTACTTGGGGTAGCTCAGCGGCTTTGTGAGTGCTGCGCCGTTGCCCCGAGACTGACGCATCGGCTGATTCCCGCTGGGAAGACTTCAAGGTCGGCGCCGAGTACGACGGAGAGCAGCACCTCAGCAGCCGCACCCAATATGTCTTGGACGTCCGGGTCAACCGTGCGCTGCAGCGCCTTGACTGGCACGTCGTCCACGTCATCAAGGAGGACCGGGGCGCCGACATCGTGGAGCAGGCGCGCACGCCTCTGTTATCGAGAGGCTGGCATGCCTCACCACACGGCGACGGATGAGTTCATGGGCCAGCATGAACCCGTGCACCGGACCCCACTCGACTGGGAGGTAATCGCGGGCACGGACCAGTCGTGCTGCCAGTTCAGGTGATTCGTCCCGGAGGATGCGCCGGGCGCGTCGAGCGTGAAACGTGTTCGACGCGATCTTGATCGCCGGGGCGTCGACCAACAGGGGTATTGAATTCTCGATGTTCTGCACAGTCGTCCTCGACTGGTCTTCGAGGACGATGTTGGTGGCGGGAACACCGAGTGTCACCACCGCGTAATTGGCCATCATCTGCGCTTCGGAGAGCTTCGAGCGCACTGCTCCGCCGGAGAAGATGAAACGGGCCCGCATCGGATCGGTCGAGCGCACTGCGATGCGCACCCGCCACCGGTACAGGGCAGGCCGCGGGCAGCCCAGCACGAGGATGACCTCGCCCTTCTCGATTCGAGCGGGATCGAGACCGTCCGCCGGCAGGTCTTCCTGCGACGCCCGCCACGTTTTCCACTCGCACCAGGCGAGGACTGCAACCACCACGGCTGC
The DNA here is from genome assembly GCF_053483975.1 of Mycolicibacterium sp. XJ870. Lineage (NCBI taxonomy): Bacteria > Bacillati > Actinomycetota > Actinomycetes > Mycobacteriales > Mycobacteriaceae > Mycobacterium > Mycolicibacterium sp. XJ870. The sequence continues at coordinate 19,366 of NZ_JBEFTI010000006.1, forward strand.
GGCGCGTCTGGTCCATGTGCGCATAACGCCATTCGACCATGCGCCCGCCAAACCGGCGCAAGGGTCGTCGCATGCGATTCCGCCAGCCAAAACGTCGCCTCTTGCGTGACTATTGACCAGAATCATCTTCTGGTCAAAGATGGACCTGTGGATGCCCGACGGGAACGTGCGGACCGGATCCTCGATACGGCCAAGGACTTGCTGCTGCGCTGGGGTTATCGGCGTATCCGGATCGACGAGGTCGCCAAACGGTCCGGCATCGGCAAGGGAACTGTGTATCTGCACTGGCGCACCCGCGAGCAGATGTTGTCGGCGGTCGGCACGCGTGAAACCGCCGAGATGGTCGGTGCGGTGGTGTCCGCGATACGAGGCGGTCCGCAGGAGGTCATGCCGAATCGGCTGATGCGTCGGATCTTCCTGGAGGCGATGCAACGGCCCGTGTTGCGCGCGATCTACACCCGGGACACCGACACAATGGACGCGCTCGTCGCCGACAACTCCCAAGGGTCAATAGGCGCGAATTTCGCCGGCTGGCGCGAGTACCTGACGATTCTTCATGGGCACGGCCTACTGGGCGAGGGCTTACGGCCGGAGGACGTTCACTATCCGCTCACGGCAAGTGTTTTCGGCTTCTTCGCCGCCGAGCCGATGGTGCCCGACGAACTCGGCCTGAGTCTGGACGAGAAGGCCGACCATCTGGCGAACATGTTGCGGCGCGCTTTTGAACCCATGCGTCCACCGGCGGCCAAGCGCGTGGAAGCTGCCGCCGGCGAGGTCGGTGCCCTGTTTGAACGGCTCGCCGACGAATTCCGAACGCTCACTTATGGAGGAGGCAATGATGACTCGAAACGACAATGACAGTTGGGATTTGGCAACGAGCGTGGGCGTCACCGCGACCGTGGTCGCCGCCCAGCGCGCCATCGCTGCGCGGGGGCCGGTTCCGCTGATCGACGATCCGTACGCTGAGCCGTTGGTGCGGGCGGTGAATGCCGATGCCGTGACGCGTCTGCTGGACGGTGACACTGATGTGGACGACGGCTCCTTCACTGTGCGGCAGGCGGCTGAAGCGATGGCGGTACGCACGCGCTTATACGACGATTTGTTCACGAGAGCTGCCGCGGCGGGGGTGCGGCAGGCGGTGATCGTGGCCTCCGGACTGGACACCCGCGCCTACCGATTGCCATGGCCGACAGGGACGGTCGTGTATGAGCTCGATCAGACCCGGGTAATTGATTTCAAGACCAAGACCCTGGCGGATCTGGGCGCGCACCCCACCGCTGAGCGGCGGGCCATCGGGATCGACTTACGCGATGACTGGCCAAAGGCACTGCTGGCCAAAGGCTTTAACCAATCTCACCCGACGGCGTGGATCGCTGAGGGGCTGACGATCTATCTGCCGCCAGAGGCGCAGGATCAACTGCTGGAGAACATCACCCGACTCAGCGCCCCGGGCAGCTACCTCGCCACCGAGTATGTTCCGGACGCCTCCGTGTTCTCCGACAGTCGATCCGAACGGGTCCTGGAGGGCTTTCGGCGGTCCGGCCTGGACACGGAGCTGTCTGACCTTGTGTACTCGGGCCGGCGAAACGACGTGCTCGAATTCTTGACGGCCCGGGGCTGGGACATGTCGTCGCAGTCGATCGAAGAGGCGTACGCCGCCAACGGCTTTGAGGTTCCCGGCAACGACATGTTCGCCGCGTTCGCCGATGCGCGCATCGTTACCGGCGTGCGGACTTAGTTCGCCTTGCCGAAACCGACGCCATGGTCGATCCACCCGGAAAATTCAGCCAAAGCGTCGGGTTCGGGGGTATGGACGGGCTTATCGTGAGGTCATGTCGGCCGACAAGGTGTCCGTCGTACTGGCCGTGGCGGTGATGGCCCTCGGTGTGGGATGCGCGGGCGACGAGCAGCCTGCCGCAGCGTCGGAGGGCACCACGACCACGGCCGCGAGCGATCCGTATCCCGGCGGGCCGCTGGAGACGGTCTTCGTCCCGGACCCGAAGTTCACCGGTGGCATCGAGATTCTGCGCGTGACGGTGCCGCACTGGGCGGTCATCGAGGACCATGAGTCGCCGTCCACGCGCGGCTGGATCGGTTACCCGGCCGGCGGAAACCTGGATCTACCACTGCGATTCGACGTCGCGTTCGACGGGACCATCGAGGACCTGAAGCCGCCGATCGACGGGGCTTGCTACCACCACGGTGATCCGCCTTATCCCGCGTTGAGCGTCGACGACATCACCGCCCAAACCGGGGATGGCAAGCCTTCCCGCAAGATGGGCGACCGCACTGCCGACTACCGGGTCTGGCACGCGAATTGCCCACAGGAAACCGTGCCGGAGATTCACCAGGCTTGGCTGCTGCCGGACGACAACATCGCGATCTACGAGCAACGGGCCACGGAATACAACAACGCCGTGGTGGAAAGCGTGCAGGTCCTGCGCTGAACGCGGCCGCACGCATCGTGGCCGTCGGGTAGCTTCTGCTCATCCTGGCGAAAGGTATGTCGATGGCAAAGCACGCCACATCAGTGGTGGCCGGCGCGGCGCTGGCGATGGCGGCCGCGCTCGGCGTGACGCAACCGGTAACCCCGGTGCAGCTGGCGGCACTCATCATCGGTGCGAGTTCGACGAACCCCAGCGGCGACGGCGTCGAGGACTTCTACGGCGGGCTCTACCAGCAGGACGAGACCGTCGTCGCCAACTTCTTCACCGGACCACCCGGGATCTATCGGGCCATCTCCGACAACAAAGGCCACGACAACGTCGTGCTGTCGTCCGGGTGGGGCGCGGCGAACGCCAGCCTGCTGCTCAGCCATCTCAAACTGACGAACGATCCGGTGCTGGCGAGCCCGAAGCTGTACGTGCTCGACAACAACGTTGCCAGCCCCAACGGCGGCTTCGGCACCCGGCTGCCGGTCTTCGCGGTGATCGGCGTGAATCCCATTCCGACTCCGACCGATCCGGGTGTGCCCGTGGTCAACGTGGTCTACGAGTACGACATCAACTCCAACATTCCGGCCTACCTGTGGAATGGGCCCGCGATGGCCAACTCATTGATGGCCTACTTCGAGCGTCGTCTCAATCAGGAAAGCCTGGAGTTCCCCGTGGACGCCGACGGTCAGGTGCGCGACTGCGACGCTGCTTGCAAGGCCACTTTGGCCTCCGGCGGAACCATTGAACGCGAGATGGCCGGCGGTCAGACGGTTCGGATCAGCCGGGTCGACGACACCACTTACGTCGGGTATGAATCCACCAACCTGCCGTTGGTGGCGCCGTTGCGGGCGTTCGGGGAGCCGGGTAACCGGCTTGCCGATGCGGCGACGCCTGCGTTGCGGGCAGTGGTCGACTACGGGTATCCGGACAACGATCCATTGGCCAACCCGGATAAGTACGTCTCGGCCCGGCTGGTCCCAACGCGCCAGGAGACCGAGAAGTTCGTCAACGACTTCACGGCCGGGGTCGAAGAGGGCGTCAAGATGCTGCGGGGAGATGACGATTCGGCACCGGCAGCGCGGCCATTGGTGCGCAAGAGCCTCGACTTCACCCCGAAGGTGGGCCGCGATTCCACCGCGCGACGCCCGGGGAAGGCGTTTGTGGAATCGACGGTGGACGGCGTGCGCCAGGTTGCCAACCGTCTCCAAGGAAAAGGCACCGACACTGCCGAACCGGCTCCAAATTCATCGGAACCATCCGGCGCGGAAGCGTCCGAAGACTGAGAGACACTCAGGTCACTCTCAGGCAGCAGCGCGCTTGAATGCGGTGCCGGCTTTCGTGCGAGCGGCTCTTGGCAGCACATGTTGACGGCCGACAAATGGTGCGTAATCCAGTCCATCTTTTGCGGCCGTTTTACATTCATTGCGTAGGAAAATATCTAGCTTTGGGCAGCCATTCTTGACGGGCGTCCTTACCTGCGTAAAAGCGGGCGCTGCCGGTCGGTAGCTAATCCGACAGAGCAAACTTATTAGCAGGGCTGGCTGTGTCGGTCTGCAACGCCGTGAGTGGTCTTGGGATCTCGTGACAGATTGGCTGTGCATTTGTTTCCAATTGCAAAGAGTTGAGCGCGATAACCAAAATCAGCTGGGGTTCTGGTGATCATGAACGTTCGCGAAGCAACTTGGACATTCAACACTCATGTGGCAGGAGTGAAAACTGAGACTCGCGCTATAGCTAATTTTTGCTGGCTATTTTGCTTGCGGGACGGCAAACGAGCCCATAGGCTCTCAGGAACTTCTAAGGTGTTTGTCAGTACCACCGAAGGTGTTTTGAGCTTCCGGCCGACCGACCCTTGCTAGGGGGCAAAACAATGGCATTTCGTCCGCTCCTAACTACCGGTGCCGCACTTATCAGTGCAGGCGCCATCGTTGCAGCGACCCCGGCGTTCTTCGTGCCGAATGATGACGTACAGATTGCTGCGCCGGCTGCCGCGGAAAGGCAAACGCTCACACCCGAGCAACTGCGCCTGCTGGCGGTGACACTGCAAGGTCTATCCGATGCGTTCTTCCAGGGCTACGGCGGTCAAGTGACCGGAGACGGGTCTGGTGATTGCACCGTCGAGGGCGCAGTGTGCCCAGCGGGTTTCGTTGGGGTCCCGTACTACTTGAGCGATCAGCTGCTCCCTCTCGGGGATCTCGACAACATCTTCTTTGAGGAAGGCTTCACGGGACTGGCGCGTGAAGTCGCGCTCACCATCGCTGCATTGGTGCCTGATCCGACGGGCCGACTGGACTTGGTGGATCGTGTCGAGGACTTCTTCGAGGGCGGGGTCACGCAGCTAGTCGGCAATCTGCTGCTCGACAACCTTCCGGAAGACACCTTCATCTTCGGAATCACCGACGCATTCTTCTTCGGTTATGGCGAGGGCGACACGAACGCGGGGTTCGTGGGCGCCATCAACTACGTCGTCGACGCGTTCATCCAGGGGACTCCCACTCCGACGCCCACTCCGCCGCCCCCGGCTGCCGACGAAGAGGCGGATGCGACGCTTCTGTCGGAGACCGCCGAGGTCGAGGACGGCCAAGAATCTGGTCCGACGTCGACACGGCTGCCTTTTGGTTCGTCGCTCTTCGATGTGTCGACGCCGTCGTTCGAGTCGCCGTTCAAGCGGCTCGTATCGCCCGCGGAAGAGTCTGAGGTCAAGACCGAAGTCGTCGACGAAGGCACCGGTGAGGGCGAGGACGCCAATCCGCTGGCTGCTGTCGAGCCGGCACCGGCGGCGCCCGAGGCCCCGAAGTTCGAGGCGCCCAAGCTGCCTGAGTTCAAGTTGCCGGCACTGAAGCTGCCGCAGCGCAAGGTGGTTGAGGAGGAAGAGGCCGCCGACGATTCGGCGACAGTTGACACGAAGGACGGCAACAAGGTCGAGCCTGTCATTCCATTCGGCAAGCCGAAGTCGAGTGACGGTGGCGGGAACTTCTTCAGCGATCTGAACAAGGCCTTCAAGGAGGCCATCGGTGGGGACAAGGGCTCGACTGCAGGCGGCAATACCGGCGGCAGTGGCACTGGCTCCGGGGGCACCGAGTAATTGATCGACCGCCGGCCGGTGCATGAACTTCTGATGAACGAGCCAAGTGCGGCGGTTCGAACGCCTCATCTGTTCGCTGGAGCGGAGGTCGCCGGCTGGTGCGGGTCTGGGCAACGGGTAGCCGTGGCTGGCAAACTCCGTCGCCCACTGATTGATTGCCAGCCGCACGATCAGGGCCTATCGCACCAAGAAATTAACCTGGAGGACAACGGGAGGTGGTTGCCGTAATCAACGGGGTGTGGTGAGCGCGGGTACTTGCCTGAGTATCTGGGGAAACCCGCACAGCACACATAGGTGGACCCGGACCGCTTCCCCTGGCGGATGGGGATTCTGAGACTGAGACGGCAGTCGGAGCCGCGGGCGTTTTCGGCTTGCCGGGGGGCAAACTTGCCCTTACGATCTCTCAGGAACTTCTAAGTAGCGTCGTTCGAAGCGCTAGTCCACTGTCGCCCCGTCCCCAGGGAGTAACTGCATGGCAATCAAGCCATACGTCACCGCCGGCGCCGCACTTCTCAGTGCAGCCGCAGTCGTCGCCACGGCCCCGGCGCTCTTCGTTCCGAATGACGAGGTTGCGATCGCGGCGCCCGCGCCTGCTGCTGCGGAGCCAACCACCAACAAACTGAGTGTCGAGCAATACAAGCTGCTGGCGTTCACCCTCGAGGGCGCCTGGGATGCCTTCTTCGAAGGCTATGGCGGCTACTACTACCAAGGCGTCGTCCAAGAGACCGATGAGAATGGTGAGAAGGTCTGGGAGACCGACCCCGAGACCGGTGAGATCGTTCTCGACGAGGACGGCAATAAAATCCCGGTCTACGTCTACGCGCCCGGCGACTGCAGCGCATCCGGCGCCGTCTGCGTGGAGGGCTTCACTGGCTTGGCGTACTACACCAGCAATGAGATCCTGCCGCTAGGCCCGATCGACGACATCTTCTTCGAGGCCGGCTTCAACGAGTTCGCGTGGATTGCTTCCGCCACCACCGCCGCGGTCATCGACTCCTTCGATCCGACCGGTCGTCTCGACCTGGAGCGTCGCGTCAACGATCTCTTCGCGGGCGGCATCGCCCTGGTCGCTCAGAACCTGATCGACGACAACCTGCCCGACGGCCCCCTGGGTGAGCGGGCGAAGGAGCTCAACGCGGCGTTCTTCGAAGAGGGCATCGTCGGCTTGTTCAACGAAATAGTTGGCAACCCGTTTGAAACCCTCGAGGCTCCGGAAAGCGCCGGAATCGCGGCTGTCTCCAAGTTGGCAGAGCAGGCGGATTCGGTGGAAGAAGGGGCCGGCTCGGTGAGCCTGCCTTCGGCTGGATCTCTGATCGATCTGTCGCTCCCCAAGATCGAGTCGCCGCTGAAGAAGCTTGCGGCGCCGGTCGAAGCGACTGAGGTCAAGGCTGAAGTCGAGCCCAAGGCTGAAGTCGAGCCCGCTGTCGACGTCGAGCCTGAGGCTGAGGCGAAGACTCCGCTGAAGCAACTGGCTTCGAACATCGAGAAGGGCACCGAGGACTTCCAGAAGCGGGCCGAGGAACGTCGGGCCAAGTTCCAGGCACGCGTCGCGGAGCGTCGCGAGAAGGTCCGCGATTCGCTTGGACTGTCGTCGCCCAAGGGGTCCGAGACGGGTAGCGCCGCTACCGGTGACGATGCGGACAACGCGGGCGCCTCGGAGGGCAAGTCGGAGAAGAAGGACCAGTCGGAGAAGAAGACCGACAAGAAGTCCGAAAAGAAGTCCGACGACAAGGGCGGCTCCGACAGCGAGTAACCCACAGCCTCAAGCAACGGCCCCTTCCAAACAGGAAGGGGCCGTTGTTATTTGGACTGCCGGTCAATGCAAAGAGGGCGGGCCTGCGGGCCCGCCCTTGTCGTCAATCGGTCTGCTTGCGGCGATTCTTACGTTTAACGCCCACGCTGCCCCACAGTGAGAATCCGCGGATGTGCACGCGCGGCGCACCGGGTGCGCCCTCGCCATGGACGGTGTGGTCAAAATTTCCCATCACCCCGACGCCTTCCAAGTCCACGTTCACCTCGGGTGGCACCAGGATCGTCTGCCCGCCGAAAATCGAGTAGGTGCGGATCTCCACGTCGGGCGAGGTGAAATCCGCGTAGCGCAGATCGACCACGCCGCCGCCGAAGAGTGCGATCGTCGTCAACTTCTTCGGGACGTTCCAGCGGCCGCGGCGCTCGAACCCGCTCATGATGCCCAACAGCACCGACGAGGGTGCCGGCCGGCACATGGTGCTGGGACAGTTGACGGCTCCGGGCAGGTCGGCGCTGAGCCGAGCCAGATCGCGATAGGTTTCCGCCGAATAGGCTTTTGCTAGCCGGTCCTCATATTCGGTCATCGGCAAGCGGCCCGCGGCGGCGGCGTCCGTGAGCAACTGCGCCACCTGAATGCGATCAGTGTCGGCGGCCCGCATCGATCCATTCTGCGACGCTGAAGTGCTCATCACTGATGAGCCTACGACTATCCCTGTCACATGCAAGGCTGGCCGGCGAAACCTGCGCCGGCGGCCTCGGCGGCGGGCCCAGTGAATCGGCAAAGATTATGTGGTGGAACCGAGATAATCCTGGAAAGTTATGGTTCCGACCGCGTTTTCGGGGGTCAGATTGGCTCCGGACTTGTAACCCGCGACGGTGCGACCCGGCAGCGTGAAACTGACCACGCGCCGCCCGCTACTGTGCGCTGAGAGATACAGGTGTCCCAAATCTGAGTGATGGCGAACTTCCGGTCCGCCGATATCAGCCGCCCGTCCGATCGGTTCTGAATCGATCAATTCAACGAGTCGGGCCGCGACGTCACGGGTGTCGATCGGCTGGAATCGCACCCCGCGCAGCGTCCACAAAACGGGGGAGAACCGCTGCACGGCGAATATCTGTTCGATTAGCTCGTGGAACTGCGTCGCGCGCAGCACGGTGTGGCCGATGTCCGAGTCTGCGAGTATCTGCTCGACTCGCAACTTCGTCTTGTAGTACGGCAGCGGGATGTCGTCGATGCCGACGATCGAGACGTAGATCAGATGGCCGACGCGTGCGCGGCGGACGGCCTCGATCAGATTCCGCGTGGCTCTGACGTCCTTGCTTCCAACGGGTTGGGTGGCGCAGTGCACGACGACGTCCATCCCGTCGAGCGCAGCGTCCAAACTGTCAGCTGCCAGGAGGTCGCCGCGCTGCCAATGCACTCCGGTGTAGCCGACCCGCTCGCGTCGACTCAACGCCCGCACGTGATGGCCGGCTCCGACAGCCTCGGGCACCACATGGTGGCCGAGCGTGCCGGTCGCCCCGGTGACGAGCACTGTGCGCGCCATATGGTCACGCTACCGACGGGGCGGCCACGGTGTCATCGAAACTGCGGGGCCCACACGGGGAGTAAATGTTGTTACCGCCCTGCGTTCCAGTGGTCCTGGGCGCTGGCTACCAGCGTGCGTCGTTCCCTGTCGCGAGGACTGATCACCAGGAGGCCGTCGATGGTGGCTGCGTTGTTGGGTTGCGCTGCGGTCATCATGGTTGTGTGCGCGTCGCTCGGCTCGGTGTAGGGCGGAACCACCAGTAAGTCGACTCGGTCGCGGTTGAGCCCGACGACTTCGATGGTGTTCCGCCGTTGAAGGCGGTACCCGTCGAGCTTGATCACCCGGCCGCCAGTGACGAGTTTCCTTGGTGCTCTTGGCCATGCGCTCAAGCGATACGACACTCGCTCGATGCGGCCCAACCGAACTGAGAGCACCGCCAACAGGTCTGGCAGCTCGGCAGCGAGGTCATCGGTATGCGGCCACCATGCTCCGTCGACGTATCCGTTGTGCTGTTGCGCTTTGGGTTTCAACCGCAGCCGCGGTGGGTGTGTCGGCGTCATGACGACGTTCCAATCGTGGCCGCGAATCGGCCGTGTTTCAGATCGGCGATGACACGGTTCGAAACGATACGTGTACGAAATACCGCGCGATGCGGGTAACTCTACGCTGCCGCTTTATCGCTGTTCTTGCTCTTCCCGACCTTTTCGGCCTTGTCGGTCGCCTCCTTGAGGCCGTCCTTCACTTTGTCGACGGTCTCTTGCACTGACTTCTTCACCCGATCGCCCGTGTCAGCCGCGTGCTTGCCCGGTTTTGCCTTGAACGACTCCGTGATCTTCTTCAGACCCTTCGGGACCTCGGTGTCCTTTGACGAATCTTTCTCAATGCCAAGGTCTTTCAGCGTGCGCAACTCACTGCCAACGGACGGAACCGAGCTCACCGACAACGGCCCCGGCGACGCCGGATTGGTGTCCATCGACGCGTCGGGCACGGGCTCTTGGACCTTGAACACATTGTCGAGGGCTGTGGTCGCCTGCGCGTCGACCTGGTCGAGCACACCCGTTACCGGCGCCAGTCCCGTCTCGACGGCGGTAAACACCGGGTTGGCAGCGTCCTGAACAGCTTGCAGTGCGGCCGACAACGCCGCAGCCGCCGATTCGGTCATCGCGTTCTCGAAGATCGGCGAGAAGTCGGCACCGGGAACTGTCGGTGTCCACTTGGACGGCGTCAGTGCATTGTTCTGGATGCCGTCGATGAGTGCGTTGAACACCGTCTGGCCGGCGGCAAGCTGTTGAGTCGGAGTGAGCGGCGAGTCATAGAAGTACGCCTGCTCGCCGGCCATATCGAAGCCGCGCTCGAGGGTGGCCGGGTCGACGTCCTGATAACCCATGTTCACCAACATCCGCAGGGCGTCCTCGACGCTGTTGGTCAGCGGTGTGGGGACGTTGTATCCCGGGACCAGGCTGACCAGCCGCGGCACCATGTTGAACGGTTCGAGCAGCGGGAGATTGCCTGAGTCGTAGGTGATGTAAGTGGCCGTGCCGGGGAACTTGCTCGCGTCGGCGATGTCCTCCAACAAGGTGTCCAAGTTCAAGATGGGAATGTCGCCGGCGATGTCCACGATCTCGTCCCATCCCGGAACCAGCTCCAGGCCCTGGCCGCCGGTCGGGTCGAGCATCACCTTGATGCCGTCGAGTAGACCTTCGATTGCCAGGGGCAGCACGTGGCCACCAATGTTGTTGCCCTCGCCGGGAATCAGGTAGGTGAGGAACACTGCGCCGCTGGCCGCGTTGGCCCACGCCAACGGGTTCAGCGTGGTCGGCGCATCGGAGAGGATGTTGTACGCCCAGGTAATGTCGAGGATCGAGGTGTTGAGCACCTTGGTGATATCGCCGTTGGTGCTCTCGTTGGTGTAGCTGCCCGCCGGCGGTGTGGACAGGTTGAGGCCGAACAGATTGGTGATTGGCGTTGCAAGAGCGAATAATCCACCACCGGGGCGGCTCGGGTTATTGAAGAAGATCAGCCACTGACCGGTGACACCGACGCCCCACTCCGGGTCGTTGGATTGCACTGCGGCGATCATGTCGCGGTAGGCCAGAGAAGTGGTCAGCCCGCCGAGGCTTTCGGAGAAGATGATCGCGCGACGCTGATTCAGGATGGGCGCTTCCGCGATGATGTCATCGAGAAAGCCTTTCAACAAGTTCCATGCAACCGCGGGTATGACCGACGTGATTGGGCCTTCGATCATGTCCAACAAGCCCGATGCGGTGTAGTCCAGCCCATTGACTGCGTTGTAGACGTCGCTGGGTAGCGGCCCCTTCACGCCCGCCTCAACCGGCAAGATTGTGCCCAGGAAGTCCAGGAGTTGGCCTACCGTTGCGGCCATTTCGCTGCCACCAAGCAAGCCGGCGGCAGCCTGGACCACGGCCATTGGAGTGAGTCCCAGAAGCTGGGCCGCCCAGAAGATCGGGCCCACTCCGTAGATGCCGACGATGTCTGGCACCGCTGGGAGTTGAGGTGCAGCCGCGAGTTCGACTTCCGCCTGTAGCGCACGTTTATGAGCCAACAGCGCCTCCGGCGCCTGCGAAGTAACCCCGGCCGTGAGTGCGGCAGTGGTGGCTACGACGGCAGCCGTGACCGCCGCTGCTTTGGCTTTGCGGAGACGGGGAGGGGTTGGCTTGGACATAAGCGCGCCGCCTTCGAGTGTGGTCTGGCCAACAGTGCCCGCACACCGTAGCAACACGTACCCAGCTAGGTCTCAGGTTTGCGGGAAACGTTCGCGCGCGTCAGGCTCAGCTGGTCGGAAGCTGAATTCGACGTCACGGGTCCGGGACTGCCCGGCACCACATCTAGGCGCTCCCCAGCGATCTCGCCGGGCGCCTCAGTGCCCAGCGCGATGAAGGTGGCCAGTACCACGGACACGCAGGAGAAGTGACAGTCTCCGCTACTTTGGTTGCGGAATTTGCATGCTGGTGTGGTGTCGCGAACTCAGCCTGCCACGTTTCAGAAAGACTTTGGCCACTTTGGAAGAGGCGCGGAACACCGTGGTGTCCAGACGCAGAGTTCGCGCTACACGACGAAGTAGGAGGGCTGCCAGTAGCTCATGTCAGCGATCGCGATGACCCCCAGGACCCGGTTGCGTGATCCTCCACCAGGACAGCGCTCCTCGACGGTCATATCGAAACGGTAGGTCCGATTCACGGAGGTCGCCCCGGGGTCCAACTGCTCACCTTGTTCGCCTCGATCATTGACCGACACCAGCTGGTAGACGCAGCCCGGCGCGGGCATGGCCGCCTCCACCGTCTCGTTCTGCGCAGCTTGTCTAGTCGACGGTGCTCCGCCGGGACGAAGGACGGGAACCTCATTCGCATCGTGGGTATTCAGGCCTGCCACCAGACGTTCTGCCCATTCACGTTGCTTCTCGGGACCGTAGTCGCCCATCGACAAGCCGTCGCTACTCGATGGCAGTGTGTACAGCCACACCACGCCGGCAGCCACAACGGCCGCGAGCACCGCCATGATCGCCACTGCTCGCCGGTGCGTACTGAACCAATCCGCCACCCTGATCACTCCCTGGACATCTCAGATTGCGTAGGTCAGGTCGGCTTGGTCAGGCTCGACCCTTTCGGAGCCCGCCCATCAGGATGCGTGACATTATCGCCGGCTGTCGTAACCGGGCGGGCGGGTCGACGAGATTGTTCACCCGCAGGAACTGCTCGGCGACCCGGACATCGGTTGCCGCGGCGTTCAGCGACGCCGACATCATCCACTTCTGTAGACGCTTACGCGTCGTCGGCCGCACCGTCGGTTCCGGGACGCGGTCATTGGCCCGGTTCCTCGCCCACGTCGGCCCAATGTGCCCGGCCGCAGCGGCAAAGAAGCGCGGCCCCAAGTCATCCCGCCCGGATCGCAGACAGTCCCGCAGCGCCACAGCTTGCAGCGCCGCCATCGTCATGCCTTGCCCGTAGAGCGGGTTCAGGCTGCACAATGCGTCGCCGGTCACCAAGAAGCCGGCCGGGAATCGCGTCATGAGGTCGTAGCGTCGCCACACGGCGTTGGTGTTGCGGGAGACGGCCACGTCGCCGATGGGCTGCGCGGCGGTCAGCCCGGCCAGCATCCGCTCCGGGAAAATCTCCTCGGCCGACGCGAGCATGCCGGCGAAATCTGATGGCGGTGGGCCGGAAGCGTTGGCCCGGGCGATCGCCAACATCCACCGGCCATGCTCATGTGCAACCAGCAGCGCACGTGGTTTGTGGAACCCGTTGTTGATCATCACCATTCGTTCGGAGAACCCAGGGTCGGGTAGCGAAAGCAATTGGCTTGAATAGGCCCATGGCGAGGAGCACGTCTGTTCAACTGGCGTGCCGTAGTTGAGTGTCTGCAGGAAAGGGGGAGTGCGGGTACCGCGGCCTCGGGCGTCGATGAACAGATCCGAATCCAGCATGGACTCAATCCCGTTGTCGCGGTTGAGTACCCGCACTGCGGTGACGGAGTCGGACGTGACGACCGGTTCCACCATGTCATGTCCGTCGAGCACCGTGACGTTGGCCAGGGCTTGAACACGCCGACGGACGTGGAACTCTGTGAACGGCCGGCTCGCGAGATAGAGCCGCAACGCCGCCGGATCGGCAAGCGTGCCCGTTTGATTCAGCTCGTAGCGACCGATGCGGGCATAGATCCGCGACAGATTGGCGTCGTCGACCACCACCGCACCCGCAGCGGCAAGCTCGTCAAGCAGCCCGGGGAACAACATGTCGAGCATCTGCGGTCCGCGAGTCAAAAAGCTGTGTAGATGTCGGCTCTGCGGGACGCCTTTTCGGTGGTCCGGCTTGTCGGGCAACGTATCTCGTTCGATGACGGTGACCGACCGATAGAACTCCGACACAGCCCCAGCCACGAGTAGGCCAGCCATCCCGGCACCCGCAATGACTGCGTGCTCACCCACCTTGGACACAGTTACCCCTCAGCGTTGTCCGCCCGCGATGGGGTCAGCCTACACCGAGTTTAAGAAAAATAAGACTAATTTAAGGAAAATCTAAGGGGTTGTCCCGGTAGGTGTTGTCACCCGCTGGCTGCGGGCGTGGTGGTGTCTGCCGGCTGCGTCCCCGCCGGCGCCAGGCCGAGCTGCTGCAACATGCCCAGGGTGTCCCAGGTGACCCAGGTTTCTTCGATCTTTCCGTTGACGATCCGATCGGTGTCGGTGATCTGGATCCTGGCGTGCCGACCGGTGGCGGGCTGACCCATGAGCTCGCCGGTGTTATCGCCTTGGGCTTCTAGGAGCGTGCAGACGTAGTCGCCCTCGGCGACCTGCAACCTGACGTCAAACCGCATGTTGGAGAAGGCAGTCCGGTACATCTCGATGAGATTCCTCATGTGTTCGGGGCCGCGCTGATTCCCGAATGGGTCCTGGGTGTCGTGGTAGGCGGCGCCGGGCGCGACGATGTCGTCGAGTTCGTCCAGGTTGCCGGAGGCGAATACCTCCCAAATGCGCTGAGAAACTGCTTTGTTTTGATCTTCGGCCATGATCCGAGGGCCTTTCGGTGATTGCCGTACGGCAGAGAATGTCCGCAAAGTAACGGTAGATCCGGTGAATGCCGCCGTCGATAGGTTTGCCCGTCCCCGGTGGCCGGTGCGTGATGCGGCAACGATTGGCGGTTGGTTACGCGGCGTTGACCTGCTCGAACGGTGCCGGCGTGCGCTCCGTTTTCCTCGCGACGTGCACGCACCTACTGGTGATCGGGGTGCGGCACCGATCGCAGCTCAAGGTCTGCTATCCCGTCGAAGTCTGCCGGATTGCAAGTGTACAGCGGTAAACCATGGCTGATAGCGGCGGCCGCGATCAGGGCGTCATATGCGCGGGCCGCCGGCTTTCGCCCGGCGGCGCGCAACGAGGCGGCGACGGCGCCGAACGCTCGCGCAGACAGGGCATCGAAAGCGATTACATCAAAGTCTGCTTCGGCCTGTTGTAGATGAGCCTGGCGGGCTGCGCGCTCCTCATCACTGGCCGCAACGTGCGGTCCCACGGACAACTCGGCGATCGTGATCGCACTGACAACAGCCTCGTCGGGTAGATCGGTGGGGTCGGCGATTCGCCCCAACAGGATGACGGTCGAGGTGTCGAGCATGCCCCTCGACGCTGCGTCAGCCATCACACCGCGGAATCGATGGCGGCATCAATGTCGCGACGCAGCGCGTCGGGATCAACGTGCGGCAAGTGCTTTCTGCGCTTGATGAGCTCGGCAGGTCGCACACTGCGACGCGGTACCGGGCGTAGTTCGGCGACAGGTCTGCCGTCTCGAGTGACAATGACCGACTCGCCGCGTTCTACCTGATCCAGTACCTCTCCACCCTTATTGCGGAGCTCCCGCACCGACACTGATTCCACATACCGACTGTATCACCGGTGAGACGGGATTGGCGCTGGTTCAACCCACCCAGCTGGGCGGGCGCTTCTGCAGGAACGCCAGCATGCCTTCGCGGGCCTCGTCGGAGACGAAGAGCTGAGCCGATTGCCGGGTGAGTTCCTCGGCGTGCTCGTCGAAACTGCGCAGGATCGCCGCGGTGGTCAACGCCTTCGACGTCGCCAGCCCTTGCGGTGACGCCTTGGCAATCTCGCCTGTCAGCGCCGCGACCGTCGCTTCGACGTCTTCGGCGGCCACGGTGATCAGGCCGATCGCCGCCGCCTCGGCGGCGCCGAACCTTTCGCCGGTGACGAAGTAGCGGCCGGCCGAGCGGGGTGTCATCTTCGGCAGCAGGGTCAACGAAATGATCGACGGCGCAACGCCGATGCGTGCCTCGGTGAGGGCAAAGGTGCTGTTGGAACCGGCCACCACCAGATCGCAGGCGCCGACGAGGCCCAGTCCGCCCGCGCGCACATGCCCGTCGATCGCGCCGATCACCGGAAGCGGCAACTCGAGGATGGCGCGCAGCAGCTTGGTCATCTCGCGCGCGCGGTCGACGGCGATGTCGCCGGGATCGCGTCCGGCGGCCTCACTCAGATCGGCCCCGGCGCAGAACGTTCCGCCGGTGTGTCCCAGCACCACCACGCGGACGTCGGGCTGGGCGGCGGCGTCGGCAAGCCCCTGGTGCAGCTGCTCCACCAAGGTCGTGGACAGCGCGTTGCGGTTGTGCGGCGAGTCCAGCGTCAGGCGCGCGACGCTGCCCTCGACCGTGTAGCGAACGAGTTCGGACATCAGTACGGCCCCTTTAGTAAGAGCGAGGCAGGCCCAGCGACGTCTGAGCGACGAAGTTCAGGATCATCTCCCGGCTGACCGGTGCGATGCGGGCCAGCTTGGAAGCCGTCACCGCCGCGGCGATGCCGTACTCCTTGGTCAGGCCGTTACCACCGAGGGACTGCACCGCCTGGTCGACGGCCCGCACTGATGCCTCCCCCGCGGCGTACTTGGCCATGTTGGCGGCTTCCGCCGCACCGAAATCGTCGCCCGCGTCGTACAGCGTCGCGGCCTTCTGCATCATCAGCTTGGCCAGCTCGATCTCGATGTGGTTCTGCGCCAACGGATGTGAGATGCCTTGATGCGAACCGATCGGGGCTTTCCAGACTTGGCGCGTCTTGACGTAGTCGACGGCCTTGTTGATCGCGAACCGGCCCATGCCCACGGCGCTCGCTGCACCCATGATGCGTTCGGGGTTCAGCCCGGCGAACAACTGGGCGATCGCGGCGTCCTCCGAACCCACCAGCGCATCGGCCGGCAGTCGCACATCGTCCAGGAACACCTGGAACTGGCTCTCCGGGCTGACGATCTCCATGTCGATCTTGGTCCAGTTCAGACCCGGCGTGTCGGTCGGGATGACGAACAGCGCCGGTTTGAGGTTGCCGGTCTTGTGATCCTCGGTGCGGCCGACGACGAGCACCGCCTGCGCCTGGTCGATACCGGAGATGAAAGTCTTCTGGCCCTTGAGAATCCAGTCGCTGCCGTCTCTGCGGGCGGTGGTGGTGATGCGGTGGCTGTTGGATCCGGCATCCGGCTCGGTGATGGCGAACGCCATCGTGATCGACCCGTCGGCGATACCCGGAATCCAGCGCTTCTTCTGCCCCTCGGTGCCGAACTTGGAAATGATGGTGCCGTTGATGGCGGGGGAGACCACCATCATCAGCAACGCGCAGCCGGTCGAGGACATCTCCTCCATGACCAGGCTGAGTTCGTACATGCCTGCGCCGCCACCGCCGTATTCCTCGGGCAGGTTCACTCCGATGAAGCCGAGTTTGCCTGCCTCATTCCACAATTCGGTGGTGTGCTCACCGGCGCGGGCCTTCTCCAGGTAGTAGTCCTGACCATAGTTGGCGGCCATCGCGGCCACCGCATGGCGCAGTGCCTGCTGCTCTTCGGTTTCGACAAAGCTCATTGCTGTTCTCCTTCAGGGGCTTCCACGCGGGCAAGTACGGCGCCGACCTCGACCTGTTGGCCGGCTGTGACATTCAGTTCGGCGAGCACACCGTCCTCGGGTGCGGCAATGGTGTGTTCCATCTTCATGGCCTCCAGCCAGATCAGCGGTTGGCCGGCGGTGACGGTGTCGCCAGCTGCGGCACCCACCCGCACCACCGAGCCCGGCATCGGGGCCAGCAGCGAGCCGTGCGCGACCGCGGAATCCGGATCGGGGAACCGTGGCTGCGCGGTCAATTGCACCGGTCCCAGCGGGGAGTCGACGAACACATCCGAGCCGTAGCGGGCCACCTCGAACGGCCGCTCAACGCCGTCAACAGCAAGCACCACCCGCTCGGGCGTCGCCGACACCAACGCGACACCCTCGTTGTCGGGCAGTTCCACCCCGGTACGGGTGAATCGGTAGCGCACCGTGATGTCGTCATACGCCCGCGTCTGGTAGCCCGAAGCCAGGTTGCGCCAACCGTTCGGGGCCGGGCCGAAAACCTTTGCGGTGGCCCGGTTGTGCGCGGCCTCGGCGAGTGCGGCGGCGACAGCGGACAGTCTTACTGCCTGAGGATCGCCCAGTGGCGCGGCCAGGCGGTCCAGGCCGTGGGTGTCGAAGAACGCGGTGTCGGTTGCCCCGTCCAGAAATGCCTCATGGCGCAGCACGTTCACCAGCAGATCCCGGTTCGTGCGCACCCCGTGGATCTTCGTGCGGGCCAGCGCATCGGCCAGCACACCGGCGGCCTGCCGCCGGCTGGGCGCGTAGGAGATCACCTTGGCCAGCATGGGGTCATAGAAGATCGACACCACTGAGCCGTCGACGACGCCGGTGTCGACGCGGACCTCCCCGGGGACTTCGAAGCGGTGCACGGTGCCGGCTTGCGGCTGCCAATTCTTTCCGGGGTCTTCGGCGTACAGCCTGGTCTCGATGGAGTATCCGCGCGACGGCGGCGGCTGGGGATCCAGCCGTGCCCCTTCGGCAACCCGCAGCTGCAGCTCGACCAGGTCCAGGCCGGTGGTCGCCTCGGTCACCGGATGCTCGACCTGCAGCCGGGTGTTCATCTCCAGGAAGAAGAAGTCACCATGATCGTCAGCCATGAACTCGACGGTGCCCGCGCCGGTGTAGCCAATCGCCTCTGCCGCCAGCCGCGCTGCATGGAACAGCTTGTCCCGCATGCCTTCCGTGCGTTCGACAAGGGGCGACGGCGCCTCCTCGACGATCTTCTGGTGGCGGCGCTGGATCGAACATTCGCGCTCTCCAATCGACCACACCGTGCCGTGCTCGTCGGCGAGCACCTGCACCTCGACGTGGTGGCCGGCAGCCAGGTAACGCTCGCAGAACACCGTCGGGTCACCGAATGCCGACTGCGCCTCGCGTTGGGCTGCGGCCACTTCACTTGGCAGGTCAGCTAGTTCACGAACCACGCGCATGCCGCGGCCGCCGCCGCCTGCCGAGGCCTTCACCAGCACCGGCAGCTGCTGGGCAGTCACGCTCTCTGGATCGAGCTCTTCGAGCACCGGCACCCCGGCCGCGGCCATCATCTTCTTGGCCTCGATCTTGGAACCCATGGCGCGCACGGCCGCCACCGGCGGGCCGATCCACGTCAACCCGGCATCGAGAACGGCTGCCGCGAACTCCGGGTTCTCCGAGAGGAATCCGTAGCCGGGGTGAATGGCGTCGGCACCGGCAGCCCGGGCCGCGCCA
The DNA here is from genome assembly GCF_053483975.1 of Mycolicibacterium sp. XJ870. Classification (NCBI taxonomy): domain Bacteria; kingdom Bacillati; phylum Actinomycetota; class Actinomycetes; order Mycobacteriales; family Mycobacteriaceae; genus Mycobacterium; species Mycolicibacterium sp. XJ870. Next base: position 38,253 of record NZ_JBEFTI010000006.1, read on the forward strand.
ATAATCTGCGCAGCGTCTAGGTACCCGTTGTTGCCCTGCAGACGTACCCGCGCGTCAGCCTCGGCGACGTGCGGGGAACCGGCGTCGGGGTCGGTGTAGACGGCGACGGTACCGATGCCGAGGCGGCGGCAGGTGGCGAACACCCGGCGGGCGATCTCTCCGCGGTTGGCGACCAGGACTCGCGTAATCATCGGGTGCTCACATCCTGAAGACGCCGAAGTTCGACGTCCCCTCGATCGGGCCATTGGCGATGGCGGACAGGCACATTCCCAGCACCGTGCGCGTGTCGCGGGGGTCGATGACGCCGTCGTCGTAGAGCCTGCCGGACAGGAACATCGGCAGTGACTCGGCTTCGATCTGTGCTTCGACGGCGGCTCTCAGCGCGGCATCGGCGGCTTCGTCGACCTGCTGGCCACGGGCCTCGGCCGCCGCGCGGCTGACGATCGAGAGCACACCGGCCAACTGGGTGCCGCCCATCACCGCGGATTTCGAGCTCGGCCAGGCGAACAGGAACCGGGGATCGTAGGCGCGGCCGCACATGCCGTAGTGGCCTGCGCCGTAGGAGGCGCCGATCAGCAGCGAGATATGCGGCACCGTCGAGTTGGACACCGCGTTGATCATCATCGAGCCGTGCTTGATCATGCCGCCCTCTTCGTACTGCTTACCCACCATGTATCCGGTGGTGTTGTGCAGGAACAGAAGTGGGGTGTCGGCCCGGTTGGCCAGTTGGATGAACTGCGTGGCCTTCTGGGACTCCTCACTGAACAGCACGCCGCGTGCGTTGGCCAGGATCCCGATGGGATAGCCGTACAGCGTCGCCCACCCGGTCACGAGCGACGAACCGTACAGCGGCTTGAACTCGTCGAAATCCGAGCCGTCGACGATGCGGGCGATCACGTCGCGCGGGTCGAACGGGATCCGCAGATCCGCCGGCACGATGCCGATCAATTCCTCCGGGTCGAACAGCGGCTCGGTCACCGGCGCAGGTGCGGGTCCCTGCTTGTGCCAGTTGAGCCGGGCCACGATGCGGCGGCCGATACGGATGGCGTCGTGCTCGTCGAGCGCGAGGTAGTCGCCCAGACCCGAGGTGCGGACGTGCATTTCGGCGCCGCCCAGTGATTCGTCGTCGGACTCCTCGCCGGTGGCCATCTTCACCAGCGGCGGTCCGGCCAGAAACACCTTCGAGCGTTCCTTGATCATCACGACGTGATCGGACATGCCCGGCACATACGCGCCGCCGGCCGTCGAGTTGCCGAACACCAGCGCAATCGTCGGGATACCTGCTGCGGAGAGCCGAGTCAGATCGCGGAACATCTGCCCGCCGGGGATGAAGATCTCTTTCTGCGTGGGTAGGTCGGCGCCACCGGACTCCACCAGCGAGATCACGGGCAGACGGTTCTGCAGTGCAATCTGGTTGGCGCGCAGGATCTTCTTGAGCGTCCACGGGTTGCTGGTGCCGCCCTTGACCGTCGGATCATTGGCGACGATCAGGCACTCGACACCTTCGACGGCGCCGATGCCGCAGACGACGCTGGCGCCTACGGTGAAATCGCTACCCCACGCCGCCAATGGGCTGAGCTCCAGGAACGGGGCATCCGGATCGAGTAGCAGCTCGACCCGTTCCCGCGCAGTGAGCTTGCCGCGGGAATGGTGGCGTTCGACGTACTTGGTGCCGCCACCGGCCAAGGCTTTGGCGTGCTCGGTGGTCAGCTCGTCGAGCTTGTTCTCCATCACCTCAGCCGCGGCCACATACCCGGGGGCGTTGACGTCCAAAGTGGATTTCAACGCGGTCACGATTGGTAGCCCAACGTCTTGGCCGCCAGCGAGGTCAGGATCTCGGTGGTACCGCCACCGATACCCAGAATGCGCATGTCGCGGTACTGGCGTTCCACCTCGGATTCGGCCATATAGCCCATGCCGCCGAATAGCTGCACGGCCTGATTGGCCACCCACTCACCGGCCTCGACAGCGGTGTTCTTGGCGAAGCACACTTCGGTGATCAAACCCTGCTCACCGGCGAGTTGGCGCTCCACCACGCTGCGGGTGTACACCCGTGCCACGTCGATGCGCCGGGCCATCTCGGCGAGCGTGTTCTGCACCGACTGCCGGGAAATCAACGGCCTGCCGAAGGTTTCCCGGTTGCGGCACCACTCGACGGTGAGGTCCAGACAGCGCTGTGCACTCGAATATGCCTGTGCGGCAAGGCCGACCCGCTCGGACACGAAAGCCGCGGCGATCTGCAGGAAGCCCGAGTTCTCCGCGCCGACGAGATTGGCCACCGGCACACGGACATCGGTGTAGGACAGTTCGGCGGTATCGCTTGATCGCCAACCCATCTTGTCGAGCTTGCGGCTGACCTCGAAACCTGGAGTTCCCTTGTCCACCACGATGAGCGAGACGCCTGCCGCGCCCGGCCCGCCGGTGCGGGCCGCGGTGACGACGTAATCGGCCCGAACGCCCGAGGTGATGTAGGTCTTGGCGCCGTTGAGGATGTAATCCTCGCCGTCGCGGACCGCGCGCGTGGTGAGGTGCCCGACGTCGGAGCCGCCGCCGGGTTCGGTGATCGCCAAGGATCCGATGAGATCGCCGCGCAGGGTGGGCTTCACGTAGGTCTCGATCAGCCGCTCGTCACCGGAGGCGATCATGTGCGGCACCGCGATCCCACAGGTGAACAGCGAAGCGAACACGCCACCCGGCGAACCGGCGTAGTGCATTTCCTCGCAGATGATCACCGCGTCGACGCCGTCACCGCCGCCACCGCCGACCGACTCGGGGAACCCAGCGCCGAGCAGGCCCGCCTCTCCGGCCTTGCGGTGCAGTTCGCGGGGCAGCTCACCGGTGCGCTCCCACTCGTCGACGTTGGGCAGCACCTCGCGTTCGGCGAAGCTGCGCACCGTCTTTCGCAGTGCGTCTCGTTCGGGGGTGTTCCAGATGCCGGTCACAGCAACCTTTCCGGGATATCGAGATAACGGCTGCGCAACCATTCGCCCAGCCCCTTGGCCTGTGGATCGAACCGGGCCTGATACGCCACGCCCTGGCCGAGAATGCCGTCGATCACGAAGTTGAGTGCCCGCAGGTTCGGGAGCACATGCCGGGTAACCGGCAGATCCGCTGTCTCGGGCAGCAATTCCTGCAGCTTGTCGACAGTCAATGTGTGCACCAGCCAGCACCACTGCTCGTCTGTCCTTACCCAGACCCCGACGTTGGCCGACCCGCCCTTGTCGCCGCTGCGCGCACCGGCGATCACGCCGAGCGGCGCACGCCGCGTCGGCCCGGTGGGCGACGGAGCCGGCACCTCAGGCTCGGCGGCCGGTGCGAGAGCAAGTGTTTCGGTGGCCGGTGCGATATCGACGCGCGTGCCGTCGGCATGCACGGCGACGTGCGGCACCTTTTCGGCGTCGACATAGCCGGGGTTGAATACGCCGTACACCTGACCGTCGCCGGGCGGGGCTGTCGCGGTGAAGCCCGGATAGCTGGCCAATGCGAGTTCGACTCCGGCCGAGGAGAATTGGCGGCCCACGATGTTGGGGTCCGGATCCCGGACCACCAGGTGCAGCAGTGCGCTCGCGGCTTCCTCGGTGTCGGCGTCGGCATGGTCGGTGCGGGCCAGCGACCATTCCATCTCTGCCGGACGCACTTTCAGGCCCGCCTCCAGCTGGCTGCGAACCAAATCGGCCTTGGCCTCGATGTCGAGGCCGGTGAGCACGAACGTCGTCGCATTGCGGAAGCCGCCGATACTGTTGAGCGACACCTTCAACGTCGGCGGCGGAGCCTCACCCGTCACCCCCGAGATCCGCACGCGGTCGTCGCCGTCGGCGTCCAACTGCAGGGAGTCGACCCGCAACGTCACATCGGGATTGGCGTAGCGCGCGCCGGTGATCTCATACAGCAGCTGCGCGGTCACGGTGCCGACGCTGACCTGCCCACCGGTGCCGGGATGTTTCGTGATCACCGACGAGCCGTCGGCCGAGATCTCGGCGATCGGGAAACCCGGATGTGAAAGGTCGGCCACCTCGGTGAAGAACGCGTAGTTGCCGCCGGTGGCCTGGGTTCCGCATTCGATGACGTGCCCGGCGGCCACGGCCCCGGCCAGCGCGTCGTAATCAGTACGTGCCCAACCGAAATGGGCGGCCGCGGGCCCTACGATGACCGAGGCGTCGGTGACGCGGCCGGTGACCACGACGTCGGCACCACTGGCCAGACAGTCGACGATGCCCCACGCACCCAGGTACGCGTTGGCTGACAGGGGAGTGCCGAACCCGAGCTCGGCGGCGCGGGCCACCAGGTCGTCACCTTCGACATGGGCGACGTTCACGGTCAGGCCCAGGCGGTCGGCCAGGGCCCGAACCGCCGCTGCCAGCCCCGCGGGGTTGAGCCCGCCGGCGTTGGCGACGATCTTCACCCCCTTGTCGAGTGCGAGCCCGAGCGATTCCTCAAGCTGCAGCAGGAAGGTCTTGGCGTAGCCACGGTCGGGGTTCTTGGCGCGGTCGCGGGCCAGGATGAGCATGGTGAGCTCGGCGAGATAGTCGCCGGTCAGATAGTCGAGTTCGCCGCCGGTGAGCATCTCGCGCATCGCGGCCAGCCGGTCGCCGTAGAAGCCCGAACAGTTTCCGATCCGGACTGCATCACGGACTGCAGATGGCACGCATACTCCCGTCAACCCCGGTTAGGACCCAACCAACCGGTAGGTTAGCGGGTACCGCTGGTCTCGAGTCAAGGGGTACGCCTTCGGGCCGACCGCGGAGGTTGGCTGCGCATGTGGTCGCGCGCGCGGGCCATGATGTCGCCGAGTGTGCGCAGATCCTTGCCCGACAACGGCTCGAACAGTAGATCGCGAGTGACCTGGATGTGCCCGGGAAGGACCTTGGCGACCCGGGCGCGGCCGCTCTTGGTGATGCCGACCAGGGTGGCGCGGTGGTCGTCGCTACTGGGCCGACGAGTGATGAGCCCGGCCTTGTCGAGGAGTCCGGCCTGATGGGTTAGGCCGCTGCGGCTGTAGACGACGCCGTCGGCCAATTCGGTCATGGTCAGCGGCCCGTCGGCGTCGGCGAGCTTGGCCAGCAGTTGGAACTGGACGTAGCTCAGGTCGCCCTCGGTGCGCAATTGCTGCTCGCCGGCGTGCTGAAGCAGGCTGACCGCCTCCATGAGGGCGAAGTAGGTCTGCAGCTGTTCCGGCTCGAGTGGTTCGGCCACACGCTCACCCTATTCGGAAACGCCGGGGAATTACTTCGGTATCGAAGCAGTTGTGACCGTGTGAATGCTTCGATGTCGAAGCACCTAACCGAGGAGGAAGTCATGAAATCAGTGCGCTATCACAGCTACGGCGACAGCGACGTCCTGAAGCGCGAGGATGTCGAGCGGCCCGTGCCGGGTGCGGGCGAGGTGCTGGTGCAGGTCGCGGCCACGTCGTTCAACCCGGTCGACGCCGCGATCCGGGCCGGCTATCTGGCCGACGCCTTCCCGATCGCCTTTCCGCATGTGCCGGGTATCGACGTGGCCGGGACGATCGCACAGGTCGGCGACGGCGTGGCAGGCCGGCAGGTTGGGCAGGCAGTGGTGGCCTTCCTGCCGATGAACGCCGACGGAGCCGCTGCCGAATATGTGGTGGCACCCGCCGACGTGTTGGCCGCCGCGCCTCGGACGGTCGCGTTGACCGACGCGGCCGCCCTGCCCGGCGTGGGGTTGACCGCCTGGCAGTCGCTGTTCGAGCATGCCGAGTTGACGGCCGGCCAGACCATCTTGATCAACGGGGCCGGGGGAGCGGTAGGCGGATATGCGGTTCAGCTCGCCAAGCGGACTGGTGCCGTCGTGACCGCAACCGCCGGTGTGCGCAGCGTCGAGCGCGTCCGGAGCTACGGAGCCGACCGCGTCATCGGATACCTCGACTACGCATCCGAACCCGAGGGTGCGCCATTCGATGTGGTGCTCAACCTGGTCACCACCACGGCGGAGCAGACGACCGATCTCGTCGGCCTCGTCAAAGACGGCGGTGTGCTGGTCAGCACCACCACGCCGGGTCCGGAGGACATCGACCGCAAGGTGCGCGCGGCGCGAGTGTTCGCCCGAAGCGACGCGGGCCAGCTGGCCGAGTTGGTCGACCTCGTCGACGCCGGAGAGGTTCGCATCGACGTCGCGGCCCGCCGGCCATTGGCCGAGCTGGGTGCTGTCCACGCGGACGCTGACGCCGGGCGATTGGCAGGTAAAACCGTGGTGATCCCCTGAGGGCTGCGCCGAGATTGCATCCAGGGACAAATTCAGGCTGCGATTTGTCCCTGGGTGCAATCTGGGTGCCAGCCTCGGCTGCGTAGCGCTTGTTCGACCCGGGCGAGGACGTCGACGATGTTGTCCTCGGCGATCACGCGGATGACGATCCATCCCATGGCCTCCAGCCTGCGCAGCGTCTTCATGTCCTGCACATAACGTTTGCGGTCGGACTGGTGGAACATCCCGTCGTAATTGACCCCGACTTTGAAGCGTTCCCAGCCCATGTCCAAGATCGCGACCCTGCGGCGGCCTTGGATCACCGTGATCTGGGTTTGGTCGGGCGGGATGCCGGCGTCGGTCAGTTTCAGGCGCAGCCTGGTTTCCTGCGGTGAATCGGCGCCGGCGTCGACCAGTGGCAACGCAACCTTGAGAGCGCGAATACCCCGGACACTCGGGTACCGCTCGATGAGTGGGGCGACGTCGTCCACGGTGACCCGCCGGGTCCAGGCCAAAGCGTCAATGCGAGCGACGGCCTCGTCACGGGGTAGGTGACGGGCCAGGTCGAACGCCGTCCGCGCCGGTGTGGTGACCGGTAGGCCCGCCACCCGTTTGATTTCGTCGTCAGCAAGCGTCTCGTTGCGGACGATGAAGCCGCCCGGTGGTCGGCCGTTGCGCCAGATGAGTTCGATAGGGATATCGGCGTCGACGTATGCCGCCCCATGCAGGGCTGAAGCGGCGACACCCGCGATCACTGCCCGGCGGCCCGACCACAGCCAGGCGCCGACTGTCCGGTCACGCAGCGTGGGTTCTCCCTGCACGTACACGTCGGGGAACAGTCGACGGTAGTGATGCCTGAGGTCGTTGCGCGTCACGAGCCGCTTGGTCAACGCTTCACTGCCGATCAACACCCCACCCATTCCGGCATGCTTGCACCAGGCACTGACATGGCGCCGAGATTGAAGCCAGGGACAGGATGAGCCGGGATTTTGTCCCTGGATGCAATCTGGATGGTGAGTCGTGAGTTCTGGGGATGTGTCGGGCGGCGCCCGGCACCGAGATTGAAGCCAGGGACAGAAGCAGCCCGGTTTTTGTCCCTGAGCGCAATCTCGACCCCCACCGAGGCTGCGCCCGGATTACCGGAACAGCCTGCGTTTTGGAGCCGACGCAGGTCAACCGTTACTCTGTAGTGCAATCGTCGCCAACCCATGGTCTGGGTTTCGCGCGGACGCAACCCCAAAGCAAGGAGATGCACGTCATGGCTGTGCCCAAGCGCAGAATGTCGCGCGCGAACACCCGGAGCCGGCGCGCGCAGTGGAAGGCCGAGGCTACCGGCCTCGTCGGCGTGAACGTCGCTGGTCAGCAGCACAAGGTGCCGCGTCGCCTGCTCAAGGCCGCGCGTCTTGGTCTGATCAACCTCGACAAGCGCTAGACCTCCATACCACCCACCGAAAAGCGCTATCACTTGTGATAGCGCTTTTTCGCGTGCCATCTGCCAGAAGAGGCTCCCGAAGCCGCGCCAAAACGCTGGGCGAATTTGCGGCGCGCCTCTCAGCCCTCTCTCAGACAGCAGGATGAGACTGTGCCTGTGCGCATACTTGTCGTTGACGACGATCGCGCTGTGCGCGAATCACTGCGCCGGTCGCTTTCCTTCAATGGTTATTCGGTCGAGCTCGCCCAGGATGGTGTCGAGGCCCTCGAGGCGATCGCCAATGACCGGCCGGACGCCGTGGTACTGGACGTGATGATGCCGCGGCTCGACGGCCTGGAGGTATGCCGTCAGCTCCGCAGCACCGGCGACGATCTTCCGATCCTGGTGCTGACCGCCCGTGACTCGGTGTCCGAGCGGGTCGCCGGCCTGGACGCCGGTGCCGACGATTACCTGCCCAAGCCGTTTGCTCTGGAAGAGTTGCTCGCGCGGATGCGGGCGTTGCTGCGTCGCACAGTCTCCGACGACGGCGAATCCCAGACGATGTCGTTCTCGGATCTCACGCTCGACCCGGTGACCCGGGAGGTCACCCGCGGCGAGCGTCAGATCAGCCTGACCCGCACCGAGTTCTCGCTGCTGGAGATGCTGATCGCCAATCCGCGGCGGGTGCTCACCCGTAGCCGCATCCTCGAAGAAGTATGGGGATTCGACTTCCCCACCTCGGGTAATGCCCTTGAGGTGTACATCGGTTACCTGCGCCGCAAGACCGAAGCCGAAGGCGAGCCGCGGCTGATCCACACCGTGCGTGGAGTCGGCTACGTGCTGCGCGAAACCCCGCCCTGATAGATGGCACTCAACTCCAACTTCTGGCGGCCATCCACGACGCTGCCGAACACCAGCTCACTGTCCCTGCGCTGGCGCGTGATGATGCTCGCGATGTCGATGGTGGCCATGGTTGTGGTGTTGATGGCCGTCGCCGTCTACGCCGTGGTGTCGCGTGCGCTCTACGACGATCTCGACAATCAGCTGCACAGCCGTGCGCGGCTGCTGATCGAGAGCGGCTCGCTGGCCGCCGACCCGGGCAAGGCGATCGAGGGCACCGCCTACTCCGATGTCAACGCGATGCTGGTGATCCCCGGGCGGTCCATCTATACGGCCAATCAGCAGGGCCAGATCCTGCCGATGGGTCAAGCGGAGAAAGACGTGATCTCCGGTGAGCTGCTGATGTCGTTGCGCACCGCCAATCACCAGCGGGTGCTGGCGGTGCACTTGGCCAACGGCAGTTCGCTGCTGATCTCCAAGAGTCTGGCGCCGACCGGCCAGGTACTCAGACGGTTGGGCACCGTGCTGCTCATCGTGGGCGGCCTCGGCGTGGCGGTGGCCGCGATAGCAGGTGGTGCCGTCGCCAGGGCGGGGTTGCGGCCGGTGGGCAGACTCACCGAAGCCGCCGAGCGCGTGGCGCGCACCGATGACCTGCGGCCTATTCCGGTCGTGGGCAGTGACGAGCTCGCCCGGCTCACCGAGGCGTTCAACATGATGCTGAGGGCCTTGGCCGAATCGCGGGAACGGCAGTCCCGCCTGGTATCCGACGCCGGCCATGAACTGCGCACACCGCTGACCTCGCTGCGCACCAACGTCGAGCTGCTGATGGCCTCGCAGGCGCCCGGTGCCCCGCGCCTTCCAGAGGATGAGATGGCCGGGCTGCGCGCCGACGTGATCGCCCAGATCGAGGAACTGTCCACTCTGGTCGGCGACCTCGTCGACCTCACGCGGGACGACGTGGGCGGGGCCACCCCCGAGGCGGTCGACATGTCCGAGGTTGTGGAACGCAGCCTGGAGCGGGTCCGCCGGCGCCGCAACGACATCGAATTCGACGTCGACGTCATCGGCTGGGAGGTCTTCGGCGACGGGCCGGCGATGGGCCGGGCCGTGCTCAACCTGCTCGACAATGCGGCCAAGTGGAGCCCGCCCGGAGGGCGAGTCGGCGTGCGCTTGCACCAGGTTGATCCGGTGCACGCCGAACTGGTGGTGTCAGACCATGGGCCGGGCATTCCGCCGCAGGAACGACGCCTGGTGTTCGAGCGGTTCTATCGTTCGGACGCGGCCAGGGCGATGCCGGGATCTGGTCTAGGCCTGGCGATTGTGCAGCAGGTTGTGCTCAAACACGGTGGCGCACTCCGGATCGACGAAACGGTGCCGGGCGGGGATCCGCCCGGGGCGGCGGTGCACATGATGCTGCCCGGTCGACCGATTCCCGGGGGCGGCGCGACACGCGATCACCGGCACCACGACGAGGACACTGTCGCCGCCGACGAAAGGTGAGACAGTTATCCCAGCCGGGGGGCGAGTCATGGGTGGGGCAGAACGATCTCTAAGTGGATTCTCAGTCCACCTGTGCAACCTGATACGCAGCAGCTTCGTTGGTTGAGTGAGCACAACGCAACCGCAGCACCCTTTAGAAGAGAAGAGCCCGCAGCATCATGACGAACCATCCGAGGTATTCCCAGCAGCCGGACCAGCATCCCGGCGCCGCGCCCGGTTACCAGGGTGGGCGCCCCGATCCGTATCAGCAGCACCAGTACGACTGGCGCTATGCCCAGCAGCCACAACAGCAGCCTCAACAGTCACAGCAGGCATATCGTGCGCCCTACGATCCGTACCGGATCCCCGCCAGCCCGCAGCCCGTCGCTGCCAAGAAGCGTTCGAGGGCCGGGCTGACCGCGGGCGCGCTGGCGGTCGCTGTGGTGTCTGCCGGAATCGGCGGCGGAGTGGCGACGCTGGTGCAGCAGGATGGTCCGGGCATCGGTGGCCTGTCCGGAAGCATGGCTCCCACTGTTCCCGCCGCGGCGCTGCCCGCGGGCTCGGTGGAGCAGGTCGCGGCCAAAGTTGTGCCCAGCGTGGTCAAGCTTGAGACAGATCTCGGCCGGGCCTCCGAGGAGGGGTCGGGCGTCATCCTGACCGCCGACGGGTTGATCCTGACCAACAACCACGTCGTCGAGGCCGCCAGGCCGGGACCCGGCGCGGGCGGGCCGGGCGGACAGACCGCCGCGCAGACCAAGGTGACGTTCTCGGACGGCACCACAAAACCGTTCACCGTGGTGGGCACAGACCCCAGCAGTGACATTGCCGTGGTGCGGGCACAGGACGTGTCGGGTCTGACCCCGATCTCCGTCGGCTCGTCGGGCAGCCTGCGGGTCGGCCAGGACGTGGTGGCCATCGGCTCGCCGCTGGGCCTGGAAGGAACGGTCACCACCGGCATCATCAGCGCACTGAACCGACCCGTCGCCGCGGGCGGAGACACCCGCAATCAGAACACCGTCCTGGACGCCATCCAGACCGACGCGGCCATCAACCCGGGGAACTCCGGTGGCGCGCTGGTCAACATGAATGGCGAACTTGTCGGAATTAACTCGGCGATCGCCACGATGGGCGGCGATTCGCTGCAGGCGCAGAGTGGCTCGATCGGGTTGGGCTTCGCGATTCCGGTCGACCAGGCCAAGCGCATCGCCGACGAACTCATCCAGCACGGCACGGCCTCGCACGCGTCGCTCGGCGTTCAGGTCAGCAACGACACCACCTCCGACGGCGCGAAGATCGTCGAGGTGACCGGCGGCGGTGCGGCCGCGGCGGCCGGCCTGCCGAGCGGCGTGGTGGTCACCAAGGTCAACGATCGGGTGATCGGCAGTGCCGACGCGCTTGTGGCGGCAGTGCGGTCCAAGGCGCCCGGTGAGAAAGTGACGCTGACCTACCTCGACCCTGCAGGAAAACCGCAGACTGTCGAGGTCACGCTGGGTAAGGCCGAGCAGTGAGGACGCTGACACCGGCCAGGGACAGGGTTTTGTTGCGCGTGGCTTCACCGGTCGATGGGCCGCTGTCCGACGCCACATATACGGTTGCAGCCATGGAACAGCCAGGGGAATTGGTGGGTCGGGCACTCGTCGTCGTCGTCGACGATCGCACAGCGCATGGCGAGGAGGACCACAGCGGTCCGTTGGTCACCGAGCTGTTGGGTGAGGCCGGTTTCGTTGTCGACGGGGTCGTGGTCGTGGCGGCCGACGAGGTCGAGATCCGCAACGCGTTGAACACCGCAGTCATCGGCGGCGTCGACCTCGTGGTCTCGGTCGGGGGCACCGGTGTCACGCCCCGCGACGTCACCCCGGAGGCAACGGTCGACATTCTCGACCGCGAACTGCTCGGCATCTCAGAGGCTCTGCGCGCGTCGGGATTGTCGGCCGGCATCGTCGACGCGGGAGTGTCCCGCGGGTTGGCGGGGATCTCCGGCAGCACCCTCGTCGTGAACATCGCCGGCTCCCGCGCCGCGGTCCGCGACGGCATGGCCACATTGAGTCCGCTGGCCGTGCAGATCATCGGCCAGCTATCAAGCTTGGAGATCTAACCAAGACGAAGCGGCGGCCATCGGCCGCCGTTTTCGTAGGTATGGCGAACGCTGCGTGCCCCGGTCGGCCAGGGTTACCAGCAGGTTAACGACGGCCTCACACCGCTCTATAGTGGGGTGTGATCTTAGTCACAAAGGGGAATGTCGATGGCAGAACCTGACCAGCCAACCCGCCGCGCAGTTAACAAGATCTTCGGTGAGGAACTCCCGCGGATCGCTCCCGACGAACGCGACTCGGATTCGCCAGACGACGCTGCCGAACATGATCGATGGCTGCAGAGCAACATTCCGCCTCATCACGATTGAGCAGCAACAGGGCAGTGAACGCCTAAAACGTCTGGTCGCCACTGTGTTCTGCACCGCTTCTCGTTACCAAAGCGAACCATGTCACAGCATTGCCATGTGGCGTAAACCGCAGTCCGTCGGACCGGTTGGGCATTTCTCAGTCCGGTCTCAGCAAATTTCGACCGACTGGCCATACAGGCCACGCGCCTGTGTCCTTGCGTTGCCGGTCGGATGCCTCCCCGTTATGTTCCTCGTGTCAACGATGAGCGAAACGTAAGAGCAGCATGTGATGTCTTTAATTCCCACCACATGAGGCCCTTGCAGGGTGTCTGGTTCTGATAGGGCCGGGCACCTCACAACAAAATCGGTGGATCCGCGGATCGCCGGCGACATAGCTAGGGAGAACATGAAGGCAATCAGTCGGGTGCTGATCGCGTTGGTTGCGGCCATCGCGGCTCTGTTTACGAGCACAGGCACTTCTCATGCAGGTCTGGATAACGAGCTGAGCCTGGTCGATGGTCAGGACCGCACCCTGACGGTTCAGCAGTGGGACACCTTCCTCAACGGTGTGTTCCCCCTGGACCGCAACCGCCTGACCCGTGAGTGGTTCCACTCCGGTCGCGCCAAGTACATCGTGGCCGGCCCCGGTGCCGACGAGTTCGAGGGCACCTTGGAGTTGGGCTACCAGATCGGCTTCCCGTGGTCGCTGGGCGTCGGTATCAACTTCAGCTACACCACCCCCAACATCCTGATCGACGATGGCAACATCACCCAGCCGCCGTTCGGTCTGGAGTCGGTCATCACCCCGAACCTGTTCCCCGGTGTGTCGATCTCGGCTGACCTGGGCAACGGCCCCGGCATCCAGGAAGTCGCCACCTTCTCGGTGGACGTCACCGGTGCAGCCGGTGGGGTCGCGGTCTCCAATGCCCACGGCACGGTGACCGGTGCGGCCGGCGGTGTGCTGCTGCGCCCGTTCGCCCGCCTGATCGCCTCGACCGGTGACAGCGTCACCACGTACGGCGAGCCTTGGAACATGAACTAGCATATGAACGACTAGTTCGTCCCAGGCAACAAAAAACAGCCCCCGGATTTCTCCGGGGGCTGTTTTGTGTTGTGCGGCCGCTAGGTGCGGTCGCCGCTCGTGTACGTGGCGGTGTCCGGGCTGGGGCCGGTGCCCGGGCCGGTGACGTGCTTACCGCTGGATGTGTAGCCATTCTCGGACAGCAAGTCGCGGATCTCGGTCAGGATGCTCAACTCGGTGTCCTGCGCTTGTTCGACCTCGCCGCGTTCCCGCAGCTTCTTGTAGGGCAGCATGATCACGAAGTAGACCACCGCCGCGACAATCAGGAAATTGATGCCCGCCGACAACACTGCGTTCAGGTCGACGAACTGCTCGGGATCACCACCGAGGGGAATCTTGAGAATGCCGTACTCCCTGTCGCCGCCGGCGCCGACGCGATCGACCAGAGGCTGGACGACCTTCTCGGTGAAGGACGTGACCAGGCCGGTGAAGGCCGCGCCGATAACCACAGCAACTGCTAGGTCGATGACGTTGCCTCGGGAAATAAACTCTTTGAAGCCCTTCAACATGCGGGAACCCTTCCTGCAGCGACGGTTTGTTGGTCGGACAAGCGAACAGTACCGAGTTCAGGGTGCGGCAGTGAGGGTGTCGAGCGGGTTCGGCGCTCAGTGAATCGTCAGCGTCACGGCCTGTACCAGGCTCGCTGCGGCCACCTCGTTGGCTGATCGCGCGGGCAGAGCCACCAGGGCCACCCGATTACTGCCCGTGCCCTTGGGCTTCTCCGAGACGAGCACCACCACGGCGTCCGTGGCGACCACAAGCGGCCGGGCCTGCTCGTGGCCGTCCTGCTCGCCGCTGACCGTGAGCACGTCGACCACGTCGCCCGGTCGGATCAAATCGAGCAGGGCGCCGTCGCTCAGCGGTAGCGGAACGATCCTGGCATCGGGACCTGCGGCCGATTCGGCCAATCGGGGACCCAGCACGCGCACATCGGTGAGCACTTCGCCGCGGCGGACCGGCCCGGCCAGCGTCGCGCCGACCATGTCGGCCACCTCGGCCTGGGCGCCGTCGGGCAGGGTCGCGGCGCTGCGGCTCTCCAGCCGCACGTCCTCGGCGGTCAATTCGGTGCCGGGGGAGAGGTCACGAGCCGCCACCGCGATGTCGGTGTAATCACCCCGCGGGTCGGATCGGACTGCTGCAACGGCGGCCAACAGCACCAATCCGGCCGCCGCAGCCCGGCGCGCGGCGACGGTTCTGGTCCAATCGGGCCGAAGTGCAGCGGTCAACCGGTGTACTGCCGACGGGTTGAGAGATTCGGCCATGGCGTCACCGTAGGCGCTTAAGCGCCCGGTCAGAACGGGGAAATCGCCAGCCTGTGGATAACCTAGCTGGAGGCTGCGGCCGCGGGTGCGGAGCTGGAGCTGCTCGACGAGCTGTCGGATGACGACGAAGACGACTTCTCCGACGACGACGAAGCTTTCTCCGACGAACCGCCCGAGGACTCGCTCGTGGCTGAGCCGTTTGACGAGCTCTTGCTCGACTCGCGGTTGTCGGTGCGGTAGAAGCCGCTGCCCTTGAACACCACGCCGACCGAGCCGAAGAGCTTGCGCAGCTTGCCGGAGCATTTGGGGCAGGTGGTCAGCGCATCATCGCTGAAAGCCTGCACCGCATCGAACCTATTGCTGCACTCGGTGCACGCATAGGAATAGGTGGGCACGAAAACCTCCGAGTTGGTCAAACCTGTTAGCACTCTACCGTCTCAAGTGCTAGAACCGCTATGTGGGCTCCGCCATTCCACCGGTCCGCCGGCGCCGGCGCACCAGAAGAGTAGCGGCACTGTGCGTGATAGCGGTCCTCGTGGCGGTGGTGGCAGTGCTCGTTATTGCTCGGACGCACCAGGAGCAGGCTCCGCAACAGCCGTCGGCCGCACCGCAGCCGGCGCTCGGCAGCCCCGGCTACGACCACGCCCGCACGCTGTTGGCCGGGCTGCCCGTCAAAGGCTGGGATCGGCATACCGATTACGCGCGTTGGCGGTTCGGCGAAGCCTGGACTGACGACGTCAACGTGGAGTTCGGCCGCAACGGCTGCAACACCCGCGACGACATCCTGCGGCGCGACCTGGTCCAACTCGTCGTGCGGCCTGGTACCTGTTACGCCCAGAGCGGGCTGCTGCACGATCCTTACACCGCCGCCGACATCGGATTCGTTCGCGGCCCCCACACCTCGAGCGCCGTGCAGATCGACCACCTGGTGTCGCTGTCAGATGCCTGGTACAAGGGCGCACGGGAATGGGACCCGCAGCGCCGCAAGGACTTTGCCAACGACCCACGCAACCTGATCGCAGTGGGCGCACAACCGAACTTCGACAAGGCGTTTCGTGACGCGGCCAGTTGGCTGCCGCCCAACGCCGTGTTCCACTGCCAGTTCGTGTCCCGGCAGGTCGAGGTGAAAGCCGCCTACCAGCTGTGGGTCTCGGAGAAAGAGCAGCACGCCATGGCCGCGGTGCTGGACCGTTGTTGAGCCGTCTGGGCGAGGTGAAAAGGCGACGCCGTCAGGCCGGGCGTCGGGGCACGATCATCACCGGAACCGGTGAGTGCCGCAGGATCTTGGCCGCGGCCGAGCCGAGGAACACGTGTGCGGTCTGCGCGGCAGCCCCGGATCCGAGCAGCAGCATGTCCCCGGTTTCCCACGGCACGCTCTGGACCGCGGAGTTCCAGTCGGGGCCGCTGCCCACCACCACGTCCACATCCGGTACCGCCATGTGTGCACGAACGTCGTTGAGCAGCTTGACGATGTCGTCGTGAGTGCGACGCGACCACTGCTGCACCACCAGATCCTCGGCCGAGGATTCGATGCTTCCGCGAAACGCCGCGGTGTTGCGCACCGTGAACGACACGATGCGCAGGCTCGTCGACCAGTCCTTGGCCAACTCGGCGGCGGCCGGAATGAGCCCGTTGACGTCGGACTCCCCACCGTAGGCCGCGGTGAGGCGGCGGATCCGTCCGGTGCTCTGCGCGTAGCCGCGGGGCGCGATGGCAACCGGCACCTCGGCGGTGTGCACCAGGCGCTCGGTCACGCTGCCCAGGGCCACCCTGCCCAACAGGCCCGAGCTGGAGGATCCGACCACCACAAGGCCGGCCCGGTGCGCAGCCGTCAGCTCCATCAAACCCGTTGGCACCGAGGTGGATTCGTGGATCACCGTCGGAATCTCGACGTCCCTCGGCAGTGCGCGTCTCAAGGATTGGTCGGCCTGTTCGGTCACGTACTTGAGGTATTCCTGTTCGACCGGGTCGCCGCGGGGTGGCCAAGGCCGTTCCACCACGGCCGCCGCGATCACCTTGTCCCCGGTTGCGCGGGCGATCTGGGCCGCCAGGTGCAGTGGGGCGGCGCCCTGCCGGCTTGCGCTGAATGCGGCGAGAACGGTCATGGCGTCGGCGCCTCCGCGCGAATGCGGGACACCACGTGTGTCACCGGAATCTTGTGTTCGGCGCGGGCCCGGTCGACGACGTCGAACCGCTGCCACACCGAGTCCTCCGGTGGCAGTGTCGATATCACGATCTGGTCAGGCCGGAAAGCGTCGACGGCCGCCGACAATGCGCGCAGCGGCCGGTAATCACCCAGCTCGCCGTCCGCGTCGAGACCTTCCGAGCGCAACGTGAGCAGCGTATGGTCGAGCCGGCCACGGGCAGCTTCCTGGGTGGCCTCCGAAATATCCAGCGGGCCATGGGTGGCGGCGACGCCGGTATCGATCGGGCTGGCCGGCACCACCACGTGATAGGCGGCGTCCTTGTCCGCCCCGATACGGCGGAGCTCGTCGAGCAGTTCACTCGACTCCACGGTCTGATTGGCCAGCACGAGCACCCGGTGTGGATGTTCGGTCGGCGCGACGCCGGCCACCTCGGGACGGCTCTTGATGAACCACCGGTTGGCCAGGAACAGCACGATCACCACGGCCCAGGACAGCAGGCTGAGCACCAATGCCCTTCGGTCACCCCCACCCTGGACGAACATCTGCACCAGGATCGCCACGATCGCCACCGCGGTGAGAATCGACAGCACCGGGAACAGCCACATCTTCACCTTGAGCTCGGAGTCATCGGTGCGGTAGCGCAGGATGATCTGCGAGATCGCGATGAGCAGATAGACGAACAGGATTACCGCACCGCTGGAGGCCAGCAGGAACGCGAAGATCGTGTCTTCGGAGAACGCGGCCGCGATCACGCAGATCAAGCCGATTACCGACGAGGTCAGAATCGCCGCGGCCGGAACCCCGCGCCGCGTCACCGATACCAGCTGCGCCGGTGCTTCACGACGGGCGGCGAGGACGAACAACATTCGCGACGCGGTGTACATGCCCGAGTTCAGGCAGCTCAGCACGGCCGTGAGCACCACGGCGTTCATGATGTGGTCGGCGTAGGGGATGCCCATCTCGGTGAACGCCGAGACGAAGGGCGATGCAGCGACCTGCTCGCTGTTCCAGGGCAGGATCGTCACGAGCAGAAACGCCGAACCGACGAAGAAGATCGCGATGCGCAGGATCACCGAGTTGGCGGCCTTGGCGACCGCCCGTTCCGGGTCCGCGGATTCCGCGGCGGCGATGGTGGCGATCTCGGCGCCGACCATCGAGAAGATCACCGTCACGACACCGACCGTGATCGCCATGACGCCGAGCGGGAAGAACCCGTCATGCGCGGTGAGGTTCGAGAAATCGAAGCTCTTCTGCGGCCACAGGCCGATGACATAGAGCGTGCCCAGCCCGATGAAGGCCAGGATGGCGGCCACCTTCACCCCGGCGAACCAATACTCGAACTCCCCGAACGAGGACACCGAGAACAGGTTGGTGGCGGTCATGAGGACCATGAGGAGCAGCGCCGTCAGTGCCAGCGGCACATCAACCCAGTACTGGATGATCTTGGCGCCGGCGATGGCTTCGAAGCCCACCACGATCACCCAGAAATACCAGTACAACCACCCGACGGAGAATCCGGCCCAGTTGCCCATCGCATTACGCGCATAGTCGGCGAACGACCCCGTCGAAGGATTGGCCACGGCCATCTCGGCCAGCATCCGCATCACCATGATGATGAGCACGCCGGCGAGCGCATAGGTGATGAACACACCGGGGCCGGTAGCGCCGATCACCACGCCGGAGCCGACGAACAGGCCGGCGCCGATCACCCCGCCGATCGCGATCATCCTCAGCTGCCGCTGGCTCAGCGCCTTCTTCAGTGTTGGCGTTTCGGCCATGTCGTCACCCGCTCTCGCTGGACGTGATGTAGATCACATACCAAGCGACGCTATGCCCACTGCGGCGTTCAGGTGGCCGAAATCAGCGCCGAGTTTCGTCAACCGCCCAGCGGCACCAATCCGCGGCCCGGCGTCAGTGCGTGCGTCATGCGCACGTCGTGCGGGTCGTCGGGCAACTCGTCGACGAGTTCGTCGTCGCGCACCACCGCGACCAGGTGCGCACCGGGCCCGGCGTGTCCCAGGGTGCGGTCGTAGAAACCGGCGCCGCGGCCCAGCCGCGTACCCGACACGTCGACCGCCAGCGCAGGCACCAGGATCACGTCGGCCTCGCGGGTGGCTGTCGCGGGCAGCCAGGGTGGTGGTGGTTCACGCAGCCCGAACGCCGCCGCGGTCAGGGTGCCGGGCCGGTACGTACCCCACTGCAGTGGCTCCGGAACCTCGTTGCCGTCGACGCGTGCGATCGGAAGCAGAACGCGCACACGGAGTTCCAGCAAGGTGTCGAGCAGGGCAGGGGAGCCGGGCTCGGAACCGACCGGAACATACGCGCACACCGTCTGGCCGTCCTCGACCAACCCGGGCAGCCAGCGGCACAGCGCGTGGGCCTCGGCGTCGCGGACATGCTGGGACAACCCGCGCCGGTTTCGCAGAAGCGCGGTCCGTAACTGGGGCTTCGTCGTCGGGACCACGGCCTCCACCATTCCAAACCGGACGTTAATGTGTGAACGATGACCACGCCCCCGAAGGCACCTACGGTGCCCATACCCCGTACGGCGGTCGTCCCAGCGGCGGGTCTGGGGACGCGTTTTCTCCCGGCGACCAAGACGGTTCCCAAGGAGCTGCTGCCGGTGGTCGATACGCCGGGCATCGAGTTGGTGGCTGCTGAAGCAGCCGAGGGCGGCGCCGAGCGGCTGATCATCATCACCTCGGAAGGCAAGGACGGGGTCGTCGCGCACTTCGTCGAAGACCTGGTGCTCGAGGGCACGCTGGAGGCGCGCGGCAAGGTCCAGATGCTGGAGAAGGTGCGACGGGCGCCTGCCCTGATCAAGGTCGAGTCGGTGGTGCAGGCCGAACCGCTGGGGCTCGGTCATGCGGTGGGCTGCGTCGAGGACAGCCTGGCATCCGACGAAGACGCCATCTCGGTGCTGCTGCCCGATGATCTGGTGTTGCCGACCGGCGTGCTGGAGACGATGTCGAGGGTGCGCGCCAAGCGCGGCGGTACGGTGCTGTGCGCGATCGAGGTTCCCGGCGACAAGATCAGCGCCTACGGCGTGTTCGACGTCGAGGTCGTGCCCGACGCGGCCAATCCGAACGTGTTGAAGGTCAAGGGCATGGTGGAGAAGCCCAAGGCCGAGGATGCGCCGTCGCACTACGCCGCGGCCGGCCGCTACGTCCTGGACCGGGCGATTTTCGATGCGCTGCGCAGGGTTTCGCGTGGCGCCGGCGGCGAAATCCAGCTCACCGATGCCATCGCACTCCTGATCGACGAGGGGCATCCGGTTCACGTCGTGGTGCACCGCGGTGCTCGACACGACCTGGGAAATCCCGGCGGCTACCTGAAGGCTGCGGTTGACTTTGCGTTGGAACGTGACGACTACGGCCCCGAACTACGGCAGTGGTTGGTTGAACGACTGGGCTTGGCAGAACAGTGAGCTTGCCACTGGAGACTGGCTGCTGAACTGGCACTGTAGCCGCGCGCCGGGCCTGGCAGACGGTTAGAAAGGCGTGTTGTGCGTTCGGTGGAGGAGCAGCAGGCTCGGGTAGCGGCCGCCGCGGTGGCGCCTCGGCCGGTGCGGGTGGCCATAGCCGAATCGCAGGGTCTGATGTGTGCCGAAGAGGTGGTCACCGAGCGGCCCATGCCGGGATTCGATCAGGCCGCCATCGACGGCTACGCGGTGCGCAGTGTCGACGTCCTGGCGGCGGTGGACTCCGACTCTGAGGACGGTGGCGGCGAGATCAGCCTGCCGGTGATGGGTTCGATCGAGGCGGGTGCGCGCACGCCGAGCCGGCTGCAGCCGCGCCAGGCCGCGCGCGTGCAGACCGGTGCGCCCATGCCGACACTTGCCGATGCGGTGCTGCCCTTGCGGTGGACGGACGGCGGCCAGAACCGGGTGCGGGTACTGCGCGGCGTGCGGTCGGGTGCCTATGTTCGGCGCACCGGAGACGATGTGCAGCCCGGCGATGTCGCGGTGCGGGCGGGCACCATCATCGGCGCGGCGCAGGTGGGCCTGCTGGCGGCGGTGGGGCGCGACCGGGTGCTGGTGCACCCGCGGCCCCGGCTGTCGGTGATGTGTGTGGGCGGCGAGCTCGTCGACGTCTCCCGCACTCCGGGCACCGGGCAGGTCTACGACGTGAACTCCTACGCCCTGGCCGCGGCCGGGCGCGACGCCGGCGCCGAGGTCAACCGGGTCGGCATCATCAGTACCGATCCCGGTGAACTCCGCGAAACCGTTGAGGGACAAGTCAACCGCAACGAGATCGTGGTGATCGCCGGTGCCGTGGGCGGAGCGGCCGCCGAGTCGGTGCGCTCGGTGCTCGCCGAACTCGGCGACATGGAGGTGACGCGGATCGCGATGCACCCGGGCTCGGTGCAGGGTTTCGGACAGCTGGGGCGGGACCGGGTGCCGGTTTTCCTGTTGCCGGCCAATCCGGTCAGCGCGCTGGTGGTGTTCGAGGTGATGGTGCGACCGCTGATCCGATTGTCACTGGGCAAGCGCCAGCCGATGCGCCGCGTCGTACAGGCCCGCACACTCGCGCCGATCACCTCGATGCCCGGCCGCAAGGGCTACCTGCGCGGGCAGCTGATGCGCGACCAGGACACCGGCGAATATCTGGTGCAGGCGCTCGGGGGTGCCCCCGGCGCGTCCACCCACTTGCTGGCCACGCTGGCCGAGGCGAACTGTCTCGTCGTGGTTCCCAGCGACGTCGAACAGGTCCGCACGGGCGAGACCGTCGATGTCGCATTCCTGGCGCAGCGCGGATGAGCGCTCGCGCGAAGACGAGACAGCACGGCTGAGGCCGCCGTCATGTTCCGTTCCCAGGGGCTGCATCCCGGCTGGCCCGATCCGGTCGGGCCGTTACGTGTTCCAGCCGGGGTGGTGCGCCTGCGACCGGTCCGGCTGCGCGACGCCGCGGTGTGGAGTCGGGTCCGGCTGGCCGACCGTGCCCACCTTGAGCCGTGGGAGCCCGTAACCGATACGGATTGGCAAGTCCGCCACGCAGTTTCGTCATGGCCCTCGATTTGTTCCGGCTTGCGGGCCGAGGCCCGGCGCGGACGGATGCTGCCGTATGTGATCGAACTCGACGGGGAGTTCGCCGGCCAGTTGACCATCGGCAACGTCACGCACGGTGCATTGCGGTCAGCGTGGATCGGCTACTGGGTGGCCAGTGCGAGGACCGGTGGCGGCATTGCGACGGCGGCGTTGGCGCTCGGGCTCGATCACTGCTTCTCCGGGGTGCAGCTACACCGGGTCGAGGCCACGGTGCGGCCCGAGAACGCGGCGAGCCGAGCGGTGCTGGCGCGGGTCGGTTTTCGCGAGGAGGGGCTGCTGCGGCGCTACCTCGAGGTCGACGGCGCCTGGCGGGACCATCTGCTCGTGGCGATCACCCTGGAGGAACTTTCTCAGACGGCTGCTCAAGCCCTGGTTGCGGCCGGCCGCGCCAGTTGGTGTTGAATTCCGCGGCTTTCCCCGCGGAACGGCATTCCCGGTCGCTTAGCCGACGGGAAAGCAACCCTGGAGGCTGTCTCGCGTCGCAATCGTGTTACGAATGTGACATTTGTGACTGGTGGTGCTTGTATCCGGCGAATTACAGGTGTGTAATTGTGCTCGGCGCGCCCTCCACGGATGCGCTGGTCACAGACCTAGCCTGGAGGGGAAAGGAGCAGGCTTCATGCCAAGCATCCCCCAATCACTGCTGTGGATCTCCCTCGTCGTGCTCTGGCTCTTCGTGCTGGTTCCGATGTTGATCAGCAAGCGTGACTCGGTCCGTCGCACCAGCGACGTCGCCTTGGCGACGCGCGTGCTCAACAGTGGGCGCAACGCAAGTCGATTACGGCGTGGTCCCGCAGCGGGCCATCACAGCGACCCGCATTGGCGCCCTTCCGAGGATCACCTCGACGAGGACCTCGACGGCGAGCTCGAAGAGGTCGACGAGAGCGAAGAGGTCGACGACGAACCCCGACGTTCGGTCGTGGTGGCGGCCGCGGTGACCGAGGAGCCCGAGCCCGACTATCTCGATGTCGACGTCGTCGAAGAGGACTCAGGGGCGTTGTCCGTCGGCGTGTCCGCCGAAGCCGAAGCCGAAGCCGAAATCGAAGCCGAGCCGGAGCCGGAGCCGGAAGTCGACGAGCCCGAAGCCGAGGAACCGGAGCTCGACGCGCAAACCGACCAGCTCCCACTGGATCTCGACGACCCCGAAGACTTCATCGAGGATGCTGAGCCCGACCCCGCGGCCGACGAATACGAGTATGTGGCCGACGAGTCGGGCCTGGAAGGCGAGTCCGAGCCCGACGACGAACAGGCCGAAGCGCCCGTCGCGTCGTTGAGCGCGAGCCGGCAACGCCGCTACGAATCCAAGACCGCGGCACAGGTGAGTGCCCGCAAGTACAAGTTCCGCAAGCGCGTGCTCGCCATGTTCGCGCTCGTACTCGCGGCCTCGGCCGCCGCGGCCTTCCTGGTGACGCCAGCGGCGTGGTGGGTGTGCGGCAGCGCTGCCACGCTGACCATGCTGTACCTGGGTTACCTGCGCCGCCAGACCCGTATCGAGGAACAGCTTCGCCGGCGTCGCGCACAGCGCTTGCAGCGGGCCCGGCTGGGCGTGGAAAGCACCGATGACCACAAGCTCGATGTGGTGCCGGCACGGCTGCGCAGGCCCGGTTCGGCGGTGCTGGAGATCGACGACGAGGATCCCGTCTTCGAGCACCTGGACTATGCGCCGTTCGCCCGCGAATACGATCTACCACGGGCTTCCGGCCAGTAGGACGGTCGGTTCTCCGGCCGGTTTCTTGAGACGGGCCGGCGACTGGTAGCCTGTGCTTCCGGTATCAGGGGCTATAGCGCAGTTGGTAGCGCGTCTCGTTCGCATCGAGAAGGTCAGGGGTTCGATTCCCCTTAGCTCCACAAAGTTTGAACAGGTCAGAGTGTCCTCAGTGTCACGGGAAGATCGTCTGCCGGTGTAGGTCCAGTGCCCCATGTCAATTGGATTCGGTAGTCGTCGGGCACGCCCCATTCGAAGCGCCTCAGCATCTGGTGCATGGTGGTTTTGACCGTCATGTCGGCGAACTGCTGTCCGATGCATTTGTGTGCGCCCCCGCCGAACGGCGCAAAGACATAGCGGCTTACCGCGGCGCGTGATTCGGGATCTGTGGTGAAGCGGGCCGGGTCGAATGAGTCGGGATCCGGCCACCAGTCCGCAAGCCGCATGGAGGCGTAGACGTTGATGGCCACCTGGGTCTTGCGTGGCACGAAGTGACCGAGTATCTCGGTGTCGCGCAGGGTTTGCCGGAACAGTGTCCCCGCCGGCGCATACATCCGAAGTATCTCTTTGAACGCGGCGTCGAGTAGTGGATAGGCGTCCAGGTCGCCGAGGGTGGGCGCGTCGTTGGGCCGGCCGGTCGCCTCGTCGCGAAGCGCGTCCTGCCACTGCTGGTTTCGGCCCAGTTCGTATGTGAGCATGGACAGCGCGATGGCGGTGGTGTCGTGTGCGGCCATCAGCAGGAAGATCATGTGGTTGACGATGTCGGCGTGGCTGAACTTCTCTCCGTCGTCGTCCTCGCTGCGACACAGCATGGAGAACAAGTCGGTCCCGTCGCCACGGCGACGAGAGGGAACTTGGTTGTGGAAGTAGCGTTCGAGTCGCTTTCTCGCGCGTAGGCCCTTGGCCCAGATGCCTCCCGGCACATTGGCCCGCAGGACAGCTTGTCCGCCTCGGACGGTGTCGTGGAAGTCGGCCGACAGTCGGTCGGATTCCGGTCCGAGTGCGGTGCCGATGAACACCTCTGCGGCCTGTTCCAGCAGGAGGTGCTTGATGGCCGGGTAGAACGGGAAGTTCTCGGTCGACGGCCAACTGCACATAGTGCGCTCGATGCTGGGCCGCATGAGTTCGAGGTATCCGTCGAGCGCGCTTCGAGTGAAGGACTGTTGCATGATGCGGCGATGGTCGCGGTGTTCGTCGAAGTCGAGCAGCATGATTCCGCGATGGAAGAACGGTCCGATGACGGGTGCCCAACCCCGCTCGCTTGAGAAGACCTTGTCCTTGTTGATCCACGCGGTTTCCAACGCGTCGGGTCCCATGAGGGTGACGACGCGAAAGCCGACGCCGCCGGCCCACGACACCGGCCCGTATGTGTCGTATCTGCGGCGGGCGAAGTCAAGTGGGTCGGCAAGTGAACTCAAGATATGGCCGATGACGGGGAAGCCGTAGTTGCCCATGACCGGCTTGAGATTCGACCCGGCCGGCGGAGCGGCCAGGGGCCGGTCACCGCTCGGAAATCGGGACGTGACGGCCGCGCCGACGGCCTGGAGTCGGTACTTGTTCACCGGGGACGCGAGTGTGGTCAGTGCAGTCATCGGCCCTCCTGTCGAGGTATCTGGTACAGGACCGTGCCAGAATGTGGTGGTGGTGTCAACGACGAAGGCGACGGCGCAACGCGCTTACGGAGGTCAATCGGCCGATGCCCGTCGCCAAATGCGCCGAGAGCGTCTGCTGGACGCCGCGATGGATGTGATGGCGCGTAACGAGTGGCGCAGCGCGACCGTCGAAAAGATTTGTGCCGCAGCGAATCTGAACAAGCGGTACTTCTACGAAAGCTTCACCGACCTCGACGCCCTGTCCGCCGCAGTGGTCGACGGCATCGCTGAGGGCGTTCGCGCCGCGACCGTTGAGGCGGCGGATGCAACGGCGCAGGAGTCGTTGGAAGCCCAAGCCTTCGCCGCCGTCGCTGCCGCAGTACGGGCATTGGTCGACGACCCGCGTCGTGCCCGCGTCCTCCTCGGCGGTGTCGCGGCCTCGCCCGAGCTACACGACCACCGCACCACGGTCATGCACCGACTCACCGATGTGCTGATCGACCACGGTCGTGCTGTGCACGGAGTCGAGTTGGCGGCCGATCCGCTGGCGAAAGTTGCTCCGGCATTCATCGTCGGAGGCACCGCAGAGGCCATTCTGAGTTTCGTCTCGGGCGATGTCGACCTGTCGCTCGACGAGTTCACCGCTCAACTCGCCACCCTCTGGCTCATCACCGGAAACGGAGCCGCGGAGATAGCTCGCGCACGGACACGCTGACAACTGATCAGTTCGTCCCGAACGCCATTTCGACACTCCATAGTTTCCTACGCGGCGAATGCCGTCGTCGACAACGAAGTTGAGGCGACGGGTTCGGCACGAGCAGGTCAGGGGTCCATTTCCGCGCTGCGCCATTGGTCGAGGGGTTCTGTTGATTGCGGTGAATATTGCATTTAAAGACCGACTCGGCGGCGTAACGTTTGTTCTATCACCGTTTCTATTCAGGAGGCGAGAACGAGGTGAAGAGCAATAAGCTGGCGGGTTCTGTCGCCACCGCAGCGATCGCGTTCGGAATTGCCATCGGCTCCGCTGTCCCGGCGTCGGCGATAAACAACATCCAGCCATTCGGCACACAGGAGACATTGAAATACTCCCATGACGCTGTGGAGATCGGTTACACGGTTGACGGGATCCGCCCGAGTTCTGATGTTGTCCCGCACCCGATCAATGGCCGGTTGTATGAGTCCACGGTGACCGTCGACGCGGTCAGAGGTTGGGTGACTCCGATGGTTCCGTGGTTCAACGCCCGTTCCGAGAGTGGGCACAACTACCGCGTTCTGAATGTGCCCGGTCTCAGTGGCGCAGCGATACCGCCGGGTGCAAAGACGACCGGCAAGATCTATTTCGACGTAGTGGGTGACGTTCCGAACAGCGTCGTCTACAACGACGGAACAGTAGACCTTTTGGGTTGGATCCCCTGAGCGAGAACCGAACTGATTCCAACCACGGCCAGCGCACCCGCCGCGAAGCCGGCGCCCAGAACGGTCGATCCCATCCAGCCGGTGGTGTCATACAGCGCGGTCGTGCAGGCAGCGCCGAGTGCGGACCCGAGGGAGTAGAAGACCATGTAGGCGCCGATCGTGGTGCTGGATCGGTCGGCATAGACGGTGGTCAGGGTGTGCTGGTTGCTGACGTGGACGGACTGGACGGCGAAGTCGAGCAGGAGCACGCCGACAATCAGAAGCAGCAGAGACCGGTCGAGCTGCCCGATCGCGAGCCATGAGGCGAACAGGACCAAAAGAGCGATGGCTGTGACCCGGTTCGCCTGGCCGGCGTCTGCCCAGCGCCCGGCGCGAGCTGCTCCGAGCGTGCCCGCGAGTCCGGCGATGCCGAACAGCCCGATCTGCGTCTCACTGAGGTGCCACGGCGGTGCGGCCAGCGGCAGGGCCATGCCGCTCCACAGTGCGCCGAAGGACGCGAACAGGAAGAACGCGATCAGACCACGACTGAGGAACACCGATTGGCCGAACAGGCCGATGAACGCGCGGATCAGTTGCCCGTAGCGTGCCGTCGGACTGTGGGCATCCTCGGGTAGCAGCAAGAGTGCGAGCAGCGCGAGGACCGCGGCGAGAATTGCCAAGGCGACGTAGATGCCGCGCCAGCCCCACAGGTCCGCGAGGAAACCGGCCAGGATGCGTCCACCGAGGATGCCGATCACCACGCCCGACGTCACGATTCCGATGTTGCGGCCGCGCTCGGACGGCGCGGACAGCGATGTCGCGTACGCGACCGTCGTCTGGACCACCACGGCGAACACGCCCGCAACCGCGAGCCCGCAGAACGCGGCCCAGGCCGCGGGCGCGGCCGCGGTGACCGCCAGGCCGGCCGCGACGAGAACGAGGTGGACGGCGATGAGACGCCGGCGGTCGAGCAAGTCGCCCAACGGCACGAGCACCACCAGTCCTGCGAGATAGCCGAGTTGGCCCACGGCGACGAACCAGCCGACCGCATCGGCCGGAACACCCAGATCACTCCCCATCTGGCCGAGGACCGGCTGGCCCGCGTACACGCTCGCCACCGCCACCCCGCAGACGACGGCAAGGAGCAGCCTCGTTCTACCGGTCACGCCCACCATCCAATTCAGTTGCATTTCGCTACTCAATGCACCGTAGGGCAGAATGGTTTCAATCCGCAACTTATGGGAGGTGTGGTGGTGAGCGACGCAACCGCGGACACGGCGTGGACGGACCCGAGCTGCCCGGTCGCACGCACGGCCGACTTGGTCGGCGACCGGTGGAGCCTGCTCGTCATCCGCGACGCGATGGACGGCGCCCGTTCCTTCACCGACTTCCAGCAGCGCACCGGCATCGCCCGCAACATCCTCACGGACCGGCTCCGCAAGCTCACCGCCCACGGTCTGCTCACCCACGTCGACGCCCCGTCGGGAAAACGGAAGCGCTACGAGCTCACCGACTCGGGCAAAGACCTCTTCCCGCTGATCGTCGCGTTGCGGCAGTGGGGCGAGCGTCATGCCTTCACCGCCGGAGAGGATCACTCGGTACTGGTCGACGAGAACGGCGCTGCTGTGCCGGAGCTCATTCCCACAGCCGTCGACGGGACAATCCTGACGAGCGAGAGCACCCGGGTCGAGCGTCAGGCGATCGTCGGTTCGAATCAATTGCCCACCGATTGAAATCGGCCCAGAATTTGCCGATCCTTGCCAGGACGGGCGAGCGAATTCGATCTTGATCGTTTCATCATTATGTTGCGGGGGCTCGGTGTCGTCTGCGTGGCGTTTGCCAGATCTGACAGTCTGTGAACGTGTTGGCTCGCAAGACCGTGACTCGGAAAAGAGTTCCGGTCCACACCTTCTCAAATGACCGGTCAGCCAACTAATCTGCCATTCGGCTATCGGGTCTTCCAGCGTCGGTTCGACGGCGGAATTGATCGGCCCGTAGTAAGGGCGAGCCGGTGGTGGGATAGCCTGCGTGCAGCAGATTGGCCAGTTGGGGGATTGCAATGGCGAACGATCTGAGAGTTGATCCTGGCGGACTCAGGGCAGGCGCTACCAGCAGCGTGATGATCGCGGCTGCATTGACGGCGGAGAGCTTCGACGTCGGCACCGGTGGTCCTACTCATGCCGGTGTGGCGGTGATGGATGCTGCGGTGGCCGCGGCGCGCACTCGTCAATCCACTCGCGTCAGTGCCCACGCTCGCGACATGCTGGCCGGCGTGAGTCGTTACGAAGGCGTTGACGATCAATCCGCAGGAGGTTTGGCGGAGTTGATGTGAGTGCGAATGACGCTTCCGGATCACCCTTCGACGCGCCGACCCGCTCCCAGTTAGAACGCTGGGACACAACGTATCTCGACGACGCTGCGGCCCGATGGCGACAGCTTGCCGCGCAGTCGGAGGAACTGTTCCAATGGCACCGGCAGAACATCGTCGCGCCAGGGGGGACCGAATGGACCGGCGACGCCGGCGACATCGCCCTGGATCGGGTCACCACCGATTCGGTCGTCGTCCGCCAACATGGCGACGTCCAGCGCGAAGCCGCCAACATCGCCGAGGACGGCAGTCGAGATATCCGGCTCGCGGTCAGTCAGGTCCTGGAGGCCATCGCCGATGCCGAGGCGGACGGGTTCGTGGTCGGTGAGGACCTGTCGATCCGCGATACCCGCCGAATCGACGTGCACACCATGGCCGTGCGTTACGTCGCTTCCCGGGAGCATGCCGAAGACATCCGCTGGCATGTCGAACGGCTCATGCAAACCGATATCTATCTCGGACAACGACTTCGGGGCAAGGCTCTGGAACTGGACGGCATCGGCTTCGGGGGCCACGGCGACGGGCAGTCATGACGCGGTCTCGTGGCCTCGCAGCGGCCATGCTGGCGATGGTTCTGATCGGCGGATGCAGTTCGTCGGCTACTGACGATGCCGGCTCGATCACGGTGTTCGCCGCGGCGTCGCTGCAGGCCGCGTTCACCGACATCGGCGAGCAGTTCGAGGCCGACAACCCCGGCGCCTCGGTTGAGTTCTCCTTCGCAGGCTCCTCGGACCTGGTGGCCCAGTTGACCCAGGGCGCCGACGCCGACGTGTTCGCCGCCGCCGACACTCGCAACATGGACAAGGCCGTGCAGGCCGACCTGGTGGACGGCAGCCCGGTCAACTTCGCGACCAACACCCTGACAATCGTCGTCTCCCCGGGAAATCCGAAGGGCATCAAGTCTTTTCAGGATCTGGCCAAACCGGACGTCTCCGTGGTGATGTGCGCCCCGCCGGTGCCCTGCGGTGGCGCGACCGAAACCGTCGAGAAGTCCGCCAGGGTGACGCTGTCCCCGGTCAGCGAGGAGACCTCGGTCACCGACGTGCTGGGCAAGGTGACCACCGGACAGGCCGACGCCGGGATCGTCTATGTCACCGATGCCGCCGGCGCAGGTGACAAGGTCACCGCCATCGACTTCCCCGAGGCCGGTCAGGCCGTCAACACCTATCCGATCGCGCTGTTGCGGCAGTCCGCGCGCAAGGATGTGGCGCGGCGCTTCGTCGACTTTGTCATCGGCGAGGCCGGCCAAAAGGTGCTCGGCAAACAAGGATTCGCCAAGCCCTGAACGCGGCGATCGTCGCGTCGTAGCCTGGGGATGTGGCCGAACTGACCGAGGCCAGTGTCGACGACCTGGCGGTTCTCGAGTTCTTCGCCGGAATTCGGCCGTCTCTGCTGGCTCCGTTGGCCGCCCAGCTGCGCCAGATGTCAGCGGCCCCCGGCCAGGTGTTGATCCGGCAGGGCGACCAAGCGGTGACGTTCATGCTGATCTCCTCGGGCCGCGTCCAGGTCACCCATGAGGTTCCCGACGGCGAACCCACCGTGCTCGACATCGAGCCCGGCCTGATCGTCGGTGAGCTCGCACTGCTGCGCGATGCGCCGCGCACCGCCACGGTCGTGGCGACCGACGCAGTGACCGGGTGGGTCGGTGACCTCGACGCCTTCGACACCATCCTGCACCTGCCCGGGATGTTCGACCGGATCGTGCGGATCGCCCGTCAGCGGCTGGCGGCCTTCATCACCCCGATCCCGGTGCAGGTGCGCAATGACGATTGGTTCTATCTGCGGCCGGTGCTGCCCGGCGACGTCGAGCGCACCCTCAACGGGCCCGTGGAGTTCTCCAGCGAAACGCTGTACCGGCGTTTCCAATCCGTGCGCAAACCCACCAAGGCCCTGCTGGAGTACCTCTTCGAGGTCGACTATGCCGACCATTTCGTCTGGGTGATGACCGAGGGAGCGCTGGGCCCCGTGATCGCCGACGCCCGGCTTGTGCGCGAAAACGATCCGGCGACCGCCGAGGTGGCGTTCACCGTGGGCGACGACTACCAGGGCCGTGGGATCGGCACGTTCCTGCTCAGCGCGCTGGTGGTGTCGGCGGGATACCTTGGCGTCCAACACTTTACCGCTCGGGTCCTCACCGACAACCTCGCGATGAAGAGGATTCTGAATCGATTGGGCGCCCATTGGGAGCGCGAGGATCTCGGCGTCGTCGCCACAAAAGTGGAAGTGCCGCCGACCGAGACGCTGCCGATTTCCGCTGAGCTCGTCATACAGATCCGCGACGCCACCCGCCAGGTCATCCGGGCGGTGAGCCAGTGAGGCCAAGTCTGAACAAAGACACCAAGGTCTGCATCTCACTGGCCGCCCGGCCGAGCAATATCGGCACGCGGTTCCACAACTACCTCTACGACGAACTCGGGCTGGACTTCCTCTACAAGGCATTCACCACCACCGACATCGGCGCGGCCATCGGCGGGGTGCGCGCGCTCGGCATCCGTGGCTGTTCGGTGTCGATGCCGTTCAAGAAGGACGTCATGGCGCTCGTCGACGAGATCGAGCCGTCGGCCCGCGCGATCGACGCGGTCAACACCATCGTCAACGACCTGTCGACACCCGGGGGACACCTCACTGCGTGCAACACCGACTATCTCGCCGTGCAGAGCCTCATCGAGCGGTTGGATCCCGACGATGCGGTGCTCATCCGCGGGAGCGGCGGCATGGCCAACGCGGTCGGAGCGGCGTTGCGGGACAAGGGGTTTCACAGCGGTGTCGTCGTCGCGCGTAATCGTGAGGCGGGGACTGCGCTGGCCGATCGGCTCGGCTACGACTACGCGCCCGAAGTCGGTGACCGCAGCGCGCCGCTGCTCGTCAACGTCACTCCGATCGGGATGGCGGGCGGACCCGACGAGCACCGCAGCGCGTTCGACACCAAGACCATCGATGCGGCCCACACGGTGTTCGACGTCGTCGCGATGCCCGCCGAAACACCGCTGATCGCCGCGGCCAGGGCGGCGGGCAGGGCAGTGATCACCGGGGCCGAGGTGATCGCGTTGCAGGCCGCCGAGCAATTCGTGCGCTACACCGGGGTGCGGCCCACCGCCGAGCAGGTGGCCGCAGCGTCGGCGTATTCGAGGGCCTGAGTCGTCGTGCGCCTATTCGCGGTCGCTGTGTGCGTGGCGTTGTGCGTGTCGGCATGCGGACAGTCGCCGGCGCCGCGCACGTCGTCATCGCCGAGCGCGACGAGCAAGGCCGTGGAAGTGAATCCGGCCAGGATCGACCGGGTGCGCGACGATCTGCCCGCCGGATATGAGGTGGCCCGCATCGACGGGCAGGCGACGCCGATAGCCCTGTGGGGTTTCGGCCCCGACTGGGTGGCCGAGCCGGCACAGTGTGCCGCGCTTGCCGCCGCTGCGGTGGACCCGGCGTCCGCACGCGGCTGGTCGGGCTCGGGGCCGGGCGGAATTGTGTACGCCGTCGTCGCGCGCAGCACCGCCGCCGCGGATGCGGCCCTGGCCGGTCAGTGCCGGCACTGGACGCTGTCGGGTGGGCACTCCACCGGAACCGTCACCGGCCTGGACGCCCCGGCCATCGACGGCGCACTGACCACCGGTATGGCCACGGCCGTCAGCACCGTCGTCGAAGGCGGCACGGAGACCCGCTCACATGCCGACACGTTCACCGCCGAGCTGGGCGAGTACCACTGCTTCGTCACCGTCGTCACCGATCCGGGATCCGCGAATACCGCGCTCGGCGCGGACTTTGCCGCCGACCTGCTGGTGAAAACGGTGTCGGCGTTACGCGGCTGAACCGGTTGTGGCAGGTACATTTACCGCGATGCTGAACCGCAAAGTGGTACTCGTGCTGGGGTGTTCCGCCGTGTTGGTCGCCTGTGGTCAATCCGAGCCGGAGTTCCCCGACGCCGACATCGCCAACGTCACCAAGGTGCGCTCGACGTTCGGCCCGGAATTCAAGGTCAGTGACGTCGCCCCGACCGGAATCGACCCGAAAATGCTGGCGCCGCAGAAGATGCCGCCGGGGGTCAAGTTCGAACCGGCCGATTGTGCGAAGTTCGCCGAAGGTCAGGCGTTTCCCGAGGGATTGCAGGGCAACATGGCGGCCACCGCGGCCGAGGGCGCGGGCAACCGATTCATCGTGATGGCCTTAGAGACGTCGCAACCGATTCCAATCAATGATCCGGGAGAGGCCTGCAAGCAGGTGAAGTTTCTCGGGCCGGGTTCGCGTGGACAGGTCGACGTGGTCGAGGTGCCGCAGATCGACGATGCGCGCACAGTGGGCACACATCGCGTCGTCCAGACTGCCGTGCAGGGCAAGGCGCGCACCGGCGAGCTGTACAACTACGTCGCCAGCTTCGGCTCGTTCATGGTGATCGTCACCGCCAACCCATTGGTCGTGCCGGACAAGCCGGTGGCGCCCGTCGACACCCAGCGCGCCCGCGATCTGCTGGCCGCCGCGGTGGCGTCCGTACGCGGTTAACGCACGTCGTGTGGCCGGAACTGGATGCTGATGCGCGGCCCGATCAGTCTGCTGGTTTTCGGTATGGAGTGCTCCCAGGTGCGCTGGCACGAGCCGCCCATCACCAACAGGTCCCCGTGCCGGTGCTGTAGCCGCAGGGCATGCCCCCCGCCCCGGGGCCGCAACGCGAAAACTCTTGTGGCGCCCAGACCGATGATGGCCACCATGGTGTCGCGCGTGCGACTGCGGCCGATGGTGTCGCCGTGCCAGGCCACGCTGTCGTCACCGTCGCGGTAGAGGCACAGCCCGGCCGTGGTGAACGGTTCACCGAGTTCGCCGCCGTAGGTGTCGTTGAGCCTGCGGCGGATCTGCTTCAGCCGAGGGTGCGGCACCGGTTCGTTGACCAGGTGATGGAAGCTGACAAGGCGTGGCACGTCGACCACCCGGTCGTACATCTCGCGCTGTTCGGCCCGCCACGGAACGACGTCCATCAGGTCCTCGAACAGTGAATCGGCGTCGGGCAACCAGGCCGAGCGCAGCTCAACCCAGGCGCCGTTGCCGAGTTGGCGACGTTCGGCGTGCTCGAACAGCGAGCCCTGCAGCGCCAGCTCCATGCGCGCGATCCTATCGCACAGGCGTTCGATTTGTCAGGGTCGGTTACAGGCGGACGGCGCCGGGACCCTGTTGCGCCATGACGTCGCCGGGATTGGTCAGCAGGCAGGTTTTCAGGCTCAGGCAACCGCAGCCGATGCAGCCAGTCAGGTTGTCGCGCAACCGTTGCAGGTGCACGATGCGGTCGTCGAGATCCTGGCGCCAGCCCGCCGAGAGCCGGGCCCAGTCCTTGCTCGTCGGGACGCGGTCGGTGGGCAGCGAGGCCAGCGCCTCGCGGATCCGGGCCAGCGGGATCCCCAGGCGTTGCGACATCCGGATGAACGCCACCCGGCGCAGTGTCTCGCGGGCGTAGCGGCGTTGATTGCCTGAGGTGCGACGGCTGGCGATGAGCCCTTCGCGTTCGTAGAAATGCAGCGCAGAGACCGCGACGCCGCTGCGCTGCGCCATCTCGCCGGGAGTCAATTCGTGCGTGTCCATTACACCTAAACCATACTTGAGGTGACGGTTGCGGCTACCGTTCTAGGTGTGACGGATGTGGTGCTGGGCTCCAACTCCGAGGTTGGCACGCTGCGCGTCGTCATCCTGCACCGGCCCGGGCCCGAACTGCAGCGCCTGACCCCACGCAACAACGACGCGCTGCTCTTCGACGGTCTGCCCTGGGTGGCGAAAGCGCAGCAGGAGCACGACGCGTTCGCCGCGCTGTTGCGGTCCCGGGGCGTCGAGGTGCTGCTGCTGGCGGATCTGCTCACCGAGGCGCTCGCGCACAGCGGGGCCGCGCGTATGCACGGCATCTCCGCTGCCGTCGACGCACGTCGGCTGGGTTTGCCGTTGGCGCAGGAACTTTCGGCCTACCTACGCACGCTGGAGCCCGTCGCGCTGGCGCATGTCCTGATGGCCGGCATGACGTTCAACGAGCTGCCGTTCAGCGGTGCCGAACTGTCACTGGTGCGGCTCATGCATCACGGCGGCGATTTCGTCATCGATCCACTGCCGAACCTGCTGTTCACCCGCGACTCGTCGTTCTGGATCGGGCCACGGGTGGCCATCACGTCACTGGCGCTGCCGGCGCGGGTGCGGGAGACGTCGTTGACGGACCTGATCTATGCCCACCATCCGCGGTTCCTCGGTGTGCGTCGGGCCTACGAGTCACGCTCGGCGCCGGTCGAGGGCGGCGATGTGTTGCTGCTTGCCCCCGGGGTCGTCGCGGTCGGGGTAGGGGAGCGGACGACGCCGGCCGGGGCGGAAGCGTTGGCGCGCAGCCTGTTCGACGACGGCCTTGCGCACACGGTGCTGGCGGTGCCGATCGCGCAGTCCCGCGCGCAGATGCATCTGGACACCGTGTGCACGATGGTCGACGTCGATGCCGTGGTGATGTACCCGAACATCGTGGACTCGTTGTCGGCGTTCACGATTCACCGCGATTCCGGTGCGGTCCGCATCGACGACGGCAAGAAGTTCGTCGACGCGGCGGCCGAGGCCATGGGGATCGAGAAGTTGCGGGTGATCGACACCGGTTTGGATCCTGTGACGGCCGAACGCGAACAGTGGGACGACGGCAACAACACGCTCGCGGTGGCGCCCGGGGTCGTGATCGCCTACGAGCGGAATTCCGAAACCAATGCCCGGCTTGCTGATTCGGGTATCGAGGTGCTGGCGATCCCGGCGTC
Organism: Mycolicibacterium sp. XJ870; assembly: GCF_053483975.1. Lineage (NCBI taxonomy): Bacteria > Bacillati > Actinomycetota > Actinomycetes > Mycobacteriales > Mycobacteriaceae > Mycobacterium > Mycolicibacterium sp. XJ870. The sequence continues at coordinate 73,910 of NZ_JBEFTI010000006.1, forward strand.
GGAGCTTGGTACGGGCCGCGGTGGGCCACGCTGCATGTCGTGCCCCGCGGCCAGGGACCCGGTTTAGATCGCCTCTGCGTTGAGATTGCGGTGAGCCGCCATGCGCCGATTTCGACACCAGGGCTGTGAAATCGGCGTCATCGCGACCCTCATGTCGAAATCGGCAAGTAGCCGCGGCGGGCGAACGCCTCGCGGACCCGGTGCAGGATGAATGCCCGACTGTGTTCGGCGACGACGTGTATGTCGATCCAGCCTTCGCGTTCGATCAGCTCGCTCCGGCCGATTCCATGCACGTAACTGGGACGGTCCGAGGCATGGTGCTTGCCGTCGTAGTCGAGTCCGATTTTCGGCTCGTCATAACCCATATCGATGAACGCCTCGTTGAAGCCGTCGGTCACCCGTATCTGGGTGCGCGGCCGCGGGAATCCCTCGTCGATGAGCATCAGACGCAGCCAGGTTTCCCTCGGCGATTGCGCGCCGGCATCCATCAGATCCAGTGCTACTCGCGCACTGCGGATTCCGCGTAGGCCCGGGTAGTGCGTTGCCAGCTCCAGAACCTGCCCGGCGTCGATGCCGGTGGCGGAGCCGAGCGCATCGAGGTGTTTGACCGCGGTATCGCGTGGAAGGAAACGCGCGAGGTCAAGAGCCGTCCGCAGCGGGGTGGTGACTCGTAGATCGCCGATTCGGCAAATCTCGTCGGGTCTGATGCGCTCGTCGCGCACCACGATTCCGGGTCGGCGTCGGCCATGCTTTGCAATCAACTCCACCGGAGTGTCATCGTCGATCCATTTCGCGCCGTGCAGTGCAGCAGCAGCGCGGCCCGCGATGATTGCGCGCCGCCCAGTCCACAACCATGCCGCCACTGTGTTGTCTCGCAGGGTCGGGGTGGCGTTATTGGGCAGATAGATACGTGGCTGCGTTGCGGCGTATCGCCATCGCAACTGTCCACGAGTCAACCTGCCCGCAGAGAGCGCTTCTGGCCCGATGAATGGGGTGCTCATGGCTCGGATGATCATCGGCGCGGACGACGCATCGGCGGCATCTATGCCGGCGTTGGCCCCTGGCTGGGGATGAACGTCAGAATGTGGATGACGCCGATTTCGACGCCAGGGTCGTTATGCCACGCGATCTACAGCCCTGGTGTCGAAACGGCGTGCAGCCGCAGCCAACCGCTCACCGCCAACTGGGCAACCAGATCTGCAGGTTCCACGTTGCCTGCGAAATCGGAAGGCCGGTGAGGATCGGGTACATCCACGCGAAGTTCGTGATGACCACTGCCACATAGATACACGCCACCAGAAGCCCCAATGTTCGACGCTCCGAATTCTGGTTGGGCTTGTACAGAATGTCGCCGAGGATCAGGGCTATCGCCAGCACCAGGAAAGGCGCCATCACCGTGGCGTAGAAGAAGTACATCTGCCGATCGATATCGGCGAACCAGGGCAGAAAACCCGCCGAGTAGCCGACCAGCACAGCGCCGTAGCGCCAATCGCGTCGCACCACCGCGCGCCACAATGCCCAACCGATCACCGGCACCGCGATGAACCACATGGCAGGAGTGCCCACCAGCATCACGGCTTTGACGCACGACTGTGCCCCGCAGCCGGACACATCCTGGTTGTCGATCGCGTACAGCACCGGCCGCAGCGACATCGGCCAGGTCCACGGTTTGGATTCCCACGGATGGTGGTTGCCGTCGGCGTTGGTCAGCCCGGAATGAAACCGAAAGGCGGCATAGGTGTAGTGCCACAGTGAGCGCACCGCATCGGGCAGTGGCACGATGCTGTCCTCGCCGATCGACTGGCCGACCTCGTGGCGGTCGACCGCGGTCTCGGAGGCGAACCACGGCGCATACGACGCCAGATACACCGCGAACGGGATGAGCCCCAGCGCGTATACCGCCGGGCCGACGTCGCGCCGCAGCATTCCCCGCCACGGCTGCGGCGCGTGGTACTGCTTGCGCGCGATGGCGTCGAACACGAGCGTCATAACGCCGAAAAACGCGATGAAGTACAGGCCGGACCACTTTGTCGCACAAGCCAATCCGAGCAGCACGCCAGCACCGAACCGCCACCATCGCACGCCCAGCCGCGGCCCCCATGGCGTCTCGGCAATGCGTCCCTCGATGAACGCGTAGTACATACGTTCGCGGACCTGATCGCGGTCGACCATCAAGCAGGCGAAGGCCGCCACGACGAACATCGTCAGAAACGCATCCAACAGCGCCGTGCGGGCCGACACGAAGCTGACGCCCTCGGCGATCAAGAGCAGTCCGGCGATCGCGCCCACCAGGGTCGAGCGACTGATCCGCCGGGCGATCCGCACCACGAGAAATACCAGGAGCACGCCGGACACCGCTCCGGAGAACCGCCAGCCCAAACCGTTGTAGCCGAACAGCCACTCGCCGATGGCGATCAACTGCTTGCCCACCGGCGGGTGCACCACCAACCCGTAGCCGGGATTGTCCTCGACGCCGTGGTTGTGCAGTAGCTGCCACGCCTGGGGTGCGTAATGCTTCTCGTCGAAGATCGGCGTGCCGGCATCGGTCGGGGAACCCAGGTTCATGAAGCGGGTGACCGCGGCCAGTGCGGTGATGACGGCCGTCATCGCCCAGCCCTGCAACCGGTCGATCGGACCGAAATCGGGTACCGGAATCACCGGCGCCGGACTGATCAGCGGGACCGAGCGACCGGCCGTCGGCGTATCGGTGGCAGGGGCGCTCACGCAAGCGATCGTAGGCTGTCGGGCGTGACCTCCGGCAAACTGCTTATCGGCGCTACACCGCTGGGCCAGCCATCTGATGCGTCGGCACGGCTGGTCGCGGCGCTGAAGAGCGCCGACATCATCGCTGCCGAGGACACCCGACGCATCCGCACGCTGGCCCAGGCGCTGGATGTCAGCCCGACGGGTCGCGTGCTCAGCTTCTTCGACCAGAACGAGGCAAGCCGGGTGCCCGGGTTGGTGGAAGAGATCAAGTCGGGCGCGACGGTGCTCGTGGTCAGCGACGCCGGAATGCCGCTGATCAACGACCCGGGCTACCGACTCGTGGGCGCCTGTGTCGAGGCTGGCCTGACGGTCAGCTGCCTGCCCGGCCCCTCAGCGGTCACGACGGCGCTGGCCGTATCGGGCCTGGCATCGGACCGGTTCTGCTTCGAGGGTTTCGCGCCCCGCAAGCACGCCGCCCGGATGACCTGGTTGCGGGCCCTGGCCACCGAGCAGCGCACGAGCGTGTTCTTCGAATCCCCGCGCCGGTTGGCCGAGACGCTGCGCGACGCTGTAGACGCCCTGGGCTCGACGCGGAAAGCCGTGGTGTGCCGGGAGCTGACCAAGACGCACGAGGAGATCATCCGGGGAACGCTGGCCGAGCTGGCCGAGTGGGCCACCGAGCGCGTGCTGGGGGAAATCACCGTGGTGCTCGCCGGCGCCACCCCGACAACCGATCTGCCCACGCTGGTGGCCGAGGTCGAGGAATTGGTCGAGGACGGCGCCCGGGTCAAGGATGCGTGCGCACAGGTCATCGCCGCCAATCCCGGGGCGCCTTCCCGTCGCGAGCTCTACGACGCGGTGCTGCGCGCGCGGTCTACGCAGTGATCGACCATTCCGACGTCGCGATCAGCTCACCACGCTCAAGCGCCTCGGCACGGTGCACGTGGACGGCCGCATACGCTTCGCTGGTCACCATCTCAAGAAATGCCGCGGGCGTCGGATACTCGACGACGAGAATCACGTCCCACCAGGGCTTCGCGTCGTCTCCGAGGAGAACCGCGGGCGCGGACCCGCCGTAACGGACCTTCGCCCCGGCACGTTCCAACAGCGGCGCCACCCCGGCGCCGTACTTCAAATAGCTGTCCAGACCGTTGGGCTCCTTGAACTTCAGCAGGTTCACCATCAGGACCGGCGCATCCGACGGGAAGTCGTTGAGTGCGCGGGGGATGTCGGCGGGTGTAGTCATACCGGATTGACTACCACAGTGCGGGCCCCGACGATTGAGGCCGCCTTGTGCAGGCATTCCTCCCACTCGCGGTCTGGGTCGGAATCGGCGGTGATGCCGCCACCCACACCGAGGACGGCGTTCCCCGTGGCGTCGAATTCCACGGTGCGGATCGCGACGTTCAGCTCGCAGCCCGCGACTGGAGAGGCCAAACCCACTGTGCCGCAATAGACCCCGCGTCGCGCGGGTTCCCATGAGCGCAGCAGCCGGCGGGCCCTGATCTTGGGTGTACCGGTCACCGATGCGGGGGGGAACGTGGCGTCGAGCAGGGCGGCCATCGGGACGTCGGTGCAGACCTGGGCGGTGACGGTCGAGACGAGATGCCACACCCCGGGCGCGGGCCGCACGGCGAGCAGTTCGGGCACCGTCACGGTCCCGGTCACTGCGACTCGGCCCAGGTCGTTGCGGACGAGGTCGACGATCATGATGTTCTCGGCGACATCTTTGACCGACGCCAGCAGGCCCGCCGGATCGGCGTCACTCGGCAGGGTCCCTTTGATCGGGCTGGAGGTCACCGAGGTGCCGCGCCGGCGGAGAAACAGCTCCGGGGACAGCGACGCCACCGCACCCCACTCGCCCGCGACATAGGCAGCGCGCGCTGGCGCCGTGCGGGCTACCGCGTCGACGAAGAAGTCCAGCGGTGCTCCGTCGATGTGCCCGGTGAACTGTGTGCACACGCAGGCCTGGTACACCTCGCCCGCCGCGATCGCCTCCAGGCAGGCGATCACCCCGTCGCGGTGGCGTTCTCGGTCCGGTGGTGCCCAGTTCAGGGCGTACGGCTGGGGCGGCGCGGGGGGCAGGTTCTGAAGCCACGCGGGAAGCGCTGCGCCACTGAGGCTTTCGAACCACCAGTCGCCGTCGACGTCCTGGCGCAGTACGCAGTCCGACCACCCGCCGGCGGCCTCGGGAACGCGCGGCGACGCACCGTCCGCACCCGGGTCGGGGTAGGACAGATAGCCGAACCAGCCGCCGCCGACAGCGCTGCCGTCGGTGCCGGGGGGTACGTCGAAGGCTGCATCGACGGGAGCGGCGGTAACCGACGGAGCGATGACCGCCAGGGAACCGAACCAGTCACCGATCAATGCGGCCGGCGGCGCCAGACCCGCATGGGACGCGGCGGCGGCGACGCGACGCAGCACCCCGGGCGCGTCGCCCAGGGCGCCGAGCCGCTCGATCCGCATGCAGCTAGCTTGCGGCTTTCCGCGAGCAGACGCAAAATCGCACAAATGCGGGGGATTACATGCGAGTTTGTGTCTGCTCGCCGGGGCAAGGCGAGGGGAAAGTTAGCGGCTGATCGTCCGGGGGATGTCGATGCCGGTGAGCTTGTCCGGATTGCGCATGGCGTAGAAGTGGGTGATCTTTCCGTCGGCGACCTCGACGGTGATCACTCCCTCCATGCTGTCGCCCAGGTACAGCTTCAGCGCGGGGGCGTTGTTGTACATCGCCGGTTCGACGCGGGCGGACTCGCCACCCACCCGCATCAGCCCGATGATGAGCCTGGCCACCGCATCGGCACCCGATATGGGCCTGCGGGCGGCGCTGCGCTTGCCTGCGCCGTCGGCGGTCCACACCACGTCGGGGGCTAGCAGCTTCAGCAGCCCGTCCATGTCTCCGGTCCAGGCCGCCTCGAAAAACCGCTCGGTGATCTCTGTCGACACCTTCGGGTCGACGGGCTCAAACCGCTTGCGCCGCGATTGCACGTGTTCGCGGGCGCGGTGCGCCATCTGCCGCACCGCGCTCGCGGATTTGCCTACCGCTGAAGCGATCTCGTCGTGGCTGAAGCCGAACACCTCGCGAAGCACGAAAACCGCTCGCTCGTCGGGCGTCAGCGTCTCGAGCACCACGAGCATGGCCATCGACACCGACTCTGCGAGCACCACGTCGGCTGCCCCGTCGCGATGATCGAGCAGCAACGGCTCGGGCAACCACGGGCCCACATAGTCTTCGCGCCGCCGGGATTCAGCGCGCAGCGCGTTGAGCGCCTGCCGGGTGACGAGCTTGGCCAGATAGGCCTTGGTGTCGGACACCGTAGCCAGATCCACCTCGGCCCAGCGCAGGTAACTCTCCTGCAGCACATCGTCGGATTCGGTTGCCGTGCCCAGTATTTCGTAGGCGATGGTGAACAGCAACGGCCTCAGAAGCGTGAACCGTTCGGCGTGCTCGGTCGAGTTTCCTGCGCTGGGTGACGTCATCAGATTTCGTTGCTCCTCGTGTCCGCGCCGACCAGCGTCTCCTTGTATGCCTCGGCGACCTGGCGTTCCCGATTGCCGCCCTTGAACCAGAAGTACGAGCCGGGCTTACGTCCTTCCTTGCCCAGGAATATCACCGTTCCGCGGCACACCTGCTCCTTGATGAAGGCAGCGGTGCGTCCACCGATGTAGATCCTGCGTGGGCGGTCGTCGGAGTGCGAGATCTGCACGGTCCCGTACTTGCGCCCGATGCTCACGCACTGGCCGGTGAAGGCCTGGTTCAACGCCGCGGGCTCGTTACCCGCGATCCGGGCCAGCACGGTGTTGGCTGCTTGGATGCCCATCGGGCCCGCGGCCTGGCAGCTCATCCGCAGCGGAACACCCGACGGTGAGGCGGCGTCGCCTGCCGCCACGATGCGGTCATCGTCGATGCTGGTGAGGGTTTCGTCGGTGTGCAGCCGGCCCAGCCCGTCGGTGGTCAGCCCGCTGGCCGCGGCCAACCCTGGCACCCCGAAGCCCGTCGTCCACACGGTCACGGCGCTGGGCAGCCGGTTCCCGTCGGCCATCAGAACCGCATCCGGCTCGACGCCGGCGACCAGGATGTCCGGGCCGTCGATGATGGCGACACCGAGCTTGGTCAGCGCCTTGACCACCGACCGACGCGCCTGGGCGCCCAACGACGCCCCGACCACATCGGTGACGAGCGTGACGCGGCGGCCTGCCTCGGCGAACTCGCCCGCGGTCTCGATTCCGGTGAGCCCGCCACCGACCACGACCATCGGAGCCGATACCGGCACATCCTGCAGTCGGGTGCGCAGCCGCTGGGCGTCCTCGAATTCGCTGACAGGATAGGCGAATTCGGCTGCACCGGGCACCGAGGCAGGCACTCCGGCCGTGCTGCCGACGGCGTAGATGAGGTAGTCGTAATCCAGCACCTCGCCCGAGGTCAGCTCGACCTGGCGGATCTCGGCATCGATGCGGGCGGCACCGTCGACACGCAGCCGGACCCGATCACCGAGCACCTTGTCGTAGGCCTGGGTCGCTTCGTAGTTCCCGGCGGCCATCTGGTGCAGGCGGATCCGTTCGACGAACTCGGGCCGCGGATTGACGAGCGTGATGTTGACGCGGGGATCGCTCTGCAGGTGGTTGGCGGCCAGTACGCCTGCGTATCCGCCGCCGATGACGATCACATGTGGCTGGTTCATGATGTCTCCTGTTCTCCAAGGGCTTGTGCCCTCAAGACACCGCGCGCCGCCGGAATGTGACAGGGCGTGACGAGCGTCACTTTCTTCGCAACCGCGATTGTGCGAACCGATACGCACTCTTGCGCGAGCCGCGTATGAAACCGCACATCCGGGCGGAGTTTTGCCGACCGCTGGCTGCCTACACCAGGCCGAGTGCCAGCATCGCGTCGGCAACGCGGATGAACCCCGCGATATTCGCCCCGGCCACGTAATTGCCGGGCTGGCCGTACTCGTCGGCGGTGGACAGACAGCGGCCGTGGATCCGTCGCATGATCTCGGCCAGACGCGCCTCGGTGTCGTCGAACGTCCACGAGTCGCGCGACGCATTCTGTTGCATCTCCAGCGCGCTGGTGGCCACGCCGCCCGCGTTGACGGCTTTTCCTGGCGCGAACGTCACCCCGGCCTCGTCGAACAGCTTCACCGCCTCGGGGGTGCACGGCATGTTGGCGCCTTCGGCGACGATCCGGCAGCCCGAGGCGATCAGCTGCTCAGCCTCGGCGCCGGACACCTCGTTCTGGGTGGCGCTGGGCAGGGCGATCTCACACGGCACCTCCCATATGCTGCCGCCCGGGATGAATTGACATGTGCCGTCCCGTATTTCGGCGTACTCCTCGATACGGCCCCGGCGCACCTCCTTGATCTCCTTGAGCAGGTCGAGGTCGATGCCCTTCTCGTCGAGGACGTAGCCGCTGGAATCCGAGCACGCGACCACGGTCCCGCCGAGCGCGTGGACCTTCTCGATCGCGTAGATCGCGACGTTGCCCGCACCGGACACCACCACCCGCTTGCCGTCGAACGATTGTCCTGCGGCACGCAGGATCTCGTCGACGAAGAACACCGTGCCGTACCCGGTGGCCTCGGTGCGGACCTGTGATCCGCCCCAGGTCAGCCCCTTGCCGGTGAACACGCCGGATTCGTAGCGATTGGTGATCCGCTTGTATTGCCCGAAGAGATAACCGATCTCACGCATGCCGACGCCGATATCGCCGGCGGGCACATCGGTGTACTCGCCGAGGTGGCGGTACAGCTCGGTCATGAAGGACTGGCAGAACCGCATGATCTCGTTGTCGGAGCGGCCTTTCGGGTCGAAGTCCGATCCGCCCTTGCCGCCGCCGATCGGCAGCCCGGTCAGCGAGTTTTTGAAGATCTGCTCGAATCCGAGGAACTTGACGATGCCGAGGTAGACCGACGGGTGAAACCGCAGCCCGCCCTTGAACGGCCCCAGCGCCGAGTTGAACTCGACGCGGAAACCCCGATTGATCTGCACGGCGCCGGCGTCGTCGAGCCACGGCACGCGGAAAATGATCTGGCGCTCGGGCTCGCACAGCCGGCGGATCACCGCGCCGTCGGCGTACTCCGGATGTTTGGCGACGACCGGGCCGAGGCTGTTGAGCACCTCGTACACGGCCTGATGGAACTCCATCTCGCCCGCATTGCGCTGCGCCACTTCTTCATAAATGGCCTGGAGTCTCTCGTGAAGTGGCATGTCAGTCCACCTGATACCGCGGGAACACGCCGGTGGGCGCAGGCAATGGAACACCGGGCTTGATCCGGGTTTCGAGCGCGGCGAAGCTGCGCTCGTCGCCGGGCTGGCCCAGCAGGTCGAGCAGCTTGGCCGTCGACTCCGGCATCACCGGCTGCAGCAGCAGCGTCGCTATTCGAACCACCTCCATCGTGGTGTACAGCACCGTGCGGAAACGTTCCTGATCCGCCGGGGCATCGGACTTGCGCAACACCCAAGGCTCCTGGGCGGAGAAGTATCTGTTCGCGGCCCCCAGCACCGACCAGATCGCTTCCAGCGCAAGGTGCATGGCCGGGATGTCGTAGTGCGCGCGCACCTGCGCGAGCAGACCGTCGGCAGCGGTCAGCATGGCGGTGTCATCGGCGTTCAGCTCACCGGGATCCGGCACCACGCCGTCGAGATTTTTGGCCACCATGGACAGCGAGCGCTGCGCGAGGTTGCCCAACTCATTGGCCAGGTCGGCGTTGATCCGCCCGATGATGGCCTCTTCGCTGTAGCTGCCGTCCTGGCCGAACGGGATCTCGCGCAACAGGAAGTAGCGCACGGGGTCGACTCCGAATCGATCCGCCAGATCAACTGGGTCTATTACGTTGCCCACCGACTTACTCATCTTCTCGCCCTTGACGTTGATGAAGCCGTGCGCGAAGACCCGTCGCGGAAGCTCGATGCCGGCCGACATCAGGAACGCCGGCCAGTACACGGTGTGGAACCGGATGATGTCCTTGCCGATCATGTGCAGATCGGCCGGCCAATACTTGACGAACGCCTCCGAGGAGGTGTCTGGGAAGCCCACGCCCGTCAGGTAATTGGTCAGCGCATCCACCCATACGTACATGACGTGGTCGGGATGGTCGGGGACCGGAACGCCCCAGTCGAACGTGGTCCGCGAAATCGACAGATCGCGTAATCCGCCCGAGACGAAACTGACCACCTCGTTGCGGCGGACGTCGGGCCCGATGAACTCGGGGTGCGCCGCGTAGTGCGCGAGCAGCCGGTCGGCGTAGGCCGACAGCTTGAAGAAGTAGGTCTGCTCTTCGGTCCAGGTGACGGGCGTGCCGGTTTCGATGGCGACGCGTGTGCCGCCGTCACGCAATTCGGTCTCGTCCTCCGCGAAGAAACGTTCGTCGCGCACGGAATACCAGCCCGCATAGGTGCCCAGGTAGATGTCACCGGAGTCGAACATCGCGTTCCAGATCTCCTTGGACGCCTCGTAGTGGTCGGCGTCGGAGGTGCGGATGAACCGGTCGAACGAGACGTCGAGCTTCTCTTGCATCTGCTGGAAGACATCCGAGTTGCGCCGCGCGAGGTCTGCGGTCGGGATGCCTTCGGCGGCGGCGGTCTCGGCCATCTTGAGCCCGTGCACGTCTGTGCCGGTGAGGAACCGCACGTCGAATCCGTCGAGCCGCTTGAACCGGGCGATCGCGTCGGTGGCGGTCTTCTCGTACGCGTGACCGATGTGCGGCGCACCGTTGGGATAGTCGATGGCCGTAGTGATGTAGTAGGCCTCGGGGGCGCGCGTCCCCGCGCCGGGGGAAGACAAAGACTTGCTCATCAGGGCTCCCACTCTATTGTTCGGGGGTGTGGTGACAAAAAGCTCGCAGCGTTCAGCCAGGGAGAGGCCACCCGCCCCAGAGCCGTTGGCGCCACTGGTCGACGCCCACACCCACCTCGACGCGTGCGGGGCCGAAACCGCCGACGATGTACGGGCGATCGCGGACCGCGCGGCGGCCGTCGGCGTGCAGCGGCTTGTCACGATCGCCGACGATCTGGCGGCGGCGCACTGGGCGACCACCGCGGCCGACGCCGATGAGCGGGTGTATGCCGCCGTGGCGCTGCACCCGACCCGCGCCAACGCGCTCACCGACGACGCGAAGGCAGACCTTGAGCGACTGGCTGCCCATCCGCGCGTGGTCGCGGTCGGGGAGACCGGGATGGACATGTACTGGCCCGGCCGATTGGACGGCTGCGCGACGCCGCAGGAGCAGCGCGACGGCTTCGCGTGGCACATCGATCTGGCCAAGCGCACCGGCAAGCCGCTGATGATCCACAATCGCGACGCCGACGCCGAGGTGCTCGACGTGCTGCGCGCCGAAGGGGCGCCGGAGACTGTGATCTTCCACTGCTTTTCGTCGGGGCCGCAGATGGCACGCACCTGCATCGACGCGGGCTGGGTATTGAGCCTGTCCGGCACGGTGAGCTTCAAAAACGCCCGTGAACTGCACGGGGCCGCCCGGTTGATCCCGGCCGGGCAGCTGCTCGTCGAGACCGACGCGCCCTACCTGACTCCCCATCCGTTCCGCGGGGCGCCGAATGAGCCGTACTGCCTGCCATACACTGTGCGGGCACTTGCAGAGTTGCTGGACCGGCCGGCCCAGGAGGTCGCATCCGAGACCGCGGCCACTGCGGCGCGTGTCTACGGGCTTGACGAGAGTTGCCGGTCCTAGTTTGTTAGTCAGGACGCTTTTCGTTACCGTCTTGTGATCATCCGCTTGACTGGCAGCGGTGAACTCTGCCGTCAACACCGGGGAGAACTGTGGACGCACTGAACAAACTTCATGAATCGCGATCGCCGATGCTCCGTGGTGTCGTGGGTGCCGTGCTGGTCACCCTCGTCGCAGCCGGCGGTTTCGCGGTCTCGTCCCACAAGACCGTGACGTTGACGGTCGACGGCGCGCCGATGACCGTGACGACCATGAAGTCCCGGGTGATCGACGTCGTCGAGGAGAACGGGTTCGACGTCGGCGAACGTGACGATCTCTATCCCGCCGCCGAGCAGACGGTGCACCAGTCCGAAAAGATCGTGCTGCGTCGTAGTCGACCGCTGCAGGTCTCGCTCGACGGCCAGGACAGCAAGCAGGTGTGGACCACCGCCTCGACGGTCGACGAGGCGCTCGCGCAACTGCGGATGACCGACAAGGCCCCGGCCGCGGCGTCACGCGGCAGCCGCGTACCCCTGGCGGGCATGGCGCTGCCCGTGGTGAGCCCCAAGACCGTTCACATCAACGACGGCGGCGTGGCGTCCACGGTGCACCTGGCCGCGCCGAACGTGGCCGGCCTGCTGCAGGCCGCAGGCGCCCCGCTGGAGCAGAACGACACCGTGGTTCCGCCCGCCTCGGCACCGGTCGTCGAGGGAATGGCAGTCCGGGTGACCCGAATGCGCATCGAAAAGGTCACCGCGCGGGTGCCGCTGGCGCCGGGCAATAAGCGCATCGAGGACGTCACGCTCAACATGAGTCGAAAGATCGTGGAAGACCCCGGTGCGCCGGGCAGCCAGGACGTAACATTTGCCATTGCAAAGGTTAACGGAGTGGAAACTGGCAGGTTGCCAGTAGCCAATGTCGTCATCGAACCGGCCCGCGACGGTGTGCTGCGGGTGGGCGCAAAGCCCGGCACCGAGGTGCCACCGGTTACAAACGGGGCCACCTGGGATGCCCTCTCGCAGTGCGAAGCGGGAGGTAATTGGGCCATTAATACAGGCAACGGATTTTACGGCGGCGTCCAATTTGACCAAAACACCTGGGAGCGACAGGGCGGTCTGCGGTATGCTCCGAGAGCCGACTTGGCGACAAGAGAAGAGCAGATTGCGATTGCTACGGTGACGCAGGCCCGGCAAGGGTGGGGAGCTTGGCCGACGTGTAGCGGGAGGATTGGGGCGCGCTGACTATTCGACTGCTCGGGCGGACCGAGATACGACGCTTGGCCAAAGAGATCGACTTTCGGCCACGCAAATCATTTGGACAAAACTTTGTCCACGATGCCAACACAGTTCGGCGAATTGTGTCGGCTTCCGGCGTCCATCGCCAAGACCACGTTCTCGAGGTCGGGCCGGGGCTCGGATCGCTGACACTCGCACTGCTGGATCGGGGTGCACACGTCACCGCAGTGGAGATCGATCCGCTGCTGGCGCGGCAGTTGCCGACCACGATCGCCGAACATTCGCACAGTGAGATCAACCGGCTCACCGTGCTCAACCGGGACATCCTGACGCTGATGCCGGCCGATCTCATCGATCAGCCGACAGCACTCGTCGCGAACCTGCCCTACAACGTCGCGGTGCCCGCGCTGCTGCATCTGCTGGCCGAATTCCCGTCCATCCGGACGGTCATGGTCATGGTGCAGGCCGAGGTCGCCGAACGCCTCGCTGCCGAACCGGGCGGCAAGGAGTACGGCGTGCCGAGTGCCAAGATGCGTTTCTACGGAAACGTGCGCAGGCACGGCATGGTCTCGCCGACGGTGTTCTGGCCGATTCCGCGGGTGTACTCCGGGCTGGTCCGGCTGGACCGGCACGAGGCACCGGCATGGCCGATGGACGCGGAGTTCCGCGACGAGGTGTTCAACCTGATCGATATCGGGTTCGCGCAGCGTCGCAAGACCTCGCGCAACGCGTTCGCGGATTGGGCGGGCTCGGGCAACGAGTCGGCGGAGCGACTGCTGGCTGCCAGCATCGACCCGTCGCGTCGTGGTGAAACGCTGGCCATCGCCGACTTCGTCCGGCTTCTGCAGCGGTCCAAGGAAGCCGCGGGTGAAGACGCAGCCGGGGAGAAGATCCGCGCGACCTAAAACTGAAGCGCTTCGGCGATCAGGTTGATGAACTCGGTGCACGACTCATAGCGCCGATCCGGGGTTTTCGCCATGGCTTTGGCGAGGATCGAATCGACGGCGTGCGGGATCCACGAGGTCTGCCGCGAGATCCTCGGTGGCGCACTGTACAGCTGCTCCTCGACCATGCCCACAGCGGTTTTCGCGGTGAACGGCGGTGAACCGGTCAGCAGCTCGACCGCCGTGCAGGCCAGCGCGTACTGGTCGGTGGCTGCCGAAGGTGCTCGGCCCGTGAGTAATTCGGGTGCCGAATACGGGAGCGACGCCTGAACGGGAGTGCGTGGCTCCGGTGCCTGATGGGTGATGCGTTTGGCGGGGTCGAGGGTGAGTCGTCCGATGGGGTCGTGTGACAGACGCGCCGCCACGTCCTCGGCGACAGAGTGCGCGACGCCGAAGTCGATCAGGACGGCCCTCGAGAACGGCTCGTTCACAAGGACATTGGCGGGCTTGACATCACAGTGGACGATTCCGCGCCGGTGCGCGTGGTCCAGCGCTGCGGCGATCTGGACCAGGGCGCTGATCCGGTCACTCGTGGTGGGTAGCGCGCCGGCCGTCGCACCGACGATGAGTTCCATGGCCAGCCAACCCGGGCCGGTGTCGTAGACCGTGACGATGTTGGGATGCTCGAGCCGACGGGCGAAGTCGAACTCGCGCTGTAGCCGCGCCAGCTGATCGGGCTTGCGGTGCTGCTCGTCGAGGACTTTCAGCGCGACTGTGCGGCCGGCAGGGTCGCTCGCCCGGTACACCACGGCCCAGCCGCCGCGGCCCAACACGTCCTCGACGGAGTATCCCGCGATGGCGGGTGAGCCGGGCTCCACGCTCACAGCCTAGGTTCACCGGCAGTGACCGGGCCGACGGCGATAGTGTCGTGGCCGTGTCCGCATCTGACGGCAGTACCGCATCCGAGTGGGTCCCCACCGGATCGGTCACCGTGCGCGTACCCGGCAAGGTGAATCTGTACCTGTCCGTCGGAGACCTGCGAGATGACGGCTACCACGATCTGACCACGGTCTTTCATGCGGTGTCGCTGCTCGACGAGGTGACCGTGCGCAACGCCGACGTGCTGTCGCTGACGATGTCGGGGGAGGGCGCGGAGTCGCTGCCCACCGATGAGCGCAACCTGGCGTGGCGGGCCGCCGAGCTGCTGGCCGACCACGTCGGCCGGGCGCCGGATGTCGCGATCAGTATCGAGAAATCGATTCCGGTGGCCGGCGGCATGGCAGGCGGCAGTGCCGACGCGGCGGCGGTACTGGTGGCGATGAACACGCTGTGGGAGCTCGGTGTGCCGCGGCGCGATCTGCACGCCCTGGCCGCCCAGCTGGGCAGCGACGTGCCGTTCGCGTTGCACGGCGGTACGGCGTTGGGGTCCGGGCGCGGTGAGGAGCTTGCAACGGTGCTCGCCCGCAACACGTTTCACTGGGTACTGGCGTTCGCCCGTCGCGGGCTGTCGACCCCGAAGGTCTTCGGGGAGTTGGACCGGCTGCGGGCCGACGCGGCTCGCGGTGAGCTACCGCGTGCCGAGGAGCCCGAGCCTGTTCTGGCCGCGTTGGCCTCCGGTGATCCCGCCGAACTGGCGTCGCTGCTGGGCAACGATCTGCAACCGGCTGCGCTGAGCCTGTATCCGGACTTGCGCCGGACCCTGCGGGCGGGCGTCGAGGCCGGCGCACTGGCCGGCATCGTGTCGGGGTCCGGGCCCACGTGCGCATTCCTGTGTCCGTCGTCGACGGCGGCGGTGGATGTGGGTGCTCAGCTGTCGGGGGCCGGCGTGTGCCGGACCGTCCGGGTGGCCAGTGGTCCGGTGCACGGCGCGCGCGTCGTCCCGGCCCCGTCGCCGTCGATCTGAGCCGGTTCGACCCGCCGCCGACGAGTGTGACGCACGCCTCAATTGTCACGACAGTTTGGCAGTTACTTAAGGGTCTCTTAAGATGATCGACGGTGAAAGCTAGCGGTCAAGCATCGGACGCGACTTACTCGCCCGCCGTACTTGTGGGCGGGCGGTCGCACAGCCGTGTGGCCAATACCGGAGCCGCGGCTCCCGCAACGCTGCGGGAGACGGCTGTGCCCATCCGGAGGCCATCACCGAACCGAGACATAACTGCTTCCCAATTGTGCGCGCGCGCCTATCCAAAAGCGCCGCTCACGGGGCGGAGCATGGATAACCGGGCAATGGCGCCGGTTTCGAGGAGGTCGTCGTGAGCAGATTCACCGACAAGATGTACCGCAACGCCCGCGAGAGCAATCGCGGCATGGTGACCGGCGAACCGCATGAGCCGGTGCGGCACACCTGGGGTGAGGTGCACGAGCGGGCCCGGTGTGTCGCCGGCGGCCTGGCCGCCGCAGGCATCAGCCACGGCGATGCCGTGGGCGTGCTGGCCGGCTACCCGGTGGAGATCGCGCCGACCGCGCAGGGCGTCTGGATGCGTGGGGCGAGCCTGACGATGCTGCACCAGCCGACCCCGCGGACAGACCTGGCGGTGTGGGCCGAGGACACCATGAACGTCATCGGAATGATCGAGGCGGACGCCGTCATCGTCTCCGAGCCGTTCACTGTGGCGATCCCCGTGCTCGAAGAGAAGGGCATCAGGGTCCTCAAGGTCTCCGACCTGCTGGCCACCGACCCGATCGACCCCGTCGAGACCGGTGAAGACGATCTGGCGCTCATGCAGCTGACGTCCGGTTCCACAGGGTCTCCCAAAGCCGTGCAGATCACGCACCGCAACATCTACTCCAACGCCGAGGCCATGTTCATCGGCGCCGAGTACGAGGTTGACAAGGACGTCATGGTCAGCTGGCTGCCGTGCTTCCACGACATGGGCATGGTGGGCTTCCTGACCATCCCGATGTACTTCGGTGCCGAGCTGGTCAAGGTCACCCCGATGGACTTCCTGCGCGACACGCTGCTGTGGGCCAAGCTCATCGACAAGTACAAGGGCACCATGACCGCGGCGCCCAACTTCGCCTACGCGTTGCTGGCCAAGCGGCTGCGGCGCCAGGCCAAGCCGGGCGACTTCGACCTGTCGACGCTTCGATTCGCGCTGTCGGGTGCCGAGCCCGTCGAGCCGGCCGATGTCGAGGACCTGCTCGACGCGGGCAAGCCGTTCGGGCTGAAGTCGTCGGCGATCCTGCCGGCCTACGGGATGGCCGAGACGTGCCTGGCGGTGTCCTTCTCCCCGTGCAATGCCGGTCTGGTGGTCGACGAGGTCGACGCCGACCTGCTGGCTGCCCTGCGGCGCGCCGTGCCCGCCACCAAGGGCAACACCAAGCGGCTGGCCTCACTGGGCCCGCTGTTGACGGACCTGGAGGCCCGCGTCGTCGACGAGCACGGCGACGTCATGCCTGCCCGCGGTGTCGGCGTCATCGAGCTTCGCGGGGAATCGCTGACCCCCGGCTACATCACGATGGGTGGCTTCCTGCCTGCCCAGGATGAGCACGGCTGGTACGACACCGGCGACCTGGGTTACCAGATGGAGAACGGCCACATCGTGGTCTGCGGCCGCGTCAAGGACGTCATCATCATGGCCGGGCGCAACATCTACCCGACCGACATCGAGCGGGCCGCGGGCCGTGTCGAGGGCGTGCGCCCCGGCTGCGCTGTCGCGGTGCGCCTCGATGCCGGACATTCTCGCGAAACCTTCGCTGTCGCAGTGGAATCCAACGCGTGGCAGGATCCGGTCGAGGTGCGTCGCATCGAGCATCAGGTGGCCCACGAGGTGGTCTCCGAGGTCGACGTGCGCCCGCGCAACGTCGTCGTGCTGGGACCCGGCACCATCCCGAAGACGCCGTCGGGCAAGCTCCGCCGCGCGAACTCGGTCTCGCTCGTCACCACTCCGTAGCGCTCCCTTTGCCTCGGAGGCTCCCTTTGCCTCGCGAGCTCCCTTTGCCTCGCGAGCGTGCGGGTCTGCCGGGCGACACACCGTTCACGGGCGGCGGTTAGTGCACGGTCGCCGCGGGTCAGCGTGCGCCTCGGCTGCCCGGTTCTGCCGCACGACGTACCAACGCATTGCGAGCAGCAGAACCACGGGCGCGGCCATCAATGCCAACACCTCGAACATGTCGCCCATCAAGCGGCCCGGTGTGAGGACTCGGCGTCGTCCCGCAAGAGGTTGTACACCCGCCACCAGCTCAGCTCATGGTCGACGACGCTGATCTCCTGCCGGGCCAGCCGGTCATCGGCTTCCAGCAGGGCAGCGGCCAGCTCGTCGAGCCGGTCGCGGCTGGCACGCGTCTCCGGATCGTCGTAACCGGCCATCGTCGTCACCACCAGGCTGCGCACCCGCCCGCGAGCCTCCCCGGCCATGGCGGCCGCGGCGATGCCGGCACCGGCGGATACCGCGGTCGAGACGCCGAACGCCGCCCACGGTGCCATCGACCCGGACAGCCAGATCTCGCACAGCAGCCACAGCAGGATGCCCCACACCGGCCAGCCCCGCGCCAGCCGTACCCACCGGCGTTCCGAGCGACTCAATCCGGGCGGATAGACCACCAGGCGGTACTGAACGATGCCGAATCGGCCGGGGCGGATCTCGACCGACCCCCAGGCGCGGGCGCCGTCGAGCAATCGCTCACGGCAGCGCTGCAGCACGCCGGGGTGCGATCGATCGGTATTCATACCTTCGGTGTACCCGTATCCGCGGCGCCGAGTTGCCTCGTGAACGGATTCTTTACGGCGCAACGGCCAGCATTTGCGCGCTAGATACGGGGCGGTACGCGCACGCTCATCGCGTGCGAGCGGGCGCGGAATGCTGCCGAGACGCGGCGTGTCGACCAGCAGACGCGCACGTTCGCGCAGAAAAGTGGAGCGCTACCAGACGCGCACGTTCGCGCAGAAAAGTGGAGCGCTACCAGGCGTGCACGGTGTTCTGGGCCGGCTCGAGCCCTTGGGCGATCAGCAGCTCGGTCGCATCGGCGGCCTGCTCGCAAATCGTCGGGACTTCACCCCGCTCAGCAGAACTGAAGTTCTCCAGCACGTACGCCGCCGCATCCTTGCGTCCCGGCGGACGGCCGACGCCGATCCGGACGCGGGCAAAACCGTTGCCGCCCAACGCCGAAGCCACTGACCGTAAACCGTTGTGCCCGGCCACGCCGCCGTCGAACTTCAGCCTGATCCGGCCGAAGTCGACGTCGAGCTCATCGTGGATGACGACCACGCGATCGGCAGGCACCGAGTAGAACTTGGCCAGCGGCCCGACCTGACGGCCGGACTCGTTCATGTAGCACCGCGGCTTGGCCAGTACCACCGGTGCGCCGGCCAGCCTCCCGGTCACCACCTCGGCGCCGGATTTCTTGTGCACCTTGAAGGCCGAGCCGATCCGCCCGGCCAACACATCGGCGACCATGAAGCCGAGGTTGTGCCTGGTTTTGGCGTAGGCGGGCCCGGGGTTTCCCAGGCCCACCACCAGGAGCGGCTCGGCCACCGAGAACTACTCGGCGGACTCTTCGGCCGCCTCGGCCTCAGGCTCCGCGGCCGGGGCCTCGGCGGTCTCGCCCGCACCCTCGGCCTCGAGATCCTCGGCGGTCGGGGCCGCGACGACGTTGACGACCAGGGTCTCGGGATCCGAGACCAGGCTGACGCCCTTGGGCAGCTCGATCTGGCCTGCGGTGAACTGGGTGCCGGCCTCGGCGCCCTCGATCGACAGGGCGAGCTGCTCGGGGATCGCCATCGCGTCGACCTCGATCTCGATGGTGTTGGCGTCCTGGGTCACCAGGGTGCCAGGAGTGGCGTCACCCTCGATGAGGACGGCGACCTCGACGGTCACCTTTTCGCCGCGCATCACCACGAGCAGATCGGCGTGCTGGATGTTGCGCCGGATCGGGTGGATGTCGAGCGCCTTGGTCAGGGCCAGCGCTTCCGTGCCCTCGATGTCCAGCGTCAGCACGGCGTTGGTGCCGGTCTTACGCAGGACCGCCGAGAACTCGTGGGCGCTGATCTCCAGGTGCTGCGGATCGGTGCCGTGGCCGTACAGCACGGTGGGCACCTTGCCTTCGCGACGGGCCTGGCGGGATGCGCCCTTGCCCGTGCGGGTACGAACCGTGGCGGTCAGCTTGTTGGGGGCCGTGTTGGCCATGTGTTGCTCCTCTATTCCTGTACTGCGGTCAGATCGTCAGCACGGCCAGGGTCGCAACATCTTGTGAGAAGTTCCCGCCGATAACGGTGGCCCACCAGGTCCACCCTCGCCGTGACGCCTGGTCAGGGTAGCAAGAACCGGACCCTGGCCAAAAATTACAGTGGATACGACGTCTCGGTGAGCTCCTCGGACAGCTCCCACAATGCCTTCTGCGTCTCAACCTTGCGGGCCAGCGGACTGCGGCCGACCGGCTGGCTCGGGCCGAACTGCGCATACCGCGGCCCGATGAAAGTGTCGCCGGGCAGATCCTGGGACACCGCGAAAAGCGTTTGACGGGCCCCGAAGTCGGCGTCGCTGGCCATCAACCGGTTCGCAGTCGTCCACACCTTGGTGCCGAACCGGTTACCGGTCTGGCCCTGCAGGTTGGTCGCGGAGTACCCCGGATGTGCGGCAAGCGCCCGCACCGGCGAGCCCGATGCGGTCAACCGCCGCTGCAACTCGGAGGTGAACATCAGGTTGGCCAGCTTCGACTGTCCGTAGGCCAGCCACGCCGAATACGGCCTGGCCTTCCAGTTGAGATCCTTCAGGCTGACGTATCCGGTCCAGTGCATCATCGACGACACCGTGACCACGCGGTCGGCGATCTTCGGCAGCAGCAGGTTGGTCAGCGCGAAGTGGCCGAGGTGGTTGGTGCCGATCTGGCTCTCGAACCCGTCGGCGGTCCGTGCCAGCGGGACCGCCATGATGCCCGCGTTGTTCACCAGGACATCCACTGTCTCGACGGTGTCGGCGAATTCGCGCACCGAGGCCAGGCTCTGCAGGTCGAGCTTGCGCACCTCAACCGGGCCACCGGTCATCGTCGCCGCCGCGGCGGTGCCCTTTTCCAGGTTGCGCACAGCCAGGATCACCTTGGCCCCGACCTGGGCGAGTTCCCGCGCGGTGATCAGCCCGAGGCCGCTGTTGGCTCCGGTGACGACGACGCTGCGGCCGGTGAACGAGGGCAGATCAGCGCTGGTCCATTGAGTCATGCGGTGGCCTCGCAGGCTCCGCCACCGGATTCGGTAATGATGATTCGCTCGCAAGCTTCGCTCATGGGGCCCAACCTACTTCTTGGCGACGTTGAAGCCCGCAATGATCGATTCGATGTCCTTGCCTTGGGCCTGAGCTTCGTCGGCGAAGGTGGTGACCGTCAGCTGGATCAGGTACCGCTGCGGGGGTGCGGCGACGGTGGTGGGGATGACGACGCGGTTGTAGCTCTGCATACGTCGCCCGTTGAGGTCGTAGCTGCCCTCGATCATCGCCGAGGCGAATCCGCGCCAATCCTCGAGCGACGCGTTGAGCTGCTTGAAGTTCTCCGACAGCTGGGCGTCGGCGTAACCGTGGTCCTTGAGGGCCTGGGCAACGTCGAAGTCGCCGTGCAGTTTGAACGCCAACAACATCGCCGTCGGGTAGGTGTCACCCTTGGCGATCATGCGGGTGCGCGGCGCCAGATTGGGATTGTTGTACGGATGCCAGCCCGGCGGCGTGGGCATGCTGACGGTCAGGTCCGGGATTTCTTCCGGGGCGATCGGTTCGCCGACGACGCCGGAGTTCTCCAGGTACTGCCACAGCGGCACCGGCGCTTTGTCGGACGTCGTCGTCGTGGTTGTGGTGGTCGTCCAGACCGACTGGTAGTCAGGGGTTTCGGCACCACAGCCGGTGACCAGAACCGCCAGCGTGAACAGGACGGCCGAATACCGTTTCACAGAATCTCGCGCACCGCATCGATCGGCCGGGCCAGCCGGGTGCCCTTCGCGGTGACGACGAAGGGACGCTCGATCAGGATCGGATTCTCGGCCATCGCGTCGAGCAGTTCGTCGTCGGAGGCATCCGCCAAACCCAGTTCTGCATACAGGGATTCGCGCTTGCGCACCGCGGTGCGCACGTCGATACCGGCGTCGGCGATCATCGTGGCGAGCTCGGCCCGGGTCGGCGGAGTCTTGAGGTATTGAACAATCTCGGGCTCAAACCCATTGTCGCGCAACAGATCCAGTGTCTTGCGTGAGGTCGAGCACTTGGGATTGTGGTAGATGCGAGCCTGGCCCACGCTACGCCGACCCGTCGAAGAGGCTGGTGACGGAACCGTTGTCGAACACCGCGCGGATGGTGCTGGCCAGCAGCGGCGCGATCGACAGCACGGTCAACTGCGGGAACAGCTTGTCCTCGGTGATCGGCAGGGTGTTGGTCACGATGACCTCACGTGCTCCGCACTCGGCCAGCCGCTCGCGTGCCGGATGCGACAGCACACCGTGGGTGGCCGCGACGATCACGTCCTCAGCGCCGTCCTGCTTGAGCAGTTTGACCGCGCCGGCGATGGTGCCGCCGGTGTCGATCATGTCGTCGGTGAGGATGCAGGTTTTGCCCTTCACGTCACCGACCACGCGGTTGGACACCACCTGGTTGGGCACCAGCGGGTCGCGGGTCTTGTGGATGAAGGCCAGCGGTACGCCGCCCAGTGAATCGGCCCACTTCTCGGCGACGCGTACGCGGCCGGAGTCGGGGGAGACGACGACCTTGTCGTGGTCGGCGTAGTTCTCGGCGATGTAGCCGCACAGCAGGGACTGGGCGCGCATGTGGTCCACCGGGCCGTCGAAGAAGCCCTGGATCTGGTCGGTGTGCAGGTCGACGGACACGATCCGGTCGGCGCCCGCGGTCTTGAGCAGGTCGGCGACCAGGCGTGCGGAAATGGGTTCGCGGCCGCGGTGCTTCTTGTCCTGCCGGGCGTAGGGATAGAACGGCAGGATCGCGGTGATGCGCTTGGCGCTGCCCCGCTTGAGCGCGTCGATCATGATGAGCTGTTCCATCAGCCACTGATTGAGCGGCGCGGGGTGCGATTGCAGCACGAACGCGTCGCAGCCACGCACAGATTCGTCGAAGCGGACGAAGATCTCACCGTTGGCGAAATCTCGCGCGGTCTGCGCCGTGACGTGAACGTCGAGTTCTTTGGCGACCTGATCCGCCAACTCCGGGTGCGCGCGACCGGAGAAGAGCATCAGAGCTTTGCGGTTGTCGGTCCAGTCGTGGCTCACTATGGCTGCCCTCGCCGTCGGGGATCGATACGGGCCAATCGTACGTAGCGTTTCCGGGTGCTCATAGCCGGGTTACCAGAATGCCAACGGAAAACGTCGGTTCAGTCGTCTTCGCCGCGTGCTTTGCGAGCTGCTTTGGCGGCCGCCGAGCCTGGTCGTTTGCGCTCCACCCAGCCCTCGATGGTGCGTTGGGCGTTGTCCGAAACGGCCAACGCCCCGGGCGGCACATCGTCGCGCAGCACGGTCCCGGCGCCGGTGTAGGCGCCGTCGCCGACGTTGACCGGCGCGATGAACATGGTGTCCGAGCCGGTCCGCACATGGGAACCGACCGTGGTGCGGTGCTTGGCCTCGCCGTCGTAGTTGACGAACACGCTGGATGCGCCGATGTTGCTGTGCTCGCCGATGTCGGCGTCGCCGACGTAGGTCAGGTGCGGCACCTTGGTGCCGGTGCCGATCGTCGAGTTCTTCGTTTCGACGAACGCGCCGAGCTTGCCGTCGGCGCCCAGGTGGGTGCCGGGCCGCAGGTAGGTGAACGGGCCGACGGTGGCGCCTGCACCGATCACGGCCAGCTGGGCGTGGGTGCGCACCACCGACGCGCCGTCACCCACCTCGACGTCGGCCAGGGTCGAATCCGGGCCGATCTCACAGGCGGCGCCGATCTCGGTGGTGCCCAACAGTTGGGTGCCGGGCCGCACGACGGTGTCGCGGCCGATCGTGACGTCGACGTCGATCCACGTGGTGGCCGGGTCGATGACGGTGACCCCGGCACGCTGGTGCGCGGCCACGGTGCGCCGGTTCAGTTCGGCACCCAGTTCGGCGAGTTGGACCCGGTCGTTGACGCCGGCCACGAGCGCGCTGTCGTCGACGTGCTTGGCCCGCACGGTGCGGCCGTCCTGGCGCAGGATGGCCACCACGTCGGTCAGATACAGCTCTTTCTGCGCGTTGCCGGTGTGCAGGCGGCCCAGCGCGGACCGCAGATGTGCGATGTCGAACGCATACACCCCGGCGTTGACCTCGGGTATCGCGCGCTGGGATTCGCTGGCGTCGGCTTGCTCGACGATGCCGATGACCTCGTTGTCCTGGGTGCGCAGAACGCGGCCGTAACCCGTCGGGTCGGGAATTGTGGTGGTCAGCACAGTCGCCGCGGCGGTTTCGCTGCTGTGGCCGGCGATCAGATCGGTCAGGGTGTCGGCGTCCAGCAGCGGCACGTCGCCCGCGGTCACCACCACCGAACCCGCGAAGTCGTCGGGCAACGCGCGCAACCCGCACTCCACGGCGTGGCCGGTGCCCAGCTGCTCGTCCTGAATGGCGATGTCGATGGTGCGGCCCAGCTGGTCGGCGAGTTCGCCGACCGCGGCTGCGATGCGTTCGCGGTCGTGCCCGAGCACCACCACGAGGTGCTTGGCCTGCACCTGAGCGACGGTGTGCAGGGCGTGGGAGATCATGCTGCGCCCGCCCAGAGTGTGCAGCACCTTCGGGGTGTCTGAGCGCATCCGGGTTCCGGCCCCCGCTGCCAGCACCACGACCGCGGCCTCGTTAGACGACGTCACATCTCTCCTCTCCGGCGAGCGTGCGTGTCTGTCGGCCGACGCGCCCGTCCAAAGTGTCATTTGGCGCACGCTCGTCGCGGCTAGATGCTCCGGGCCGATAGTCGCTCGGCAAGCCTCGCTCCGTCGCCAGGACTCGAACCTGAACTATCTGAACCAAAATCAGAGGTGCTGCCGATTACACCACGACGGAATGTTCGGGTGAGACTCTAGTCGAACGGACTAGCCTGAGACGCGTGGCAGCACCCGAGAAGGAAGTGCGTGCACCCCGCGCCCGGATGACCGGCAGTGAACGGCGACAGCAACTGATCGAGATCGCCAAGTCGCTGTTCGCCGAACGCGGCTATGACGGCAC
Organism: Mycolicibacterium sp. XJ870; assembly: GCF_053483975.1. Taxonomy (NCBI): domain Bacteria; kingdom Bacillati; phylum Actinomycetota; class Actinomycetes; order Mycobacteriales; family Mycobacteriaceae; genus Mycobacterium; species Mycolicibacterium sp. XJ870. The sequence goes on from NZ_JBEFTI010000006.1 coordinate 98,490, forward strand.
CTCGATCGAAGAGATCGCGCAACGCGCGAACGTCTCCAAACCCGTCGTCTACGAGCATTTCGGGGGCAAGGAAGGCCTGTACGCCGTCGTCGTCGACCGGGAGATGTCGGCCCTGCTCGACGGGATCACCTCGTCGCTGACCAACAACAGGTCCCGGGTGCGCGTCGAGCGGGTGGCCCTCGCGCTGCTCACCTATGTCGAGGAACACACCGACGGCTTCCGCATCCTCATCCGCGATTCCCCGGCGGCGATCACGTCAGGCACTTACGCCACGCTGCTCAACGACGCGGTCAACCAGGTGGCCTCGATCCTGGCCGGAGATTTCTCCCGGCGTGGCCTTGACCCCGATCTGGCGCCGCTGTACGCCCAGGCCCTGGTCGGATCCGTGTCGATGTGCGCGCAGTGGTGGCTCGATGTGCGTGAGCCCAAGAAAGAAGTGGTCGCCGCACACGTGGTCAATCTGATGTGGAACGGCCTGACTCACCTCGAGGCCGATCCGCACCTCGAGGGCGACTGACGCCGGGCCAGATCCTGCACGGCGACGCCGCATAGGATGGTCACATCATGACCGCACCGGGGCACACCCATGTCCAGACCCCGATTGCGGGTCTCGTTGAGTTGGCATTGACCGACCCGTCCCTGCAGGACGTCATTCGTCGCGCCACAGACCGGCCCGCCGATCTCGCGCTGGTCGGACCGGCCAGCGCGCGGGTCCTGGTGGCCGCCGCGCTCGCCCAGACCAGCCCGCTGCTGGTGGTTTCCGCGACCGGCCGCGAAGCCGATGATCTCACCGCAGAACTGCGGGGGGTGTTCGGCGACGCGGTCGCGCTGTTCCCGTCTTGGGAGACGCTGCCGCACGAGCGGATGTCGCCGGGTGTGGAGACCGTCGGGGCCCGGTTGCTGTTGCTGCGCAGGCTGGCCCATCCCGACGACGCGACACTCGGCCCGCCGCTGCGCGTGGTGGTGACGACCACCCGATCGCTGCTGCAGCCGATGGCGCCCGATGTCGTCGAGACCGAACCGGTGACCTTGACGCTCGGCGCGGAGGCGGAGTTCGACGGGATCATCGCCCGGGTGGTCGACCTGGCGTACACCCGCGTCGACATGGTCGGCAAACGCGGCGAGTTTGCGGTCCGCGGCGGCATTCTCGACGTCTTTCCGCCCACCGCCGAACATCCGGTGCGCGTCGAGTTCTGGGGTGACGAGATCTCCGAGATGCGGATGTTCTCGATCGCCGATCAGCGTTCGATCCCGGAGATTCCGGTCGAGACCGTGGTCGCGGTGCCGTGCCGGGAGCTGCTGATGACCGCCGACGTGCGCGAACGGGCCGCCGCGTTGTCCGTCCAGCACCCCACACACGAGAACAGTGTTCCCGGCAGCGTGCCCGACATGTTGGCCAAGCTCGCCGAAGGTATCCCGGTCGACGGCATGGAGGCGTTGCTGCCGCTGCTGCATCCGGTGGAGCCGACGACCCTGACCAATCATCTGCCCGACGGCGCCCCGGTGCTGGTGTGCGATCCGGAGAAGGTGCGTACCCGCGCGGCCGACCTGATCAAGACCGGTCAGGAATTCCTCGAGGCGTCATGGTCGACGGCTGCGGTGGGTGGTGACGTCCCGATCGACATCGAGGCGCTCGGCGCGTCCGGCTTCGTCCCGTTCAGCGAGGCGCGTGCGGGCGCTGCGGCCGCAGGCCACCCGTGGTGGACACTCAGTCAGCTTTCCGACGGCACCGCAACAGAACTCGACATCCGCCCGGCCCCGTCCGCCCGCAGCCAGCACGCCGTGGAGGAGATCTTCGCGATGCTGCGGGCGCATGTCGCGACCGGCGGGTACGCGGCCGTCGTCACCCCCGGCGCCGGCACCGCGCACCGTGTCGTCGAGCAGCTCGCCGAATCCGACACTGCCGCAGCGATGTTGGAACCCGGCGCGGCGCCCAAGAAGGGTGTCGTCGGCGTTCTCAAAGGCCCGTTGCATGACGGCCTGGTGCTATCGGGGGCCAACCTCGTCATCATCACCGAGACCGATCTGACCGGTAACCGGGTGACGGCGTCCGAAGGGAAAAGGCTTGCGGCCAAACGCCGTAACGTCGTCGACCCGCTGGCCCTGACCGCCGGTGACCTCGTGGTCCACGACCAGCACGGCATCGGCAAGTTCGTGGAGATGACCGAACGGGTCGTGGGCGGGGCCCGGCGCGAATACCTGGTGCTGGAGTACGCGACTGCCAAGCGCGGTGGTGGGTCCGACCGGCTGTATGTGCCGATGGATTCGCTCGATCAGCTGTCCCGCTACGTCGGCGGCGAGGCGCCGTCGCTGTCGAAACTCGGCGGAAGTGATTGGGCCAACACCAAAACCAAGGCGCGGCGTGCGGTGCGGGAGATCGCCAGCGAGCTCGTCGCGCTCTACGCCAAACGGCAGTCCGCACCCGGCCACGCGTTCGGTCCGGACACCCCGTGGCAGGCGGAGATGGAGGACGCGTTCGGTTTCACCGAGACGATGGACCAGATGACCGCCATCACCGAGGTGAAATCCGATATGGAGAAGCCGGTTCCGATGGACCGGGTGATCTGCGGCGACGTCGGCTACGGCAAGACCGAGATCGCGGTGCGGGCGGCTTTCAAGGCCGTGCAGGACGGCAAGCAGGTGGCGGTGCTGGTGCCGACCACGCTGTTGGCCGATCAGCATCTGCAGACGTTCACCGCCCGGATGGCCGGCTTCCCGGTCACGGTAAAGGGACTGTCCCGGTTCACCGATCCGGCCGAATCCCGCGCCGTGCTGGAAGGCATGAAGGACGGCTCGGTCGACATCGTGATCGGCACGCACCGGCTGCTGCAGACCGCCGTGACGTGGAAAGACCTGGGCCTGATCGTGGTCGACGAGGAGCAGCGGTTCGGTGTCGAACACAAGGAGCACATCAAGTCGATGCGCACCCACGTCGACGTGCTGACCATGAGCGCCACCCCGATCCCGCGGACCCTGGAGATGAGCCTGGCTGGGATCAGGGAGATGTCGACGATCCTCACCCCGCCCGAGGAGCGCTACCCGGTGCTGACGTTCGTCGGCCCGCACGACGACAAACAGGTGGCCGCGGCGTTGCGCCGTGAGTTGCTGCGCGACGGGCAGGTGTTCTACATCCACAACCGGGTGCGCACCATCGACCAGGCCGCGGCGCGGGTCCGTCAGCTGGTTCCGGAGGCCCGCGTCGTCGTCGCGCACGGCCAGATGAACGAGGAAGCCCTGGAACGCACCGTCGAAGGGTTCTGGAACCGGGAGTACGACATCCTGGTCTGCACCACGATCGTCGAGACCGGGCTGGACATCTCGAACGCCAACACGTTGATCGTCGAGCGGGCCGATACGTTCGGGCTCTCGCAGCTGCACCAGCTGCGGGGCCGGGTCGGCCGCAGCCGTGAACGTGGCTATGCCTACTTCCTATATCCGGGGGAGGCGCCGCTGACCGAGACGGCCTACGACCGGCTGGCCACCATCGCGCAGAACAACGAGCTGGGCGCGGGCATGGCGGTGGCGATGAAGGACCTGGAGATCCGTGGGGCCGGCAACGTGCTCGGGGTCGAGCAGTCCGGTCACGTCGCGGGCGTCGGCTTCGACCTGTACGTGCGCCTGGTCGGTGAGGCGGTAGAGGCCTACCGGGCCGCCGCCGACGGGAAAACCGTTGCGACACCGCAAGAACCGAAGGATGTGCGGATCGATCTGCCGGTCGACGCGCACCTGCCGCCGGAGTACATCGGCAGTGACCGGCTGCGGCTCGAGGGCTACCGGCGGTTGGCCGCGGCCTCAGACGAGGCCGCCGTGCGGGCCGTCGTGGACGAACTCAACGACCGTTACGGCCCGCTGCCTGAACCGGCGCAGCGACTGGTCGCGGTGGCCCGATTGCGGTTGTTGTGCCGGGAGTACGGGATCACCGAGATCGGTGCGGTGTCCGCATCGACGGTGCGGGTGTCGCCGATGGTGCTGCCGGATTCCGCGCAGCTTCGGCTCAAGCGGCTGTACCCGGGCGCGCACTACCGAGCGACCACATCGACGGTTCAGGTGCCCATCCCGCGGGAGGGCGAGGGCGTCGGGTCGGCCCGCATCCGTGATCTTCAGCTTGTCCAGATGGTGGCGGGTCTGGTGCTGGTGCTCAATGGCGAGACTCAGCGCACCGTCGACTTGACCGCGAACATTAATTCTTCGACCTAATCGCCTGGTAGTCGCATTATTTGCGCCGATATCTCTCGAAAATCACCGAAGCGCTGATAACGCGCTCCGGTGGCGATCCGACATACATACGGGGGGTCGAGGTATTGCGTTGTCGTCGTGAGAAGAGGCGGCAAGATCGTCGGCCATAGGGCGGTCATGCAATTTCCTAAACCGAACATCACGCGATTGCCACCGTTTGGTGCGTCGTCGCGATGACGCAAGGAGAAGGAGTGACCATGAACTACAAGAAGTTTGCAGCGAGCTCGACGATGGTAGGTGCACTGGGGCTCGGCGCACTTGGCCTCGGCACAGGTCTCGCACAGGCCGATCCGAACCTGCCACCGCCGCCGCCAATCCCGGGTCCGGCCGTACCCGATGTGAACGTGCCGGGTGTGAATGTTCCGGATGTGAATGTGCCCGGTGTGAATGTTCCGGATGTGAACGTGCCGGGCGTAAATGTTCCGGATGTGAACGTGCCCAGCGTTAACGTTCCGGACGTGAACGTGCCCAGCGTTAACGTTCCGGACGTGAACGTGCCGGACGTCAATCTTCCGGACGTTGACGTGCCCACCGTGCGGTTTCCCGAGGTAGACAATTTCTTCCAGCTGCCGAACGGAAACATCCCGCCGGGGCAGCTGAAGAATTCACCGACGATCAACGGTGTTGCCAATCCGTTCTTCGGAATCCCCCCGGGCCAGCTGACGAAGATGCCCACGGTGAACGGCATCGTCAACCCGTTCTTCGATGAGAGGCCGGGGCACTGGGTGATCCCGGACGGCCCGTTCCCGCCGGAGTCCTGAGTCACGCGATTGTGACATGATGGCCGCCTTGCCTTCGGGCAGGGCGGCCATCCCGTGTGGGACCATCCGGTGACGCACGACGCAGCGTTGCCGGTCCCCACCAGGCGCGTCGAGGCCTGGCAACGTGTTGGTATAACCGAGATCAGCGGTCTCGTCGAAATGCGTGAGGGGGTGCAGCCCATGACCGTCGTATTGGTCGACCCCCGGCACCCGTCACTCATCCCTGTCGACGCGATCGATCTGCTCACCGGTGATGTGCAGTACACCGAGGAAATGCCGGTCAAGGTGCCGTGGTCGCTGCCGGCGGCGCGACCCGCCTACGACGGCGAGGATGCCCCAGTGCTGCTGTCCTCGGACCCCGAGCACCCGGCTGTCAAGGCGCGCCTGGCCGCGGGGGCTCGGTTGATCGCCGCGGCCGCGCCGCAGCCCGGGGAGCGGCTGCTCGATGCCGTGGCGATGATGGACAAGCTGCGCTCCGCCGGCCCGTGGGAGAGCGAACAGACCCACGACTCGCTGCGCCGCTACCTGCTTGAGGAAACCTACGAGCTGTTCGACGCGGTGCGCGGCGGCAACGCCGACGAGCTGCGCGAGGAACTCGGTGACGTGCTGTTACAGGTGCTCTTTCACGCGCGCATCGCCGAGGACGCCCCAAACCATCCGTTCAACATCGATGACGTCGCTGACGCGCTGGTGCGCAAACTCGGCAACCGCGTTCCGGCAGTCCTTGCGGGCGAGTCGATTTCACTCGATGAGCAACTGGCCCAGTGGGAGGAGCGCAAGGCGCAGGAGAGGTCGGTGAAGTCACGTACGTCGTGCTTGGACGACGTGCCCACCGGGCAGCCGGCTCTCGCGTTGGCGCAGAAGGTGATTGCGCGGGTCACCCAAGCCGGCCTGCCTGCGGATCTGATCCCCGCGACACTGACCTCGGTCACCGTGTCGGCCGAGACCGACGCGGAAAACGAGCTACGCACAGCGGTGTTGGAGTTCATGGACACGGTGCGGCTGGTGGAATCCGATGTCGCCGCCGGCCGCCGCGGTGAGGACGTTCCCGAAGAGCTCGACGTGACTCCGCTGGGGACGATCACCGAGCAGGAGTGGCGCTCGTATTGGCCTTCGTCGGTCGAGCTGGAGGGCGAAGTCGAGGAACCTGAAGTCGACGACGTCGATGATGAGGTCGAGGTCGACGACCCTGAAGTTGACGACGTCGATGAGGCGCAGGCGCAACCGCCCGTCGAAGAACCTGCCGAGGCAGACGACGCCGACGAGACCGATCAAACTAGCGACTGACCGGGACGCCGAACTCCGCGAGCAGACCGCGGACACGCTGCGCGATGTCGTCGCGGATCAACCGCATGCGCTCGATCCCGTCGACACCCCGTAGCGACGGCTCGTCTGTGGCCCAGGTCCGAACGGAAGCGCTTTTGATTTGCGTCTCCAATTTCGCTGCGGTTCCGACCATCACGATCAGATCCGCGTCGTCGAGTACCGCCTCGGTGACCTGCGTCGGGCGGTGGGCGCTGATGTCGATACCAACTTCGGCCAAGGCTTGCACCGACAGCTCATTGACGGCACTCTTTGCGTGAGTGCCGGCCGAGCGCACGCGTATCGACTGATCGGCGAACTTTCGCATCAAGCCTTCCGCCATAACGGATTTCCCAGCGTTGCTCACGCACACGAACAACACTGCAGGTCCGGGTTCAGCCATTGACCGGTACTGCCAGTTCGGCAAGGAGGCGGCGCACCCGTTCCTCGATGTCGTCGCGGATGGGCCGAACGGCGTCGAGTCCCTGTCCGGCGGGATCGGGCAGCTCCCAATTCTCGTAACGCTTCCCGGGGAAGATCGGGCAGGCGTCCCCACAGCCCATCGTGATGACGACATCTGCGGCTTGGACGATCTCGTCGGTCCAGGGTTTGGGGTACTCGCCGGTGATGTCGATGTCGACCTCCGCCATGGCGGCGATGGCAGCGGGGTTGATCTCGTAACCGGGTTCTGACCCGCCGGACCATGCCACGGCATTATCGCCGGCCAGGTGGGTCAAGAAGCCGAGGGCCATCTGGGAGCGACCGGCGTTGTGCGTGCACAGGAACAGCACTGTGGGTTTGCCGTCGGTGACCTTGCCTTCGACCCGAGCAAGCGCGTACAGCCGTTGACGAGCGAACCGTTCAGCCAGCAGCGGCAGGAAGTTGGGTACGCTGGCCCGCCCGGCGAATTGGTCGTACGAAGAGTGCAGAAACCGTTCGATGGTTTCAGTGCCGAAAGTATCGGCGAACTCCGTCTCCAGTCGGGTCGCAGCCGATTTCAGCGAGAGCCGTTGGTCGATGGACAGGTCGCGGCGGAGTTGATGGGTGACGGGGCTGTCAGTCATTGGATTGTTCCGTTCTCGCCGTCGAGTCGGTGGTGAGGTGTTGCGGGGTGTGGTGGGTGAAGCGTTTGCGCAGCGCCAGGGAGACATAGACCAGGGCAACCAGGACCGGCACCTCGATGAGTGGGCCGACCACCCCGGCCAGGGCCTGGCCGGACGTGGCGCCGTAAGTGGCGATGGCCACCGCGATCGCCAGCTCGAAGTTGTTGCCCGCGGCGGTGAATGCCAGCGTGGTGGTGCGCTCATAGCCCAGGCCCAGTGCGGCGCCCAGCAGGTACCCACCGCCCCACATGAGTGCGAAATACGCCAGCAGGGGCAGTGCGATGCGGGCGACGTCCCACGGTTGGTGGGTGATCTGATCACCTTGCAGCGCAAAGAGAATCACGATGGTGAACAGCAGCCCGTAGAGCGCCCACGGCCCGATCCGCGGCAGGAACTTCGACTCGTACCAGTCGCGGCCCTTGGCTCGTTCCCCGAGGCGGCGGGACAGGTAGCCGGCTAGCAGCGGGATGCCCAGGAAGATCAGCACGGATTTGGCGATCTGCCACGGTGAGGCGTCGATGGTGGTCTGCTCCAGGCCGAGCCAGCCCGGCAGCACCGACAGGTAGAACCAGCCCAGCACCGCGAACATGATGACCTGGAAGATCGAGTTCAGTGCGACCAGGACAGCGGCGGCTTCGCGGTCGCCGCAGGCGAGGTCGTTCCAGATGATCACCATGGCGATGCAGCGGGCCAGGCCGACGATGATCAACCCGGTGCGGTACTCGGGCAGGTCGGGGAGCATCAGCCAGGCCAGTGCGAACATCAATGCGGGCCCCAGCACCCAGTTCAGCACCAGTGAGGAGATCAGCAGCTTGCGGTCGCCGGTGACGGTGTCGAGGCGGTCGTAGCGCACCTTGGCCAGCACCGGGTACATCATGATCAGCAAGCCCAGCGCGATCGGCAGCGAAATGCCGTCGATCTGAACGCTTTCCACCGCGGTGTTGAGTCCCGGTATCCAGCGGCCCAGCAGCAGACCGGCGACCATCGCCGCGCCGATCCACAACGGCAGGAACCGGTCCAGGGTGGAGAGTTTGCCCACCACGGGCGGCGCGGCAGAGGTGGCAGTGCCGGTCATGCGGGCACCGCCGCCATCGTGTCGGTGGCGGCCGCGCCCAGGAGCACCGACAGGCAGGCCAACGCTTCGGGCACCACCGCGTAGTACACCCACGACGCTCGACGCTCGGAGGTCAACAGACCGGCGTCACGCAGCACCTTGAGATGGTGCGACACCGTCGGCTGCGAAACCTCCAGCCCGGTCGAGATATCGCAGACGCAGGCCTCGCCGCCGGCGTGGCTGGCGATCGCCGAAAACAACTGCAGCCGCACCGGATCCGCCAGCGCCTTGAGCTTGACCGCCATATCCGCCGCCGCGGCAGCCGACAGTGGCTCACGCAGCAACGCCCCGGGTGGGCAACACGCCAGGTCGCTCAGCGCCTCTGATTTCGACATACATCGATATTGACAGCTATCGAATCCGTTGGCAAATGAACGCCAGGTGAAGTTGAGCCTGGGCCCTACCGCGGCCGTGTGGCCACGGCCGCGGTAGGTCGGGAATCGGCTAGCAGCAGGATGTAGTTGCCTTATCTGCTTCCTTGGATGACCCGCCGCAGCAGACGGCTTCATCGGCGTTTTCGTCGGAGTGCTGCGGGCTGGTGCCGAAGGTCTCCGAATCGGCCAGCACGGTGTAGACCTCCCATTTCTCCCCGGCCGGGCCGGTGACCCAGACCTTGTCCTGGGTGGCGAAACAACAGGTGGTGCCGATCTCCTCGTCGGTGAACAAGCCTTCGTCTGACAGTCGGGCGATCTCGGCGTGGACCTGCTCGCTGGAACCGACCTCGACGCCGAGGTGGTTGATCGTGCCGCCCTGGCCGGGGTTCTCCAGGAGGACCAGCTTCAGCGGCGGCTCGGCCACCGCGAAGTTGGCGTAACCCGGCTTCACCTTGGCGGGGTCGACGCCGAACAGCTTGGAGTAGAACGTGATCGCCTCGTCGAGATTGTCGACATTGAGTGCTAACTGGACACGGGACATGATGGCCTCCTATGAACTTCGACATATATCGAACTGACGCGTCACGGCTCAGCATGCCACCTTTTTGATATATGTCAAGAACGTGGCAGGATGGGGAGATGCCCAAAGCTTTGCCGGTGATCGACATGTCCGCTCCGGTCTGCTGCGCCCCCGTGGCGGCCGGCCCGATGAGCGACGACGACGCGCTGCAGATCGCGATGCGGCTCAAGGCGCTGGCCGATCCGGTTCGGGTCAAGATCATGTCGCATCTGTTCAGCGTGGGCGAGGAGATCAGCGGGGACCTGGCCGCGGTCCTCGGGCTGACGGAGTCCACCATCAGTCATCACCTCACCCAGCTCCGCAACGCCGGGATGGTGCTCTCCGAACGGCGCGGCATGAACGTCTTCCACCGCGTCCGGCCGGAGGCGATGCTGGCGCTGTGCGCGGTGCTCGACCCGAATTGCTGCAGCTGACCGGTCCGAGGGCCGCACCGACTCAAGCGAAGAGCGTCGAACCCCAGTACGCCGACGTGTCACCCTCGCGAATTCCGGGCGGGCAGGCGAACACCGCTGTGCCGGTGTGGGTGATGTACTCGTTCATCGCGTCTTTGCGGGACATTTCGCCGAGCATCGGGATGAACTGCTTTTCCGGACTCCGGACGAACGCGATGAAGAACAGCCCCGCGTCAAGATGGCCGAAACCGTCTGTGCCGTCGGTGAAGTTGTAGCCGCGGCGCAGGATCTCGATGCCGCCCAGGTTCTCGGGCGACACCAACCGCACGTGCGCGTCGACGTCGATCAGCGGGGTGCCCTTGTCGTCAGCCAGGTCCAGATCGAGTTCGTCGAACTCGTCCTGCAGGCCATTGGGGGCCCCGCTGCCCTTCTGGCGTCCGATAACCCGCTCCTGCTCCAGCAGGGTTGTGCGGTCCCAGTTCTCGATGCGCATCCGGATGCGTCGCGTCATGAGATAAGTGCCGCCGGTCAACCAGGCGGGGCCGTCACCGTCGGCGACCCACACGTTGTTGTCGAGCACCTCGGTCTCGTCGGCCTTGATGTTGTTGGTTCCGTCCTTGAACCCGAACAGGTTTCGCGGCGTGGCCTGGTCACGCGTGGTCGACGAGGTGCGGCCGAACCCCAGCTGTGAGTAGCGCACCGCCACGGTCCCGAACCCGACCCGCGCCAGATTGCGGATCGCGTGCACGGCGACCTGCGGATCGTTCGCGCAGGCTTGCACACAGATGTCCCCGCCGGAGCGGTTCGGGTCCATGGTCTCGTTGGGGAACTTGGGCAGCGCGGCCAGCTCGGCGGGCTTCTGATCGGCGATGCCGAACCGGTCCTTGCCGTCCTTGAGGAAGAACGTCGGACCGAAGCCGATGGTCAGCGTCAGCTGCGAGGCAGGCAGCCCCAGGGCTTCGCCGGTGTCCGAGGGCGGGGCGTAGGGGTTGCCGTCTATGGCTCCGCCTGCCTCGGTCTCCTCGCCGCGCGTCATCCGCTCGGCCATCTGCGTCCACTGCTTGAGCAGCGCGACGACGTCCTCGCGCTTGTCGGTGGTGACGTCGAATGCGCAGAAATGCATCCGGTCCTGCGCTTCGGTGATGATGCCGGCCTGCCGGTCACCGCGGAAGGGGACCGGCCCGCTCAGCGCACCGTGCGGTGCGCTGGATGCCGCGGAAGCACGGCCGGCCAGCGCACCTGCGCTGGCCGCACCGACTACCGCAGCGGTGACCCCCGCCGCACCGAACAGCTTGCGCCGGGAGAAACCCGACGCGGGCTGCTCACTGACGGGATCGTTGACGGGATCACTGTGGGGCGATGACACCTTGCACCTGGCTCACCTCTTTGCTCAGCGCGTCGATGGCGCGCGAAAGCTCCTGGCGTTGCGGTTCGGTCACCTTGTCGTAGGAGACGTAACCGTCGCCTTCACGATACTTCTCCAGCAGCGCTTCAACCTCGGCGAATCTCTGGTCGACCCGCTTGCCCAGTTCGGCGTTGCGCTCGTCGAGGATGGGCCGCACCGAGGCCACCGCGGTTTGCGAGCCCTCGACGTTGGACTTGAAATCCCACAGGTCGGTGTGGCTGAAGATGTCCTCTTCGCCGCTGATCTTGCTGATCGAGATCTCGTCGAGCAGACCTTGGGCGCCGCCGGCGATCTGGGTGGAGTCGATGCTCCACTCCGGCGCCTTCACGCCGGCGTCGAGTTCCTTGACGTCGGCCACCAACTGGTCGGCGATCGCGTTGGTGTCGGGCTGCGGGCCCGTCACCCACAGATCCTTCTCCAGGCGGTGGAAGCCGGTCCACTTCTGGCCGGGCTCCAGGTCCGCCTCGCGCAGGTCGATGCGCGGGTCGAGGTCGTTGGGGAACGATTCCGCGACGGGCTCGATGCGCTCGTAGTACACGCGCGACGTCGGGAACTGGGCCTTGGCGGCCTCGATGTCACCGGACTTGATGGCCGCGACGAATGCCTCCGTCGCCGGGACCAGCGCGTCGGTCTGGCTGTTCACGTACCGCTTGTAGCTGTCGGCGGCCTCTTTGAACTTGCCTTCGGTGTCGATCTGCACGGCTTCGCCGGAGACGACGAAATCACCGCGGATCCCTTCACCGACCATCCCGGGCCGGCAGGAGGTCTGGTAGGTGCCCGGCTGGGTCAGCTGCACGATCAGCTGCCGCTTGAGGCCGGGGGAGATGTTCTCCACCTCGCCCATCACCCGTTCGCCCTCGCTGTAGACGTAGAACTCGGTGACCTTGGAGCCGGTGTTGGTGACCACGAAGGTGCTGGCCCCCGTCGTCGCCTCGGTGCCGGACAGTTTGCATTCGGTGTCCGAGGCGTCGACGGTGATCTGTGCGGCCTTGTCGCCGCCGCCGTCTCCGCTCGGCGCGGACTCCTTGGCCTGGCAGCCGGCCAGGGAGAAACCGGCAAGCACTGCGGCGGCGGTCGCGGCTCCCATCTTCACGGCGGGGGTGATCATCACTTGGTGGACCTTTCGGATGCGGTGGGGGTCTCCGGGTCGACACTCGGCTCGGAAGATGCTGATGTGCTGGGGGCTGCGGCGCCCGACGAGCGCGTCGGCAGCAGGAACAGGGTCAGCACGACGACCAGGTAGGCCAGCCACGCGACCAACTGCAGCACGGTCGGAGTGGGGTTGATGTTGAAGATGCCCTGGATGATCTCGCCGTACCACGCCGACCAGTCGAACCAGCCGGTCATGTCGAAGGCCGTGCTGCCGAGGCCGGGCAGCCAGCCGACGGTCTGCAGCGCCTTGATCCCGTAGGCGAGGATTCCCGCCGCCACCACGATCAGGAAGACGCCGGTGTATTTGAAGAATTTGGCCAGGTTGATGCGGACCGCACCCGCGTACATGCCGTAGGCGATCGCCGCGGCGATCAGCACGCCGATGATCAGGCCGAGCAGCGGCCACAGGGTCTCGGCTTCGGCGTAGCCCACCATGAACAACGCGGTCTCGACGCCTTCGCGGCCGACGGCGAGGAACGCCAGCAGTGCGACCGCCGGGCCGCCGGTCTGCAGGGCCCGCGACATCTCACTGCGTAGCTCACCCGAGATGGACGCTGCGGCCTTCTTCATCCACAGCACCATGGTGGTGACGATGACGACGGCGAGCAGCGAGGCGATCCCGGCGATGGCTTCGGCGCCCAGGCCGCTGATGGTGTTCTCACCGAACTGGATGACGAGGAAGATCGCGACCGTCATGGCAATTGCTGAGCCGACTCCCAGCCACACCCATTTGAGGGCGTCACGACGTTCGGCTTTGACCAGAAACGCGACCAGGATCGACACCACGATCGCTGCTTCCAAACCTTCGCGCAGGCCGATCAAACCGCTGCCGAACAGCTGCGATGTGACGTTGGATGCGGCCAGTGTGCTGGTCGGAACGTCTGCGATGGCAGTGATCAATGCGTCCTCGCTAGACCCGGGATAAAACACGTAGCCTTGGCTTGCCATAGCAAGGCGTGGCTCACCTTATCAGGGGGTCTTCGCCATTCGGTCAGCTTCGCCAAGGCCCGTCGGCCGACGCGTCGGTCCGGTCGCATGGGACTATGTCCAAGGGAGTAGAGCGGGGTTGAGGGAGTCCGGTGTCGCCAGTTCGTTGGCTGCGGGCTGTCGCGGTTATTGCAGCGACAGCACTGCTGATGGCTTCCAGCTGTTCATGGCAGCTCGGCACGCCAATTCCTGAAGGGGTGCCGCCGCCGGCGGGCGATTCGGTGCCCGCAGTGGACACATATGCCATGGGCAGAGCGGCTGACCAGCTCCGTGATTGGGCGGCGGAACGGGCGCCTGCATTGGGCATGCCCGTCAACGCGCTTGAGGCCTACGCGTACGCCGCGCGGGTCGCCGAGGTGGAGAATCCGGATTGCGGCCTGGCCTGGACCACGCTCGCGGGCATCGGCATGGTGGAGAGCCATCACGGCACCTACCGGGGCGCCATGATCGCCTCGAACGGGGACGTCACACCGCCGATCCGCGGTGTTCAGCTCGACGGGACGGCGGGCAATCTGCGGATCGCCGACACCGACGGCGGCAATCTCGACGGCGACGCGGATCTGGACCGTGCGATGGGCCCGATGCAGTTCATCCCCGAGACCTGGGGACATTTCGGCGTCGATGCCAACAACGACGGCAAGATCGGCCCGGACAACTTCGACGACGCCGCGCTGTCGGCGGCGGGTGTGTTGTGCTGGAACGGCAAGGATCTGTCCACCCCGAGGGGCTGGATGAAAGCGCTGAAGGCCTACAACAACTCCGAGCAGTACGCCCGCGCGGTGCGCGACTGGGCCACCGCCTACGCGTCCGGCCACACCCTCTGACATGGCGGAGCGCGGGTCACCCTTTAGGCTCATCCCTAGGCTTACGCAGTAGCGCCAAGCACTCGAAGGACGCGATAAGGAGAAGCCAGTGCCCATCATCGAGCAGGTTGGAGCCCGCGAGATCCTCGACTCCCGCGGTAACCCGACGGTCGAGGTCGAGGTGGCCTTGACCGACGGGACGTTCGCTCGGGCCGCGGTGCCCTCCGGCGCGTCGACCGGCGAGCACGAGGCGGTCGAGCTGCGCGACGGCGCCGCGCGCTACGGCGGCAAGGGTGTGGAGAAGGCCGTGGAGGCCGTGCTCGACGAGATCGCCCCGGCAGTCATCGGACTGGCCGCCGACGATCAGCGGCTGGTCGACCAGGCGCTGCTGGACCTGGATGGCACACCCGACAAGTCCCGCCTGGGCGCTAACGCGATTCTCGGTGTCTCACTTGCGGTTTCGAAGGCCGCCGCGGAATCGGCCGGGCTGCCGCTGTTCCGCTACCTCGGTGGGCCCAACGCGCATATCCTGCCCGTGCCGATGATGAACATCCTCAACGGCGGCGCGCATGCCGACACCGGGGTGGATGTCCAGGAGTTCATGGTCGCCCCGATCGGTGCGCCGTCGTTCAAAGAGGCATTGCGCTGGGGTACCGAGGTTTACCACTCGCTCAAGTCGGTGCTCAAGAAGCAGGGGCTGGCCACCGGCCTGGGCGACGAGGGCGGATTCGCGCCCGACGTGGCAGGCACCAAGGCGGCGCTTGACCTGATCTCGTCGGCCATCGAAGCCACCGGATACAAGCTCGGCACGGATGTGGCGCTGGCCCTGGACGTGGCCGCCACCGAGTTCTACACGCCGGGAACGGGTTACGCGTTCGAGAAAGAGACCCGCAGCGCCGAGCAGATGGTTGAGTTCTACACCGGCCTGATCGAGTCCTACCCGCTGGTGTCGATCGAAGATCCGCTCTCCGAGGACGACTGGGACGGCTGGGTGGCGCTGACCACCGCGATCGGTGACCGCATCCAGCTGGTCGGCGACGACCTGTTCGTGACCAATCCCGAACGTCTCGAGGACGGTATCGAGCGCGGCGCCGCCAACGCGCTGCTGGTGAAGGTCAACCAGATCGGCACGCTCACAGAGACGTTGGATGCCGTGGCGCTGGCGCACAACAGCGGTTACCGCACGATGATGAGCCACCGCAGCGGTGAGACCGAGGACACCACGATCGCCGATCTGGCAGTCGCGGTGGGCAGTGGCCAGATCAAGACGGGTGCTCCGGCCCGCAGCGAGCGGGTGGCCAAGTACAACCAACTGCTGCGCATCGAGGAAACCCTCGGCGACGCCGCGCGTTACGCCGGTGATCTGGCGTTCCCACGGCTCGAAGCCAAGTAGGCGGGTGCCGGCCCCACGACGATGCTGACCTGAGATGCCCGAAGCGAAGCGGCCCGATCCGAAGCGACGGTCCCCGGCCTCCCGACCTGGCAGGCCGGGCAAGACCGGCGAGTCGAATCGGCCGCGAGCATCGCAGGCCCGCCGTCGAGGGGCCGAAACGCGTTCGGCAGAGGCCGAGCCTGCGCCCGACGAAGCAGTCACCAAAGCGATTGCGGTACAGGCACAACAGCAGGCCGAGCTGCAATCCGAACAGCGGTTCGGGTCGGCGGCACGGCGCGCGGCCATTCTGGCTGCGGTGGTGTGCGTGCTGACGCTGACCATTGCCGGGCCGGTTCGCACCTACTTCGCCCAGCGCACCGAGATGAAGCAACTCAAGGCCAGCGAGGAGCAACTGCGGGTGCAGATCGCCGAACTCGAGCAGCAGAAGGTCAAACTGGCCGATCGTCAGTACATCCAGGCACAGGCCCGGGAGCGGCTCGGCTTCGTCATGCCCGGTGATACCCCGTACCAGGTGCAGCTGCCGCCGACCGGCGCGGTGCCGGGCGAGCCCGGGGTTCCCGGTGTGCCCGGGTCGACGGTGCCCGCGGGCCAGCCGTGGTACACCTCGCTGTGGCACACGATTGCCGATCAGCCACACGGTGTTTCAGCGATTCCGCCGGCCCCGCCCGCTCCGGGCGGCCCGCCGGGTCCAATTGGCGGCCCGCCGCCGTCGCAACCCCCGGCTCCCGGTGGTTGACCCCGCCGACCTCGAGGCCGTCGCACGGCAGCTCGGCCGTGAGCCGCGCGGTGTCCTCGAAATCGCCTACCGATGCCCGAACGGGGAACCGGGCGTGGTCAAGACCGCGCCCCGATTGCCCGACGGCACACCATTTCCCACGCTGTACTACCTGACGCATCCGGCGTTGACCGCGGCGGCCAGCCGGCTCGAATCGTCGGGCATGATGCGGGACATGACGGAGCGCCTGCAACAGGATCCGGAGCTTTCGGCCGCGTATCTGCGTGCGCACGAGTCGTATCTGGCCGAGCGCGATGCGATCGACTCGCTCGGCACCACGTTCAGCGGCGGCGGCATGCCGGATCGGGTCAAGTGCCTGCATGTGGTGATCGCGCATTCGTTGGCGAAAGGCCCGGGGGTCAACCCGTTTGGCGATGAAGCTCTCGCCGTACTGGCCGTCGAGCCGGGTATGGCGGGAATCCTGGATCGGAGGACGTGGGCGTGAACCGCGTCGGCGCAATCGACTGTGGCACCAACTCGATCCGGCTCCTGATCGCCGATATGGACGACTCGGCGGATGGCAAACTGCGCGACGTGCATCGCGAGATGCGCATCGTGCGGTTGGGCCAAGGGGTCGACGCCACCGGGCAGTTCGCCCCGGAAGCGTTGGCGCGCACCGAATCCGCATTGGCCGACTACGCCGCGCTGATGGCTGAGCACTCGGTGTCCGCGATCCGGATGGTGGCCACCTCCGCCGCCCGGGACGCCGGCAATCGTGACGAGTTCTTCGCCATGACCGCACGGCTGCTCGGTGGGGTCGTGCCGGGCTGTGTGGCTGAGGTGATCACCGGCACCGAGGAGGCCGAGCTGTCGTTCCGCGGTGCGGTGGGTGAACTCGACCCTGCCGCAGGGCCTTTCGTTGTCGTCGACCTTGGCGGAGGCTCTACCGAGTTGGTTCTCGGGACTGAGGCGGTGCAGGCCGGCTTCTCGGCGGACGTCGGATGTGTACGGGTGACCGAGCGGTGTCTGCATTCCGATCCACCCACCGCAGACGAGGTCGCGGCCGCCAGGGGAGTGGTCCGCGACGGCCTGGCCGAGGCGCTGCGTGTGGTTCCGATCGACGGGGCGCACACCTGGGTGGGTGTGGCGGGCACGATGACGACGTTGTCGGCGTTGGCGCAGGGGATGGCCGAATACGATGCCGCTGCTATTCACCTGTCCCGCATCGGTTTCGGTGATCTGCTTCGGGTGTGTGACGACTTGATCACGATGACGAAAGCGCAGCGTCTGACGCTCGGGCCGATGCATGAAGGGCGGGCCGACGTCATCGGGGGCGGCGCGATCATCGTCGAGGAGCTTGCGGCGGTGCTCGCCGAACGTGCCGGGATCGACGAGCTCGTCGTGAGTGAGCACGACATCCTCGACGGTATCGCGCTGTCGATCGCGCACCCCTGAGTTGCGGGCAAAAGACAACGGCCGGACGCGGTTTCCCGCGTCCGGCCGTTGCCGTAGGTGGTTTTGCGTCAGGCCGCGGGACCGTGATTGCTGGCCGGGGCGGCACCGGGTGCCGGGGTCGGGATCACCGTCGTCGGCTGGACTCCGGCCGGGACGAGGGCGGGCTCGGCCGGAACCGGCTGGGCGGGTGCTGCCGGGAGAACCTCGGTGCCTGCCGGAACCGGTGCGGGCTGTGCCGGCGGAACGGCGGTCGCAGCGTTGCCTGCGCCCGCGGGGGCGGCGGCGGGCACCGGGGCACCCTCGACGATCGGCGTGCCGTGGGCCACCGGGGTCGGCGTCGCTTCAGCGGCACCAGCCGGAGCCGGGGCGGCCTCGGTGCCGGTGGGGACAGCGGCGGGAGTGGCCGCGGTGCCGGCGGGCAGGTCGGTGGCCCGGGTGCCTGCGCCGGCCGGGACAGCTTCGGTACCAGCCGGAACCGGGGTTACTTCAGCAGCAGCCGGTGCCGGGGTGGCTTCGGCAGCCTCTGCGCCTTCTTCCGCTTCTGCGGTTTCTGCGGCGGCCACCGGGGTCGCCGGGCGGCTCTGGCCGCTCGGTGCGGGCGCCGGTGCCGCCGGCTTGTCCCACACCAGCAGGTCGCGGCCACCCGCGTTGTACACGACGGAGGCCGGCTCGGCGCCGGTGACGTCGAAGTAGATCTTGCCGCTGGCCTTCTGGCCCTGCGGGACGGTGGCGGGGTTGACGCCCTGCGGGGTGGCGACCTGGAAGAGGGCCCGGTAGTTCTGGCCGTCAGCGGCGCGCACGTTGAAGTTGGAGACGATCGGCGTCACCGAACCGTCAGTCGCCTCGTTGGTGGCGGTGATCTCCCACAGGGTGCCGCGCACGTTGTAGGGGATGGTGTCGGTGCTGGGCTTGAGGTCGGCGACCGTCCAGCTTCCGTTGTCCAACGTTGCCTGGCTGCCCACGGTCGCGGTGGTCACTGAGCTGGCGTCGCCGAGTGCGACCGGCGCGCTGGCGAGGATCGCGGCCGCGGCTACAGCCGCGGCGGCCAAGGCAGAACTGACGTTCGTGATCTTCAAGGCATTCACTCCTGAGTGGTCCGATGGACGGGCAGGCCCCCCGACAGTGGGGATGCCCACTGCATGCGAAGTTAGCAGTATTAGAGAAGTCTGTGGAACCGGAGTCGCGGATTGTGCCACTACGGCCTGGCGCGGACGCGGTGCGGGCGGGTCGGCGAGGCCAGTAGCTGGACATGAGGACAGCAACAGCAATGGCGGCGACCACGTGCAGGTAATCGATTACCAATCGAAATTGCGGCAATGCGCATTTGCTGTGCGGTATGCGGGCTCCGGTCGCGCATCTCCACGACTGGCAACAGCGTAAATTTGCCGGGGGGCCGCGGGTCGGGGGCCGGGGCATCAGCCGACGGCGGCTATCCGGCCAGGGAAAGTCCCGCTGCCACCGCGAACCCCAACACTGCGGCCAGTCCGGCCTTCTCGCGGGCCTTCTCGGTGGCCTCCGGGATCATCGAACCCACCAACATCACCAGCAGTGCACCGGCCGCGAATCCGTTGATGCCACCCTGCAGTGCGGCGCCGGCCACCTTCTGCAACTGGTACCCGCCGACCGTGGCCACTGCACACAACGCCGCGATCGCGGCCCAGCCGCCAAGAATCAACCGCACCGAATGGCCGGCGTTCTTCATGTCGCTGGCCGAACCGATCGATTCCGGCAGGTTCGACACGAAGATCGCCACGACCAGAGCGAGACTGACGCCCGCGCCGCCGGCGATCCCGATGCCCAGCACCGCCTGCTCGGGGATGCCATCGAGGAGCGCTCCGAGTAGCAGTGGCAGGCCTGCGGTTTGGGCTCCGTTGCCGGCGCCCATCCGGTCCACCGCAGTGTCGGCGAGATAGAAGACGATCGCGCCGACGGCCAGGCCCACGGCTACCGACAACGCCCCGCTGGCGCGAAAACCTTCCTCCGCCAACTCAAAAGAGATGCTGGCTATGAGTGCGCCTGCGCCGAAGCCGAGAACGAGGCCAACGAATCGCTTGTTCCAGTCGTGGGCCACACCGGCGACTGCACCAATGATCAGCGAGGAGGCGGCAACCAGGCCCCAGAGCAGCGCGGTGAGCACAGCCTGCAGCATACGGTCGGGAAGTGCGGGCGAGCCGTGTCGCGGCGCGGTGTGGCGAAAAGAGTTACGAGCACGAAAAAGTCCGATCGATCAGCGTGATCGATGGACTCGGATGGATCAGAACTGATGTGTGGTGGTGACCTGCCGCAGGTTGCCCCGACGACAGGTCACCCACGGTGTCAGCGCCGTGCGTTGCAGTTCGGGGGGTTCCCGCAGTGGTGCCCACCGTCGCAGGCATTGCAGCGACACGTGCAAGATCCCTTGGTTGCCATGCGCATCGTTGTTCAACTCCTTACTCGCCCGGGCTGTACCGGTTGTGGCTGGTAGCAAATGCCCGGGCACGGGCGGATATCAACATATAACGACTTCACAATAGTTCGGGTGATCTCGAAAATAAAGGATTCCGGCAACCGCGCGCGCGTTTTGCTGTCACGCATGTCGTTGTGGTGAACGGGGCGTGAAACTCTTTGGCCGCAGCGCCTTCTCGCCTCAGGCGGTGGTGTCGCGGGCTCCGAGCCGGAGATGCTCGATGTGGTAGATGGCCTCGTCGAGAAGCTGGGCGACGTGGCTGTCGTAAAGCCGGTAGACGATATTGCGTCCGGAGCGGTCGCCCGTCACCAGTCCCAAGGCCCGCAACAGCCGCAGTTGATTGGAAACCGCCGGCTGTTCCATGCCGACCGCTGCGGATAATTCGGTCACCGAACACGGCGATTCCCGCAGCCGGGTGAGGATCAACAACCGATTGGGGGACGCCAAGGCCTGCAGGGTCTCGGCGACCTTGGCGGCCGAAGCGGCATCGAGGGATGCAGCCGGCGTCGCGCGCCCTTCGACTCCATGGCCCATGTGATCCATTGAAACATGGCGGGCAAGCACTACTTGATACATTTCAACCTCTACATGTATAAAGGTGTGCGTCATTGCATCTATCACCGGAGGCCGTCGATGACCACACTGGCCAACGCGCCGGCACTCGCCACCCGTTCCTCGGCTGGTTCGGCCGGCTGGCTGTGGTCGGTGTCATCGGTGAGGTGGGCGGCGGCTGCGCTGGGGCTGTTCCTCGTCGGCCTGGCTGCGCAATTGGCCGGCGCGCCGGAACCGGTGTGGTGGGGGCTGTATCTGGCCTGCTACCTGACTGGCGGCTGGGAACCTGCGTGGGCCGGTATTCAGGCGCTGCGGGCGCGGACGCTCGATGTCGACCTGCTGATGATCGTCGCGGCGATCGGTGCGGCCGCCATCGGACAGGTCTTCGACGGGGCCTTGTTGATCGTCATCTTCGCCACCTCGGGAGCGCTGGAGGACGTGGCGACCACCCGCACCGAGCGGTCGGTGCGCGGGCTGCTCGATCTCGCCCCCGACCGCGCGACGATCCTCGACCCCGATGGCACCGAACATGCGGTCGCCGCGGATGAGCTTCGGCCCGGCGACCACATCATCATCCGGCCGGGCGAACGAATCTCCGCCGATGGCAACGTGATTGCCGGGTCCTCTGAGGTCGATCAATCCTCCATCACCGGCGAACCGCTGCCGGCCGCCAAGCAGTGCGGCGACGAGGTGTTCGCCGGCACTCTCAATGGCTCAGGAGCGCTGCGGGTCGCCGTGACGCGCGATCCGTCGCAGACCGTCGTGGCCCGCATCGTCGCGATGGTCGCCGAGGCGTCCGCCACCAAAGCAAAGACGCAGTTGTTCATCGAGAAGGTCGAACAGCGCTACTCGGCGCTCGTGGTAGTCGCGACCCTGGCACTGTTCGTGGTGCCGCTGGTGCTGGGTGCCGATCTGCGCTCGACCCTGTTGCGCGCCATGACATTCATGATCGTGGCCTCGCCCTGCGCGGTGGTGCTGGCCACCATGCCGCCCCTGCTCTCGGCGATCGCCAACGCGAGCCGCCACGGCGTGCTGGTGAAATCCGCCGTGGCGATGGAGCGGCTGGCCGACACGGCGGTGGTCGCGCTCGACAAGACCGGGACGCTGACGTCGGGCATGCCGCAGGTATCTGCCGTGGTCGCGTTGACGGAGGTCGATGTTCTCGAAACAGCTGCGGCTGCAGAACAATTCAGTGAGCACCCGGTGGGCCGGGCCATCGTCGCCGAGGCCACCAAGCGTGGCGTCCCTGTCGCACCGGCGACGGACTTCATTGCACTGCCGGGCCGTGGTGTGCGGGCCGTCGTGGCCGGACGGACCGTTCAGGTGCTCAGCCCGGTGGCTTATGACGGCATCGAGCTACCGGCCGTGCGTGAGATCGAGGACGCCGGCGCCACGGCGGTGGTCGTGACCGTGGACGGGGCAGCAGTCGGGGTGCTGGGTCTGGCCGATCGGGTGCGGCCCGACGCCGAGGCCGCGGTGGCACGGCTGCGCGCGATGACCGACCGTGCGCCCGTGTTGCTCACCGGTGACAATGAGCGTGCCGCCAGTCGGCTGGGGCAACAGCTCGGTATCGGCGACGTGCGCGCGGGACTGCTGCCTGACGACAAAGCCGGTGCGGTGCAACGACTTGAGGCCGACGGCCTGCGTGTCCTGGTGGTAGGTGACGGCGTCAACGACGCGCCGGCCATGGCTGCCGCCCACACGTCGATGGCGATGGGCGCCTCCGGTGCCGATCTGACGGTCGAGACCGCCGACGTCGTCACCATCCGTGACGAACTCGACACCGTGCCCACGGTGATCGCGCTGGCCCGCCGGGCCCGTCGGATCGTCATCGCCAACCTGGTGATCGCGGCCACCGCGATCACTGTGCTGGTCGCCTGGGACCTGTTCGGGCACTTGCCGTTACCGCTGGGTGTGGCCGGTCACGAAGGTTCGACGATTCTCGTTGCGCTCAACGGCCTGCGGCTGCTGGGCAACCGGGCCTGGGCAAGAGCGCGAGCAGACACAGACTCGCACACTTAGAGCCTGATTCGTGCGACTCTGCGTCTGCTCGGCGAGAAAATCAGGGGCGCCGCAGCACTGATTTGAGCGCCTCGAGCACTGACGGGTCCTCGATCGTGGAGGGCACCGGCTCGTCGCGGCCGTCGGCGATACCGCGCATGGTCTTGCGCAGGATCTTGCCGGACCGGGTCTTCGGCAACGCAGCTACCACGTCGACCATCTTGAAAAACGCTACCGCTCCGATGTTTTCGCGCACCGACGCGACCAGCTCGTCAGCCAGCCGGTCTGCCGACGCCCCGGACTTGAGTACCACGAACCCGCGGGGGACCTGTCCCTTGATCTCGTCGTTGACACCGATCACCGCGCACTCGGCCACCGCGGGGTGTTCGGCCAGCACCGCCTCGATCGAGCCTGTCGACATGCGATGCCCGGCCACGTTGATGACGTCGTCGGTGCGGCCCATCACGAACAGGTAGCCGTCGGAGTCGACGTAGCCGCCGTCTCCGGTCAGGTAGTAGCCGGGGAAGGCCGACAGATATGCCGACACATAACGCTGGTCGTCGCCCCACAGGGTGGGCAGCGTGCCCGGCGGCAGCGGCAGCTTGATGCAGATGGCGCCCTCTTCGTCGGCGTCGCATACGGAGCCGTCCGGACGCAGAATCTGCACGTCGTAGCCCGGCATCGGCACGGTCGCCGAACCCGGCTTGACCTGCATGGCTTCCACTCCCATCGGATCGGCCGCGATCGCCCATCCGGTCTCGGTCTGCCACCAGTGATCGATCACCGGGATACCGAGCTTGTCCGCGGCCCAGTGGTAGGTGTCGGGATCGAGCCGTTCGCCGGCCTGGAACAGGTACTTGAGCCCGGACAAGTCGTACTTGCCGATGTGCGTGCCTTCGGGATCTTCTTTCTTGATGGCGCGGATCGCGGTGGGCGCGGTGAACAGCACCTCGACCTTGTGCTCGGCGGCCACCCGCCAGAACGCACCGGCATCGGGCGTGCCGACCGGTTTGCCTTCGTAGAGAACGGTTGTCGCGCCGAGCAGCAGCGGCGCGTACACGATGTATGAGTGGCCGACGACCCAGCCGACGTCGGAGGCCGCCCAGTACACATCGCCGGGGGCGACGTCATAGACGTTGCGCATGCTCCACAGCAGGGCGACGGCGTGCCCGCCGTTGTCGCGGACGATGCCTTTTGGTTTGCCGGTGGTGCCCGACGTGTACAGCACGTACAGCGGGTCGGTGGCCGCCACCGGCACCGGGTCGACGGGTGCCGCGGCGTCCGTCAGCTCGCGCCAGTCGCGGTCCCGGCCGTCGATCAGTTCGCAGGGCTTCTGCTCGCGCTGCAGGATGACGCAGGCCCGCGGGCGGTGTTCGGCGATCTCCAGCGCGTTGTCCAGCATCGGCTTGTACTCGACGATGCGGGTGGGCTCGATGCCGCAGGACGCGCTGACCACCACGGTCGGCTGGGCGTCGTCGATGCGGGCGGCCAGCTCGTGGGCGGCGAACCCGCCGAACACCACCGAGTGCACCGCGCCCAGGCGTGCGCAGGCCAGCATCGCGATGACGGCTTCGGGAATCATCGGCATGTAGATCACGACGCGGTCGCCCTTGTCCACGCCGAGTCCGCGCAGCGCGCCCGCGAACTGTGCGGTCGCGTCGCGCAACTCGCGGTAGGAGTAGGTGCGCTGTGTCCCGGTGACGGGGGAGTCGTAGATCAGCGCCGCCTGGTCCCCGCGCTCGGGCACGTGCCGGTCGAGCGCGTTGGCGCAGGTGTTCAGCTCGGCGTCGGGGAACCAGCGATAGAACGGCGGGTTCGTGTCGTCGAGTATGCGCTCGGGGGCACGCGTCCAGGTCACCGCTTTGGCGGCGTCGGCCCAGAACGCAGCGGGGTCATTGATGCTGGATTCGAAGAGGTCGCGATAACCGGACATACGCAAACCGTAATCCGCGTCACATGCAACGTGTATGCAACGGTGGAAAACCTGCGAACGAGATCGCGACGACGTTTGAGTTGGTCGGGCCCGGGTAGCCAACGAGGATGGAGTCATCGCCGGCAGCAGTGGACAGTTCGTTGACCGTCAAACGCGACACGACCGCGACCCGGAAGCAGGTGTGGGACGTCATCGCCAACGGGTGGACGTACTCGCAGTGGGTCGTGGGTAACACGCGGATGCGTGCCGTCGACCCCAGTTGGCCGGCCCCCGGAAGCACCATTCACCACACGATCGGCGTCTGGCCTGTGGTGCTGAACGACGAGACAATGGTGGAGTCGTGTGTTCCGCAGAAGGAGCTGGTGCTGCACGCTAAAGGGCGGCCATTCGCCGGGGCCAGAATCACCTTGCGGCTGTTCGACACTGACAACGGGACGCGTGTGGAAATGGCGGAAGTTCCGCTCGGTGGACCGCTCGACTGGGTGCCGCGTCGGCTGGCGCTCCTGTTCGCGTACCCGCGCAACCGCGAATGCACGGAGCGGTTGGTGGCACTGGCCGAGCGCCGGGCCGAGCCGTAACGTTGCTCCTTTTCCCTGCTCGTCGAGGAGAACTCACTCCTGGAATCGATAACCCATCCCGGCTTCGGTGAGTAGGTGCACGGGGTGTGACGGGTCGTCTTCGAGCTTGCGGCGCAACTGGGCAAGGTACACCCGCAGATAGTGCGTCTCCTTGGCGTAGGCCGGGCCCCAGACCTCCTTGAGCAGCTCCTCGCGGCCGACGAGCTTGCCGCGGTTGCGCACCAGCATCTCCAGCATGCCCCATTCGGTCGGGGTCAGATGCACCTCGGCATCGTTCTTGGTGACCTTCTTGGCGGCGAGATCGACTGTGAACGACGAGGTTTCGATGATCGGCTGGTCGATGTCCGATACGGCGCCGCGGCGCACCGCGGCCCGCAGCCGGGCCAGGAACTCGTCCATGCCAAAGGGTTTGGTGACGTAGTCGTCGGCGCCGGCATCCAGGGCTTCGACCTTATCGGAGGAATCTGTACGGGCCGACAGCACGATCACCGGGGCCGACAGCCAGCCGCGCAGCCCGGCCAGCACCTCGATGCCCGACATGTCGGGCAGGCCGAGGTCGAGCACGATGACGTCGGGACGATGGTCGGCCGCACTGCGCAGCGCCTGAGCGCCGGTGGCCGCGGTCATGACTTCGTAGCCGCGCACCGACAGGTTGATGCGCAGGGCCCGCAGGATCTGTGGTTCGTCGTCGATGACCAGGACCCGGATCTTGGCTGTCATGCCGGTGCCCCCAGTTCGATCTCGACGGTGAGACCGCCACCCGGGGTGTCCGTGGCCGATATGGTGCCGCCCATCGCCTCGACGAACCCACGCGCCACCGAAAGTCCCAGCCCCACACCGCTGCTGGTGTCGTGGTCGCCGAGCCGCTGGAACGGCGCGAACAACGCTTCCTCAGTGCCGCGGGGCACGCCGGGTCCCTCGTCGACCACGGCGATCAACACCCGCTCGCCGACCTGCCCGGCCGTGACGCGTACCGGACCGGAGAATGCGTAGCGCAGTGCGTTGGAGATGAGGTTGGCCAGCACCCGTTCCAGCAGGCCCCCGTCGGCCATCGCCACCGCATCGCCGACTTCAACCTTGACCCGGTCCAAGCCCTCACGGCCAAAGCCGGTGGCGCCGCGGCTGATTCCGAGCAGTGCGCGCTGCACTGTCTCCTCCAAGTACACCCGCCGCAGTTCCGGCCGGACCACCCCGGCCGCCAGCCGTGACGAGTCGAGCAGGTTGCCCACGAGCGCCGTGAGTGCGTCGATCGACTCCTCGATGGTGGCCAGCAGTTCGGCGGTGTCCTCGTCCGAGAAGTCGACATCGGTGCTGCGCAGGCTCGAAACCGCTGCCTTGGCAGCCGCCAACGGGGTGCGTAGATCGTGGCTGACTGCCGAGAGCAGTGACCGGCGCAGCTCGTCGGCCTGCGCGATGGCCTCGGCCTTGCTCGCCTCTTCGGTCAGTTCCCGCTGCTTGACCAGACCGGCGGCCTGCTTGGCCACCGCGCCGAGCACCCGCCGGTCCCGCGCGGCCAGCTTGCGCCCCGCCATCAACAGCCAGAACTCGTCGTCGCCTACCTCGATGGCGGTATCGGCGGTATCCACCTGCACGCAAGGATCCTTGCCCACACAGGCGACGATGTTCGCGCCGTCATCGCCCTCACGCAACAGGCTGACCGCGCGCTGAGAGTACGTCTCGCGCAACCGCTCCAGCAGGGTGTCCAGATCCGCCCCGCGCAGCACTGACCCGGCGAACAACGCCAACAGCTCGGCCTCCTGCGACGCCCGCCGAGCTTCGCGGGCACGGTTGGCCGCCCCGTCGACCAGCGCCGCCACGGCAACAGCGACCGCCAGCAGCACCACGATGGTCAGGGCGCTGTCTGGGTCGGAGATTGTGAAGGTGTGGCGCGGGCTGATCAGGAAGTAGTTGAGCAGCAGCCCGGACAGCACTGCCGAGAGCGCGGCGGGCGCGACACCGCCGAGGAGCGCGACGATCAGCACGCCGACGAAGAACAGCGCGCTCTCACCGCCGACTCCGAGAAGGGGGTCAAGGAGCAGGACGGTCAGGGCGCAGATCGCCGACGGAACCACCAGTGCGGCAAGCCAGGACGCCACGTGCTGCTGCCGGGGAGTGGTCGACGACCAGCGGAACCCGCGTTTGGCTGCCTCGTGGGTCACCATGTGGACGTCGATCTTCTCCGACTGCTGGACGACGGTGGAACCGATGCCCTCGTCGAAGATCCGGGCCCAGCGCGAGCGCCGCGACGTCCCCAGCACCAGCTGGGTTGCGTTCATCTCGCGGGCGAAATCCAACAGCGCGGCGGGAACGTCGTCGCCGACGACGGTGTGCAGCGTGGCGCCCAGGCTGCCGGCGAGCTCGCGAACCTTCCCCATCTGCGGCGCCGTGACGCCTGAAAGTCCGTCGCCGCGAACCACATGCACCACCATGAGCTCGGCGCTGGATTTCGAGGCGATGCGGGATCCCCTGCGCACCAGTGTTTCCGACTCCGGGCCGCCGGTGACGGCGACGACGACGCGTTCGCGGGCCTCCCAGGTATCGGTGATCTTGTTGTCGGCCCGGTATTTGGCGAGCGCCGCGTCGACCTGATCGGCCAGCCACAACAACGCCAATTCGCGTAGCGCGGTGAGGTTTCCGCGGCGAAAGTAATTCGACAGTGCCGCGTCGATCCGCTCCGGCGCATACACATTGCCGTGGGACAGTCTGCGCCGCAACGCTTCCGGGGTGATGTCGACCAGTTCGATCTGGTCGGCCGCGCGCACCACTTCGTCGGGCACCTTCTCCTGCTGCTCGATGCCGGTGATGCCGGTGACGACGTCGTTGAGGCTTTCCAGGTGCTGGACGTTGACTGTCGAGATGACAGTGATCCCGGCCTCCAACAGTTCTTCGATGTCCTGCCAGCGTTTCGGGTTCTTGCTACCGGGCGTGTTGGTGTGGGCGAGTTCGTCGACAAGGACGACTTGCGGTTTGCGCGCCAATACGGCGGGCACGTCGAGTTCGGGGAACCGGCCACCGCGGTACTCGACGTAATGCGGTGGAATCACTTCGATGCCGCCGAACAGGTCCGCGGTCTTCTTGCGGCCGTGCGTCTCCACCACCGCGGCCACCAGGTCGGTGCCGCGTTCGATGCGGCGATGGGCCTCGCCGAGCATCGCATACGTCTTGCCCACGCCGGGAGCTGCGCCCAGATATATGCGCAGCTCCCCGCGTTTGGTGGCGTAGGCCGCCGGTGTGCTCACAAAACCATCATCCTCGCGCAGACAGCGTGTCGAGCGCGATGTTGAGTTCGAGCACGTTGACCCGCGGTTCGCCGAAGAATCCTAGGGTCCGGCCGTCGGTGTGCTGCGCTACCAGTTCACGGACCTGCTCAGGGTTGATGCCGCGGGCTTGTGCCACCCGGTCGACCTGCAGATCCGCGTAGGCCGGCGAGATGTGCGGGTCCAGCCCGCTGCCGCCGGCGGTGACCGCGTCGGCCGGAACCTGGGGCTCCGCCCGGGCGCTGCCCCGGATCGGCACGATCTGGCCCGTGCTGTAGTCCTCGCCAGGCTTGGCGCACTCGACTCGCACGCCTTCGTAGGTGTTCAGGAACGGGGTTTGGGTGGATTCGCAGGGCTGATTGACGCTGACCACCCTGGTCGGATGGATCACGTTCCCGCGTGCGTCCCGCGGGCCGATCACCGACAACACCGCGCCGACACCGTCGCCGGTGCAGAACGGCCGCGTCCCGTCGACACCCTCGAGCTCGCCGATCGCCGCACTGCGCGAGCACACCAGCGTGAGCAGGCTGGGGTTGTCGGGCGCGTCGACAATGCTCTCCGGGCCCAGGTTGCTCGCGCTGGTCGCCATCGGGTCGTATCCGTCACCGGCCGCCGACGGGCGACTCTGGAAGTACCGGGGGAGCGGATTGCCGTCGGCGTCGGTGAACGACTGCCCGATGAGGCTGCTGCCAACCGGCTTTGCGTTCGCCTCGACGAGTGATCCGTCGGCGTTGCTCTGCAGGCCGGGCAGTTGCGCGACGAGCCAGATGAAGACCGGGTAAGCGATGCCGAGGATCACGGTGAACACGAGAAGTGCCCGCAGTGCCGCGACGTGTTGACGAACAAGGTTGGTGAATCTCATGTCACATTCCCGGGAAGAGTTGGATTACGAGGTCGATCAGCTTGATCCCGATGAACGGGGCGACGATACCGCCGAGCCCGTAGACATACAGGTTGCGGCTCAACAGCTTCGACGCACTGCTCGGGGTGTAACGCACGCCCCGGAGTGACAGCGGGATCAGCGCGACAATGATGATCGCGTTGAAGATCACCGCCGACAGGATCGCCGACTGCGGGCTGTGCAGTCGCATGATGTTGAGCAGATCCAGGCCGGGGAAGATGGCCACGAACAACGCCGGGATGATCGCGAAGTACTTCGCGATGTCGTTGGCGATGGAGAACGTGGTCAGCGCCCCGCGGGTGATCAACAACTGCTTGCCGATCTCGACGATCTCGATCAACTTGGTCGGATCGGAGTCGAGATCAACCATGTTGCCGGCCTCTTTGGCCGCCGAGGTACCGGTGTTCATCGCGACGCCGACGTCGGCCTGCGCCAATGCGGGCGCGTCGTTGGTGCCGTCGCCGGTCATCGCGACGAGTTTGCCGCCGGCCTGCTCCTTCTTGATCAAGGCCATCTTGTCCTCGGGGGTGGCCTCGGCGAGGAAGTCGTCGACACCTGCCTCGTCGGCAATGGCCCTGGCCGTCAAGGGATTATCGCCGGTGATCATCACCGTGCGGATGCCCATGCGGCGCATCTCGTCGAAGCGTTCCCGCATGCCCTGTTTGACGACGTCCTTGAGGTGGATCACGCCGAGTATCTCGGCCCGCTTGGCATCGGTGACGACCCGGCCGACGACCAGCGGAGTGCCTCCGGCGGCGGAGATCGCGTCGACGACGGTGCCGAGATCGGCTGGGACGTCACCCCCTTCGGAACGGATCCATGCGGTCACTGCGCTCGTCGCGCCCTTGCGCAGTTGCTGCTCACCGATGTTGACACCGGACATCCGGGTGTTGGCACTGAACTCGACCCAGCGGGCCTGGTCCAGCTCGCCCGGTGTCCGGGCCCGCAGGCCATACTCCTGCTTGGCGAACACGACGATCGACCGGCCTTCCGGCGTCTCGTCAGCCAGGCTGGAAAGCTGTGCCGCGTCGGCCAGCGCTTCCATGCTGACACCGGTGAGCGGCACGAACGCTGCCGCCTGACGGTTACCGAGCGTGATGGTGCCGGTCTTGTCCAACAGCAGGGTGTTGACATCGCCGGCGGCTTCCACCGCCCGCCCCGACATCGCCAGGACGTTGCGCTGCACCAGCCGGTCCATTCCCGCGATGCCGATGGCGCTCAGCAGCGCCCCGATCGTCGTCGGAATCAGACACACCAGCAGCGCCACCATCACGATGCCGGTGATGCCGTTACCGGTGAGCGCCAACGTATCCGGGACGCCCGGGTTGTTGGCCTTCGCGTAGATCGCCAACGGCTGCAGGGTCGCGACGGCGAAGACGAAGATGATCGTCAACGACGCCAACAGGATGTTCAGGGCGATCTCGTTCGGTGTCTTCTGCCGGTTGGCGCCCTCGACGAGGCCGATCATCCGGTCGATGAAGCTCTCGCCGGGTTTCTGGGTGATCTGCACGACGATGCGGTCACTGAGCACAGTGGTGCCGCCGGTGACCGCCGAGCGGTCGCCGCCCGATTCACGGATGACCGGTGCCGATTCACCTGTGATGGCCGACTCGTCCACGGAGGCAATGCCTTCGACGACGTCGCCGTCACCCGGGATGACCTGCCCGGCTTCCACGACCACGATGTCGCCCTGTTGCAGCAGCGGCGCGGCGACTTCCTCCTCCTGACCGGCTGCACCCGGGGACCAGCCGGCCAGCCGGCGGGCCATGGTGGACGTCTTGGTCTTGCGCAGGGATTCGGCCTGGGCCTTGCCGCGTCCTTCGGCGACCGCTTCGGCGAGATTGGCGAAAATCACGGTCAGCCAGAGCCACACGACGATCAGGCCGGCGAACCAGGACGGATCGACTACGGCCAGGATCGTGCTCCATACCGCGCCGATTTCCACGATGAACATGACCGGGTTGCGCCACAGCGTGCGTGGGTCGAGTTTGCGCAGGGCGTCGGGCAGCGAGCGCCACAGCATGTGCGGGTCGAGCAGCCCACCCTGAATTCGCTTGGTGCTGCGCGCTTTCTGCAGGGCAGGCACAGGTGATTCGATGGTTGGAACGGACATCAGTGAATTCCTTCAGCAAGGGGCCCAAGGGCGACCATGGGCAAGAAGGTCAGGGCGACCAGGATCAGCGTGACGCCGGCGACCATCCCGACGAACTGGGGCCGGTGGGTGGGCAGTGTGCCGATGGACTCCGGCGTCTTGCCTTGGCGGGCCAAAGATCCGGCGAGCGCCAGCACGAAGATGATCGGCAGGAAGCGGCCGAACACCATCGCCATCCCCAGGGCGGTGTTGTACCACTCGGTGTTGACGCTCAGGCCGGCGAACGCAGAGCCGTTGTTGTTGGCGGCCGAGGTGAACGCGTACAGCACTTCCGACAGGCCGTGCGGTCCGGTGTTCAGCATTCCCGCGCGTTGTCCCGGCATCGCCATCGCCACCGCGGTTCCGGTCAGCACGATCAGCGGAGTGATCAGGAAATACGTTGCGGCCAGCTTGATTTCGCGTGGCGTGATCTTCTTCCCGAGATACTCCGGGGTGCGGCCGACCATCAGGCCCGCGATGAACACCGTGATGATCGCCAGGACGAGCATTCCGTACAGACCGGATCCGACACCGCCCGGCGCAACTTCACCGAGCTGCATGTTGAACATCGTGATCATGCCGCCCAGGCTGGTGTAGGAGTCGTGAAACGAGTCCACCGCGCCGGTCGAGGTCAGTGTCGTCGCGGCGGCGAAGACC
This sequence comes from Mycolicibacterium sp. XJ870, assembly GCF_053483975.1. NCBI lineage: Bacteria > Bacillati > Actinomycetota > Actinomycetes > Mycobacteriales > Mycobacteriaceae > Mycobacterium > Mycolicibacterium sp. XJ870. The sequence continues at coordinate 130,718 of NZ_JBEFTI010000006.1, forward strand.
GCCGAGTTGGCGACACCGAACCGCTGTTCGACACCTTCCATGGCCGAGCCGACCGCGGTCGGCACCGTGCCGTGTGCCTGCAGCTGGAACAGCATCATCAGGCTGACGCTGACCGTGGCGATGACGGCCATCACTGCCGCGATCGCCAGACCTTGATTGCGGCCCTTCTTGCCATTTCCGACCATGCGGCCGAAGGTGCGGGGCAGTGCGAACGGAATCAGCAGGATCAGGAAGATCTCGAACCAGTTGGTCCACGTGGTGGGGTTCTCGAACGGATGGCTGGAGTTGGCATTGAAGAAGCCGCCGCCGTTGGTGCCGAGTTCCTTGATGACTTCCTGGCTGGCGACGGGGCCGCCCGGGATGGTCTGCTGGCCCCCGACGAGCGTGTTCACGACCTGGTTGTGCAGGTCGAAGTTCTGGATCGCGCCGCCGGCGATCAGGATGATCGCGCCGACGATCGAAATCGGCAGCAGGATACGGGTGGTGCCGCGCACCAGATCGACCCAGAAGTTGCCGAGGTCGCCGGTGTTGCGCCGGACGAGGCCCCGGACGAAGGCCATCGCGACCGCTATACCGACTGCCGCCGAGACGAAGTTCTGCACGGCCAGGCCGGCCATCTGCACCAGATGACCCTGGGTCGATTCACCCGAATACGCCTGCCAGTTCGTGTTCGTCACGAAGCTGACCGCGGTATTCCAGGCCAGCGCAGGCGTCATCGGGGTGGCCGGGTCGTTCAGATGCAGCGGCAGATCACCCTGCACGAGTTGCAGGGTGAACAGGAACAGGATGCTGATCGCGGAGAACGCGAGCACGCTGCGGGCGTACGCACCCCAGCTCTGTTCGGATTTCGGGTCGGCGCCGATCAGCCGGTAGACGACGTGCTCGGCACGCGAGTGCTTTTCCGAGGAATAGACCCGGTACATGTAGTCGCCCAGCGGCACGTGAACAGCCACCAGCGCGAGCACGAGAGCTGCGAGGAACACGACCCCCGCGGTTGTAGTACTCACTAGAACCTCTCCGGGAAGAGCAGGGCGGCGAAGAGAAACAGCCCGATCAGGACGGCGAGGATCAGGCCGACGATGTTTTCGATCACAACCGCTCGACCAACCTCTGCACCAGGCCGAGCAGGGCGAAGATCGCCACTGTCAGCACCGCGTAAATCAGTGCGGAAATCAATACCGGCATCCCGTCTCTCACGTTTACAGGTCACCGGATTTCGGCGACCTGAACCAGGATCTGCCCAGCTCAGCGCCGTGAACGGGGTCTTGACGGTTTCTTTACGCGCACGCGGCGGTCTTTAACGGTCTTCGATCACTGTCGCGCCGCGACGTTGTCAGCAAGGCGTCAAGGTTCACACAGGGGCCGTCAAGAGACCGCAAGGACACTGGCCGGTATGGCCCACGCGGTGAACGGTCGAGGTGTGACGCTCTCCTCGTTCTTTATGTCCAAGCCGTCGGTCACCACCATGCCTGCAGATCCGCCGCAGGACCGGGAAACGTTGCGGCGCTGCACGATCAACCGGCGCGCGCTGGGCGTGGTGCAGTTGGCGCTACCTGCGACGGTGTTGCGAAACAACGCTGTTGCGCGCTGGGCGAGGGACCACGGTGTGGCCGTCGATATCCGAGACAGCCAGGAACTCGCGGTGGCGATCGCAACGGGCATCCACCCGATGCGGATGACCGCGCACGCCGCCGGCATGTCCGCCGACGAATTGGTGTTCTGCGCGGCCAGTCTCGGGGTGGGGCGGGTAGTGGTCACCGCCGCCGAGCAGGCCGACCTGCTGGCGGCTACCGCGAGGCGCAGGCAGCGCGTGTTGGTGGGTATGACGCGCTCCGGCGCAGCGCTGTCGTTGCCTGGCTGCCGCCGACTGGAGCTGGTGGGGTTGTATGGCGAGATCGGCTCGGACGAACACCATTTCGTCAGCTATCCCGCCGCGATCGGTGACCTGCTCGCCGAGATGACGCAGATCCGTCGTGACCACGGGGTCATTCTCACCCGGATCGCGCTCGGCGGCTGTGGGCTCACCTTCGGTGTCGGGCGCGGTGACTTGTCGGAGATTGCGGCCGCGGTCGACGAGACCCTCGACGATGCCTGCGCGACGCTGCGGTTTCCCCGGCCGGTGGTCGTCGTCGCCGCTCAGCCGTCGTTGTCCTGATCCGTCGAACGCGGCGACAACTGGCAGAAACCTGTACACCGGGCCCACAGGCGGTCGAAACTTGAGCCGTGGGGACGAAACGGCCGCTTCGGGCCCTCGTCGTCGGTGCCGGCGTGGGCGGTGTTTCCATTGCCCGCGCACTGTTGCGGGACGGGCACGATGTCACGGTCTTCGAGCAGCGTCCCGAGGTGCGCGCCGGTGGCGGTGCGGTGACCATCTGGTCCAACGGTGAGACGGTTCTGCGGCAGCTCGGCGTCGATATGGATGGCGCCGGTCAGCAACTCTCGAAGGTGCGAGTCGTGACGTCGACGGGCCGCAGGCTTGCCACCTTGGATTTGGCGGCGATCACCGCTCGGCTCGGCGCGCCGGTGTCGATGGTGCCACGTCGCATGCTGCTCGAACGGCTTCTGGAAAGCTTTCCGGTGGAACGCATTCGGTGTAATTCCAGGGTGAGCGTGGTCAGCACGCCCGACGGGGTCCGTCTGGACTTCGAGGATGGCAGCGCGGTTCACGGGGATGTGGTGGTCGGTGCTGACGGCCTGCATTCGATACTTCGGGAATACGTCGGTGCGCCGCCGGCGGAGCCGACAGGCTGGTGCAGTTGGCAGGGTCTGGTCACCCTTCCCGACATCGGCGACAAGAACGTCGCGACAGTCGTTGTCGGCGAGAGCGGCAATCTCGGCCTGTGGCCGGCTGGTGGCGACGCTCTGCAATGGTGGTTCGACCTGCCGTGGTCAGCGGACTTCGTGAGACCGCACAGCCCGATCGGCCTGATCCGGTCCGCGTTCGCCGGCTGGTCCGAGCTGGCCGATCGCGTGCTCGAGACATTGACCGACGACCATCTCGCGCACTCGCCGTACCCGCACTTTCGGCATCCGGTATCCCGCGAGCAGGGCGTCGGTGCCCTCACCCTGGTCGGGGACGCCGCACACACGATGCCGCCCACCTTCGCGCAGGGAACCAATCAGGCGCTGCTCGACACCATGGTGTTGCGCAAGGCGGTCTCGGATTACGGTCAGGGCGCCCACGGTGACATTCCGGCGGCGTTGAGGTGGTACGAGAAGACCCGCAGGCGCCAGGTCGCGGCGGTTTCCCGGTTGGCGTCGCTACAGGTGGCCCACAATGAGTCGGTGCTCAAGCCGGCGGCGCTCATTCCTGATCGGGTTAACACGTGGGCGTTGATGATGTTCCTCGGTGCGGTGAGCCACCGCCGCATCGCCGCAGAGATCGGCCGCGAGAGTGCCGTCCCGTCGGACCCATGGCGATGACCACGTCAGATCCGGTACGGGTACGCGGAGCCATCGATGCGCCGTCACGCTGGCTGTGGCTCGTCAAGTGGTGCGTGCTGGCTGTCCCGCACTATCCCATCCTGATCGGTCTCTATCTGGTGTATCCATTGTCGACTTTCGTTGCAGGCGTGGCGATCTTGTTCACCGGGCGGTATCCGCGGCCGATCTTCGACTTCAACGTCGGGGTGCTGCGCTGGTCCTGGCGAGTGATGAACTACCGCTTCCCGATGAACACCACCGACCAGTATCCGCCGTTCACGCTCGCGCCCCGGCCGGACTACCCGGGTGACCTGGAGGTCGACTATCCCGAACGGGTCACGAACTCAGCCGTGTTGGTGAGGTGGCTCGTGGCGCTTCCACAGATCGTCGTCTGCTGGGCGATGGAGGCCCTGCTGCAGGTGCTGTGCGTCATCTCCGCGGTGCGGCTGTTGGCCAGGGGGACGGTGTCCCAGGACATGTTCGATCTCCTGATGGGAATGGTCCGGTGGCGTTATCGGGTGGCCGTCTATGTGTCGTTGATGAGCGACGAGTATCCGCCGTTCCGGATGGATCTGGGTGCCGATGACTCGCCGTAATCCGTTGTTCCCGTACGTATATCGGTTCGGCATGCCGATCTTCGACCGATTGTTCTATCGCCGCTATCGGCGCGAGGCGATGAGCAACGCGGTCGGCCGGTTGCTGATCGTCGGTGTCGGCCCCGGAACCGATTTGCTGTTTGTTCCGCCCGCGGTGACGGCGGTCGCCGCGGTGGAGCCCGATGCGGCGATGCGACGGATGGCTTCGGCCCTTGCCCACCGGCACGGCATTGCTGTCGAAATCGTCGACGGGGTCGGCGAATCCATTCCTTTCCCGGACAACAGTTTCGACTCGGTACACGTGGGGCTGGTGTTGTGCTCGGTCGATGATGTGAGCGCTACCCTCCGCGAGATCCGGCGCGTGCTGGCACCAACTGGACGGTTGATTGTCCTCGAGCACGTCCGTGGGGACGGCGCGATGGGTCGGTTCCAGGATCTGATCGCGAAGCCGTGGTCGTGGTTGGCGTCCGGTTGCCACCCGAACCGCCGAACTATCGAGGCGATTGCCGCGGCCGGATTCGATACCGCGGGGCTGCGCAGCATCCGACGGACCCTTGTGCCGCCACCGTGCACACCGCATTTGCAGGGATACGCGACTGTCGCCAAGAGCAGCGCGTGAATCCGCGGACGGATTTGAACCGTCGGACGGGCTAGCCCGTAACCAGTATGGGTACAGCTTCAACGTCAACATTCTGAAGGTTCGGCGATAGCTATGCAGCGACTTTGTGCGGTCGCGACGACACCGGCGCGCACGACGGTGACCCGCCGCCAACCCTGCGACGCCTTTTTGATCACCATCTCCCCGTCGATGCGGCGCGGGTGAGCGAAGGGAAACCACCATGGGTAACGCAAAGCACATCGATGGTATTTGGGCAATGGCGGTCGCGCTGGGTGTCGGTGCGGCGGTTGCCAGTACGCCGGCGGTGGCGTTGGCCGCGCCGGACGATTCCGGCTCGCGTTCATCGGGCGCGTCGTCGTCTGACAAGTCGTCTGATAAATCGTCGGCAAAGGCCGGACCCCGGAAGCGTGACCGGGGTTCGCTGAACTCGCGTGGCGAAGCGTCGCGGGATTCCGGCTCGGCGTCGTCTGACAAGTCGTCTGACAATTCGTCGGCAAAGGCCGGACCCCGGAAACGTGATCGCGGCTCGCTGAATCCGCGGGCCGAGGTGGCCAAGGGTGCGCCCGGTGAGGTGGCTGCGGCCGACTCGACCACTTCGACAGGGCAGGCGAGCGCGCCGGCGAAACTGGAAAGGCGTGGCACCGATGCGGATGGCGCCACATTCCGCCCGTGGTCACGCAACGTATCGACGAAGACCAGCCCGAAGCCAACCATTGTGGTTACCCCGCCCGCCGCAGACCCACCGGCATCCCTAGGCAATTTCGTCGACGTCCGCGACGTCGCCGTCGAGGCGCGCTCACGTGTTGAGGCCCCGGCAACGGCGCCCCCCACCGATCCGGTGGATCGGGTCGTGTCGACTTTGGTGAACGCGGTCCTGTCGCCGTTCGCCGACAGCACGCCCACCGCGCCGGTGCAGTCGCCTGCCGCGTGGACACTGGCGGCCTTCGCCCGCCGCGAATTCGAGCAGGCCGTCTCAAGCCCGTCGACGATCACCAACCCGTTCGCCGGTCAAACGACCACCGGGCTCGTCACCTCAGCGGTTGAACCGGGCTTCGTGAGTTCCACCATCGATTTGTTCGGCTTGATCAAGATCACGTCAGCTGGCGACCCTGAAGACGACAATTATGTTGCGGTTGTTGTCGAGACCCCGTTCTTCACGAATGTTCTGACCTCCGGGACTGATCCCGAGGACAACCTGGGGTTCGGCGCCGCGAGTATTGGGGTGCCCGGACAAACGGTGAACACGTTCATCAGCCCGTTTGGGAATTTCTCGCTGGCCATTCCCGTCACGGATCCCTTCGACGAGCTGTTTATCAAGCTCATTCAACTCGGCATCATCTGACGGTCTGGGCTCAGCTGGCGGGTCGATCGACAACCTCGGCCACCAGGTACACCACCTCGTCGAGGTGAGCTGAGGTGGTCAGGTGGCCGACGCCGGAGAACACCCGAACGTCGCGGTTCATGGTTCGGCGCACCGCCGGTGCCAGTCGATGTGGTGGCAGGAACCGGTCATATTCGCCGACCCCGACTACACACGGTCGGTCGGCGCGACGGGCCAGTAGTTCGGCGGGCAGGGGCGGAGGCGCCAGAGTCGTTCGGCAGCAGGCAGCCATGAGGGCCATCCATTCCACCTCGGTCTCAGGCGGGTCCGCACCGGGGGCGACGAACAGCCGAAGCATGCGGCGGGTGTGTTCGACTGTGGGATGCATCAGCCAAACCGCCGAAGCCAGCGCTAGTTTCGGGTCCAAGCTGAGCCGGATAAAGCCGGCGGGTGAGATCAGCGCCCGCGCCGCGATTCGGGGCGAGTTGGCGGCTAGCGCCACGGCAGCGCCCAGCGAATTGCCGACCACCACAATCCCGTCGGCATCCATCGCCGCCAAAATCTCATCCAGCACTCGGCCGTACCAGGCCAGCCGCCCCCTGCGGGGCCGACGCGGATCGCTGAGTCCGGGCTGACCGGGCAGATCCACGACTGTGGTCGCCCAATGGGCCGACAGGGCGTGCAGCAACGGCAGAGCCACCGCAGCGTTGAACCCGGTGCCGGGCACCATGACGACCTGCGGTCGTCCAGTTCCGGCGGAGGTGAGTTCCACCCGGCCGACGCTCGTGTGCAAGGTCGCGTTGGCAATTGGGAAGTCCGCTCGCGCCAACGCTTCCGAACACCATTGCCGCACCGCCTGTTGACCACGCGGGTTCTTGTAGACGGTCGGCATTGCGCCAGTGTGTCCGGTGGTTCGTGGTTCGTCCAGTCCTGCTTATTCGGTGCCGACCGCCTCAATGATGTTGAGCCGCGCCGCACGTCGCGCAGGTGGCACCGAGCCGAGCAGGCTCACCACCAGCGCGCCGATCGCGAAGGCAAGCGCCATCGGGCTCGGCCGGAAGTCCACGGCGAAGTTCATGATGTCCCCGCTGACAAGGCTGAACAGCCACTGATCCAACAGGCCGAACAACAGCCCCAACCCGCCGCCGACGACACCGATGGCGGCCGCTTCGACCAGGACCATCTGCAAGGTGAACCGGCGGCTGGACCCCATCGCCCGCAGCACACCGATTTCGCGACGCCGTTCGAGAACTGACAGCGTCAACGTGTTGAGCAGTGCGACAGCGGCGACGAGGACGACGATGGCCAGCACCGCGTTGGCGATGAGCATGCTCTGATGCAGCGGCGCCTCTCGGCCTGCCAGCGCTGCTTGGCCGTCGTAGATGTGGTTGGGTGCGGGCACCGCATTGCGGACGTCGGCCAGCAGCGTGTTCGGATCGACACCGTCGGCCGCGGTGATCTGGAGCGTTGTCGCCGCGGGACGGTCGAACCAGGCTCGCATCTGATCGAGGTCCATGCCGACCGTGCCGATGACCGTGGAGAAGTACGGCACCAGGGCCAGCACTGTGGTTTCCCGTGGGCCGTGCGGTGTTTGTAGTTCCAGTGCGTCACCGGCCTGTACGTCGAGTGTGCTGCCGAGGTTCTGGGAGAGCACCACGCCCCGGCCGGCGAGCACCGCGTCGCGGGTCGGCTCGTCGAGCGCGCGGAAGAACGAATCATTGGATCCGGGGGAGAACCCGTCGAGCATCACGCGGGTGCCGCCGACCACCGCGAACCCTGAGGCGCCCTCGGTGACGTGGGCGACGCCCGGTATGTCCGCTATTTTCTCGGAAAGGCCTTGCGGCAGAGGGTCGGTGGGGTAGCTGTCGGGTGGGTTTGCGCTCACCCACACGTCGACATCCGCGACCGGAGCGAAGATGTCGCGTGCGGAGCGGATCATGTCGTTGTTCGTGCCGGTGATCACGACGGTGGTGACGACGGCGATGAGCACAGTCATCACCGTGGCCCACACGCGGCGCGGCGCCCGCTCGACCGTCGCCGCGGCCAACGCCCCGACCGATCCGAACACGCGCGCCGTCGCGGCGGTGGCTCGGACGATGGGGCCGGCGAGGGCGAAGCCAAGCGCGATCTGCGCGCAAAACAGGGCCGACATCGCGACGAATGCCAGTGTGCCGCTTTCACGGAGCACCATCAGCAGGGCTGCGACGAACACCGCGACGGCTCCGACGCCGGCGGCGATCCGCAGCCATCGGGGAACGACGTCCGCCTGGGACACCCCGACCGGTGCCAGCGCCTCGATCGGGGAGACCTTGTAGACCTGCCGCGCGGCCACCGCCGACGCGACCACGCTGGTGATTACCGTGGCGACGAGGGCGGCCGGTATTGCGTAGCCGGGCAGCCAGTACTCGACGCGAGCTTCCAGACCTTGCGTGACTGCCGGTGGTAGCCTGCCAATCGCCATGCGGCCCAGGATGATTCCTAAGCCGCATCCGATTGCTCCACCGATCAGTCCGAGAATCGCTGCCTCGGCGAGCATGTCGCGAACGATGGTGGCGCGTCGTCCGCCGATTGCCCGCAGCATCGAGATGACTGGCCGGCGTTGGGAAATGGCCATCGTCATCGTGGTGTAGATCAGGAATGCACCGACCACCAGCGCCACTACGGCACCCATCAGGGCCATGTAGTTCATCAGCTTGACACCGTCGCCGGCCCGGGTTGCCCGCAGGCTGGGGTCGGCGACGATGGCCCGGCCGTCCACCTTGGCTGTTACCTGGTCGCGAACCGTGGTTATGTCTGCTTCCGGCTCCGTGCTGATCAGGATCGAGTCGATCTGGCCGAGCCGCCCGGTGAGTTTCTGCGCCAAGGGAAGTGGGGCGAGGACATAGTGCCCACCGTTGAGTTCCGCGAGCTGCTCACCTTCGAGGACGTCGGTGACGGTGACAAGACCCGAGCCCAGCTGGAACTGCTCGCCCTCCGTGTGACCGATCCCCGGCCCGATGCGGACGCCGTTCGGGTTTGTCGATGGCGCGTCCAGTCGTACGTCGACAGCGTCTTTGAGGGCGTTCTCGAACTCGCTGCTGCTCTCGTCGGCGCCGAGCAACAGAACGGGTCCCGACGCTGTGGACGCGGACGTCCGAATCATCGGCGCCGCGGTCGCTACGCCGGGAACTGCGGCCACATCGGCCGTGATCGTGTCGGGAAATCCCGCGTCGGTGATGCCCGAAACTTCGAGTGCGGCGACGCCGGCGATGCTGTCGGCCAGCCGGTTGACCGATCCGGTGATGGATCCGAAGATGCCGAAGATCGCCACCAGATACATTGCCGAGACGGCCATTACGGCGATCGAGGCGATCGTGCGCCGACGATGCACGGCCAGTTCGCGCACGCTGAACAGGCGTAGGCGGCTGGCTGCGGCGGCTATGGCGGCCGGTCTCACCCTCCGACCACCAGCACCTCGTCGGAACCGAGCCGGCCGTCCTGCAGGGTGATCACCCGGTCGGTCGCCGCCGCGGCATCGGCATTGTGGGTCACCATCACCACGAGCCGACCCTCACCCTTCTCATGTGCGACCTCGGCCAGAAGTGCCAAAATCGCAGTGCCCGTGGATGAGTCGAGGTTGCCGGTCGGTTCGTCGGCGAGGATCAGCGGCGGGTCCATCATTAACGCCCGCGCCACCGCGACCCGCTGCATCTCGCCACCGGACAGTTCCGCGGGACGGTGTGCGGTCCGGTGACCGAGGCCGACGCGCTCCAGTCGTTGAATGGCGTCGGCTTTCACCTTGCCGAGGCGGACACCGTCGAGCAGCTTCGGGACTGCGACGTTCTCCCACGCAGACAAGGTGGGCAAGAGATTGAAGAACTGGAAGACGAACCCCACGCGATGATGGCGGAACTCCGACTGCTGCGCATCACTCAGCCGGCCGATCTCGTCGCCGTCAAAGGTGATCGACCCCGAGTCGGGGGAGTCCAACGCGCCGAGCAGGTGCAACAACGTGCTCTTGCCCGCGCCCGATGGCCCGACGACCGACACGAACTGTCCGCCGCGGAGTTGCAGGCTGATCGCGTCGAGGGCACGCACTGTTTGACCGCCGACCCGGTACTCACGCACCACATCGCGGAGTTCGATGGTCAGTTCGTGCACGGCGACCTCCCGAGGCTCGGGATATGGGGAGCCTACGCCCGTCCGCCCTCTGGCCGAACGTGAACAAGTTGGCGAGATCCTGGCTGAAACTCGCCAACTTGTTCACATTCGCGGTGCCAAGGTCGCGACGAGCCGAGCGTGCTGGTCTGGGGAGCGCTGGATTGCGGGATCGGTCAGCCGGTATTGCTTGCCCCGGTGCACCACCCCGGCCGGTCCGGCCTGCACATTGCGCACAGTTCACGCCTGTGCCACATCCAGACGGACCTGCTGCCGGGTTGCGGGAGGCTAGACCGTCGGCCACCGGATATCGTGCGATCGATCGCTCACAGCCCCCACCAGTGCGGCGCGAGGGGACCGGCGGGTGTTAGCCATCGGGGGGTATCGGGCCTGGTGAACAGCGTGTGGTCGTGGGTTTGTCGGTGTCGTCTCGTAACGTGTGCGGCGTGTCTGAGCGCCGGTTTCGCCGAACTCCAGGTGGAGTGAGTTCGCTAGGGCTGCACCTGCGGTTGGCGAATGCGCTGTGGTCGCCGTCGTATCTCGCCGCGTCGGTCGGATATGCCTCGGAGTCGACGGTGCGCCGCTACATCAAGTATCAGGGGGACGCGGTGGCATCATCGTGAGACGTTCTTACGTGTTTCGGCTGCGTCCGACCGCACGCCAGCACGTCGCGTTGGCGGCCTGCCTGGAAGGCCACCGCGAGCTCTATAACGCGGCGTTGCAGGAGCGCCGCGATGCCTGGTCGCGCAGCCAGACCCGGATCAACTACGGGGATCAGTCGGCGCAGTTGACCGAGATCCGGGCGGCATGCCCGGATCAGGCGGTGTGGTCGTTCTCGTCGCAGCAGGCCACGTTGCGGAGGTTGAACAAGGCGTTCGCGGGATTCTTTCGCCGGGTGAAGACTGCGAAACCTGGTGTCAAGGCTGGCTATCCGCGGTTCAAGGGCAAGGCCCGGTTCGATTCGGTGGAGTGGCCCAAAGACGGTGATGGTGCCCGGTGGCTGCCCGAGGCTAAGCGGGTGTATTTGCGGGGTATCGGACAGGTCAAGGTCGAGTTGCACCGCTCGGTGGCGGGCCGAGTGAAGACGATTCAGGTCAAACGTCAGGGGCGGCGCTGGATGCTGGTGTTGTCGTGCGATGACGTGCCGGCCAATCCGCTGCCGGCCACCGGGCGCCAGGCCGGGATCGACGTCGGGATCGCGAGTTTCGTCACCACCAGCGACGGTGTGCATATTGATAATCCGCGCTGGGGACGAGCCGCCGGCGATGAACTCGTCGCCGCTCAGCAGCGATTGCAGAGCGCTCAGCGTGGTTCGAAGAACCGTCAACGGCGGCGCGAGACGGTGGCGGCGCGGCATCGCAAGATCGCCAATCAGCGCAAGGACTTTCACCACAAGCGGGCACGTGCTCTCGTCGAGTCTTACGACGTGCTGGTGGTGGAGGATCTCAAGATCGTCAATATGTTGCGGCGGGCCCAACCGGTGCCCGACCCGGACAATCCTGGGCAGTTCCTCAAGAACGGTGCCCGGGCGAAATCCGGGTTGAATAGGAGTATCAGCGACGCGGGCTGGGGAGCTTTCGTCTCAAAACTGCGCGCCAAAGCGGAAGAGGCTGGGCGTGTCTGGATTGAGGTCGATCCCCGGCACACCTCCGACGGCTGCGAGAAATGCGGCCACGCAGCACCCGAGAATCGTGTCACCCAAGCGGTATTTCGTTGCGTCTCATGCGGTCACGGACCGATCCAGGCCGACGAACACGCCGCACGCAACATTCTACGGGCTGGACTGGCCCTTCACGCCCACGCGGCGTGAGAAGAATCTGACGGCTTCCAGCCGTCAGAGAAGTCACAGCCCAATTGGCAGAGGACTTAAAATCTGTCCGGCCTGCGGATTCACGCGGTCTGCCCAAAGGAAGGTGGTACAGGTCAAAGGGTTGAAAGCGGTCGTCTGACAGGGAAGATCGATGGCCGCGCAGGGGTTCTCGAACGGCGCAACAAAGCTAGGTACAAAATTCAGGAGACTACCTTCTGACCTGCATTCACACGGACCTAGATAGACTCCCGGCTCAAGCGGGTGTAGCCCAATTGGCAGAGGCAGGGGACTTAAAATCCCTGTGTTGTGGGTTCGAGTCCCACCATCCGCACCGCTGCATGGATACGGGATTTGAAAGCTGGCATCTCTACACAGCGTGAACCGTCCTGGTCTGGATGGAAGGGTCTCCATCCAGACCACGACGGTTCAGTTCGAGTCCGACTGGGGGCACCGTAGGGGCGCCGCTAGGGCCGGTAACTGAAACACTTCATGCCAGTCCGGGGAGCGAGCGTCATTCGGCGTCGGCGTTGGCCTTTGTCGACTTCTTGCCGGTGGCCTTGCTGACGGCGTCGCTCACCTTCTTCTTGGTCTCGTTGATCCGGCTCTTGAGCGACTTCGGTGCAGATGATCCCTCGCCGTTCGCTCTGGATGCACTATCACCGCCGTCAGCATCCGCCTTGGCACCTTGGCTGGAGTTGAGGCTGGACCGGACGAGGCTTCGCTGCTTGTTGGCCTTGATCCCGTCACTGATCGACTTCGGCGCTGACGCTTTGGTGTTCTTCGCTTTGGCTGCGCTGTCCGTGTCGCTTGCAGCAAGCACATTCGTGACCGTCGGGGGCGGATTCAATGGGGTATTGATCCGGATTCCCGGTCCAATTTGTTCGACGACCCGATTGACCAATCCCACTGCGCCCGCGATCGACAGGTAGCCATTGCCGACGGTCACGGTGTTGCCGCATTGCCCCGTGCCGCACTCTTCGGTGATAAACGGCGGCTGAACATTGAATGCCAGGCTCAGGCTTCCGCCAGATATCCCCTCAACAAAATCGCCGACCCGCACGATGCTGTCGCTGCCGTTCGGAAACCCGAACGGGTTGCCGACGGCGATGGCCGCAACGCCAGAGCCGAAGGCTTGGACATCGTTACGGTTGCCGAAGAGATTGAGCGCTGCCGAACCGAAACTCTCATCGCCTTCCAAGCCGCCGGCCCACACGCGCATGTCTTTCGTGGTTCCCTCGACGGCATTGGCATTTCCGCCGAGGTTGGCCGCAAGGTTGAAGCTGCCGAAACTCGCGTCAACGTTGCTTGTTCCCAACTCTTCGTTTTCTCCGCCGAGCCATGGCTCTACGGCGTTGCCGAAGTTGAAGGCGAAGTTGGCAAAGTCAGAATTCTGCCCACCTGCAACTGCGGATACGTTGGTGCCTTGCGCCATGGCCCAGCTGAGGAGGCCGTCTGTGTATGCCTCCGAACCGGTGCCGCCCGCCCAGGCGGCGGTGAGAGTACCCGCAGACGCTGCAAAAGCGTCTCCCAAGGCAATGGCGCCGGTGATGAACCCACTGGAACTCGCAATCGCGTTCGGCCCTAGGCCGAGTGCGAAGTTGCCCAAGGTGCTCGAGCAGCCCCCGCCGATATTGATGCCGCTGATTCCCGCGCACCATGCGTGCGCGGGTGCGGTCGCGCCGAACGCTCCGACGGCCATAGCCGAGGCCACTGCAGCTGCTATTCCTGCCTTGGTGAGTGTGTCCTTGGAGATATTCAGACCCTTACCCATCTCTGTTCCTTCCTCCCGAGGAAATTGACACGAACGCATACGACGCTATGTCGGAAGGTGATCATGCGGACGTGTTCCTAATTGATTAGTCGCGAATATTTTCGAACGAAAATATTTGTGGCCGTCGAATCTACGTGGTAATCCCGGTCGTCTACCAAACGATTGGCAAACAGTGCTCAAATTCGACGTCGTCAGTGAGAATAATTGGCAACCTTTCGCGTCGTTGCTGCAATTGCTGCGTCAAAATCGCACACTACGTTGACCAATGCATCTGCCATATCGGCTAGCTGTTTCTGTTGTGGGATACCAACGCCCAACACTGGCCGCCGACACCCCAGGTACGGTCCGCTGCGCCAAGTGTGTCGGTGCCGGCGGGTACGTTCCGGCGGGCACAGAAAGGGGCAGCGAATGACCATGGGACCGAGTTCGCCGGCGGTGTTGCGGGTTACGCGGGTCGCGGCGGTGGCGATTACCGCTGCGATCGGGGTGGGCAGCTTCGTGTTGTCATTCGCCGCATTGCGGGATCTGGCGGCGCGGGCGGGGTGGCCGCCCAACCTGGCGTCGGTGTGGCCCCTGATCGTCGACGGCGCGATCCTGATGGCGACGATGGCGGTGGTCGCACTGGCGCCATACTCGGATCGGGACCGGGACCGGCGGTTCTTTTGGGCTGTGCTGGTCGCCTCGGCGGCGGTCAGCATCGGCGGCAACGCGCTGCACGCGGTCATCCCGAAAGGTGTTCCGCTGTCGAGTTGGCTGGCCGCCGCTATCGCGATGGTGCCGCCGGTGATGCTGCTGGCTTCTACGCATGGACTGTCGCTGTTGGCGCGCGTGCGGGCACAGGAGGTGGAGGTGGCTGCCGACGTGAGTGTGCTGCCGGAACACATTGCTGCCGAACCGATTCCACGGCCGGTGCAGCAGCGGGAGGAGCCGGCGGACCGGTGGTCGGCGCTGACGGCGGCGATCACCGAAGGCGATGCCGTCGAGGGTGTCGAACCGAGCGCGGTGACCGACGTGCTGCGCTTGACCTTTGAGCGGGGGCTGCCCAACAGGTCCATCGCCCGGCAACTCGACATCGAACCCAGAACCGTGGCGAAGATTGTCACCGCTGGTGAGCGGGTACTGCAATCGAGAGTGGTGACCGCTGACGCTTCCTGACATCTGGCCACTCCCGCGGCGAGCAGGACTCCGGCTGCGACGCGGTGAATGAGGCCAACGGAAACTAGCTGACGAATTCGGGTGTTGCCCTGCCTGACCAGAAGATTCGTTCGCTGGACATGGCCTGATAAGAACCCATGCGAGCGCACAGCAAATCTGTCATCAGCCCGCATGTCGGCGAGGCATCCCAAATGTGGGCCTGCCATCCCAAATTTCCAAGCACGTGCTGACGAGTCGTGGCCCCCGGTGTTACGTTCAGCAAATGAACACAATGCTGATGAAACGTACAGGCGCGGTAGCTGCAGCTCTTGCGATCTCGGGGGCGGCCGGCGTTGCGTGCTCACAAACAGAAGATGCCGCCAAGGACGCGATGTCGAGTGCATCGAGCGTCGCATCGTCGGCCGTCGATGCCGGCACGAGTGCGGTCGAGTCCGGCGCCAGCGAAGCCTCAAGCGCGGTCGAGTCCGGCGCCAGCGAAGCCTCAAGCGCGGTCGAGTCGGCCACCGGCGGAGCGCCCAGCACGCTGAACGCGCCCGGTGTCGGCGACGTGACGCTCGACGGCCCCACCGCAGACGCATTCGCCAAGGCCGGCGGTGAGGCCACGCTGGGTCTCCCGACTGCGCAGCCGGAGAAGGTGGGCGACGGCACGGTGCAAGCTTTCGCCAACGGCACCATCTATTCCTCGCCCTCGACCGGCGCACACGTGGTGCAGGGCGAGATCTTGAGGGTCTATACCGAAAACGGCGGTCCGGCAGGCCAGTTGGGCTTCCCCACTGCCGACGAGGCCGAGACGGCCGGAGGACCGGACGTCGCCAACGGTGGCTGGATCAGCGAATTCCAGCATGGCACGGTCACCTGGCTGAACCGCGGTGGCGGTACGTTCGCCGAAACCATCACACCGAAGTAAGCACCGCTACAGTTCGACGATCCGCGCACTCGTACAGGGGCGCGAGGCGGTCTGGACGGCGGTGTCGCGCAAGTGACGCCGCCGTCTCAACCGTGTCTCCGCCGATACTCCGCAGCCGCTCCGGGATGCAAAGCGACCGGGCCGGTCTGGATCAGTGATTGGGCATCGAGGAACTGGCTCCCGACTGCCTGTGTCGGCACGAGCGATGACGGATCGTCGAGAAGAAGATCGACGATGGCGGCGACGATGTGGTCGGGAACATCTCGGCGTACCAACAGCAGATTGGCCACCCCCACGGTGACCACCGCCGGGTGGCGACCGTACACGTCGGCCGGCACCGACACGGGCTCGTAGGTGGTCCCGTACGTCTGCCGCAGCGCGGGTACCACCGATGCCAGGTCGAGGAGTCGGATGCCGACGCTCAGCTCGCCGAACGCGGGGGTGGGCAGGCCTCCGGCCCACATGGCCGCGTCGATGTCGCCTGCGGTGAGCGCGGCGGCGGCATCGCTCATCGTCTGTTGCACTTGGCGAACAGCGCCCGGCTCGGCCAATCCGGCGGCGACTAGAACTCGCTGCGACAGCGTCGTCGCACCGGAGCCCGGCGCACCGACGCTGACGACGCGTCCCCGCAGGTCCGACGGCGACCGGATGGGGGAGTCGTCGCGCACCGCGACCTGAAAGTAATTTTCGTAGACACGCCCGACGGCCATCAGCGCGTCGGGACTGTCCTGCGCTGTGTCGCGCAGGCTCATCGCGAACTCGGCACGTCCCGATCTCAATGCTTCGATGTTGTCGGCTGAACCGTTGGTCTGCAGCGGTTCGATGTGCGCGGTCGCCGATCGGGCGCCGGCCGCGGCGAGCAGACCGGAGAACTCCCAGAAGAAGCCGCCCGGCTCGCCGGCCGCGAGACGCACAGAGTCGTCGTCGCCGGTGCGGCAGGACGCGATCGACAAGCCTGCCGACAGCATCGCGATGCCCCGGAGGACAGACCTTCGGGACATCGACGACACAGTCGGCAGCCTAGAACGTCACACGAACGCGCGGCCCTGTTCGCGATCGAGCGCCGTCTCGGATTTGTTCTTCAACACGAACAGGTAGACGAACAGTGAAACCGCGATGACGACGGTGACGTAGCCGATGAACCACGTGACGTGGCCACCGCTCTTGGCCGCCTGGTAGATCAGCGGCGCGGTGCCACCGAAGGCCGAATTCGCCAGCGCGTAGCCCAGACCCACTCCGAGTGCCCGTACGTGCGACGGGAACAGCTCTGCCTTGACGATGGCGTTGATCGAGGTGTACCCGGTCAGGATCACGTAGCCGACGCACATCAATGTCAG
This sequence comes from Mycolicibacterium sp. XJ870, assembly GCF_053483975.1. Lineage (NCBI taxonomy): Bacteria > Bacillati > Actinomycetota > Actinomycetes > Mycobacteriales > Mycobacteriaceae > Mycobacterium > Mycolicibacterium sp. XJ870. The sequence goes on from NZ_JBEFTI010000006.1 coordinate 147,794, forward strand.
AGACATTGCCACTGAGGTGGTTTGGGGCAAGACGGTGATGAGTACGTAGGTGTAGACCACCGCTCCGAACCCGAAGAACAGCAGCACGGGCTTGCGGCCCACTTTGTCGCTGATCAATCCACCGATCGGCTGGATCGCCATCAGGAAGGTCAACCCGATGAGATTGATCCACGTCGCGGTCATGCCATGGTCTTCGTAGGCGGTCTTGACCATCGCCGGGGCGTTGACGCTGTAGGTGTAGAACGCGATGGTGCCGCCAATGGTGACGGCGAAGCAGGTGAGCAGGGCCCGCCAGTGATGAGCCATCAACTCTCGGATCGAGCCCGAGCCGTCGTCCTCGCCGCGCCGTACCGCATCGAGCTGTTCGGGGGTCAACGATTCGTCCATGCTGCGCCGCAGCCAGAACACCACCACCGCAGCCACACCGCCGATGAAAAAGGCGATGCGCCAACCGAACTCCTGAATCTGCTCACGTTCGAGGAACGTCTGCATCACGAGCAGGGTCAGCTGCGCCAAGACGTGGCCGCCGACGAGCGTGACGTACTGGAACGAGGAGAAGAATCCGCGTCGCTCACGGGTCGCCGCCTCGGACATGTATGTGGCCGATGCTCCGTACTCCCCGCCGGTGGCGAATCCCTGAACCAGGCGGCACAGCACCAGGATGACCGCGGCCCACACGCCGATGCTCTCCCGGCCCGGAGTCAGAGCGATCAGCAGTGAGCATGCGGCCATCAGCGACACGCTGAAGGTCAACGCCGCACGACGGCCGCGGCGGTCGGCGAAACGGCCGAAGAACCACGAACCGACCGGGCGCATCAGGAAGGTGACCGCGAAGATCGCGTAGATGTAGATGGTCGAGTTCTTGTCCGCGGAGTCGAAGAACTGACTCTCGAAGTAGGTGGCGAACACCGTGTAGACGTAGACGTCGTACCACTCGACGAGGTTGCCCGAGGACCCGCGCAACGTGTTGAAGATCGCGCGGCGGGTGGCGGCCGGCGACGACTCGGGTGTCGTCGACGCGGCACCGTCGAGCGGCTCACGGATGGCCGAACTGGTCATGACTGTCTCCTTGTCCGTGACGGGCTGTGGCGGGACCGGAGCCGCCGACATCGCCGTCGCGACCCCACTGTGGTGGCAGTCACAAGGTCTTTGGAAGGCGCGGGCGCGATCCCTAACACTCCCTTAGGACGAAACTCATTCGGCCCTGCGGTCTCAGTCAGCAGCGGGGAGCCGCAGGTCGATGCGTAACCCGCCGCTGCTGCCGGGGCCGATGCCGAACACCCCACCTGCGCGCTCGGTGAGCGCCCGAGCGATGGACAGGCCGAGTCCGGTGCCCTGACCGTTGGTGTTGGCGGCCCGGAAGAAGCGGGTCGCGATCAACGGGAGGTCCTGCTCGGATACCCCGCGACCGTTGTCCTCCACCCACACCGCGACGTCGTCGCCGACACGTCGGACCCCGATATCGACGTGGGTACCGGTGCCGGCGTACTTCACCGCGTTGCTCAGGACGATGTCGAGGATCTGGGTGAGGTCGCGGTCGGGGATGCTCGCGAACAGCGGACCGTCGGAGGCATCGGTGACGCTGGCCTCGATGCGGGCCTCGGTCAATGCCGTCGACCAGAAGTCGTGGCGCTCGGTGATGGCTGCCCTCACATCGGCGCTGCGGACTTCGCCGTCGGGGTCGGGGCGTGTCTCGGCGGTGGCCAACGCGAGCAGGTCGGCGACGATGCCCTCGAGTCGATCGACTTCCACCGCCGCCTTGTGATGCGCGGCGGCTGACGATTCCGGCAATGCCATGCCCAGAGTGTCGAGTCGAATCCGCAGTGCTGCCAGCGGGTTTCGGAGTGCATGTGCTGAATCGGCGACCAGCCGACGCTGAGCGGTGGCGGCCGCTTCCACATCACGGGCCATCGCGTCGAAGACGGCCGAAAGCCTGCGAACCTCCTGCGGGCCGGCATATCCGCCCACAGTGTCGGGGCGCCCGTCGTCATCGGAGCCGCCCCCGGGAGCGCGATCGAGAACGCGGTGGCCGAGGGAGGATACTCGTGCGGCGAGCTCGGTCAGCGGTCGAATCGTCCAGCGCGACAGGGCCAAAGCAATCAATGATGCAACCGCCAGCAATGCGACCGCGCCGGCAACGATCAGCAGCCATGCCCGGGTCACGTCGCCTTTGGCGGCGGCGGTGGAGGCGGCCAGCACGACGGCGCCGTCGACCTGTGTGCCGGTTCCGACTGGTACCGCGATCAATACTTGTGCGGGAGACCAGGGGGTCAGTGTGCCCGGAACGCGGCTGCGCTGATTGCGCAGGGCTTCCGAGACGGCGCCGGCGACGTCCGGTGAGGTGGTGCCCGACCCTGCCGATGCCCGTGGTTTGCCACTCCTGTCGACGATGACGACGGGCTCTCCGTAGAGCGTGTAGTAGCGGTCGACGGCCTGCTGGAGATCGATGTCCTGGTAGCCATCCTGTCGCGAAGCCAGGCCGGCGAAGTGCGAGGCGGCGGCAAATCTGTTCTCGCCGAACCGCTGCAGGCGTTCTCGGCTGAGGGTCACTGCCAGTGGAATCGCAAGGCCGATGACGGCGATCGCGGAGTAGATGACAAGAACCAGCAGAACACGCCGCCACATGTCACAAACTCCACCGGTAGCCGTATCCGCGGATGGTCGTAATAGCTTGCGGCCGACCGAGCTTGGCGCGCAGCGACGTCATGTGCACGTCGAGACTGCGGGAGATCGCCACGTAGGCGTCACCCCAGATCGCATCCATCATTTCCTGCCGGCTGACCGCCTCGCCCCGGCGGGACACGAGGTAGGCCAACACCTCGAATTCTTTGGGCGCCAGAGAGATTTCCTCGCCTCCGACTTCAACCCGCCGGGCATTCAGGTCGACGATGATGTCACCGGACTCCACCGTGTCCGGTTCCTCGTCGACGGCTGAAATACGCCTGCGCGCGGCGACCTCGATGCGGGCGCGCAGCTCACCGAGGCGCGCGGGTTTCACCACATAGTCGTCGGCGCCACCGCGCAGCGCCCGTACCACCGAACGCTCGTCGTCGCGGGCGGTCAACACGACGACGGGCACCTGGCTGACCACTCGCAGTTGCCGCAGGACGGTCATCCCGTCGGCGTCAGGGAGGCCGAGGTCGAGCAGCACGAGGTCGACGTCGCGGTGGCCGAGCAGAAGGTCGGCGCCGCGGCGCATCCGGACCGGCGAGTGGCCCACCTCGGCGAGCGCATCAACCAGCGCCTCACCGACGCCGTCGTCGTCCTCCACCACCGCGATCCGCATCGGGTCAAAGGTACGACAGCTGCGCACCGGTGAACGCGTCCGGCGATTTTCTCCTGAGGGTTCCGGTCGGCGCGCCACGTGTGGTCATCCGATGCAAATGGGCGATGATACGCATGTGTCTGCTGAGGCAAATGTGACTAACGAACCGACCAGTGAAACGCCAGCCGAGCAACCGGCGGGGCCAGCTCCGTCGAATCGGCAGCGCTCGTGGTCGATGCCGAAGCCTCCGCTCAGCCGCGAGCAGACCGACGACATCGGCCGCGCCCTGTCCAGGGCCATATCCAGCGTCGCCGGGTTCATCGCGGGCGCGGCTCGATACGGCGCGACCGCTGCCGCGAAGATGTGGCGTCGGCTCGAAGTGGTGCCTCCGGCGGCCAAGCTGTTCTCGCTTGCGGTCCTCGCGTTGCTCCTCGGAATCTCCGGCGCTATCGCGCTCGACAACGCTCTGGGCGTGCTCTGCACAGTCATGGTGGTGCCGGTGTGCGCCGGCGTTCTCGGTGCGCTCGGGCACCGCTGGTACAGCAGACTCGGCGCAGAGACAGCCCCGCAGCGCACCGATGCCTACCCGGCTGAGCCGGCCGATTCGGAACTACAGCGGTCGGCGCAATACGTCGACCGGAAGCTCACGCTGGCACTCACCTCCTTCGGTACCGAACAGCATCAGCAGGCGGTGATAGCGCTCTTCCAGGCCAAGACCGCGGTCGAACTCACGCTGGGAACCGAACAAGACCTCGCCAGCTACGGGGACCTCACGCTCCGCCCGGACGACTACGGCCTGCGGCCGCGGATCCGGGGCGGGTCGAGCTCGACGCCGCGAGAAGGCAACTCGCTGGCCTCCTGACCGCGCGTCACCGCACCCGGGTCGACGACGCTGTTGCGCACCAACTGATCTCGCCGAATCTCGCCCGGAACCCCGCGCTGACCCGTTAGCGTCGCTAAAGGTTCGACACAGGGGGAGTGGGAATGACGCGAGTAGCAGCGTGGGTTGGTGCCGGAGTTTTCACGGCGGGACTGTCGGCGGCCGTGCTCGCCGGTGCGGGGACCGCCAACGCCGACGAGGACGGCGCGTCGAAGCAAGACGCGAAACCGTCGGCAACGCAGAACGACAACCAGCGGCCCAACCACCGGAAGACCCGCTCGGTGAAGCAGCGGGCGAAACCCGAAGCCGCGGACAGTACGAGCGCAGACAAGACCGATAACACCAAACAACGACGAACGCGCACCGAGGAATCCGACCGGCCTGCGCGCCAGTTCGCCGATTCGGTTCGGGCGAAGGCCCGCACCGCGATTCAGGATTCCACCCGCGACGTTCAGAACGTGGCACGCGACATCGGCGATACGGCCCGCGAGCGCATCGAAGACACCACGCGCAACGTCATCGAGACCGCACCGCGCACCGCCGAAGTCCGGGTCCGGCCGCCGATCAGCATCCGGTCGGCGCTCGCCGCACCACGTGAGCGCCTTGAGCCGGCGTGGCGACTCAACGCGGCTGCCGAACAACCCGACATCCCCGTCGCGAAGACGCTGCGTACCGCCGCGACGCCGGCCCAAGACGATCCCGTCGAGACCATCCACGACGTGCTGCGCAGCCTCGGCGCGCTGGTGCTCAATCCCGAGCCGCAGAACTATCCCAAGCCGCTGTCGGCAATCGGCGACGTCGTCTTCGACACCCTCGCCACCCTGGAACGGGCCGTGGGCGGCGACCCGGTGGTACCGCCGGCACTGCGCGACTCGGTCGAGGTCAGCACGTCCACGCTGGTCATCTCCGAAGGGCACGAAGTCGAATCCAACTGGTATTTCCCCACCTCAGCGGAGGGGGAACCGGCACCCACCCGGCTGATCTACCTGCAGCACGGCTTCCTGGCGAACGGGCCGCTCTACAGCTATACCGCGTCGTATCTGGCCGATCAGACCAACAGCATCGTCGTCACCACCACGTTCACGTCCAACCCGTTCGAGGCCGACGGCATGTGGTTGGGCGGCGACAACCTGCACGAGGCGGTCGCTCAGCTGTTCCTCGACCCGGAACGCACGGCGCTGAACGCCAGCATGGACACCGCGGAGTTGAAGGCCGGCCGCACCGGCGACGTCGACGTGCCGACGCAGTTCGTCCTCGTCGGGCACTCGTTGGGCGGCGGCTTCGCCCCCGGGGTTGCCGGGTATTACGCCGAGGGCCTGGTCGCGCGGCGTGCGGCCGGCGAAGAGGCACCCAACGATCTCGACGGCGCGGTGATCTACGACGCGGTGCCGATGGGCTCGATCATCCCCGACGCCATGGACCGGTTGGACGAGCTGGAAACGAACGGGACCGCCGACCCCAGCGACGACGACCCAGCCGACTACATCCCGATCTACGAGATCGGCGCCCCGCTGAACTTCCTGAACGTGTTCAGCGACGTCAACGACCAGCTGTCGGAGGCCAGGCCCGGGCAGTTCACCGGCGTGGTGCTCGAAGACGGCGTGCACATGGACCCGATGCAGGGCGGTAATCCGCTCATCCAGGTCGCCGCCTACGCGATCGCCGGATTCCCGCAGCCGCAGAACCCGCTGGCGGTCCGCGAACTGTCCACCGGGTGGATCAACGACATGTTCGACGAGAAGATCGATCCCGCTACCGGGGCCTGCAGTAGCGACTGCGCGGGCCAATACGGCGACGGCGACGACTCTTTCATCATCTCCACGCCGGAGGGTGACGCAGTGGCGGTGCTGATCGGCTCCCAACGGGCCACCGACCTCACGTCGTTGCGCGCGATCAGCGTGACCGACTTCGTCACCGCCATCCCGGCCGGAGTGCTCAACGGCCTGCAGACCACCTGCGACCTGTTCTCAGGGGGCAGCTGCCCGGTGTAGGGCAGGATTGGTGGTGGAGGCAAGGAACGAGGTACACCCATGACCAAAGCGCTACCCGAGACTGCTTTGGAATTGCGGTCGTTGGTGACCACGGACGGCACGCTCGAGCTGTCGTTGGATGAGGTTCCCGTTCCAGATCCGGCGTCCGACGAAGTCGTGGTCCGGGTCGAAGCGGCGCCGGTCAATCCGTCGGATCTGGCTCTGCTCATCCCTGGTGCGAACATGTCGGCGGCGACGGTCGCCGGTACGCCGGAGCGTCCGATCGTCACCGCACCGCTGGCGTCAGGGGCACTGGCAGGTTTGTCGGCACGCGTCGGTATGTCGTTGCCGGTGGGCAACGAAGGCGCGGGCACCGTGGTGGCGGCGGGGGATTCTGCGCACGCGCAAGCCCTGCTCGGCAGGACTGTGGGGATCGCCGGCGGCGCGATGTACGCGGAGTACCGGGTGATGAATGCCGCGGCGTGTCTGGTGCTGCCCGAGGGGGCGACGGCGAAGGACGGCGCATCGTCGTTCGTGAATCCCCTCACGGCGCTGGGAATGGTGGAAACCATGCGCCGCGAAGGACATTCGGGACTGGTTCACACGGCTGCGGCGTCGAATCTCGGCCAGATGCTCGTCAAGATCTGCCTTGCCGACGGCGTGCCGCTGGTCAACATTGTCCGCAAGGCCGAACAGGAAGAACTGCTGCGTGGGTTGGGGGCGGATTACGTCTGCAACTCGGCGTCACCGTCGTTCGAGGCGGACCTGGTCGAGGCGCTCAAGGTGACATCGGCGACGCTGGCGTTCGACGCCATTGGTGGAGGCACCCTGGCAAGTCAGATCCTCAACGGCATGGAGCAGGCCGCCAACGCGACCGCGACGGAGTACTCCCGATACGGTTCGACCGTCCACAAGCAGGTCTACATCTACGGCGGCCTCGACACGGGCCCCACCGTCCTCACCAGAAAGTTCGGCATGACATGGGGTGTGGGTGGTTGGCTGCTCACGCCGTTCCTCTCCAGTGCGGGGCAGGACACCCTTGCCAGGCTTCGTGCCCGCGTGGCCGCGGAGCTCACCACGACGTTCGCGAGTTCTTACACCCGGGAGGTGTCGCTGGCCGGCATGCTCAAGCCCGACGCGTACAACAGCTATCTCAAGCGCGCGACGGGGGAGAAATTCCTGGTGACTCCTCAGGCAGCGCCGCGTTGAGATTGCGCACAGGGTCGTGGTTCTTCGAGGATCGCAGCCTTGACTGCAATCTCAACGCCCTGGCCGGCACACCTCACTGGGAGTCAGTGATATCCGCATACTCCGGATGCTTATCGATGTACTCGGCCACCATCCAGCACGTCGGGACGATCCGCAGGCCGGCAGCACGCGTGGAACGCAAGGCTTCGGCGATGAGGATCGTCGCCAGCCCGCGACCGCGGTACTCAGGCTGAACCTCGGTGTGCGGAAAGATGCGCTGGCCGTCGCGGTCGTGGTAGTCGGCGAGCCCTACCGTGGCGCCGTCGACCGCGATCGTGAACCGGTCGGGGTGCTCGGTGACAGTCGTGCCGGCACCGGTTCTGTCGGGTTGCGTCTCGGAACTCATTTTGCCTCCATTCGCCGATACCCCACGATAACCACAGGCAGCTGTGCTGGCTCAAATCCGTTTCCCGCGAAGGCATTACACTGCGGACATGGCACAGAGGCGCCTCGCACTCGCGGGCCTGGCGTTCGGCGTCCTGGCTCTGGTCGCCGGGGGGCTGCAGCTATGGGCCTTCATTGACACCGATCGAACTCGGCATGCCGTGGTTGCGGTGTTCGCGTTGAGCGTCGGGATATCGGTGGCTGTGGCGGCCGCGCGGTCACTGTGCCGAAAGACAGGGTGACGCCTGCGCGTCGGGCTGATCACGTGGCGTGGGCCGCATTACCGTGGCGTCGGTGAAACTCGGGCTCGACGAACTGATTGACCCTCGGTTGGCGCCTCATGCAGAGGAAGTTCGTACTTTTCGTGCAGGGCAGGCCGATGCGCGTGGCCCGAGCGGCTGGGACGGGCTACAAGAGGTCCGCGCCCGGCGGAGCGCTGCCGCGCCGTGCGATCCGCCTGCCGAGACCGCGGTGGTCGAGTGGGGCGGCGGCAGCGTGCCGGTCCGGATCATCACGCCTGTAGGCGGCCAGCCGACGGGAGTGTTCGTCGACATTCACGGCGGCGGCTTCTACATGGGCTCCGCCGCTCACAACGACCTATATAACCGACACCTCTCCGACAGCCTCGGACTCGCGGTGGTGAGCATCGACTACCGGCTGGCCCCTGAGGATCCGTGGCCGGCCGGGCCCGACGACTGCGAAGCCGTCGCGCTGTGGCTCATCGATTCGGCCGAGAGCCGGTTCGGGACAACCCGGCTCATGATCGGCGGCTTCTCGGCCGGAGCGACCCTCGCGACAACAACCTTGCTGCGCCTGCGTGATCGAGGCCTGGATCCCTTCGCGGGAGCAGTCCTGCAATGCGGTACCTACGATCTCAGTGAGCAGACGCCAGCAGGCCGTCTCATCACCGGCGAGTATTTCCTCGAGGCCTATGTCGGCCAGGTGCCCGATCGCACCGTCCCGGACGTGTCCCCGATCTACGCCGACCTCCGCGGCTTACCGCCACTCCTGATGATCGTCGGCAGCTCCGACATCCTCCTCGAAGACAACATGGCCATGGCCGCTCGACTGTCAGCCGCGGGCGTCGACATTGACCTGCGCATCTACCCCGAAGCGCCGCACGGTTTCACATCTCACCCGACCACCATGGCGTCCGTCGCCCTCCGCGACATCGACACCTGGCTTCGCGCGTCGAGCGCCTAGGCACGCGTGCCGTCGCATGTTGTTTGAGCGCCGGCGGCCAGGGCAAATCAATGCTCATGGCACCCGACACGGAAACCAAGGCCGACTTCGACGAACTTCGCCGCGACGTCGACGCGCTGCTCGACAGGCTCGATGACGCGGAGCGGCAATGGTCGTCGTGGATTGAGCGCACCGCGCCCGAGCATCGCCGCAGCGCGATCAATCTTGCGCACTACTGGGCGATCAGGCAGTCGGACCTGCGCGACTTGCAAAGCCGCCTGGCCGAGCTGGGATTGTCGTCACTCGGCCGCAGTGAGGCGCATGTGCAGGCCACGCTCAAACTGGTTTCGGCGGCGCTCAAGTCGATGGCGGGTAGGGCCTATGTGCCGCCCGATAACGTCGCGGTGGGAGTCAAAGAAGGCGCGGAACTCCTTGCGCGCAACGCCGCCGACCTCCTCGGCCCGTCTCCCAGCGACCGCGGTGTGCGGATCATGGTGACGTTGCCATCGGAGGCGGCTGATGACACGGCTCTCGTCGCCGATCTCGTCAAGCACGGTATGAACGTCGCCCGCATCAACTGCGCGCACGACGACGCGGCCGCATGGCGCGCCATGGCCTCCAACGTGCGGGAGGCAAACCCATCCTGCACCGTCGCAATGGATCTCGCCGGACCGAAGCTGCGCACAGGTCCGCTGGAAGGCGAAGACGACAGCCTGCGACTGCAGAACGGCGACGTTCTGCGATTGACCCGCGACTGCTCACCGGCGCCCACCGAAACCGACACGCCGCGGATCGGTTGCACGCTGCCCGAAGTGTTCGACCATGCGCGAACAGGGCAGCGAGTGTTCTTCGACGACGGCAAGCTGGGCGGCACCATCGTCAAGGCCCAGCCCGACACTCTTGAGGTGCGTATCGAGCACCCGACACTGAAACCGGCAAAACTCAAGGGAGGCAAAGGCATCAACGTGCCTGACACGGAGTTGCCCATCTCGGCGCTGACCGACAAGGACATCCAGGATCTCCGCATTGTCGCCGAAGTGGCTGACGTGGTGGAGTTTTCGTTCGTCGGCACGCCGGGCGACATCGATAGGCTCTTCGCCGAGTTGGACCGGATCGGTGCCGACCACTTGGGCGTCGTGCTGAAGATCGAAACCCGCCCGGCCTTCGAGAATCTGCCGCAACTGGTGATGGCGGCCATGGCGAGGCGCAAGGTGGGCGTGATGATTGCGCGCGGCGACCTTGCCGTCGAGGTCGGCTACGAACGGATGGCCGAATTACAGGAGGAGGTGCTGTGGTTGTGTGAAGCCGCTCATCTGCCTGCCATCTGGGCGACCCAGGTGCTCGAACAGTTGGCCAAGAAGGGCCGACCGGCGCGATCCGAGGTCAGCGACGCATCGATGGGTGTCCGCGCTGAGTGCGTGATGCTCAACAAAGGCCCGTATATCGTCGACGCCGTGCGCACGCTGGCCAGCATTCTGGATCGCATGGAAGAGCACCTGTACAAGAAGAACACCCTGCTGCGTACCCTGCGGTCCTGGCGGCCCGGCCCGACCTCGCGTGCCACGAATCCCGACTTCTGAACCGCACTTGGGAAGATGAACGTTCTGTGCTTGTCCTGCCCGGGGTGTGCGCCCCGGGTTACAGTTCGGCTTGGTCTTCAGCAAATTCGGAGGATTGGGGTTGCGCATGGACATCTCGGTACGCCCGTGGTTCACCACGGGAGTTGCGCTCGTCGGCGCGAGTGCGGTGGCGATGGCACCGGTCTCGCCGTCGTGGCCGGTGGAGGACGTACATGTTGCAACGAAAGCGATCTCGTCTGAGGTTCAACTCACCGACATCGAGATCCCCTACATCCTGACGCTGCCGATCGTGCGGCAGTCCCTCCGCAACTGGGCCGAGAACTGGGCGGTTTACCTCTCCGGGCTTGCCCAGGCCGGCATCGGGTTGGTTGAGTCTCTGGTGGCCATCCCCGGGGTTACCGTGGAGATCATTCAGGAGCTGCTCAACCTCGACTTCGTCGGAGCCCTTGAGACATTCGGGGAGGCAGTGCGTGATTCGGTGATCGCCGTTGGGCAGCCGCTATTGGACTCGGTGATCTGGCGCAACCAGAAGTACCTCTTGGTGGAGGCGGCGTTGTCGGAGGCGCGGCCCCAAGCGATCATCGACGTGGCCAACGGATTCCTTGATGCCGGTGGCGGAGTCGCGACGGCGTTCATTCAGGGCACGCAAGACTTGGTTGCCGCCGTCCTTACCTTCAATCTGAGCAACATCGCCGATGCCACCATCGATGGAACGCGGAACTTTCTGATCTCCCTCGGTGACGGCGCTGGGGCGATCATCGACGGTATCGAATCCGCGCAGCGGGGGATCGCCGATGCGCTCGCCACCGAGCCGCCACCCCCGCCCACCTTCGACAACTCTGAATTGCGCACCCCCGCAGTCAATGCGACGTTGGCTCTCGCCGCGCCGTTCAAGTCCGTCGCCCTCGGCGCCCCCGCCGGGTCCGAGAAGCAGACGACGGTCGGCACCGCCGTGGTTGACGCCGCGACCGGGCCAGAAGCAGTGGATGAGCCCAAACCCATTGCGGAGAGCGATGTTTCACCAGGGTTGGATGCTGAAACGGACTCAGTTGACGCACCGAAGAAGCCGGTCCGCGCGACCCCGGTCAAGGATGCGGTGAAGCGGGTGGAGACGACGGTCAAGCGCCTGAGCGACCGGGCGACCGCCGGCGTCAAGAAGGACACCAAGGATAAGGACACCGAGAATAAGAGGGATGGCGGCGCCGACACGAAACCTGCGTCGGATGCCGGAGACGAGTAGGTTCACGTCTTTCGTTTGGACTCAGAGCATTCGGACGAGATGCCCGGCCTCCGATGGACGCCCAGAACGCGCTTACCGGCAACGGTGGACCACTAGGGGTGCGCGGGTTCCCCGGTGACACGGTGGTCGGCATGGTTGAGGCCTTCCTGCACCAAGCGGGTGAGGTGGCCGTCGGCCAGCCGGTAGATGATGTGACGGCCGTCGCGGCGGGTGGCTACCAGTCCGGCAAAGCGCAGTTTGGCCAGGTGCTGGCTGATCGAGGTTCGAGTGGCGCCGGTAGCGGCAGTGAGTGCGGCGACGTCGGATTCGCCTTGGGCCAGTAGCCACAGCAGGTGCAGTCGGGTGGAGTCGGCCAACATGCGGAATAGGTCGCTGGCGGTGTCGAGGCGCTGTTGGTCGGGCTCGATGTCATGGCGCAGACTGGCCCGCGGCGACAGGGTCGGTAGCGGTTCGCGTGGTGCTGTTGGAGTCATCTGCATCACCTTCTTGCTGACCGGCCGCACCCGTGGCCGGCCGCCAGAGCGTGAGCGAGATCGCTGCGGCGAGTGTAGCGACCACGGCTTGCAGCAGCGCGGCAACGGTTTGACCCAGTGTGGCGCCCACCCACCCGGCGATGGGATAGGTGAGCAGGAAACACGCGTGCGACAGCGAGAATTGGGCGGTGAACACCGCAGTGCGGTTGTCGACTGTCGAGTTGCGGCGCAGCAGCCGCGCCGACGGGGTGTTGACCATCGAGGTCGCTGCGCCCAGCACCACCCACAACCCACCGAGGGCGACCCAGCCTGCTGGCGGGGCCGGATTACTCACGACGAACAGGGTGGTGGCGGCCAGGCCGGCCGCGGCGATCATCCCGCCGGCGAGCATCACCGGCAGGTCGCTCATCGTGCGCAGCAGCCTGGGTACGGTCAGCGCGACGATCATCGACCCGCCGCCGTAGCAGGCGAGCGCCACGGCGAGCCCGGACTGCGGTGCGCTGAGCAGGTCACGCACGTAGACGACGGTGTTGACCACCACCAGCCCGGTCGCCGCACCGACCGCGAGATTCAACGCGAGCAGTACCCGCAACTCCTGGTGAGCGCCCATCACTCGCACCCCTACGAGGATCCGGTCGCGCAGCAGGGCGGGCCGCGCGGGCACAGGCATCGCCGGGAGTCGGCTCCATAGCACCAGCGCCCCGGAGGCGGTGAAACCGGCCACGGTGCCCATGAACAGGGAGTGATACGACATCACCGTCAGCAGCGCGGCGGCCAGCATCGGGCTCAACAAAGATTCCAAGTCATAGGCCAGTCGTGACATCGACAGCGCCTGGGTGTAGTCGTCCTCGTCGACCAGCACCGAGGGGATCACCGACTGAAACGCCGGGGTGAATGTGGCCGAGGCGGCCTGAAGTACGAAAACCAGCACATAGATGTGCCACACCGCATCGACGAACGGCAGCATCAACGCCACGCTGCCGCGCACCACGTCGGTGCCCACCAACAGTGCCCGGCGCGAGATGCGGTCGGTGATCGCCGCCATCAGCGGTGCCACCGTCACATAGGCGACCATCTTGATCGCCAGGGCGGTGCCCAGCACCGCACCCGCGTTACTGCCCGCCAGGTCATAGGCCAACAGACCCAGCGCGACCGTCAACAGGCCGGTGCCCACCAGGGCCACGGCCTGCGCAGCGAACAATCGCCGAAACACCTTGTTGGCCAACGCACCCGACAGCCACCGTGGGTTCGAAGCCTCTGGCATGCCTCCTTTCTACACTCATGTGCGCAATTGCGCACATGTATGTATTTGGTGGAGGCTGCACCTCCTCCGCCTCACGGCAATGCTGAGGTAGGTGTTTCGCGAGTAAGTCAGTCGATGACCGCAGCAGCCTTGCGCACGGTGATCGGCGACGCGAGTTCCTGGTCGTCGCAGATGCGCTGCAGTTTCTCCAAAGTGGCATCAAGGCCCGGTCCGAGCCGGGGGCCGGGGCTGAAAGTGGCGGGCAGGTGTTGCATGCCCTGGATCACGCCGATGGTCTGGTAGTGCACCGTGCCCGCCGGATCGCAGCGGAAGTCGGGCATCCGGTCGAGCACCCCGGTGAGCATAGACTTGAAGACCATTCGGGCGACGTTCGAGCCGATGCAGCGGTGTACCCCGAGTCCGAAACTGAAGTGACGGTTGCCTGTTCGGTCCAGCATGACCACGTTGGGGTTCTCGAACAGCTCGGGGTCTCGGTTCGCCATCGCCCACGACAACCAAAGCCGCTCACCCTCTTTGAGGGTGACACCGTCCAGCTCGATGTCGCCGGCGACTGTGCGGCCGTCGCCCGGTGCCGGGGTGAAGAACCGCAGAAACTCTTCGGTGGCGCTGTGCAGCAACGTGTCTCGATCCCGGCTGAGTCGTTCGCGTTGATCGGGGTGTTGGGACAGCCATTCCAAGGTGTGCGCGGTCAGCGCTGTCGTGGTGTCGAATCCGCCACCGATGAGAAGCATGAGCATGCCGAGAATCTCGTGATCGGGTGCAGGCTGGCCGTCGACGCGCATCCGGACCATGGCGTCGATCAGACCAGGCCGCGGCGTCTCGCGGATGACGGCGACATGGCCCATCATGTGCACCGCCGAGGCGATAGACAGGTCGAAGATGCGTTTGGCGTCCGGGGAATCGGCGGGCGTGTACACCGACGCGTGGGCGGGTTCGCAGTAAATCTCCCACTCGTTGAGCGGTACGCCCAACAGCCCCAACGTCAGTACGGCGGGGACGATGTTCGCGAGGTCGTCGACGAAGTCGATGCTGCCCGTTTCGATCTTCTCGTCCAGGCACGCCTTGACGAGTTCGTCGACGACGGGGACCCACCGTTGTACGGCGGCCGGCGACAAGTACCCGTTGAGCGGTGTGCGGTAGGTCCGGTGTCCTGGTTCGTCCATTTCCAGAATGCCGGCGCGGAACGGTGTGCTGGAGTCTGCAGTCGGGATAGTGATTCCGCGGTAGCCGTTGCGTTCGCCGCTGATGTCGTGATCATTCGAGATATGCGGGCACCGTGCCAGTTCGAAGACGGCCTTACTGCCCGCGGCCACCCAGTGCCCGCCGTAGGTGTCCGTCCATGCGAGTGGGCACGATCCGAGCATCTCCGAGGTGACCGCCTCGAATTGGTCCCGATACTGCGGAGTGTGGCGGTCGAAGTGGTACGCGTGATTGGTCAGACGCGCATCTGCCGTGGCGTGGTCGGTCATCCGCGTTCGTTCCCCCGTCGCTGCCGGTCTGCAGCTCGAGAATAGGAACTACGCGGCGTGACGTTGGGCGGTTTTGCCGAACCGCTCGTCAGACGCAGTCGATGCAGACCTGCTCGTTGCCGCGCTGCAGGGCCAATCGGTTGTGGTGTTGCACCAAGAAGCAACTCGAGCAGGTGAATTCATCCGCCTGCTTCGGGATGACCCGTACCGAAAGCTCCTCACCGGAGAGGTCCGCATCGGGCAGGTCGAACGAATCGACCACCTCGTCTTCGTCGATCACCGCAGTATCGGCAGACGCGCGCCGAGTAGCCAGCTCTTCGAGTGACTCGTCGGTAGCCTCGTCGGTTTCCTTGGTACGTGGTGCGTCGTAGTCGGTAGCCATGCTGATCCTCCCTCTCCAGACCGGTGCTTGGGGAACGTCGCCGTGGCGTCCGTTGTTCCCGGTGCAAGGTACAGGTAAACCTCCCGTGAATGTGTGGCGGTGCCGGACGATGGAGATCCGGTCCGGGGGCTGGGACGGACGGCCTCTCGTCGCAGCGGCTGGGCGGTTTGCTGATATCCAATCTGCGGGTGACTACTAGTTGCCAACGAAAGTACCCGTATTTCGGCGATGGAGAATCGCCCGCGCCGCATTATCGGCGATGGAAATAATGGCGATGCGCCGATATCGGTGTGGCCACGATGTGCCTCACAGGGGTGGGTGATGACGACAGCAAAGGCGCGGGGGAAAGCGGTCGACGCAGGGCTGCAGAAGCATCAACCAGCGGTGGCCACCACGTATGCCAAACACGTTGCCCGCGTGGGGGCTTTGGCCGTCGCCCTGGGCGTCGGCGGTGCCCTCGCCACCACACCCGGCGTGGCCTGGGCCGAGGATTCGGCCTCGGCTGAATCGTCGGAGTCCGGTCCAACGGAATCGAATGCGCAAACCGCCGAGACGGATACCGCATCGACCGAACCGGACACATTGCCGCCATCCCCATCCGAATCGGGTGCGTCCGAACCGACCACCGGTAAATCACGCCAATCCGCCGACGATAACTCGACGTCGCGTCAGAAAATTGTCACGCTCGACGGTGGCGTGATCGTCCGGAGTTCGGGCGGTGCGCACACCGCGGGTGACGAAGAAGACATCGTCGACGAAGATGTCGCTGACGACACCGCCGAGGAAGACGCCGGCGACACCGCCGAGGACGAAGTCGAAGACACCGCCCCAGCCGACGTCGACGTCACACCGATATTGCCTGCGGCGGCACCGGTTCTTGAGAGCGATCCTCAAGACGGCTCCAGCCACAACGACGACGCGCCGTGGAAACGGCCGTTCGAGCGCATCCAGCACGCTCTAACCGCCGCGGCCGTCGATCCGCAACCGCAGGCAGATGACACCGCCTCGCTCGTCAAGCCCACGGTAAGTGCGGCCGTGACGACGGCCGAGGAGCCGCGAGCGATCACAATCCCGCCACTTCCCATCCCGGGGCCGGATTCACCCGAGCCGATCAGGAAAGCCTGGGATTGCTTCTGCAAAGTCTTCAACGAGGTCGCACCGGTCGTGCAACAGATCGGCAGCTTGGTCAACCGGATCCTTGGGCCGCTTGCCGCCGGACCGGAACCGGGCGAAACCCCCGAATCACCGGGGTTGTGGGCCGTGCTGGCGTGGGTACGCCGGCAGACCGATCAAATACTGTCCAGCCCACCGGTATCCGATGTCGTGCAGGCCGTCACCAGTTGGGGGGTGGTGAGCCTGCAGCAGGTGACCCAGTCCTGCGGGGGGCCAGTACAGGGATTGCCGCCAGACCTCGAACGCACCGTGATCGTGTCGGGACTATCCGAACCGGTGGATTTCCGTTTCCTGCCTGACGATCCGGACAACCCGGACGACGGCGGGATCCTCATCGCCGAAAAGGGCGGAGCGATCAAGCTTTACAAGGAGGGGCAAGGCACGACCACGCTTGTGACACTGCCGGCACAGACCGACTTCGAGAGCGGTATCGGGGGCATTGAGGTCGATCCGAACTTCGCGGAGAACCACTACGTCTACGTGTCGTACACCCGGGGCGACAACGTGGATGTTCTTTCGCGCCTTACTCTTTCCGGTGATTCGGCGGCCATCCTCGCCTCCGAGCTGGAGCTGGTGGCGTCGACCGAGGCGGCCGGGCCCGTGCACCACGGCGGTGAGATCTACTACCAGGACAATCCCGACGGCACCCCCGACTACATCTACTGGGCCAAGGGCGACAACTCGGTCAGCACCAATGCACAGGATCTGACCAACATCCACGGCAAGATCCTGCGAATCCATCCCGACGGATCGATCCCTACGGACAATCCCTTCTACAACACACCGGGTGCCCGACAGGAAATCTGGGCGTACGGTCTGCGCAACCCTTTCCGGTTTGACGTTGCACCGAACGGCCAGATGCTGGTGGGCGACGTCGGCGACACTGCCTGGGAAGAACTCAATGTCCTTCAGAAGGGCGCCAACTACGGTTGGCCGAACGCGGAAGGCAACTGTGTCGGCTGCGGTTACGTCGACCCCGTCTACGCGTACACCCACGCCCTCTCGCCGTCCGGGTCGGCCTCGATTGCATCTGTTCTGGTGTACACGGGCGACACCCTGGGCGAGGAATACCAGGGCAAGGTCTTCATCGCCGATTACAGCTTGGGCTGGATCAAGGTACTGACCTTCGACGAGGGCTACACGAGCTTCGTCAGCGAGCAGACGTTGGACGGGCAGGCCGGAACACCCGTGCGGCTGATTCAAGGGCCGGACGGCAACATCTACCAGTTGAACATCTACCCGGGTGAACTCTCGGTGATCGCCCCGTCCGGGGGCAACCGGGCCCCGACGGCCGTCGTGAC
Organism: Mycolicibacterium sp. XJ870; assembly: GCF_053483975.1. Lineage (NCBI taxonomy): Bacteria > Bacillati > Actinomycetota > Actinomycetes > Mycobacteriales > Mycobacteriaceae > Mycobacterium > Mycolicibacterium sp. XJ870. Next base: position 165,605 of record NZ_JBEFTI010000006.1, read on the forward strand.
CGCAACCCCGAGCAGTGGCGAAGCGCCTCTGACCGTCGACTTTTCGTCACAGGGATCGAGCGACCCCGATCCGAACACCACGCTCACCTACAACTGGGACTTCGGTGACGGTACGACTTCGACACAGCCCAACGCGACGAAGACCTACGCCACTGATGGCACCTACCACGTGACACTGACAGTGAGTGACGGCGAGAAGACGGGCCAGGCCACTCAGACAGTCACCGTGGGAACCACCGCACCGTACGACGTCACTATCACGACACTGGAAGGCGAACCACTCGACAACTCGAAATACAATGCCGGTGACACCATTACGTTCAGCGCCACGGCTAAGGACGACGAACCCCTCCCGGACGATGCCTACAAGTGGACCGTGGTGTTCCATCATGCCGACCACATCCATCCGGTCGCGGACAATATCGTCAGCCAGACTGGCAGTATCGTCGTGCCGCGCGACCCGCACAATGTCGCAAACACCTGGTATGAGGTCAGACTGACGGTGACCGACAGCCGTGGCGTGTCGACGACTCAAACGGCCAACGTCTATCCCAACACCGTCACCCAGACGTTCACCGCCAGCGACCCAGACGCGACGTTCACCATCGACGGCAAGCCGTATACGGGGTCCTACACCGAAACGTCGGTCGTGGGGGTGGAGCGCGTACTCGGTGCGCCCTCACCGCAATTCGTCGACGACGGGCAACTGGTCTTCAACAACTGGTCTGATGGGGGAGCGCAAACCCACACGATCGTCACGCCGGATACCGACACCGTATACATCGTGACGTACGACAGGGTGCCGTCAGTTCTGTGAGGTAAGTACAGTCGTCGGCGTGCATGAGGATGGCCTGGATAACGAGATCGCTGACGAGATCGAACTGGACGAGTACGAGGCCGAGCTGGAGGACCAGGAGTCCAACGGCCAAGTGCTCTCGATCCGCCGCGCGAATGGCGAAGAGATCGTGACGATCGTGGCGCAGGACGACGAGTGGAACGTCGACCTCCAGCCGGGCGGTGCGGTGCTGGGGGCATTTCTCGGTTCTCGCCGTGACACCCCGGTGTGGGTCAACGCGCTCGACCACGAGATCGAGCGCGACGAGGACGGTACGTACGTCATCCGTATCGACTGACCCGTTACGGGTCTAACCGGCCTGATGGGCGATCTGGAGCAGGTTGCCGCAGGTGTCGTCGAAGACTGCGGTGGTCACCGGGCCCATGTTCACGGGCTGTTGGGTGAAGCGCACCCCGAGCCCACTCAACCGCTCATACTCCGCCTCGACGTCGGCGACGGCGAAGGACGTGAAGGGGATGCCGTCGGCGACCAGTGCCTCCTTGAACGGCTTGGCGGCCGGGTGTTCGTCGGGTTCGAGCACGAGTTCTGTGCCGTCGGGCTCCTGTGGGGACACCACGGTGATCCATCGGTGTTTACCCATCGCGACATCGTGTTTCTTTGTAAAGCCCAGGATCTCGGTATAGAACTGCAGCGCCTTGTCCTGGTCGTCGACGAGCACGCTGGTCAGATTGATTCTCACGTCATCCCTCCCGGTCCTTGAGCCACCGCGCAATGATCGGCTCCAGCGGCGTTGTGTTGATGTAGTGGAACTTGTACCGGCCCTCGCGGCGGGTCTCGACCAGCCCTGCGGCCTCTAGGACGTCGAGGTGCTGCGACACGGCCTGCCGCGACGAGCACAGTCCGTGCTTGGTCGTCAGGCGTGCGCAGATCTCGAAGAGCGTCTGTCCAGTTCGGTCGGTCAGCTCATCGAGGATGGTCCGGCGCGTGGGATCAGCCAAGGCCTTGAAGACGTCACCCACGGCTCCACGTTATGCAAGCAAACACTTGCCTGTCAAGGTTGAGAAGCTGCCGGATCCGTTCAGAGCCGGTCCATCTCCCGCGACATCATCGAGTGTTCGAGATAGCCCAGGTGGGACGGGCGGTCCCGCCGAACGGGGCGGCGCTCTGCTCGGGTCTGCCAGTGCGCCACAACGGAATTCGCAACTTGGTAGACGGTGTCGGCGATATGCCGACGACGTGGCAGCGGCATGCTCGCTGCTGTGCTGAACAGCACTTCCTGTTCGGTAATCAATACTGGCGCAGCGGTATGGGTGGCTGTCGCCGGTTTTGTGGCTCCGCGCTTGACGGCGGTAGCCGTTTTGAAAACGCTCATGTTGAACTTCCTCTGACCTCAGCGTCGGACGGTCTGGCGCTTCGATGAAAGGAACGTACGGCGGTGCTCACCACCGTTCGCGAGTAGTGAACTACCTGAGTTTGGCGTGCGGTGATGCGCGGCCAACGTGGCGTGCTCCCGCCGCTCTGGGTGCGGTCGACCGGCAAACGCTGACAACGAAATCCGTAGTTTTTGACGGTGACCGAGCCTGCCACTTGGTTGCTGATCCGGGTAAACCTACGAATACCGCCGGCACTGGCCACCGGAGTGTTCGCCGTCGCGTCTGCGGTCCGATGTTTTACACATCACACTCGATTGTCCAATGTGTGCACGCTAACTGCCCATCTGACAACGCGACGACATTACCGCTGGGTAACCGGATCACACCTATCGTCGGGCCCTTCGCTGGCAACCTGGTGGCATAGGCCGTCATATATTTGCTACTGATCGTCTGAACTGCTCGGACGTATCGCTACTTGCCGTTGCGCAATCATGTGGTATGGACGCCGAAAATCGGCATTACCAGCAAGATCACAGATGACGAGACGGCATTTGCGGAGCAGTACGAGCGTTCTGGACGCCTGAAAAAAGGTTGAGAAAATTTGCAGACAACACAACTTACTTTCAGGTAACTTCTGCGCTGACCTAAATTACGCTCCCGTAAGGAGATTCAATGCAACTCGCAGCCCGGTCGTATCTGGCCGCGGGGGTGGCACTCGTAGGTGCCAGCGCCATCGCAGTCAGCCCCGTAGCTCCGGCCGCACCGCAGGTAAATCTGCCGGTGGTTCTGACCGCTGCCGTCGATAACCCGTTGACCGTGTTCCAGCCGGTGGCAACCGCCACTCAGACGCTGATCAGCAACGTCATCGAACGCCAGACCACCAATCCCGCCCCGATCCCGCGGCAGCTCATCGCCAACGCCATCGCCCTCTCCGACGCCTACACCGCCGACCCGATCAACGTCGGTATAAAGGCCATCCAGGACGGCAAGGCCGCCGCCGCGGCCTTCGGCCCCAACCTGATCGCGCTCGGGGAGACCACATCTGCTGCCGCGACCGCGCTCAGCGCAGCCCTCAGTGAGCTGGGTGCCGGACTGCCCGAGGCGCTGCAGGTCGCAGCGGCGCTGGTCGCCGAAGGCGATGCCGGCGCCGCCCTCGATAGCTTGGTGCAGGCGGGGATGCAATCCATCATCAACATCTTGGTCTTCGCGGTGAGTCCTCAGATCAACGCCATCGGGCATGTACTCAACGTTCCGCAACCGATCATCAATGCTGCGTCAGAGGCCGCCCTTGGCACGGTGATCGGACTGGCCGCTGCAACGGTCGGTGTCGGGATGGACCTGGACGGGCAGCCGCGGGCCGTGGTGAAGCAGCTCCTCGTCGGAGCCCAGGATGTGGCGGATGCGGTCGCTTCCGGTGATCTGGTCAATGTGGTGAATGCCGTACAGCACAGCGTCGCCGACTTCACCGAGAGTGCGATCTTCCAAATCGATCAGACGATCAGCATGGGCAACTACGCCGCGGACGGCTTCGTCAACGCACTCAAGGCGATCACGCCCAAGAGCACCGTCGTGACCACCAAGTCGCTGATCGCACCGGCCCCGGTGGCCATCGAAGCGGCGACCACGGCGGACGTTGCGACGACGGCCGAGCCGGCAACCGAGGAGATCGCGACGACGGAGTCCGCTCCAGCTGTTAACGCAGACAACGCTTCTGGCGCCGAAGCTGACGGTGCAGTCGAGGCGCCGGAGACAGAGGCCGCCAAGGTGTCCACCAAGGCATCGCCGAAGGCTTCGAGCAAGGCGCACGTCAAGGGGGACAGCCCCGCCAAGACCGTCCGCGACCAGATGAAGTCGGCAGTCAAGAAGGCGACCAACGGGCTGAAGAAGAACAAGGCCGAGAAGGCAGGGGCGTCGAACGACTCTGCCAAGGGCGCCAACGAATAACCCAGCACCGCACGCAGGCCCCTTCCAAAGCACCATCGGGAGGGGCCTGCTGCGGTCAGCGACGTCAGCCCATGAACTGCTCCAGCAGGCGGGCGACGTCATCCGGCTGATCCTCGGCCAGGAAATGCGTTGCGTCGACAGCTGTTCCGGACACCTCCCGGGCCCACGCCTGCCACAGTGCCAGCGGGTCGTACCACCGACCGATCACGCCGCGGGTGCCCCACAACGCGAGCAGCGGCGCGGTGATCTTTCGTCCGGCCTCGCGGTCGGCGCGGTCGAGATCGGAATCGATGCCGAACCCGGCGCGGTAGTCCTCGCACATCGCCTGAATCGTCGGCGGACGACGCCACGACGCGCGATAGGCCTCGAGTGCCTCTGGGGCGAACGTGCTCATCTTCATCAGCGAGCCCTCGAAGAACGTGTCAGGGTCGTGGCCCATCAACGTCTCCGGATACGGGGCTGGCTGAATCAGGAAAAACCAATGCCAGTAACCGAAGCCGAACGCCTGGTCGGCCCGCTCGTACATCTCGACCGTCGGCACGATATCGAGTACCGCCACCCGCGTTACGCGCTGCGGGTGGTCCAGTGCCATCCGGTATGCCACGCGTGCGCCACGGTCGTGGCCGCAGACGGCGAACCGATCGAACCCCAGCTGCTGCATCGCTGACACGAGCTGCGCGGCCCATGCGCGTTTGGAATGCGGTGCATGATCCGCCTCGACGGGAGGCGGCTCGGAGTCTCCGTAGCCGGGCAAATCGGCTGCCACCACGGTGAAGTTCTGCGCCAGGCGAGGCGCAACCGCGTGCCACATGGCGTGCGTTTGGGGATACCCGTGCAGGAGCAGCAGTGGTGGTCCGCTGCCCCCGACCCGCGCGGCGATACCGTTCTCGGAGCGATGTACCTCGAAATCTTCGAACACCCGCACATCCTCTCAATCGGTCGCGTAGCCCACCCATCCGCGGAAGGTGAACGCTGTGTAGAAGGGGGTGACGTCGGCGAACCCTGCGTCGCGCAGCACCTGTTCATCCTCGTCGGGCGTCAGGATGTGGAGGCGAGCGTCGATCGCTGCGTGCGCGTCGGCCATGGTGGCGGCATCGATGCCCGATGCTGTTCCGAAGGCGGCGTACCGGGACAGCCACAACGCGCGGTCGTCGTCGTTGGAATACGGAAAGCTGAAGTGTGCGACCACGAACGGCGCCCCGGGCCGCAGCCGGCGGCGCACTTGTGCGGCCGTGCGCCTACGCTCGTCCGGGTCGAGAAACTGCAGGGTCAGCAAGCTGGCCGCGCCATCGAACGGCCCCGGCGGGGCGTCGTCGATGTAGCCCTCGTGCAGGCGGACGCGTGACATCAACGGTCCCAACGTGGTTTCTGCCAGCCGCAGCATTTCGGGAGCCGGGTCGACGCCGTCGAAAGTCCACTCGGGATGAGCCTGAGCGAATGTGCTGAGCTCCAGTCCGCCGCCGGCGCCCAACACCAGCACCCGGCCGCGCGCAGGCACACGCTCGGCCAGCAGTATGGCCGCCATCCGCTGCATGGCGTAGTAACCGGGCACCAGCTTCGGGGGGCGGTCCGCATACGTAGCAACGGAGTTCGGGTCTGAGAACGAATCCGAGAGCTTGTCCACCTGTCCGATGATGGGCGCCGAGAGGCGATCTGCCAAGGAAAGTTGCCAAAAAGGCAAACAGTTTCAGTGATCGATCACGGCGTAGCCGCCACGGTCATCGACGATGAGCATCTTCTTCTGGCCGCCCACGAAAAACGTCGTGATGCCTTCCGGTTTCATCGACTTGTGGAACTTCGTATCCAGGATGTGCAGATCGTTGCGATCGCGGTTCCAGACGGCCAGAAGGAACGGTTCGTCGCCGTCACTGAGGGCACGGCCGAGCAGGAGGATGAAGTCTCCGGTGTCTTCGTCGTATGAAATGTCGCGAACACCCTGCAAGCCGGCCGAACTCGGAATGCCGACATGCAGGATTGACGGCGGACCCAGCGAGGCCGTCGACCACGGGGCGCCGCCGGCGTCGACGGGTACCTCGATGAGCCGGATACAGTCAGTAACTGCGGGCCCGCGCAGACCGAACACGAGTACGCCGGCAGCCGGATCCCACGTGAGGCCTTCGATGTTCAGCCCGCCCGCGTCCGGCTTCTGTTCGTAGTGTTCAGCGCGCAGTAGATCCTGGCCGAGCAGCCAATCGCGGAAGCCGGGCATCGGTTCGGCCGGTAGATCGCCCCCGGGCGTGTAGTGGATCCGTACCAAACCGTCCCGGATGTTCCGCTTGCCGGTGACAGCCAACGACGAAGTGGCGACCAGATAGATCTCGCCGTTAGCGTCGATGCGTGCGAATCCTTCTGGATCGCCCAGTTGTGCCTCCGTCACGCCCATCAGCCGACGTCGCCGGATGTCTCGCACTTCGTCGACGCCGGCATCGAACTCCAGCTCGAAAACCGCCGTCGAGACATTGTTGTCGACGAACACGAACCGACGCGCGTCTACCTGCACCACGCCGGACGCATTGAACGGCTCGTCGTCGTTGCGGTCCCGGAACGCCGTCGGCTTGATTTTTCTCCCGCCCCGGCCGGACACGACTAGTCCTGCGGCGCGCCGGGCAGGGGCGTCGGTGGCACCTGCGGTGTGCCGATCTTGCTCGCCAGCCAGGGCAGTGCTGCGGCGAATGCTTTGCCCGCTGAGGGAAAGTCGTGGGAGCCCGAGTAACTCGACACCGAACACTCGACGCCGTGGCCACTCAGCAACGCGCACAACTTGTTCGCGTTGTCGGCGTGATCTTCGGAGTATGGATCCCAGTTGGCGATCGCCTCCGGGGGCGGAGGTGTGTTGCCGGCCGCCCGGTAGACGGTCGCGGTGTCATCCGAGACGCCGAGCCACGCCGCCATGCCCGGGTACTGGCCGTGTTCGAGGATGACGGTCTGGGGATCGAATGCCGCCCATGCCTGCGCATCCCCGCCGTAGAGCCGGGCGATGGTCTGCGCCTTCGTGCCGGTGTTGGGCCCAAGTTGGCCGTCCAGATCGACGAACGCACTGAACAACTCCGGATGGGTGACGGCGAGCGTCAGCGCACAGGTGCCGCCCGACGACCAGCCGACCAGCCCCCAGTTCGCCGCGTCGGCGCTGACGCCGAACTTCGAGACCATAAACGGCACAACCTCTTTGGTGAGGTGATCGGCGGCATTACCACGTGGGCCGTTGACACATTCGGTGTCGTTGCTGAACGAGCCGGTGGAATCGGGGAACACCATCACCGGTGCGTTGCCGTGGTGTCGCGCGGTGAACTCGTCGAGGGTCTTGAGCGCTCCGCCCGACTCGGGCCAGTCTTCGGGATGGCTGAACTCGCCGCCGAGGGCCATGACGACCGGAAGCTGGGGTGGTGGATTCGACGCGAACCAGGCCGGCGGGAGATACACCAACTCCGGTCGGTGTCTGAATCCCGACACATTGTCGGGAGTGTTTACCCGCACGAGTGTGCCGCGGGTCGGCCGCTCACCGTCGCGCTGCATCGCCGCCAGAGTCTCTTCGTCGATCAACTGGGGCGGCTCGCTGCCCGTGACCCGCTGCCAGGCGGACTGCACCGTCGGAAAGTATCCAGTCGCAGTGTTGAGGGCCAGCAAGGCACAAATCACGCTGAGGGGGACCGCGGCCACCGAGAGCGCTCGTCGCCACCACAGGGTGCCGCTCCAACTCAGAATGGCAATCGCAATGGCGAAGCCCGTCATCGCCACCCAGAACACCGAGCCCGCTGACGCTGCCCGTTCCGACCAGCCCTGGAATTTGACGAACAAACGTACGATCACCGCCAGTACCACGCCCGCGCCGAGCGCAATGGGTACCCACCGGAACAGCCACTGCGGTGACCGCCAGGCAATGGCGGCAACCAGCATCGCCAGCGTCAGAATCTGCACTGTTATCGGCAACCAGCCGCTGGTGAGGCTCATTGCACTGTCACTGCCCAGGCCTGGACCATAGGCCGATGGTAGCGGGCCGACCGTCCTCGCGGGCGGAGTCTCGGACGACGCCGGGCCCGATTGAAACTCCTTGGATTGCATGAAGGTTGTTGGGAGATCAGCTGGATAGCGCCGGTAGCTGTCCGGGTGAGCTGGGAACTGCCGCGAACGCTCCCGCTGAGATGTGGGGTGACGATACGGTGAGGCGGCCCGCACTGCCGCAATGATGGGAGTCGCACATGCGAGCCGGTTGGCCACAGCACGTTCACAATCGACGATCAGGTTCGCACACGCCTGCCCGTTTGCTCGCGCTCGTCGCGGCCCTGCTCATCGGGCTTCTGGGGACGTCGCTGCTTGCCCCGGCGACCGCGTCGGCCGAGGGCGAGACGTACGTCATCGCGACCGACATCACATTCGCACCGTTCGAATTCCAAGATGCCAGTGGCAAATTCGTGGGCATCGATATCGACCTCCTCAACGAGATCGCCGCAAACCAGAAGTTCAACGTCACCATCAAACCGCTCGGATTCGACGCGGCATTGCAAGCCGTGCAAGCCAATCAGGCCGACGGCGTCATCGCCGGCATGTCGATCACCGAGGACCGGAAGAAGGTGTTCGACTTCTCGGACCCGTACTTCGAGTCCGGCGTGCAGATGGCGGTGCTGGAGGCCAACGAGGACATCACGTCTTACGAAGACCTGCGCGGTAAGCGCGTTGCGGTGAAGAACGGAACCGAAGGCGCGGAGTTCGCCGAGTCGATCAAGGAGAAGTACGGCTTCAGCACCGTGTACTTCGCCGATTCGGCGTCGATGTTCGACGAGGTCCGCACCGGCAACTCGCAGGCCGTGTTCGAGGACTACCCGGTGTTGCAGTACGGCATCGCACAGGGCAACGGGTTCAAGAGCGTCACCCCGAAGGAGCAGGGCGCAAGCTACGGCTTCGCGGTGAACAAGGGCCGCAACGGCGAGCTGCTGCAGAAGTTCAATGCGGGTCTGGCGAGCCTCAAGGAATCCGGTCGCTACGAGGAGATCCTCGAGACCTATCTGGGTGAGGACGCGGTCGACACCGACAACTCATTCCTCGGCCTGCTCAAGAGCACGTTCCCGATCCTGATGGTCGGCCTCAAGATGACCATCATCCTGACGGTCGTCTCGATCGCCATCGCACTGGTACTCGGCATAATCTTCGGTCTGTGCCGGGTGTCGCGGCACATCTGGCTGCGCGCCATCGGCACCACCTACGTCGACATCTTCCGTGGCACACCACTTCTGGTGCAGGCGTTCTTCATCTACTTCGGCATCCCATCGGCGCTCGGCTTCCAGATGTCGGCGCTGACGGCAGGCATCATCACCCTCTCGCTCAACGCCGGCGCGTACATGACCGAAATCGTGCGCGGCGGGATTCAATCGGTGGACAAGGGCCAGATGGAGGCGTCCCGCAGCCTCGGCATCGGATACTTGCCCACGATGCGCAAAGTGATTCTGCCGCAAGCCATTCGAACCATGATCCCGTCCTACATCAACCAGTTCGTGATCACGTTGAAGGACACCTCGATCCTTTCGGTGATCGGCATCGCCGAGCTGACCCAGACCGGGCGCATCATCATCGCCCGTAACTTCCAGTCGTTCACCATGTGGCTGATCATCGGCATCATCTACTTCGTCGTCATCATGACGCTCACCAAGTTGTCTGACCGAGTTGAGAAGAGGCTCGTGAAATGACCCAGCTCGTACCGGAAGCCGCGGCGGCCGAACCCGAAGGAACCGTCAAGATCCGCATCGAGGGCCTGAAGAAGTCGTTCGGCGACCTGGTGGTCCTCGACGGAATAGACACCACCATCACCAAGGGTGAAGTCGTCTGTGTCATCGGACCTTCCGGGTCCGGCAAGTCCACGTTCCTGCGCTGCCTCAACAAGCTCGAGGACATCACCGGCGGCAAGGTCACCGTCGACGAGTTCGACCTCACCGACAAGAAGGTGGACCTCGACAAGGTCCGCCAGCACATCGGTATGGTATTCCAGCATTTCAACCTGTTCCCGCACATGACGGCGATCGAAAACGTCACGCTCGCACCGCTGCTGACGAAGAAGATGGACAAGTCCGCCGCCGAGAAGCGCGCAATGGAACTACTCGATCAGGTGGGTCTGGCGGAGAAGGCGCACGACAAGCCCGCCACCTTGTCCGGTGGCCAGAAGCAGCGCGTCGCCATTGCTCGGGCCCTGGCGATGAATCCGTCGATCATGCTGTTCGATGAGGCCACCAGCGCGCTTGACCCGGAGATGGTCGGCGATGTGCTCGAGGTGCTGCGCGCGCTGGCCGAGGGCGGGATGACGATGGTGGTCGTCACCCACGAGATGGGCTTCGCCCGCGAGGTGGCCTCCCGGGTGCTCTTCATGGCGGACGGGAAGATCGTCGAGGACGACAGCCCGGCCGAGGTGTTCGACAACCCCAAACATCCGCGACTGCAGGAGTTCCTGTCGAAAGTGCTGTGACCGTAGGCGCTTCGGCCTACCGGCCGAACAGGCCGGCGACCAAGGCCAGTGCCACTACACCCGCCTCGCGTCGAGCCTTGCTGGGGTCGTCGGCGGTCGCGATGAGCAGTGCGGCTTCGTCGAGTGCGCCGATGAGCATGGAGGCCAGGGCGTCGACAGGGAGTTCGGGTAATTCCCCGGTGGCGATGGCTGCGCTGATGCCGTCTCGCAGCACGCTGAGATAATTCCGGTTGTCGATCTCGCGCATCTGTGGGAACCCGAGCGCCGCAGGCGCTTCCAGAATGCTCACCCTGGCCACCGTGGGATCCAGGCAGCCGTCGAGGAAGGCCTCGATGCCGGCCTCGAGTTGGTCGCGCACGCGGACGTGCGCCAGGGCCGCAGGCATCACCCGCTCTGCGAGTTCCCGTTCGACGTTCTCGTACACCGCGCGGAAGACGGCTTCCTTCGTGGGGAAGTGGTAGTAGAGCGCGTTACGCGTCACGGCTGCGGCGCGCGCGATGTCGCCCGTCGACACCGCGGCATACCCCCGCTGGACGAACAACTCGCGCGCCGCCGCTACCAGGGCCGACCGCGTGGATTCGCTGCGCTGTTCCCGCCCGTCGCGAGGTGCGCCGTTCATCGGAGAATTTTAACAGCCTGTATGTATTGATGTTCGCGTTCTTTCATGTTTCCATACAGTCTGTATCTATTTTGTTGGATGCCTGATGACTGAGAGGACGCGCCATGGCCGCACTCACGTCCCGCCGCCTCGTCCAGTTGCCGTGTGGTCCGATCGGGCTGCGGGAGAGCGGCCGCGGTGTGCCCGTTGTGCTGCTGCACGGACTCGTCGCCAACGGTCGTGTCTGGCGTCATATCGCCGGCGGACTCGGTGACGACGTCAGGTGCATCGCCCCCGACCTACCGCTCGGCTCGCATTCGCCCGCCGTCCCGGATGCCGACCTGACGCTGCCCGGGTTGGCGCGCACTGTCGTCGACCTGCTCGACGCGCTCGGCATCGAGCAGGCGGTGCTGGTCGGAAATGGATACGGCGGTGACATCGCCCAGGTCGTCGCCGCGTCGAATCCGGAGCGGGTCAGCGCCCTCGTGCTCGTCGCAACCAACGCCTTCGACTCCGACCCGTGGCCGACAAAGGTTCTGACCAAGATGATCTCGCTGCCCGGGGCGGCGGCGCTACAGTCGGCCGCGATCGGATTCAAACCCTTCCAGCGACTGCCGGTCACCTACGGCGGCGCGACCAAACGAGCCATGCCGCGCGACATCATGGCCGACTATTTGCGTCCACTGCGGACAGACAATTTGGTACGCAAGGACTTTCGACGATTCCTCGAAGGGCTGTCACCCACCTACCTCGCGCGCTACTCGCCACAGTTGGCCGACTACCGACGTCCGGCGCTGATCGTCTGGCCGCGCGAGGAGCGATTCTTTCCCGCCGAAGGTGCTCGGCGACTGGCCGATACGATGCCGCGAGCGCAGCTCGTGTTCATCGACGACTCGTATGCCTGGGTGCCCGAAGACAACCCGACACCGTTGGTCGAGGAGATTGTGAAGTTTCTCGACGATCTCGCGCGCACGCCTTAGGTTTCGGCCGGATCAGCCCTGCTGGACCGTATTCGACATCCCGGAATTGCCGATCTGCGGCTGCCCGGTGTGGAACGTGACCCGGTTCTCGAAGCCCGAGACGCCGATGGTGTCGGCCGAGTCGACCGTGATGGTGTTCTGGATCCCGGAGACCGTCACGCTCGGGCAGTGACCGGTAATCTCCACGGTGTTCTCGATACCGCTGACGATTACGGCGTTCCCGTCGCACTCGATGGTCCGGTGCTCCTCGATGCCTGACACGATGACCGCCTCACCGGGCACCACGGTGGTGACGGTCTCCGGCGGGATCACCGTAGGCAGCGCCGCCGGCGGCTGCGCCGCACGGCTTTCACGGGTGTTCGTCTCACCCGCGGCGCTGCCGCCCTCAGCGGTACTCCCGGCGAACATGATGTAGGCCGCGATGCCCGCGGTGAACATGAACGCGATCACCGCTCCCAGCACCATCAGGAGGCCGCCACCGGATCTCTTGTGCTGCTGAGGCGGTGGCGCGGGGAAATGATCCGCGTAACCCGGCCACGGCGCGGCAGGTCCGGGCGGCGGCGGTGGGAAGGTGTCTGTCCACGGCCGTGTCGGTGGCGGGCGGACGAATCCCGTGTCATGTGCGGTGCCGAGCTCCGAAGCTCGCGCGGCATCTGCGAGCGGGCGTTCCAGGTCGCGGATGCGCGCCTCGGGATCGTCCTGCGTGTCCATCCGCAGATGCTCGCACATTCGGCGACCGACACGCGGGACAACTGTGCTTCGGCTCGAACGGATAGATTAGCTGTCGTGGATGGCCGCGAACGGTCGTCCGACGGCTGACAGGCCGATGTCATCATGAGGAAAAATATTGACGCATAACTGATCTGGATCAATTCGCCCGGCCCGGATGGTCACAGATGCGCGGCGTAGCATTGATGCACGCAATAGTTGCTGCAACCGAAAGGATTCACCGTGCCGCAGACGGGACCGTGGACCGGTGACCCGGTTTGGCTCGCCGACGTACTTCGGGCCGAGGGCGTCAACCTCGTCGAGTATTCCGGCTGGCGTACCCGTGGGCACGGCGACTTCAAGGACATCCGCGGTGTGATGGTGCACCACACCGGATCCGACACCGCCAGCGCTGCGTCGATAGCCACCGGTCGTCCCGATCTCGCCGGGCCGCTGTCGCAACTGCACATCGCGCGCGACGGCACGGTGACACTGGTGGCGCTCGGTGTGGCGTGGCACGCGGGCATCGGAATGTATCCGTGGATACCGACGAATATGGGCAACTGGCATCTGATCGGCATCGAGTGCGCCAACAGCGGTACCAGCCCGACGGCGCCACATCGGCAAAACTGGCCGGACGCACAATATTTCGCGCTGACCCAGTGTTGTGCAGCGATCAATCGACGCCTGGCGCAGAGTTCTTCGCGCACCATCGGACACAAGGAGTACGCGGGCCGTGCTCAGGGCAAGTGGGATCCGGGCGCCATCGACATGGACATCCTGCGGGCAGACATCCAGGAGCGGATCGGCGGGATCGACAATCCGGCTCCCACCCCGCGGCCGCCCGTCCCGGTGGGGGAGTTCGCCGACTTCCTGCTCTTCCGACCGATGGAAGGAGCCCAAGTCGCCGAACTGCAGCGCCGGCTCAACGCCGTCAACGCGGCGGGGGCTGCGGATCTCGCGGTTGACGGCATCTTCGGTCCGTTGACCGAGGCCGCCGTCAAGGCCTTCCAGCGTCGTGCCGGAGGGCTGAAGGTCGATGGCATCGTCGGCCCTGCCACCGCGGCGGCGCTGCGGCTGAGACAGGTGGCACCGGCCGCTGCCTGAGCGCGGTTTCCTACGCGAGCGTGCGGGTTCGTACGCGACTCGCCGCGTAGGCCGTATGGCTCGGCACACTCGGCGGCTGCGAGTGTGTCGGTCGTCGTTGTTCGCCAGAAATGGTGCGCTGCGCATAAGGGCCTTATCAGGGCGGTGAACAGCCGGTCTGAGGCTGACGCGACTGAAGTGGCTGGTGGGTCTGGTGCGCATCAGGGGGCGGGCCGATGTGGCCAATGTGGTCGATGAGGCAATCGGCCCGGCGCCACCTGGCAAACTGAGCACCATCGGCAGGAGGTACTGCTGTGACCTGTGTGACTATGCGACGGCCGGTGTGGCGGTTATCGGAGAGTGAACAGCGAACAACCGGTCCGCCGAGGCACATCTTTCACATCGGTAACATGTGGTCAGGCGTGTAGCGGAGTCGTCCGGCGCGACGGCCGGAAAAGTTTGCTGACGTGTCGTGGTGTGATTTATCGCTCATTCTGGCGGCAAATGGTAAGAATTTATCGTGCCCGCGCATCGGTCCGGTTCGGGAAATGTCGTTGCCGATGTAGGCATCCAACCTGGTAACCGGGATTTAACGTATTGCGACAAAAACATAACAAACGGATAACGAAGAATTTCCTAAGCACGCTCTGAGAAAAGTTCGGCCCAGGCTAGTCATTCGCTGTTCAGCTATCCCAGGACAGTCATTTTCGTCGCTAGAATCGATGCAACCGCGCCTTCCTGGCGCAAGTCTTACCTGAAATCTAGTGCCGGTGAACGCCATGCCGGCGGAGGTGCCGATGACCATGGCAAAGAACTTCCTGCGCGCAGTACGCAATGTCGTGCGGCGCGAGGCCGCTCCCGAGCAACCGACGGCAGGCAGTGTCACGTTCGACGGTGTTCTCGACGACGTCGACGTGGCGGGCCTGGTGGAGGTCGGTCGCGGTCCCGTCGGTGACATCGCCGTGGACGCCGACCGCGAGACCATTGTGGTGACCAACTCCGCCGCCGACTGCCTCACCGTCATCAACCCGTACACGTTGGGCGTGGTGGGTTCGGTGCGCCTGGGCGGGGAGCCGTTCGCGGTCGCCGCCGCCGACGACCGCGCCTACGTCAGCGTCACCTCGTCGGCGCACGACGCGATCGTCGTCGTCGACACCATCACCGGTGCGGTGCTCGCCGAGTATCCGCTGGCGATGTCCGTGACCGCGCTCGCCATGAGCCCCGACGGCAAGCGGCTGTTCGCCGGTCGCAGCAGCCACGACCGCGTCGACATCGCCGTCATCGACACCACCGCCGAGCGGGTCGGCACCATCGACATCGCCTCGGGTGACGGCGTCAGCCTGGATGCGCTGCGCGTGGATCCCAGCGGCAAGCGCCTGTATGCCGCGACCTCGGATTCGCGTGGCAGCCGCGTGGTCACCATCAACACCGAGACCGCTCAGGCCGAGGCGACCGTGTGGATCGGTGCGCCGATCCGGGACATCGCGCTCGGTGCCGACGGCACCGCCTACGTACTGACCTCGGACCGGCAGCGTCGTGGTGTGGTGCACATTGTCGATCTGGCGGGCGCCGCAGTTGTCGGTGACGTCGAGATCGGCGGAGCACCTACGCAATTGGTTCTGAGCCCGGATGCGACCCGCGCGTATGTTGTCGACTACGACCGCGTCATCGTGCTGTGCACGCTGACCAACGAGGTCCTCGGCAGCATCGACGTGGGCGCGCAGCCCGCGGCCGTTGCGGTGCGCCATGACGGCGCACGCGTCTACATTGCCGATTACACCGGCCACGTCAACGCATTCGACGTCGCCGCCGCGCTGCCCGCCCTGTACTCACAGCTGGTACGGACCGAGCCGGCCGCGTTTCCCGAGCTGCCCGCACTGGAGCCCGCCGGAGCCTGATCCGGTTCCGCCGGCGTCTTTCATCCGCCGAACAGACGCGTAGGCGCATCTGCTCGCGGAAGGGTCAGCGCCATTGATAACGGGTGCGGGGACGGCCCGCCTTGCCGTACTCGGTGCTGCGGGTGACGGTCCCGTCGTCGGCCAGTCGCTCCAGGTACCGCCACGCCGTCACCCGAGACACCCCGACGCGCTTGGCCACCTCGTCGGCGGTCAATCCATCGGGCTCATCCCGAACCGCACGGGCGATGTCGTCGGTGGTCTGCGGCGCAGCACCTTTGGGTGCGACGGATTTGTCTGGTGCACCGCGTAACTCGGCCATCGCACGGTCGACCTCCGCCTGGCTGGCGGCATCCGTACCGGCAGGCAGCGCCGAGCGGTAGCGGCGGTAGCGTTCCAGCCGGTCGCGGAACGCCGCGAACGTGAACGGCTTGAGCAGGTAGGCCAGCGCCCCGTGCGCCACCGCGGCGCGGACCATCTCGAGGTCGCGCTCGGAGGTGATCGCGATGATGTCCGGCGCGGGCTGCAGGCCGGACAGTCCGGACGCCAACGAGATTCCGCTGGCATCGGGCAGGCCGATGTCCAGCAGCACCAGGTCGATCGGATGCTCCGAGGCGGCGGCCTCTGCCGCGGCGCGCATGGCGTCGCGTGCCGTATGCACCACGGCCGCCGTCGAGAAGCCTTCTAGCCGAGCAAGATAGGTGTGATGTGCCTCGGCGATCAGCCGGTCGTCCTCGACGATGAGGACGGAAATGGTGGTCATCGCGTTGGTCCGGCTGACAGTGCACTGCCGAGATTGCACTCAGGGACAGATTCGGCGCGGATTTCGTCCCTGGTTTCAATCTCGGCGAAGCGGGCGCCTGAGGGATGTCTCACTGTGGTTCTCGGCTCTTCGCACAAGCGCTCATCGCGGCCCTTTGCTCTTCGCGCAAGCGCTCATCGGGGCACCGTGATCGTCACCACGGACCCATAGGTCACATCAGCGTGCAGCGTGCCACCGTGCTTGTTGACCACCTGCGCCACCAACGCCAACCCGAGCCCGTGACCCGCGGAGTCCCCGGACTTCGTGGAATAGCCTCGCTGCATGGCCTTTTCGAAGGTCGCTGGATCCATACCCGCACCGCTGTCGGCCACCCGGACCATCAGCTCCGTGTCATCCTGGGTCACGGTGACCTCGACCCACGGATCGTCGCGGTCGCAGGCGTCCATCGCATTGTCGATCAGGTTACCCAGCACGGTGATCATCTCCTGCCCGGACAGGACGGTCTCGGCCGGCAATTGAGTGTCTTCGGTGACGGTCAGCGTGATCCCGCGCTCGTCGGCCTGTGCCGTCTTGCCGAGCAGCAGGGCCACCAGCGCAGGTTCGCCGACGGACTGGGAGAGCCGGTCGACCAGCCGCTGGGACAGCTCCAGGTCACTGGTGGCGAAGCGGACCGCCTCCTCGGGGCGGCCCATCTCCACCATGGTGACCACGGTGTGCAGTTTGTTGGCTGATTCGTGGGCTTGGGCCCGCAGCGAGTCGGCGAGCACCTGCAACGAGCTGAGTTCGCCCAGCGCACCTTGCAATTCGGTGCGGTCCCGGATGGTGACGACCTCGGACCGCGAATCGACGACGGGGGCGCGGTTGACCACCAATACCCGCTCGTTGGTGACGTGCAGCTCGTCGCGGGCGCCCGGATCGTGGCATCGCAGGAACTCCGGCAGATCCGTCGGTTTGACCGGGCCGGGCGGCAAGCCCAGCAGGCGTCGCGCCTCATCGTTGACCAACGCCACGCCATTACGGTCCAGCACCACCAGGCCCTCGGACACCGAATGCAGGATCGCGTCGTGATGGTCGTACATCACGCGCAGCTCGTCGGGTCGCAGCCCATGGGTTTGACGCAGCAGCCTGCGCCGGATAGCCCACACCCCGACCAGTGAAACAGCCAGTGCGGCAGCGGTTACCGCCGCAATCACCGGGATCTGCGCCCGCCACCGCTGCGCCAGCGTCTGTTGGGTGATACCGGCGGAGACCAGCCCGACGATGGCCCCGTCGGGGTCGCGGACAGGAACCACCGCCCGCACCGACGGCCCCAGCGTTCCGGTGTACACCTCACTGAAAGTCTCACCGCGCAAAGCGGGTTCGATGGTGCCGATGTAGGCGGCACCGATCTGGCTCGGATCGGTGTGGGTGAACCGGGTCCGGTCCGGCGCCATGATCGTGATGAACGCGATGCCCGTGGTGGTCCGCACGGCCTCGGTGACCGGCTGCAGAACTTCGGTGGCTCTTCCCGATTCGATGGCCGCCGCGGTGGAGGGGGCATCGGCCAGCGCGGTGGCAATGCCGATCACCTGCTGGCGCGCGGCCTCCTCACCGTCGCGGCGCGCGTCGAGCAGCGCCAGCGCGGAGCCGGCCAGCACGACCAACGCGACCACGATGACCTGTAATGCGATCGCCTGGCCGGCCAACGAACGGGGCCAGAAGCGCGCCACGACAACCTCCGGTCCCTGAACGTAATGAACTAAAACGTGACCTGGCTCACGTCATCGCCGAACCTACTTCCAGACCGCATTCGATGTCGAACTGGAGGAACCCCGATGAGCCTCACCCTGGACCGTCAACCGGAGCCGGCGCCGCCGCGCCGCCGTGACCGCACGCATTGGCTCTACATCGCAGTGATCGTGGCGGTGCTGGCCGGCGTCGCCATCGGCATTCTGGCTCCCGACGTCGGCAAGAGCGTCGGCGTGCTCGGCACCATGTTCGTCGACCTGATCAAGATGATGATCGCGCCGGTGATCTTCTGCACCATAGTGCTCGGCATCGGGTCGGTGCGTAAAGCTGCCACCGTCGGCAAGGTCGGTGGGCTGGCTTTCGTCTACTTCCTGCTGATGTCCACCTTCGCGTTGGCGATCGGTCTGGTGGTCGGCAATGTGCTGCACCCGGGCACCGGTATGCACCTGTCAGAGGGCGCCGTGGGCAAGGGCGCCGAGCTGGCCGAAACCGCTCACGAGGCAGGCGGCCTGATGGACTTCGTTCGGGGCATCATCCCGGAGACGATGTTCTCGTCGCTGACAGCGGGCAGCGTGTTGCAGGCACTGTTCGTCGCGCTGCTGGTCGGCTTCGCGCTCCAGGCGATGGGTGACGCGGGTCAGCCGATCCTGCGCGGTATCGAGCACCTGCAGAAGCTGGTGTTCAAAGTCCTGGTGATGATCCTGTGGCTGGCACCGATCGGGGCGTTCGGCGCGATCGCCAACGTGGTCGGACAGACCGGCTGGGCGGCGGTGACGCAGCTGCTGGCCCTGATGCTCGGGTTCTACCTCACCTGCGCCGTGTTCGTGTTCGGTGTGCTCGGACTGCTGATGCGGACGGTGGCCGGTGTGTCGATCTTCAAGCTGGTCCGTTACCTGGCCCGCGAGTACCTGCTCATCGTGTCCACGTCGTCGTCGGAGTCGGCCCTGCCCCGGCTCATCGCCAAGATGGAGCACCTGGGCGTGGATCGCAGCACTGTGGGCGTGGTGGTGCCGACGGGCTACTCGTTCAACCTCGACGGCACCGCGATCTATCTGACGATGGCGTCGCTGTTCATCGCCGGCGCGCTTGGCGACCCGCTGTCGGTGACCGAGCAGATCGGCCTGCTGGTGTTCATGATCGTCGCGTCCAAGGGTGCGGCCGGGGTGACCGGGGCGGGGCTGGCCACGCTCGCCGGCGGTCTGCAGAGCCACCGTCCCGATCTGCTCGACGGCGTCGGCTTGATCGTCGGCATCGACCGGTTCATGTCCGAGGCGCGTGCGCTGACCAACTTCTCGGGCAACGCGGTGGCCACCATCTTGGTCGGCTCGTGGACCAAGACGATCGACAAGAACAAGGTCGACGCGGTACTGCGCGGCGACGATCCGTTCGACGAACTCAGCATGGTCGACGAACGTCCCTCTGCTGTCGAGGAGCCTGCCCGCGTCTAGCGAGCCCGCGAATCGATTGGCCCGGCCGGATCATCCGGCCGGGCCCTTTCGCCTTCGTTGAACCGTTGACCTCGGCTGCTCGTAACAAGGGTGAACAACCACACGACAAGTAAGCGAGAAGGTAAGGAAGACACGGCCATGCGAGTATCAATCGTCATGTTGGCCGCGTCGGGGGCGGCAGTGGGAGCCATCTTGGCACCGGCCGGGCCTGCGGTGGCCGAGTCGGCCATCGTGACCATCGGGCAGCTGGAAGCCCAAGGGTTCCACGTCAATGTCGACCGGGTGGGCAGCGCGCCGTTGGAGCAATGCACTGTCACCAGCGTCCGCAACCCGCAGAGTCAGACCAAGCTCATCCGCGTCGAGCGCATCGGGAAGAACGGCAAGAAAGACTTCGACCTGATTCCGGTTGTCGTGCGCCGCACGATCACGGTGTCGCTGGACTGTTCGGGTTAGTTGCTCAGCGCTGGCAGTTCAGTGACACCGACACGGTCTGGCTGGTGACCACTTCCACGAGCGCGCGGTCGTCACCATTGCGGCCGGGGCCGGTGTAGGGGACCCACTGCCTGACCTGCTGAGGATTGCGGACGCTGGTGACGACGCACTTGTCCAGCGGAGCTGTCCCGAGACGGTCGATATTCACCGTGTAGCCCTCCGACTGCAGCCGGCTGATCACCTGCTGAGCCGTTTCCTCGGCGGAGGCGAGGCCCGCCGGCGCGCCCATCACCCCGATCGCAGCCGCAACGACTGCCATCAGGGACCATTTCACGCGCATCGA
The DNA here is from genome assembly GCF_053483975.1 of Mycolicibacterium sp. XJ870. Taxonomy (NCBI): domain Bacteria; kingdom Bacillati; phylum Actinomycetota; class Actinomycetes; order Mycobacteriales; family Mycobacteriaceae; genus Mycobacterium; species Mycolicibacterium sp. XJ870. Next base: position 186,147 of record NZ_JBEFTI010000006.1, read on the forward strand.
CCGCACCTCTCCTCGGTTACTGCCCATCGTCCTCTCGTTACATCGTTTCCGAAACTCATTTCGTTCCCGGCTGAGCAGTGAGTTTTCGCACTGACTCGGTCAGCGGCCCAGCAAAGTGCCCCGGATGTGCGTCCGGGCGGCGCGGCCATGCCGGCGTGGCGGCGGAATCAACTGGCAGATCGAGGTCGGCGGGGGTCACTGCGCCAGCCTGCGGGTGTTTGCCGCAGTTTGCAACAGTTCAGTGGGTCAACACGCGTCGGGGGCCGGTTCAGTGCAGTTGGCCGGAAACGGAGGCCCCAACGCGGGCGGTGGTTTGTTTTATGTTGCTTGCGATTCAGCGCAATGTCGGCGGGGAGGGGCGATCAGGTGCTGGAGCTCGACTGCGGGCTGACCGCGCCGTTTTCCCCTCCCGGGCAGTTTGCTGAATGCGTCGCCCACGACTGAGGGAGGAAGACCGATGTCAGCACCTGTGGTGCAGATCGACCGAATCGCCAACACCGACGAGAGATTCGGGCATGCCAAGCGCTGGGAGTATCAGATCTTCGGGCTGGAGAACGGTTACACGTGCCGCGATGACGACGCGGCTGAGGAGCTGTGTCAGTTGCGGCGGTGGGAGCAGTCGTCGGAATTCTTTGTGGCACGCGACAGCGACGATAAACCGATCGGGATTCTGCGGGCGCTGCGCTGTGACCCCGACCTTGGTATCGACAGCTTCAGCGCTGCTTGCGCCGCTTCCCGGGCGAACCTGATCTACCGCGACTGGCAGGCGTTCTTCGCCACGGTGTCGCCCATCCGCGTCGCCGAACTGGCGACCTGCGCCGTCACCCCATCACGCCGAAAAAGCGGTGTGGCCGAACGGCTTTGGCAGCCGCTCGCCCAGACACTGGCCACCGACGGTGTCCGCTATGTGACCGTCGCGCTGCCTGAGCCCCTGTTCGACCGGTACCGGGCAACGTTCGGAGATGCCATCGAGCAGTTCGGCGACATCCTGCCGGGTTACCTGGTCGGCGACCGTGTTCCCGCCGTCGTCGACCTCGACCTCCTCTAACCGCAGTCGTGACCACCCGTTAGGTGTCGAATCGCTCCGTAGCGGGTGCCGCCACGGTTAGCATCGCGCCCGTGGACAGCACCATGCAGAAGTCGCCGTTGACGATCACCGCGATCCTGCGGCACGCCTGCGGCATCAACGGCGACCGCACCGTCACGACCGCCACCGGGCAGGGCGGCTACCGCGTCACCACCTATCGCGAGGTCGGCGAGCAGGCCGCCCGGCTCGCGCATGCGCTGCGGCAGCTCGGCATCACCGGCGACGAGCGGGTCGGCACGTTCATGTGGAACAACGCCGAGCATCTGACCGCCTACCTGACGGCGCCCGCCATGGGCGCGGTGCTGCACACGCTGAACATCCGGCTCTCGCCGGAGCAGATCGCCTACGTGGCCAATGAGGCCGAGGACCGCGTGGTGATCGCCGATTCCTCGCTGGTTCCGGTGTTGGCCCCGGTGCTCGCGCTGCTGGACACCGTGCACACCGTGATCGTGGTGGGCGACGGGGATCTCGCGCCGCTCAAGGCCTCGGGAAAGACGGTGCTGCGCTACGACGAGGTGGTGAACGGGCAATCCCCGCTGTTCGACTGGCCCGACGTCGACGAGAATTCGGCGGCCGCAATGTGTTACACCAGCGGAACCACCGGCAATCCGAAAGGCGTTGTCTACAGCCATCGGTCGAGTTACCTGCATTCGCTCAGCACCTGCACGGCCAACGCGCTCGACGTCAGCTGCGGCGACGTGGTGCTGCCGATCGTGCCGATGTTCCACGCCAACGCCTGGGGCCTGCCCTATGCGGCGTTGATGGCCGGTGCGAACCTGGTGATGCCTGACCGCTTCCTCGACGGGGCCTCGCTGATCGAGTTGATCGAATCGCAGCGGCCGACAGTTGCCGGCGCCGTGCCGACCATCTGGAACGACGTGCTGAACTGCCTGGAAAATACTCCCGGCCATGATATTTCGTCACTCCGGATGGTGGCGTGCGGCGGTTCGGCCGTGCCGGTATCGCTGATGCAGACGTTCCAGGAGCGGTACGACGTCTATATCCAGCAGGCCTGGGGGATGACCGAGACCTCGCCGCTGGCGACGGTGGCCAAGCCGCTGCCGGGGGTGTCCGAGGAGCGGCACTGGGCGATGCGGGCCAGTCAAGGCCGACCCATGTGCGGCGTCGAGGTCCGCATCGTCGACGACGAAGGCAATCCGATGCCGGCCGACGGCAAGGCGGTGGGCGAAGTCGAAGTCCGCGGGCCATGGATCACCGGTTCCTACTACCTGGGCCGCGACGCCGAGAAATTCGACAGTGGCTGGCTGCGCACAGGGGACGTCGGCGCCGTCGACGAACTGGGCTACGTCACCCTGACCGACCGGGCGAGGGACGTGATCAAGTCCGGGGGCGAATGGATCTCATCGGTTGAGCTGGAGAACCACCTGATCGCCCACCCCGCGGTCTTGGAGGCCGCGGTCGTCGCGGTGCCCGACGACCGCTGGCAGGAACGCCCGTTGGCGGTGGTTGTGCTGCACGAAGGCGCCGCCGCGAGCCCCCAGGAACTGCGAGAGTACCTAGCCGACAAAGTGGTTCGCTGGTGGCTACCGGAGCGCTGGGCGTTCATCGACCAGGTGCCCCGCACCAGTGTGGGCAAGTACGACAAGAAGACCATCCGGGCCCGCCACGCCGACGGTGCCTACGAGGTCATCACCCTCTAGTCTCCTGGCGAGCAGACGCAAAAGCGCACTGCAGACGCTTGATTTGTGCGAGTTCGCGTCTGCTCGCGGAGGGAAAGTTACCGCTCGGCGCGCTGGTAGGCGGTCACCACGGCGGCCCCGCCAAGCCCGATGTTGTGCTGAAGCGCGGCAGTGACATTCGAGACCTGGCGCTTGTCGGCGGTGCCACGCAACTGCCAGGTCAGCTCGGCACACTGCGCCAGGCCCGTCGCACCTAGCGGATGGCCCTTGGAGATCAGCCCGCCCGACGGGTTGACCACCCAGCGTCCGCCGTAGGTGGTGTCCTCGTTGTCGATCAACGCGGGAGCCTCACCCTCACCGCACAGGCCGAGAGCCTCATACAGCAGCAGCTCGTTGGCCGAGAAGCAGTCGTGCAGTTCGATGACCTGGAATTCTTCGGGGCCAAGTCCCGATTGTGAGTAAACCTGCTGGGCTGCTTGCACATTCATGTCGTAGCCGATGATGTTGGCGGCGCTGCCGTCGAAGGTGGACGCGAAGTCGGTGGTCATCGCCTGCCCGACGATCTCCACCGCCTGGGCGGCCAAACCGTGCTTGTCGACGAACGCCTCACTGGCCAGGATCGCCGCGCCCGACCCGTCAGAGGTGGGGGAGCACTGCAGCTTGGTCAGCGGATCGGAGATCATCTTGGCGCCCAGGATGTCGTCGAGGGTGTACTCGTCCTGGAACTGGGCGTACGGGTTGTTCACCGAATGCTTGTGGTTCTTGTAGCCGATCTTCGCGAAGTGCTCGGCGGTGGAGCCGTACTTCTTCATGTGCTCACGCCCGGCCGCGCCGAACATCCACGGCGCCACCGGGAACGCGAACTCGTCGATCTCGGCGAGCGCCTTCACATGCCGGCCCAACGGCGACTCCCGGTCATCGGCGCCGCCGCCAAGCGAGCCGGGCTGCATCTTCTCGAATCCGAGCGCGATCGTGCAATCTGCGAGTCCACCGCGAATCGCCTGTGCGGCAAGGTAAAGCGCAGTCGATCCGGTGGAACAGTTGTTGTTGACGTTGACGATCGGAATACCCGTCATGCCGAGTTCGTAGAGGGCGCGCTGGCCGGACGTCGAGTCTCCGGAGCAGTAGCCGACATAGCCCTGCTGCACCTGCGAGTAGTCAATGCCGGCGTCGTCGAGAGCTTTGTTGCCCGACTCGTTGGCCATCTGCGGGTAATCCCAACCCTCGCGACGGCCGGGCTTCTCGAACTTGGTCATCCCCACGCCTACGACGAACACTTTGTTAACCATGTCGAGGAACATACGACGCTAACGATTTCCGGACAAGGACACCGTCTTGAGGCGCAGCTGACGCATCCGAACCGCCAGACCGGCAGCCGCCAGCAGTGAGAACACGCCCAATTGCCACCAATCCGACGGGCTGCCGCCGTCCCGGTCGAAGAAGTGGTTGATCGCGTGGAGGGTGTTGGCCACGACGAACCCGGCCAGCACCACGGCGATCACGTCATGCCACCACAGAGCGAACAGCATGGTCAGCCCGATGCCGATCTGGAACGCCCCGGCATCGTGCAAGAAGTGTTCGTGGTTGGGCCAGTTGGCCCACTGCGCGAAAGACGCCGGGTCGATCCGCATCCATACCCCGGTCACCAGCATGCTCAGCGCGGCCACTACAACGACGATCTGGATGAATCTCATTTGCATACTCACCAGACGGGGGAGCAGCCGCGAATGTGACAGTCACACTTCCGCCCGACATCTCGTCGAGACGGTATGACCTATCTCGCCGACCATTCGCTGTTGCTGACGTTGCCGGCATTTCTGCCGGCCGTCATCGTGGCCGTTGTCGTTTCCTACGTGGCGCGACGTGGTCGCACTTCTCCTGACGAGGACAGTGGTGTAGACCTAAAGTAGAACGCGTTCTAGTTCCATCGAGGAGGTCGCGTGGCGCTCAAGGTCGTGCAATGGGCAACCGGGGGCGTCGGCGTCGCCGCCATCAAGGGCGTGCTGGAGCACCCCGACCTGGAACTCGTCGGCTGCTGGGTGCACTCGGCGGACAAGGCCGGCAAGGACGTCGGCGAGATCGTCGGGACCGAACCGCTGGGCGTCGTCGCGACCAACAGCGTCGACGACATCCTGGGCCTTGATGCCGACGCCGTCATCTATTCGCCGCTGCTACCCAACCCGGATGAAGTGGCCGCGCTGCTGCGCTCGGGGAAGAACGTCGTCACCCCGGTCGGCTGGTTCTATCCCACCGGCAAGCAGGCCGCCCCACTGCGGAATGCGGGGCTGGAGGGTAACGCCACCCTGCACGGCACCGGCATCGCGCCGGGCGGCATCAGCGAGAAGTTCCCGCTGCTGCTCTCCGCGATGTCCACCGGTGTGACATTCGTTCGGGCCGAAGAGTTCTCCGACCTGCGCACCTATGAGGCGCCCGATGTGGTGCGGCACGTGATGGGGTTCGGCGACACGCCGGACAAGGCGCTGAGCGGGCCGATGCAGAAGCTGCTCGACGGCGGCTTCATCCAGGCCGTCAAACTGGTGGTCGACCAGGTGGGGTTCAACGCAGATCCGCGGATCCGGGCGACGCAGGAGATCGCCGTGGCGACCGCGCCCATCGAATCGCCGATCGGCGTCATCGAACCTGGGCAGGTCGCGGGACGAAAGTTCCACTGGGAAGCCCTCGTCGACGACAAACCGGTCGTCCGAGTCACCGTCAACTGGCTGATGGGCGAGGAAAACCTTGATCCGGCATGGGATTTCGGGCCGGCCGGGCAACGCTACGAGATGGAGGTCCGCGGAAACCCGGACTTCACCGTGATAGTCAAAGGATTCCAGGGCGAAGTCACCGAAGACGGCCCCGGCTCTGCCCTGATCGTCGGCTCCGCCGAACCCGGCGTGGTGTCCACCGCCGCGCACTGCGTCAACTCCATACCTGCGGTGTGCGCGGCCGCCCCGGGAATCGCCACCTATCCGGACCTGCCGTTACTGACCGGAAAAGCCGCGCCCGGGCTGCGCGAAGCTTAGGGCCGCACCAGGATTCGGATCGGGTTGCCGTCCTGACGCTCCAGCTTGTCGATCCCGACGGCCACGTCCTCCAACGACACGATCTCGCTGATCGACCGCGACAGATCCAGCCTGCCCAGGGAAACCAGCGTCGCGAGCGTCGAAATATCGACGTTCTGGTAGCCCAGATGGCCAAGTACCTGCTTCTGGGTCAAGCCGAACATCGAGGTCGGGCCCACCGTCGGCGACTCGGCGCTCATCCCGACCGCCACCAGACGGCCGCCGACGGTCAGTTGACTCAACGCCTGCTCGAACGTCGACCTCAATCCCACGGCGTCGAATGCCACGTCCAGCCCACGCCCGCCGGTCACTTCGGTGATCTCCTCGGCGAGGTTCTCGTCACGCGCGTCGAACGCATAGTCCGCGCCCAAATCCAACGCCCGCTCGAGCACCTCGGGTTTGATGTCGACGGCCACCAGCGGGGCCGCCCCCACCAGTCGCGAGAGCTGAACGATGTGGGTGCCGACACCGCCGAGCCCCCACACCCCGACCGACTCGCCGATGCCGACCTTGCCGGTACGCACCACCGCCCCGTATGGCGTCGACACCGCGTCGGCCAGGATCGCGGCCTGCTCCAGCGGCACATTGTCGGGCACCCGGGTGAGCCCGATCGCCTGGGCGAGGGTGTATTCGGCCCACGCCCCGTCATAGGCGAAGGCCATCAACTGGATGCGCATGCAGTTGGCGACGTCGCTGCGGCGGCAGTTCGGGCAGCTCATGCAGGGCCGGCCCGCCGCCACGATCACCCGGTCGCCCTCGGACCAGCCACTGACGTCCGGGCCGAGCTTGGCGATGGTGCCCGACGCCTCGTGACCCTGCGTCACCACCGGCGCCTGCGCCGGGAACGTGCCGTTGATCAGGCTCAGGTCGGAATGGCAGATCCCGCAGAACGCCACTTTCACCAGAACCTCGCCCGGGCCCGGCTCCGGGATCGGAACATCCTCCACTGCAACTATTTTGGTATCGGCATAGAAGCGTTCGGCACGCATTGTGGCTGTCATGTCGTTCCCTTCGTCGGGCCCTGCTGGTTCCGACATTAGTCCTGGCACACTGGTTGCCTGTGAGTTCCAAACGTGCACTTGTGCTGGCCGGCGGCGGAATCGCGGGAATCGCCTGGGAGACCGGGGTTCTGCGGGGCATCGCCGACGAAATGCCGGATACGGCGGAGGCTTTGTTGGCCAGTGACGTGCTGGTGGGCACGTCGGCCGGTTCGACGGTGGCCGCCCAACTCGGCAGCGGTCTCAGCCTCGACCAGTTGTATGAACGGCAGGTGCAAGACAGCTCGGCCGAGCTGAATCCCGGCGTCAGCATCGACGGCGTCACCGACCTGTTTCTCAATGCGATGCTGACGCCGAACACCACCAAGGCGCAGAAGCTGCAAGGGATCGGCTCCGTTGCATTGAACACCGCCACCATCGACCCGGCGGTACGGCGCAAGGTGATCGCGCAGCGCCTGCCCTCCCATCACTGGCCCGACCGCGACCTGCGGATCTCGGCCGTCGACATCGACACCGGCGAACTGGTGACACTGGACCGGGATTCCGCGGTGTCTCTGGTAGACGCGGTCGCGGCCAGTTGCGCGGTACCGGGGGTGTGGCCGGTCGTGACGATCGGCGGCCGCCGGTTCATGGACGGCGGCATCGGCAGTGCGGTCAACATGGCACTGGCCGCCGACTGCGACAGCGTTGTGGCGTTGGTGCCGCAAGGACGTTCGACACCATCGCCGTTCGGTGGCGGCGCGGCCGAGGAGGTCGACGGCTTCCACGGTCGGTCATTGGGCATCTTCGCCGACGACGACGCGCTCGCGGCGTTCGGCGCCAACCCGCTGGACCCTGCCTGCCGGATACCTTCGGCGCGCGCCGGCCGCGCCCAGGGCCGGCGGGCGGCCGGCGAGATCGCCGCGTTCCTGGGCTGATCGGCCGAAGCTCAGCCGTCGAGCGCCTGGGCCGTCAGGTCCTGCCCGATGGTGATCACCTCGGCGGCCCGATTGAACTCCAGGCTGCGGCACACCGTGCGGGGCACCTCGATCAGCAGGTCGGGCGGGTAGGCCGCCAACGTGTGCCGGGCCAGCGCAGCCTGCGCGATGTCGATGGTCCGGTACATCACCTCGAAGCTCCCGAGCCGCGGCACCCCGGTGGTGTCGGGGATTTCCGGCAGCTCGCCGTCCTGAGCGGCGTCGTCTTCGGACTCCGGTATCGATGCGCCGAACCGGCTCAGCACCGCCCGCGCGGTGGGCCGGTCCAGAACGCTGCGTACCGAGGCGGTGTCGAGCACCGCCGAGGTGCTGCGCAACATCCGGCTCAACCATTCGGTGGTGGGCCGCGGTTGGGGTTCGGTGGGTGAGACGGCTGTGCCGGGGTCGCTGCCGGAGACGCTGACCGCGATGGTCAGATCGGCGTTGACCGCCGCGATCGGCGCCATCGGCAGGGGGTCGAGGATGCCGCCGTCGCCCAGCAGCCGACCGGCCAGCACGTGCGGTGCGATCACGCCGGGGATGGCGATCGACGCGCGGATGGCCGCATCGACCGGACCGCGTTGCAACCACACCGACTTGCCCGAGATCAGATCGGTCGCCACTGCGGTGTAGGGAATGGGCAGCTCCTCGATGGTCACATCGCCGAGGATGTCCCGGACTGCATCGAGGATCTTCTCCGCGCGCAGGATGCCCGCCGCGGTGAGCGATGGATCCAGCAGGCGTAATACCGCGCGCTGGGTGAGTGTCCGCGCCCAATCGGCGAAGTCGTCGAGTTTGCCGGCCGCGTGCAGGCCGCCGACCAGCGCACCCATCGACGAGCCGGAGATCCCGACGATGTCGTACCCGCGTTCGCGTAGTTCGTTGATGACGCCGATGTGCGCATACCCACGCGCACCGCCGCTGCCGAGAGCCAACGCAACCCGCATGCGTTCATTGTGCGCTACGCGATGACCAGCATCGGAAGCCGTCGAAATGTAACGGATCTTCGACTAGTCCACGCCAATCGCGTTGTGGTGGCAGGGTAATCAATATGAGCACGCCATCCAAGGCAGCCGGAGCTGTCCGCAGAATTGGCAAGCCCACCCCTCGCGATGCCATCTCTGGCCTGGTGACGGGTCTCTTCTCGATCCCTGAAGGCATGGCCTACGCCAGTATCGGCGGGTTCAACCCGGTCGCCGGACTGTACGCGGGCGTCGTGCCGGGAATCATCGGCTCGCTTTTCTCCCGCACGGTCCTGATGGTGACGACATTGACGAGCGCGATCGCGCTCTCCTCGCGCAGTGTGCTGGAAGATGCCGGGCTCTCTCCGGCCGACCCGGCCAACGTCGCGGCTCTGGCCATCGTCGTGGGCTTGGTGATGCTGGTGTTCGGGCTGCTGAAGTTCGGCTCGATCATGAGCTTCGTCTCAAACGCAGTGATGACCGGATTCTCCACTGGCATTGCTCTGCAGATCATCGCCGGGGTGCTGGGCGACGCCACCGGTTACAAACCGCAGAGCGGCAACACGATCGGCAAGTTCATCGATTCACTGGCCCACATCGGGATGTGGGAAACGGCCGCGGTCGCGGTCGCGCTCGGCACCGTCGCGGTCTGGGCCGTGTTCCACTTCATCAAACCGCTGGAATCGTTCGCGACGCTGATCGCGCTGGTGGTTGTCACCGCTTTCGTCGCCATAGCAAAAGTCGATGTCGAAAACGTCGGCGATATCGCCTCCATCATGAATTCGCTTCCCCCCGTGACCGTTCCGAACTTCGCCGCGATGCCGGAGTTGATCGTCGGCGGCGTGGCGGTCGCGCTCGTCGCGCTCGCGCAGGCCGCAGGCATCTCGGCCGCGGTGCCGAATCCCGACGGCAGCCGTACCAACATGAACGGCGACTTCCTGGCGCAGGGCGCGGCCAACGTTGCCGGTGGGTTCTTCGGAGCACTGCCGGCCGGTGGGTCGCTGTCCCGTACCGGGGTCGCGACCTCCGCGGGTGCACAGACGCGGTGGGCCGGCATCTTCGCCGGGATCTGGCTGGCCTTGCTGGTACTGATTGCCGGGTCAGTCGCCGAGATCATCCCGATGCCGGTGATCGGTGGCCTCATCCTGGTGATCGGCGCCGAACTCGTCGTCGGGCGCTGGAAGGACATCAAGCTCGTGTTGCGGGTGGCCCCGCTTTCCGCGCTGGCCATGGTGATCACGTTCCTGGCCACCACCCAACTGCCCCTGCACACCGCGATCCTCATCGGTGTCATCACCTCGCTGGTGCTCTACTGCGCGAAGGCCTCCAAGTCGGCACAGTTGGTTTCGCTGGAGCCCGACAACGGCGGCTGGCGCACCGTGCCCGTTCCCGAGCAGTGCGCCAGCAACGACGTCACCGTCCTGCACTACGCCGGCGTCGGGCTGTTCGCCGAAGTGGCCCACATCGACGAGGACTGGCCGCGTGCCGAAGGCACCACCAACGCCGTCGTGGTGCTCAGCCTGCGTGCGCTGCCCGACGTTCCGTCCTCGGTGGCGATCAAGGCGATGCGCCGATGGGGCGACCAGTTGAAGGCCAACAACGGACGCCTGTTCATCTGCGGCGTCGACAAGGCGACCGCGGAGGTGTTGCAGCGCGGCGGTCTCGACGACTTGCTGGGCGCAGACGGCATCGTGCCCGCCACCGATCACGTGTTCGGGGCACTGGACACCGCCGTCGAACGCGGGCGTGCCTGGATCGCCGGCCGACCGGACGAGCCCGGTGGTTTACCGCACCGTGATTCGAATTAGTCGCACAGCTGGTCGGCCGCTGCCTGGACCGCGACGATGACCGCGGCCTGACGCGCCGGTTCCAGCTCCCCCCAGGCCTTGTTGTAGGTGCCCGGGCCGGGCCCCGCACCTGGAGCCTGCAAGCTCGCCAGGTACGGCTCGATCTGTGCCTTGCGGTCGCCGCCCTTCTCGTCCATCCAGACTTTCGCGGCGTGACAGGCCTGGAAGTACTCGTCTTCGGTGGACTGTGCGTCGGCGCCGACGGCCGTGGTGACCCCGCCCGGCGACACCGCGACCTCACCCGGCGCTGCCGTAGGAGTCTGCGATTCGGTTGTGGTGGTGGCGGTCGCCTCTGGCGGGGAGGACGCGTCCGGCTGGCCCTTCTCCGCCTCCGAGGTGCATCCGACGAGCAGGCTCAAACCGGCTGCCGCGACGGCTCCGGAGGTCAATCGCGTGGCCCACGTGTAACTGCGCATCCCGCCAATCTATGCAACACTTGCCGCCGTGACGGACGGGACCGGATTTCAGGAGTGTTGTCGGGCTCGGTAGAGCACCGCATCACCTCCCTCGTCCCTCCGTCATTTCTGGAGTTTTCGCATGCTTTCCACTGTTTCCACGATTGCGCGCCCCGTCGTGCCTTCCGTCTCGGCGCCCACCCGGCTGCGGCTACCGGAGCTACTGCACACCACCGACCGGGCGGCCGACGACGTGCTGTCCGGCCGCTACGACCGGTTGCTGCGGGTGCTGCCGCACGATGACCGCTGGTACACGCGCCTCGAAGGTAACGACGAGCTGGATGTCTGGCTGATCAGCTGGGTGCCCGACCGGTCCACGGAGCTGCACGACCACGGCGGCTCGCTGGGTGCGCTCACCGTGGTGTCCGGATCGCTTGCCGAAACCCGCTGGGACGGTGAGGCGTTGCGCCACAGACGTTTGTCGGCGGGGAGTCAGGCGGCGTTCCCGCTTGGCTGGGTTCACGACGTGGTGCGGGCACCAGGGCCGGTGGCCGGGCCGACGTTGAGCGTGCACGCCTATTCGCCGCCGTTGACCGCCATGTCGTACTACGAAGTGACTGGGCGGAACACGTTGCGCCGCAACCGCACTGAACTCACCGACGCGCCGGAGGGATGACGATGAGCCGTATCGACGCCGTGCTCGCCGCCGCCCGCACCCGGCTGCACCGGTTGCCCGCCGCGGAGGTTCCCGCTGCATTGGCCGACGGAGCTGTGCTTGTCGACATTCGTCCGGCTGCGCAACGGGCCCGGGAAGGGGAGGTCGCGGGAGCGCTCGTGATCGAGCGCAACGTGCTGGAGTGGCGGTGCGACCCGACGAGTGAGGCGCGGCTGCCGCAGGCTGTCGACGACGACGTGTATTGGGTGATCCTGTGCTCGGAGGGCTATACGTCGAGCCTGGCAGCGGCGGCGTTGCTTGATCTCGGCCTGCACCGGGCCACCGACGTCGTCGGCGGCTATCACGAGCTGATCGGTGTGTTGGCTTAGCTCAAGCGTTTTCGTTGTTGGTCAGTAACGGCCGCAGCTTCTCGGTCTTGGCCGCTGTCCAGTCGGGTGGTTGCAGGATCGCCGCCCACGCGTTGGCCACGTCCTTGACGAAGACGTGGCCATGCCCGTCGGGAACCTCGACCGACACTGCCATGTCGGCAGACACCTGAAGGAACGTCACCACCGGAATCCACTCCATCCGTGGTGACACATCGTCGCCACGCGCTTCGCGCAGCCAGTCAGGCTTCGCGAACAGCAGGTCGGGCGTCCACCACGAGATCGGATCCGACGCGTGCTGCAGGTACACCACGCGCGGGTGCCCCCACGGCTTGTCGGGTCTATTGAGATTCTCGGCTTGCGCGCTGAACCGAACGTTCTCGCCATTGTCGTAGATCGGCAACCACTCCGGCGAACCGGGATCGCGGTCGCGGGTCAGCCCGGTCCAGATCGTGTTCTTGAACGTCGGGCCCGAGAACAATGCACCGTCGGTGCGGGCAATGAGGTTGTTCAGTGCCAGGAACGGGGCTTCACCACCGAACGAACCAAGACTCTCGCCGAACACCACCAACTTTGGCCGCTGCTGCTCGGGCATTTCGCGTACCAGCGCGTCGATCGCCTCGAACAAGGCTTGGCCGGCCTGACGCGCATTCTCCTGATCCACCAGGAACGACAGCCAACTGGGCAGGAACGAGTACTGCATGGACACGATTGCGGTGTCGCCGTTGTACATGTACTCCAGCGCCGAGGCCTCGGCTTCGTTGAGCCAACCGGTGCCAGTGGTGGTGGCCACCGCGATCACCTGGCGGTCCAGGCCGCCCATCCGCTGTAGTTCCCGCGCGGCCAGCGCGGCGGTGGCGTCGATGCCGTCGGCGGAATGCAGTCCGGCGTAGGCGCGGACGGGCTCGACAGCGGGCTTGTCGTTGAACCTGGTGAGTTGTTCGACCGTCGGCCCGGCCGCCGTGAACACCCGGCCCTGGTGGCCCAGTGACTCCCAGCTCACCAGGGACTCCGGACCGCCTGACCGCAGCCGTGACGTCGGTGCGGCGAAGTCCGGATCGGTTTCGTCGTTGACCGCGGCGAACGTCCGGTTGATGGTGTCCATCGCGAACCGAACCACGATGCCGTTGAGCAGCGCGATGCTCAACGCGAGCACCAGCGCAACCGCGACTACCGCCGAAACTCGTGGCGGCGCAACACGATCGAGCTGACGCACCAGGAACCGCACCAGCTTGCCGATCAACTGGCCGATCTCGACGAGCGCGAACAGCACAACGATCGAGATGGCGGCAGTCAGCGGGTGGTCCCAGAATTTGAGCCGGGGTACTCCCATGAGGTCACGGACGTCGTCCTGCCACACGTGGAACCAGATGATTATCAGGATCTGGCCGACGATGCCGACCGCCACCAGAGTCAGCCACGCCCATTTCGGTGCCCTTGGGCTGGTTTCCGCGGAGCGCATGTAGCGCACCAACCACACGCCGAGAACGCCGAGGCCGTAGCCGATTGCCCCAGCGCCGCCGCTGACCAGCCCTTGGAACAGTGGGCCGCGGGGCAGCAGCGAAGGGGTCATCGACAACCACAGGAACACCAGGCCCACCGCGGTACCGAAGAACGTGTAGTGGCGAAGCCACCACGGCGGTTTGGCCGGCGCCTGCTGGGGTGGCGCTTCTTCGGTTGTCTCCGCGGTGTCGGTCACGCGTAGACCTTAGCGATGGGTGAAGTTGGCGGCGCGCTTCTCGGTGAACGCCGCCATGCCTTCCTTCTGGTCGGCGGTGGCGAAGGCCGAGTGGAACAGCCTGCGCTCGTACAGCAGGCCCTCGGCCAGGGTGGCCTCGAAGGCGCGGTTGACTGCCTCCTTCGCCATCCGTGACGCCGACAGCGACATCCCGGCGATGGTCTCCGCGACCGCGAGAGCCTCGTCGATCAGCGAGTCCGCCGGAACCAACCGCGACACCAATCCCGCGCGTTCGGCCTCGACGGCGTCAATGGTGCGGCCGGTCAGGATGAGATCCATGGCTTTGGCCTTGCCGATGGCCCGCGTGAGCCGCTGGGAGCCGCCCATCCCGGGCAGCACTCCGAGCTTGATCTCGGGCTGGCCGAACTTCGCGGTGTCGGCGGCGATCAGGATGTCGCACATCATCGCCAGTTCGCAGCCGCCGCCCAGGGCATAGCCGGCGACCGCGGCGATGGTGGGGGTGCGGGTGTCGGCGAACTTGGACCAGAGCTCGAAGAAGTCCGCCTCGTAGACGTCGGCGAATGAGAGGTCGGCCATCTCCTTGATGTCGGCCCCGGCCGCGAACGCCTTCTCGTTGCCGGTGAGGATGATCGCACCGACCTGCGGGTCCTTGTCGAGTTCGCTTGCGGCCGTGGTGACTTCGGTCATCACCTGGCTGTTGAGCGCGTTGAGCGCCTTGGGCCGGTTCAGCGTGATGGTGGCGACCCGGTCCGTGCGGGTCACCAGGATCGTCTCGAAGTTGGTCATTTCTTCTCCTCGAACGTCAGGTCCGGATCTGCTGGAACGAAGTATGCGTCGACGTCGGCTTGGGTGACAGCGGCGATCGATGCCGGCGACCACTGCGGGTTCCGGTCCTTGTCGATCAACTGGGCGCGGATGCCTTCGACCAGGTCGTGGGAGCGCAGCGCCCCGCACGACGTCCGATACTCCTGGCGCAGCACATCTTCGAGGGTGTCGAGTTTCGCGGCGCGGCGCACCGCCTCGAGTGTCACGGCGAGCGACACGGGGGAGCGGGTGGCGATGAGGTTGGCTGCATTGTTCGCGGGTTCCGCTTCGTGACTCCGCAGCGCGGCCAGGATGTCGGCGACGGTGTCACCGGCGTAGCAGTCGTCGATCCAGGTCCGCTGTGCGAGTAGCGGGCTGGGCGGTGGTTCGACGGCGTGGGCTTTCAGGGCCTGCTCGACGCCGTCGGTGACAACGGCTTCGGTGAAGTCGGCGAGTTTGTCGTGTGGCACATAGTGATCGGCGAACCCCATCGCGATCGCGTCGGCACCGGAGAACGGCGCCCCGGTCAGCGCGGCGTGCAGCCCCAGCGCCCCGGGGGCCCGCGACAACAGGTAGGTGCCGCCGACGTCGGGAATGAACCCGATGCCGACTTCGGGCATCGCCATCTTGGTGGTATCGGTGGCCACGCGGATGCTGCCGTGAGACGCGATACCGACACCGCCGCCCATCACGATGCCGTCCATGAGCGCGACATAGGGCTTGGGATAGTTCCCGATGCGAGCGTTCAGCAGATATTCGTCGTACCAGAACCGGCGCGCGTCGGTACCGCCCGCCTTCGCGCTGTGATGGATCGCCACCACGTCGCCGCCGGCGCACAGCCCGCGCTCGCCGGCGCCGGTGAGCAGCACGGTATGGATGGAGTCGTCGTTTTCCCAGGCGTCCAGGGCCTCGGCGATCCCCGCGACCATGGCCTCGTTGAGCGAGTTGATCGCCTTGGGCCGGTTCAGCGTGAGGATGCCGACGCCGTTGCGGACACTTACTAGGATGTCCTTGTTTTCGGTCACGAGTTGCAATCTAGTTCGATGTCCCATGATGGTGCGCGACGGGTAGGGTTTGCCCCAAGATCAAACCTGGACGTTTCCTGGGAACTCTCTCGCGTCACCGGGAACCAGTCCGGATCATTGATCGTTGACCATGCAGTTCGTAATCGAACACAGCACTAGGAGAGGATCGACGGTGCGCGAGTCCAGCAACCCCGTATTCCGCAGTCTGCCTAAGACGCAGGGCGGATACGCACAGTTCGGTACCGGAGCCGCCGGCTACGGTGCGCAGCAGACGCACGCGCAGCAGTATGCGCCCGAGTACCTGGACCAGCAGCAGACCGGGGTTTCCCGGCCGCTGACCATTGACGACGTCGTCATGAAGACCGGTATCACCCTCGGTGTGCTGTCGGTCGTCGCCGTCGTCTCGTACTTCCTGGTGGCGGGCAACATGGCGCTGGCCATGCCGTTCACCCTGATCGGTGGCCTCGGCGGCCTGGCGCTCGTCCTGATCGCGACCTTCGGGCGCAAGCAGGACAACCCGGCCATCGTGCTCTCGTACGCGGCATTGGAAGGCCTGTTCCTCGGCGCGGTGTCGTTCATCATCGCCAACGTCGCCTCGGTCGGCGGCGCCGGCATGATCGCGCAGGCGATCGTCGGCACCATGGGCGTGTTCTTCGGCATGCTCGTCGTCTACAAGACCGGCGCCATTCGGGTCACCCCGAAGTTCACCCGCATGCTCATCGCCGGCATGTTCGGTGTGCTGGCGCTGATGCTGCTCAATTTCGTGCTGGCGATGTTCGGCGTGGGCGGCGGTGCCGGTATGGGCCTGCGCGACGGCGGCATGATCGCGATCATCTTCTCGCTGGTGTGCATCGGTCTGGCGGCGTTCAGCTTCCTGATCGACTTCGATTCTGCCGACCAGATGGTCCGCGCGGGTGCCCCGGAGAAGGCCGCATGGGGCATCGCCCTGGGCCTGACCGTCACCCTGGTGTGGCTGTACATCGAAATCCTGCGGCTGCTGTCGTACTTCAACAACGACTAGCAGCTTTACCCCGAGAAAGGCGTCCGCGATTGCGGGCGCCTTTTTCATTTGGGTTTGTCGCCGACTGTGCGCTCAGATCGCGCTGGCTGGTGAAATCTCGATCTGAGCGCACGCTCGGAATGGGCAAAGCTATCCACAACATGAAATCCATCCCCAGATCGCGAAACAGCTGAGCCGGCGCCATGTTCGGTGGGCGAGGGTGAGACGATGGACACCCCATTCCTCGGCAGCGAGGCCCTCGCGGCGGGCTTGGTACGTAAGCATCAACTACGAAGCCCCCGCGGGCCTCTCACCGCTGTGTTCCCCGACGTCTACACACGGCGTGACATCGAGATGACAATTCACCATCGCGCCGCCGCCGCGTGGTTGTGGTCGCGTCGCGGAGGAGTGCTGGCAGGACTCACAGCGTCCGCGCTGCACGGCGCGGAATACGTCGAGGACACACTCCCGATCGAGCTGGTTTGGTCGAACCGCAGGCCGCCACGCGGAATCATCACCCACAAAGTCGGCGACCTTGCGATCGATGAAGTCACCGAACGTCGCGGGCTGCCGCTCACGACGCGTGAGCGAACCGCATTCGATCTCGGGCGGCGCGGCCGCTTAGACGACGCGGTCGCCCGCGTCGATGCACTCGGCAACGTGACGCGGTTCGATGCTGAGGAAGTACTAGCACTGGCCACCGAAAGACATCGTGGCGCACGCGGAGTGCGGCAATTGGTTACCGCACTTGATCTTTACGACCGGGGTGCCCAGTCGCCGAAGGAAACCTGGTTGCGCTTGTTGTTGATCCGCGACGGGTATCCGCGGCCGGCGACCCAGATTCCGGTGACGAGCGTCGATGGTTGTCGACGGTATTACCTCGACATGGGGTGGGAAGAACACAAGTTGGCGGTCGAGTACGACGGCGACCATCATCGTCGTGACCCATACAGTTCGCCCACGACATCATCCGCTCAGAAGACCTCGATGAACTCAGATGGACCCGGGTCAGAGTGGCCAAGCGTCACAGGGAAGTTGATGTGCTCCGGCGCGTGGCCCGTGCTTGGACCGCGACGGTGCACTCAGATCGCCGAATTGCGTGAATCTGCGATCTGAGTGCACGCTCGACGCAAAAGCGACTAGGAGAGCCGCTCCACAACCATCGCCATGCCCTGCCCGCCGCCGACACACATCGTCTCGATGCCGAACGTCTTGTCCTGGGTCTGCAGGTTGTTCAGCAGGGTGGCGGTGATGCGGGCGCCGGTCATGCCGAACGGATGGCCCAGCGCAATCGCGCCACCGGAGACGTTCAGACGGTCCTCGTCCATGCCCAGCGCCCGGGCCGAACCGAGCACCTGCACGGCGAATGCCTCGTTGATCTCGTACAGATCGATATCGCCGATTGACATGCCCGCGTTGGCCAAAGCCTTCTTGACGGCCTCGATCGGGCCGAGTCCCATGATCTCCGGGGACAGCCCGGACACGCCGGTCGACACGATGCGCGCCAACGGGGTCAGGCCGAGTTCGCGAGCCCGCTCGTCGGACATCACCACAAGCGCCGCCGCACCGTCGTTGAGCGGGCAGGCATTGCCCGCGGTAATGGTGCCGTTGGGCCGGAACACCGGCTTGAGCTGGCTGATCTTCTCGTAGGTGGTGCCCGCGCGCGGGCCGTCGTCTTTGGAGACCACGGTGCCATCGGGCAGCGTCACCGGAACGATCTCGCGGTCGAAGAAGCCACTGTTGATGGCTTCCTCGGCGCGGTTCTGCGAACGCACGCCCCAGTGGTCCTGGTCTTCGCGGCTGATGCCGGTGTGCAGCGCAACGTTCTCCGCGGTCTGGCCCATCGCGATGTAGACGTCGGGCAGCAGGCCGTCCTCGCGGGGGTCGTGCCACTCCTCGGCGCCCGAGGCGGCCTCAACCGAGCGGGCCATGGCGTCGGCGAACAGCGCGTTCTTGGTGTCGGGCCAGCCGTCGGCGTTGCCCTTGGCGAACCTGGACACGGTCTCGACGCCTGCGGAGATGAAGGCATGGCCCTCGCCGGCCTTGATGGCATGGAACGCCATCCGCGTGGTCTGCAGCGACGACGAACAGTAACGGTTCACCGTGGTGCCGGGCAGGAAGTCGTAACCCAGCTGCACCGCCACGGCGCGGCCGATGTTGAACCCGGCCTCGCCGCCGGGCTGGCCGGAACCCATCATCAGGTCGTCGATGTCGCGCGGGTCCAGCGCGGGCACCTTGTCCAGCACGGCCTTGACCATCTGGGCGGCCAGGTCGTCGGGCCGCATATCGACGAGCGATCCCTTGTTGGCTCGGCCGATCGGCGAGCGAGCAGTGGCGACGATGACGGCTTCAGGCATGAGGGCTCCTGGAAATCGAGTATCTATGAAAATCTAAAGGAGAACCTAACCCGCCGATACCACGACCGGCGCGGGCACCCCGGTCGAACGCCGCCACAACCTGCTCACGATGCCGAGGCGCGCCAGCAGCGAGGCCCCTTCTGCCGATCCGGACTCCAGAGCGTCGTCACCGTCCCAGTCGCCCAATGCATTACACAGCGCCGGCAGCAACTGCGTGGCCGCCAAGGCGTAGCCGGCCGCCGACGGGTGGAACATGTCCTCGGAGAACAGCAGCTCAGGCGCCTTGTAGAACTCCGGGGCCAACAGGTCGGAGAACGGCACCGGTACGCCGCCTGCCCCGCGCACGGCACCGGCCTGTGCACGGGCCAACCGCAGGCCGCGACTGCGGGCCACCAACCGCAGCGGCTGCGGAATCGCGGTGATCACCCCGAAATCCGGGCATGTGCCGACGACGACGACCGCACCCGCCGATCGCAATCTGCGGACCGCGGCGCCCAGTCGGCGTGCCGACGGGCCGATGCCGTTGGGTTTGGTGATGTCGTTTGCGCCGATCATGATGACCGCCGCATCCGGTGGGGGCCCCGCCACGAACATCGCGTCGATCTGCCCGGACAGCCCCTTCGAGGTTGCACCGACAATTGCCTTGGTGCTCAACCGGATTCGCTTGTCGAGCTGGTCGGCCATCCCTCGCGCGATCAGAACGCCGGGCACCTCGTCAGCCGCCCGGCAGCCGTAGCCGGTGGCCGTCGAGTCGCCGAAGATCATCAGGTGAAGGTCGTACGGGACGCCGCGCTCCCAACGCTGGACGGGCCCACCGCCCGGTACGTATACGCCGTCGGCGCGCGGTGGGATCTCCCAGGACTTCGGGATCACCTGCCGGGCTTTGTCGGCCTGTCCGGACAGCAGGTTCCGGGCCCCGATATAGACAGATCCGGTCGACGCCAGCGTCGCCGCGGCTGCGAGGGCGACGGTTGACCGACGACGAGCACGATTGCGGCGGCGGACGCGACGAGCATCCCTGCTTGAGCCCACGCTGAACATTTTAGGGCGGTGCCGCGTGTTCTCAGCGTAGTGAGACCGACTTGACGATTACGGTGCGGTATCAAGTCCGGTATCAATTCAGTTTATTTGATTGTTGAACAGATTACGGATGTCAAGCTAAGTTACCCGGGTTGTCTGAGTGACGTAGCACACCTAGCACTACAACGGCGTAGGAGTGGTGGCGATGACCGCACCGAGTAAAGTATCGAGGTCGCTTCATGCTGGCATAAGCCCAGCTAGAGCGCATCGCGGGCGCAGGTTCCCGGTCAGTGACGGGGCCCCGGTCGAGGTGGTCGAGGACGGCACCAGCATCGGGGGCCGGCTCGCTTCGCTGGCTGCGATGCTGACAATCAGGCCGACTCTGGCAATTGGTAGCTATGCTCCGCATTTGCCGTGGCCATTCGGAGTGGTCAACTTCGCCGCGCGGCTCCTGCGGCCGGCTCCCGGCACCATCAAGGCCACGATTTCGCTGCCCAACTGCACCGCGCAACTGGTCCGCGCGAACGGCGTGTTGCCGGCCGACGGTAAGCGCAGCGTGATCTTGTACCTGCACGGCGGGGCCTTCCTGGTCTGCGGCGCCAATACCCACTCCGGGCTCGTGACGTCGCTGTCGGAGTACGCCGACAGCCCGGTGCTCGTAGTGGACTACCGGATGGTTCCCAAGCATTCCGTCGGCACGGCCGTCGACGACTGTTATGACGCCTACCAGTGGCTGCGTCTCACTGGATACGAGCCGGATCAGATTGTGATCGCGGGCGACTCGGCGGGCGGTTACCTGGGGTTGGCACTGGCCGAACGGCTGCTGGAGGAAGACGAGGTGCCTGCGGCGCTCGTCACGATGTCCCCGCTGTTCGAGATCGACAATCGGGCCCGGGCCGACCACCCGAACATCCACCGCGACGCGATGTTCCCGGCCAAGGCGTTCGACGCCCTGGTCGAGATCGTGGAGGCCGCGGGTGCACGCATCGACGAGGACGTCTACGAGCCGCTCGACCACATCGAGCCGGGACTGCCGCGCACATTGATCCATGTGTCGGGCTCAGAGGTTCTGATCAGCGATGCGCGCAAGGCCGCCCACCTCCTGGCCGCCGCCGGGGTGCCGGTTGAGGTCCGGGTTTGGCCCGGTCAGATGCATGTATTCCAGATCGCGGGGCCCATGGTCGCCGAAGCGAAACGCTCGCTGCGCCAGATCGGTGAGTACATTCGAGAGGCCACCTGGTAGGCCGAACGCGCGCCTGAGACGATGGACATATGCGCATCGCCAGGCACCTCAGTGAGCTCATCGGCAATACCCCTCTGGTACAGCTGAACTCGGTTGTCCCCGAAGGCTCCGGTCTGGTCGCGGCCAAGATCGAGTACCTCAACCCGGGCGGCAGCGCCAAAGACCGTATCGCGGTCAAGATGATCGACGCCGCCGAGGCCAGTGGCGAGCTCAAACCGGGCGGCACGATCGTCGAACCGACCTCCGGCAACACCGGCGTCGGACTGGCCCTGGTGGCCCAGCAGCGCGGCTACAAATGCGTCTTCGTCTGCCCAGACAAGGTCAGCGAGGACAAGCGGAATGTGTTGCGCGCGTACGGCGCTGACGTCGTGGTGTGCCCGACTGCCGTGCCGCCGGATCACCCGGACAGCTACTACAGTGTCTCCAACCGCCTCGTCACCGAGATCGACGGCGCCTGGAAACCCGACCAGTACTCCAACCCGATGGGCCCGGAGTCGCATTACGAGACGACGGGTCCGGAGATCTGGGCGGACACCGACGGCAAGGTCACGCACTTCGTGGCAGGCGTGGGCACCGGCGGCACCATCACCGGCGCGGGCCGCTACCTGAAAGAGGTATCCGGCGGAAAGGTCCGGATCATCGGCGCCGACCCGGAGGGCTCGGTGTATTCCGGCGGGACGGGGCGGCCGTACCTGGTGGAAGGCGTAGGGGAGGACTTCTGGCCGTCGGCCTACGACCCGGAGGTTCCCGACGAGATCATCGCGGTCTCCGATGCCGACTCGTTCGACATGACGCGGCGGCTGGCCCGCGAAGAGGCCCTTCTGGTTGGCGGGTCGTGCGGTATGGCGGTGGTGGCTGCCGTCGAGGTGGCGAAGAAGGCAGGTCCCGACGCGGTCGTCGTGGTACTGCTGCCTGATGGCGGACGGGGTTATCTCTCAAAGATTTTCAACGACGCATGGATGTCGTCGTACGGATTCCTGCGCAACCGGCTGGACGGTTCGATCGAGCAGCCGAGGGTCGGCGACGTTCTTCGCGGCAAATCGGGGGCGCTGCCGGACTTGGTGCACACGCACCCGTCGGAGACCGTGCGCGATGCGATCGGCATCCTTCGGGAGTACGGCGTATCGCAGATGCCGGTGGTCGGCGCCGAACCGCCGGTGATGGCAGGCGAAGTCGCGGGCAGCGTGTCCGAACGGGAACTGCTTTCGGCGGTGTTCGAGGGCCGGGCGAAACTGGCCGACGCAGTCTCCGAGCACATGAGCCCGCCGTTGCCGCTGATCGGGGCAGGTGAGTTGGTTGGAACCGCGGCCAAGACGCTGCGGGAATGCGACGCGGTCATGGTGGTCGAGGAAGGAAAACCGGTCGGGGTACTGACCCGTCACGACCTGCTCGGCTTCCTGTCGGAGGGCCTCGGCCGGCCTTAGCCGATGCCGTGGCGGCCATTCCACACCGTGAACCTGGCGTGGAATGCCCTGCCATCAGCGACTTCTCAGGTAAGGTGAGCTGGCTCAGGGCCAGCAAACTCAATACCGGAAGGCATTCATGACGGGCCGAGTACCACCGCCCCTGAAGGCGACGCGCGCGTTTGTGGCCGTGCCAACGGGACCGGCGGTGCGTAACCTGCCTGTGGAGCCGTTCCGCCGCGCTACATCTAGGTGCTGGTAGAAAGTCGCGGCCGTGTCGCGGTCGCTATCCGAGATGAGGAGAGCCGTCAACGTGACCGATCAACCGCCACCTCCGGGGAATTACCCGCCTCCGCCCGAGGGTGGGTACCCGCCGCCTCCGCCGGAGGGTGGCTACCCGCCGCCTCCACCGGAGGGTGGCTATCCGCCGCCTCCGCCGCCCGGGGGTTACCCGCCCCCGCCGCAGGGTGGCTATCCGCCCCCACCACCTCCTGGAGGTGGCTATCCGCCGCCCCCGCCTCCGCAGCACGGTGGTTATCCGCCGCCCCCGCCGGGAGCGGGCGGCTATCCTCCTCCGCCAGGGAATTACCCACAGGCCGGGGGCTATCCCCAACCCGGCGGTTACCCCGCGCCCGGCGGCTATCCCGGTGGCTACGCGCAGCCAGGCGTTCCGGCATATGGGCAAGGCAGC
Organism: Mycolicibacterium sp. XJ870; assembly: GCF_053483975.1. NCBI lineage: Bacteria > Bacillati > Actinomycetota > Actinomycetes > Mycobacteriales > Mycobacteriaceae > Mycobacterium > Mycolicibacterium sp. XJ870. The sequence continues at coordinate 209,377 of NZ_JBEFTI010000006.1, forward strand.
GGATACAGCGTGGGCGAGGCCATCTCGTGGGCGTGGAACAAGTTCACCAAACACCCGGTCGAATTGATTGTCTCGACGCTGGTGTTCGGCCTGATCTACGCACTGCTGCAGGGCATCATCCAGATGATCTCCGGCCCGGCCGATTACTCCGAGGCCAACCCGATGGAGGCCGGCGGGGTCATCGTGTCCATCATCGGCGGGATCGTGATGCTGGTCGTCTCGGCGGTGATCCAATCTGCCTATATCGGCGGCATATTGGACATCGCGAACGGGCAACCGGTGACCATCGGCTCGTTCTTCAGGCCGCGTAACGTCAGCAATGTCATCATCGCGAGCCTGATCGTCGGTGCGATCATGTTCGCGGTTGCCTTGGTGCTGCTGATCCCAGGCGTTTTCATGCCGGGGTTCCTGTTCGTCGGGCTCCCGGTGTATTTCATCGCCGCGATCGTTCTTGCGGTCTTGTTCCTGTTCACGACGGTCGCTGTGATCGACCGCAATCTCAACGGTGTCGACGGCGTCAAGACGAGTCTCAACATCAGCAAGGCCAACTTCGGCCAGGTGTTCCTGACGGGACTTGTCATGTTGGCCATCGGATTTGTCGGTGCGATCCTGTGCCTGGTTGGCCTTCTCGTGGCGTACCCGGTGTTGACCCTCATCCAGGTGTACGCATTCCGCCGGCTCACCGGCGGGCAGGTGGCACCGCTCACGCCGTAGCCTCCGCGATCGACTCTGCGCCCACGGTGGACAAGGCCGAGAAGCCTGTGCCGTGGGCGCAGAGTCGATGTGTCATCGAGCACCGGTGCCGATAGGCTCAACACGTTATGAGCGAACAGCGCAAGTGGCACGGTCTGGCCACGAAAGCCATCCACGCCGGCTACCGTCCCGACCCGGGGACCGGAGCCGTCAACACCCCGATCTACGCGAGTTCGACCTTCGCCCAGGACGGCGTCGGCGGGCTGCGCGGCGGTTTCGAGTACGCCCGCACCGGCAATCCGACGCGGTCGGCGTTGGAAGCCGCGCTGGCCGCGGTGGAGGAGGCCTCCTACGGGCGGGCGTTCAGCTCGGGTATGGCGGCCACCGACTGCGCGCTGCGTGCCGTGCTGCGCCCCGGCGACCATGTGGTGATTCCCGACGACGCCTACGGGGGCACCTTCAGGCTGATCGACAAGGTGTTCTCGCAGTGGGGTATCAGTCACACCCCGGTGCCGCTGTCGAATCTGGACGCGGTGCGCTCGGCGCTTACCCCGAGCACCCGGATGATCTGGGTGGAGACGCCGACCAACCCGCTTCTGACGATCGCCGATATCTCCGGGATCGTGCAGATCGCGTCTTCGTCGGGGGTGAAGGTGTTGGTGGACAACACTTTCGCGTCGCCGGCGTTGCAGCAGCCGCTGTTGCTGGGCGCCGACATCGTGCTGCATTCCACCACCAAGTACATCGGCGGGCATTCCGATGTGGTGGGCGGCGCGCTGCTGACCAATGACGAAGAACTCGACGCTGCATTCGCGTTTCTGCAGAACGGCGCGGGCGCGGTGCCCGGCCCGTTCGATGCGTACCTGACCATGCGAGGACTCAAGACGCTGGTGCTTCGGATGCGTCAGCACAGTGAAAACGCCGCGCTGATAGCCGAATTCCTCGACGGACACCCAGCGGTCGAGACGGTGCTGTACCCAGGACTGACCAGCCATCCCAACCACAATGTGGCGGCGCGGCAGATGACCGGGTTTGGCGGCATGGTTTCTCTGCGGCTGCGTGGCGGGCCCCGGGCTGCCCGTGAATTATGTTCTCGCACTGAGATTTTCATCCTCGCCGAATCTCTCGGTGGGGTGGAGTCGCTGATCGAGTATCCGGGAGCGATGACGCATGCCTCGACCGCGGGTTCTCAGCTTGAGGTGCCCGACGATCTGGTGCGCCTGTCGGTGGGCATCGAGCATGCCGCCGATCTGCTTGCCGACCTGGAGCAGGCGCTCACCTAACCCCGCTCACGCAAAAAAAGTAGCTACATCAGGGCCGGGCGCAGGGCCGAGGTCGTCACCGCCAGGTTCATCTCCGGCAGCGCGGTCGCGTTCTCGTCGACCCAACTGCCGGTGGCGATTTCGGTGGCCCGGGCGTGCACCCAGCGCCACCCTCGCTCGTTGAGGCTCAGCACCGCACCCAGCCCGTCAACCGCATGCAGCAGGCAGATGATCGCCGCGATCGACGGCACGGGGGACTGGCCGTCGAACAGCGCTCCCAGTAGCGCGGCACGCGCCTGGCTCACCCGTAGTCGATTGGTCAGCGGCCAGCAGTACACACTGCGGCCGGGAAATCCCTTGCCCGGCATGCGGACTCGGCGAATCTGCCCCGCGCCTTCGAGATAGGTTTCCAGCGTGGGCTGGATATGCTTACGCATCTTGGTCAGTGCGTTTTCGGCCGACAGCGGTCGCCGTTGCAACAACTCGAACGCCGGGTCCGCCACCGGATCCGCAGGCCATCGGCCGGCAAGCGCCACCAGCATGCCCGCTTCGATCGGCTCCCCGGCCATGGCGGGCCGGATCCGGCATGAGTAAGCCAGATCCAACAGCACTGCGGCGCTCAGCACCCGCTCACGGCGACGTCGGTCCAGTCCAGGCTGTGCGGACGCGTTGTCCAGCAACAGCAAGAACAGGTCCTCGGCGATTTGCGCCATTTCCCCGACTGTAGTGCGTGCCCAGCGGGCCGCGCGTCAGGAGTGGTACGGCTCGGCGCTGACCAGCGTGACCTTGACGGTGTTGCCGTTCGGCACGGTGTAGGTGCGGGATTCGCCGACCTTGGCGTCGATGAGGGCCCCGCCCAGCGGCGAGTTGGGGGAGTACACCTCGAGCTTGCCGTCGCTGATGCCCTCCTGGCGGGTGGCGATCAGGAAGGTCTCGGTGTCCTTCTTGTCGTCGTCGTAGTACACCTTGACGACCGAGCCCGGCAGGGCCACACCGGATTGTTTGGGGGCCTCGCCGACCTTGGCGTTGTTCAGCAGTTCCTGCAGCTGACGGATCCGGGCCTCCTGCTGGCCCTGCTCCTCGCGGGCGGCGTGGTAGCCGCCGTTCTCGCGCAGGTCGCCCTCTTCGCGGCGGTCGTTGATCTCGGCAGCGATGACCGGCCGGTTGGCGATCAGCTGATCCAGCTCCGCTTTCAACCGGTCGAATGCTTCCTGGGTGAGCCAGGTGACCTGGGTGTCGGTCATGTCGTCGCGCTCCTGTCCATCTAGTCTTGCGGTGCTCTCGCGCCTTCTCGCGTACGAAAAGCCATCAGTTTCGGGCCGGGATGAAAGTGCGTGTATTGCCGCGGGCGAAAGCGCCGTTCTGAGCGCTAATGCAGCAATACACGGCCCCAGCAAGGAACCGTGTATCGCACAATCGTACCACCGCGTGGACAGCGGATCTTCACGTATTTGCTGTTCGGCGTTTGTTGCGCCCCGCCGAAACGCTCCTCACCTGCGCCGCGGGATCAGGGGCTTACCAGGTAGGACGGCACCTCCGTGCCGCAGCCGTAGACGTCGCCGACGACGGGCTTGCGCGTCGATTTCACCACGGTCGTCACCTGGACCACTCGCTGGTCCGAAGGCGGGACCAAAACCTCGCGCCGGCCGGTTTCGCTGCCGTCGATTGCTCGTGTCCGCACGATGCACACCACCGGAAGCGACGGGTCGGGCCGGGTGACTCCGACGGTCACCGAGACGGTCTCGTCGTCAATCAGCTCATAGGCTGTGAGCTCGCCTTTTACGTCGCCGCTGCCGAACCGCTGGAATGCGACGAGCGCGACGATCACCCCGACGATCACCACCGCCACGGCGATCGCGATGAGGATCCAACGCCGGGTCCGGCCGGGCAGTTGTTGTGATCCGTAGCGGGCGGCGGGACGTTCGATCATCAGAACTGGAACTATAGGCTCCGACAGCGCGTAGCCACCGGCACGGGTAATGGAATTAGGTAAGAGGTCGCCGTAGTTAGATGGAACGAAATGAGTGAACTGCGGTTGATGGCTGTCCATGCGCACCCGGACGATGAGTCCAGCAAGGGTGCGGCGACCACTGCGCGTTATGCGGCCGAGGGCGTACGCGTCATGGTGGTGACGCTGACCGGTGGCGAGCGCGGAGACATTCTCAATCCGGCGATGGACCTGCCGGAGGTGCACGGCCGGATGTCGGAGGTTCGACGTGACGAGATGGCCAAGGCCGCCGAGATCCTCGGCGTCGAGCATCACTGGTTGGGGTTCGTCGACTCCGGGCTGCCCGAGGGCGACCCGCTGCCGCCGCTGCCAGACGGCTGCTTCGCGGTGGTGCCGCTGGCCGAGCCCGTCGAACGTCTGGTCCGGGTGATCCGCGAATTCCGTCCGCACGTGTTGACCACGTACGACGAGAACGGTGGCTATCCGCACCCCGACCACATCCGCTGCCACGAGGTGTCGATGGCCGCCTACGAGGCGGCGGCGGACCACATGCTGTTTCCCGACTCCGGGGACCCGTGGAGCGTCGCCAAGCTGTACTACAACCACGGTTTCCTGCGCCAACGCATGCAGTTGCTGCAGGACGAGTTCGCCAAGAACGGCCAGACGGGACCATTCGCGAAGTGGCTGGAACACTGGGACCCCGACCATGATGTGTTCGCCAACCGGGTGACCACCCGTATCGAATGTTCGCAGTACTTCACCCAGCGCGACGACGCGTTGCGGGCACACGCCACCCAGATCGATCCGACGGGCGATTTCTTCCATGCGCCCATCGAATGGCAGCAGCGGTTGTGGCCGACCGAGGAGTTCGAACTGGCCCGCTCCCGCGTGCCGGTGAGTTTGCCGGAAGACGACCTGTTCACCGGGATTGAGGAATGATCGAGACGCTGACGGCAGTAGTGACCCTGCTGGCCGAGGAACCCCGCAACACCGGCCCGGAATTCGGAAAGGCCGCTCCATTCGGTCTGCTGATCACGGTGCTGCTGTTGGTCGGCACATTTGCTCTGGTCTGGTCGATGAACCGGCACCTGCGCAAGCTGCCCGAGTCCTTCGACCCGGAACACCCCGAACCCGATCAGGCCGCCGACGAGGGCACGGTGGAAACCGAGTCCGAGGCCGGACCCGACAACGGGGCCCCCAAAGGGTCGGGCTGACGCGCCCAGGGCAAATCCGCACCTAGGGTGAAGGTGTGGCCAATCAACTGAGCAGGTCCACCAGTCCCTATCTGCGGCAGCACGCCGAAAACCCGGTGCACTGGCAGGAATGGTCGGCGGACGCGCTGGCCGAGGCTGCCGAACGCGATGTGCCGATCCTGCTGTCCATCGGTTACGCCGCCTGTCACTGGTGTCACGTGATGGCGCACGAGTCTTTTGAGGACGCCGAGGTCGCGGCCGTGATGAACGACGGCTTCGTGTGCATCAAGGTGGACCGCGAGGAGCGGCCCGATCTGGACGCGGTCTACATGAACGCCACCGTGGCCTTGACCGGTCAGGGCGGTTGGCCCATGACCTGTTTTCTCGCACCGGACGGCCGGCCGTTCTTCTGCGGCACCTACTACCCGAAGCTGGGGTTCCTGCAACTGCTGGCGGCGGTCGCCGAGACCTGGCGGGATCGCCGCGACGAGGTCGAGCAGGCGTCGGATCAGATCGCCACCGAACTTCGGTCCATGTCCGCAGGACTGCCCGGAGGCGGCTCACCGGTGAGCCCGGAGTTGTGCGACCACGCCGTCGCAGCGGTGCTACGTGACGAGGATGCCGCGCACGGCGGTTTCGGGAGCGCCCCGAAGTTCCCTCCGTCGGCGTTGTTGGAGGCACTGCTGCGGCACTACGAACGCACCGGATCCGCACCGGCGTTGGCAGCGGTGGAGCAGACCTGCGCGGCGATGGCTCGCGGCGGCATCTATGACCAGCTTGCCGGCGGGTTCGCCCGCTACAGCGTCGACCCGTCCTGGGTCGTGCCGCACTTCGAGAAGATGCTCTATGACAATGCGCTGCTGCTGCGGACGTATGCGCACCTGGCTCGCCGGACAGGGGATCCATTGGCGCGCCGGATCGCCTCGGAGACAGGCGATTTCATGATGCGCGAGCTCGGCGACGGTGGAATGTTCACGTCGTCGCTGGACGCCGACGCCGCCGGCCGCGAAGGTCTGACGTACGTGTGGACCGCGGCCGAACTGCGATCAGTGCTTGGTGAGGACGACGGCGCTTGGGCGGCTTCGCTTTTCGGAGTGACTGCCGACGGAACTTTCGAGCATGGCTCGTCGGTGCTGCAGCTGCGCGCCGATCCCGACGACGCGGCACGGTTCGATTCGGTGCGTTCGGCGCTGTTGGCTGCGCGCGCCACACGGCCCCAGCCTGGCCGCGATGACAAGGTGGTGACCGCGTGGAACGGGCTGGCGATCACCGCCCTGGCTGAGGCCTCGGTGGCACTCGGCAGGCCCGAATTCCTTGATGCCGCTTCGGAATGCGCGCGGCGGCTGGTGGATCTGCATCTTGTCGACGGGCGGCTGCGACGGGCCAGCCTGGGCGGTCAGGTCGGGGACAGCGCGGCGATCCTGGAGGATCACGCCGCCCTGGCCACCGCGTTGTTGACGCTGTACCAGCTGACCGGGCAGGGGCTGCCGGAGGCGTCAACGCTGCTGGACACCGCGCTGGTGCACTTCGCCGATCCGGAGCGGTCAGGGCGCTGGTTCGACACCGCCGACGACGCCGAGAAACTCATGGTGCGTCCCTCCGACCCGATCGACGGCGCGACGCCATCGGGTGCTTCCCTGATCGCCGAGGCGCTGCAACTGGGCGCCCACCTGACCTCATCGGAACGATATGCGGCCGCCGCACAGGAGACGTTGTCGTCGGCGACGCCGATCCTGGCCCGGGCGGCGCGCTCGGGCGGGCACTGGCTGGCGGTCGCCGAGGCCCAGCTGCGCGGGCCCATCCAGATCGCGGTGGCCTGCGAGCAGCCTTCTGCGTTGTTGGCCGCGGCGCGCACTCTGGCGCCCGGCGGGGCGGTGGTGATCGGCGGCGCCGTGAACACGTCGGAATTGCTGATCGACCGCGACCGCGTGGACGGCACCGACGCCGCGTACGTGTGCCGGGGCAGGGCGTGCGATCTGCCGGTCACGACCGTCGGGGATCTCGCTGCCGCACTGGGGGTGTCCGTGTAGCGTCGCGGCCATGAGCCATGACGCCGCTGCCCTCGAATCCTTCGTCAAGCGTTACCTCGACACGTGCGCGACCGGGACCGCTGCGGACGTCGCCGCGTTGTACGCCGAAGACGCGACCCTGGAGGATCCGGTCGGAAGCGGCGAGGTCCACATCGGGCGGCAGGCCATTGAGGGCTTCTACAAGAACATGGCGGGAACCGAGATCAAGACGGAGCTCCTGACCTTCCGGCCCGGTGGCCACGAGGCCGCGTTCGTCTTCGCCATCACGGTCGGAGGCGCGATGCGCATCGAACCCATCGAGGTCCAGACGTTCGACGCCGACGGTCAAATTACGTCGATGAAGGCCTACTGGTCACCGGCCGACGTCAAGCAGTTGTAGGTCAGAAGACCGCGAACCACATGGCGATGTAGTGGCAGATCGCCGCGACGGCCGTGCAGGCGTGGAAGAACTCGTGATGGCCGAAGGTGGTCGGCCAGGGGTTGGGCCATTTCAGTGCGTAGAGCACCCCGCCGACGCTGTAGAGCGCGCCGCCGACGATCAACAACACCACCGCCGCCGTGCCCGCGCCGTCCATGATCGGCCCGATGAACCATGCCGCGACCCAACCCAGCAGCAGATACAGCGGCACGCCGACCCACGCAGGTGCTGACGGCCAGAACATCTTGAGCAGTACACCCGCGGTCGCACCGCCCCAGACGATCCAGAACAGCACCATGCCTTTGGATTCGGGCAGCGCCAGCAAGGCGAACGGGGTGTAGCTGCCCGCGATGAAGATGAAGATCATCGAGTGGTCCAGCCGCTTCATCCATTTGCGGGCGCTGGGGGATTCCCAATTCACCCGGTGGTAGGTGCCGCTGACGGCGAACATCGCCACGATCGTGAAGGTGTAGAGCAAGGTAGCCAGCCCGGCGCGGGTCGACTCGATCGACCACGACACCGACACCAGCGCCGCGCCCGCGATGAACGCGATGACGGCGGAGTAGACGTGGATCCAGCCGCGTGCCCGCGGCTTGCCGAGGAACTGTGCGACGCCTCCGGCGACAGCCTCCGGCAGATCCTCGGCGTGCCGGTTCACCACCGCGGCCGCCCGGTAGGGCTTCTTGGCACCGATCGGCGCGCTCATGTCACCTCCATTAACAGCACATGGGGTATCCCCCGATCACAGTAGTCTGGATTCTCGTGGACATCATTCCCCCGCGTCTCAAGGAACCGGCCTACCGGATCTATGAGATGCGGTTGCGCCAGGACTTGGCGCGGTCCAAAGCTGAACTGCCCCGGCACATCGCGGTTCTGTGCGACGGCAACCGCCGTTGGGCCCGTGATGCTGGTCACGATGACGTCAGCATCGGTTACCGGATGGGTGCGGCCAAGATCGCCGAGATGCTGCGCTGGTGCCAGGCCGCCGGCATCGAGATGACGACGGTCTATCTGCTCTCGACGGAGAACCTGCAGCGGGATCCCGACGAGCTCACCGAGCTGATCGAGATCATCACCGACGTCGTCGAGGAGATCTGCGCGCCTGCCAACAAATGGAGCGTGCGCACCGTCGGCGATCTGGAGTTGCTGGGGGAGGAGCCGGCCCGTCGGCTGCGTGAGGCGGTCGAGAAGACAACGGCGGCAAGTGCGGGTTCTTTCCACGTCAACGTCGCAGTCGCTTACGGCGGCAGGCAGGAAATCGTCGACGCGGTCCGCTCACTGCTGAACAAGGAGTTGGCCAACGGCGCCACCGCCGAGCAACTCATCGACGCTGTCAGCGTCGACGGCATCTCGGAGAATCTGTACACCTCGGGGCAGCCCGATCCCGACTTGGTCATCCGCACTTCCGGGGAACAGCGGCTGTCCGGATTCCTGTTGTGGCAGAGCGCCTATTCCGAGATGTGGTTCACCGAGGCGTACTGGCCGGCGTTCCGCCGGGTGGACTTCCTGCGCGCGCTGCGTGACTACACCGCGCGCCACCGCCGCTTCGGCAGATAGCTTTGCTCTTCGCGCAAGCGCTCATCGTCATGACAGACTGGCCCTATGGCTGCGCTGTCGGCAGTGGTCTTCACGCTCAGCTGGTGGCTGGGGCTTTATCTGCTTGCCCGCGATCCGCGTAAGCCCGTCCTGGTTTTCGCCGCGATCGGGCTGACGAGTTTCGCCGCCGTCGTCGCACTGGACGCGGTCCGCGTCACCACCGAGTCCGAACTTCTCAGCCGCGTCGAGATCTACCTCGTCGCATTGCCGGGCATCGCATGGTTCGCGGTACTCATCGAGCTGTCCCGGCCCTCTGACACATGGCGGGCGCGGGCCGGCGAGATCGCGGCGATCTTCGGCGTCGCGGTGCTCGCGTTCGCCGGGGCGGCGATGGCGGGCAGCGTCGACGGCCCACTTCGCACCGGCCACTGGGTGATGTTCGCGGTGATCTCACTGTCCTCGCTGGGCGCCATGATCAAGGCCGTCATGGGTGGCGCGAAGCCCCGATCAGCAGTCGGCTTCCTCATCGTCGCCACCCTTTTCTTCGCGCTGGGCAACGCCATCTTGATCATTCCGCTGGGCCTGGTGCCCAGCTGGCTGGCGTTGGCGTCCACCGGGTTCGACGTCGCACTGCTGGGCATCGCCGTGGCGATCTGGGACGCCTTCGACGAAGGCCAGGCGGTGCGGGCCGACATGCGGCGCTCCTTCATCGGCACGTTGGTGATCGCGGTGCCGTTCGGTGCGCAGGCCCTGATCGGGTTGGCCGTGCTCGATGCCGGCGACGGGCATGTTGCGATGACGATCCTGTTGTTCACCAGCCTGGCAGTCGCAGTGGCCGTCGAAGTGCTCGCCGATCCACTGGCCGGGGTATTCGACCGGCTGGCGTTCTCGCGGTCGCCGGGCCTGCGCGCCGACCGCGAAGCGCTGCGGCAGACCGAGGCCGCGCTTCCGTTGCGTTCGGGCAGCCCGCTCGACGGCATCGACGACGATGCGTTCGTCCGCCTGACCCGTCGTGCCCTGGGCCATTACGCCGATCTGTCCAAACTGGTCGCCAGCCCGCTGACCGCGCTGCCGGCCATCGACGCCCGCCTGGCCGAGCGCGGCGCGCCCGATCAACCCCTGGAACGCGCCAACGAACTCAAGGCGCTGCTGGCCGACCGCATCGCTGCGCTCAAGCCGCGCGACAGCGGCGACTTCGGCACCACCGAGGAATGGCGGCATTACAACTCGCTGTACTTCCCGTACGTCGTAGGGGTGCGTGCCTACGCACAGAACGCGACCGCCGCAGGGCTCGATCCTGTTGCCCGCCAAGCGTGGCAGTGGTTCGTCACCGAGGTGCCGCAGCGCTCCCTGCACAACTGGCAGAACGCCGCGGCCAAGGTGATTGCGGCGGACTTGCGTGGGAATTTGGTGCCCGCCGCGGGCTCTGCCGGTCGATAGGATCATCGTTGTGACCTCGTCGCCGGATCTTGAAGCGCGTATTGCCGCGCTGGAAGCCGATCGCGCCGATCACCGTGCAGTGCTCACCGCCGTCGGTGCACTGGGCGGTCGTTTCGACAAGGTTGACGAGCGTTTCAATCGGGTCGACGAGCGTCTGGAGAGCATTGAGGTGAAGTACGACGCCACCCGCGAAGCGATCAACGCACTCAGCGACAAACTCGCCAGCATTCAGCGGCGGACTCGCGAAGAGTTTTCGCGAGTGCACGCCGCGATTGCCGATCATCGCCAAGAGACGCGCACCGGGTTCAGGTCCATGGAGGACCAGATGGCCGAAATCAAGGATCTGATCATCGACCGACTGGGGTAGCACCAACGCCTGAAGTGCGTTCGAGCTACAACCCATTTGTAATCCCTGTCACCGAGTTCGACGTCATGGTCGTGATTCGGGTGCTGGCGCATCTATCGACAGCCCTGATGTCGAAATGAACGCCGGGCCGCGCAATGACACATAGACCCGGCTGAATCGCCCCTGACCTGGTGCTGGCAGTGCTTGGCAGCGTCTGGCGTGGATCTGGCAGCGGCATCTGAGCAGTGTCGGAAGTGTCAGAACTGTCCGAAACCCTCATCGCCGAGGAGCCCGACATGACCGCAATCCTGCATCGGCCACTGTCCGATTCGACCGACTCGCTGCTCCGCTTCGCGCTTCGCGCCGACGCCACCCTGTGTGCGGGCGTCGGATTGTTCGTCGCGATGGCCGCCGATCTGCTGGCCCGGATCTCCGGGCTTTCGGCCACTGCCGGATGGATCGCCGGGGCCGCACTGGTGGGCTACGGAGCGTTGCTCTACGTGCTGGCCGCGGTGCCTGACATCCGGAAGGTGGGCATCGCCGTCGTGATCGGCAATGTGGGCTTCGCGATCACCATGGTGACCGCCATCGTGGCCGGCTGGCTGCCACTGACCGGGCTGGGTGTCGACCTGGTCCTGAGCTTCGTCGCCGCCACCGCCGGGCTGTCCTGGCTCCAATACCGCGGAGTGCGCCGTCTGGCGTGACTCCTTCCCGGGCCGGTGCGGGGTGCCGCCGCAAGAGGTTACGGCGCGCAGCCCCGCACCGGGCCCCATGTCGCCGCCGAGCGGCTCCGGGCTCAGACATTGAAAACACCACCACCAGAAGGAGAATCATGACCGCCATCACCGCCACCGGCTCCGCCACCGGAACCGATTCGCTGCTGCGCCTGGCAATGCGGGTCGACGCCGTCTTCGTCGGCATCACAGGCATCGCATTGCTCGCCGCGGCCGGCTGGGTCTCGGAGCTCACCGGCCTGCCGAAGGCCGTCGAGTACGGCGTCGGCATCTTCTCGGTCGTCTACGGCGTCGTGGTCTTCGCGCTCGCCGCGATCCAGCGGGTGCGCCCGGCCGGTATCGGCACGGTGATCGCCAATGCGCTGTGCACGGTGATCGCCGTGGTCGCCGTCGTCACGATGTCGCTCACCGCGACCGGCGTCGTGGCCGTGATCGCCACCGGTATCTACACCGCCGTGATGGCCGAGTGGCAGTACGTCGGGGTGCGCCGGATCAAGGCGTGAATTCGGGTAGCTGACTACTCACGACTTCCTCGGCCGGCGCGACCACACTGGAAAGCGCCGGTTCGAGGAGGTAGTCGTGCCCAGTTCAGCTTCGTCCGTTCCCGCCCAGGTCCAGAGCTGCGACGTCTGCATCGTGGGAGCCGGCATAGCCGGTCTCAACGCCCTGTTCGTCGCCAGTCGATATCTGGGTCGCGATCAGAAGGTGATCCTGATCGATCGGCGCCGGCGCGTCGGTGGGATGTGGATCGACACCTACTCCTACGTGCGTCTGCACCAACCACATCCGATGTTCACCGCGGGCAACATCGCCTGGACGTTGGGCCGCGAGCCGTCGTACCTCGCCACGAAGGGCGAGGTGCTCGGCCATTTCGAGCATTGCCTCGACGAGATCAAGAAACGGGTCACTGTCGAGGAGCGCTACGGATGGGATTTCGAATCCGACGAGGAAGTAGACGGCAAGGTGCGTGTCACGTGTCGGAACGCCGACGGTCGACAACAGGTGATCGATGCGAAAAAGCTGATCAAGGCGTACGGCCTGCGGGTGGTGCCCAACGAGCCGCTGGAGTTATCCAGCGCGCGTGTGCACTCGGTGTCACCCGACTACTGCGATGTCCGGGGCGCAGACATGCGCGATAGCAGCGCCGCGGTGTGGCTGATCGGTGGCGGCAAGACAGCGATGGACACCGCGCACTCGCTCGTCACCGCCTATCCCGGTCGCGAGGTGAATCTGGTGGCCGGTTCCGGGACGTTCTTCACCTGCCGGGAGAAGTTCTTTCCGACCGGCATCCGCCGCTGGTGGGGAACCCCCCTGCTCAGCAGTATGGCCATCGACATGTCACGACGATTCGACGGGACGAACGAGCACGACGTCGAGCGGTGGTTCCGCAGTTCCTACGGCACCTGGCTCACACCTGAAACGGGCAACTTTCTGTACGGTGTGCTGTCCGAGGCAGAGAACAGGACCATCGCTGCGGGCATCAACGACGTGATCATGGACCACCTCGAGGATGTCGTCGACCGCAACGGATCCACCGAGTTGGTATTGCGCAGCGGCGCGACGAAAGCCGTCGAAGCGGGCAGCTGGATCATCAACTGCACGGGATACCTCACCCACAGTGCCCATCCCTACGAGCCCTACGCGTCCGGCGACGGCACGGTGCTGTCGATTCAACCCCGCTCGGCCACAATGCATCTCACGACCTACATGGCCTACTTCACCAGCCACCTCATGTTCTTGGACAAGCTGCGCGACCTGCCACTCTATGAGCTCGATATGCAGGATCTGTTGAACAGGGCCAAGCCGGTGCTGCCCTACGCGCTGTTCTCATTGGCGCAGTACAACCTCGGGCTGATCGCCGATAGCGTCCCGGCCAAGGTATTTGGTGAATGTGGCCTCGACTACGACCGCTGGTATCCGTGGCTGAGGCGCACGGCCGGTGGGCTGCGTTTCATGCGGATCCACGGCCGCGAACGTGAGCATCTGCGCCGCACGCTGGACACCGTGCGCGACCGATTCGACGTGCGTTGCGGCCCGCTGGCTCAGATCTAGCCGCTAGAGCTTCCGCAGTCGCAACCGGTTGATGGCGTGGTCGGCATCCTTGCGCAGTACCAGGGTGGCCCGGGGTCTGGTCGGCAAAATATTCTCGATCAGGTTGGGCCGGTTGATGGAATGCCAGATGTCGCGGGCGGCGAATATGGCTTGTTCATCGGTCAGCGTCGAATAGTGGTGGAAGTGTGACGCCGGGTCGGCGAAGGCCGTGGACCGCATCGTCAGGAACCGGGAGATGTACCACTGCTCGATGTCCTCGATGCGGGCGTCGACGTACACCGAGAAGTCGAACAGGTCCGACACCATCAGGGCCGGTCCGGTCTGCAGGACGTTGAGGCCCTCAAGAATCAGAATGTCCGGATGCCGAATGATCTGCTTCTCGTCCGGCACGATGTCGTAGAGCAGGTGCGAATACACGGGAGCGCAGACCTCGTCGGCACCCGATTTCACCGCGGTGACGAACCGCATGAGCCCGCGCCGGTCATAGCTTTCCGGGAAGCCCTTGCGGTGCATCAGGTTCCGGCGGTTCAGCTCGCGATTGGGGTAGAGGAAGCCGTCGGTGGTGACCAGATCGACGCGTGGGTGGTGTTCCCAGCGGGCGAGCAGCGCCTGCAGCACGCGGGCGGTAGTGGACTTCCCGACGGCCACGCTGCCGGCAACGCCGATGACGAACGGCACCGGCCGGTCCGGATTCTGCTGCGGCTCACCGAGAAACTCCGCAGTCGCGGCGAACAACCGCTGCCGCGCGGCCACCTGCAGGTGGATCAACCGGGCCAGCGGCAGGTAGACCTCTTCGACCTCGAGGAGGTCGAGCTTCTCACCCATACCGCGCAGTCGCAGCAGCTCGTCTTCGGTGAGTTTCAGCGGGGTGGACATGCGCAGTGAACGCCATTGACTTCGGTCGAACTCCACATAGGGGCTCGGCTCGCTGGGCCGCGGCATTCGGTCAGTCTTGCATTTACGGTTGGGGGCATGGCTAACGGGATGGACTTCGGATCAGACAGAGCGACAGGCACAGACGCCTTCATTCAGGAGTTTCTGCTGCTCGGTCTGCGCTTCGACCGGATTGAGGACGGCTATGTCGACTCCTTCACCGGTGATCCCGCGCTGCGCCGCGCAGTCGAGGACGAGCCGGCACCCGACCCGGCGGACCTGGCCCGGCAGGCCGATCACCTACTCGGTCAGATACCCGATGACCTCGACCACGACCGGGCCGAGTACATCGCCGCGCATCTGCGGGCACTGAACTGTGCGGGCCGCAAGTTCGCCGGTGAGCAGGTCGGGTTCGTCGACGAGGTGGCCGCCTACTTCGACGTGCGCATCAGCAAGGGCGATCCGGAGCGCTACCGCCAAGCGCACGTCAAGCTCGACGAGGCCCTCGGCGGCACCGGCCCGCTGGCCGGCCGGATCCAGGCTCATCGCACCGCCGACGAGATCCCGCCTGAACGCCTGGAGGAATGCATCCATGCGTTCTCATCGGTCCTGCGCGACAAGGTCCGCGCCGAGTACCCGCTGCCCGAGACCGAGACCATCACCTACGAGGTGGTCACCGACAAACCGTGGTCGGGGTTCAACTACTACCTGGGCGACTACCGCTCCACCGTCGCGGTCAACGCCGACCTCAAACAGCAGATGGCCAACCTGCCCCGGCTGGTGGCCCACGAGTCCTACCCCGGCCATCACACCGAGCACTGCCGCAAGGAGGCCGGGCTGGTGGCCGGTAAAAACCAGGCCGAACAGACGATCTTTCTCGTCAACACCCCGCAATGCCTGATGGCCGAGGGCCTGGCCGACCTGGCGCTGCACGCGGCCGTCGGCCCGGGTTGGGGTACCTGGGCGAGCGAGATCTACGCGGATCTGGGGCTGCGGTTCGACGGTGAGCGCGCCGAAGCCGTGTCCGAGGCGGTGGCCGGGCTGGCCGATGTGCGTCAGGATGCGGCGCTCATGCTGCACGACGAGCATCGCGACGTCGACGACGTCGTCGAATTCCTCAAACGCTGGCTGCTGGTCAACGACGAGCGGGCCAGGCAGATGCTGCGGTTCTTGTCCTCGCCGCTGTGGCGGGCCTACACCAGCACCTACATCGAGGGCTACCGGCTGCTGCGGGCCTGGCTGGACGCCAGGCCGTCCGACGTGTCGTTGGCTTCTCGGTTCGGCAGGCTGCTCGACGAGCCGCTGATCCCGTCGACGTTGCGGGGCTGACCCGGGGATCGGCATCCTGGGGCAGGAGCGAAGCGACCCGGGGATAGGCTTGGGCGCATGGCAGCAGATCCGTCATCCACTTTGCCCGCGGCCTCCGGCGCTGATTACGCCGACACGGCTTCCGCCGCTTACCAGGCCGCCTTGCAGGTCATCGAGTCCGTCGAACCTCGGGTTGCCGCTGCCACCCGCAAAGAGCTTGCTGATCAACGGGATTCGCTGAAGCTCATCGCGAGTGAGAACTACGCGTCGCCGGCCGTGCTGCTGACGATGGGCACCTGGTTCTCCGACAAGTACGCCGAGGGCACCGTCGGACACCGTTTCTACGCCGGCTGCCAGAACGTCGACACTGTCGAGGCACTGGCCGCCGAGCATGCGCGTGAGCTGTTCGGTGCCCCCTACGCCTACGTGCAGCCGCACTCCGGCATCGACGCCAATCTCGTTGCCTTCTGGGCGATTCTGGCCACCAAGGTGGAGGCTCCCGAGCTCGCCAACTTCGGCGCCAAGCACGTCAACGACCTGTCCGAGGCGGATTGGGAGACGCTGCGCAACAAGCTGGGCAATCAGCGGCTGCTCGGCATGTCCCTGGATGCGGGCGGTCACCTGACCCACGGCTTCCGACCGAATATCTCCGGCAAGATGTTCCACCAGCGCAGCTACGGCACCAACCCGGAGACCGGGTTCTTGGATTACGACGCCGTCGCCGAGGCGGCCCGCGAGTTCAAGCCGCTCATCCTGGTGGCCGGTTATTCGGCCTACCCGCGCCGGGTGAACTTCGCCAAGATGCGCGAGATCGCCGATGAGGTCGGCGCCACCCTGATGGTCGACATGGCCCACTTCGCCGGGCTGGTGGCGGGCAAGGTGTTCACCGGCGACGAGGATCCGGTGCCGCACGCCCACGTCACCACCACGACCACACACAAATCGCTGCGTGGTCCGCGCGGCGGCATGGTGCTGGCGACCGAGGAGTTCGCGCCCGCCGTCGACAAGGGCTGCCCGATGGTGCTCGGCGGCCCGCTCAGCCACGTGATGGCCGCCAAGGCCGTCGCCCTGGCCGAGGCGCGCCAACCCGGCTTCCGGGACTACGCCCAGCAGGTCGCCGATAATGCCCAGGCCTTGGCCGACGGGTTCGTCAAGCGCGATGCGGGGCTGGTCACCGGCGGCACCGACAACCACATCGTGCTGCTCGACGTGCGTTCGTTCGGGTTGACCGGCCGTCAGGCCGAGTCGGCACTGCTCGACGCCGGCGTCGTCACCAACCGCAACGCCGTCCCGGCAGACCCCAACGGGGCCTGGTACACCAGCGGCGTCCGGTTGGGCACGCCGGCATTGACGAGCCGGGGATTCGGTCCCGACGACTTCGACCGGGTCGCCGAATTGATCGTCGATGTGCTGAAGAACACGGACGCCGAGGGATCTTCCAAAGCCAAGTACAAACTGGCCGACGGCACCGCTGACCGGGTTCACGCGGCGTCCGCTGAGCTGCTCAAAGCCAACCCGCTCTATCCCGGTCTGACGCTCTGAGGACCAGCGCGTGGGACACGCGCAAGCTGATTTCGAGAAACATGTGAACTCGGGTTACAGTTACTTTCATGGCACAGAAACCTGTCCCTAATGCGTTGACCCTCGAGCTCGAGCCGGTGGTGACGGCAGAGCTGCGTCGCCATCTGGACAGCGAGGATCTTTGGTACGCCCACGACTACGTGCCGTTCGACCAGGGAGAGAACTTCGCCTTCCTCGGCGGCAAGGACTGGGATCCGTCGCAGGTGACGCTGCCCAAGAAGATCACCGACGCCTTGGAGATCCTGCTGATCACCAAGGACAACCTCGGCGGCTACCACCGCGAGTTGGTCGAGCACTTCATTCTGGAGGAGAAGTGGGGCCGCTTCATCGGTCGCTGGACGGCCGAGGAGCACTTGCACGCCGTCGCACTGCGCAACTACCTCGTGGTCACGCGTGAGATCGATCCTGCGGCCAACGAGGACGTCCGCGTCGAGCACGTGATGAAGGGCTACCGCGCCGACACCTTCAGCCAGATCGAGACGCTGGTGTTCATGGCGTTCTTCGAGCGGGCGCACGCGGTGTTCTGCCGCAACCTCCAGGCGCAGATCGCCGAGCCCGTGCTGGGCCGGCTGATGGGCCGGATCGCCACCGACGAGGAGCGGCACGAGGAAATCTTCGCCAACCTCGTCGCATCCCTGCTTGCCCAGCACCGCGCAGACGTCGTCGCCGCGATCGCCGCGCGCGTGCCCGAGCTGGATGTGATCGGCGCTGACATCGACGCCTACCAGGACAAGGTCGCGCTGGTGGCCGAGTCCGGCATCTTCGACAAGGCCGCGCTGCGGCAGCTGATCGCCGACCGCATCACGGCGTGGGGCCTGGCCGACGAGCCCGAACTCCAGGAGTTCACCAACACGTAACGCGCCACGCGTTTCACACCCGGCGCGCCGATCAGCAACCCCGCCGCGGCGGGAGTAGCGTCGAATCCGATGGCTAGCGACATGCTCTGCTGTCCGGGCGGTACCGATCGTTGCGATCACGAGAGGACCGGCCCCGGTCCTGGTGCCGCAGTGTCCACCGAGAAGCTCGGGTGGGGCCGCGCGAGCTCTAGGAGCGCCACGTGACCGATAACGCTGTCCGTACCTATGTGCTCGACACTTCTGTGTTGCTGTCCGATCCCTGGGCATGCACCCGGTTCGCCGAGCATGAAGTGGTGGTACCGCTGGTCGTCATCAGCGAGCTCGAAGCCAAACGGCATCACCACGAGCTGGGCTGGTTCGCCCGGCAGGCGCTGCGGATGTTCGACGATTTGCGGCTCGAGCACGGACGGCTGGATCAGCCGATTCCGGTTGGGGCACAAGGCGGTACGCTGCATGTCGAGCTGAATCACAGTGACCCGACGGTGTTGCCCGCCGGATTTCGCACCGACAGCAACGACTCTCGCATCCTGACCTGTGCGGCTAACCTCGCCGCGGAGGGCAAACGCGTCACGCTGGTGAGTAAAGACATCCCGCTGCGCGTCAAGGCCGGTGCGGTGGGCCTCGCAGCCGACGAATACCACGCTCAGGACGTCGTCGTGTCCGGCTGGACCGGGATGACCGAGTTGGACGTGGCCACAGAGGACATCGACGCGCTGTTCGCCGATGGTGAGACCGACCTGGCCGAGGCGCGGGATCTGCCGTGCCACACCGGGATTCGTCTCCTCGGCGGTACTTCGCACGCGCTGGGCCGGGTAACTGCCGCCAAGCGGGTGCAGCTGGTCCGTGGTGATCGCGAAGTGTTCGGCCTCCGGGGAAGGTCAGCCGAACAACGCGTCGCCCTCGACCTGCTGCTCGACGAATCCGTCGGCATCGTGTCGCTGGGCGGCAAGGCCGGCACGGGCAAGTCCGCACTGGCGCTGTGCGCGGGTCTGGAGGCTGTGCTGGAGCGTCGCACCCAGCGCAAGGTCGTGGTGTTCCGGCCGCTGTACGCCGTCGGCGGGCAGGATCTCGGTTATCTGCCGGGCAGCGAGAGCGAGAAGATGGGTCCGTGGGCCCAGGCCGTGTTCGACACCCTCGAAGGGCTGGCCAGCCCGGCCGTGCTCGAAGAGGTGCTCTCCCGCGGCATGCTCGAAGTGCTTCCGCTGACCCACATTCGGGGCCGCTCGCTGCACGACTCGTTCGTGATCGTCGACGAGGCACAGTCGCTGGAACGCAACGTCCTGCTGACGGTGTTGTCCCGGTTGGGCGCGGGCTCGCGGGTGGTGCTCACCCATGACATCGCCCAACGCGACAATCTGCGGGTCGGCCGGCACGACGGTGTCGCCGCGGTCATCGAGAAGCTCAAGGGCCACCCGCTGTTCGCCCACATGACCCTGCAGCGCAGCGAACGCTCGCCGATCGCCGCGTTGGTCACCGAGATGCTGGAGGAGTTCAGTCCCGGCGCGCTGCCCTGAGTGATTTGGGCGCGTTTACCGGCGGTGGGCGCCGGTAAACGCACCCGAATCGCCGGGCCGGTGGGCCAGGTTGAGGACCAAAGACCCTAACCGGCGCGGCCCGGCGCGACGAAGCTGGTGTCATGCCCGACACCATGATTGACCCCGCAACCATCACCAACGCCGTGCAGTTGGCGTCGCGCGCGCCGTCGTTGCACAACACCCAACCGTGGCGTTGGGTGGCCGATGCAGATGGACTGAAGTTGTTCCTCGACCCCAACCGGGTGGTGTACTCCACCGACCGGTCGGCGCGCGAGGCGGTAATCAGCTGCGGGGCGATGCTGGACCATGTGCGCGTCGCGATGGCGGCCGCGGGGTGGGGGACCACGGTCGAGCGGTTCCCCAACCCGAACAACCTCGACCATCTGGCGACGTTGCACTTCCGCGAGATGGAGTTCGTCACCGACGCGCACCGCCGCCGAGCCGAGGCGATCCTGGCGCGGCGCACCGACCGGCTGCCGATGACCGGCTATGCGGCGTGGGATTCATTCGAACCGGTGCTGCGCGCGCAACTGGCCGGCGGGCCGGTGCATCTGGACGTGCTGAGCGACGACGTCCGTCCGGACCTGGCAGAAGCGGTGGCCCTCACCGAGTCGCTACGGCTCTACGACTCCGCGTACCACGCTGATCTGACTTGGTGGACAACACCTTTCGCGACCGAGGACGGTATCCCACAGAGTTCACTGGTGTCCGCTGAGGAGAGCGACCGGGTCAGTGTGTCGCGCGCCTTCCCGGTGACCAGGCACAGCGAACGGCGCCGCCACGTCAACGACGACTCCGCGACGATCGTCGTGCTGTCCACCGACGGGTACAGCCGTGCCGATGCGCTGGAGTGCGGAGAGGCGCTGTCGGCGGCGCTGCTGGAATGCACGCTCGCCGGTCTGAGCACGTGCCCCGTGACCCACGTGACCGAACTGCACGCCAGCCGCGACATCATCGGAACGCTGATCGGACGGGACGCGTGCCCGCAGGTTCTCCTCAGGATCGGAACCGCGCCGGGACTGGAGGAGGTACCGCCGCCGACCGCGCGACGGCCGGTCGAAGCGTTCCTCAGCTTCGCCTAGGCCGATCCAACTTGGAGATGAACACGGCTGCCTGAGTGCGGCGCTCCATGCCCAGCTTGGCCAATAACCGCGACACGTAGTTCTTGACGGTCTTCTCGGCGAGGTACATCCGGGCGGCGATCTGCTTGTTGGTCAGGCCCTCACCGAGCAGATCGAGCAGGACGCGTTCTTGGTCGGTGAGTCCCGACAGCGGGTCAGACTGTGCGGCGCCGCGCAGCTTCGCCATGAGCTTTGCCGCGGCCTTGTTGTCCAGCAGGGACCGCCCCGCACCCACTTGTTTGATGGCCCCGGCGAGTTCCATGCCCTTGATGTCCTTGACGACGTATCCGCTGGCGCCGGCCAGTATCGCGTCCAGCATCGCCTCGTCAGAGGTGAACGAGGTCAACATCAGGCAACGCAGATCGGGCATGCGCGAAAGCAAGTCGCGACACAGTTCGATGCCATTGCCATCGGGCAATCGGACGTCGAGGACAGCGACGTCGGGCTCAAGGGCAGGTATCCGCGCCATTGCCTGCGCCACTGAACCGGCTTCACCGACAACCTCGAGTTCAGGATCGGAGCCGAGCAGGTCGATCAGTCCACGTCGGACGACTTCGTGGTCGTCCACCAGGAAAACCCTCACCATGTTGTGCTCCCATCGTTCTGGATTCGCGCTATGGGTGGTAGGGACCCAGGGGCATCAACACTGCTCGCGGCGAGACGGCCCAGACCAGCGCGAAGTAAGCCGGGATTGAGCGTCCGTACGGCATCGCGGGCGGCAGTAGGTGTGGACGGCCTGTCGGTACGGGCCGTCGATACTGCGCCAGTAGCGCGTTCACTCACCACAGAGGCATCCAGCTCATCAGGTCAAGAAACCGGTCGCTGCATGACAACCTACCTGGCACAACCGTCGGCCGACTGTCACGATGGGGACGTGGCCGGTCAGGGTGGTCGGGATAGACCCGAGCGACGCACGCCCCCGGTTCGCGACACCCTGTCGCAATTGCGGCTGCGCGAACTGCTCAGCGAGGTGCGGGACCGCATCGAGGAGATCGTGGAGAGTCGCGATCGGCTCGACGGCTTGGTCGAGGCGATGCTGACGGTGACCGCCGGTCTCGAACTCGACGTGACGTTACGCACGATCGTGCACACCGCGATCGAGCTGGTCGATGCGCGCTACGGAGCACTGGGCGTGCGGGGCGAGGGACATGAGCTGACGGAGTTCGTCTACGAGGGCGTCGACGACGACACCCGGCGCAGGATCGGGCATTTGCCCGAAGGCCGTGGCGTGCTGGGTGTCCTGATCGACGATCCCAAGCCGATCCGGCTCGACGACATCCATCAGCACCCGGCATCGGTCGGTTTCCCGCCGAATCATCCCGCGATGCGGACATTCCTGGGTGTCCCGGTGCGGATTCGCGACGAGGTTTTCGGCAACCTCTACTTGACCGACAAGACCACCGGCCAACCATTCACCGAGGACGACGAGATCCTGGTCGAGGCATTGGCCGCGGCAGCAGGTATCGCGATCGAGAACGCCCGTCTGTACGAGCAATCCCGGGCCAGCCAGTCCTGGATCACCGCGACCCGTGACATCGCGACCGAACTGCTCGCCGGCGCGGATCCGGCCACCGTGTTCCGCCTCATCGCCACCGAATCCCTTAACCTCACCGGCGCGGAGTGCACGCTGGTAGCCGTTCCGGCCGACTCCGAAACGCCATCGGCGGACATTGATGAACTGGTCGTGGTCGAGACCGGCAGCACCGCCCCCACGGATGTGGGAACGCCCATACTCCAGCTGAATGCCACACCGGTCGGTCAGGCTTTCCGTGATCACACGCCACTACGCTTCGACAAGCTCGACGTGGGAATCCACGGCGTCGGCTGTGTCGGTCCGGCGCTCGTGCTACCTCTCCGGGCAACCGATACGGTCGTTGGCGTATTGGTGGCGATGCGTCACGACGACGCGCCGCCTTTCACCGCAGAACAGCTTGACATGATGGCCGCCTTCGCCGATCAGGCGGCTTTGGCGTGGCAACTCGCCACCTCACAGCGTCAGATGCGCGAACTGGACATCCTGACCGACCGGGACCGCATCGCACGGGATCTGCACGACCATGTGATCCAGCGCCTGTTCGCGGTGGGTCTTGCGTTGCAGGGCACCATCTCACGTGCGCGGTCCGCGGAAGTGCAGCAGCGCTTGACCGGATGTGTCGATGATCTGCACACCGTCATCCAGGAAATCCGTACGGCGATCTTCGATCTCCACACTTCGTCCGCAGGCGGCACCCGATTGCGGCAACGCCTCGACCAGGCGATCGACCAGTTCGCCGGCTCGGACGTGCGAACCAACGTGCAGTTCGTCGGGCCGCTCTCGGTCGTCGATGCCACACTGGCAGATCACGCCGAAGCCGTTGTGCGCGAGGCGGTTAGCAACGCGGTGCGCCATGGCCACCCCAGCGAACTGTCCGTTGACGTCAGGGTGGCCGACGACCTCTGCATCGAAGTCAGGGACAACGGGCGTGGCATCTCCGGCGATATCACCGAAAGCGGCTTGGCGAACCTGCGGCACCGCGCCCAGGAATACGGCGGAGACTTCACCCTCGGGAAAGCCGACGGCGGCGGATTGTTGTTGCGCTGGTCCGTACCGCTGCCCTGACTCCGTGCAGGAAAGTTACTCGCCGGGCTTGACCTTGGCCATGGCGAGCACGTCGAGGCGGCGGTCGAGTTCCTCTTCGGACAGCTTGTCGCCGATCAGCCCGCGGTCGACGACTGTCTGGCGGATGGTCTTCTTCTCTTTCAGCGCCTGCTTGGCCACCTTCGCGGCCTCCTCGTACCCGATCGCGGAGTTCAGCGGGGTCACGATCGACGGCGAGGACTCGGCCAGCTCACGCAGGTGAGCCTCGTTGGCAACGAGGCCGTCGATGCAACGCGCGGCGAACAGCTTCGACACGTTCGCCAACAGCGTGAACGACTCAAGCAGGTTGCGCGCCATCATCGGGATGTACACGTTGAGTTCGAAGGCTCCCGCGGCACCGCCCCATGCGACAGCCGCGTCATTGCCGACCACCTGCGCAGCCACTTGCGTAACCGCCTCGGGCAGAACGGGATTCACCTTGCCCGGCATGATCGAGCTGCCCGGCTGCAGATCGGGCAGCTGGATCTCACCCAGGCCGGTCAGCGGCCCGGAGCCCATCCAGCGCACGTCGTTGGCGATCTTGGTCAGCGACACCGCGATCGTTCGCAACGCGCCGGAAGCCTCGACCAACCCGTCGCGAGCTGCCTGCGCCTCGAAAGAGTCCACGGCGGTACGTAATTCGGCCAGCCCGGTCTGGTTCACCAGCACCTCGACCACCTTGGCGCCGAAGCCGTCGGGTGCGTTGAGCCCGGTGCCGACGGCGGTGCCGCCGATGGCGAGTTCGCCCAGACGCGGCAGCGTCGCCTTGACTCTTTCGATGCCCGCTTCGATCTGACGGGCATACCCGCCGAACTCCTGCCCCAGCGTCACCGGCACCGCATCCATCAAGTGGGTGCGGCCCGACTTCACCACGGTGCGCCACTGGCGGGCCTTGCCTGCCAGAGATTCGTGCAGCACCTCGAGCGCCGGAATCAAATGGCGCACAGCGGCTTCGGTCGCGGCGATGTGCGTTGCGGTCGGGAACGTGTCGTTGGAGCTCTGCGACATGTTCACGTCGTCGTTGGGATGCACGGTCACACCGTTGCGTGCCGCGATCGACGCGATCACCTCGTTGGTGTTCATGTTGGAGCTGGTGCCCGACCCGGTCTGGAACACGTCGATCGGGAACTGGTCGTCGTGCAGGCCGTCGGCGATCTCACCGGCCGCGGCGATGATCGCGTCGGCCTTCTCGGGTGCGAGCAGACCCAGGTCCTTGTTGACCTGAGCACAGGCCGCTTTCAGCAGGCCCAATGCCCGGATCTGGGTGCGTTCCAGGCGACGGAACGAGATGGGGAAGTTTTCCACGGCACGCTGGGTCTGTGCCCGCCACAGGGCGTTGACCGGTACCCGGACCTCGCCCATGGTGTCGTGCTCGATGCGGTACTCGACGTCGCCATTGTTGTCGACGGCACTGTCGGCGGTCATGTGCTCCCTTTGATTGTCGGTTGTCAGGGCAGGGGATAGATGGCGTTGGAATCGCCGGTGAAATCGATGGCCGAGTATTCGTTCAGCTTCGAAAGCCGGTGGTAGGCCTCGATCATCCGGACGGTCCCGGACTTGGACCGCATCACGATGGACTGGGTGGTGCAGCCGCCGCTGTAGAAGTGGACGCCCTTGAGCAGGTCGCCGTCGGTCACCCCGGTGGCGCAGAAGAACACGTTGTCGCCCGAGACCAGGTCCTCGGTGCTCAACACCTGGTCCAGGTCGTACCCCCGGTCGAGCGCCTTCTGGCGTTCCTCGTCGTCCTTCGGTGCAAGTTGGCCCTGGATCGCGCCGCCCATGCAGCGGATCGCGGCCGCGGCGATGATGCCTTCCGGGGTGCCGCCGATGCCGACGAGCATGTCGGTGCTCGTGTTGGGCCGGCACGCCGAGATGGCGCCGGCCACGTCACCGTCGGTGATCAGCCGGCAGCGGGCACCGGCGGACCGCACGTCGGCGATCAACTGCTCGTGGCGCGGCCGGTCGAGGATGCACACCGTCAGGTCCGAGACCGACACGCTCTTGGCCTTGGCGACATTGCGGATGTTCTCGCCGATGGGCGCGGTGATGTCGATCGCGTCGACGGCGTCGGGCCCGACGGCGATCTTGTTCATGTAGAACACGGCCGACGGGTCGAACATGGTGCCGCGTTCTGAGACCGCGAGGACCGAGATCGCGTTGGACAGGCCCTTGCTCATCAGCGTGGTGCCGTCGACCGGGTCGACCGCGAAGTCGCACTCCGGGCCGTCGCCGTTGCCGACGTCTTCCCCGTTGTAGAGCATCGGGGCGTTGTCTTTCTCGCCCTCGCCGATGACGACGACGCCGCGCATCGAGACCGAGTTGACCAGCTCGCGCATGGCGTCGACGGCGGCCCCGTCACCACCCTCTTTGTCGCCGCGGCCCACCCAACGGCCGGCCGCCATGGCACCGGCCTCGGTGACCCGGACAAGTTCAAGGGCAAGGTTGCGATCCGGGGCTTCGCCGCGCGTGGGACTCATGGCGGTGATTCTCCCAGAACGGGGTTGTCAATTGGGAGCCGGGATCCGGGCCGATCGACGTCAGCGTCGGCCCGCGTCGATAAGTGACGCCAGCTCGGCGACCAGCTCGCGCACGCGGTCGAAGTCTGACGGATCGGAGTCGGCTGCCTCAGCGTTAGCGTCGACCTTCGCATCGACATCGAAAACCGTTGACGGTTGGTGCCACAACGTCGACCACTCGAGACCTCGGCCCTCGGCATCATTGGTCTGCGCCTGGAGTAGCAGCACCGGTGTGCCGATGTCTATGGCCAGATGCCTTGCCACGGTCGGGTCCGCCGGCACCGCTCGGAGCTGGCGGGGGCCGCCGACCGGGACGACGCCGGTGGATCGCATGTAGCCGAGGAGTGATCCCTGGATCGCTTCTGCGGTGAGGTTGGGGAACAGTTCCCGTGACACCCACGACCGCATGAACACCAGCGGCTCGTCGTCGACGAAACGGAGGCGCTCGATGCGCCAGGCATCGGGCGTTCCCAACGCCGGGATTGCGGCATCAGGCGCCGCTGCGGCACTCAAGTCGATCACCACGGTCCGCAGGTGCTCGCCTGCCGCCGCCAATTGCCGACTGAGGCCGCCTGCCTGTTCGGCGCGTCGATGGTGCAGCCGTGTTGGCGCGACGACGCTGCCCCGGCCGCGTTCCCGCCGGATGAGTCCTGAATCGGCGAGTTCGGCCAGCGCTTGGCGGATCACGCTGCGGGCGACGCCGAACGTCTCCTGAAGCTCGAGCTCACTGGGGAGGGGATCGCCCGGGGCGAGGTTCTGACCGAGGATCTGGCTGCGTAGGACGTCGCGAACCTGCGCATATAAGGGAATGCCGCTGTCGCGGTCCACTAGCCGCTCTGAAACCACGGTGCTCCCTTTCGAAAACTGATCAGCAAATAGAGGCTAGGGCAGGGTCACAGTCTGGCTTGACACGTAACACACATCACATCATAGTTGTACGTATCAATTGTACGTACAAGTACGTCCAAGCAGGCAATGCACGGAGGAAGCCCATGGTCCGGTCTGGTTCCGCTGATTCACTGATGCCCCGCTCGGAACGTGGCCGATGAAGGCGGCTGTGCTGACAGCGCACCGCTGCGTCGAGCTTCGCGACATCCCGCAACCGCAACCGCGGGCCGACGAGATCGTCATCGCGGTCGAGGCGTCCGGCATCTGCGGTTCGGACCTGCACGCCTGGCACGGGCGCCATCCGTTCCGGCAACCACCCGTCGTGCTGGGCCACGAACCCGCAGGCACGGTGTACGCACGCGGCTCCGACGTCACCACGGTCGACGTGGGTGATCGGGTGGTGATCCAGCCACACCGGATCTGCGGCACCTGCCGAGCGTGCCGGCATGGGGACAACGAAATCTGCGAGCACAAGCAGTACCCGGCCACCCACGACTGGACGGGCAGCCTCGCCGAGTTCTTCGCCGCGCCCGCGAACATGGTGCACCGGGTACCGGACGGTGTACCGCTCGATCTGGCCGCCCTCGCCGAGCCGCTGGCCGTCGCGTGCCATGCCAATCGCCGGGGTGGCACCGGCCCGGGGATGACCGTGAACATCGTCGGCTCGGGCACGATCGGACTGCTGTGCCTGATGGTCGCGCGCCACCTCGGAGCCGACGTCGACGTCGTAACTGATATTGACACCGAGAAGCTCCGGGTCGCAGGCGAATTGGGCGCAAAGCGACCATCGGACGTACGGACGTCCGACATCATCGATGCTCTGCGGGCCAGCCGGTTCGACCGAGGCGACATCACGATCGTCGCCGCCACCGCACCCAACAGTCTGCTCGACGCCGCAGCTCTGACGCGGCCCGGCGGTCGCATCGTGCTCCTGGGCCTGTACGCCGACACCGCGCATATCGCGGCATCGGCACTGGTCACCGATGAACAGACCATGGTCGGGTCGCTGACGTACAACAGCGATGACTTCGATGCGGCACTGGGACTGCTTGGCAGCGACACCGAAACCTACGCTCGCTTCATCACCAAACGCATTGGCCTGCACGAGGTTGGCGCCGAATTCGCCCGCCAGGCCGATGGTGGCGCGGCCATCAAGACCCTCGTCGTTCCGGGGTTGACGGCATGACATGGCGACCGACAGCTTCGCCGAAGCTGCTGACCACGGTATTGACGCTGTGCGCGTTGATGATTGCGGCGACCGGCTGCTCCGGTGGCCGCCACGACACCGTGCAGTTGCGGCTCGGGCATGTCAACTCCGCGACCGATCCGTGGCAGACCTCGGCCCAGGAGTTCGCCGACCTGGTGAACGAGAACAGCCGTGGCACAGTCGAGGTGAAGGTCTATCCCGGCGCACAGCTCGGTGGTGACCGCGACATGGTCGAGGGTATGCAGATCGGCTCGGTCGACTTCACGCTCGTCGCCGGTGTGCTGTCCTCGGTGGAGCCGGCGATGACGATGCTGGAGATCCCGTACATGTTCACCAGTCAGCAGGCGCTCAACAAGGCACTCGATGGCCCTGGCGGCCAGCGGCTGTCGGAGGACCTGCTGGAGAAGGGGATTCGTAACCTGGCGTGGCTCGATCGGGGACCGCGCGAGCTGACCGCCAACCGCGAGATCGTCAGCCCGGCACAGCTCGACGGCGCGAAGATCCGGGTTCCGGAGATACCGGCTTCGATCGACGCCTGGCGTGCCATGGGCGCCAATCCCACCCCGATGGCGTTCTCCGAGGTGTACGGCGCACTGCAGCAAGGCGTGATCGACGGGCAGGAGAATCCGTACGCCATCATCGAATCGTCGAACCTGTTCGAGGTGCAGCGCTACGTCATGCAGACCGATCACGTGTACGGCTACGTGATGCTGGCGATGTCCGAGGACACCTGGGGCCGGCTCTCATCCGAACAGCAGCAGGTGGTCACCGAGGCTGCGAAGACCGTGCGGGCGCGCCACAACGAACGCACCGCCGCCGACGAACAGAAGTACCAGGACGAATTGCGCGAGAACGGCATGACGTTCGTTCAGGTCGACAAGAACGCGTTCCGCCAAGCGGTCCGGCCGGTACACGAGCACTATGCACAACAGTTCGGTCAGCGGCTCTACGACGATCTGGTGGCGTCCAATGACTCTTAGCGCGCAGCCGGCCGAAAGCCGCTCGTACACAATGTTCCGCCAGTTCACCGATGGTCTCGACGCGGTGGCCCGGGTGGTCGCGGGCGCCGGACTCATCGGCATGGTGGTCGTCATCACCCTGCAGGTGTTGTTCCGCTACTTCCTCGATCAGTCGCTGGCGTGGACCGAGGAAGTCTCGCGATTCCTGTTCATCTTCACCAGTTTCATCGCCATCACGGTGGCGCACCGCAGGCAGATGCATGCCGGCTACTCCAGCCTGGTCACCAAACTTCCGGTGGGGGTACGGCGCATCGTGATCATCGGTGTCGACCTGGTAAGCATCGCCTTCTTCGTCGTGGTCGGCCTGTCGAGCCGCAAACTCATCGATATCGGGATCGACTCCACGGCACCGGCGACCGGGATGCCGATGGCCTGGATCTATTTGGTATTCCCGGTGTTCGCCGTGCTCGGAGTCGTGTTCAGCATCGAGCACATCGCCCTGCACCTGCGCGCCGGCGCCGACGACCTGTTGTCGGCCGATGAGGACCGTGCCGTGGCAGAGGAAGCCGCCGGCGCAATCGGAGATGGGCCCGAGCACGAACGGAGCGCAAAATGATGATCGGTTGGCTCTTCGGCGGTTTCGCGGTGCTGGTCGCCTCCAACGTCGCGGTGGGTATCGCGCTGCTGATGGCAGTCGTCGTCGCCATGATGGCGACGGGTACCGATCTGCCGCTCGCAGTCATCTCCCAACGGATGTTCACCGGCATGGACTCCTTCGCTCTCATCGCGATTCCGGCGTTCCTGCTCGCAGGCGAGATCATGGCCCGTGGGGCGATGGCCAGGCGCATGGTCGAATTCGCCGCGACGATGGTCGGACATCTGCGCGGCGGCCTCGCAGTGGTCGGAGTCCTGTCGACGATGCTGTTCTCGGGTGTGTCCGGATCGTCGGTGGCCAACACCGCCGCGGTCGGCAGTGTGCTCGTGCCACAAATGCGCCAACGCGGCTACGATCCGGCATTCGCCGGTGCGGTCGTTGCCAACGCCGGCGTTCTCGGTTCGGTGTTCCCGCCGTCGATTCCCATGGTGCTGTATGGGATTGCCGCCGGTGTCTCGATCAGCGCGCTGTTCGTCGCAGGCATCGTGCCTGGCATCCTGATGGTGGTCCTGTTGATCGCCGTGGGCTACTGGCAGTCGGTCAAGGCCGGCTACCCCGCCGGGGAACGGGCAACGGTGCAGGAGTTCTTCAGCTCCTTCGGGCGCGCCTTCCTGGCGCTGCTGACTCCGGTCCTCATGGTCGGCGGCATCGTCTCCGGAATCCTCACGGTCACCGAAGCCGCGGTCGCCACCGTGCTCTACGCACTCGCCGTCGAACTCCTCGTCTACCGCGAGCTGAAACTCCGTGACCTGTCCACGGTAATGACGCGGACGATCACAGCCACCGGCATCGTGATGCTCATCATCGCAGCGTCCACCCTGTTCGGCTGGATCATGACCATCGAGCAGATCCCCCAGACGATCGCCGAGTTCATGCTCGGCCTGACATCGACCGTGTGGATTCAGTTGATTCTCATCAACATTCTGTTGCTGATCATCGGTACCTTCCTCGACGTCGCACCGGGCATCATCATCGCGGTCCCGATCCTTGCGCCGTTGGCAGATGCGCTCGGCATGGATCCCGTCCATTTCGGCGTCATCGTCGTGATCAATCTCCTTGTCGGACTGGTCACTCCGCCGGTCGCACCCACCCTCGTGGTGGGTGCCTCGATCGCCGGCGTCAGCCTGGACAAAATCACCACGGCCTCGTGGCGGTTCTTCCTCTCGTTGATCCTCACGCTGGTCCTGGTCACGTTCGTCCCGGCCCTGTCCACGTGGCTGCCCAGCCTGTTCAGCTGAGCGACACCACATATCCCTTGAGAGGCAAACACTTTGAGCGACACCATCGCAGTCACGTACCGCATCTTGAGCTACCTTCCGCTCGAACAGGCGGCAGAAGCCATTGCGGGTGAGCAGACCACGGGCACCTTCACCAAGGTCGCCGGCGAGACCCCGGAGCTCCATCGCAAGCATCGCGCGCAGATTCTCGACCTCACACCGTTGGACGGCGGCCTTGGGGACCCGCTGCCGGGCGCTCGCGGCCGTGAAAGCGGCAGCCTGCGTGGGGCTCTGGTACGGATCGGCTACCCACTGGCCAACAGCGGCCCCTCGCTGACGCGCATGCTGGCATTCGTCTCGGGCAATCTCTACGAGCTCAGCGAACTTGCCGGGATCAAACTCCTCGACATCGAATTTCCCGAAGAGTTCGGTGCGGTCTACCCACCAGCCCCCCACGGCGTGGCGGGGACGCGTCGGCTCCTCGGCCGTCCGTCGGGCGTTCTGCTCGGCACGATCGTCAAACCGAACATCGGGCTGTCCGGGCCCGACTACTACCGCGTCGTCCGTGAACTCGGGCTGGCGGGTTTGGATTTCATCAAGGACGACGAAGTCAATGCCGACTGTCCGCCGACTCCCTTGCGGGAGCGGGTGCCGCATGTGATCCGTGCTCTTGATGAGGTAGAGAGCGAGACGGGCCGCCGCCCACTGTATGCGTTCAACATCAGCGATGAACTCGACCACATGCTCGATTCGGCGGGCTATGTCGCCGAGGCCGGAGGCAAGTGCGCCGTGGTCAATACCGCGCTCGTCGGTGTCCCCGCGCTGTGTGCTGTGCGTAGGCAGACTGATCTGGTGATCCACGGGCATCTTGCGGGCTTCGCGGCGGCGTCCCGCCACCCCAATCTGGGTATGGGCTTCGCGGCGTTCCAGAAGCTGGCCCGCTTCGCCGGTGTGGACCATCTGCATGTGGGCGGATTCAAGTCGAAATTCTTCATCGAGGATGAGGAGACTGCCGCCAACGTCGAAGCCGTCCGCGCCCCGCTGCTCGGCGGCCGGGAATGTCTGCCGGTCGTCTCGTCGGCACAGTGGGCGGGCACCGCGCCGACGACATGGCAGCACACCGGCACCGACGATCTCCTGGTGCTCGCCGGCGGCGGAGTCCTCGGTCATCCGGGCGGCGCCGCGGCGGGCGCGCGCAGCATGCGACAGGCGTGGGAGGCCGTGACGGCGGGCATTTCGCTCGAAGATGCGGCCAAGGAACATGGCGAGCTCGCCGCAGCGCTCGCCCATTTCGGCTGATGGTGCGCGCAGCGTTCGTCGCCGACGATTTCACCGGCGCCACCGATGCGCTGTGGCAGTTCCAGCGCTACGGCCTACGGTCGCGGCTGTTCACGTCCGCGTCACAATTGACCCCGGAGAATCTCGACGCCGACTACGACGTCATCGGGATCGCGACCACGGCCCGCTCGGCGACCGGTACCGGCGCGGCCCGCGTGGCGTTGCCTGTGTTGCGGACGCTCGCCGAACTGCAGCCGGAACTATTGCAGTACAAGGTGTGCTCGACGTTCGACTCATCACCCAACCGCGGCAACATCGGAGCCGTGATCGACGCCGCGCGTGCCCAACTCGGTTTCGAATTGCCGGCTCCCGTCCTGCCGGCGCAGCCGGAGTTCGGTCGTTGGACGGCTTTTGCGAACCACTTCGCCAACTACGCCGGGCAGAACTACCGGCTGGACCGTCACGAGCCCATGCGCAGTCATCCCGCAACACCCATCGATGAAGCCGACCTCCGACTGCACCTCGGGCGTCAGCTGGCCGGCGAGGTCGGCGTGCTGCACGTTCCGTTACTCGCCGACGACGCCGCGCTGACTGCCGCCCTGGATAACCAGATGAACGGTGCTGCAAGTGCTTTCATCGTCGATGCGATCAGCAACGGTGATCTGGTCCGGTTCGGCGCGGCGCTGCGCGACCTGCAGTCACGAGTTGGCCGCCCGCTGTTCGCGGTGGGGTCGGGCGGGCTGTCCTATGGGTACGCCGCGGCGCTCGTGCGCGGCGGGCCGCCGGTGGTGCCTGCACCCGCACACGGCGAGGTGCCGCCTCCGGGGGGTCCGGTGTTGGCCGTGTCCGGCAGTTGTTCGCCGGTCACCGATCGCCAGATCCTCACCGCCGAGGACGCCGGGTGGTTCAGCGCCCACATCGACGACGCCGATGTGTCGGAGCGGGTTTTCGCGGCTCTTCAACAGGGCAGACACAGCGTCGTCTATACGGCTCGCGGCGCAAGCACCGGTGCGGCCGCGGCGGACCTGAGCCGCCGGCTCGGTGCGCTGGCCCTCACTGCCGTCGGTGACGGGTTTACCCACCGCTTGCTCATCGCCGGCGGAGACACGTCCGGGGAGATCGTCAGCATGGCCGGGGTCAGCGCCATCGAGATCGCCAGTTCGATCGCAGTGGCCGGACTGCTGTGCCGCACGTTCGGCGAGAGTTCGGTGCTCGATGGCGCCGAGGTCGTCCTCAAAGGTGGTCAAGTCGGCGGCGACGACTTCTTCCTCAGGGTTGCTGGGCAACAGGCGTGACGGCACTACTCGACGAGCTTGCCGGAGCGGTTGCCGCACTTGTCACTGATCCAGCGGCGATGGAGGGCTACCGGCGCGACCAGTGCCTGCTCACCGAGGCGGGCGTGCCTGCTGCCGTCGTACTCGCCAAATCCGTTGAAGACGTAGCCGCCACTGTGCGCGTCGCCAGGCATCACCGTGTCCCGCTGGTCACCCGCGGCGCGGGTACCGGGCTGGCCGGCGCCGCGAACGCGATCGACGGCTGCATCGTCCTGGTGCTGTCGCGGCTCGACCGCATCCTCGCCATCGACCCGATCGCCCGCTCGGCGGTGGTGCAACCGGGCGTACTCAACGGCGATCTCGACCGGGCCGCCGCCGAGCACGGTCTCTGGTATGCACCTGACCCGGGCAGCCGGGCGATATCCACGATCGGTGGAAACCTCGCGACCAACGCCGGCGGCATGTGCTGCGCCAAATACGGTGTCACCGCCGACCATGTCCAGCAGCTGACGGCGGTGCTGGGCACGGGGGAGACGGTGCACACCGGGGCGCTCACCCGAAAGAACGTCGCCGGACTCGATCTCACCAGGCTGCTCGTCGGGTCCGAGGGCACGCTCGGCGTCATCGTCGAGGCCACGGTGCGGTTACGGCGTCGTCCGGCAGCCGTGGCGACGGTGGCCGCGTTCTTCCCGACCGCGCAGGACGCCATCGCGATGGTCCTGGAACTCGGCGACGGTGCGGCGGCGGTGGAATTGATGGACCGCACCACCGTGCGTGCCGTCAACGCGGCCACCCGCATGGACCTCGACGAGCGCGCGGGTGCAGTCGTGCTGGCACAATTCGACGGTGCCGACGACGCGGCCGTCGGTGCGCAAGCGCAGAACTGTGCTGCGCTCGCCGAGGCCAAAGGCGCCGAGGTGTTCCACACCGTGGACATCGCCGAGGGGGAGGCGCTCATGGAGGCCAGACGCGCGGCGTATCCGGCCTTGGAGAGACTGGGAGCCACGCTGCTCGACGACGTTGCGGTCAGTGTGCATCGGATGCCCGCACTGCTGGCGCAGATCGAAGAGATCGCCGCCCGCCACGACGTGGTCATCGGCACCTTCGGACACGCTGCCGACGGAAATCTGCACCCCACCATCGTGTTCGACCCGGCCGACCCAGCACAGCGGGACCGCGCCCGGCTGGCATTCGACGACATCGTGACAGCGGCGGTCGAGCACGGCGGCACCATCACGGGGGAGCACGGCATCGGCGTCCTCAAGCGGGACATGCTCGGCAGACAGGTGGGTGCCGTCGAACGGGCCCTGATGCATCGGATCAAGGCGGCCTTCGATCCCGACGGAATCCTCAACCCCGGGCGCGGTTACTAGCGGTCACGCCCTGGCCAGCCGCCATTACGCTGCACACCTCGGTTAGAGCAACCGCCATCCGAATCGACGGTCGTCTGCGCTTACCGCGCTGATGGCCCGGGGTTGAGAGCTGGGATACTGGCAAGCATGACCACCCAGCCCACCCCGGCCCCACGCAGGCCAAATGTCGTCGGCCCGGCGGCCAAGCCGGCGA
Source organism: Mycolicibacterium sp. XJ870 (assembly GCF_053483975.1). Taxonomy (NCBI): domain Bacteria; kingdom Bacillati; phylum Actinomycetota; class Actinomycetes; order Mycobacteriales; family Mycobacteriaceae; genus Mycobacterium; species Mycolicibacterium sp. XJ870. Next base: position 244,481 of record NZ_JBEFTI010000006.1, read on the forward strand.
AGTCGCGGCTTCTGCAGGACGGCCGCGACATGTTCTGGTCGATGGCTCCGCTGGTCGTGGCATGCATTGTGCTCGCCGGAATGTTGGGGATGTGCTCGTTGCAGGCAAGCGGACCGGGTGCCGGCCCGGCCCCGCAATTCGATGCTCCGGCCGCTCTGCAGGCCGACGCGGAGGCGCTGAAGATCCCGGTCCGGTTGCCGGCGCTGCCCGAGGGTTGGCAGGCGAATTCCGGCGGCCGGGGCAGCATCGACGGCGGCCTCACACTGCCGGACGGGCAGCACGCCCGGGCGATCACCTCACGGGTCGGATATCTCTCGCCGAGCGGCATGTACCTGAGTCTCACCCAGAGCAATGCCGACGAGGCCGCGCTGGTGTCCTCGATCAAGCCGGACTCGTATGCGACGGGGGCGCAAGACGTCGATGGGGTGACGTGGGTGGTGTACGAGAGCTCGGACCCGGAGCCGGTGTGGACGACGCGGTTGAGCGGTCCGGCTCAGATCGCGATCACCGGCGCCGGTGGTACGGATGAGTACCGTACGCTTGCGGGTGCGACGCAGACGCAGTCGCCGTTGCCCGCACACCGATAGGCGTCCAATGTGAAGAAGATGGCGAGATACCTCGAGAATCTCGCGATCTCCTTCACGTTGGACGCAAAAGGATGAGTGATGACCGCACCAGAAGCGCCAGAAGCTGATCTCACCGGATGGACCGTCGCGTCGTTCTCCGCGGCGGGCCAAACCCACGACGTGTACCGCAGGGGCGAGGGTCCCAGCGTGGTGTTGATCCCCGAGATGCCGGGCCTGCACCCCGGTGTGCTCGCGCTCGGCAATCACCTGGTCGACAACGGGTTCACCGTCGCGGCCCCATCGCTGTTCGGCACCCCGGGTGCGCCGGCGGTGCGGCCGGGCATGGTTCCGGTGCTGCTGAAGGGTTGTGTGTCAAAAGAATTCGCGGCGTTTGCGACCAATGCCGACCGGCCCGTCGCGCACTACCTGCGGGCACTCGCCCGCGATCTCAACGCCACCACCCCGGGTAAGGGCGTGGGGGTGATCGGGCAGTGTTTCACCGGCGGCTTCGCGCTGGCAGCCGCCGTCGACGACAGCGTCCTGGCCCCGGTGCTGAGCCAGCCGTCGCTGCCATTGCCGTTGACACCCACACAAAGGCGCGACCCTGGGCTGTCCGAAGCGGAGCTCATGATCGTGCAGCAGCGCGCCGCCAATGACGGCCTGTGCGCACTCGGTCTGCGGTTCAGCGAGGACCCGCTGGTTCCGGGTGAGCGGTTCGCCGCCCTCAAAGCCCGCCTCGGCGATGCGTTCGAGGTCATCGAGATCAACTCGAAGCCGGGCAATCAGCACGGTCTGAGCCGGATGGCACATTCGGTGCTGACCGATCAGGTCCGCGAGGTCGACGGGCACCCCGCGTATGAGGCGCGCAAGCGCGTGGTGGAGTTCCTTACGGAGCGTTTGGCGGGGTAGCGACCTCCGCCGGAGCATCCTCGTCGGCGGCCGGGGCAGCCGGAGCCTCCTTGGGCTTGCGTGACCACAGCCGCCTGCGCGGTTTCTCGGGCTCGGGTGCCTCGAGTTCGACGCCTTTGTACACCGCGAGGTAGACGCTGACGGTGGTGACGATGATGATCATCAGCACCGGCCCGATCACCAGACCGAAGAAGCCGAACATCGAGATGCCGGCGAACACCGAGAGCAGCATCAGCGCCGGGTCCAGCCGCGCCGCCTTCGGCACGAGGATCGGCCGCAGCACATTGTCGATGTTGGTGACCACCAAAAGGTGCCACGCCACCACGAAGATGCCGCCGATGATGTTGCCGAAGAACATCATTCCGATGCCGAACGGGATCGAGAGGATCCCGCCGCCGAGCGGGATCACCGACAGCGCGGTGAGCAGTATCGCGAAGATGAAAAATCCGTCGTGGAAGCCGGCGATGTAGATCGAGATGGCCCCGGCGATGCCTTGCGCCAACGCGATGACGAATTGGCCCTTGACGGTGCCCTTGACCATCGCTCCGGTCTTGGCCAGGTACAGGTCGGTGATCTCTTCGCCGAGCGGGTTGAGCCGGCGGATCAGGATCGCCACCTCGTCCTTGTTGACCAGCAGCGAGATGAACACGTACAGGAAGATGATCGACGCGGTCAGGGCGCCGACGAGGCCGCCGACTGCGCCCTGCAGGACTCCCAACAGCCATTCGCCGACCCGCTGGGACACCGAGACGATCGTGCCCCGCAACGACTCGGGGGTGACGTGGATGTCCAGGAACGGCACCCGTGCCGCCGTCGCGTTGATCAGGTTCAACGTGCGGTCGCCGAGCGTGCTGAGGTCGGTTTCGGCGACCCAGGCGCTGACCGTGTTGACCATCTGGGTGATCTGCACGATGGCCAGGAACACAATCAGCGCCACCGGGATGATGACCATCAACAGCGCCGAGAGCACGGTCAGCGTGACCGAGATTCCGGTGCCGAATCTGCGCTGAAACCGTTGGTACAGAGGGGAAAACAGGTACGCACCGACCGCAGCCATCACGATGAGGATGAAGAAGCTGCGCAGGAAGTACGCCCCGAGCAGCAGGGCGAGCACCGTGAAAACCGCCAGCGCGCGCTTCTGGGTGACGGTGAACTGCCGTTCCATCTGGCCCCTTCCCTCGCTGCGCCGACCTTAGCGTCAGTCCAGCGAAACGCGCGCCTGACTGGCCCGCTGCGACGCGACGAACCGCACCGACATCCGTTGCATCAGAACCGGCGCCAGCCGGGCGAACACCCAGGAGGCATGTGCGCGACGCGGTTTCACCAGGATCGCCTTGTTGCGCTCGATCGCCCGCAGCGTGTCGGCGGCCAGCCGGTCGGCGTCGTAGGCGGTCTTGACGCCCTGGCCCTGCAGGAAGTAGTCGCGTCCCACGAATCCACCGATCGCGCCCTTGTCCAGAATCGGCGTCTCCACCGCGGCCGGACACACCGCGAGTACTCCGACTCCGTGCGCGGCAGCCTCCGAGCGCAGGGCCAGTGACAGCCCGACGACGGCATGCTTGGTCATCACATAGCTGGTGAGTTGCCCGGCAGCAGCCAACCCGGCCATCGAGGCGGTGTTGACGATGTGGCCGTGCCCCTGGCGAATCATCAACGGATAGGCCGCGGCGACGCCGTGCACCACACCGCGCACGTTCACGTCGATGATGGCGTTCCACTGCTCAAGCGTCAGCAACTCGGTGTTGCCGCCCCACACAATGCCGGCATTATTGAACATCAGGTCCAGCCGGCCGGCCCGCTCAACCACGCCGTCGACGGCGGCCTGGACCGCGGCCGCATCGGTGACGTCAAGCCGCGCGGATCGGGCGCCGAGCGCGTCCGCGGTCCGGGCGGCGGCGTCGCCGTCGATATCCGTGCACAGGACCTCGGCGCCCGCAGCGACCAGCGCACGACACAGCGCCGCGCCGATGCCCGACCCGGCGCCCGTGACAAGTGCTTGTTTACCTCCGAAATTCACGCCTCGGCCAGTTTCAGCACATGCCCGAGCACATCGGGGTAGCGCTTGAGGTGTGCGCCGCCGTTGAGGTCGACGACCTCGCCCGTCATCCACGACGCCTGCGGCGAGCACACGAACGCCACCGCGGCCGCGATGTCCTCCGGCGTTCCGGCCCGGCCGAGGGCGGTGTTCTCGACGTAATCCTCGACGACCCCCGGCACCATCGCCGCCGGCTCCGTCAACGGGGTGTGCACGAAACCGGGTGCGATCGCGTTGACCCGAATCCCTTTCGGCCCCAACTCCAGCGCGGCCACCTGGGTCAGCATCGACAGGCCCGCCTTGGCCGCGCAGTAGGCGCTCATCCCGGCCGCCGGCTGACGCCCGTTGAGCGACGAGATCGATACCAGCACACCGCCTTCGGACAAATGTGCGCCGGCATGCTTGGCCACGATGAACCCGCCGGTGAGGCAGACGTCGATGACTGCGCGGAACTGGTCGACCGGCATGTCGGTGATCAGGCCGACGTTGCTGAAACCGGCGCAGTTGACCACGACATCAATCGGTCCGACCGCGTCGAACAACGCCTCCACCGACGCCTCATCGGTGACGTCGACATAGCTGCTGGTGTGGGGCGTACCCAACTCGGAAGCGCGGGCGGCCGCGCCTTCGGTGTTGCGATCGGCCACCACGATGCGGCAGCCGTCGGCGGCCAGCGCCTGTGCGCTGGCCCAGCCGATCCCGGAAGCCGCGCCGATGACGATCGCGACGCGCTGTGCACTCATGATTCACTCCGATCGGGGCGGTGATCGCCCCACTTCTTGTCGATGGCGTTCCACACATCGGCGTAGCGCCCCGGGTAGTCGCGGTACGCGGACTTGGACCGCAGGAATCCGCGGATCAGCGGTGCGGCCAGGCTGATCGGGAAACGCTTCCATCCGGCATTGGCCCTTGTGTCGGCCAGGATCTGCGACCAGGAGTGCCGCTGGAACCCCAGCAGTTCCTGCGAGCGACTGGTGTCCATCCAGTCGGTGGCAAACCACGCGGCGTCATCGTCGGGGTTGCCGGGCCGGCCGATCGGCAATCCGCCCTTGATCCCCATGGCGGCGGCCGCCTGCGAGCCGACCGCGGATTGCGTGTGCCGGTGCGTTGCGGAGTCTCCGCCGATCAGCAGCACCTCGTGGTTGGCATCGACAGTGGTGGCGGCCACGAATGCGGCCGCGACGTCACGCACGTCGACGGTCTGCAGTCGCCCGTCGGCGGGCAGGACGCTTTCGAACGAGATGAGGTCGACGTCCATGTCGATGCTGAACTCGGAGCTCATCACCCCGCCGAGACGCAGAATGTGCCAGTCCAGCTTGGACGCCCGGACCAGGGCCTCGGCTTCGACCTTGTGCGCGCCGTAGATGTCGGATGGATTGACCGGGGTGTCGGGCGTGAGCACGTCGCTGATGTGGTGCGGGTTGCGGGCGCCGTAGACCGCGACGCTGGACGCCTGCACGAACCGCGGGGGTTGAGGCTGGGCTTCGGCGGCCCGCAGCAGCGCGGCGGTGGCGTCGACGTTGACCTTGCGGGCCACTCCGCGGCGCATGTAGCAGAACGGCGGGATGATCGCCGCGAGGTGGATGATCGCGGCGGGAGAGACGGCCGCCACCAGAGCGTCGACGGCGGATGGCTCGGTCAGATCGGCCCAGCGCACGTCGACGCCTGCCGGGAGCTTCGCCGCCGCCTTCCTGTTGGCGGGCACGTCGAGGTCGGTCGCGACGACGCGGCGGCCATCGGCCGCCAGTGTCTTGACGACCGTCGATCCGACCAGACCGAAAGCTCCCGTGACCAGAACGGCGTCCGACATCGGCTGACTCACAGCTCTCCTCGCTTTAGAACGTGTTGCAACACTAGCGAACGGGCCTGTGGTGTGTGTCACCGTCCGTGCGGCCGATTTCTGTGCTGAAACGGCCACCCGTTCGCCTGAACGCCTTCAGCAACCCGTCAATCGGCAATGCACTGGCACTCCGGAGGCTGGGCGAATCCACTCTGAGTTGCCTGGAAAGCATTGGCCGATGGCATTGTCGCCGGAATAGGTGTGACCAAGCCCGCATCACCCGCCCTGATGTGACGACTTTGCCAAACACGGCTTCATATACCGATTTGTGTATTTGCCTGACGCTTATGCATTGTGTGGCTGTCGGAATCAAATGAAAACGAGCCGATTGCAGGCGTATGTGGTGTACTCGGTTGCACGCGTCAGCAATTGGGGAGGTGCGAAATGTCAGAAGACGTAGCCGTGGGGGTTAACGGTAGCGAGTCTGGTGACGTTGCCGAGGGGATAGCTGTGGATGCCCGAGTAGTCGTATATCCGGGCAGCGACGGCGAACTTCACGGCACAGTTGTCGAAGATTTCGCGGATCTCGCCGGAACCGCGGTGGAAATTGCGGGCGAACGGATCGTCGAACCGGCGCGGCGGTGGGCAGTCAGCCTCGATGACGGCGGCCTGGTGTTCGTCGACGACGACAGCATCATCGTCGAAGCGCAGCCGGCCTGAGGTCAACTCAGCGTCAGCGGCAGCCGGCGCAACCGGCGGACCAGCAGGCTCGGCAGCCATTCGGCGTCCCCGGCCGCTTGGATGTCTGTGCTGACCGACAGCAGTAGCGAGACCACGATGCGGGCTTCCAGGCGCGCCAGTGCCGCGCCGACGCAGAAGTGTGCGCCCTTCCCGAAGGCCAAGTGACCCTTGGCATTTGCCCGGCCAAGCCGGAACTCATGGGGCTCGTCGAACACGGCGGGATCCCGGTTCGCCGCGCCCCACAACAGCAGTAGACGCGAATCCGACGGCAGCGCAGTGCCCGCCAACTCCGTATCGGCCATGACATGCCGGTAGTGCCCGCGGAACGGCGACTCGAACCGCAACGCCTCCTCCAGGAACGCCGTCACAAGGTCGCGGTCCTGCCGTATCCGCTGTGCGATGTCCGGTCGTTGCGCCAGCAGCCATGCCGCGCTGCCGAGCAGCGAAGCCGTGGATTCCGCACCGGCTCCCACCAACTGGATCAGCATCAGCGCTGCGGTCTCGCTGCCCAGCTGTTCGGACGCGCAGTACGAGGCCAAGTCGCCCAGCAAATTGTCCTGTGGGTTTGCCGCCGCTTGCTCGAACTTGTCGATCAGGTACCCGCCGAGCTCGATGGCTGCGATGCCCGCTGACGTGAGCTGATCGGCTTCGACTAGACCGTCAAGCAACTGGGTGCTGGCGTAGGCCCAGCCGACCAGGCGGTCGACGTCGGTCGAAGGTAACCCGAGCAGCTGCGCTACTACGAGCATCGGCAGCCGGTCGGCCAGGGTGGCCATCCAATCGAACTCGCTGCCCGCTTCGACCAACAGATTCTCGGCGGCCGCGGCGATGAAGGGCTCAAGCTCACGCATCCGCCTCGCCGCCATCCGGGGCAGCACGAGCTTGCGATGCGCCGCGTGGGAGGGGGCATCCGCGGTGGCGAGGACATGGGCCGGATCACCCCGGGTGCCCATTACGAACGGAACGACGGTTCCGTTCGGCTGGTGCCACATCGTGGCGGTGAGATTCGACGAGAAGTCCTCGGTACGCGCCGTGGCTTCGACGACAGCGTCGAACGAACTCACGACGAAGAACTGTGAGTCCCCGACCTGTTGCACCGGTGCATGGGCCCTCATCCGGTCGTAGAGCGGGTAAGGGTCCTGCAAGCAGGCGGGTGTGAACAGTTCTTGAGCCAGACGCATCGCCCCAGGTTGTCGGCCTGTTTCAGCGGCGTCAACGATGCACGCGAAAGTCGATACGCCGAAATTGTCGTCCGTACTGCGGCCGTCTCAGCGGGCGTCACTGATCTGCGGCCATAGTGAGATTCTCTCGCTCATTTGTCTCAAACTGAGATAACGTGAGGGCCGTGTCTCCACTGCGAGAGGACTGGCTGATCGGCGACCGGCGCGCCCATGCTGCCGAGCGCATCTACGCCGCAGCAGCCGACCTGGCGGCACGCGAGGGTCTGGACGCACTCGATATCGACGCGATCGCTGCGCGGGTGCATTGTTCGCGCGCAACCGTGTACCGGCACGCGGGTGGGAAGGCGCAGATCCGTGATGCCGTGCTCTCTCGATCGGCCGCCCAGATCGTCGAGGAAGTCCGGAATCAAGTCGACGGCCTGACCGGGCCCGACCGCGTACTCAAGGCCATCACCGTGGCGCTGCGGCGCATCCGCTCCGACCCGATGTTCGATCTCCTGCTCGGTTCGCTGCGCAGCGGGGGCGGGATGGCCGGACTCGGCCAGTCGCAGGTTCCTGCCGCGTTCGCCACCGAGCTCACTGGGTTGGCCGTGGACGATCCGGTCGCGGCCGCGTGGATCGTCCGCCTGGTGTTGTCGCTGGTGGTCTGGCCCGGAGCCGACGAGGCTGTCGAGGAGGACATGCTGCGGCGCTTCGTGGCGCCTGCGTTCGCTAGGCCCGCTTGACGCAGCGGAAACCGATGTGGCTCATGCCGGTGTCGATCATCTGCGGACGCCGCGCCGCCGGGCGATACCGCATGCAGTAGCTGTCCGCGCACAGAAACGAGCCGCCCTTGATCACCTTGCGGGGAATCTTGAACTGAGGCTGTTCAGGATCATAACTCTCTGCCGCGCAGCAGGATTCGGACGTGTGATCGGCGCTGTACCAGTCGGTCGTCCACTCCCACACATTGCCGGCCATGTCGTAAAGGCCGTAGCTGTTTGGTTCGAAGCTGCCAACCGGTTGTGTTGTGCCGTAGCCCGTTTCGGGCAGGTAGGGGAACTCGCCGTGCCAATAATTGGCCAGCCGCCTGCCTGCGGGCTCCCGCTCGTCGCCCCAGGTGTACACCGCACCGGTAAGCCCACCGCGAGCCGCGGTTTCCCACTCGGCCTCTGTCGGCAATGCCAAGCCCGCCCACTCGGCGTACGCCTCGGCGTCTTCATAGGCGACGTGCACCACCGGGTGGTCGTCGCGCCCCTTCAGTGAAGAACGTGGCCCGCGTGGGTGATTCCAGCATGCTCCGGGTGTCCATGCCCACCACAGGTGGAGGTGGCGCAGGTCCACCGGCCCCGCGGTGCGCCGGAACACCATCGAGCCGGGCACGAGGTTTTCCGGTGGTGCGCCTGGATAGTCCTCCGGGTTCATCGGCCGCTCGGCGACCGTGGTGTATCCGGTGGCCGAAACAAATTGCGCGAACTCCGCATTCGTCACCTGGGTCGGTTGAATCCAGAACCCGTCAACCGTGACCTCCCGCGCCGGCGCTTCCTCCGGGTAGTGCGCATCGGAGCCCATCGTCGCGGTCTGTGCGGGGATCCAGACCAGCTCACGCAACGTGCTCACCTGCCGACTCTGCGCTGAGGGCGGTGCTAACTCGAACTTTTGCGGCGTGAGCGCAGAGTCGATGCAAGGAGGTCACGGAAAAACGGTAGCCCAGTCGTTCTTCACGCTGACAACGGTCCACCCGCTGGTGCCTGCCAGCTCCAGCGCCTTCTCCGCCCCAGCGGTGTAGTCGAATTCGCGCTCGGCGTCGTCGTGCAGCACCAACAGGCCAAGCGACGGCTTGGTCCCCGCCCCCGCGTACTGCAACATCTCGATATCGCCGTTGGAATTGCCTGCGACCAAGATTGGCCGCCGCCCGGTCCGGCCCCAGATGCGCGCCGGCTTCACCGGCCCGTCGTCGAGGAACTCCGGTTTCGCAGTGGTGTACAGGTTTCCGTCATGGAACTCCAGCCCCACCGAGCTGCCGATCACACGCTCCGGCGGGATGCCGTACATGTCGACCGTGATCGGACGCATGAAGTCGCGCCCTCCGCCGGAGGCGATCAATATGGTGAAGCCGTTGTTCTCCAGGTAGCGCAGCAGCTCCACCATGGGTTGATAACCGCACGCCGTGTAAGGCCGGTTCAGCGTCGGGTGTGTGGCCTCGGCGAAGAATGCCCGCACGCGGCTGGCGTGCTCGTCGACCGAGATTTCGCTGTGCGCCGACAATATCGCTCCGGCAAGCACTTTGAGTTGGCTGTCGTCACCTTGGTAGTGCTTGGTCACGGCGTCGCCGAACCAGGCGAGATCACCTTCGACAGCGGCCTTGTACGGCGGCTGTTCCCGCAGCGACGGATCGGCAGTGGCCTGCTCGACGAACCGGCGGACCAGGAAATCCAGCTGGATATAGGCCGGCTTCTCACACCACAACGTGCCGTCATTGTCGAAGACGGCGATACGTTCTTCTGGCGCTACATAATCCGGACCATCGGTGGTGACCCGCCCGACGAAGTCGACGATCGCCGACTTCGTCGGGCTGTCGTTCCAGTTGTCCAGCATCAGATATCAGCCGCCCGCGCCGTAGTGACGGGTTTCGATGCAGGCATACGCATTCCTTCTGTGCAGTTGGCTCTAGCTTAGAGCCAATCCCGGGCGCTCGCCGTTCTTCGGGTCGACCATATCCACTCACGGTTGCAGGATGACCTTGACCGCACCGTCCTGCTTCTTCTGGAAAATCTCGTACGCGTGCGGTGCCTCGTCAAGCGGCAAGACGTGGCTGGCGAACGTGTCGACGCCCAACGGATCCTCGTCGCCCAGCAAGGGCAGGATGTCGTCGACCCACTTTTTGACGTTCGCCTGGCCCATTTTGAGCTGGATCTGCTTGTCGAAGAGGGTGAGCATGGGAAGCGGGTCGGCCATGCCCCCGTACACGCCGATCAGCGAGATCGTGCCACCTCGGCGCACAATGTCGATGGCCGAGTAAAGCGCATCGAGTCGGTCGATGCCCGCCTTCTGCATCATGGGTTTGGCGAGGGCGTCGGGCAGCATGCCGGTGAGTTGTTGGGCGGCTTTGGCAATCGGTGAACCGTGAGCTTCCATCCCGACCGCGTCGATGACCGAGTCGGTGCCCCGCCCGTCGGTCCAGTCGCGGATGACGTCGGCCAGTTTGTCATCGACCTCGGTCAGGTCGATGGTCCGGAACCCGCGGGCCTTGGCGCGCTCGAGACGCTCGGGCACCCTGTCGACGGCGATCACGTCATAGCCGAGGTGGCCGGCGATACGCGCGGCCATATCGCCGATCGGACCCAGGCCGAGGACGGTCACCGAACCGCCGTCGGGGATGTCCGCGTACGCAACTGCCTGCCACGCAGTCGGAAGCACATCGGACAGGTAGACGTAGCGCGAATCCGGCGGACCGAGTGGAACTTTGATGTGGGTGAACTGTGCCTGCGGGACCCGCAGGAGTTCAGCCTGCCCGCCGGGGACCGCGCCGTACAGCTCCGAGTAGCCGAACAACGCTGCCCCCATTCCCTGGTCACGCACCTGCGTCGTCTCGCATTGGGTGTAGAGCTGGCGATCGCACATATAGCAGGTGCCGCAAGAGATTTGGAACGGGATGACGACGCGGTCGCCGACAGCCAGATTGGTGACCGCGCTCCCCACCTCGCGCACTATGCCCATCGGCTCGTGGCCCAGCACATCGCCGGGAGTCATGAAGGCCCCGAGTATCTCGTACAGGTGCAGGTCGGATCCACAGATATTGGTGGACGTGATCTCGACGATCGCATCGGTCGGTTCTCGGATCGTCGGATCGGGCACGGTTTCGACGCGTACGTCGCGTTTGCCGTGCCAGGTGACTGCCTTCATGGCCATTCCTTCCTCTCCAGTGGGCGAGCACCAGAGCGCGCGAGCGTCGCCGCCAGGTCGTAGCGACGGACATACCCGAGTGCGACGTCCCCAAACGTCGCCAGGCGGTTTCGGCAGCCGCGGGTCAGGGGAAGGGTCAGTCCTTGGCCAGCCACTTCTCCAGCTTGGCCACCGCCTGGTCCACGCTGAAGCTGGCCGGCTCGTGCCGGGGCGGAAATTCCTTGAAAGTCTCCAGGAACTTCGTCGCCATGCCGGTGGCATAGAAGATGAAGTAGTCGTGCCGCAGCAGCCACTCGTAGTAGGTGTTCGAGGTGATGTCGGCGTACTCGTACGGGTCCGTGCGCAGGTTGAACAGTTTCGGGACGCGCAGCGGTGTGAAGGGTTCAGCCCAGATCCGCAGCGTGCCCTCGCAGCGCTGCTCCATGAACACGATCTTCCAGTTCTCGAACCGCATCGCGACCAGATCGCCGTCATCGGAGAAATAGAAGAAACCACGGCGCGGGCTGGTGTCCACCTCACCGGTCAGGTACGGGAGCAAGTTGTAGCCGTCGATGTGCACCTTGTATTCGGTGTTTCCGTCGGCCCCTGCCTTGAAGCCCGTTTTGAGCTTTTCGCTGACGTCGGGATCCCCGGCAGCGGCCAGCAAGGTCGGCAGCCAATCATGGTGCTGCACAATGTCGTTGGACACCACCCCGGCCTGGATCTTGCCGGGCCACCGGATCAGTTCCGGCACTCGGAAGGCGCCTTCCCAGTTTGTGTCCTTCTCGCTGCGGAACGGCGTGGTGCCGGCATCGGGCCAGGTGTTGCGGTGCGGGCCATTGTCCGTTGAGTAGAGGACAATGGTGTCCTCGGCGATCCCCAGCTCGTCCAGGGCGTCCAACACCTGACCGACATTGCGGTCATGGTCGATCATGGTGTCGTGATACGGGGACTGCCAAAGCCCCGCCTGACCCAGGCTTTCGGGTTTGGTGTGGGTGTACAGATGCATGTGCGTGGTGTTCATCCACACGAAGAACGGAGTGTCGACGTCGTGCTGGCGTTTGATGAAGTCGATTGTCGCCGCAGTGACCTCGTCGTCGATGGTCTCCATCCGCTTCGTGTTCAGCGGGCCGGTGTCCTCGATCACCTGCTTGCCGACCGGCCCATACCTCGGGTCATCCGGTTCTTTTGAAACTCCCTCGGTAGCACGGCATTTCAGCACACCGCGGGGCAGCGCAAATTCGTGCAGTCGCGGGAACTGGTCGGCATGCGGGTAGTCGACGTTTTCCGGTTCTTCCTCGGCATTGAGGTGGTACAGGTTGCCAAAGAACTCGTCGAACCCGTGCACGGTGGGGAGGTACTTGTTCAGATCGCCGAAGTGATTCTTGCCGAATTGACCAGTGGCGTAACCCAGCGGCTTGAGCAGTTCGGCGATCGTCGGGTCTTCTGCAGCCCAACCGATGTCGGCGCCGGGCACACCGACCTTGCTCATTCCGGTGCGATACACACTTTGTCCACTTATGAATGCTGCACGGCCGGCCGTGCAGCTTTGCTCGCCGTAGGAGTCGGTGAACCGCATGCCCTCGCTGGCTATGCGGTCGATATTGGGTGTGCGATAACCCATGAGGCCGTCGCTGTAGCAACTGAGATTGCTGATGCCGATGTCGTCACCCCAGATGACCAGGATGTTTGGCTTGCCGTTTGGCATGTTTTGCGTCCTCCTGCCGATCCCCGACTGGGTCCCCGACCGTTCACTTCGGACGGTATGCCGATTCGATGCTCGCCGGAGGGCATCGACGTGGTTCTCAGCAGATATTTACCCCGGCGTTCACTTCGCCGTGACCAGGGGCGAGCGAATTGTCTTGCTTACCAAGCAGTACCCGCCAAGAGCGACGCGAATATCGTTTGACCGGCAGATGCCCTGAGATTCGGTTCTGCGGGTTTACTCTGACGAAATCGTAGGTTCATCGCGATACCGAGAATTCGGCCACCGTCTGCGATTGCTCTGATAGTGATGGAGCAACGTCGATGGTCACTGCGTCTCCCGATTGGCGTTGCTGTATGTGGTGGCGTCGTCGATGACACAACACGTCCGATGAATGTCGGGGGGAAGCCATGAGCAGGTTCAGCGAAGCGATGTACGCGAATGCGCAGTCCAGCGACAGGGGGCTGGTGACCGGCGAACCGCATGCACCGGTTCGGCATACGTGGGAACAGGTGCACCAGCGCGCGCGCCGCGTGGCCGGCGGATTGGCCGCAGCGGGAGTCGGACCCGGCGACGCGATCGCGGTGCTGGCGGGCTTGCCGGTCGAGATCGCGCCGACCGCTCAGGGCGTGTGGATGCGCGGCGCCAGCCTCACCATGCTGCATCAGCCGACCCCTCGCACGGACCTCGTGAAGTGGGCGGCTGAAACCGTCGGGGTGGTGGAAGCGATCGAAGCCGGCACCGTCGTCGTATCCGAACCGTTCATGGCCGCCGCACCCGTGCTGGCCGACCGCGGGCTGACCGTTGTCACCGTCGAACAACTGCTCGCGTCCGCGCCGATCAACCCTGTAGAGGTCGGCGAGGACGACCTGGCGCTGTTGCAATTGACGTCGGGCTCCACGGGCCCGCCGAGAGCCGTCCAGATCACCCACCGGAATCTCTATTCCAACGCCGAGGCGATGTTCGTCGGCGCCGAGTACGACCTGGAAACCGACGTCATCGTCAGTTGGCTGCCGCTGTTCCACGACATGGGGATGACGGGTTTCCTGACTGTTCCGATGTACTTCGGCGCGGAGCTGGTCAAGATCACGCCGATGGACTTCCTGCAGGACACGTTGCTGTGGCCGAGGCTCATCGACAAGTACAAGGGCACGATGACCGCCGCGCCGAACTTCGCCTACGCACTGCTGGCCAAGCGGCTGCGTAGACAGGCCAAGCCAGGCGAATTCGACCTGTCCACGTTGCGATGGGCCCTCTCGGGGGCCGAGCAGGTCGAGCCGGCCGACGTCGAGGAACTGTGCGCCGCCGGCAAGCCGTTCGGCCTCCGTCCGGAGGCGATTCTGCCGGCCTACGGCATGGCCGAGACGACGGTGGCGGTGTCGTTCTCGGAGTGCAACGCCGGCCTGGTGGTCGACGAGGTGGATGCCGACATCCTCGCGCTGTTGCATCGTGCGGTGCCGACCAACCACGGCAACCGGCGCCGGCTGGCGACACTGGGACCCCTACTGGGCGGGCTGGAGGCCCGGATCGTCGACGAGGACGGCAAAATCCTGCCGGCCCGAGGTGTCGGAGTGATCGAGGTTCGCGGCGAGCCCGTGACCCCCGGCTACACGACTGCGGCCGGGTTCATGCCGGCCCAGGACGAGCAGGGTTGGTACGACACCGGCGATCTGGGCTATCTGATGGAAAACGGCCACGTCGTCGTTTGCGGCCGGGTCAAGGACGTCATCATCATGGCTGGGCGCAATGTCTACCCGACCGACATCGAGCGGGCCGCGGGCCGTGTCGACGGCGTGCGGCCGGGCAGTGCCGTCGCGGTGCGACTACATGCCGGGCATACCACCGAGGCCTTCGCCGTCGCGGTCGAGTCGAATGCGTTCGAGGACCGGGTGCAGGTGCGGCGAATCCAGCGTGAGGTTGCCCATGAGGTGGTCGCCGAGGTCGGCATGCGCCCCCGCAGCGTCGTCGTCCTCGCCCCTGGCACGGTCCCGAAGACACCGTCGGGCAAGCTGCGTCGCTCACACGCCCTGACACTTGTCGGCAGTTGAGACCGAACCCTGGCGTCCTCAGCGTCTGCGGTGCACGCTTGAAGGCGGAGGGTGATCGACATGTATGACAAAGATCTATCCAACAAATGGCACGTCGAAATCGAGTTCTCCGAGGACGACGTCCATACCCACGCATCTGCCCGCGCGCAGTTGCGTGGCGACGAATCCATCGCCACGACCGGCGACGCTTACCGCAACCCGAGAGACCCGAGCCTGCCGATGATCGGCGAGGAGATCGCGGCGGCCCGTGCGCTCATCGCACTGGGCACCGAGCTGCTGCACGCGGCGTCGGCGAGCATCGAGCAGGGCACCCACCACCCGGTGCACCTGTACCGCTAACCGGTGGCGCTGGCGGTCTGTCTGCTGTTCGACCGGCGTTCCGAGCGGGCGATCCGCGCGCTGTGGGACCGCATCGAGGAGCAGGGCGTGGCGAGTCTGCGCTCGCACACCCATGGCCGGCATGTGCCGCACGTGTCCTACGCGGTGCTGCGCCGCTGGGACCAGCCAGCCGTGTCGAATGCGTTGTCCGGCATCGACAGTGGCGATCCCGTGGAGTTGAGCTTCGACGGCGTCGGCCTGTTCCGTCGCGGCCGCATCTGGTTGGTGGCTGGGGTTAGCACGGATTTCGTCGCGCGCCAGGAGCGCGTCGTCGCATTGGCCACCGCGACCGGCGCTGATCTGCACAAGCACTACCGACCGGGAATCTGGCTGCCGCACTGCTCGCTTGCGCCGCGAGCCACGCTGGCCCAGCTACCTGAGGTGGTGGCCGCCGTGATGGACGTGCTGCCGCTGCGCGCGACCCTGGATCACGCTGCCCTGATCAACAGCGCGACCGGGCACATCAGCCCGCTGTCGGTGCTGCCGTAAAGCTATGCGTGCACCGGCTGTGTTTGTGACTGCGTCTTCATGGTGTCGAACAGCTCGGTGTAGTACGGCAGGCAATCGGCAACGGCCTGCGTGGTGGTGTACAGCGGCCGGTACCCGAGATCCCGCTTCGCCTTCGCGATCGAAAAGTAGTTGTTGAGGTAAAGCCGTTCCACCGCAAGGGGTTCCAGGAGCGGCTCGGGAATGCCGAAGCGGAAGTGCAACCGCTGCCAGGCAGACATCGCCGCATGCACCAGGCGCCCCGGCACCCGCACGCGGGGGAGCTTGTGCCCGCACGCCTCGATGACCGGTCGCGCGAACTCGAACATGTTGATCGGCTCGCCGTCGTTGATGAAGTAGGCCTGGCCGGGCGCGGTGCCACCGGGAACCAGGTGCTGCGCGGCAAGGATGAAACCGTGAATGAGGTTGTGTACGTAGGAGTTGTCCAGCAGCGTGCTCTTGCGGCCGACCAAGACCTTGACGTGTCCGGCGAGCACGCTCTCGAACACCTTGCGGAACATCGTCTGATCGCCGCGGCCCCAGATGCCGCTGGGCCGGATGGAACAGGTCAGCATGTCGCTCACGCCGTTCTGGCCGAGCACGAACTTCTCGGCGACCACCTTGGTCTCGGTGTAGAGATCGTTGAACCGATCGGTGTAGGGCATGGTCTCGTCGCCGCCGACGATGTGCTGGCCGCCCATCACCACGCTGTTGGACGCGGTGTAGACGAATCGCTTCACCCCGGCCTTCTGAGCGGCTTGCACCAGGTTCTCGGTGCCGCCGACATTCACCGCGAAGCTGCGCTGCCGGTATTCCTCGGTGACCGAGGCACCGCCCATCAGATCGATGATGGCGGCGGTGTGGAAGACCGTGTCGATGCCTGCCACAGCGGCGGCGACGGTGTCCGGATCGCAGATGTCGCCCTGGACCACCTCGAGCCCGGCATGGTCGGGCAGCGGGGACGGTGCACGATCGAACGAGCGCACGGCGTGTCCGCGGTCGAGCAGTTCGGTCACCAGATTGGCGCCGACGAAGCCGGAACCGCCGGTGACCAGCACCCGGCCGAGTTGAGACGATGAGTCAGCCATGGTCGGCAGCATAACTGAAACATGTTCCAGTTTCGAGCAGCGAATTTGAAACCGACGGCAGGTTCAGTCTTCGTCAGGCTCCCTGGCTGCCAGTGCCTGCTCCACGCGCTGGCGGGCGCCGGCTAAATGTTCGTCGCATCGTTTTGCCAGTTCTTCGCCTCGTTCCCACAGCTTCAGCGAAGTATCGAGGTCGAGCCCGCCCTGCTCCAACTGCTGCACGACGGCGATCAGCTCGTCGCGAGCCTCTTCGTACCCCAGCTCACTAATAGGCTTCATGCCCCCGCTCCTTCGCTGCCTTCACTGACTGCCGTGACCACGCCGTCGGACACCCGAACCCGGAGCCGGGTTCCGCTCGGCGCGTCAGCCACCGATCGCAGCACCGTGGGTTGGCCGGATTTCGGAACCGTCTGCACCACTGCATACCCGCGGGCCAGCGTCGCGGCGGGGCCCAGTGTGCTCAGCCGGGCCGACAGGTGGCCGACGGTCGCGGCCTCGGCGGTGATCAACCGGGTGATGTCGCGCTGGGCGGTGGCCCGGGCGCGGTGGATCTCGTCGCGGCGGGCGGTCAGCGCGGCCAGGGGCTGCGCCAGCACCGGCCGGCTGCGCAATTGGTCGAGCTGGTGCTGCTCGCGGTGCACCCAGTTGCGCAGCGCGCGGGCACTGCGCCGGTGCAGATCGGACACCAGGGCGTGCTCGGCGGCCGCGTCGGGAACGATGCGTTTGGCGGCGTCGGTGGGGGTGGCCGCCCGCAGGTCGGCCACCAGGTCGCACACCGGGTTGTCGGGCTCGTGGCCGATCGCACTGACCACCGGGGTGCGGCAGGCGGATATCGCGCGGCACAGCGTCTCGTCGGAGAACGGCAACAGATCCTCGACGCTGCCGCCGCCGCGGGCGATGACGATGACGTCCACCTCGGGGTCCGCGTCAAGCTCGGACAACGCCTCGACGATCTGCGGAACCGCGTTGGGGCCCTGCACGATCGTGTTGCGGATCGCGAAGCGCACCGCAGGCCAGCGGGTGGACGCGACGGTGGTGACATCGCGTTCAGCGGCCGACGCCCGACCGGTGATCAGACCGATTGTGCTGGGCAAGAACGGGATTGGGCGCTTGAGCCGGTCATCGAAAAGTCCTTCGGCGTCCAACAGGCGCCGTAGCCGTTCGATACGGGCGAGCAGCTCACCGATTCCGACTGCGCGAATCTCGCTGACCCGCAACGAAAATGTGCCGCGGCCGGTGTAGAAGTTGGGCTTGCCGCAGATGATCACCTGGGTGCCCTCGGTCAGCTTGACCGGGGCGTTGCGCACCAGGTCGCGCGGACAGGTCAGAGTCAGCGACATGTCGGCGGCCGGATCGCGCAACACCATGAACACGGTCTTGGAGTCCGGCCGGATCTTCAGTTCGGTCAGCTGGCCCTCGACCCAGACCACGCCGAGCCGGTCGATCCACTTGGCGACGCGGGTCGCGACGGCCCGGACCGGCCAGGGATTCTCCGGCGACTGACCCGGTTCGGTCACTTGGCGGTCGCGCGCGTGATCCTGTTGGCGAGCAACGTCACGAACGGGGCGCGGGCCCGGCCGGCTTCCTCGAAGGCCAGCAGCGCCTCAAGATCGGTGACTCGCAGCGAGGTCAGTCGCGCCCGCAGTTGTGCCAGAGTCAGCGACTCGTAGTCCAATTCGCCGACGATCGCCGGTGCGTCACCCGGGGCTGCCGAGTCAGCGGATTGACCGGCGGATTGACCGTTGTCGGCTCCGGGCTCACCGGTGCTGTACAACGCGAACCGGCCCTCGGTGCGTCGATCGCCGTCGGCTGCATCCTCGGCCTCGCGGTCCGTCTGGACGTCCTCGTCGAAGGTCGCCCACTCCGGCTGCTCGTCCTTGGGTGGGAACAGCTGTTCCAGCGTCTCGTCACCCTTGACGACCAGCTCCGCGAGGTTCTGCTGTACGTGCATGACGATGTTGGCGGCCTGGCTGGCCATCGTCATCGGGTAGGTCAGGATGGTTTGAGGCAACTTGCGAGCTTCCTCCAGGGTGGTCACCGCTGCACCCACCAGCAGCCGGACCCCATACGGTGCAGTTCCCATGGGCAACAGACTACGGCTGGCTGGACTGCGCTGTGGCCCCGTACCCTGGTGACATGCCGTCGACCATAAACATGGGTATCCCGGGTGCCTCCAGCTCCGTGAGTTCCGGTGTTGCCGGCAAGCGCGTCCTGTTGGCCGAGCCGCGTGGGTACTGCGCCGGCGTCGACCGGGCCGTGGAAACCGTGGAACGCGCACTGGAAAAGCACGGCGCCCCGGTCTACGTCCGGCACGAGATCGTCCACAACCGCCACGTCGTCGACACCCTCGCTCAGGCCGGCGCCGTCTTCGTCGACGAGACCGACGAGGTGCCTGAGGGCGCCATCGTGGTGTTCTCCGCACACGGCGTCGCGCCGACGGTGCATATCGATGCAGCCAAGCGCAATCTGCGGACCATCGACGCCACGTGCCCGCTGGTTACCAAGGTGCACAACGAGGCCAAACGGTTCGCCCGCGACGATTACGACATCCTGCTGGTCGGGCACGAAGGCCACGAAGAGGTCATCGGTACCGCGGGGGAGGCGCCCGATCACGTTCAGCTGGTCGACGGTCCCGACTCAGTGGACAAGGTCACCGTGCGCGACGAGAACAAGGTGATCTGGCTGTCCCAGACGACCCTGAGCGTCGACGAGACGATGGAGACCGTGCGGCGGTTGCGGGAGAAGTTCCCGACGCTGCAGGATCCGCCCAGCGACGACATCTGCTACGCCACCCAGAACCGTCAGGTGGCGGTCAAGGCGATGGCTCCCGAATGCGAACTGGTGATCGTCGTCGGGTCGAAGAATTCGTCGAACTCGGTGCGCCTGGTCGAGGTTGCGCTCAACGCAGGCTCGGACGCCGCGTACCTGGTGGACTACGCCGAGGACATCGATCCGGCCTGGCTCGACGGGGTGAGGACCATCGGCATCACCTCCGGGGCGTCTGTTCCCGAGATTCTTGTTCGCGGCGTGCTGGAGCGACTGGCCGAATACGGCTATGACACCGTGCAGCCGGTGACCACTGCGAACGAGACGCTGGTGTTCGCCCTGCCGCGCGAAATCCGGCCGCCGCGCCGCTAGTCGGAATCCCGCGAGTGCCGGCCGCGTGACGATGACCGCGGCCGGGTCCGGTACTCCGTGCGATGGTCTTCGTCGTCGCTGCCGCGGTAGCGCACTCGGGAGACCGGGTGATGCGTCGAACGGCCCGGATGGCCATTCGTCGGTTCAAAGCTTGATTCGAACGGATCCTCGAACGGCTGATAGTCGTCGAAACGACGGCGCCGCTGCGGCCGGTCCTGGGAGGCGCCACCGCGCCGCTCCGTAGGCGGCTGCTTACGTGGCTCTCTCGGCTGGGTGCGTACCCGGCGGTGGGGCTCGCCGGGGGGTACCAGCGGCGGCTCGGTCGTGCGCGAGGACCTTGGCCTGCGCGGTCGCTCGGCGGCAATGTCGTCGGGCTCGCCGTCGATCGGAAGGGCGGAACGCGACCGCGGCGGAGTCGTCCGTTTCGTCGGCTTGCGTCCGGTACGTGAGGCGCCTTCGGCTGTCGCCGGCCTACGGCGGGTGGGCCGCTCCGCCGGGCGGCGGCGGGGCGGCGGGGCGGCGTCCGGATCGTGTTCCTCGGATCCACGGGCGGCGGGTTTGCGGAACAGCAGGGCCGAAAATTTCTCTGTGACAGATGACACAAATGCGGCCGCTGCCGTGTCTTTGGGCGAGATGCGGGTGTTGGTGGCCTCATTCGGACGCCGTGTGGTCAAACCGAAATACCACCGCGCCAAACCGATCAGCAACACCGCCGCCGAGGTGAACAACATCAGCGGGAAACGTTCGATCAGTGGATACCCGCAGTTGATCGCCAGGTCTTTCAGACCGCCCAGCTGGCCGCCGTGAAACAGGAAATAGGAACCGGGCACGGCGACGAACAGGATCAGCGGAGGCTGAATCACTGCGGTGAACAGGCCCGACTGCCGGACCGCGAGAACTGCCGACAGACAACCCAACACGTAACAGACGGCGAACACCGCACTGAGTTCCCGATCACCTGAACCCGCGTCGAATGCAAACCCGACCGCGGTAGCCGTGACGCCCAGCAGCACAGCACCCCACCACGGCACACCTACGAATCCGGGGTGTACGGAGCGAAGCTCAGTCGGCACTGCCGACTCTGCGCGCTGTCCTGACACAGGTAGACCGTACCGGCTCTCTGGTGTGGCGTGCGGCCAGCGCACGCTGGCGTGCCCGTCACACTCTGGCAGACTGTGTTCCCTGTGAGCCTGAACCTGGGAATTGTCGGTTTGCCGAACGTGGGTAAATCGACCTTGTTCAATGCCCTGACGCGAAACAACGTGTTGGCGGCCAACTACCCCTTTGCGACCATCGAGCCGAACGAAGGTGTGGTGCCGCTGCCGGATCCGCGCCTCCACGAGCTCGCCAAGATATTCGGCTCGGAGAAGATCGTGCCTGCGCCGGTCACGTTCGTCGACATCGCCGGAATCGTCAAAGGTGCGTCCGAAGGCGCCGGCCTGGGGAACAAGTTCCTGGCCAACATCCGCGAATGTGACGCGATTTGCCAGGTGGTCCGGGTATTCACCGACGACGACGTGGTGCACGTCGACGGCAGGGTCGATCCACGCTCCGATATCGAGGTGATCGAGACCGAGCTGATCCTGGCCGACATGCAGACGCTGGAGAAGGCGCTCCCGCGGCTGGAGAAGGAAGCCCGTACGAACAAGGACCGTCGGCCGGTGTACGACGCCGCGGTGGCCGCTCAGGAGATCCTCAACGGCGGCAAGACGCTGTTCGGCTCGAGCTTTGATGCTGCGGTGCTTCGCGAGCTCAACCTGCTGACCACCAAGCCATTCCTCTACGTGTTCAACGCCGACGAGGCGGTGCTCACCGACGCGGAGCGGACGGCGTCGTTGCGTGAGCTCGTGGCGCCTGCCGACGCGGTGTTCCTCGATGCCAAGATCGAGGCCGAGCTGCAGGAGCTCGACGAAGAATCCGCGGCCGAGCTGCTGGAGTCGATCGGGCAGACCGAGCGCGGCCTCGACGCGCTGGCCCGCGCCGGCTTCCACACGTTACGGCTGCAGACGTATCTGACTGCGGGGCCCAAAGAAGCCCGCGCCTGGACCATCCACCAGGGCGACACCGCCCCCAAAGCGGCCGGGGTGATCCACACCGACTTCGAGAAGGGCTTCATCAAGGCCGAGGTGGTCTCCTACGACGATCTCGTTGCGGCCGGGTCGATGGCTGCCGCCAAAGCCGCGGGCAAGGTCCGGATCGAGGGCAAGGACTACGTGATGGCCGACGGCGACGTGGTGGAGTTCAGGTTCAACGTGTAGGTCCCGGCCCGATCAGCTCGCCGAACGTGAACAAGATGGTGAGAATTTGGCGAAAACTCGGGATCTTCTTCACGTTCGGGGGCGCCGACAGCCCGTTGCTTAGTACTTCACCCGGAAGTTGCCGACCAGCTGAATCATGTTGTCGTCAGGATCGGCGATCGGAAACAGTCGTACGCCCTTGTTCGCATCGAGGATCTCGCCCGTCCCAAGACCCTTCTCGCGAGCTTCGCGAACGCCGTCCTCGAAGTCGGACAAGGCCAAGTTGAGCATCCCGTTGCCGGCGCGCAAGGGGTCCTCGGTCACCTGCACCCAGCCGCCATTGGTGACCTGCCATTCGACCAGGTTCGGCATCGGGTTGTTGTCGGGTTCACGTCCGAACAGCTTGGTGTACCAGGCCCGGCCTGCCTCGATGTCGCTCACCGCGACGACGGCCAGCACGAAGTCGACATGCGTCATGATCAGTTCTCCTCTGCATCGGCGACTGCGGCGAATTCCGCTGCCAGGGTGTCTAATTGCTGGGCGGTTCCGTGTTCTCGCCACTGCGGCTGCTCCTGGCCGGGTAGGTAGATTCCGTGCTCGGTCAACACCACACAGGTGTCGGCACCTTCTGCCCGGAACTCGACACTGGTGACCGAGACCGTCGACAGTCGGTCCTCGGTGTGCAGCGTCGAAGTGGTGAGAATCCGTTCGTTGGGCACGATTTCGGCGTAGCGCGCCTCATAGGTGAGAGCGCGGCCCTCGGGGTCGAACCCCTTGACCGTCTCGAGGCCGCCAACCGCAAAGCTCTGAGAGTGCTCGGCCCCTTGGGCCATCCAGCGTCTGCGCGCTTCCGGATTGGCCCAAGCCGCAAAGACGCGCTCGACCGTGGCCGGATAGCGACGCTCCAGGGTGAACGTCGAGTGCGTTATCTCCATGATCAATTCCCCTTCAGATAGTCGTCGAGTTGATCAAGCTGCCGTTCCCACTCCGTGCGCTGGCGGCCGAGCCACTGTTCGGCTTCACGCAGCGCCTTGGGTTCGATCCGGCAACTGCGCACTCGGCCGACCTTCTCGGTGACGATCACGCCGGCTGCCTCCAGCACCTGTAGGTGCTGCATCACCGCAGGCAACGACATTTTCAGCGGCTCGGCCAGCGCCTTCACCGCCTCCGGGCGGCGCACCAGCCGCTCGACGATCGCCCGCCGCGTCGGGTCGGCGAGCGCCTGGAACACGCGGCCGATCCCGTCGGAACCGGAATGGTTAGGCACATACTTAACTATCGCGACTATCGCCGAAAAGTCAAGTAACTGGTTAACCATGTAAGCCGCTCGCTCAGCGCGACCTCAGGTCGCTGTCCAACAGGCTCATGAGCCCGGCGACGCGGGTCTTGCCTGTAGGCACCGGTGGATACCGGCGCAATACGTCGATCAAGACGGGCGTCGCACGTGCGACCGCCCGACTGAGGTGCGCGACGCCGACTCGGGGGTCGCCGGCGATCAATTCGGCCGCAGCAGCGGCATGGGCAGCCGACCGGAGGATGTGGCCGACCTGATCAGCCTTGGCGAAGGGGTGCAGGTAGGCGGCTGAGGCCGCGTCGCCTGCCGCATGTGCGGCATGCTTCGCCGCCTCCGTGCCGGCATCTTTGGCTGCCCGGTGGGCATCCAGGGCCGTGACCCGCTGAAGCTTGCCCCGCTTCGCGCCGTTGGCGAACTCCCATGCGGCGGCGACGGCCGACCTGGGGCGCGCGTCGAACGGGCGCACCTCTTCGAAGACGTGCAGAACGTCGTCGGCGCTTTGGACCGCGAAGCGAGCGACCTCACGCAATTCAGACATCTCGAGATCGAAGTAGTCCTCCGGCTTGATGGCCACGTACCAATTGTCTGGTTCAACGAATCGCATCGTGGGCACCCTTGGGAGAGTCTCGCGATTCGCATCAAACAACGAGGGGGCAATGTGCCGCATGAATCGGATTTCTCGGACATCGATTGGGTGAACCAGCAACTGGCTCGTCACTTCGTCGGTCGATCGCTGGAGCGGCTCCACATGGAATCCGGAATCGGCCTGCAACTCGGGGATTCCTACGAAATCAGTGTAGTGACAACACTATCTGTGACCAACGCCGACGAACACTGGACTGGCGAGCCGTTGAATGTGGACACAGCCGGCGCGGTGACCCCACTGCTGCACACGAACCTGAGCTCGGCTCGTGTCGCACCGGACGGCGCTTTGCACCTCGAGTTCGGCGATGCGGTTATCGAAGTGCCGCCCGATGATTCGTCTGAGTCATGGCAGCTTCGCGGTCCCAACTTCCTGGTGGTGTGCATGCCGGGCGGTGGAATCTCCGTTCGTCCAACCCATGCGGGAGAATCAGGCATGCGTTGCAAACGGATCACGGCCAACCTTCGGGTGCCCGACATCGAGTCAGCGAAGAGCTTCTACACCGATTACCTCGGGCTGAGCACCGAGGAATTCAACATGGGTTGGGTGGGCCGCTATACCTCGCCCGAAACGGGCATCAGTGTCCAGCTGCTCACCGAAGATGCAACGGCACCCGAGCCGCCGGTTGTCTCCGTCCACACCGATGACGTCGAGGGTGCCTACGAGGAGGCGCAGCGGCTCGGTTACGAGATCGTGCATCCGTTGACGACCGAGGAGTGGGGTGTGCGGCGCTTCTTGGTGCGGGCACCGGATGGCAACGTGCTGAACATCGTGTCTCATCCGGATTAAGGGGTTCGCGTCTCAGTCGGGGATGACGGCGATCTCGTCGCCGAGCTGGAAACCAGAGGCGAGCGGCAGCTCGTCACCGCTCCAGAACGAGCCGGGGTCGAACCAGTTGTAGTGCTTCTCCGTCGTCAACAACCCCATCTCCTCGTAGGTGATGGCAACGGTCTCGGCGCAGTACGCGGTCTCCAGGCCGACCTGCCGTTGGCGTGCCTTCCTGCGTTCGGCCGTTTCGCGAACCCTGCTGTGCACGAACGGAATTCCCCGAGTGAAGTCGCTGACGCCGGGTACCCGCCCACGTAGCCATCGCCCGGTCAGCCGCGCGGTGGTGGGGAAGGCTGTGCCGTTCATGCGGGCGATCACCTTGAGCAGTTCATCCTCCTGCTCGCGTGTGGCGAATGGGGTGAGCTGACGGATCCAGCAGCGCTGCCCGTAGTTGTGCATCCAGCGTTCGGCCGCCTGCCTTGCGTCGTTGAGTTGCACGCCGCGGTGATTGGTGCCGGTCCACATGTCGAGCAACTTGTCGCCGAGCTCGGCATGCCAGATCAACGGTGGCAGGTCGTCGATCGCGACCGTCATACCCACGTGATTGACGGGACTGTTCGTCAGCGTCTGGATTGCCCGGTCCGGACCGGAGCCGCCGCGGAACAACCAGACGTCGCCGGTCCGGGTTTCCTCCAAGGCCTTCGTGAGGGGCACCGTGTTCGCATCCACACGCGCAGCTTAGGCACACTTGGTGCATGCGCAGCATCTGGAAGTGGATCGGGCTGGCCGGTGTCGCCGGCGTTGTGGCTGGTGGCGTGATGGTCGCACGCGATCAGCGCCGTCGTAACGCCTACACCCCGCAGGACATCCGGGAGCGGCTGCATCAGCGGCTGGCCGAGGCCGAGAAGGCCGGCCCGAGCGGGTAGACCCATCACCGCGAGCGTGCGTGTCTGTTGCCCGACGTGCCGCGTGGACGTGGCATTTTGCGCACGCTCGCGGTTAATAGAATTGCGGGACAATACCTTTCGCTCATCGTCATCCGAATATGCCTACTCCGGGAGCCGTCGCGATCGGACAGGTCCGTGATGCCGTGCGCCGGCCCTGTGACGAGTGTGTCGGTTTCTGTGGATTTTTCTCCTCGATCACATCGATAACCTGCACGCTCGGCACAGCGCCACCAACCGGGTATTGCCCAGGACATGCCCCAGAAATCGGAGCGGGCCAGCCAGCACCCATCCGGCGTTGAGCGTGCTGGTCGGCTCCACTGTCCGGGCGATCACAGATCCCCGGAACACCCGACGTCACCAGCCTTCGGTGAGAACCCTGTCCAGTGTGTCGACATAGAAGTCCGCGGCTTCTGTGTCAATGCACAGTGGTGGCTTGGTTTTGAGGATGTTCTGATGATCTCCCGTGGGCTGGATGATCACCCCGAGTTCGAGCATGCGATCGCAGATCAAGGCGGTCTCTTCTGACGCGGGCTCCAAAGTCTCTGGGTCCCGGACCATTTCGACACCCAGGTACAGGCCTACGCCATGCACGGTTCCGATGATCGGATGCTTCGCGGCCAAGGCTTGCAGCCGCGACTTCAGATGGCCACCGACGCGGGAGGCGTTCTGCTGCAGGCGTTCGTCGTGCAGGACGTCGAGCACGGTCATGCCTATGGCGCACGACAGCGGGCTGCCGCCGGTCGAGGAGAAGAAGTACCCCTGGCTGCGGAATGCGTCGGCGATCGCCCGACTTGTGACGACGGCGCCCAGCGGATAGCCGTTGCCGGTCGACTTCGCCATCGACACGATGTCGGGCACCACGCCCTGTTGCTGGAAGCCCCAGAACCATTCGCCCAGACGGCCGTAGCCCACCTGGACCTCGTCGGCGACGGCATACCCACCGGCGGCACGCACCGCGGCGTACACCTGTTCCAGGTAGCCATCGGGCAGGGCCATCCCGCCGGCGTTGCCGTACACGGTCTCGCAGATGAACGCCGCGGGGGACCGCCCGTCCGCGATCAACTGCTCGATCTGAGCGACCGCCTCGATGGCGTAGCGGCCAACTTCGGCACCGCGGTACTTCCCGCGAAAGCTGTTCGGCGATTCCACGGTGTGCACCCAATCCGGCCTGGTGGCAAGGGCATTCGGATTGTCGGCCGTCGATGTGGACACGGCGTCGGTGCCGTACGTCCAACCGTGGTAGGCCTCGCGCATCGCAACCACATCGGGGCTGCCCGCCGCCGCGATCGCCAGCCGCAGCGCCAGATCGCTGGCCTCCGAACCGGAGTTCACCAGGAACACGCTGTCCAAAGGGTCGGGCAGCAGTGCGGCGAGACGTTCACTGAACTCGACCACCGCGGCATAGTTGAACCGCGAGTTCGTGTTCAACTTCCGCAACTGCCGCCCCGCGGCTTCCGCCACGCGGGGATGCGCATGCCCCAGCACAGTCACGTTGTTGACCATGTCGAGATAGCAGCGCCCGCTCGTCGACATCAGGTAATGCCGCCACCCACGTTCAATCCGGGGCGGCTCGCGGTAGTAGTGCTCCTGCACCGGTGCGAACGCCCGGTCGCGTCGGGCCATCAGGCCCGCGTCGACAGTCGACGCTGCCAACGCAGGCAAGCCGAGCAGCGGGCGCGGATCCACGCTCAGTGCCAGCCAGCCGGGCGCCAACCGGGGTGTCGTCAGCGTCGGCGCCACCGGCGATCCCACAGGGCGCACAGCGAGCTCGATCCGGCGTCCGGCCTCTGCCACGCCAAGCGCATCCGTTGTGGCAGCGGTGATCCCGGTGAGCGTCAGCTCGTGCTCGCGTCCGCGGAACGTCACGCAACCCGGCGTGCGATCCACAACCTCGCCGTCGAACGGCGCAACCAGCTCGAAAGATTCGGCGGGCCACAGGCTGATACCGGTCGGCACCACGGCCGGTTCGTCCTGGCTCAGTGCGGGAGCGCGGGACGGCCGGGGCTGGCCGAACGCGGTCACCACCAGACGTGCCCCGCCAGAGATTGCGGCTCTTGCCAATTCGTCCTCGAAGTCGGAGCGCGCCCAGCCTCCCGGCAGGAACGCCAAGTCCAGGGTGTCAGAGGTGGTCGACAGATCCAGCGTCGCCACGGAGTCGATCCCGGCGATCAACGGCGTCGACGCAGCAAGCGGCGCAGGCCCGGATCCCAGGCCGAGGTCAGCCTTGATCAGCGCCGTCATCACCTCGAAGGGCACCGACGTGGCCTGCTCGAACATCCGCCATTCACCGTCGGACTGTTGTGTGACGTAATCGTTGTCGGGGTCGATGGCGGACTGCTGCGCCCCGCTCACGATCAGCACCGCTGTTCGGAGAACGAGCAACGGCCACAACGCTTCTGCTTCGGCAACGCTGAGCGGTCGGATGTCGTGGAAGGCGCGGATCCCAGGCAGCACGGAGGTGGGGTCGGTGCCGGGATGCTGCAGCACCGAGGACAGCGTGATGGCCAGTTCGCCGACGGCCCAACTGTCGGTCAGATCGCCGAAGTCGATGATTCCGTCGGGATGGACGACGCCGCCCGGGGCGTGCGACACCACCACGTTGGCGTCGGTGAGGTCCATATGGATGGCTTGGCGCGGCAACGCGCCGGCCAGCGGTTCGATGCGGGCCCAGGCCTCGCGGGCGGCGTTCTGCAGTCGGCCGCGACGCGCGGAGCTCTCGACGTAAGAATCCAGCGCCGTGACGACGTCCGCGCCGTAACGCAGATCCCACTGCAGGATCCGGTCGAGTCCCGGATGGCGGAATCCTGCCAGCGCGCGGGTGACTCGGCCGGCCAGCGCGCCCAACTCGGCCACGACGGACGGGCGCATGTAGCCGGACTCGAGCAACGCGCCGCCCGGCAGGTATCGCAGCAGTCGGACGTAGGCGGTGCCGTCAACCAATCCCGTTACCGCCGTACGGGTTTCGCCGTGGTTGTTGGGTAGTGGTACCGCGACGCGCAGGTCGGGTTCGGCGTGGGCGATCAAGTCTGCCGCAAGGTCCTGGGCCGCCAGTTCGGTTTCGTCGAAAGCCGGGTTGGCGATCTTGAGCACACCGAGGATCTCGTCGCCCTGACTGACCAGGAAGTTCTTGTCCTGCTGGCTGCCCAGCGATTCCGCCCGCGCCTGCAAGCCGAAGTGAGTACTGAGGATGTGCTCGGCCTGAGACTCGCTGACTTGGGGGGCCGGTAGCTCGGGTTCAGCTAGAAAGTTGAAGCCCACGGTCGGCGGTCAGCGGCCGACGAACTCGACGACGACCTCGGTGAAGGCGTCGTTGTCGTCACCGGCAGCGGTATGCCCGGCGTCGGGCAACTCGACAAACTCTGTGGCAGGCACCTTGTCCAGGAAATCCTGGACACCCTCGGCGCTCACCACGTCGGACAATTTGCCGCGGATGAGCAGGATCGGAATCGTCAGGTTGACCGCTGCCTGCTCCAACTTCTCCACCCGGACGAACGGATCGTCCTCGGGCTTGGTCAGGAACGCCGGATCCCAATGCCAGTACCACCGGCCGTCACGCAGCCGCAGATTCTTCTTCAACCCCTCCGGGCTCCGCGGCTTGGTGCGGTAGGGCAGGTAGGCCGCGACGGCATCGGCGGCCTCGTCCAACGAGTCGAAGCCGTGCACGTGGTTGAACATGAAATCGCGGATGCGCGCGCTGCCGGACTTCTCGAATCGGGGCACCACGTCGACGAGCACGAGTTTCGTCACCAGATCCGGCCCGGCCTCATGGGCCGCGAGGATGCCGGTCAATCCGCCCATGCTGGCGCCGATCAGCACAGCTGGGCGGCCGACCTGATACAGCACCTGCAGCACGTCGCCGCACAGCGATTCCACCGTGTAGTTCGCGCTGAGAGAGCGGTCGCTGTCGCCATGTCCGCGGGAGTCCAGCGCGATCACATGCAGCCCGCTGTCGGCCAGGATCTGGCCCGTGTTCTTCCAGGAGAACCGGTTCTGGCCGCCACCGTGCAACAGCAGCACAGTCGGGCGGTCCGCTGCTGAATCGGCGCCCTTGTTCCATTCGTCGCCGACCAGCTGCAGGTCGTCGACCCCCCGAAACGTGACGGTGTGTAATTCGCTGTGTGCAGTGCTCACGGACATCCTCTCGGCGGGCTCCCGCAGTCACGTTACCGAGCCGGGATTCTGCCTAGTCTGCGACCCGTTGCGGGCCCGATCTCCCTACAATCTCCGATCGTGCTGCCGGTACCGCCGATGACGGTGTGACCGCCGCCACGTACGTTGGATCGCGCGCGCACGGCGCGCGTGCGATCAGCAGTGCCACCGAGGAGCAGATGTATGGCAGACGACAGCCCCGACGCCGAGGCGGTCGAGTCGGCAGAGGTCGAGGAGTCGGACCGCTCCGCCGCCGAAACGGCGGAGCCAAAGGGCGAGGTAGAGGCCCAGGGCGCGAGCGCCGAGGACGACGAATCTCGCGCACCGTGGTCCCACAGGAGGCTGGGTGCTCTGGTCGGTCTGGCGGTAGTCGTGGTGCTGGCGGGGCTGACCGGATGGCTCGGCTACGAGGCCTACCAGTCGCACCGCACCGAGCAGCAGCGGGAGATGTTCCTGGATGCGGGCCGGGAGGCCGCGCTGCGGCTCACCAACGTCGGTTGGGAAACTGCGGACGTCGATGTTCAGCGGGTACTCGACTCGGCGACCGGCAAGTTCTACGACGACTTCCAGAAGCGGGCGGATTCCTATCTCGAGGTCGTCAAACAGGTGAAGTCGAAGTCGGAGGGCACCATCACCGGCTTGGCATTGGAGCCGGTCTCCGATGGTGAGGCCAAGGTGCTCGCCTCGGTCACCATCAAGTCGACCAACGCGGGCGTACCCGAACAGGCGCCCCAGTACTGGCGGATGCTGTTGACGGTGCAGAAGAACGACGGCCTGGCAAAGGTTTCCGAAGTGGAGTTCGTCGAATGAGCGGTAGGCACAGCTTCAGGGCGTTCGAGCAGGCGGACGAGGAGCGCGAGGACGAGGAGCGCGAGGCGAAGTCGGCCGACGACGTCACTGACGAAGCGGCCACCGACGCAGACACCAGCGTCGAGGACGTGAACACCGACGCCGAAACCGAGACGCCCGCTGAGCGTGAAGAAACCGCTGACGCCGAAGAAACCGAGGCCCCCGAGGAGCCCCAGGAACCCGAGGACCCGGGCCGCCGGACCAACTGGTCCCGGGTCGCGGTCGTCGTGGTGCTGCCCGCGCTTGCTCTGCTGTTGGCCGCCGGATCGGCATTCCTGAAATGGCAGATCGGGTGGGAACGTGGAAGTGCCGCCGCCGCAACCGAATCGGTCGAGGCAGCCAAGGATATCACCACGCAGATGCTGTCCTACGAGCCCGCCACCGTCGAGCAGCAACTCAACTCGGTGCGCGAGCGACTGACCGGAGAGTTTCTCGACACCTACACCGAGATGATCAACACGGCCATCATTCCCGGGGCGACGGCTCAGAACATCACCGCAGTTGCTGACGTGCCGTCGGCAGGCTCGGTTTCCGCCAGCCCCCACCGCGCCGAAGTGCTGCTGTACCTGAACCAGTCGGTCATGGTGGGCGATCAGGCACCGCAGAAGACTCCGTCGACCGTGCGAGCCACGATGGTGCATGAGGATGGCCGTTGGTTGATGTCCCAATTCGAGCCGGTGAAGCCATGACCGAGCCACGCTGGCTGGATGTCAACGGTCCCGCCGTACAGCTGCGGGCGCTGGTCTGGGGCCCCGACGACGGTCCGGTTGCGCTGTGCCTGCACGGTTTTCCTGACACCGCCTACGGCTGGCGCAAGGTCGCGCCGGTGCTGGCCGACGCCGGCTGGAAAGTGGTGGCACCGTTCTCGCGTGGCTACGTTCCATCGTCGATCCCAACGGACGGCAGCTACCACGTCGGCGCCCTCATGGACGACGCCCTGCGACTCCTGGATGCGGCCGGGCCCACCGGGCGCGATGTCCTCGTCGGGCACGACTGGGGTGCCATCGCCGGGGCCGGGTTGGCGGCCATGCCGGAGAGCCCCTTCAGTAAGTCGGTGATCATGTCGGTGCCGCCGGCGGCGTCATTCCGGCCGCTGGGCCGCTTGTCCAACGGCGGCAGGCTGGCTGCGCAGTTACCGCGCCAGTTGCTGCGTAGCTGGTACATCATGTACTTCCAATTGCCTTGGCTACCAGACCGATCGGCATCCTGGGTGGTGCCCCGGTTGTGGCGGCAGTGGTCGCCTGGGTACGACGCCCGCGACGACGTGCGGCATGTCGACGCCGCCATCGGCGCCCCCGCGCGGTGGCAGGCCGCGCTCGGCTATTACCGGGCAACGATGCGCGGGACCAAACCCCCGGCCCAGTATGCCGACCTGCATCAGCACTGGTTGTCGCCGCCGGTGTTGCCGACGCTGTACCTGCACGGTACCGAGGATGGTTGCGCAACACCGGAGTACGCCCGCTGGGTGCAGAACATTCTGCCCGACGGCAGCGCGGTGAGCATCGTCGAACGGGCAGGCCACTTTCTGCAGCTGGAGCAGCCGGACGTGGTGGCCGGCCGGATCCTGGACTTCATCGGCAGTGCCCGCTAGGTCTCTGCCCCGGATGGCTGCCGTCGATGCCCAGAGTCACTGGATATCGGCGAAGATTCCCAACGACCAGTTTCTCCTATACGGGTTCGCGGGCGTGCCAACGGATCTCGATGCAGTGCTGGACGCGATCCGGGCCAGGGCAGGCAGCTGTCCCGAGCTGACGGTCCGGGTGAGCGATGACAGCAGGCTGAGGTATCCGGCCTGGGTGCGGTGTCGGGTCGATGACGACCGGTTCGTCGTACACGATCTCGGCGAGATCGACTGGCACACATGTCTGGACGCGGTCAGTCGGTTGGCCGACCATCAGCTCGACGCGACCAACGCAACCTGGCGCCTGCACGTGTTCCCCGGAGTGCACGGGGTGCCGGGCGCCGACGGGCCCGGGACGGTGGCGGTGCTGCAGGCGACGCACGCGCTTGCCGACGGCATCCGATGCTCGGCGTTGGCCGCGTGGCTGTTCGGCAGGCCGGAACCGGTAGCGGCCGTGCCGTCGCAGCCCTTTGTCGGCGCCACCCTGCCCTGGCGGGCTGTGCGGGCCGCCCGCACCCATCGTCAACTGGTCCGCGACGAAGACTCCGGAGCGGTTCCCCGGCAAGCAGAATCCAGACCGGTCCGGCGCACCAACGCCAAGCCGACGGGACCACGCCGAGTGCGCACCGTCGTGCGGAAGCGTGCGCAGATCGCGGGGCCGACGGTGACCGTCGGTGTGCTGGCCGCGGTTTCCACCGCGCTGAGTGCCCATTTGCGTGCGCTCGGCGAGGACTCCGACGGGCTGGGCGCCGAGGTGCCGATGGCGAAAGCCGGTGCCCGGCATGCGCACAACCATTTCGGTAACGTCGGTATCGGCCTCTATCCGGAGCTGGGAGAGCCAGACCGCACCGCGCGTATCGTGCACGACCTCGCCGAGCGTCGCCGTCGGGCCCGGCATCCGGCGATGGTTGCGGCCGGACGCGCGTTCGAGGCCACGCCCGCACCGCTATTGCGTTGGGGGATCGCACAATTCGATCCGACCGTGCGGTCCCCGCTGGTGACCGGCAACACCGTCGTCTCCAGCGTCAACCGAGGTGCCGCGGATCTGCATTTCGGCACCGCGCCCGTGGTGGTCACGGCCGGCTACCCCGCGCTGTCACCGATGATGGGCGTCACGCACGGTGTGCACGGCATCGGTGACACCGTCGCGATCAGCGTGCACGCCGCCGAGTCGGCGGTCGCGGACATCGACGCCTATGTCGCGCGGTTGGAGCGCGCTCTCGGCTAGCCCGGGCGCAGCGAAGCGATCCCGACGTCCAGAGCGGCCTCAAGATAGCTCAGGTCCCCGGTGGCCAGCATCATGCCGACCCCGCCCTGGATGCCGGCGAGCAGTGCGGCCGCCACCCGCTCGGCGTCGAAGTCGGCGACCTTCCCTCGTTTCTGCATGTGTCGGATGCCCGCGGTGATCTCGTCGTGCCACTGGCGCAGCAGGGCTTTCGTGACGGCCTGCGCACCGGGGGTGCTGCGGCCGATCTCCGACATCAGCATGCTGAGCGGGCAACTCTGCCCTTGGCGCCGGTAGCGGTCCACGACCGCGTCCCGCCAGCGCTGCCAGGCCGCCCACGACGTCAGCTCGCCCAGGTAAGGCTGCTGATCTTCGAGCACCATCCGGGCCTCGTGTTCGGCCACTGCGAGCATCAGCTGGTCCTTGCCCTCGGGGAAGTAGTGGAACAGTTGGCTTTTGGAGGTCTGCGTGCGGGCCCGGATGTCGTCCAGCGTGGTCTCGCCCACGCCGCGGCTGCGGATCTCGGCCGCCGCACCCTCGATGATGCGCTGGCGGGTCGCCTGGCCCTTGGCGGTGAAGTTCTGGACTTGCAGGTCCATTTTCAGCGTCCTATACC
This sequence comes from Mycolicibacterium sp. XJ870, assembly GCF_053483975.1. Taxonomy (NCBI): domain Bacteria; kingdom Bacillati; phylum Actinomycetota; class Actinomycetes; order Mycobacteriales; family Mycobacteriaceae; genus Mycobacterium; species Mycolicibacterium sp. XJ870. The sequence goes on from NZ_JBEFTI010000006.1 coordinate 278,746, forward strand.
TGGACTCATGAGTCCAAAGAATACGCGGCTTGCAGGCCGCACAGCATTGATCACGGGGTCCACCGGAGGCTTGGGCGTCGCTGTCGCGGCTGCCCTGGCGGCACACGGCGCATTCGTCGTCGTCAGCGGTCGTAACAAAGAGCGCGGCGACGCCGTCGTTGCCGATATCCGTGCGGCCGGTGGTCGGGCCGAGTTCGTGGCGGCCGACCTCGGGGCCGGGGAAGCCGAGGTGCGCCGGTTGGCCGAGCAGGCAGTCGCGGCGGCAGGCGGGCAGCTCGACATCCTGGTCAACAACGCCGCATCGTGGGCGATGCCGGAACCGTCCGAGCAGATCTCCGAGGAGATTCTGCTGGAGTCCTACCGGACCAACGTCATCGCGCCGTTCTTGCTCACCGGAGCACTGGTGCCGGCTATGGCCCGGCGGGGCCACGGTGCCGTCGTCAACATCGGCTCGATCAACGGCTTGATCGGTGGTGACAAATCGGCGCTGTACTCCTCCACCAAGGCGGCCGTGCACTCGCTGACGAAGTCGTGGGCGGCCGAGTACGGCCCGCTTGGTGTGCGGGTGAACGCGGTGGCCCCCGGACCGATCGCGACCGAACGCGCGGCCGACGTAGCAGACCATGTCGCGCCGGTGCTGGCGCGCATCCCGTCGCGGCGGATGAGTACGCCCGAGGAAGTCGCCGCAGCGGTGGTTTTCCTGGCAAGCGACGACGCCGCGAACATCCACGGCGCGATCCTCAGTGTGGATGGGGGCTGGGCAGCGGCTTAACAGATGTCCTAGATTCTGTTACATGGCTTCTGATACCGCGATCCTGATCCTGCGTGTGGTGCTTGGTCTGACCATGGCAGCACACGGCTACAACAAGTTCTTCGGCGGTGGACGGATCCCCGGCACTGCAGGCTGGTTCGAGAGCATCGGCATGAAGCCGGGCATGTTCCACGCCAGGGTCGCAGCCAGCACCGAGATCGCGGCCGGTCTCGGGCTGGCGCTGGGCCTGCTCACGCCCGTGCCTGCGGCAGGGTTCGTCGCCCTGATGCTGGTGGCGGCGTGGACGGTGCACCGGGCCAACGGCTTCTTCATCGTCAAGGAGGGCTGGGAGTACAACCTGATCCTCGCGGTCGCCGCGATCGCGATCGCGGGCCTCGGTGCGGGCCGCTACAGCCTGGACTACGTCCTGTTCTCGAGCACCGGCTTCTACGACTGGCTGCATGGCTGGTGCGGGCTGGCGATCGCGGTGGTCCTCGGACTGGCCGGCGGCATCGGCCAACTGGTCGTCTTCTACCGGCCCCCGGCGAAGACGGGCTAGCTTTCCCCGCTAGCTTTTCCCGCGAGCAGCCGCTCCGGTACCCGAAAACGGCCGTTCTTCGGTACCCAAGTGTCTGTTCGCGTGAGGTCGGACTAGAACACGTTCTAATCTGTCGGGCATGGGCTTTCTCAAACAAGAGACTCCTGTCATCAACTTCGAGGAGTGGAGCAAGGGCACCCGCGCTGAGAAGATCCAGCCGATGGCCCGGCACTGGGCAGAGGTCGGTTTCGGCGCACCGGTCGCACTGCACCTGTTCTATGTGATCAAGATCGGGCTTTACATCCTCGGCGCCTGGCTGGTGGTGCTGACGACGACGGGCATCGACGGCTTCACCAACGTCGGGGATTGGTGGACCGAGCCGATCGTCTTCGAAAAGGTCGTGCTCTACACCATGCTGTTCGAGGTCGTCGGCCTCGGCTGCGGCTTCGGCCCGCTCAACAACCGGTTCTTCCCACCCATGGGATCGATCCTGTACTGGTTGCGGCCCAAGACCATTCGGCTGCCACCCTGGCCGAACCGGGTGCCGCTGACCAAGGGCGACAGCCGCACGGTGTTCGACGTCGCGCTGTATGCGGCCCTGCTCGTGGTGCTGTTGGTGGCATTGTTCTCCGACGGCACCGGGTCCGTGCCGGCACTGGGCACCGAGGTCGGTGTGCTGCCGATGTGGCAGATCTGGGCGGTCCTGGTGCTGCTGGCGCTGGCCGGACTGCGCGACAAGGTCATCTTCCTGGCCGCCCGGGGCGAGGTGTACGCCTCGTTCACCGTCGCCTTCCTGTTCGCCGGCTACGGCGTCGACATGATCCTGGCCGCCAAATTGGTCTGCATGGTGATCTGGATCGGCGCGGCGACCTCCAAGCTCAACAAGCACTTCCCGTTCGTCATCTCGACGATGATGAGCAACAACCCGGTGTTCCGGCCGCGGTTCATCAAGCGGGCATTCTTCGAGCACTTCCCGGACGATCTGCGGCCGGGCCGCCCGTCGCGGTTGCTCGCGCATCTCAGCACGGCGATCGAGATGCTGGTGCCGCTTGTCCTGTTCTTCTCACACGGCGGCTGGCCGACCGCGATCGCCGCGTTCGTGATGATCTGCTTCCACTTCGGCATCCTCAGCTCTATCCCGATGGGCGTGCCGCTGGAGTGGAACGTCTTCATGATCTTCTGCGTCGTCACGCTGTTCGTCGGCCACGCCGATCTCGGTCTGTCGGATCTGAGCACACCGCTCCCGGTGGTGCTGTTCGTCGTGTTGGCGGGGATCGTGGCATTGGGAAACCTGTTCCCGCGCAAGATCTCCTTCCTGCCGGGCATGCGCTATTACGCGGGCAACTGGGACACCACGCTGTGGTGCATCAGGGGGTCCGCCGAGGAGAAGATCGCCAAGGGCATCGTCGCGATCGCCAGCATGCCGCAGGCGCAGTTGGAGCGGTTCTACGGCAGCAAGGAGGCCGCGCAGATCCCGCAGTACATGGGGTACGCGTTCCGCGCTTTCAACACTCACGGTCGGGCCCTGTTCACACTCGCGCACCGCGCGATGGCCGGGCAGAACGAGGACGATTACACCCTGACCGACGGGGAGCGGCTGGTGTCCACGGCCATCGGATGGAACTTCGGCGACGGTCACATGAGCAATGAGCAACTCGTGGCCGCGCTGCAGAAGCGGTGTCAATTCGAACCCGGCGAGGTGCGGATCGTGATGCTCGATGCGCAACCGATTCATCGGCAGGCCCAGCAGTACCGGCTGGTCGACGCGGCCACCGGCGAGTTCGAGCGGGGTTACGTCAAGGTCGCCGACATGGTGACGCGTCAACCGTGGGATGACACCCTGCCGGTGTACGTCGACCACGCCTTGAATGACCAAGCCACCTGAGCCGGTTGCGGTTTGGGTTGACGAGGCCGGGCGGCTGATGAGTGAGCTCGGTGGCGTCGACACCGGGTGCATGGCCACCGTTCGTGCGGGGCACTGTCCGCAGCGCCGGCAATGCGTCCTGCTGTATCGCGCGCCGGGCCCCCGGTTGATCTACGGGGAGCTGATGTCAAACGTCGACGACGAGGCCGGCATCTATCTGGAAACCCACGCCAAACACCTTGCAGCGGATCTCATCTCGATCACAGTGGACCACGTGGGCGCGGACGGGCCCCCAGGAAGTTGGCGGTACCGGCTGCTGCCCATGCGGTGGAAGACCGCCGATGGTTGGCGGGATACCGATGCGCGGCTTGCGGTGTGGCCCGACTAGGCCCGAACGTCAGCCCATCACGTCGCGGACCTTCACCGTCTCGATACCCTGCAACAGCAGGCCACGAGCGGTGTCGAGGTGCTTGCGCCAATGCGCTTCGGCTGCGGCGCCGTCACCTGAGCGCATGATCTGCATGAGCTTGCGGTAGGACCGCATGAGCTTCTCGTAGTCGGCTTTGGACACCGGGCGCCGCTCCTTGAACAGAAACGCGGTGTGACGCACGGTGATCTCGTGCAACATGCCGGCGATGATGCCGAGCGTGGCGTTGCCCGACAGCTCGACCACGCGGCGGTGGAAGTCCCCGGTGGTCTCGGCCAGACGATCCGATTGCCAATCGGTCGGAAGATGCTCTTCGAGCATCTGGTCCAGCTCGGCGAACGCCTCCTCGGAGCCGTTCTCGGCGAGCAACCGGGCGGCCATCGGCTCGATCGCCGCGCGCGCCACCATGACGTCGGCGATATCGGCGCCGGAGAGCTCGAGCAACAGGCCGGCAGGGCGAGCGACGATCTCCGGGCCGGGAACGCGCACCCTGGCTCCGGTGCGGGACCCGCGACGCACCTCGACCAGGCGCTCGGACTCCAGCACCCGCACCGCCTCGCGCAGCGTCGGGCGGCTGACGCCGAAATGCTCCATCAGCTCGGCCTCGTTGGGCAGGAAGTCGCCCTCTTTCAGTTGGCCGTCGACGACCATGCGACGTAGCGTGCCTGCGACAAGCTCGGCGGTCTTGGGTGACCGGACGGCGGCTCGGGACGCGACAGCGTCCGGGCCGATCATCGGGGCCAATGGTGTACTGCGAGCCACTGCACCTCCTTGACGGTCGACTGCGCACTCAGCTGTGCAACTCAGTAAACCATGTGCGGTAACGATGCTTGATCGAACTCGGCCGACGACTCGAAAAGGCGCTCGGCGAATTCGACAGGTCGGCCGGGCACGCATGGCAGGGTGTCGGCCATGGCAGAGGAGTTGACCCCCGAGGCGGCCGCTATGCGGCTGGAGACCGCCGACACGCTGGGCATGCCGCTCGGCCCCGGCCAACCGCCGGCGTTCCTGCGCGCGCTCGGGATGCGGACGGATTGGACCGACCTGCGGGTCTACGGTGCACTGCTCGCCGTCGGCACAGAACTCTTCTCGCGCAAAGGTGTTCATTACCTCTCGGGTTTCTATGGTCCGCTGGAGCGGGCGTTGCGCGATGCGGGCGCGGACATCGAGTTCACGCCCGCGGACTTCCGTCGTTTCGGGCCGCTGCTGCAGCGTCGATCGCCACGTGTCATGACGACGGTCGCCGCGACGCCCGACGCCGATGGTTGGTGCTCGCTGTCGCTGCACGCAGGTGGCACGGTCGACGAGTTGCGGCGCGCTGGGGCAGACCCGCAACGGTTACTCGTCGTCGAGGTATCCGGCCAATTTCCGCGGACTTTCGGAATAGGTGAGCAGTACCGCCATGCGCTGCACGTCGATGAGATCGATGTGATGGTGCATTCGGAGGACGCGCCCATCGCGCTACCGGAACCGCCGCCGACAGACGCTGACAGGGCGATCGCCCGGCACGCGGTCGGGTTCATCGGCTCAGGCGCGACCCTGCAGACGGGAATCGGCTCCATTCCCAGCCAGATCGCTGCGCTGTTGGCCGAGGGGGAGGGCGGTGACTACGGGCTGCACAGCGAGATGTTCACCGATGGCTGCATGCAACTGCACCGCGCAGGCAAGGTCACCAACGCCGTGAAGGGCCAGTACGACGGGGTGAGCGTGACGACGTTCGCGTTCGGTAGCTCGGAGCTCTATACGTGGCTGGACGGCAACGAGGCTGTCGCGTTCCTGCCCGTGGAGATCGTCAACGCACCGGAGGTGATCGGTGCCAACCGCGACATGGTGTCGATCAACGGCGCGCTCGCGGTGGATCTCCAGGGCCAGGTGGTGGCAGACACGATCGACGGCGACCAGTTCAGCGGCATCGGAGGCGCCGAGGATTTCGTGGCGGGCGCCGGACTCGAGCTGTCGGACCGGTCGCTGATCTGCCTGCCCTCGACGTTCAAAAAGGACGGCGTCCAGCAGTCCCGGATCGTGCCGAGGTTCGGGCCGGGGGCGGTCATCACGACGCCGCGGCATCAGGTCGACGTGATCGTCACCGAGTACGGGGCCGCCGAACTGGAAGGCCTCTCTGTGCGGGAGCGTGGGCAAGCGCTGGCGGCGATCGCTCACCCGCTCTTCCGGGACGACCTTCTCGCGGCGGCGGAACGGGCGGGAAAAGGCACCGCGCGGCCGCAGTAGCCCTACCAACCAGTAGGTTGACCTAGTAAACCATGTTCGTTTACGTTGTGCGTAAAGCCGATCCAATGAAGGAGAAGTCATGGCTGAAGCCGTCATCGTCGAGGCAGTTCGATCCCCCGTCGGCAAGCGCAACGGTGGTCTGTCGGGTGTCCACCCCGCGGAACTGTCCGCGCAGGTCCTCAACGGTTTGGTCACCCGGGCGGGTGTCGATCCGGCGCTCGTCGACGACGTCATCTGGGGCTGTGTCATGCAGGCCGGTGAGCAGGCGCTGGACATCGGCCGCACCGCGGTGCTGACCGCCGGCTGGCCCGAGTCGGTGCCCGGCGTGACGGTGGACCGCCAGTGTGGTTCCAGCCAGCAGTCGGTGCACTTCGCCGCCGCCGGTGTGGTGGCCGGCCATTACGACGTCGTCGTCGCCGGTGGTGTCGAGTCGATGTCGCGCACCCCGATGGGCGCCTCGCTGGCCAATGGCGGGCACCCCTACCCGGAGGCCTTCCGTGGTCGCTACGAGCAGACCCCGAACCAGGGCGTTGGCGCCGAGATGATCGCGCAGCAGTGGGGCTTCGACCGCGCCACGCTCGACCAGTTCTCCCTGGACTCACACGAAAAGGCAGCTGCTGCACAGGATTCGGGTGCGTTTGACGACCAGATCGTGGCGATCAAAGACCAGGACGGCAATCCTGTCACCAAGGACGAGGGCATCCGCCGTGGCACCACGCTGGAGAAGATGGGCCAGCTCAAGCCGGCGTTCCGGGAGGACGGCGTGATCCACGCCGGCAACTCCAGCCAGATCTCCGACGGCTCAGCCGCGCTGCTGTTCGTGTCCGCCGAGAAGGCCAAGGAACTCGGTCTCAAACCGCTGGCCCGCGTGCACACCGCGGTGCTGGCCGGGGCCGACCCGGTGATCATGCTGACCGCGCCCATCCCCGCCACACAGAAGGCGCTGAAGCGGTCCGGTCTGAGCGTCGACGACATCGGTGCCTTCGAGGTCAATGAGGCATTCGCCCCGGTGCCGCTCGCCTGGCTGAAGGACATCGGTGCCGACGACAAGAAGCTCAATCCCAACGGCGGTGCCATCGCCCTGGGCCACCCGCTCGGCGGATCCGGCGCCCGCATCATGACCACGTTGCTCTACCACATGCGGGACAATGGAATTCGTTACGGCCTGCAGACCATGTGCGAGGGCGGCGGTCAGGCCAACGCGACCATCCTGGAACTACTGTGACCGAAAGTCAGCCGGGCGCAATCATCGAGCGCAAAGGCGCCAACGGGGATGTCCTGCTCATCACGATCAACCGGCCCGACGCACGTAACGCGATCAACTCGTCGGTCAGCATCGCCGTCGGCGACGCGCTGGAAGTTGCGCAGGACGATCCCGAGGTGCGCGCAGTCATCCTCACCGGTGCAGGGGACAAGTCGTTCTGTGCCGGTGCGGATCTCAAGGCGATCTCGCGCGGCGAGAACCTCTTCCATCCTGACCATCCGGAATACGGATTCGCCGGCTACGTCAGCCACTTCATCGACAAGCCGACCATCGCCGCGGTCAACGGCACGGCTCTTGGCGGCGGTACCGAACTGGCGCTGGCGAGTGACCTCGTCGTGGCCGAGGAACGTGCGAAATTCGGTCTGCCAGAAGTCAAACGGGGTTTGATCGCCGGCGCCGGCGGGGTCTTCCGCATCGCCGAGCAGCTGCCTCGCAAGGTCGCGTTGGAGCTGCTGTTCACCGGTGAACCGATCTCGTCGGCCGACGCGCTCAAATGGGGTCTGATCAATCAGGTGGTGCCGGACGGCACGGTCGTCGACGCGGCACTGAAGCTGGCCGAACGGATCACCGGCAACGCACCGCTGGCCGTGCAGGCGAGCAAGCGGGTCGCCTACGGGGCCGACGACGGTGTCGTCCCGGGTGACGAACTGGGCTGGAAGCGCACCAATCGGGAGTTCAGCACCCTGCTGCGCACCGAAGATGCCAAAGAAGGACCGTTGGCGTTCGCCGAAAAACGCCAACCCGTATGGAAAGCCAGATAGGCCAACATGAAACGCACAGTATTCGAAGCCGAACATGAGGCGCTTCGCGAATCGACCCGGCAGTACATCGAGCGTGAGCTCGCCCCCCACGCCGAGAAGTGGGAAGAGCAGCGGATGGTCGACCGGTCGGCGTTCGTCGCCGCCGGAAAGTACGGCCTGATCGGGTTCAACATGCCTGAGGAGTACGGCGGCGGCGGGTCCGATGACTTCCGGTTCAACGCCGTGATCGACGAGGAGCTGGCCCGTTACGGTGGGCCCGCACCGTCGCTGAGCCTTCAGAACGACGTCGTCGCACCGTATTTCAAGCACCTCGCCAACGAGGAGCAGAACAAGCGGTGGATGCCGGGCATCGCCAGTGGCGAGCTGATCCTCGCGGTGGCGATGACCGAGCCCGGCGCAGGCAGCGATCTGGCCGGCATCCGCACCTCCGCCGTGCGCGACGGGGACGACTGGATTGTCAACGGCTCCAAGACGTTCATCTCCTCGGGCATCAACTGCGATCTCGTGGTGGTGGTGTGCCGCACCGATCCCGAGGCCGGACACAAGGGCTTCACGCTGCTCGTCGTGGAGCGTGGGATGGAAGGCTTCACCCGCGGCCGCAAACTCGAGAAGATGGGTCTGCACGCGCAGGACACCTCCGAGCTGCACTTCGAGAATGTCCGGGTGCCGTCGGCCAACGTGCTCGGCCAGGAGGGCAGGGGCTTCTACCACCTGATGCAGAACTTGCCGTCGGAGCGGTTGGGCATCGCGATCTCGGCGATCGCCGGGGCGCGTGAATCCTGGCGCCAGACGCTGCAATACGCCAAGGACCGCAAGGCTTTCGGCCAGTCGATCGGCAACTTCCAGCACAACCGGTTCCTGCTGGCCGAGATGGACACCGAACTCGACGTGTGCGAGCGCTACATCGACCGGTGCCTGCAGGGTGTGCTCGACGGTGACCTCACCGCGGTCGAGGCGGCGAAGGCCAAGTGGTTCTGCACCGAGACCGCCAAGAAGATCATCGACGGCTGCGTGCAGTTGCACGGCGGGTACGGCTACATGATGGAGTACCGCGTGGCCCGCGATTACTGCGACGCCCGCATCCAGACCATCTTCGGTGGCACCACCGAGATCATGAAGGACATCATCGGCAAGGATCTGGGTTTGTAACTTACGGCGAGCAGACGCAAAAGTGCCCCAAAACAAGCGATTTGGGGCCCGTTTGCGTC
>NZ_JBEFTI010000007.1:0-267398 GCF_053483975.1 Mycolicibacterium sp. XJ870
AACCCCCCAAAAACCAGAGTTTTTGGGGGGTTTCGCGTCTGCTCGCGCGGAGAGGTTAGCCCTCCAGGATGGCCCGAGCCAGCTTGGCGGTCTCCGACGGGGTCTTGCCGACCTTGACGCCGGCGGCCTCAAGGGCCTCCTTCTTGGCGGCGGCGGTGCCCGACGAGCCCGACACGATGGCGCCGGCGTGGCCCATGGTCTTGCCCTCCGGTGCGGTGAAGCCCGCGACGTAGCCCACGACCGGCTTGGTGACGTTGGCCTTGATGTAGTCGGCGGCACGCTCCTCGGCGTCGCCGCCGATCTCGCCGATCATCACGATGACCTTGGTCTCCGGGTCCTTCTCGAAGGCCTCGATGGCGTCGATGTGGGTGGTGCCGATGACCGGGTCGCCGCCGATGCCGATGGCGGTGGAGAAGCCGAGATCGCGCAGCTCGTACATCATTTGGTAGGTCAGGGTGCCCGACTTCGACACCAGGCCGATCGGGCCCTTGCCGGTGATGTTGTTCGGCGTGATGCCGACCAGCGACTCACCGGGGGTGATGACGCCCGGGCAGTTCGGCCCGATGATGCGGGTCTTCTCCCCCTTGTCGACGTTATAGGCCCACGCATACGCGGTGTCCTGCACCGGGATTCCCTCGGTGATGACCACCAGCAGCGGGATCTCGGCGTCGATGGCCTCGATGATCGCGTCCTTCGAGAAGGCCGGCGGCACGAAGGCGATCGACACGTCAGCGCCGGTCTCCTTCATGGCCTCGGCCACACTGCCGAACACCGGCAGCTCGACACCTTGACCGTTCTTATCGACGTGGGACACCTTGGTCCCGGCCTTGCGCGCGTTCACGCCGCCCACGATCTGAGTGCCCGCCTTGAGCATCAGGGCGGTGTGCTTGGTGCCCTCGCCGCCGGTGATGCCCTGGACGATGACCTTGGAGTCCTTGTTCAGAAATATCGACACTTCAAGTCTCCCTTACTTGTTCGCCAGCTCGGCGGCCTTGTCGGCGCCGGAGTCCATGGTGTCCGCCTGAATCACCAGCGGATGGTTGGCCTCGGCCAGGATGCGACGGCCCTCCTCGACGTTGTTGCCGTCCAGACGCACGACCAGCGGCTTGTTGGCCTCGTCGCCCAGGATCTGCAGCGCCTGCACGATGCCGTTGGCGACAGCGTCACACGCGGTGATGCCGCCGAACACGTTGACGAACACGCTCTTGACCTGTGAGTCGTTCAGAATGACGTCCAGGCCGGCGGCCATGACCTCGGCAGAGGCGCCGCCGCCGATGTCGAGGAAGTTGGCCGGCTTCACGCCGTCGTGCTTCTCGCCCGCGTAGGCGACCACGTCCAAAGTCGACATGACCAGACCCGCACCGTTGCCGATGATGCCGACCTCGCCGTCGAGCTTGACGTAGTTGAGGTCGTTCTCCTTGGCCTTCAGCTCTAGCGGATCGGTGGCGTCCTTGTCCTCGAACTCAGCGTGCCCGGGCTGACGGAAGTCGGCGTTGGCGTCCAGCGTGACTTTGCCGTCCAGCGCCAGGATCTGATCGTCGGGCGTGCGCACCAGCGGGTTGACCTCCACCAGGGTGGCGTCCTCCTTGACGAACACCTCCCACAGCTTGGCGATGGTCACCGCAGCGGCGTCGAGCACCTCGGCGGGCAGATGACCCTGCTCGGCGATCGAGCGGGCGGTCGCCTCGTCGACACCCTTGACCGCGTCGACCGGCACCTTGGCCAGCCGCTCGGGCTTGGTGGCGGCGACTTCCTCGATCTCCATGCCGCCCTCGACCGAGCACATCGCGAGGTAAGTGCGGTTCGCGCGGTCCAGCAGGAAGGAGATGTAGTACTCCTCGGCGATGTCGCTCGCCTCGGCCACCAGCAACTTTTTGACGACGTGACCCTTGATGTCGAGACCGAGGATGTTTCCGGCGTGCGTGAGCGCGTCGTCGGGGGTGGCTGCGTACTTGACGCCGCCGGCCTTGCCACGGCCGCCGACCTTGACTTGTGCCTTCACCATGACGGGTCGGCCGATTTCCTCGGCGATCGCCTTGGCGTCCTCTGCGGAGTCGGTTACCCGGCCGGGAGTCGTGGGGACGTTGTGCTTGGCGAACAGCTCTTTCGCCTGGTATTCGAAGAGATCCATTTGCTTCCTAGATAGGCGTTGTCTGTCTGCTTGGCCTCGAACGCGCTTCGAAGCTGCCCGGTCCGGTACCTTCGTGACGGGCCCGGAGGAACTTTATCCATCGCCGAGTGAGGCTTAGGCACCGCCTACCGCTCATGTGGCAGATCTCACCGATCGCAAACCGTGATACAGCTCACATTCTGGCGCGGAATAGCCACATAAGTTGCCACCATCATTGGGATTTGGTTAACGTGCCTCTGGTCCAGATAACGGTCAGGTCACGACGAAAAGGATCTTTTAGGTTGCCGCAGCATCGTTCGTCCTTGTCTCCCAAGGGAGCAGCGACGAGCGCACGGGAGCGGAAGGTCCTTTCACCCGACGAGCTCGACGCCACCGAAGTCACGGACATCATTCCGTTCAACGAGTTCGGCAAGCTGGCCGATCTGGAGTTCCACAACTCCGGTGCATTCGACCGGGAAGCCCGCGTCATCCAAGCGCCCGAGCTGGACGACCTGCACGACACCGACGACCTCGTCCCGGTCCGGTTGGTCGTGCCGTCGCGGTTCCGACCCGATGCCGGTGACGAGCGCAGTTCTCGCTACGCATACCGCGACAGCCACACCGACGTCAGCGACGGTGTGGCCGCGACAGACATCATCGACATGGCCGGTCGCCGCGGTGCGCACCGCAAGGAGACCGCCGGGCCCGTCAAGAGCCGCCTGATGATCGCGGCCATGGCCGCGGGCGCCACCGCCGCCGGTGCGTACTCAATGGGCGCAGGCACCGAGGCCCAGGCCGCCGACGACACCGTGCTGGCCTCCGGGTCGACCATGGTGAACGGCGCTGCCGTCACCGGCTCCGTGGATGGCATGCAGATCGTCTCCGTGGCCTCCAACACCAACTCGTCGGTGCACGCCGAGGAGATCACCAAAGCGGCCGCCTTCGCCCAGGAGCGCGCCGAACGCGAGGCCCGGCTGTCCCGTCCGCTGTTCGTGATGCCGACCAAGGGCGTGTGGACATCCGGCTTCGGCTACCGCTGGGGCGTGCTGCACGGCGGCATCGACATCGCCGGCCCCATCGGCACGCCGATCTACGCGGCGTCCGACGGTGTCGTGATCGACGTCGGGCCAACCGCCGGTTACGGCGCCTGGGTGAAGCTGCGCCACTCCGACGGCACCGTGACGCTGTACGGACACATCAACACGTGGCTGGTCAGTGTCGGCGAGCGCGTCATGGCCGGCGATCAGATCGCCACCATGGGCAACCGAGGCAACTCCACCGGGCCCCACCTGCATTTCGAAGTCATGCCCAACGGGTCAAGCCGCATCGATCCGACCGGTTGGCTGGCCAAACGCGGGCTCAGCCCCGGCGGCTAATGTTGGCGCAGTGAGCGACGAGGACGACAACACTCGCATCCTCCGTCGGCAGCCCGAGGCCGCCCAGTCCCGTCCGGTGCCGACTCCGGTGCCCAACACCGACGAACCCAAGACCAGCATCATTCGGCGTCACCCCACCGGTGCCATCCCGACCGTGGGCGACGCGGAGCCCAAGACCAGCCTGATCCCCGGGAGCTCCGGCACCGACGCGCAGACGGGCCTCATCCCGGGCACCGCGGGAACCACGGCCGAGACCGGGCTCATCGGCAGCCCGGCAGACGACACGCGGACGAGTTACATCCCGCAGGCCCGTCCTGTCGCCATTCCCCGCACCGCTGCCAACATCAATCCCCGGTCCGCAGTGGCGACCGCGGTGCTGAGCATTCTCAGCGGCTGGGCGACAGGCGTCATCGCGACCGACCTGATCGCCGGCTGGTGGCGCACCGACCAATTGTTCTGCGTGGCCATCGGATTCTTGGCAGCGATATCGGCCGCAGCAACCATCGGCGGCCTCATCGCATTGTTGCTGCGCCGCCGGATGGGCCGGCTGTTGATCGTCGTCGGATCGACCATCGGGCTGCTGATCTTCGGCAGCCTGTTCATCGCAGGCGCCAAATTCCATCCCGTCGTGTACGCGATGCCGGCGCTACCGGTGGCCAGCATCCTGTTCACGCTTTTGCCCTCCACCGCGCGCTGGAGCGCGGGCGCGCGGAGTTAGTACGTGTGCCCTACTTATCCTGCTGCCGACGCACCATCTCGGTGATCCAGGCGGGCGCGAACGGCGATGTGCAGTTCGGCGGAGTCGGGTAGTCCTTGAGCACCTCCAGACGTTCACCGATGTCGATCGCCCGGGCGCGGTGCTCGGGGTGTTCGATGCCGATCTGGGCCAGACAGTGATTCATTGCCCACTGCAATCGATCCGGGGCGTCTCTCATCTCGGCCTCGATCACGTCGAGCAGTCCGGATAGGTCGAGCCCCTCGGGCTTCTTGGCCACGCGGTCGGTGGTCAGCGCCCAGCCGGCACTCGCCACCACTGGATCGGGATCGGCGAACCAGGCCACGCGCAGCTCTTCGGCGTGCGGATTCTTCTTCACCACATAGTTCACCAGCCAGTCGTGCACCTTCGGCGCGCGCGCCTCGCGCAACATGGTGTCCAGCTCATCGCGCTCGAACGCCTTCGGGCGGCTGATCAGGACCGCCAGGAGCCTGGCCGCGCTGTCGTTGGTCTGCCAGAGTTCGCGCGCGAGGTCCTGCTGCGTTTTCAGCCGCTTCGCGACCGCGCGCAGCTTGCTGAGGTTGACCCCGTGATCGTCACCGTGCTTCTCGTTGACCGCGCGCATCTTCGGGTCCTCGAGCTCAGCCAGCTCGGCCATCACCTCGCCCGCCGTCGTCTCTGCCATCTCAGCCTCCTTCCCCTCAGCATTCTTCCAGTCACCCTGATCCAAACAGTCGCTCTGAACCCCGAACCGACGTCTACTAACCGCATGTTCAGCCGCTTATTGCGCATGGTCTTTGTATGGTCAATCGCCGCAACGGCGGTCGCCTGCTCGAGTAACGACAACAGTTCTGGCGGCTACACGCTGCGTATCGGTGCGACGTCGGTGACGGGGACGCCGGCCGGCTCACTGGGCTGGGGCGACCGCCAGGGCATCCTTGCCGAACAACTCAAGGCGGCCGGTGTGAACAAGATCGAGTACGCGTTCTTCCAGTCGGGCAGCGATGTCGCCTCGGCGCTGTTCGCCGGCGCGATCGACGTCGCGGCAGTCGGCGACAACTCCGGCTTGCGGGCTCGCAGCAAAGATTCGAAAGTGGTTCTGCTGGCGCTTGATTCGGTCAATGGCGATCATCAGCTCATCGGGGCCAAGGGCGGGCCCACCGATATTCGCGGCCTGGTGGGCAAGACCATCACCGCCCCACAGGGCACCATTCGCGACCGCGTCGCGCGCCAACTCATCGACGCCGCAGGCCTCACCGATCAGATCCGGGTTCGCGATGTGCCCACGCCCGAATCCATCGCGGGGCTGAGTTCTGGCCAGATCGACGCGACGATCGTTGGCGGTGCCAGCGCAGTCGAGCTGCAGGAGAAGGGTTTTCCGGTGATCGACAGCCTGTCCCGCCACGGCTTCGGCAGCACCGGAACCAACATCGCTCTGACGTCGTTCACCGGCCAGCACCCCGAGTTCGTCGGCGCCTGGCAGCAGGCGGTCACCGCGGTGAACCGTGACATCAACGCGAACTTCGACGACTATCTGAAATGGGTCGCCGAGACCGACGGCGCGAAACTCGAACACGTCCAAAAGTCGACGCGCGTCGACGAATTCAACACCGAGGCCTTTCCCGCGGTCGGTGTAAACCAACTTGAGGCTGCCTACAACTTCCTCCGCGCTGACGGCTCACTCGAAAACGAGTACTCCGTACGGGAATGGGCCGGGGCCACATCATGACCGTGACCGCGGAAGCTGTCGCCGAGGCCGCCGGACCGGAACTCGTCGAGGTCATCTCACAACGCGGCCGACGCACGAGCCTGTGGTCGCGCATTCCACGCCCACTGCGCCGGTTGATGGGCCCGCTGCTGATCCTGGCGGCGTGGACCATCGGCTCGGCTACCGAGCTGCTCGACCCGGACCTGTTCCCACCGCCCACCCACGTCGCGGCCACTGCCTGGCGGCTCCTCGGCGACGGCCAACTGGCCACCCACGTCGGCGCTTCGGCGACGCGGGTGCTGACCGGTACGGTCCTGGGCATCCTCATCGGCGTGCTGCTGGCGGTCCTCGCGGGGCTCACCCGCACCGGCGAGGACCTGCTCGACTGGACCATGCAGATCCTCAAAGCGGTACCGAATTTCGCGCTCACCCCGCTGCTCATCATCTGGATGGGCATCGGCGAAGGCCCGAAGATCGTGCTCATCACCACCGGCGTCGCGATCGCGATTTACATCAACACCTACTCCGGAATCCGTGGTGTCGACCGCCAACTCGTCGAGATGGCCCAGACCTTAGAGGCCCGGCGGGGCCAGCTCATCACCCAGGTGATCCTGCCGGGGGCGATGCCGAACTTCCTTGTGGGCCTGCGGCTTGGACTGTCCAGCGCATGGCTGAGCCTGATCTTCGCGGAGATGATCAACACCACCGAGGGCATCGGGTTCCTGATGTCCCGCGCGCAGACGAATCTGCAGTTCGACGTCTCGCTGCTGGTGATCGTCATCTACGCCGTGGCAGGCCTGCTGTCCTACACATTGGTGCGGGTGCTCGAGCGGGTGCTGCTGTCCTGGCGCAATGGTTTCGACGGCTTCGAGGGCCCGGCATGAGTTCCGCCGTGGTCACGGTCCGCGGGCTGCGGCGCGCATTCGGGGCGCAGCAGGTTCTCGACGATCTCGAATTGCGCATCGACGACGGCGAATTCGTGGCCATGCTGGGCCGCTCCGGATCAGGCAAGAGCACCCTGTTGCGGATCCTGGCCGGCCTTGACGATCAGGTCACCGGGTCGGTGGTGGTTCCCCGGTCCCGGGCCGTGGTGTTCCAGAACCCGCGGCTGCTGCCGTGGCGACGGGCCCTGGCCAACGTCACCTTCGCGTTGCGCGACGCCGGGCCCGATACACCCAGTCGCACCGCCCGTGCGCAGGCCGCCCTGGCCGAGGTCGGTCTGACCGACAAGGCTCGCTCCTGGCCGCTGTCCTTGTCCGGCGGTGAAGCACAACGAGTTTCACTGGCGCGAGCGCTGGTACGCGAACCGGACCTGCTACTGCTCGACGAACCGTTCGGCGCACTCGACGCCCTCACCCGACTCAAGATGTACCGACTGCTGCACGAGCTGTGGGCGCGCAGGCACATGGCGGTGCTGCACGTCACCCACGACGTCGACGAGGCGATTCTGCTCGCCGACCGGGTGGTGGTGCTTTCGGGCGGCAGGGTGTCGCTGGATCTCCGCGTCGAACTGCCGTTTCCGCGCAGCCGCGGTGATGACGGTTTCGACGAGCTGCGCCGCATTCTGCTGTCGGAGCTCGGGGTCATCGAGGAGGTGGGCCATGACCGAACCAGATGACGACACCGATGTGCTGGTGATCGGCGGCGGCCCGGCCGCCACCTGGGCGGCGATCTCCGCGGCCGAGAGTGGTAGCCGAGTCACTCTGGTGGACAAGGGATATTGCGGTACCAGCGGCGCCACCGCAGCCGGCGGCAACAATCTGTGGCTCATCCCACCCGGGCCTCGCCGTGAGGAGTCGATCCGCGAACGCGAACTGGCCGCGGGCCGGATCACCGACTCCGACTGGATGTTCCGGGTACTTGCCACCTCGTGGAGCCGCGTCGAACAGTTGGCCCAGTGGGGCTATCCGTTTCCGGTGGGCGCTGACGGCAAGCCGATGCGCAGCAGCCTGCAGGGGCCGGAGTACATGCGGCGCATGCGCCGCAAGGCCCACCGCAGCGGGGTCCGCATCCTCGATCACCATCCGGCCCTCGAGCTGACCGTCGACGACGACGGTGTCGTCAACGGCGCCAACGGCATTGCCCGGCAGGACGGTGGTCGCCCGTGGCGGATCGGCGCCGGCGCGGTCGTCGTCGCCACCGGCGGCACCGCGTTCCTGTCCGGAACCTTCGGCACCAACGTCAACACCGGCGACGGGCTGCTGATGGCCGCCGAACACGGCGCCGAGCTGTCCGGCATGGAGTTCTGCACCGCGTACGCGCTCGCACCCGAGTGGGGTACCCACACCAAGGGCCGGATGCTGCAGTGGGGCAGCTTCTACGACGAGCACGGCCGGCCGTTCCCCAGCCAACTCGGGCTGGGCGGGCGCCAGGATGCGCAGCTCGCGCTGGCCCAGGGCAGGCGCGTGTTCGCCCGGTTGGATCGCGCACCCGAACACATCCGGCAGACAATGCGCGACGCCCAACCGAACTACTTCCTGCCACTCGACAAAGCCGGCATCGACCCGTTCACCACCGCATACCCGATCAGGATGGTCTACGAGGGATCCGTCCGCGGCACCGGCGGGCTGCGCCTCACCGGGCCAGATTGTGCGACAACAGTTCCCGGACTCTATGCGGCCGGCGACGCGGCGACCCGCGAGCTCATCACGGGATCACTGTCCGGCGGCGGCAGCCGCAACGGTTCATGGGCGATCGCGTCGGGCACGTTCGCCGGGCGCGGGGCCGCGGAGTTCAGCCGGTGCCGCCCAGTCGGGGCGACCGTCTCCATCCCGTCGCGGCCGGCACGTCGCGGCGGGGCAACGGTCGAGGACGTGGTGCGAGCAGTTCAGTCGCACATCCTGCCGCCGCAGCGCAGCTATCTGAAGTCTTCCGATCGCCTCCGGGAATCCGCCGCCGCGCTGGAAACGGTGTGGCGGGATATCGCCGACGGGTTCGCACCGGTGGCGCCGCGAGATTCGTACAAACCGCGCCAGGCCGTCGCGATGGCGGCGGCCGCACGGTGGATCACCGCGGCATCGATGGCCCGAGCGGAGAGTCGCGGTCTGCACCGGCGTGAGGACCTCCCCGGCAGTGACCAGCGGTTCGATCACCGGATCCTCGTCGGGGGTTTGGACGCCGTCTGGACCGCACCCGACCCTGTTGCACCACAGCTCATCTCATCGGAGGCAGTAGCGTGATCGAGGTCGTCAGTGCATCGGCGTGCGTCGCATGCGACGTCTGCGTGAAGGTCTGCCCCACCGATGTGTTCGATCGCGGCGCCGACGGTATTCCGGTCATCGCCCGGCAGTCGGATTGCCAGACCTGCTTCATGTGCGAGGCGTACTGCCCCGTCGACGCGCTGTACGTCTCACCGGTTTCGGCACCCGTGGCGGCGGGCAGCCCGCACGCCTCCGAAGACGCGGTCAGGCGGGCCGGACTGTTCGGCGGCTACCGCGCAGTGATCGGCTGGGGCTCCGGACGCACGGCGGGCTCCCGTCGCGATCAGAATCCGATACTGAAGTCAGTTCCGCCGCTGCCGGAATCACAACTGCCGGTGCCCGCGGTGGTGATCGACCAGCCGTGGAACCACGGCTGAGGACGGCCGTCCAGTTCACTCTGCGTGCGGGGTGCGAAAGTGCGAGAAACCCACGCCCTCACCGCAGGATCAACGTTAAATCTTCTGGATCGGCGCGTGGTTGTGCATCAGCTTGACGCGCCCCGCGCTGCCGAAGTCGATCAGCGACATCGCCGTCTCGCCGATGCCGGACACTTCCTCGACGCGCCCGAGCCCGTACTTGTCGTGGGTCACCCGGTCGCCGGGTTCCAGCGTGATCGTCGCCCGGTTGCGCGCTGCAGCGGGGCGCGACGGTGACGGCCGGGGTGTGCCGTAGCGCCCGGCGTTGCCGACCGGCCCGCTCCTCAGCGAGGGGGCCTCCTCGACGCGCCGCCAATCGATAAGCTCCTGCGGAATCTCCCGCAGGAAACGCGATTCCGGGTTGAGCATGGGCTGCCCCCACGACGAGCGCACCTTGGCCCGGCTGAGGTAGAGCCGCTGACGGGCCCGGGTGATGCCGACGTAGGCCAGCCGCCGTTCCTCGGACAGTTCGGTCGGATCCCCCAGTGCCCGCATGTGCGGGAACATGCCGTCCTCCCAGCCGGTGACGAACACCGCGGGGAACTCCAGCCCCTTGGCGGTGTGCAGCGTCATCAACGTCACGACCCCGGCGCCCTCCTCGGGGATCTCATCGGCGTCGGCGACCAGCGACACCCGCTCCAGGAATTGCGCCAGCACACCGGTGTCGGGGATGTCCTCGTCGACGGGCTCCCCTTCGCCCTCTTCGGCAAGCGCTTTCGCGTTGGCCAGGTCGATGCTGAATTCGTGTGCGACGCTGACCAATTCGTTGAGGTTGTCGAGCCGGGCAAGATCCTGCGGATCGCTAGAGGCCTCCAGCTCGCGCCTATAGCCGGTGCGTTCGAGAACTGCCTCGACCAGATCGCCGAGCTCGTCGTCAAGCTTTGCCCGTAACCCGTCGAGCATCTGCACAAACGATGCGATCGCCTTCTCAGAGCGGGTGTTGAGCATCGGCACCCGACCCTCGGCCGCAGCCTGCAGCGCGTCGTTGAAGCTCGCGCCGGTGTTCTCGGCATAGACCGCCACACACGCCTCGGCCCGGTCCCCGATGCCGCGCCGCGGGGTGTTCAGGATGCGACGCATGCTCACCGAGTCACCGGGATTGTCCAGCACCCGCAGGTAGGCGACGATGTCCCGGATCTCCCGGCGCTCGTAAAACCGCACGCCGCCAACGACTTTGTACGGAATGCCGGCGCGGATGAACACCTCTTCCAGCGCACGCGACGAGTTGTTGGTGCGGTAGAACACCGCGACGTCGTTATAGCTGTACCCGTGCCGGTCGGTCAGGGAGTCGATCTCCTGGGCGACGAACCGGGCCTCGTCGTGCTCGTTGTCGGCGACGTAACCGACGATCAGCTCACCCTCGCCTTCGTCGGTCCACAACCGCTTCTCGCGACGGCCGGCGTTGCGGGCGATGACCGAGTTGGCCGCGTTGAGGATGGTCTGGGTGGAGCGGTAATTCTGTTCCAGCAGAATGGTTGTCGCGTCGGGATAGTCGCGCTCGAAGTCCTCGATGTTGCGGATCGTCGCACCGCGGAACGCGTAGATGGACTGGTCGGCGTCACCCACCACGCACAGTTCGGCAGGCGGCACCCCGTCGTTCTCGTCGAGGTGGTGCCCGACCAGTTCACGCACCAGCACGTACTGCGCATGGTTGGTGTCCTGATACTCGTCGACCAGGATGTGCCGGAACCGCCGGCGGTAGTACTGGGCGATCTGCGGGAAGGCCTGCAGCACCGCGACCGTTTCGCCGATCAGGTCGTCGAAGTCCAGTGCGTTGGCCGCGCGCAGCCGCCGCTGGTACTCGGCGTAGACCTGGGCGACGATGCTCGCCATCTCCTCGGCGGCCTCCGACGCCTCGGCGGCGGCCTGGGCCGGGCCGATCAGCTCGTTCTTCAGGTTGGAGATGCCGTTGGCCAGCAGCCGCGGCGAGTACCGCTTGGTGTCCAGCCCCATGTCCTTGCCGATCATCATCAGCAGGCGCCGCGAATCGTCGGAGTCATAGATCGAGAAGTTCGAATTCAGCCCGGGCAGCAGCGAGGCCTGGTTGCGCAGGATCCGCACACACGTGGAGTGGAACGTCGACACCCACATCGCGCGGGCCCGCGGGCCCACCAACTGCACCACCCGCTCGCGCATCTCGGCGGCGGCCTTGTTGGTGAAGGTGATGGCCAGCACCTGACCGACGCCGACGTCGCGCGCCGCCAGCAGGTAGGCGATCCGGCGAGTCAGCACCGCAGTCTTGCCCGAACCGGCGCCTGCGACGATCAGCAGCGGCGAACCCTCATGCAGCACAGCGAGGCGCTGTTGCGGGTTGAGGCCGTCAAGGAGCTGGTCCGTTTCGGTGGCCGTAGAAAGGGAGGTCATATTGCCCTCAAACTTACCGCTGGGCAGGGACAACCTTTGCGTCGACGCGAGGCTTGGTGGCAGACTCGAACGCGTGCTCAACGAGCAGCAGCGATTTTTCTACGGGTACCGGCCAGCGGTGCCCGTGGTTTAGCTGCATCCCTTCCAGCCCCGCGGTCCGCATCCGGATCCGGGGCTTGTTTCTTGTGTGAGGCCCGAATCCGGTTTGCGACCCCCACACAACGAGGAGTCCACCATGACTGAGACCATCGACACCGTGCCTGAGATCGATGACCTGCGTCGCGAGATCGATGAACTCGACGCCACCATCCTGGCCGCCATCCAGCGGCGTACCGAGGTTTCCAAGGAGATCGGTAAAGCCCGTATGGCCTCCGGCGGCACCCGACTGGTGCACAGCCGGGAGATGAAGGTCATCGAGCGCTACAGCGTGCTGGGCCCCGAGGGCAAAGACCTGGCCATGCTGCTGCTGCGGATGGGCCGCGGGCGCCTCGGCCACTAAGGCTTATTCAGCGAATCCACCAACCACGGCGTCAACCACTTGACCGCCTCGGCCGTGGGGTGCACGCCGTCGCTGCGCATCCTGATCCCGTCGACCCGCGAGGTGTACTCGCCGTCCGGGTTGAGCTTGGCGTTGAAGTCCAGGACCGAGACGTTCGGCCGCTTGCCGACGACCTCGCGCAGCAGCTTGTTCCACGCCTCGACGCGCGCCGGCCGATCCTCCGGGTACAGGCTCCCGTCGGCCCGCTCGCCGCGCCGGTTGTACGGCGCCGTCGTCACCACCACGCGTGACCCGGTCGAGCTGAGAATGTCGAGCGCCCGTTGGAGCTCGCTACGCAGGTATTTGTCGAACGCCGAATCCCCGATGTGCGTCCACTCGCCGCCCCGCATCCGGTCGACGATCTCCCAGCGGCCGATCATCAGCAGCACCGTGTCGGGGCGGTCGTGGTGAATCCGCAGGTTCCAGCGTTCGGGCCAGGTGTCGCATTCGGGTTTCTGGTTGAGGGTCTCCCCTGACGACCGGTAGGGCCCGCCGCGCGCGATCCCGCAGCCGATCGTCGTGTAGTCACTGAAACTCAAGCCCGGGGTCTTCGGCAGGTACCGCATCAACGTCCACGCGACCGAGTCACCGAACACCGCGACCGCCTGGGTGCCGGGCGCCCGGCGCTGCGGGGACGATCCGACCGCAACCGGCACTTCGGCCCCCACGTCGGGCCCGATCAGACCCGCCGACATGATGTCGGGTCCCGTGGGTTCGGCGGGCTTGGTGGTGACGGGTAGGACGGTCATGGTGACGACGGCCGCGGTGGCCACCGTGGCGGCGGCCAGGGGCAGCATCGGCACATGCTGTGGACGCCAGCGTCGCACGGGCTGCTCGATCAGCCACCACGACAGCCACGACACCGCGATCGTCACCGCACACCGCAGTGCCAGCAGCGACCAACCGGACCAGCCGGTGCGTTCGCCGTTGAGGATCAGGAAGATCGGCCAGTGCCACAGATAGACGCCGTAGGAGATGGCGCCGAGCGCGACCAGCGGCCGCCATGCCAGCGCCCGGGCCACATATCCGTCCTGGTCGAGCGCGACGGGCGCGACGACCAGGACCGCACCTACCGCAACCACGATCAGCAGGCCGTGCCGGAAGTCGTCGGCACTGCCCGTCGCCAGATGCGCGGCCACCGCCAACACCCCGAGCCCGAGCACCGGCAACAGCCAGGCGATCCAGCGCCGCCAGCGGGTGCGAAGCAGCGTGCCTGACGCCTTGAGCGCCGACCAGTCCCGTACCAGCAGCGCCGACGCCGCGGCCCCGATCAGCAGCGCCTGCACGCGGGTGTCGGTGCCGAAGTACACCCGGTTGAGGGAGTCCTCGTTGACCAGCAGGATGGCCGCGGCGGCCGAGGCAGCCGCGCCCGTCGCGGCGAGTGTGAAGACCGTGAGCCGCACAGTGCGCATCGACCGACGACGCACCACCAGCGCCGCGGCCAGCACCAGCACCGGCCACAGGAAGTAGAACTGCTCTTCGACCGCGAGCGACCAGGTGTGCTGCAACGGCGACGGAGTGGCGCCCTGTGAGAAGTAGTCGGCTTGCTGAACGACGAAGATCCAGTTGGCAATCCAGAAGAACGCAGCGACCGCGTCGTCGCGCAGCGATGCCACCGCCTCAAGCGGGAACAGATCACGCACCGCGACCACCGCGAGCGTCATCACCACCATCGCGGGCAGCAGCCTGCGGGCCCGACGGACCCAGAACCCTTTGAGGTCGATGCGCTCATTGCGGGCGAACTCGTCGAGCAGCAGCGAGGTGATCAGGAAACCGCTGAGCACGAAGAAGACGTCGACGCCGATAAAGCCCCCGGCCACTCCCGGGACACCCCCGTGGCCGGCCAGCACAAGCAGTACGGCGATGGCTCGGATGCCGTCGAGTGCGGGGATTGCGGCGCGCGCGGGCGCGCGAAAACCGCTGGAGCGCGGGGGGACGGTTCGGCTTCGGCGAGCGGCAAGACCGGCAGCACGGACTGGCGGCGCAGTCACGTCATGCCCTCCCGTCTGGCGTCGAAGCACAAGACTATCCCTGGCGAGCAGACACAAAAGTCCCCCGACACCGGCGTGTCGGGGGGACTTTTCTGACTGCTCTCGAAGAGTGGTTACTTTGTCAGCGCAATGTATTTCGTGTCGAGGTACTCCTCGATGCCCTCGGTGCCGCCCTCACGGCCGAACCCGGATTGCTTGACGCCGCCGAACGGTGCCGCCGGATCCGAGATCACTCCGCGGTTGATGCCGACCATGCCCGACTCGATGCCCTCGGCCACCCGCAGCGCGCGGTCCAGCGATTGCGTGTAAACGTAGGCAGCCAGGCCGTAATCGGTATTGTTGGCTGCCGCGACACCTTCGTCCTCAGTGTCGAATCCGATGATCGGCGCGACGGGCCCGAACACCTCCTCCTTGAGGATGCGGGCGTCATCGGGCACGTCGGCAAGCACGGTGGCCGGGTAGAAGTTGCCCGGTCCGCTGGGGGCGACGCCGCCGACCGCGACGGTCGCGCCTTTGGACACCGCGTCGGAGACGAGCTCGGTGACCGTGGCGACCTGCTTGGAATTGATCAGCGGGCCCAACGTCGATGACGGGTCGAGACCCTTGCCGAGGGTGTATTCGCTCATCCGCTTGACCAGCTTCTCGGTGAACTCCTCGCGGACCGAGTTGGCGACATGGAAGCGGTTGGCCGCGGTGCACGCCTCACCGCCGTTGCGCATCTTGGCCAGCAGCGCCCCTTCCACCGCGGCGTCGACGTCGGCATCGTCGAACACGATGAACGGCGCATTGCCGCCCAGCTCCATCGACGTCCGCAACAGCTTGTCCGCCGACTGCTTGACCAGGGCCTTACCCACGCCCGTCGAGCCGGTGAACGTCAGCTTGCGCAGCCGGCCGTCGTCGACGAGCGCGGTGGTGACCGTGCCCGGGTCGCTGGTGGGCAGGACAGACAGCACACCCTTGGGCAGGCCGGCCTCGTCCATGAGCTTGGCCAGCAGCAGCATGGTCAACGGGGTTTCCTGCGCGGGTTTGACGATCATGGTGCAGCCCGCGGCAAAGGCCGGGCCCATCTTGCGGGTGCCCATCGCCAGCGGGAAGTTCCACGGCGTGATGGCGTAACAGGGGCCGACGGCCTGTTTGGTGACGATGATCCGGCCAGTGCCCGCCGGAGACGAGGTGTAGCGGCCGTCGATACGTACGGCCTCCTCGGCGAACCAGCGGAAGAACTCGCCGCCGTACTTCACCTCACCCTTGCTCTCGGCGAGCACCTTGCCCATTTCGAGCGTCATGAGCGCGGCGATGTCGTCGGCGCGTTCGTTGATCTTCTCGAACACCGAGCGCAGGATCTCGCCCCGCTCTCTGGGCGCGGTCGCGGCCCACTCCCCCTGCACGGCGCAGGCGGCGTCGAGTGCGGCGATCGCGTCTTCGGCGGTGGCATCGGCCACGGAGGTGATCACCTGGTCGTCACTTGGATCGAGCACGTTGAACGTCGACGACGCCTTCCGTTCCTCGCCGCCGATCCACAGTCCGGTTGGTACGGATGCAATCAGGTCTTCAGTGCGCATACATCCATCATGTACACCTTCAAACCGAGCGCCGCATTAAGGTCGACACAATGAGTGCCGACATCACGTCAACCCCCAGCTGGCAGGCATTGGCGAGCCACTTCGACGACATCCGCGACAAGCATCTGACGGAGTTGTTCGCCGAGGATCCCTCGCGCGGATCTGACCTGGTACTGACCGTCGGCGACCTCTACATCGACTACAGCAAGCACCGCATCACCCGCCGAACCGTGGAGTTGTTGGTCGACCTGGCCCGCACCGCCGAGCTGGAAGCGCGCCGCGACGCGATGTTCGCCGGCGAACACATCAACACCTCGGAGGACCGCGCGGTGCTGCACACCGCGCTTCGACTGCCTGTTGACGCTTCGTTGACGGTTGACGGGCAGGACGTGGTCGCCGACGTACACGCTGTGCTGGATCGCATGGGCGCGTTCACCGACCGGTTGCGCAGCGGCGAGTGGACCGGCGCGACGGGCGAGCGCATCAAGACCGTCGTCAACATCGGCATCGGCGGTTCGGATCTGGGCCCGGTGATGGTGTACGACGCGCTGCGCCACTACGCCGACGCCGGGATCTCGGCGCGTTTCGTCTCGAACGTCGACCCGGCCGATCTGGTGGCAACCCTTGCCGACTTGGATCCGGCCACAACGCTTTTCATCGTTGCTTCGAAGACATTCTCGACGCTGGAGACGCTGACCAACGCCACCGCCGCGCGCCGCTGGCTGGTCGACGCACTCGGCGATGAGGCGGTGTCGCGGCATTTCGTGGCGGTGTCGACGAATGAGAAGTTGGTCGACGAGTTCGGTATCGACACCGAGAACATGTTCGGCTTCTGGGACTGGGTCGGCGGGCGGTACTCGGTGGATTCGGCGATCGGCCTGTCGGTGATGGCTGTGATCGGACGCGAGCGATTCGACGAGTTCCTGGCCGGATTCCACCTCGTCGACGAACATTTTCGCACCGCGCCGCTGGCGTCCAACGCGCCGGCACTGCTCGGATTGATCGGGCTGTGGTACTCGAATTTCTTTGGCGCCCAATCCCGTGCGGTGCTGCCCTACTCCAACGACCTGTCGCGGTTCGCGGCGTATCTGCAGCAGCTGACCATGGAATCCAACGGCAAGTCGGTACGCGCCGATGGCACACCCGTGACGACCGACACCGGTGAAATCTATTGGGGCGAACCGGGAACCAACGGCCAGCATGCCTTCTACCAGTTGCTGCACCAGGGCACGCGGCTGGTTCCGGCGGACTTCATCGGGTTCTCCCAGCCCACTGACGACCTACCCACCGCTGATGGCACCGGCAGTATGCATGACCTTCTGATGAGCAATTTCTTCGCCCAGACCCAGGTGCTGGCGTTCGGCAAATCCGCCGAAGCGATTGCCGCAGAGGGAACTCCGGCCGAGGTCGTGCCACACAAGGTGATGCCGGGCAACCGACCGACGACGTCAATCCTGGCTACCAGGTTGACGCCGTCTGTCGTCGGCCAGCTGATCGCGCTCTACGAGCATCAGGTGTTCACCGAAGGTGTGATCTGGGGTATCGACTCGTTCGATCAGTGGGGCGTTGAACTCGGCAAGACCCAGGCAAAGGCACTGCTGCCGGTGATCACCGCGGAGGCGTCACCGGCCGAGCAGTCCGATGGCTCCACCGATGCCCTGGTGCGCCGTTATCGGGTTGAGCGCGGGCGTTCGGTCTAGCCGAACATCACCTAGGGGCTTACGGGGCCGGAATGGTCGCGCAGCCCACGTTCGGGATGCAGCCCGTGGCGCCCTCAGGTCCGGCTGTGCCGCCGGGGCCACCCGGGATCGAGCCGGTTGCGCCACCCGGGCCGGCTGTACCGCCCGGGCCGCCCGGAATCACGCCGGTAGCGCCCTCAGGCCCTGCCGCACCGCCGGGACCACCGGGAATGGCACCACTGGCGCCACCCGGGCCGGCTGTGCCGCCGGGACCCCCGGGGATTTGGCCGGTGGCTCCGCCGGGACCGGCAGTCCCGAGGTCCGCGCACGGCGTGCCGTCGGCGTTGACGCACGGCGGCGGTGGCGGAGGCGGCTCAGCCATCGAAACCGGGGCGAGTGCAATCGAGGTCGCCGCGGCGCCTGCAAAGAACATTGGGGTAAACAGTTTTGCCATCATGCAGTTCGTCTACCCACGCTCGGCGGGTGTCAAAACAACCTATCGAACCTGTTCGTTGCGACACACGCCACATGAATCCACGTTTACGCGGTTTCGACGTCCGGGTCGGTGCGGGTCCAGCCCAGAATCATCGCGGGTGTGCAACCACCGATGAGCAACACGGTCAGCGCCATGAGGCCACCGGCGTAGGCCATGTCCTGGTCAGTCCCGCCGGTGAGCACCGCACCGAAGATCAGATAGAAGATCGGAACCATCATCAGGTTCTGCGTCACGGTCAGCCCGATCGAGCGGGCGCTGTTCCGCTGCGCGATCTCGTATTCGTCCAGTGCCGCCTGCGGCGCGTCGCCACGGCGTCCGGACACGATCTGCAGTGCGATCCACGTCGGGAAGAATGCCACGCACGCCGGGAGCCACAGCAGCGGAGCCCATTTCACGCCGAACGCGCACAGCACAGCCACCGCGAACATGAACGTGAACGTCGCAGCCAGCCAAGCCACAAGGATTCGGCGCCGACGCTGATTTCTCCAGCTCGGCAACGAATTCGCATATGTGCTTTCGCGTTTGAGGAACCGCCGGGTGCGGTAGTCCTGATATCGATCGAGCAGGGTCGGTTCAACCTGCATCTTGGGTCGAGACATCTCCATCATTTCCTTCCGCTCGTGCCCTTTGTCCGTAGACCTCGGCGGACAGTGGGGTGAATGGTTCACGCGAGAAGACGGCTTCGACGGGGAGGCCGAAGACATCGCAGATCCGGAACGCCAGATCGAGGCTGGGGCAATGGTCGCCCCGTTCCAAGGCGCCCACGGTCTGCGGGTTCACGTTGATCAGCGTCGCAAGCTCGGCCCGCGTCATCCTCCGCTCGGCGCGCAGCACGCCGATGCGGTTGTGAATCGGGAGGTTGTCCCCACGTCTCACCGGACTCATACAACTTATTGTTGGGAAAACCTAACAATAAATCAAGGTGGCAGTCCGGGCCACGCATATTGCAGAAGCGACCGCACATCTTCCGGGAGCGACCGAACATGCCGTTCCGCCCGCCTGTTAGCGACAAAGTCGCGGAAAACGCCTCACTAGCCCCACTGGAACCCTCGACCCCTCTGGTGAAACCACGTGGCACCCGCCAACCTCAGCAGCCCCTTGAGCGTCAGTGGTTACGTGCCCGCCTATTAGCGACAAAGTCGCGGGCCGGTTGCGAGCCGGCTGCAATTTGTCCGGAGCGTGCGTAGCGGTACGGCGGTCCCGGGCGCGAAATCCCGCCACAGCGCTACCAACGCGGGGCGGCACAGACCTAACCAACGGGCGCATGCGGCCGCGACACCGATCGCTCCCGCATGGACACCAATCGTCCTGTCACATGAATGCCGTTGGGGCTCAGTAATATCCATGCCCACCTCGGTGAGCGACAATGTCGCTGTAATGCGGGCAACCCGAAATACGATGCTGGTGTGGCCGGCGATGCCAGAGATACCAGCGTGATTTGCGACGTGGTGCTGACGTGACAAGTGTTGCCCCCGAGGCGATTTCAGCGACTTTGTCGCTAATAGGCGGGCAAAGCGACTATGTGCTGGGGAGGCGTGCCGGGGACGCGCGCCCGGCAGCGAACGCCCGGAACGCCCGAGCGGACTGAAAGCCGAGCGGACCGGGCCAGCAGCAGGCGCACCCAGCAGCCGGGGCACCAGTGTCCGAAACTACGCGAACCGCTTCGTGAATTTGGGCGGCAGCAGGCGCATGACCTGGGTCAACGGCGCCCACGGCCAGCGCGGCACCACTGCACGGCCCTTCTCCTTCTCGATGGCCTCGACCATCGCGCGCACGCCGGTCTCGTTGTCGACCATGAGCATGGTGGTCGCAGACTTGGCCGTCATCTCCGACTCGATGTAGCCCGGCTCGATGACTGTGACCCGGATCGGCCCCTTGTCGTACTCGGCACGCAGCGACTCGCCCAACGATGTCATCCCGGCCTTCGAAGCGCAGTAGGCGGCCTTGCCGCCGGGCACACCCGTGTTGCCGAGCACTGATGAGATCAGCACCAGGTGGCCGCTGCCGGATTTCTTGAACATCTCCAGCGCGGTCTCGATCTGCACCAGCCCGGCGATCAGGTTGGTTTCGATGGTCGCCTTGTTGGCCCACGGCTTGCCCTCGCCGAGCGGCCAGCCCTTGCCGATGCCCGCATTCACGATCACCCGGTCGATACCGCCGAGCTCCTCAGACAACGAGCCGAACACCCGCGGCACTGCCTCGTGATCGTTGACGTCCAGCGCCGCGACCGCCACCTTGATGTAGGGATGCCGGTCGGCGAGTTCGGCCTTCAGCTCGTCGAGCCGCTCGGTCCGACGCGCACACAACGCCAGGTCACGGCCCTTTGCCGCGAATTGACGGGCCATGCCGGCGCCCAGGCCGGAGCTGGCACCGGTGATGAGGATCTTCTGACGGGTCACCGCTGCAGGATAACCTGGTTAAACACCTGTCAAGAAACCGCTACTTGAGCAGCCGGGACATCCGCCGGTCGGCGAGCACCTTGCCACCGGTCTGACACGTCGGGCAGTACTGGAAAGACTTGTCCGCGAACGACACCTCCCGCACGGTGTCACCGCAGACCGGGCACGGCAGTCCGGTGCGGGCGTGCACCCGAAGCCCCGACCGCTTCTCGCCTTTGAGCGTGGCGGCCTGCTGCCCCACCGATCGCGACACCGCATCGGTGAGCACCGAGATCATCGCGTCGTGCAAATCGGCTAGTTGGGCGTCGGTCAGCTTGCCCGCGGTGGCGAACGGCGAAAGCTTGGCGACGTGCAGGATCTCGTCGCTGTAGGCGTTGCCGATCCCGGCGATCACCTTCTGATCGGTGATGACGGTTTTGATGCGTCCGCCCTGCCCGGCAAGCAGTCCGGCCAGCCCCGCCAAATCCAGCGACAGCGCGTCCGGGCCGAGAGCAGCGATCTGCGGTACCTGCAGCGGATCGGAGACCATCCACACCGCCAGCCGCTTCTGCGTGCCTGCCTCGGTGAGGTCGAAACCCACCGCATCACCCAAGTGCACGCGCAACGCTATCGGGCCCTTCCCCGGTTTGAGCGGCGTCGACGCCAACTTGTCCGACCAGCGCAGCCAACCGGCCCGGGACAGGTGCGTGATGAGGAACAGCCCACCGGCCTGCAGGCCCAGGTATTTTCCCCACCGGGCAGCGTCGGTGACGGTCTGCCCGTGCAGGGCGGTGATCGGCGGGTCGAACGTCTTGAGTACCGAAAACGCTGACACGTCGACGCGGGTCACCACCCGCCCGACCGCGTTGCGGCGCAAATGGTCGGCCAACGCCTCGACCTCGGGCAGTTCGGGCATGCCTTCCAGTGTGTCAGCCGGACGCCGAGCATGCTGTAACCATGGCGGAACGCCCGGCGCCCAAACCGGTTGGCAACCCGCTGCGCCACATCTTGGTGATGAACAAGGTGCAGCGTCGCTGGCCGCACGCGTTGCGGGCCGGGATCTGCATGGCAGTACCGGTTCTGGTGGGCTGGGCCGCGGGCGATACCGCAGCCGGCCTGATCGCCACCATCGGCGGGTTCACATCGCTCTACGGCAGCGGGCGCCCGTATCTCAATCGCGGCGTGTACCTCGCCGTTGTCGCGGTGTCCTTCGCCGGCGCGGTTGCCGTTGGCGACTGGGCAGCCCAGGTGCCATGGCTCGGGATCGTCACGGTCACGGTGATCGCGATGGTGGCGACGCTCGTATGTCATGCCCTGGCCATCGGGCCGCCCGGCGCGTACATGTTCGTGCTGGCCTGCGCCGCGGGTACGGGCGCGCAGGCGACCGGTCATCTGAGCCCCGGCCAGGTGGCGGCGCTGGTGCTCGCCGGCGGCGCCTTCGCCTGGTGTGTCCACATGTCGGGCGCACTGGCGCGCCCGCGCGGTCCCGAGAAAGCGGCGGTGGCGGCGGCCGCCGCGGCCGTCGCCCAGTACATCGACAGCATCGGCGGCGACGCGGGCGAACAAGCAGATGCGCGACACCGGGCCGCGACGCTACTGCACGCCGCGTGGGTCACGCTGGTGACGTTCCAGCCGGTGCAGCCCAAACCCGACCACGCGCTGTATCGGCTGCGGGTGGTGAGCCGACGACTGCACGTGCTGTTCGCCGACGCGATGCGAGCCGCTGACACAGGTACACCGGCTCCGAAGGACGGCGCCGCACTGGCGCGGCAGCTGGCGACTGTCCCCGCCGACGCGATCCCCGACGAGCATGGCGCCGAGGGAGTTCCGCTCGGCAGGCCCAGCGCGGTCAAGCTGCTGCGACGGGCCCTGACCCCCGGCTCGATCTCGCTTCAGCTCGCCGTCCGGGTGGGCATCGCGGTGGCGATCTCGGGCGCGATCGCGTCTGCACTCACGCTGCACCACGCGTACTGGGCGATGGCCGCCGCGGTTCTCATGCTGCATCAGGGGTTCGACTGGCTGCGGACCGTGGCACGCGGAATAGAACGCGCACTGGGCACTTGGCTCGGTCTGGGCGTGGCCGGGGCGATCCTGGCGCTGCACCCGCAGGGGCTCTGGTTGGCTTTGACGATCGGTGCACTGCAGTTCCTCATCGAGATGTACGTGGTGCGCAACTACACGCTGGCCGTCGTGTTCATCACCCCCGCGGCACTGACGATCGCCTCGGGTGGCGCGCCGGTCGCCGACTTAGGCGAGATCCTGCTGGCCCGCGGCGCCGACACCCTGATCGGTTGTGCGGTGGCACTTCTCGTGTATTGGGCGACGCAGCGCCTTCGCACCCCGACCAGGCTGGCCGCAGGCATCGCGGCGACCCTCGACGCGGTCATCGCGACACTGCCGCACCTCGCGGCGGGCGACAGCGCCTCCCCGAGCGCCCGCACCGACCGTCGCGATCTACAGTTGCGCGCGATGGCGCTCCTGCCTGCCTATGACGCCGCGGTCGGCGGATCGTCCTCGCAACGCCTTGCGGCCGAACGCATGTGGCCGACCGTGGTGGCCACGGAGCAACTCGCCTACCGCACGCTGACGGCCTGCTGGGCGCTGGAACACGACAGCGACACCGAGGCGGCCGGCGATACTGCCGCAGCACTGACGGAGCAGACCTCAGCTCTGCGCAGCGCGGTGGACGAAGGACAGTAGCCAGCTCACGACCGACAGCACGATCGCCGCCCAGACTGCGGTCCACCAGAATTCGTCGATCTGCAGGCCCCAGTGCGTGGTGTTCTCGGTGATCCACGACGTGATCCAGAGCATCAACGCATTGATGACGATGTGGATGAGGCCGAGGGTGAGGATGTAGAGCGGGATCGACAGGATCTGCACGATCGGCTTGATGACCGCGTTGACCAGACCGAAGATCACCGCGACGACGAAGATGATGCCGACCCGCGTCAAGGTCGTATCACCGCCGACGAAGCTCATCCCCGGCACGATGAGAGTGACAACCCAGAGTGCGAAACCAGTAATCGCTGCGCGCAGCAGAAATGAGCCCATGGGTGGTCAGTCTGCCGAGCGCAGCAGGTAGGTGTCCATGATCCAGCCGTGGCGTGTTCTGGCTTCGGCGCGCAAGCCCGCGATTTCATCACCGACCTCGCCGACGGTGCCGGCGACCAGCAACTCGTCGGCGGTGCCCAGATACGCGCCCCACCAGATGCGGGTCTGCGGCGGGCAGGACTGGAACGAACACTCGGCGTCGAGCATCACCACCGCGCTGCCCGACAGCCCGTGCTCGCGCAATTGGCGGCCGGTGGTGATCAGCACGGGCTCGCCGACGTCGTTGAGCGGGATGCGGTGGCGCGCCGTGAGGGCCTGGATCGCGGTGACACCTGGGATGACGTCGTATTGGATGTCGACGCAGTCGGCCACTTTTTCCAGGATTCGCAGGGTGCTGTCGTAGAGCGACGGATCACCCCAGGCCAGAAATGCTCCGGTGCCGTCGGGACCGAGTTCGGTTTCGATGGCCTGCGCCCAGATCCGGGCCCGCTCGGCATGCCAGTCCGCGACGATCTGGCGGTACTCGCCCTCTTTCGCCCGCTTCGGGTCGGCCAACTCCACGAACCGGTAGCCGGGCTCGCGAATGAACCGCTCACAGATGAGCCGGCGCAACGCGACCAATTCGTCTTTCGAGTCGCCCTTGTCCATCGCGAAGAACACCTGCGTGTCGTTGAGCGCGGAAACGGCCTGTGCGGTGACGTAGTCCGGATCACCGGCTCCGATTCCGATGACGTGGATGCGACGCACATGCGAAGGTTAGCGGCCGCCCGGGAGCACACCAACCGTACCCAAAGTATCCGGTACCCGGGGTATTGACATCTTGTGGCTCGGGTACTTACGTTCAAGGGACGAAACGTCAACGAAGGGACGTCAACGGTGACAGCTTCGGTCCGAGCGGTCAGATCCGCCAACGCCGCGACGCGTGAAGAGTTCTCCGAGCGCCTGCTCAAGGGCTCGGTCAAGAAGTCCTACGCGCCCGTCGTCGACATCGACTGGGATGCCCCGCTGGATCCGGACAAGTTCTTCCTGCCGCCCAAGGTGGTGTCACTGTACGGAACGCCGTTGTGGGACAGCATGTCCCGCGAACAGCAGATCGAGCTGTCCCGTCAGGAGCTGGTCAACACGCTCTCGGCAGGCATCTGGTTCGAGAACATCCTCAACCAGGCGCTGCTGCGCAAGATGATGCACCAGGATCCGACCGCGATGGCCACCCACTACGAGCTGACCGAACTGGGCGACGAAACCCGGCACATGGTGATGTTCGGCAAGGCCATCGCGAAGCTCGACGCCAAGCCGGTACGGCCACGCCTCTACCAGCGCATGATCATCAACTCGCTGCCGTTCGCGTTCCAGGGTTCGGTGCTGTGGGTGGCCGCGTTGATCGGCGAGGAGATCTTCGACTCGCTGCAGCGCCAGATGATGGACGATCCGGACCTGCAGCCAATGGTGCAGCGCCTCATGCGCATCCATGTCACCGAGGAAGCCCGCCACATCCAGTTCGCGCGCGACGGCCTGCGCAAACGCACCCCGACCATGCCGTGGATCACCCGGGCGTGGGTGAGCAATCTGAACGGGGCGGGCGGCCTTTTCTTCCGGTACCTGTTCACCAACAAAGTGCAGTATCAGCGCGTCGGCCTGGACGGCCGCGCCGCGCGGCGGATGGCCCGCGCCAGCGCACATCGCCACGAGGTGCAGATCGCCGGATTCGCACCGCTCGCAGCGTTTCTGGAGGAGGTCGGCCTGATGGGCCGCATCGGCCGGCGGGTGTGGCGGCGCACCGGGTTCCTGCCGCAGAACCAGCCCCACTTGCGGTGGCGCCGCAGCAAGCCGTTGGCATCCGGGCCGGATCCGGCCATCGCCGATGACGTGTATGACGGGCAGGCGGTGCTCAACACCGGCGAACACGACCATTCGGTCCGCGTGCGGCTGACCGGGCATCTGGATCCGATCGACGGTCGGTATCACTGGCAGGGCACGATTCTCGACGGCACCGCGATCACCGGCGCAGGCCAGGTTCGGCTGACCATCGGCATGCGCACCGTCGACGCTCGCATCACCGAACGCACGGCGCAGGGCACCTACTCGATCGTCGGCGTCGGCGAACCCCCGTTCGCCCTGGAGGACGTGGAGGTCACGCTGCCCGGCTGAGTCGTACCCGGCCGACCACAGCAGCGCCCAGCAGTCCGACGGCGAACACCCCACCGGCGATCCCGGAGATCAGCAACGGTAGTTCTCCGTCGGCACCCCAGAGCAGGCCTGCCCACACCCCGGCGCCGAGTACGGCAAAACCGCTGAGGCCCTGGAAAACTCCCTGTGCACTCCCCTGCAGGTCCGAGCCCACCAGCGACGAGATCCACGCCTTGCTGACTCCGTCGGTGCATCCGGTGAACAGACCGTAGGCCCCGATCAGCAGCCAGGACAACACCGGATCACTGGTCAGGCCCAGACCGGTGTAGCCGACAGCGAAGAACACCAGCCCGATGCCGAACACCGGAATCCGGCCGATCCGGTCGGCCAGCAGACCGGCCGGAAAACTCGCGAGGGCGTACACCGCGTTGTACGTCACGTAAGCCAGGATGACCTCGACGACCGAGAAGCCGATCTCGTTGAGCCGCAACAGAAGCAGCGCGTCCGGGAAGTTCACCAGGCCGAACGCCACCAGCACTGCCGTCACCCGCCAGTACCGGCCGGGCAGGTCCCGCACCCGGGCGAACACCGGTTGGTGCACCCCGCGCGGCGAAGCCGAGCGCCGCTTTTCGGACACCAGGAACACCAGGGCGACGCTGAGCACCGCGGGCACGATAGCCACCCACAGCAGCGGTGCGATCTGGTGGTCGAGCAATTCGTAACCGAGCAGGCCCAACAGCGGTCCGATGACCGCGCCGAAGGTGTCCATCGCGCGGTGGAATCCGAACACCCTGCCGCGGGCCGCCACGTCGATATCGACGACCAGCAGGGCGTCGCGCGGCGCACCCCGGATGCCCTTGCCGAGACGGTCTACGACGCGGCCCGCCAGCACGCCCGGCCAGCCTGCCGCCGCTGCCACGATGACCTTGCCCAGCGCGGCCATGCCATAGCCGGTGGCGATCAGCGGGCGCTTCGCGAACCGGTCGCCGAGTGGGCCTGCGGCCAGTTTGGTCATCGCCGCCGCGCCTTCGGCCGCGCCCTCGACGGCACCGACCACGGCCGGCGGCGCCCCGAGCACCGTCGTCAGATAGATCGGCAGTAGCGGATAGAGCAGTTCGCTTGCCACGTCCTGCAACAGCGACACCGCAGAGAGCACCCGGACGTTGCGGGTCAGCCAGGTGCGCACCAGAAACATGATGCCGTGCAATGGTGTCGATCAGGACATAGCCGGGTACACGACATCTGCCGCGTCTCACTCGAGACGGATCGGAGGATCAGTGGCTGGACCGCAAAGTCCGATGGTGATGTCGGCGCACACGTTGGACAGCACGAGCGTCGTCATGGTCGACGGAGTGCTTGACAGCACGACCTACCGGCCGTTACGCGACACCATCATCGAGATGGCCCTGAACGAGCCTCGCGCCGTCATCATCGACATCACCGACCTGCAGGTCCCTGACGAGTCGGCGTTGGCGGTCTTCACCAGCGCCCGATGGCACGTCAGTGTGTGGCCGGATGTCCCCCTGGTTCTGGTCTGCCGGCACGGCAACGGCCGCGCGGCAATCGCGCGCAACGGAATCGCCAAGTACGTGCCGGTGTATCCGACCATCGAGGACGCCCGTGACTGGGTCGCCGCGCTGGGCATCGCGACGCCGCGCCTGCGGGCCCAGGTGCAGTTGCCGCCGGTTCACTCCAGCCTGCACCGAGCGCGGGAGTTGGCCGCCGAATGGTTGTTGGCGTGGTGGCAGCCCGAATCGATCGCGGTCACCTCGATAGTCGTCGATGTGCTGGTGGAGAACGTGCTGGAACACACGCAGAGTGCGCCTGGCCTCCTGATCGAGACGAGAGGTGACGTCGTGACGATCGCAGTGGAGGACCACAGCCGCCTACCCGCTGTTCGGCACGAAGACCCCCATCAGGGGGCCGATACGGTGTCGGGACTCGCGGTCGTGGCGGCGGTGACGCGCGCCTGGGGCAGTACACCGACTTCGACGGGCAAGACGGTGTGGGCGGTCATCGGCCCGGAGAACTGCCTGTGAGCGATTAGCAGTCCGAGGCAGGCCCGGAGATGACGATGTCGCGCGCGATGTCGGCGAGGGGCACGTTGGAGCTCTGCGACAGTCGCTTGAGGACCTCGAAGGCTTGCACGGAGTCGATCTTGAAACGCTCCATGATCATCCCCTTGGCCTGGCCGATGATGTCCCGAGAGGCCAGCGCGCTGCGGAACTGTTCATCTCGCCGCAGCAGATTCCAGGCCAGCGCGGTATGGGTCGCCACGATCAGCCCAGCCTCGATCGCCTCGGCATCGAAGGCGTACGGCTGTTCGGCGTAGAAGTTCAGCGCCCCCATGGTCTGCTGGTCGGCGTACAGCTGGAACGCCATGATCGACCGGATCGGCGTCTCGTCGCGGGCGTCCTTGCAGTAGGCGGGCCAACGCTGTTCGGTTTCGACGTCGTCGATCTTGGTGATGTGTTGTTCCCACGCCGCGGTCAGGCATGGCCCCTCCGCGCATCGCTGCTGGATCTTGTCGAGGAGAACCGCGTAATCGCTCGTGGCGGCCGCGGTGTGCAGCTTGCCGTCACGCGTGGCGATCGTGATGCCGCCGTGCTGGGCGGTCGGGATATAGCTGACTCCGCTCTCGGCGAGTTCGCTGAGGACCGCGTCCACGTCGGTTGTCGGGCGTTGCTGAATATCGCGAATCAACTCGCTGATCTGCAGAGCAATGACCCTGTGAGGGCTGTCTGACATCGCTTCACTCCAATCCCC
Source organism: Mycolicibacterium sp. XJ870 (assembly GCF_053483975.1). Taxonomy (NCBI): domain Bacteria; kingdom Bacillati; phylum Actinomycetota; class Actinomycetes; order Mycobacteriales; family Mycobacteriaceae; genus Mycobacterium; species Mycolicibacterium sp. XJ870. The sequence goes on from NZ_JBEFTI010000007.1 coordinate 28,481, forward strand.
GCACGACTACCGAATGTCGCAGAAGGTGACCAGTAAAGCGTAGCCGTTCGATCCCCGCCAATCTCCCGCATCAGTTCTAGAACACGTTCTAGTGTGGTGGCATGCGGTTCACCTATGCGGAAGCCATGACCGATCCGACCTACTACATTCCGCTGGCCCAGGCGGCCGAAGCGGCCGGATACCACGCGATGACCATTCCGGACAGCATCGCCTACCCGTTCGAATCGGACGCGAAGTACCCGTACACGCCCGACGGCAACCGGGAATTCCTGGAAGGTAAGCCGTTCATCGAGGCGTTCGTCCTGGCCTCGGCATTGTGCGCGGCGACCACCACCCTCAAGTTCAACTTCTTCGTGCTCAAACTGCCGATCCGGCCGCCGGCCCTGGTGGCCAAGCAGGCCGGCTCCCTCAATGCGCTGTTCGACAACCGACTCGGGCTCGGCGTCGGCACCAGCCCGTGGCCCGAGGACTATGAGCTGATGAACGTGCCGTTCGCCCGTCGCGGCAAGCGGATGGACGAGTGCATCGACATCATCCGCGGGCTCACCAGTGGCGACTACTTCGAATACCACGGCGAGTTCTACGACATCCCGAAGACCAAGATGACTCCGGCACCATCGAAGCCGGTGCCCATCCTGGTCGGCGGGCATGCCGATGCCGCACTGCGCCGCGCCGCGCGCTGCGACGGCTGGATGCACGGTGGCGGGACCGACGATCTCGACGTACTTCTCAAGCGGCTCAACCAGATTCGCCAGGAAGAAGGTCACACCGGCCCCTTTGAGGTTCACGTCATCTCAGTGGACGCCTTCACTGTCGACGGCATCAAACGGCTGGAGGACCAGGGTGTCACCGATGTGATCGTCGGTTTCCGGCTGCCCTACACCAAGGGCGAGGACACCGAGCCGCTGGACCGCAAGATTCGGAACCTGGAGAAGTTCGCCGAACACGTGATCTCAAAGGTGTAGCGGGTCAGGCCCGGTCAGAACACCTCGTCGAGAACCATTGCCGCGCAGCCGATCACCCCGGACTCTTCACCGTGGATCGACGGCGCAACGGTCAGCGACCGGGTGGCCAGCGCAGTGGCATTGCCGTACAACGTCTCTCGCAGACCTGCAACGAAAATGTCGTAGGCGCCCGACATGTCTCCGGCCACCACCAGTACCCCGGGGTTCAGCAGGTTGACAGCGGCGGCGAGCACCTCGCCGACATGGCGACCGCTGTCCCGGATCAAGCGGCGGGCTTCGGCATCGCCGCCGTGAGCCAAGGCGACCACGTCCCGTAGGTGGTTGACGGCGCGGCCGTCCTGGCGAAGGGCGGCCACCAACGCCCAACCGCCGGCGACTGCCTCCAGACACCCGATGTCACCGCACCGGCACGGTAGCCCCGCCGCGGCCGCAGTCTTGTTGTGGCCCAACTCGCCGGCCGCCTGGGTGGCGCCGCGCTGCAGTACGCCGCCGGCGATGATGCCCGCGCCGATGCCGGTAGAGGCCTTGAGCACCAGCATGTCGTCGACCGCGCGGTCGTTCCCGGCGCGTTCGGCCAGTGCGATGACGTTGACGTCGTTGTCGACCACCACCGGCGCGTCGGTCAGCGCCCGCAGATACGTCCGCACCTCGACCCCACCCCAGCCTGGCAGAATCGGCGAGTCCACACCGGCGCCGCGCTGACGGTCCACGGTGCCCGGCAGGCTGGCGCCGACCCCGTACACCCGGGCGCCGCGGTGGCCGTCGAGCAACGCGTCGAGGCGTTTGACCACGTCAGGCATCAGATCGTCAGGGCCGAGGTCGGGCTGTTGGTCGATATCGGCGAGGTCGAGCACGTCGCCGGCGAGGTCGCACACCGCCAGCCGGGTGCGACTGCGGCCGATCGCGGCCGACAACACCACACCGGCGGCGGCATTGAATGACAGCAGTGTCGGAGGTCGTCCGCCCGTCGACGGAGCCTGCTCGCTCTCGACGACCAGCCCCTGCTCGGTGAGAGCTGCTACGCGGGCTGACACCGCTGTGCGGGAGAGCCCGGTCAGTTGGCCGATCTCGGCGCGGGTGACGGCGCGGCGTTCCCTGATCAGGGCAAGGACCTCACCAACGGTCGAGCCGACGCTCGTCATACCAGCACCGTAACCTCCATCACTTTGGCATTCAAAATACAAAAGTAAGTTGCTGGGACATCAGAAGTCCGGTTAGCGTTGCAGAAGCCGTTCTCGCCAACGCTGTCCGAGAGCTCAATCCCAACGCCATCGGAAAGCCGCAACGTATGACGACTTCCCTCGAACGCCCGACGCGCCCTTCTTCGGTGGTCGCAACCGATCCCACCGTCCGGTGGCTCGCAGTGCTCGCCCTCGCCCTCGGTGGCTTCGGCATCGGCACCACCGAGTTCGTCGCGATGGGTCTGCTGCCCGATATCGCGACGGGCTTCGGCATCAGTGAACCCACTGCCGGTCACGTCATCTCCGCGTACGCACTGGGCGTGGTGGTCGGGGCACCGGTGATCGCTTCCTTGACCGCTCGACTTCCGCGCAAGGCGCTGCTGCTGGGCCTGATGGCGGTCTTCACTCTCGGCAACGTGGCCAGCATGGTGGCACCGTCGTACCCGACGCTCGTCGTCGCGCGATTCGTTGCCGGCCTGCCGCACGGCGCCTTCTTCGGCATCGCCGCGCTGGCCGCCGCACACCTGATGGGCCCGCAGAACCGGGCGAGGGCCGTCGCGCACGTGATGTCCGGACTCACGATCGCGACGGTGCTCGGCGTGCCGATGGCCTCCTGGCTCGGCCAGGCGCTGGGCTGGCGCAGTGCGTTCGGCCTCGTGGTCGTCATCGGCATGCTCACCCTGACCGCGCTGTGGTTCTGGCTCCCCGACCAGCTGCGGTCGATGCACTCGTCGAGCCCGCTCACCGAACTCGGTGCGCTGCGCCGGCCGCAGGTGCTGCTCGCCGTTCTGGTCGGCATGGTCGGCTTCGGCGGGATGTTCGCCGTCTACAGCTACATCAGCACCACGATGACCGACGTCGCCGGGCTGTCCCGGGCACTGGTTCCCGTGGCGCTCATGGTGTTCGGCCTCGGCATGGTCGTCGGCAACCTCGTCGGCGGACGGCTTGCCGATGCATCGGTGATCCGCGCGCTGTATCTGTCGATGGGCACACTGGGTGTCCTGCTGGCGATCTTCGTGCCGGCTTCCCACAACCCGTGGGCCGCCCTGCTCCTGTTGTTCGGCATCGGCGCCGCCGGTTCCGCGGTCGGGCCGGCGCTGCAGACCCGACTGATGGATGTCGCCCACGACGCGCAGACGCTCGCCGCGGCGCTCAACCACTCAGCGCTCAACATCGGCAACGCGACAGGCGCGTGGGTCGGTGGGCTGGTGATCGCGGCCGGCTACGGGTACAGCGCCCCGGCTGCCGCCGGCGCCATGCTCGCGGTCGGCGGGCTGCTGGTGCTCACGGTGTCCGTGGCCGTGCAGCGCCGCACTGCCTGAGCTGGTTACTCGTCTTCCTCGTCGATGATGTGGACGGCGGCCTCTTCCGCAGAGGCCGCACCACCGGCGACGCCGACATCACTGCCGAGTAGCTCAGCTTCGTCGTCCTCTCCGAAACCTTCGTCGGGTGCGGCCAGTCTTCCGGCGCGCGCACTGCCGACCTCGTCGTCACCGGCCTGCTCGTCGGGCTCGTCGAGTTGCATCGCACGGTCGGGCACTTCGTCGGCCAACTGCTCGTCGAGGCTCTCGTGCTCGCGCGGTTCCCGCCATCTGTCCGGCGGTGAGTACCCCTCATCGAGGAGGTCGTCGACGCCGCGCTCGACGAGGGTGTCCTCCTTGGGCAGTTGGTCTTCGTCATCGGCGCTGTAGGTGTCGTCGGGTCCCATCAATCAACGATGTCACCGCAGGCGGCCGGCTGCCACCCTATCGCCGCGCGCAGCCCACAAAAACAATCGGCCGCACGATATGTGCGGCCGATTGCAGGCGCAATTAATTGCGAACCGCAATTCACGGTTCGAACGCCTCAAACAAATTAATGGTGCGGTTTATTCCCCGGTCAGCAGGCCACGTCGACGTAGGCGGTCTGCGAAATGACGGTGGTGTTGATGGAGCCGCCACCCCGGGAGTCTTTCGTGGAGTGAATCGGCCCCTGACGGACGCCGACCACCGAGCAGCTGGCCAGCGGTGCCGCGCCGGTGCGGTTCACGATGACGTGATATCCGCTCGTCTCAAGGCTTTTCACGGTCTGTTCCACCGACTGCTCTGTCGGCGCGGCGGCAGCGGTGCCACCCATGATGATCGCAGTCGAGGCCAATGCGCCCGCACCGAGCGCCGCCAACGCATACTTCTTCATTTCCCAACCCTTCGTCTTTGACGACCCGCAAGTCCCACAACTTCCGGTTGCCGCCTATAAACTCCAATTTCCGATCACGCTGAAAAATTCCAGATATTCTCAGCCAATACTCAGTCGTTCACGATGATCTGCCTGCCACCTCCATCACGCGGTCGACGGGCACCGCGAACCCGATCCCGGTCATCTCCTCTCCTCACACCAATCGGGAAAACCAGCGCAGCGAAAGTCCCGCCGCGACGACTCCGAACACCAGGGCGAACGCGGCGACATACGGCGTCACCTCGCGCCACTCGGTACGCCAACCGATCGACGAGCTGATGTCGCGGTAGACGTCGGCCAGCTCGTCGCTGCTCGACGCGGCATACGCCACGCCGCCGGTCGCATCCGCCAGTTCGGCCAGCGTTTCGGCGTCGACCGGCACCGGAGTCGAGTAGCCGTAGCTCTCCATGACGCCGCCCTCGGTGCCGTAGGCGATGGTCGAGACCGGCACGCCCGCGGCAGCCGCAGCCCGTGCCGCGGCGGTGGGGCTGCGCCCGCTTGTGTTCGAGCCGTCGGACAGCAGCACGACGTGTGCGGGCAGATCGGTTCCGTCATCGCCGGTCACTGTCCGAATCTGGTTCAGTGCCGCGAAAACCCCTTCGCCGATCGCGGTGCGCGATGACATGCCGATCGACCGAAGGCTGGCCTTCGCGCCGGCATGGTCGGTGTCGGGCGAATGCTCCACCACCGTCGAACCGGCGAACGAGATCACGCCGACGTTGAAGGCCGGCGGCAGCTGGTCGATGAAGTCACCGGCCGCGGCGATCGCCGCCGTCAACCTGTCGGGTTCGACGTCACGCGCCTGCATCGACTCCGACGCGTCGATCGCGACGATGATCGTGGCCCGCTCGTAGGGCACCCGGACCGGCATCTCCGGCCGAGCCGCCGCGAGCGCGACCAACCCGAGCGTGATGAGCAAAAGGGCCGCAGGAACATGCCGTCGCCACTGCGGACGCTCGGGAATCACCTTGTCCAACAAGGGCAGTGCCGCATACCGAACCGCGTAGCGCTGTCTGCGCCGCAGTGCGACGAGGTAGCCGATCGCGAGCAGCGCCACCGGCACGAGCAGCATCAGAGCGGCGGGGAACAGGAACGTCATCGCCGGCGCCTTCCCCGGTGTCGCTTGCGGGCACCGATGAACCGCGCGAGGTCGCGCACCCAGTCACGCCCGGTGCTGACGGGCAGATGCTCGGCACCGCTGGCACGGATGGCCGCAGCCACTGACGCGCGGTAGGTCGCGGCGGCCTCCTCGTACCGGCGGCGCACCGCGCGGTCGGACGTCCACACCTGCCGCTGCCGACCCGACTCCGGATCCACCAGCAGCACCGAACCCACGTCGGGCAGCGCCATCTCGCGCGGGTCGACGATCTCGACCGCGATGACGTCATGGCGTGCGGCCAGCCGGCGCAGTGGCCGGTACCAGTCGAACGGTGGATCGAAACCTGCCTCGGCGTCGAGGAAATCCGACACGACGATCCGCAGCCCCTGGCGATGACGACGCCGGCCGAACGCGTCGATGGCCGCCGCCAGTGTGGTTCCGGGCCCGGTGCGCTGATCGTCGTCGGCCAGTTCGTGGGTGATGCGGTGAGCGGCCAGCCGCGAGGAGTCCGGGCGACGCCAACGCACACCATCGGTGCCGAAGGTGGCCACTCCCAGCCGGTTGCCGGGGGCGTCGGTCAGCAGTCCGATCGCAGCGACGATCTTGGCGGCCAGTTCGCGTTTCTCGTCGACGACCGTGCCGAACGCCATGCTCGCCGTGGTGTCGAGCAATACCCAGGTGTCGAGCTGGTTGTCCGCGCGGGGCCGCCAGACATGCAGATCGGTGCTGCGGGCGGTGATGTTCCAGTCGATCCGGCGTACGTCGTCACCGGGCTGGTATCGGACCACCTCTTCGCGTTCGCTGCCGACACCGAGCCTGCTGCCTTCGTGGTCGCCGGGCACCAGGCCGTCGATGCGGCGCAACACGTCGAGATCCAGTGCCCGCCAGGGATGTGCGCTCATGACGCCATCTCGTCCAACTCGGCGTGGCGTGGGGCGATCTGCGGGGTCGGCACCCTCTCGAGCACCTCGGCGATCACCTGACGCGGATCCACGCCGTCGGCGACCGCGTCGAACGTGAGCACCAGGCGGTGTGCCAGCACGTCGGGTGCAATCTCGGCGACGTCACCCGGCAGGACATAGTCACGCCCCCGCAGCAGCGCCAGTGCCCGACTCGCGGACAACAGCCCGAGCGAACCCCGCGGGCTCACACCGTATTCCAGCAATCCGGCGATGCCCCCGACACCGTAGGAGACGGGATCACGGGTGGCCATCACCAGCCGCACGATGTAGTGGGCGACCGCGTGGTGGACGAACACGCCTTCGGTCGAGCGCTGCATGGCGACCACGTCGTCGGGGCTCATCAGCGTGCGAGGCTGCGGCGGCTGCGACCCCATCCGGGCCAGGATCGCCATCTCCTCGAGTTCGGTGGGGTGCGTGAGGTCGACCTTGAGCAGGAAGCGATCACGCTGCGCCTCCGGAAGTTGGTACACCCCGTCGGTCTCGATCGGGTTCTGCGTGGCCAGAACGAGGAACGGCGTGGGCAGCGCAAAAGTGCGGCCGCCGATGCTGACCTGTCGCTCCGCCATCGCCTCGAGCAGTGCCGACTGCACCTTGGCCGGCGCGCGGTTGATCTCGTCGGCCAGGATCATGTTGCCGAAAATGGGGCCGAGTTCGATCTCGAACGTCTCGCTGGACGGCCGCCACACCCGCGTGCCCACGATGTCGGCGGGCATCAGATCGGGCGTGAACTGCAGGCGGTGGAATACGCCGCCGACGACAGTGGCGACCGTCCGAACCGCCAGAGTTTTGGCGATGCCCGGAACGCCCTCCAGCAGGATGTGCCCGTTGGCCAGCAGGCCGACGAGAAGCCGCTCCAGCATCCGATCCTGGCCCACGACAACGTGTTTCATCTCGAACAGCGCACGCTCGACGACGGCGCTGACGTCCACTGGTGCGGTTTCAGCTGTGGTCATGGCCGTCAGTTCACCAGGGCCCCACGAAAACCAGCGCAAGGTGAAACGAAAGCCGACCGAAAGCCTTGTGGGCACAGACCCGGTTAGGTGGCTATCCTCGGCGCTCATGCGGGTGTTGATCGTGGAGGACGAGGAGGGCCTGGTCAGCGCGCTGCGAGTCGGGCTGCAACGCGAGGGCTACGCGGTGGACGCCGCCTTGTGCTACGCCGAAGCCGAAGAGCGTCTCGGCGTCAACGAGTACGACATCGCGCTCGTCGACGTGACACTCCCCGACGGCAACGGCTTGCACCTGGCGCACCGGATCCGCACCGGCGACCTGGACTGCCGATCGGGCCGCGACTTACGCATCGTGATGCTCACCGCACACGGCACGCTGCCCGACCGGGTGCGTGGGCTCGACGCCGGTGCCGACGACTACATCGTCAAACCTTTCGCGCTGGCCGAGTTGACGGCCCGGCTGCGCGCGGTGCTGCGCCGCGAGGTCCGGGGCGAATCCTCGCAACTGCGGGTCGGTGACATCGTCCTCGACGGCGCGCGTCAGGTGGTGCACCGCGGGCCGCGTGAGGTCGACCTCACCCTCAAGGAGTTCGCGGTGCTCCGCTTCCTCATGAGCCGACCGGGCCATGTCGTATCCGCCGAACAGATCCTCGAACACGTGTGGGACGAGAACGCCGACCCGTTCACCCAGACGGTCCGGGTCACGGTCGGTACGCTGCGCCGCAAACTCACCGTCGACGGTGAGGAGCAGGTGCTGCATACCCTGGTCGGCCGCGGCTACCGATTGAAAGAGGCTGTCGCGCAACCCTTCATGAGCGCTACGTGAGGCTGCCGGCGTGGGCGCGGACCATCCGGGCACGCATGGCGATCACCACCTCGGCGTGGCTGTTCGCGCTGTCGGCACTGATCCTGTTCGGCGTGTACCTCGCGCTGTCCCGGACCGTCGACGCGGAGCCGCTCGATTCGGTGACGGTCAAGAAGTTCGAGCGCAAGCCCGACGGGACCATGGTCTACCGGCCCGGGGAGAATTTCGAAGCCGCCGATCTGCGTAGCGTCCAACAGGCCGTCAACCAGTCCACGCTCGACCTGTTGCGCAACTATTCCCTGATCGCCTTGGCCGTGATCTTCGTGATCTGCCTGCTGGTCGGATGGGTCGTGGCCGGCCGACTGCTGCGCCCCATCGGACAAATCACTGCTACCGCCAACCGGTTACGCGCCACCGACCTCTCGCAGCGCATCGGTGCCACCGGACCCCGCGATGAACTGCGCGCACTCGCCGACACGCTGGACGGCATGCTGGACCGCCTCGACACGGCGTTCCGCACCGAGCGCGCACTGGTCGAGGACGTGTCACACGAACTGCGCAATCCGGTCGCGGTGGTGCAGGCCAATGTCGAGGCCGTGCTGACCAATCCGGACGCCACCGCGGCCGAGCGTGACCATGCGCTCGTTGTCATCTCCCGTGCCACCGCACGGATGTCGCGGCTGCTCGAAGACCTGCTCGCGACCGCGCGCCGACGCTCCGGAAGCTTCGCCGACCGCAATGTCGACCTGCACGGGTTCATCGGCGACGTCGTCGACGAACATGGTCTGCTCGCTGCCGAACGGCCACTCGACATCGTCGCTCGCAGCTCCCCCGGACCGGTCGTGTACGCCGACCCCGAATCGCTGGGCCGGGCAGTGGCGAATCTGCTCTCCAACGCGATCCGGTTGGCACCGACCGGATCGACCGTGACAGTTGCGGGTGGCAGCAGCAGGGGGTGGGCCTGGATCGCCGTGCAGGACGACGGGCCAGGAATCGCCGATGATGAACAGCCGCACGTCTTCGACCGCTTCAAGCGGGCCTCCAACGGCGACAACGGTTCTCGCCGCGGCTCCGGTCTCGGCCTGGCCATCGCCCGCCAGATTGTCGAGAGTCACGAGGGTCGGGTAACGCTGTTCAGCCGGCTCGGCGAGGGCAGCACGTTCGTGATCTGGCTGCCCGACCGTGCCGTTGCCGACGGGCCCGAGCGTGACGCAGCGCCACCGTCCGAGTGTCCGTTGCCGCGACGCTAGGGTGTGCGGGCCTTATGACGCCATCGCGTCGAAAAGCCTGGCGATTTGGGCGGGTGCGACATCCACGTCGCACTGTTGGCGCAGATCTCGCAGCGGCTGCGCGATGCGTTGCAGTTCCGTCCACTCCTGAGGATGTGCGACGAAGTATGCCCGGATCGCGTTCTCACCTTCTCCCGGCGGGAGCGCACCGGATTCGGTGATGACGTCGTTCGCGCCAGGATGTGCGGCAAGGAAGCCGCCCGTCTGGCTGGACACCGTGCCGAGGGCATTGCTGAGGCCGGCTGCAGTGCATTGCGGCTGGGCGGAGGCTGTCGGCATCGCGACCGTACCGGCCACTAAACCCGCGACCGCACCCGCAGAAAGTAAGCCGAGCGCACCGCGGCGCCGCGTGCTCGTGGACGTCTGCATGTTCCGCTCCTTCGATCGATCCCCGACAGCTACGGAATCGATCTACCCGGCCCTGATGAATCTAAAACCAATCAGCTTTGCTGGAGTCGTTTCGCTTGCGAAGACTGCCGCCCGGCCGATATCCCCGGCTTGTCGGAGCATCGGCGTAGCGTTCCGAACATGAGTTCGATATTGGTATCCGAACGGGACGTCCTCGGTGATGCTCTCGAACATCTGGCCACCGCCTGCAAAGAGATCGACGCGCTGTCGGTACACGCATTGACACGGTCCGACCTCCAGGAGGTGCTGAGCCGCCTCTACGCCGGCGAGAAACGCCTGGCAACGGTTCAGCAACGGTTGCTCGGGCGGATGGTCGCCACTGCCACCGCCTCGCCGCCCCGGTTCGATCCCGCCGAGGTGCTGGCTCGGAGGCTGCGCATCTCACTCGGGGAAGCGCGGCGGCGGATCGCGGAGGCCGGTCCGCCTTCCGCTTGAGCTGCACGGGGAAGTTCGGCGCCGGTCACAGTGGGTATCCGACTGGTCGATGGCATTCGATATCACTCCCACCGCGGCCCAGCACGACCTCGCGCGCCGGACACACGAGTTCGCCGAACAGGTCATCCGCCCAGTCGCGGCCGGCTACGACCAACGGCAGGAGTTCCCATGGTCGGTGTTGGAGGAAGCGGCCACTCAGGGCTTCTATGGCCCACTCTTCTATCGCGACCTGATCGGCGACCCGACAGGACTGTCTCTACCGATGTTCATGGAAGAGCTGTTCTGGGGCTGTGCAGGTATCGGCTTGGCCATCGTCATGCCCGCCCTGGCGCTGTCAGCGATCGGCCAGGCTGCCTCGCCGGAACAGATGCTGCACTGGGCGCCCGAATGCTTCGGGACTCCGGGCGACCTCAAGCTGGCTGCACTGGCGATCTCCGAACCCGAGGGCGGAAGCGATGTCCGCAACCTCCGCACCCGGGCCGTTCGCGATGGATCCGGACCAGACGCCGACTGGATCATCAACGGCCACAAGATGTGGATCGGCAACGGCGGCATCGCCAATGTGCACGTGGTCAACGCGGTAGTCGACGAGGAACTCGGCCACAAGGGGCAGGCCCTGTTCATCGTGGAAGGCGGCACACCGGGGCTTGTGACGGCCCGCAAACTCGACAAGCTCGGCTGCCGCGCCTCGCATACCGCGGAGCTGAAATTCAACGATGTCCGGGTTCCCGCCGGGAATCTGCTCGGCGGCGCGGAGAAGCTCGAGCGGAAGCTGGCCCGGGCTCGTGAAGCGATCGAGGGCGCCAGGCCTTCCGGCTCGGCGACGCTGGGCACCTTCGAGCAGACCCGGCCAATGGTCGCCGCGCAAGCGCTCGGAATTGCCAGGGCGGCATTGGAATACGCCACCGAGTACGCCAATCGCCGAGAAGCGTTCGGCGCGCCGATCATCGACAATCAGGGCATCGCATTTCCGCTCGCGGACCTGGCCACGCAGATCGACGCCGCCCGCCTGCTCACGTGGCGCGCGTCCTGGATGGCAGCGACGGGAGTCCCATTCGACCGTGGCGAGGGTTCGATGTCCAAACTGGCGGCCAGCGAGGTGGCCGTCAGAACCACTGAGCGGGCCATCCAGACGATGGGCGGCTGGGGTTACATCACGGACCACCCGGTGGAGAAGTGGTACCGGGACGCCAAGCTGTACACCATCTTTGAGGGCACCAGTGAAATTCAGCGCATCGTGATCGCCCACGCACTCGGCGCAGCCGATGGAAAGCCGCCGCTGCACGTCGATCTGGAGCCGTCTGGTGGGCCGTTGAACCGATGGTTCGGTCGAGGCACGCCGCTGCGGACCCGAGCCGCGAGTGCAGCACTGTCCGCGAAGGACAGCGTGCCGGAACCGGTAATGCGATTGGCGATGAAAGTCTTACGTCCGCCTCGCAGGTGAATGTGTGTCGGGGCGCCGGCTGGTCGACGCTGTTGCCTATCCTCTGCTCATGACCGACCCCGCGGACCGAGGCCCACTGTTCGACAGCATCAGGATCGGCAGGCCCGCCACCGGCGCCCTCATCGACGCCGGCTACCGGACGCTCGCAGACCTGCCCGCGGATCTCGACGAGCTTCTCGCTCTGCACGGCGTCGGCCCGAGGGCCGTCCGTCTGCTACGTCAGGCGCAGGAGAAGTGATGGGCACCGACGTCGTCGTCGTCCACACCGACGGCGGATGCCGACCGAATCCCGGCCCGGGCGGCTGGGGTGCAGTGCTGCGCCACCGTGAGCACGTCCGCGAGATGTGCGGTGGGGACCCCGGGATCACCAGCAACAACCGGATGGAGCTGACGGCACCCATCATGGCGCTCGAGGCGCTCACCCGGCCTGTGGTCGTGCACCTCTACACGGACAGCACCTATGTCCGCAACGGCATCACCAAATGGGTACTCGGCTGGGAACGCAACGGCTGGTTGACCGCCGCGAAGCTGCCCGTGAAGAACGTCGATCTCTGGCAGCGACTTCAGGCCGCCTGCGCTCAGCACCAGGTCGAGTGGTTCTGGGTGAAGGGCCACTCAGGTGTCGCCGACAACGAATTGGCCGACGTACTGGCGACACGGGGCATGCGGGAAGCGCTCGAGGGTGCCGCGTCGAGCGTGCGGTGAGATCGCGTTTCAGCGAAAAATCGCGATCTGTATGCACTCTCGGCGTGGACATCAGGGTCCCAGCATCGCTAAGGGCACGACAGCGACACCGTCCGGTCTGCGGTAGGCGAACTCTCCGGTCGTCACGACCACGCTGTCGGCGAGGCGATCTCCGAGCTGGCCGCGGAGCCAGTGGAGATGCCGTACGTCGCGGTCGGTGACAGTCGCCGCCAATTTGATCTCGATCGCCACGACCCGGCGATCATCACCCTCCACGATCAGATCGATCTCGCGCTCGGTGTTCTTCGTTCGCAGGTGCCCGATCTGGGCGTTGGAAGCACTCGCGTAAACCCGGACGCTCTGGGTGACAAGTGATTCGAACAGGGCACCGAGCCAGGTTCCCGTCGCTTGGGAGACTCTCACACCGTCGCCCTGTAGCAACCCGGCCTTGCCGACGCCGACGAGGCGAGCTGCGATCGCGGGGTCAATGAGATGGTGCTTGGGGGTCTGCGTGAGCCGTTTGAGAGGACTAAACGTAGGCACCCAGGCCGGCACCGGGTCGAGGACGAACAGGCGTTGCAGATGGTTGCGGTAGCTGTCGATGGTTTGTCGGGCGGGCTTGTCGGACTCCCCGGCTGTCGCAGCGTCGAGAATCGCTGTGAAGGAGGCATCCGTGCTGGTTGCAGCCCCGTAGGCGGAGAGCCAGGACATGAGTGTGGCCGGTCTCCGCACCGCGTAGCCGTTCTCGGGAAGCTCACGGTCGACAATCCGGGCCACATAGCTGTCTAGCTGGATCTGGCGTGCTCGCTCGGGCAGGTCCCGGATACCGGGGAAACCTGAACGGAGAATCTCGTCGGTGTACGTCGGAAGGGCGACGGCGGATCGGCCGACGATGTCAGGGTGCTCGCCCGAAAGGAGCCCTCGCAGCGAAACGGTCGGATCGGCCATGCCGCGTTCGACGAGCGCCATCGGCCGCATCTGCAAACTGACGATGCGGCCCGCGCCGGAATGGATTCGGACGCCGGGAGCGACGGCCGCTGATCCAGCAAGCAGAAATCGTCCACCCGACGGATCGTCGTCAACCGCCCGCCGGACTCTGTCCCAGATCGACGGCGCCAGCTGCCATTCGTCGATCAATACCGGACGAGGCGTTCGGACGACATAGTCCGGATCGGCTGTGACGACTTCGTGCTGGCGGGGATCGTCGAGGGAGAGGACGGTCTTGGCACGCTGGCTCGCAGTGGCGGTCTTCCCGACAGCCTTGGCGCCTTCGAGGGCGACGGCAGGTAGGTCGGAAAACAGGTCGTCGAGGAGCTCGTCTACGATGCGCCGACGGTAGGCCACCAGCCCAATCTAACAGATGGACGAGGTTCTATTTAACAATTGGACGGGTTTCTATCATGCAAACAGACGAGGGTCAAAGTGTGTCGCGAACGGTGTAGGACCTCTGGCAGCGACTTCAGGCCGCCTGCGCGCGACACCAGGTCGAGTGGTTCTGGGTCAAAGGCCACTCGGGTGTCGCCGACAACGAATTGGCCGACGAGCTGGCAACCCGCGGGATGCGGGAAGCGCTCGACGCGTCTCGCGATCTGATTCACTGACCATCACAGCGACCTCGCCGTCGCTGCAACCGCTTCGACCGCCCTCCCGGCGCCTGGTCTCCACACCATGACCAGCTCCGCCGGAGGCAGATCGTCGAGGATCGTCAGGCACGTCAACCCCGCCGGCAGTGAGCGGCTGATCGAGACGGGTAGCACGTTGAAACCGCCGGCATGGAGATCGCCGAAATGACGCAGGCCCGGTAGCGGGTTCTCCCAGATCGTGAACTCCACACCCGTGCCAAGCACCGCACCCAAGACCGCGTCGTAGTACGCCGCTGCGAACCGTCGCGGCAGGAATCGAAAGGTGTCGCCAGACAGCTCGCACAACGTCACGGCAGCTCGATCGGCGAGTGGGTGGTCGTCAGCGACAACGACCACGTACGGTTCGCGACGCAAAATCTGCCGGGCGAGCTCAGCGCCGACCGACAGATGCCATCCAATCGCGATATCGGCCTCGCCACTCACAAGCGCGGAAGACAGTGCGGTATCCCATAACTCGTTCACCTCGACAACGACTCCCGGGTGCTTGGCCGCGACGGCGTGCACCAGTCTCGGAATGTCAGTCGAACCCGACATCGGCCCACAACCCACCCGTACTACACCCGCCGCGGCACCCCCGGCCGCTCGAGTCTCGGCGACCGTCCGCTCGACGTCGGCCAGCACCGCGCGAGCATGCTTGACAAAAACATGTCCCTCGGCCGTCAAACGAGTGGGCCGGCGATGAAACAGCGCGACACCGAGTTCGCGTTCGAGTTCCCGGATCTGGCGACTGAGAGGCGGCTGCGCCATGTGCAGTTGTTCGGCCGCACGCTGAAAGCCGCCGGCCTCGGCAATGGCGATCACGTAGCGCATGGTGCGCAGTTCGATCGACATACTTCAAAGGTACTGCCGCGTACTTAATCGGTCCGTGTGTTCAGGCGGGTTTACGCCGATCCTGAAAGCATGTGGCAGCCAACACGACGGCAAGTACTACAGATTGGTGGACTCGGCGTGGCCGCGACCGCTGTGGGCGGTGGGGTGCTGGCAGCAGTGGCCGACGGCGGATCGGATCATCCGCCGGTGTCGACGGTCGGCACGCAAATCCGAACGAACATCCCTGGTTCCGACATCTCCCTTCCCGCAGTTGGGCTGGGCACGTTCCAGACCTTCGACGCGTTGCCTGAGGATGCTCGCGTGCAGCGGGCGGAGGTGCTGCGACGGTTCTGGGATGCCGGTGGCCGGGTCGTCGACGTGTCGCCTCTGTACGGAACTTCAGAAGAGAACATCGCCCGCTATGCGGTGCCGGCGGGAATCCATAACGACATCTTCCTGACCAACAAGATCTGGTCGACGGGTGAGAATCTCTGGGACGAATCGCATGCGCTGGAGAGTCTCAACACCTCGATGCAACGCCTGTCCCGCACCAAACCGATCGACGTCATGCAGTGTCATTCCTTGATCAACGTCGAGACGATCGTGCCGATCCTGCACGCCTGGAAGGCAGAAGGCAGGATCAGCCGGATCGGCGTGACACACCACGATCCCGCCTATTTCGGGCAATTGGCCAACTGGGTACGCACCGGCGACGTCGACTTCGTCCAAACCCGGTACTCGATCGCCGAGCGCAGCGCCGAAGAGCAAGTATTTCCCGTCGCAACGGACCGCGGGGTGACTGTCATGGTCAACATGCCATTGGAGAAGGGACGACTGCATCAGCTGGTCGGAGACCGCCCGCTCCCGGATTTCGTTGCCGAGCTTGGTATTCGAAGTTGGTCGCAGTACCTCCTCAAGTGGGTCATCTCGCACCCCGCCGTCGCGGTGGCGCTCCCGGCGACCTCAATACCCGATCACGTCGTCGACAACATGGAGGCCGCGCGTGGCCCGATGCCGGACGCCGATATGCGCGCCAGGATGCTCGAACACCTGCAGGCCATTCCAGGCTTCGACAAGGTCACTGAACAGCCGTGGTATCCCGGAAAGCAGTACCCCGGAAGCGTAAACCGTGACATGAGAGCGATTCAGGCACGCAGCTCCTGGCGGCCGGCCGGATGGGTCTAGCCGACGCTCCTGCGTCGCCGAGCGTGCAGTGAGATCGCGTTTCTGCGACAAAGCGCGATCTGTGTGCACTCTCGGCACAAGAACTATTCCCGTAACCGGCGCAGCTGACCGCGCAGGAACGACAACCACGCTCTGGGCCGCCGAACGTGCAGTTAGCTGTCCAGGAATTCAATTGCGGTAGAGACAAATTCGCGGTGGTACTGGAAGATCGCCCGTGGCCGGAGTTCGGGTAGATGGTCAGTTGCGAGCCGGTGATCCGCCG
The DNA here is from genome assembly GCF_053483975.1 of Mycolicibacterium sp. XJ870. Taxonomy (NCBI): domain Bacteria; kingdom Bacillati; phylum Actinomycetota; class Actinomycetes; order Mycobacteriales; family Mycobacteriaceae; genus Mycobacterium; species Mycolicibacterium sp. XJ870. The sequence continues at coordinate 44,817 of NZ_JBEFTI010000007.1, forward strand.
ATGCATGTAATCGGACAGCGCAGTCGGGACCATACGGTCGTTGTCGCCGTTGACGATCAGTGTCGGCTGGGTGATCAGTGACAGATCGGCGGGCGTGGCGCGTCCCCATCGTTTGATCGCGTTGAGTTGAGTTCGGAACGCCTTCACTTTGATGGGCGCGTCTCGATCTTCGGTCCGTTCGCCGAGGCGCTCGACGAATGCGCGTGCGGCGCGTTTGCCGACGCCGTCGCGGTTGAAGAACAGGAACTCCTTGGGGTCCTTGCGGGTGAGGGCGGCACGCACCATGTCGTAATAGGTTGTGCCGGCGACTTTGTCGATTCCCGCTCCGCCCGCAGGTCCGGTTCCGGTGAGGATCAATTTGCGGACGAGGTCGGGATGTTTGATCGCCAGAACTTGGGCGATCATCCCGCCGAGGGAGAACGACAGGATGTCGACGGTGTTGAAACCGAGTGCGGTGATGAAGGTGTAGGCGTCGTCGGCCATCGATTCGACGGTGTCCGGGACGGCTCCGGTGGATGCTCCGACGCCGCGGTTGTCGAACGCGATGACATGGTGACGTTCGGCGATCGGGTCGATGACCCGGGGATCCCAGTTGTCCAGCGTGGCAGCGAGGTGAACGACGAAGATGACGGGAACCCCGCCCTTGGGTCCGAGTTCGCGATAGCTGTACGTCACGCCACCGGCGGTAAGGGTGCGCGAAGGTGCGTGCTTGTAAGACGTGATCGTGTTCATGACTATGTCCTGAAGTTCTCTGATGCGGTTAGTTGGCGAGGAATCGCAGTGCATCGGGCACGAAGGTTTGGTGGTGCTGGAACACTCCGCCGTGCCCGGAGTCGGGGTAGATCTTCAGCTGCGCATCGGGCAGTCGACGTGCCATGTCGGCTGAGTGACTGCTGTCCACCATGAGGTCGTGATCGCCGTTGGCGACCAGCACGGGGTGGGTGATGACGGAGAGGTCGTCGGGTGCGCTCTTGCCGGCGAGGCGGATGGCCTTGATCTGAGCGATGCCCGCCCGCAACGAAATTGCCTTGTCGCGGTTCTGTGTCCGTTCTTTGAGTCGGCCGAGGTACTGCGATGCGGCATGTTTGCCTTCGAGGGTGCGAGGAAAGAACAAGAAGTTCCTGGGGTCGCTGCGCGTGAGCGCGGCTTTGAGATAGGCGCCGCCGACGATGGTGGCCATCTTGTCGATGCCACCGCCGCCGCGGGGGCCGGTGCCAGCCAGGATCATGCGTCGGACGAGTTCTGGTGCCTGCAGCGCCACCATTTGGGCGACGCCACCGCCGAGTGAGAATCCGAAGAGGTCGACCTGTTCGAGGCCCATGGCGCGGATGAACGCGATCGCGTCAGTGCCCATCTGCTCGACGGTGGTTGGCACCGAACCGCCGGTCGCGCCGACACCGCGATTGTCGAAGGCGATCACGCGGTGGTGCGCGGCGATGCCGTCGACGATGCGCGGATCCCAGTCGTCGAGGACGGCGGTCAGGTGGTGCAGGAACACCACTGGAATGCCTGAGCCATTGCCGAGCTCGCGGTAGGCGAACGTCACTCCGTCGACGTCGATGCTGCGGTTTGGTGCGTCTTTCCAGGTGGTCATCAAGGCCTTCCCCACTCGTTGTCGACATCTTACGACCGTAATATTACGATCGTAAGCTCCCGTGCTAGTATTCGCAAGAACGACATCTCACGAAGACGGGGAGCTAGCCATGGCGCCATCGGCCGCCGAACGCAAAGCCGCGACTCGACGCCGGATCATCGAGACGGCCAGCGAGCGCTTCAAGAGAGACGGCATCGACGGCTCCGGCATCGCCACCCTCATGGCCGACGCCGGCCTGACCAACGGCGCGTTCTACGCGCACTTTTCGTCCAAGGACGATCTCGTGGCCAACGTCGTAGCCGATCAGCTACGGGCACAACACGACAACTTGAGCGCACTCCCCCCTGGGAAAGCGGCGCTGGAAGGATTCGTGCGCGACTACCTCTCGCCACATCATCGCGACCATCCGGGCACCGGCTGCCCCAACGCTGCCTTGCTCGACGAGATCGGCCGTTGCGATGACGCTGTCCGGGATGCTTACACCGAGGGAATGCAGTCGATCGTCGACGTCATCGCCGCGCACTTGTCCCCACGCGACCCCTCCGCCGCACGCTCAACGGCGGTGGGGCTGTTCACCGTTCTCGTCGCCACCTTGCAGTTGGCACGCGCGGTCACTGACCGGAAGCTGTCCGACGACATCCTCGCCTCCGGCACTCTCAATGCGCGGCTGCTCCTCGACAATAGGAAGACCACATGAAGGCATTCGTCGTAAATCGATACGGCAAGAACGACTTTCGCGCTGCCGACGCGCCCGAGCCAACGGTCGGCAACGGCGATGTTCTGGTCAAGGTGAATGCGGCCGGCGTCAACCCGCTGGACATCATGGTCCGCAACGGTGAGTTCAAGCAGCTCTTGAAATACAAGCCGCCCTTCGCGCTCGGCCACGACGTAGCCGGTGTGGTCACCCAGGTCGGCGCGGATGTCCGCGGCTTCAGCGCCGGCGACGAGGTGTATGCCCGCCCCCGTGACCTTCGCATCGGGACCTTCGCCGAGTACATCGCGATCGACCACAATGACGTCGCGCTCAAACCGGCCACGCTGTCCATGCACGAGGCGGCCGCGGTCCCATTGGTCTCGCTGGCCGCTTGGCAGATCCTGGTCGAAAAGGCGCACGTCAAGCCCGGGCAGAAAGTTCTCGTCCACGCCGGTGCCGGAGGGCTAGGTTCCACCGTCATCCAACTTGCCAAGCATCTCGGCGCACACGTGGCGACCACCGCCAACGGCGCCAGAGCGGAACTCGTCCGAAGCCTCGGAGCCGACGTCGTCATCGACTACACCACAGAGGATTTCGCCCAAATCCTCACCGACTATGACCTGGTGGTGGATTCGGTCGGCGGGGAGAACCTGATGAAGTCGCTCGCCGTGCTCAAACCCGGAGGCCTGGCGATCGGCGTCACCGGCCCACCCGACGCCGGATTCGCCAAACGACTCGGCGCACCCAAACCGTTCGAGTTCGTGCTGTCGTTCATGAGCCGCAAGGTTCGCAAAGCCGCCAAGAAACTCGGCGTGCGCTACTCGTTCTTCTTCATGCACGCCAGCGGCACACAGCTTTCCGAGCTCGCCGCGCTGTACGACGCGGGTCGTCTGCGCCCAGTCATCGACTCCACCTTCCCGTTCGACCAAACCGTTGAGGCTCTCGCCTACGTCGAGAACGGCAAAGCCAAAGCCGGCAAGGTCGTCATCACGCTCGACGGGCGCGGCTGATCGCGGCCGCTTGGGCCTGAATGCTCGCACTCGCCAGATCACCGACGACGCCGAGGGTTTGCGGCCATTGCGATCAGGCTGTCGATGAGCTCATCGGCTGTGGTGTGCCACTTGTCAGTGCTGAGCAGACCACTGGTTTCCAGGCCCGCTGCGCCGTGGGCAGCCGTGAGCAGAATGGCCGCATAGCGGCCCGCGTCCTCCGCGCCGAAGGCGGCGGAGACGATGTCCAGGAAGGAGTCGCACGTCCGTTGCGCCGCACGCACGATTGCCTCGGGATCGCTGAGCGGAGGACGGAACATCAACTGATACAGATGGGGCCGCTCGCGGCTGACAGTGAGGACGACGAGTAACGCAGCGCGCAGCGCCTGGTCGGGCGAGAGTCGGGGGTCGTCGTGCAGCTCGCGAACCTTATGACCGATGTGCTCCCATCCCTCGGCGGCGACCGCCGTTAACAAATGTTCCTTATCAGTGAAATGGCCATATGGCGCACCCCGGCTCACGCCCGCTCGTGCGCCCACCTCGCGCAGTGTCACCGCGCCGAAACCGCCGGCATCCAACAGGGCCGCCGCCTCGTCAAGCAGAGCCCGGCGGGTGGCAGCAGCCCTCTCGGTGCGAGTCATAGATTGCGTCACTTCATGGCCGGAAGCGCGCCGAACACCCCGGGGTTGCCGGTCTGAATCCGAGAAGTGAGCTTCACCTTTGAGATTCGCCAGCCTTCGACGGTCCGCACGAACGCGTTCGTGTAATAGCCGTATACGGTCTGCTCGGTGCCACCGTCGGCCGCGGCGTTGTAGTGGATGGCGCGGACGTACGCAACGACGGTCGCGTGGTCCGAATCCTTGAAGGTGACCGCAAGATTCGTGATCATGTGCTGCGTTGCGGTGAGCGCGCTCATTACCGGCGCGATCATCGCCACGAACTCATCGGCACTGAGGCGGGCAGGAGGGGTGCCGAACACGGAGCTGTAGTCCCCCTCGATCTCGTCCGCGAAGCAGCTTCGAAACAGTTTCCAATCGCGCGAGTCGACTCCGGTGGCGTATCGCAGTTGTACGTCGGCGATCTCAGCATGATCGAACAGACGCTCGAGACGGTCGCCAGCAGATCCCACGCCATGTGACATTGTCATATGGCCACTCTGCACCAACGATATGACAGTGTCAACTGAAAAATCCCGACATGCCACCCAAGGGGATCTCATACGATCGCTACTCCCACACCACCTCTGCGGGAGTCTTGTCCGGTCTGAGCCCCCGCCAACTCGGTTGGCGCAACCGGTCGTCGGAGGTGCGTTCGCTGTAGCGCACCTCCCCCACCAGTTCCGGCCGCACGAACGTGACGCCCCGTGCGTCGATCTTCGGAAGCGGTTTGTCGAAGGGTGACTCGTCGGCATGCAGAGGCTCGAGCATCTTTTTGAGCTTGGTCAATTCCTTCTGAGTGAAGCCGGTGCCGACGCGACCGACGAACTGCAGACCGTCGGGCCCTGGTATGCCGAGCATGAGTGCGCCGATGCCGCTTGAGCGACCACCCTCGCCTTGGCGCCAGCCGCCGATCACCACTTCCTGGGTGTTCCAGATCTTGTCCTTGATCCACGACGCCGACCGCCGGCCGGGCTGATAGGTGGAGTCGCGCTTCTTGGCGACGACGCCCTCGAAACGCTTCTTGCGCACCTGCTCCATGGCCTCGGGCCCATCTCCCGAAAGCAGTTCCGGCACGATGAGCCCGCCTCCAGCGGACAGTGTCTCCAGGATCCGGCGCCTGTCAGAATACTTGGCGCGCAACAGCGATCGGCCATCGAGCCACAGGATGTCGAACGCCCAGAACTCGACCCGGGTGGAGCGGGCACGGTTCTGCATTTCACCGAAGCTCGGCACCCCTTTCTCGTCGAGAGCCACCGCTTCGCCGTCGAGTATCACGTGATGGTCGGCGAGGTCGGCGGCCAGCGCCTCGAATTGCGGGTACTCCCCTGTGACGTCGCGTCCGCGGCGGGAACGTAGCTGCAGCCGGCCATGATTGGCGTCGACCAGCACCCGGTAGCCGTCCCACTTGCCTTCGAACGCCCACTGCGTTGCCTTGAGCTTGGCCACCGAACCTTCGGTGGCCAGCATGGGCGCGAAATCCTTTGGGTCGGCGTAGTTCTGGTCCTTCATCCGATGCGCCAGCCAGTTCTTGCCATCGGTCTGGATCAGCGCATACCGGCCGTCGATCTTCTCGCCGCGCAGAGTGAAGATCACCTCGCCGCCCTTTTCAGGGCCGTCGGGCGAATTGTCGTTGAACTTCTCGGCCTCGTACGTCCCGGTGTCCCAGATGATCATCTCGCCCCCGCCGTACTCCCCTTTGGGGATGGTGCCGTGGAAGGTCAGGTACTCGATCGGATGGTCCTCGGTATGCACGGCAAGGTGGTTCACCGACGTGGTGTCCGGCAGATTCTTGGGCACGGCCCAGCTCACCAGCACACCGTCGCGCTCCAGGCGCAGATCGTAATGCAGTCTGCGGGCGTGATGCTCCTGGATCACGAACCGATCGTTGTTGCCCGTACTGGGAACGACTTTGGGGACCGGTTCGGGTGTCTTCGCCGGGTCTCGCATGGTGCGGTAGGTGGTGAGCTTGTCCGCGACGGGTGCATCCGCGTCGAGTTCGGCCAGCAAGTCTCCGTTCTCGGAAACCCGTTGCAGCACTTCGTCGAAACGCAGGTGACGCAGCTTAGGATCGGAGATCTCATCCCAGCTGCGCGGCGCGGCGACGGTCGGATTCTCGCGCCCGCGCAACGAATACGGGGCGATCGTCGTCTTGGCGGAGTTGTTCTGGCTCCAGTCCAGGAACACCTTGCCGGCCCGCAGGCTCTTGGTCATGGTGGCGGTGACCAGTTTGGGCATGGCCTGCTCCAGCTGCTGGGCCACCCGCCGCGCCAGCACGGAGGCACCCTTCGAGCTGATCGGTTCGGCCAGCGGCACATACAGGTGCAGGCCCTTGCTGCCGCTGGTGAGCGGATAGGTGTCGAGCCCGATGTCGGACATCAGTTCGCGGACCGCTTGCGCCACCTCGCACAGCTGGCGCATCGTCACACCCTCGCCTGGGTCGAGGTCGAATACGATCCTGGTCGCCGGGCCTTGAGTCCCGTCAGAGTCGAACCGCCATTGCGGGACGTGCACCTCCAGCGAGGCCTGCTGACCGATCCACGCCAGGCCCTCGCGTGTGTTGACGATCGGGTACGTCGTCGTCCCGGATTTGTGCACGATGGTGCCGCGCTCCAGCCAGTCCGGCGCCGACGACGCGAGCTGCTTCTCGAAGAACGACGACTCAGCCACCCCGTTCGGCCAGCGTTTGCGGGTCACCGGCCGCCCGGCAATGTGCGGGACCATCACCTCGGCGATGCTCAGGTAATAGTCGAACACCTCGGCTTTGGTGGTGCCGGTAGCGGGATAGAGCACCTTGTCGGGATTCGTGAGGCGAACCCGTTCGTAGCGCTCCATAACGTCAACGTATACCCACTTTGCGGGACACTGGCCTGCCCTTATGTGGGCATGGGCGGGCGGCGCTCTATGCCGGGGATTGCGGTCAATATTCGGCTGCCATCCTAGGCATTGATGTTTGGCATTCGCTCAGGCGGCGCGGTCGAGCATTGTGAACTCGCAGCCCGGCCCACACATGCGGCCATTCACCGCGATCCCGTGGCGCCACAACACGTGAGCCACTTTCGCGGCTGTCCTACATGGTCGGTCGAAAACCTGCCGGTACGAGAGCCTTACGGTCGATCTGCCGTCGACTGCAGCGTCGAGGTCACGCTCGAAATCCGCGTCCCGCTTGGTCGCAGAGTCGTGGAACATCCGGCCGTCCAATTCGACCACGAGCCGTCCGCCGTACTCGGTATCGCGGTAGCAGACGCCCGTAGATGTGGTGGAACGTTGTTGCCGCGTGGCGCGGGGCAGCCCATGCGGCCGCTCCACGCGATTGAGGTACCCGTGCTCGAGGACTGAGCAGGTTCCGTCGGCGATGTCGACGAGGACCGCCCGCAGCCAGCGGCGACCGCGAACACGCTTGCGCGCATCGATAGCTCGCAGCAGGTGTCCTGCGGTGGTGCGCCGAGACTGACACGCGTCGGCCAACACCGCGATAGCGTCGAGTTCATTGGTCGCCCGGCACGCGACGTCAAGCGCGGCTTCGTCGTAACGCATCCTCGGCGGACCGACGTTCCATAGCACCCGCCCCTCGAGGTACGCCAGATGGTGAATGCTGACACCCGCGGGCTCGACCAACATGGCTCTGCGCCGACAGACGGCGACATGGATTGGGGAACCTTCATCACGCAAGGCCGATTCGAAGCACAGTGCCGCAGGAGCCGCGTAAAGCACAGCGGCCCAAGCCCGTTGCAACCAGGTCAGAGGCCCGGTGTGATCGACGTACACGCCGTCGTGGACCCGCGCCCACTCGTTGCGCCTGATCATTCGCCTGATGTCATGCTGCTGAACACCCAGATCCATTGCCTGTCGACGCGAGATGACCCCGGCCTGCTGACGCACGATGTGGGCTGTGATTTCCACAGCTTCGATGATCGTATGCGCGCGCCGCGTCCACCAGAGCTCGATGACGATCTGTGGATAACACGCTACGTCGAGGATTACGGCCAGTACTCGGCCACAATCCGAGGCATTGACGCGTGCGCACGCTCGGCGCGGGCTACAAGCGCTCCCCTGTCTCCGGGTGGAACATGTGCACGACGCCTTCGGGTGTCTTGCGCAGTTCGATGGAGTCGGCCAGCTTGACCGGACCGCGGGACAACGCACGCGCGACGACCTGCACGTCAGGTCCGGCGTGGGTGTAGAGGTAGATCTCGCTGCCCAGGTCCTCGATCAGGTCGACCACCACATCCATGCCGCCGTCATCGGAGACCTGGAGGTGTTCGGGCCGAACGCCGACGGTGACGGTGTCCAGGCCCGCTTCGTGCAGCAAGGTCAGCTGGTCGCGTTCCAGTTTCAGCATCGCGTCATCGCCGATCCGCACCCCTTCTGAGAGGATCGGCCCGGTCACCAGATTCATCGCCGGCGACCCGATGAACCCGGCCACGAAAACGTTGGCCGGCTTGGCATACAAGTCGGTGGGCGAGGCGAACTGCTGCAGTTTGCCGTTGCGTAGCACCGCCACTCGATCGCCCATTGTCATGGCCTCGACCTGGTCGTGGGTGACGTAGACGGTGGTGGTGCCCAGTCGGCGTTGCAGCGCGGCGATCTGGGTGCGGGTCTGCACGCGCAGTTTGGCGTCGAGATTCGACAGAGGCTCGTCCATGCAGAACACCCGCGGCTCACGCACGATCGCCCGCCCCATCGCCACGCGCTGCCGCTGCCCACCGGACAGTTTGGCCGGCTTACGGTCCAGGAAGTCCGTGAGGTCAAGGAGTTTGGCGGCTTCCTCGACCTTGCGCCGCCGCTCGTCGCGCGAAACCCCGCGCAGCTTCAGCGCGAAACCCATGTTCTCGGCAACCGTTTTGGTCGGATAGAGCGCGTAGTTCTGGAACACCATTGCGATGTCGCGGTCCTTGGACGGCACGCCGGTCATGTCCTTGCCGCCGATCTCGATGGCGCCGTCGTCGATGTCCTCCAGGCCGGCCAGCATCCGCAGCGCGGTGCTCTTGCCGGATCCTGACGGGCCGACCAGCACCACGAACTCGCCGTCGGCGATTTCGAGGTTCAGCGAGTCGACCGCGAGTTTGTCCGACCCCTCGTAGATGCATGAGGCGTTGCGGTAAGTGATTGCAGCCATTGGTATCCCCTTACTTGATCGCGCCGAAGGACAGTCCACGAACCAGCTTGTTCTGGGCGATCCAGCCCGCCAGAACCACCGGAAGCGCGGCCATCGTCGCCGCCGCGCACAGCTTGGCCCAGTACAGGCCCTCTCCCGCGATGAAGCCGACCAGGAACACCGGCATCGTCTGGGCTTGCACCGCAGTGAGATTCACTGCGAAGAAGAATTCGTTCCACGCGAAGATCACACAAATCAGTGCAGTGGCCGCGATGCCAGGCGACACCAGGGGCAGGATCACCTCGCGCACCGAGCGCCACGTGCTGGCACCGTCAAGGCTGGCCGCCTCCAGCAGCTCGCCGGGAACCTCGAGGAAGAACGACCGCATCATCCACACCGCGACCGGCAGATTCATCGCCGTATACAGGATGATCAGTGCCCAGATGTTGTCCAGCAGGCCGATGTTCGACACGATCACGTACAGCGGGATGATCGCGGCGACGATCGGCAGCATCTTGGTGCTCATGAAGAAGAACAGCGCGTCCTTCGTTTTGCGGACCGGCCGCAGCGACAACGCGAACGCGGCCGGAACGCCGAGAAGGAGAACCAGAATCGTCGACACCGTGGTGGCGAACAGCGAATTCAACAGCGACGTGCCGACACCCTGGTCGAACACCGCCCGGAATTCGTCCAAGGTCGGCGCAAAGAACAGCTTTGGTGTGGTGGTGTAGGCGTCGACCTCTTGCTTGAAGGCAGTCAGTACCATCCAGAACACCGGGAAGAAGAAGCCCAGTCCGACGATCCAGGCCACCGCACCCCATGGATCGAACTTGCGGCGCTTGACCTTCGGGGTTTGGGGTTCCGCCTTGCTCACAGCGACAGTACTCATCAGGCCGCCTCTTCCTTGCCGGTGAACGATTTGAAGATCAACCGCAGTGCGAAGCTGGCGATGATCATGGTGAAGACCACGACGATCACGCCCATCGCGGCGGCCTGGCCGATATCGAAGCCCAGGAACGCACGCTGGTAGATGTAGAACGGCAGGTTCGCACTGGCCGTGCCCGGGCCGCCCTGCGTCATCATGTAGATCTGGTCGAACGTGTTGACCAGGTAGATCGCGCCCAACACGGTGCCCAGTTCGATGAACCGTCGCAGGTGAGGGAGCGTCAGCTCACGGAACAGCTGAAACGCCCCCGCACCGTCGACTCGGCCGGCCTCAAGGATGTCTTTCGGCATCGACTGGAGACCGGCGAGGATCAGCAGCATCATGAACGGGGTCCACTGCCAGACCAGGGCCAGGATGATCGAGGGCAGGGGGAAGCTGCTCACCCAGTCGACGCCCTCGCCGGGCAGCACCCAGTTCACGATGCCGAAAACCGGATCGAGCATCGCTGTCTTCCACATGAGTGCCCCGGCTACCGGCGTTACCAAGAACGGTGTGATCAGCAGAGTGCGAACCACCCCGCGCCCCAGGAAAACCCGGTCCAGCAGCAGCGCCAGGAGCAGCCCGAGCACCACCGAGATCAGCACGGTGGCAACGATGATGACGACGGTGTTGATCGCCACCTGCCAGAAGGTGCTGTCCCCGATGACGTCGAAATAGTTTTGCAGCCCGATGAATTCGCGGGATCCGGGCCGCACCAGGTTCCACGACAGCGTCGAGTAGTACAGCGTGAACAGGAACGGGATCTGGGTGACGACGATCATGAAGATCAGCGCCGGCAACAGCGGCCCGCGTCGCCGCCATCCTTCGGCCCGCGAAACGCCGGGATCCTGCTTCTGTTTGATCCGTGCGACGTGTTCAGCCGCCGCAGCAGCCTGCGCCTCGGCCGTCGCCTCTGTGGTTGTCATGGCTTCTCCTGATAGGTGCGGCCGACGACCTCTGCATACTGCTGGGATTGCTCCAACGCCTCGCCGACGGACTTTTGTCCGGCTATCGCGGCGCTGATCTGCTGGCTGACCCGGGTTCCGAGATCCTGGAATTCGGGAATCGCCAGGAACTGCACACCGGTGTAGGGCACCGGCTGCACAGTGGGCTCGGCGGGGTTGGCGCCTTCGATCGAGTCGAGGGTGACCTGGCCGAATGCCTTTGACGCCTCTTTGTATTCGGGAATCTGGTAGGTCGACAGCCGACTGCCCGGTGGCACCCGGGCCCAGCCCAGTTCCTCACCGACGAGCTTGATGTAGTTCTTGTCGGTCATCCAGGAAATGAACTTCCATGCCGCGTCGGGCTTCTCGCTGCTCTTCGGGATTCCCAGCGCCCAGGTGTAGAGCCAGCCGGAGTTGTCCTTCTCAACAGTTGGGGCCATCGCATAACCGACCTTGCCGACCACGTTGGACGATTCCGGGTCTTCCAACACCGACACGGCTGAGGTGGCGTCGTACCACATCGCGGTGCGGCCTTGCGCGAACTGCGTCGCGCATTCACCGAATCCGCTTGTCGCCGCGCCGGGCTCACCATGGGTGCGGACGAGATTGACGTAGAAGTCGACGGCCTTCTTGACCTCCGGGCTGGTGAGCTGGGCGTTCCAGTCCATGTCGAACCAGCGCCCGCCGAACGTGTTGATCACGGTGTCCAGCGGCGCCAGCACCTCGCCCCAGCCGGGCTTGCCGCGCAGGCAGATCCCGACCATCTCGCCGGGCTTGTCCAGCTTGGCGGCCGCGTCGGCGACCTGCGGCCAGGTCGGGTTGCGGGGCATCTCGATGCCGGCCTGCTCGAACAGGTCCGTGCGGTACATCAGGAAGGAGGATTCGCCGTAGAACGGGACCGCATACATGTTGCCCTCGTACGACAACGAGTCCTTCAACGACGGGATGAAGTCGTCTTCGTCGTATCCGGGAGTCTTGCGGGCGTAGTCGGAAAGGTTGACCAGCCAACCGTTCTCGGCCCACTGTGGGGTTTCGTAGTTGCTGATCATCACCACGTCGAACTCGCCACCGCCCATCGCCGTCGACGCGGTGATCTTGGCGCGGGCCTGGTTCTCCGAGAGCGTGACGAAACGCAGCTTGATGTCGGGATTGGCCGCTTCGAACCGGTCCGCAAGCGAGCGGGCATCGGTCATCTGCGAGTTCGACACCATCGCGATGGTCACGGTCTGGTCGGTCGCCCCGAGTGTGCCGGCGCCGGCGCAACCGGCCGTCGTCAACAACCCCGCGGCTGCGACGCAGGCCGCCAGTCTTCTCAACCGTTTCACCTGTACTCACCTCTCATTGAGTCAACAGCCAACGGGCGCAGTCGATATCGCACACCAGCAACTGTGCGAGCTTGCCGCGCAGGGCGCCGAGAATGGCCTGGTATTTGCCCTCACCGCCGGATACCAGGATGGTTTTCTCGCAGGTGCGGATGTCCTCCAACGGAACCGACATCGCCCGCTGCTGCAGTTCGTTGTGCACCGGCTCGCCGTGGGCGTTGAAGAATCGGCCGCCGATCTCGCCGACCGCGCCCATGGCGACCAACTCGTCGAGCATCCGGATGTCCAGGAAACTGCCCTCGAACAGCGTCGTGGACGTGGATACCGCGCCGACCCCGAACACCATGACGTCGGCGCGCCTGCCCGCATCCAGAGTTCGGGAGATCACGGAGTCTTCACGCATGGAGACCACGGTTGCCGGGTCGGCGTACAGCGGGGCGGGCAGCCGGAAAGTCTCGGCACGCAGCGTGTCCGCGCAGCGGGTGAGAATCTGCTCAGCGCCGGTTTGATAGGCGGCCGTCGACATCGCCCCGTCGAGCTGCACCACCGCACGGCAGCTCGCCACCCCGGGAACCAACGCGGTGGCCACCCCGACCTGCTCGGGCCCCCAGGTGAAGCCGACCACATCGCCGGGTCCGACCCGCCGCATCAGCAGAGCGGCGCCCGCGCGGCCGGCGTTGGTCGCCACGACGGCCTCGGTCAGCCCGAACCGCCGTTCCAGTTCGCGCTCCTCGTCGGCGTGCAAATCGTCTTGGATGTCGGGTGGCACCACCACCTCGATACGCACCAGGCCATTGGCTTTGGCCTTGGCGACCAGCCGGCCTGCCGTCGGGCGGGAGACGCCGAGCCGCGACGCGATCTCGGCTTGCGTGTGGCCGTCGAGGTAGTACAGCGTCGCCGCGCGCAATGCGAGTCGCAGATCCTCGGGCGTCGGTCCGGGCAAGATCACCACTTCCCTATCCATGAGCAAATGCTCACGGGTGCGTGTAGATGCTCATCAAGCTAACATGATGAATGTGACCTACACAACACCTCCGGTGAAGCTCGCCGCATCGACGTTGACGGAGCTACCGGTGCCCGGGCCCAGCTACGACCGCAATGAAATACAGGTTGGAATCGTGCATTTCGGCGTCGGCGGTTTCCACCGGGCGCATCAGGCGATGTATATCGACCGGCTGCTGGAGAACGGGCTGGCCACCGAGTGGGGCATCTGCGGGGTGGGCGTGCTGCCGTCGGACCGCAGGATGGCCGATGTCATGGCCGACCAGGACGGCCTGTACACGCTGCTGCTCGAGCACCCCGACGGCCGGCGCGAGGCCCGCGTCATCGGCTCGATCGTCGACTACCGCTATGCACCCGACGATCCCGAGGGCGTCGTCGAACTCCTCGCCGCGCCGTCCACCCGGATCATCTCGCTGACCATCACAGAGGGCGGCTACGACACCCATGAGGTTGGTGAGCCAAATGTGTTCGGCCTGGTGACCGAGGCCCTTGCCCGGCGGCGCGACCGTGGCATCGACTCGCCGACGATCGTGTCCTGCGACAACATCGAGGGCAACGGCGAGGTCGCCCAGCACGCGTTCACGACGTACGCCGAGCGACTGCACCCCGGGCTGGGTGCGTGGATCACCGAGAACACCCGGTTCCCCAACTCGATGGTGGACCGGATCACGCCCGCCACCACCCCGGAGGTCATCGCCACGGTGGAAGGCGAGTTCGGCGTCACCGACCAGTGGCCCGTCGTCGCCGAACCCTTCACCTCGTGGGTGCTGGAGGATTCCTTCTCGGCCGGGCGGCCACCATACGAGGAGGCCGGTGTCCTGCTGGTCGACGACGTCACGCCGTACGAGTTGATGAAGCTGCGCCTGCTCAACGCCGGCCATCAAGCGCTGTGCTACTTCGGCTATCTGGCGGGCTACCGGTTGGTGCACGATGCGGCCAGCGACCCCCTGTTCGCCGAATTCCTGCTGGACTACATGGATTCGGAGGGCACACCGACGCTGCTGCCGGTGCCTGGCATCGATCTCGCCGACTATAAGCGCACACTCATCGAAAGATTCGCCAACCCCGGCGTGCGCGACACCATCGTCCGGCTGTGCTTCGGCTCCTCGGATCGCATTCCGAAATGGCTGTTGCCCGTCATCCGGGAAAATCTCAAGACCGGCGCGCCGGTCCGGCTGTCCGCCGCCGTGGTGGCGAGCTGGGCACGCTACGCCGAGGGGGTCGACGAGCAGGGTGAGCCGATCGACGTGCAGGATCAGCTCGCCGGCACGCTGGTGCCGCTGGCTCGTTCCCAGCGTGAGCATCCGACGGCGTTCATCGAAAACACCGAGCTGTTCGGTGATCTCGGGTCGGCCCCGCGGTTCGTCGAGGATTATCTTTGGGCACTGGATTCGCTACACCGCCACGGTGCGCGAGCCACCCTGGAATCATTGCGGTCATGAGCCGAGCTCTTGTCATCGGTGAGGCATTGATCGACGTCGTGGAGCGAGTTCACGAGCGACCATCCAGTACAGCGCAGGACGACCGCACCGAGCACGTCGGCGGCAGCCCGCTCAACGTCGCCGTCGGCCTGGCCAGGCTGGGCCGCGAGGTCGACTTCCTCACCCACATCGCCGACGACGCCCGGGGCAAGCGCATCGTCGAGTATGTCAAAGCTTCTGGAGCGCAACTGGTTCCAGGGAGCATGACGGCCGAACGGACTCCGACCGCGTTGGCCAAACTCGACGCTTCCGGACAGGCCCGCTACACCTTCGACATCGACTGGCAGCTGGCCGGTACCACCGAGGTGGCGCCGCCGCTCGTAGCGCACACCGGCTCCATCGCCACCGTGCTGGAGCCGGGCTGCCGGGCGACCGCGGCACTGATGGACACCTATCACCTGTCGGCGACCCTCACCTTCGATCCCAATGTGCGGCCGGTATTGATCACCGATGACGAAGCCGCTCGCCGTCGTATTGAACGCCTGGTCGAACGCTGCGATGTGGTGAAAGTCAGCGACGAGGACCTGCGCTGGCTCGATCCCCGTCGCTCCCCCGAACAGATCGCCCAGGCGTGGCTGAACATGGGACCCGCGATCATCGCGGTCACCATGGGTGAGCGTGGCGCGTTCGCGATCTGCCGTGCCGGGCAGGTCCAGGTGCCGGCCCGGCCTGTGCAGGTGATCGACACCGTGGGCGCCGGTGACGCATTCATGAGTGGGTTGATCGACGCACTGTGGTCGCGCGGGCTGCTCGGTGCCGAGCGGCGTCGCGACCTGGCCGGGATCAGTTCTGACGCGTTGGAAGAAGTGCTGTCGACGGCTGCGCTGGCCTCGGCGCTCACCGTGGCCCGGGCAGGTGCGGACTTACCTGACCGGGTGACGTTGGACGACACGGCAGCCCAAGCCTGACGCTCGGAGGCCGATCAATGCCTGCCTCTGATTGGCCTACGGCCGGGCGCTGGCCGACCGTCTCAAGGAAGCCGAAGCGACGAGCAAGCGCATCGTGGACATGTGCAAGTGAGCGTCGCGCGCTATGGCGGGACGTGTGTCGACGGCGGTACTGGTGTCGGCTCTAACCGTCGCGTCGGCGGGCGCTGACCTGGAAAAATCGTGCCGTCTAGAGGCATATCTGAAAAGTGGAACGTGTTCATTTCCGCCGCTTTCCTGCGCGTTGGCAGTTTGCTGACTACCGCGGTGGGTCAGTCATCTTCGACAGATCGCCGACCAGTCGGTTGAGAGCTGTGCAGATCCGACGACCGTGCCGCACTCCGTCTGAGGCGAACTCGAGAATGCCCTTTTGGGTCACGACGATGAGTAACGGCGATGGATAGTTAGCAAAAGCAATGGAAGTGAAACGTGCTGTTGGGTCGGTCGCCTAGAGCGCCCTACACACTTCAGCAATGCATGGAACGTGTTGCAAAGTTGCGTCACCCTGTAGCGATCGCAACAGCCAGCAAAAGGCTCCCCGGGATGCTGCCGCAAGCAGCACCTTTACGTGACATGGCCAAGATGCAACATCCGGCGACCAGACGCATACAGCGGGACAACTGCCGTCAATTAATTTGCGCGTTTCGAACTACTCAGGTTCTTCTCAGGCTACGTTTCAGGCGTCAAAGACCTCAACGTGAGGAGTCGTTCAATGCTTCAATCCCTACGCCTATTCGCCACCGCCGGTGTGGCGCTAACAGCGGCTGGTGCCATCGCGGCGGCACCAGCCATCGCGCCAACACCACCCGACATACAGGTCCCGAGGATCGCGGCAGCCCAGGTCGCGCTGGCGGCCGAAACCGATTTCTTCGGCCGATGGGTCGAAGTGTTCAACACCACTTCCGAGAACGCGACCAAGGTCTCTCAGTTCTCCTTCGAAGCCCCCGGCGCGGCACTGCAGCAGGCGATTGTCAACCAGGCCGGCTACTTCGGGGATGTGCTCAACGACCCGGCCAGCATCGGTATCGTCTTCCAGACATTTGGCGAGAACATGCAGAAGGCCTTCAACATCGCCACGATGCAGGGCCTGCCCGAAGACATCAACCAAGCGATCCCGATCCTCGCTCTGAGTAATGACCCAGCCCATGCGATCGTCGTGGGGTTTGTGCCGGGGTTCCTGCCGGAGGGGACGCCGGAGGTCGTCATACCGTTGGTGCATTTCCTGGCATCACCGATCACCGGTGTCATGATCGGTTTCGCGGGACCGCTGATCAGCCCGGCCGTGGCAGCCCTCAACAGCATCATGGCCGGGGATCTGCTCAACCTTCCCGCCAACGTCGTCGACGGCTTCTTCAACGGGGCCACCCTCAACCTCGACGCGCTGTTGCCGGCAATCAATGGAGCGGGCGTGCTGCCGGAAGGCACCACGGTCAACAGACTGGGGATCGCGTTCGGCGGGTTGTTCAGCCCTGGGGGCACAGGAAAAACCGTCGGCGGCCCAATAGGCGTAGGGTCCGTCGGCGGCTCGATCTTCAACTCCGTTGACGTGTCGATCACAAGTGAGCTCGCCCCCGGCTTCCCCATAACCCTGGACGCTCCAGGTGTGGGGATCGGCCCCTTAGGGGCGATGGCGAACCTGTCACAGATGATCGCGGGCGCGATCGGCTGGGACGGCGACGGTAACCCGTTGACCAAGCTGACCTTCCCGGGAATTGAGACCGAGCCCTCCGGCGGCGCGCCGAGCGTTCTGTCGGCGATTGATGTCGACGACAGTCCGGCGGTGCTGGCTTCTAAGGGGTCATTGGATACCGATACTGAACCAGCCGCCGCCGAGGAACCTGCCGCGGAGCCTGCCGCCGAAGAAGGCACGGATGAAAGCGGTGACGCGCAGGTGGTCAAGGCCTCCACCGGTGCTACCGACCTGTCCGACGGCAACAAGGCCGAGCCGGGCAAGGCCGGGACCACCTCATCTCGCCCGGGCGAGAAGTTGCGCACGGCGGTCAAGGAGTTCCGCAGCGACGTCCGCAGCACCGTCAAGGACGTCCGCAGCGGTATCCGCGCGGCCGTCAAGAATGTCAGCGGAGGCGCCGACAAGACCGGGGCCGACGACGCCGGCAGCGGAGCTGAGTCCGCTAATGCCGGAGGCGACGACAGCAGCAGCTGAGGCCCGAGTCAGTTGGCCCCCGTCCGCCACGGGCGGGGGCCAACTGCAAGGCGACGCCATGGGCGAACCTGGTACGCCATACTGGCCTTATGCGATCCATCTGGAAGGGTTCGATCGCCTTCGGCCTGGTGAACGTGCCGGTCAAGGTCTACAGCGCGACCGAGGACCACGACATCAAGTTCCATCAGGTCCACGCCAAGGACAACGGGCGCATCCGCTACAAGCGGGTCTGCGAGGTCTGCGGCGAGGTCGTCGAATACCGCGACATCAACAAAGCCTTCGAATCCGACGATGGGCAGATGGTGGTGATCACCGACGAGGACATCGCCACCCTGCCCGAGGAACGCAGCCGTGAGATCGAGGTGGTCGAGTTCGTCCCGGCCGAACAACTCGATCCGATGTTGTACGACAAGAGCTACTTCCTTGAGCCGGACTCGAAGTCGTCCAAGTCGTATGTCCTGCTGGCCAAGACCCTTGCGGAGACCGACCGCATCGCCATCGTGCACTTCTCGCTGCGCAACAAGACCCGGCTGGCGGCGTTGCGGGTCAAGGACTTTTCCAAGCGCGACGTGATGATGATCCACACCCTGCTGTGGCCCGATGAGATCCGCGACCCCGATTTCCCGGTCCTGGACAAAGAAGTGCAGATCAAGCCGGCTGAGCTGAAGATGGCCGGTCAGGTGGTGGAGTCGATGACCGACGACTTCAAGCCCGACGAGTTCCGCGACGACTACCAGGAGCAGCTGCACGAATTGGTCCAGGCGAAACTCGAAGGCGGCGAGGCATTCTCCGTCGAAGAGCAGCAACCCGCCGAACTTGACGAGACCGAGGACGTATCAGATCTGCTGGCCAGGCTGGAAGCGAGCGTCAAGGCCCGAAGCGGGGGCGGCGCGGACAAAGACGGCGAAAAGGGCGACTCCAAACCCGCCAAGAAAGCGCCTGCCAAAAAGGCGGCCGCGAAGAAGGCGCCGGCCAAGAAGGCCGCGGCCAAGAAGTCGTGAGCAAGGGTTAGACGGTCACGTTGACGCGTAGCGCCTGGTGCTCGTCGAGGATCCGGCGCAGCGCCGCATCCATCGGGTGCGCGGCGGCGAGGTCATGGCTGCATCGCCTGTCCACCGCGACGACTTCTCCCGGATGCAGCGCAACGTGTTCGACCTGGTCGACGAACCCGTCGAACACGGCAGCCGGGGTCGCCAGATAGTGCAGCGCATGGTGCGAATCCCTGAAGCTGGCGGCGTACATCAACCCGAATTGGGTGATCACGAACAGCTCCGAAGCGATGCCGGGGTGGAGTGCCTCGGCCCTGCTCCACACCATTGCGGCGTGCCGAGCCTCCGACAATCGATCCTGGACGTCGTCGGTCGAGGTCATCAGCCGATGGACAAGCGATCTGCCGGTCTGCGGATACTCGTCGATCGCTGGTCTGAAGTACCGCTGGAAGATCTCGCCGAAGACGTCGTGCGCCTGATCGTTCATCGCGGCTCCCCACGTTGATGCGGATAACCTCAATTGTGCTCCCTCACCGGCTTGAGGTAGCGCCGATCGATCAACAACCCACAGAGATTGCAACCAGGGACAGAATCGGCGCGGGATTTGTCCCTGGTTTCAATCTCGGTGCTGTCGTAGGGTTCAGCCTCGAATTAGAACGTGTTTCAGAAAGTCCCCCAACGCCCCGCCGCCGACTGCTACCGTGACGCCCGTCAAGCGAACGGAGCGCACGTGATTCTGGACAGATTCCGCCTCGACGACAACGTCGCAATCGTCACCGGCGCAGGCCGCGGACTGGGTGCCGCGATGGCCTTGGCTTTCGCCGAAGCCGGTGCGGACGTGGTCATCGCGGCCCGCACCCAATCCCAACTCGAGGAAGTCGCCGAGCAGATCACGGCGACCGGCCGCAAAGCCCACATCGTCGTCGCCGACCTCGCCCACCCGGAGGACACCGCCAAGCTCGCGGCCGAGGCCGTCGGTGCTTTCGGCAGACTAGACATCGTCGTCAACAACGTCGGCGGCACGATGCCGAACGCACTCCTGGGCACCTCGACCAAAGACCTCAGAGACGCGTTCACGTTCAACGTGTCCACCGCGCATGCGCTGACGAGCGCGGCCGCGCCACTGATGTTGGAGCACTCCGGCGGCGGCAGCATCATCAACATCACCTCGACCATGGGCCGACTCGCCGGACGCGGATTCGCCGCATACGGCACCGCCAAGGCCGCGCTGGCGCACTACACCCGACTGTCCGCTCTGGACCTGTGTCCGCGCATCCGCGTCAACGCCATCGCGCCGGGCTCGATCCTGACCTCGGCGCTGGACATCGTGGCCTCCAACGACGAATTGCGCGAACCGATGGAGAAGGCGACACCTATGCGCCGCCTGGGTGATCCACAAGATATCGCCGCTGCCGCAGTCTATTTAGCCTCGCCTGCGGGCAGCTACCTGACCGGCAAGACGCTCGAGGTCGACGGCGGCCTCACCTTCCCCAATCTCGACCTGCCCATCCCGGACCTGTGAGGAACTTATGACCATCAAAGTCGCCGCCATCGGCACCGGCAACGTCGGCCGCCACGCGCTCAAACAACTCATCACCAACCCGGCCTACGAGCTCACCGCGGTGTGGGTGTCCTCGTCCGACAAAGCCGGTAAGGACGCGGGAGAGCTTGCCGGGCTGGATGTTTCGACGGGCATCCAGGCCAGCACCGATCTCGATGAATTGTTGGCGACGAATCCCGAATGCGTGGTTTACACCGCGATGGCCGACAACAGGCTGCCCGAGGCGCTTGAGGATTACCGTCGCATCCTGGCCGCGGGCATCAACGTGGTGGGCAGCGCCGCGGTGTTCCTGCAGTACCCGTGGCAGGTGTTGCCGGCAGAACTCGTCGGGCCCATCGAAGAAGCCGCACAACAAGGAAAGTCGAGCCTGTTCGTGAACGGCATCGACCCCGGCTTCGCCAATGACCTTCTCCCCCTTGCCCTTGCGGGCACCTGCCAGAGTATCGAGCAACTCCGCTGCATGGAGATCATCAACTACGACACCTATGACAGCGCGACGGTGATGTTCGACGTCATGGGGTTCGGCAAGTCACTCGACGAAACGCCGATGCTGCTGCAGCCCGGCGTGCTCAGCCTGGCGTGGGGTTCGGTGGTGCGGCAGCTCGCAGCGGGCCTGGGGATCGAACTCGACGAGGTCACCGAGGAACACACCCGGGTGCCTGCGCCGGAGGATTTCGAGATCGCGGCCGGGCATATCGCCAAAGGCACCACCGCCGCGTTGCGTTTCGAGGTGCGCGGTATGCACGACGGGAAAGTTGCGGTGGTGCTTGAACACGTGACTCGGCTGCGGGATGACCTGTGCCCGGAGTGGCCGCAGCCCGCGCAAGAGGGCGGTTCGTACCGGATCGAGCTGACCGGTGAACCGTCCTACGCCCTGGACCTGTGCCTGAGCAGCCCCAACGGCGATCACAATCACGCCGGTCTGGTGGCCACGGCAGCGCGCGTCGTCAATGCGATTCCCGCGGTGGTTGCCGCAGCCCCGGGCATCAGAACAACTCTCGACTTGCCACTGATCACTGGCAACGGGCTGTACGCTGCGGGGTAGTCACCTGTCTGAAGGGACACTCTGATGACGTTCCGGTTCACCACGCTTGTCGGATGTTTACTCGCGGGCGGCGCGTCGGCAGCAATCGCCATGGCACCGTTGGCCGCAGCCGAGCCCGTCGACCCCAAAGCCCCACACCTGCTGCCCCAGTGTGAAGTGACCGGCGGCAGTTCGGTGGAGGGCGGCCAGACCACCGAATGCGCGACGGAAGGCAACGTGGAGATCGACTCGACGCCGCCCCAGCCGGGCTACGGCATGTTCCCTTGGGACGACGAGTACTTCATCCTCTGACGGACGTAGACTTGCTCTAGCGATCGGAGCAGGTCATGACAAATAAATCCCGGCATCTCACCGCAGTATTCGCCGCCTTCGGCATAGCGCTACTGGCGGCACCGGTCGCCTCGGCAGCACCGCAGTGCACCAACACCGGCCCGACCACCACGCAATGCGAAACTAACGGCAGCACCCAAATTGTCACGTCGCCGCCGGCGACGAACTTCGGACCCTGGTACGGCTGGGGATGGGGAGGGATAGTCATCGGATGGTGAAGATCGTGAAGATCCTCGCAAAGACAGCCGGCGCAACGGTATTGGTCGGCGCATTCACAATGCTCGGCACACCGTCGGCCGGAGCGCAGCCTGAGTGCGTGGACGTCGGTGGGGCCACTCGCTGTTCGAACCCCGGAAACGTGCAGATCAACGCCACGCCGACGCAGACCGGCCCGTACCTTCCGTACGGCTGCGTCGCCGCGTATTCGGCGCTCTGCTACGAGGGGTTGCCCGGTATCCACATCGATACCAGCGACCACAACGGTGGCGGTGGCGGTGGTGGCGGACGCCATCCCCACCACCGCTGACCCGCCCTAGCCCCAACAGCAGGTTTCGGCTAACCTAACTTTCCTATTCGCCTATCCGGATAGGAAGCTGGGTTCGTTGTTGGAAGACACAAAGGTGCATGCGAGGCCGAGCTGGCTGCTGCTCGGGCCGGCCTTCGTCGCCGCGATCGCCTACGTCGACCCCGGAAATGTCGCCGCGAATGTCAGCGCGGGCGCGCAGTTCGGTTTCCTGCTGGTCTGGGTGATCGTCGCGGCGAATGTCATGGCCGGGCTGGTGCAGTACCTTTCGGCGAAACTGGGCCTCGTCACCGGCCGGTCGCTGCCCGAGGCCGTTGCCGACCACACCCGCACCCCGAGCCGCATCGCGTACTGGCTGCAGGCCGAATTGGTCGCCATGGCAACCGATCTAGCCGAAGTGGTGGGCGGTGCCATCGCGCTGTACCTGTTGTTCGACCTGCCGCTGCTGGTCGGCGGGGTCATCACCGGCGCGGTGTCGCTGGTGCTGCTGGCCGTGCAGAACCGCCGCGGGCAGCAGATGTTCGAGCGGGTGATCAGCGGCCTGCTGTTGGTCATCGCCATCGGCTTTCTGACCAGCCTGTTCGTCGAGACCCCGCCTGCCAGCGCGGTCGCCGAAGGGCTGATCCCCCGGTTCGAGGGCGCCGAGAGCATCTTGTTGGCCACCGCAATGCTGGGTGCGACGGTGATGCCGCACGCGGTTTACCTGCACTCCGGCCTGGCTCGCGACCGCCACGGCCATCCCGAACCCGGACCGCGGCGCCGCATGCTGCTGCGGGTCACGCGGTTGGACGTCGGCCTGGCCATGCTCGTCGCCGGTGCGGTGAACCTGGCCATGCTGCTGGTGGCCGCGACCAACCTGCAGGGCCGCGACGACACCGACTCGATCGAGGGCGCCCACGCTGCCGTCCGCGACACCCTCGGCCCGACCGTCGCGCTGCTGTTCGCCATCGGGCTGCTGGCCTCGGGCCTGGCCTCGACCTCTGTCGGCGCATATGCCGGCGCGATGATCATGCAGGGCCTGCTGAAGCGGTACTACCCGCTGCTGCTGCGCCGACTGGTCACCTTGATCCCGGCACTGGTCATCTTGGCGATCGGCGTCGATCCCAGCCGTGCCCTGGTGCTCTCCCAGGTGGTGCTCTCGTTCGGCATACCGTTCGCACTCATTCCGCTCATCCGGCTGACCAGCAACAAAGCCCTGATGGGAGCCGACGCCAACCACCGGGTGACCACGGCACTTGGCTGGCTGGTGGCCGGACTTATTACTGTGCTCAACGTGGTGCTGATTTATCTGACCGTCACGGGCTGAATGCTTCACACGTACTTCGCCTACGGCTCGAATCTGTGCGTGACACAGATGGCTCACCGCTGCCCGGGCGCCATCGACCCCATGCCGGCCCGGCTGGACGGTCACGACTGGCTGATCAACCAACGCGGCGTCGCCACCGTCGAACCATTCGACGGTTCACACGTGCACGGCGTGCTGTGGCGGGTCACCGACCATGATCTGGACGCGCTGGACAGTGCCGAAGGAGTGCCGGTCCGGTACCGCCGCGACCGGCTGACCGTGCACACCGTCAACGGCCCGACGGATGCCTGGGTCTACATCGATCACCGCGTCGACCCGGGCCCGCCGCGACCGGGCTACCTGGAACGCATCCTGGCCGCCGCCGTGCATCACGAGCTGCCGCACCGCTGGATCGAGTTTCTGCGCCGCTGGGATCCGGTCCACTGGCCACAGCGCGGCGCCGCTTCGAATAGCCCGGCACCCCAATCGCTTTCGGATCTGCTCACCGAGCCGGGCATCGTCGAATCCAGCACGCTGCGCTCGCGGTTCGGCTTCATGGCGATTCACGGCGGCGGGCTGGAGCAGATGACCGACGTGATCGCCGAGCGCGCCGCCGACGCGTCGGGGGCATCGGCGTACGTGGTGCGCCACCCCGACCACTATCCGCACCATCTGCCGTCGGCCCACTATCTGGCACCCGAATCCGAACGGCTGTCGGCCTTCCTCGATCACGTCGACGTGGTGGTGTCGCTGCACGGATATGGCCGCATCGGTCGCAGCACGCAGTTGCTGGCCGGCGGCCGCAACCGGGCCCTTGCCGAACACCTCGCCCGCCACGTCGCCATACCCGGCTATCGCGTGGTCACGGATCTGGGCGCCATCCCCCGCGAACTGCGCGGGCAGCACCCCGACAACCCGGTCAACCGGGTCGACGGCGTACAGCTGGAGTTGCCCGCACGCGTGCGGGGGCTGAGCCCGCGAAGCCCGGTTCCCGGCCACGACGGGCTGTCCCCGGTGACGACGGCACTGGTCGACGGGCTGGCCTCGGCAGCACGCAGTTGGACCTAGGTAGTCGTCGTCGCGGCCGCCAGTTCGGCGATGACGTCGGCGACTTCACCGCGCCGCCGCCATGCCTGCCGCTGCCGCATCGCCCCGTTGCCCTGCTCGGCGATGCGCGCCAACTCGTCACGGGCCATGTCGTAATCGCCGAGCGCTTCCAGTGCGGGCCGCACCCGCTCGATGAGACCCTCCACCAAGGCCCTGGTCGGCGCCGTCGCGTGGCTTTCCATCAAATCGATCGCCTCACCGGCAAGGCCGTCGTGAGCAGACTTCCAATACGCCGCCCGCAGCACATAATCCGTCATCGGCGGTGTTGGTTCGCCGTTCTCGTGGGCGTCGAGCGCCGTCATGACGCTTGCTCTGATCAGGGTCGCGAGCAACACCGTCTCGGCCACCGTGGCAGGCACGTCGGACACCCGCACTTCCACCGTCGGGAAATTGGCGGACGGTCGTACATCCCAATAGATCATTCCGTCGTCCAGCACCGCACCGGCCTGGTGCAGCATTTCGACAGTGGCGTCGAACTGTTCGACCGAGTCGAAGTACGGTGGCGGGCCCGCGCTCGGCCACCGCGTCCACACCATGCTGCGGAAGCTCGCGTAGCCGCTGTCGGTGTTGCGGTAGATCGCGGAGTTGGCGGTCAGGGCCAGAAACAGGTGCAGCCACGGGCGGATCCGGTTGCTGACGTGCAGGGCGGCCTCGCGGCTGGGCACGGCCACGTGCACGTGGCAGCCGCAGATGCCCTGCTCATGGGCGATCATTCCGAACTGTTCACCGATCCTGCGGTAGCGCGGCGTGGGGGTGATCGGAAACTTGTGCGGCACTGTCGGTGGCAAGGCGACCGCCAACAACCGTGCCCCGTTCGCTTCCGCCGCCTCGGTCGCGATCCGCCGTAGCCGGCCTAGTTCGGTACGCAACTCGCCGCTGCTACTCATCACGTCGGTGGTGGTTTCGACCTGACAGCTGGTCAACTCGAGCTGCAACTCGACGCCATGGTTTTTGGCGTAGCCGGCGACGGCCTTGTTGCGGGCGACGGGTTCGCCGTGTTGCGGGTCGACGAGTAGGAACTCCTCTTCGACGCCGATGGTGGGGTGGCTGCTCACGGCTGAGGATTGCCCGGTGCACGGTTTACCAAACATTGGGTGCCGCACCTAGGATCGGGTGATGCCCAACGATTTCCGCTTCGGCGTCAGCCTGCGCGCAGCCGAGTCACAAGCACAGCTGGCCGACGCGGCGGGCCAGGCCGAAGATCTCGGATTCGACGTGCTGAACGTGCCGGATCACCTCGGTGCCCCCGCACCCTTCCCCACCCTGATGACAGCGGCGAACGCCACCAGCACCCTGCG
Organism: Mycolicibacterium sp. XJ870; assembly: GCF_053483975.1. Lineage (NCBI taxonomy): Bacteria > Bacillati > Actinomycetota > Actinomycetes > Mycobacteriales > Mycobacteriaceae > Mycobacterium > Mycolicibacterium sp. XJ870. The sequence goes on from NZ_JBEFTI010000007.1 coordinate 70,750, forward strand.
GATCGGGACGTTCGTGCTCAACGCCTGCTTCTACAAGCCGGCGCTGCTGGCCCGCGATGTGCAGGCGCTGCGGGATCTGTCCGGCGGACGGTTGGACCTCGGACTGGGCGCCGGATATGTGCGGGAAGAGTTCGAGGCGGCCGAACTGCCGTTCCCGAGCGCGCGCGAACGCATCGAATACCTGCGGCATGTGACCGAGCACATCAGCGAGCACCTGCCCGACGTGCCGATCTTCATCGCGGGCAACGGAGACAGGCTGCTGACGGTGGCCGCCGAGACAGCCGACATCGTCGGGTTCACCGGCGGGGATCACGTCGACGGAGATCCGCTGGCGGAACGAATTGCCTTCCTGCGCAAGGCAGCCGGCGACCGCTTCCCGAGCCTGGAACTCAACATCGCGATCACTGCGATGCCCCGAGCCGACTCGGAGATGCCCAATCTGTCGATCCCCCGGCACTTTCTGCCCGGGCTCACCGACGAGCAGTTGCTGCGGCATCCGGGCGTACTGTCGGGCTCGATCGGGGCGATGGCCGACCGACTGCGAGAACTCCGCGAGGTGTACGGGATCAGCTATTTCATCGTCCAGGCAGCGCACACCGAGACCTTCGCGAAGGTGATCGCCGAACTGCGGTGACAGTTCCCGCACCGGCTCCCCCGCGCCGACCACGCCGATCTTCGCCGAGTTGCCCCTGACGTAACTCCTGGTCAGTCGACGTCGATCAACGCACCGGCGAGAGCGGCCACGACGGCACTGCGTCTCGTCGGATCCATCCGCGTTGTGTTGTTGAGCTCGAGATGTACAAACGGTTGACCGCGGCGGGCCGCGGCTTTGCCCTGCACATTCCGCCGCCCTTCCAACTCGGGGCACCTTTGCTTCCACGCACGGCACACCTCAAGGTCGGCGTCGTCGAGCGCCGCGGCGAGTCTCTTACTGCGTGCGCCCACGTCCGCGGCGCCGGTGGAGATCACCGCATCCTTGCCACGCAGGCTGTCGTCGGCGAACCCGTGCAGTTGCAATTGGAACGATCCACGCTCGGCCAAAGTGTCGGCGAGTGCGCCGAACAGTGAATCTCGCTGGTGCGCAACATCAGCGGCACCTCCCGCTGCCCTCCGATGCGCCCCCGCTATCAGCAACGCCGACCCTGGTACGGCACGGAACACCGCGAGACCGATCTGTTCGGTGTCGCGGTCCGCGCGGGGATGCGGGACCTCGATCAATACGTCTGGTGGGCCGGTCCCCGGCGCGATGATCAACAGGCCCCACGCGCGGTCGGTGTCCATTTCTGCGGCCGCCAGGATGCAGTCACGACGCGAGGGTTCATCGTGGATTCGTTCGAGGGTGAAACCCAGCTTGCCGAAATCGGTTCCGGCGGCGCCCACGTCACCGCTCATCAGATGCTCGACGGCGGTGATCCCCTGGCGGACTTCCGTTTCCGTCACACCACGGTAACGCTGACCGGGGTGCAGGCGCTGGGCCAATGCGGTCACGTACTCGTCAAGCGACTCCGGGGGGTGCGTATTCGGTGTCGTCCCGCAGGCCGCGAGTGCCCCGACCGAGGTGGCTCCAGCGAGCGCGCCGAGAAATCGGCGGCGGTCGAGGTCCAGCGAATAGGGTGATCTCACAAACGTTTCACGCTCCGAAAAGCTGCAGCGTAATCTCCACCGCCGTCGAGTACCGCCGCTCCTCCCGTGTCGCCCATGGTGGGGCCGTCGGCAGACCTCCTGCTGGAAATGAATCGGTGGTGATCACCGTCGTCTACGCCCAGATAGATGCCGACGTGATCGACCCGCCGGTCCGGGTCGGTGTTGAAGAAAACCAGATCACCGGGTTGCAGCAGTCCGAAGTCACTCACCGGCAGGCCACGGTCCGGCACGACGACGGTGCCCGGTGATTCCGCGGCGATGTCGCCGGTGCCGCGCGGTATGCCGCCTGCGGCTCCGTCGTCGCTGCCGGCGGCACGCAGTGGCATTGCCGACCGATATCCGAACACCAACCGGACGAACCCAGAATCGTCGACCGCACCGCTGCGCGCCGGGTCGGGCAGTCCGACGCCCCCGTCCGGAAACGTCCAGGGCAACCCGAGGTAATCGTAGAAGTCGGACCGCTCGACCCTGCCGTCGACGTTGACGTCCAGCTTCCCGTACCGCGCATCGCCGCAGTAGCGGTGTCCTTGTGCGTCAACATGTTCAGGGCTTCCCGGCAGATACTGCGAAGCCGCGGCGAGAACGTCTGGACTCCGGTCGTGAAGTGCCGTGTCGAGCCAAGGCCGAAACCACGGTTCCTGTTCGGCACCGTGCATCCACGCGTGCGGCAGGATCCGCACCCAGGACTGTGTGGTGACTGACGCCGACGTCGTCGACGGCTCTGCGAACCTGCGGGTCGGACCCACCACGTTCGCCGTTCGGGCTCCGTCCGTCAGCATCGCGACGACTCGGCCGGCGCGATCGGTCACGACAGTTCGGGGCGGGTTCGCCAAACGCTGATACTGGACATCGCCCGAAAACGCGGCAGCTTTGTGAATCATCGGTGCGGCGACCGGCCCTTGCGCCGGCACTTCCCCCGGTCCGCCCCCGGCGTGATCGCGGAGCATTCCCGTCGTGATGCCTGCGACACCGAGAAGAATGCCGGTGGCGGTGAACGCAATTCGCTTGACGGTGTTGCGGTGAAGGTTCATCAGCGTGTCTCCTCGTCACAGATTCAAGCGGTAGGGACCAGTCCGAGCAGGATTCCGCTCGCCAGCACGCCGTACGCGGCGAGACTGACCGCCGTGGTACACGCGATCGTGGCGGCGCGCGGCTGTCGGACCAGTTGGTACCCGATCAGCCCCGGAATGATGAACCCCAGCGTCTGATGCACGAACAACAACGGAAAGTCGTTGTGCACCAGCAGAAAAAGGCCGGTCGAGAACACCACACTGACCATGATCACGGAGGCGAACAGCCGCTTGCCGTAGAGAATAACCACGCGTTGGAGAATCAGTGTCGATAGATAGGTGAGCACCGTGATGCCGGCGATGAGGGCGACCTTGCGAGGGTCTTCGGTCACCGTTACGGCGAGCCAGCCAGGCGTGATCATTCCGCCCGGGGACAGATTGGTGGTGAGGTAACAGACGAACGCGAACATGAGTCCGATGGCCAGGGCAATGGTCGCGACTTCCGGCGCAAGTGTCCCCGTCAGCATGCGTTCTCCAGGGCGGCAGGGAGCCGTTCGACGTACTCGAGGAGCACTTCACCCTGCCCATGGATGTTGCCGATGGTGACGACAGACCCGGCGCCATCCTCCGTCGCGAAGGCGTCGACGACCTCGTCATACTTCGGCCGGCTACCGAAATCGGCGATCCTGTCTGTGATCTCGCGTGGGACGGTGACCCGAGCCGAGCGGGTCGGATCGCCGATCAGGATGATCTTGTCGGGCTGCAGCTCTCCCGTCAGCTCGCCCATCTGGCCGTTTCGTTCGATCCGGTCAGGACGGCAGTTGATCACGATATTGAGTGGCCGGGCGATGAGTCCTCGCTCGGTCAACTGCCGGATGTTCATCAACGTGGAGGCCGGATCATTCGCGGCGAACAAGTTGGCGAAGGACAACCGCCGGCCGTTCACTGCGTAGTCATGGACGGCGACAGTACCCGGATCCGGCGGTGACGTGATCATTCCGCGCAATGCCGATTCGCCGTCTAATCCGCATAATTCGGCAACCTTCAACGCGATGGCTATGTTCTCCTTGAACGTGATGAAGGGGAAACTGCCGACGACGTCGTCGCCGATCTCGTCTGGATCGACCTGGATGAGTCGGCAACCGCGCCGGGCCGCCTCGGCACGCAGCACTTCGATCTGATCCTGTTCGGCCGTGATACAAACGCCTCCTTTGGGCATCGATCGTGACAACGATCGCGCGATGTCCTCCAACGTGGGCCCCATCTCGGCCAGATGGTCTTCGCGGACATTGCAGATGACGCAGATCGTCGAATGGATCAGCTTGCGCTCGTTGATCTCCTGCAGGTCCGGCAGCACCGCCATGCATTCGATGACCAGTGCATCGGGACGGTAGGCGGCAGCTTGACGCACGATGCCTACCTGTTCGATCACGTTGGCGAGACCGAACTTCCGATAGATCGTCGTGTCCACCCCGTCGGGTGGGATGAAGCGGGCCGCGGTGCCGGTCGTCTTGGCAACCGTGACAATCCCACCGCCTCGTAGCGCACCGGCACACAACCGCGTTATCGAGCTCTTTCCGCGAATTCCGTTGATCACTATCCGATTCGGAATGCTGTGCAAGTTCCGGTAATGCCTGCGTTGCTCGATGATCCCGCCCACGAGCAGGACCAAGCAGCCGGACAGATACACCACAAACAGGAACGTCAACGCCGCTCACTTCCGCTTCAGACAGTGGTTCAACCCGGCCATCACCGCACCCACCTCGTCGAGTCGTCGGGGTGGCGGGCAGTTCCCGAGAACGCGGTCGGTCGACGCCGATGCGTTCGACGCGAGCCAGTCGGCAAGCCGTTGCAGCGGCTGAATCGTCGTCACGTAACCCCAGGCCAGCAGACCCAGGCAGGCGAGTGCGGTGATGCCGACGATCACCGTGGTAGCGCGACCGACAGGGTCAACGGTGTAGCGCGCGGTGGCCACTTCCCGGTGCTGCAGCACCACCCAGCCGAGTTTGGCAGTGGCATCGGTCTGGCCGATGCGTTGGGTGGCGACGAGTTCTTCTGCTCCGCTGGTCCTTTCGATCTCGGTCAGGGGCGCCACCGTCGCGTCTACCGCGGCTTGGCGCAAGACTGGGTCATCCAAGGTGCTGAACGAGACGTATCCATCAGAGCCGAGGACGGTGCGGATACCCCCGTCGAATACTCGCGTCGGGCGATCTGCATGCCGCAGCATGGTATTCAGCGTGCGCGGATCGAGTTCCGCGATCACGGTGAACCGTCCGTCGTGGGTGGGTGCCGCCGCGGTGACGATCGGTTCCGACCCCGACTGATTTAGCTGTGCCAGCGGAGTCGCCGGAACGGTTTCGGCGCGTGGATATTCGCCCGCCACGGCGACGATGTTGGTGGCGGCATCCCGGACATACACCGAGCGGAACGCAGGACGTGATGCGTGCATGGCGCTGACCTCTGCCGCCCAGTCGGACCGGGCCTCGCCAACCGTCGGTGAGGCCGACGCCTGGACTGCCGCAAGCCCTTCGGTCAGCGTGCGTTCAAGACGTTCGGCAGTGTCCTCCACCGTGGCTCGGCTGCGCTCCACCAGTACGTCGGTCCGTGCCGCTTGCTGCGTGTGTACCGCCGCGAATCCACCAGCCAGCGCCGCGATCACGACCGACCCGACCACCGCAAGGACGGCAACGCCGCCGAGTGTCAAGCGAGGTACCACTGAGGGAGCCAGATCGCGGGTGCCTGCCGCGGTGAGCGGCAAACGCGCCGCAAATCGTGCGATGAGATCTACTTGACGCAACCGCGATCGGCGGATCCAACTGCGGGCCTCGTGACCCGCGTCGACGTCGGTGACGAGCCGGTCGACGTCGTCGCGCAGTCGCCGAATCGGCCGGACGAACAGCGCGGCCAGCATCAGAAATCCCAGAACACCGCCGGCCGCGACGGCGACAGCCGCCATTCCCCCTGGATCTGTCGTTGCGCCCGGCGCAAGTGTCACCGCACGGACCACCAGCGCCGCAAGACCACTGGTCCCGGCAACGCCGTTCACAGGCGCCCCACCAACCGCGGCAACGCGTTCGGGTGGTGGGGCTGCTGCAGAGCCAGGAATCGCGAACACGTCCGCTGCGGACTGCGGCGGTACCAATTGCGAATTGTCGACCGCAAAACCCGCCTGGCCGCGCGCGACGCCCGCCGCGGCAGCCTGCACCACAGTTGTCGGAGCGTCGGGAGCGCCGGCCGACTGGGCGACGATCCCGCCGTCCGGACGCGCCAGCAGCACCCGCTGGTCGGGCGGCGCACCAGGGATGCGGGGTGCACTCAACCGCAGTGAGCCGATCAGCACCCGTTCGGGGGATATCGGTACCGAAACGATCAGTTGGTCATCGGCAAGGGTTGACTGCGGACGGTCGGGCAGAGCCGACAGAGGCGATGGAAGCGGAACGTCGTCGCCGCGGTCCCTGAGCACCTTGCCCGTGACGCGGTCGACGAGCGCGAGACCGTTGATGTTGTCGTTTGCCCGAGTCATCTCACGGAGGGACTTCCGCCCGGAACCGGCGGCCAGCGCATCGCGCTGAAGCTCGGCCGACTGAACAAACAGGTCAACCGGCGCGGCGAACGCGGCGGCTGCGTCGCTCGCCGCCACACGCAGTTCCTCAGACGCCGAAGCCGGTACCTCCGGGATGGCCGGGCTCCGCAGAAACACGAGAGCGGCCGAGGCGACAAGCATGACGGCAAGCAAGAAGACGGGCACGGTCGTTACCGATGCCGGGAAGCGCGGCGCCGGAAATCGGTGCGCGTTGACAGGGTGCGCGTTGACAGGGTCTGCGTCCTGCGATGTAGGGGCAGGCCCATCCAGGTCGACGTTCACCACTGCGGATCCGCCGGAAAATCGCGACGAGCAGGCACAACAGCGACACGTCGACGCACAGCCCGTAAGCCTCCCAAATGCCTTTGAGCACAACCGGATTTCAACGATGTTGCGCCACGATAAACACGAATGCACCGTCCTTTTCAAGACCGGTGTGGGTCAGCTCACCGTGAACATTCGGCAGCGGGGCGCCCAACCCTCCCTTAACCCGCCAAAGGAACGCCGATGCAATCCGCCGCGAAAGTGCCGGTGCAGCACCATAATCACCGTGCACATCGCCATGCTGCGCCAAACGACGCCTGACGTTGGCCGACGCGTTGTGTATGGTCGGATTCAAGATGGCCGCGGATCGAGGCGGCCAGACCTGACATCGGTGGATGTTGTTATCCGACAGGCGATTACACTCACGCTACCGCGAAATATCTTGCGCTGCAACGGAATGATTTACTTTTGGCAAAACATGGCGAGCACCCGGCGGCGCTCTGAACTCGCCACCTGCCACGCGACACCATTCATCGCAAACAATGGTCACGCCGCGATAGACGCCCACCGCATGGGAGCGATAACTCGGTGTTCAGGCATACAGTGGCTTCGGTAAGCTTCCAAGGTCCCTGGCCCCCGTAGCTCAGGGGATAGAGCACGGCTCTCCTAAAGCCGGTGTCGCAGGTTCGAATCCTGCCGGGGGCACAGCACAGCCCGCACCTCGAGCGCTCTAGCGGGCCTCACCCACCGCCACGCGAGTGAACTTCGGGGCGCTGATGCTCCTATCAGCCCAGACCGTTGGACAAGATCATGGAGCCACCGATTTCACGAGCGCGACCACGCCTGCCTTGGCCGCCGCATAGTGCCCGGAGTTGGTGGCCCCGGTCCCGGCGACGATCGAGGAAGTCGCCACGATGTGGGCCGCGATATCGCACACGACGAAGTCGGCGCCTTCCCGCGCCAGCGCCGTCGCATGCCCGGCCCTGACCACGAGCACCACCGGTGATCAGCGCAACCTTGCCGTCGAGCGCACCCCTACACACACCTCTCCTCAAGTCCGTCCTCAAGCAACCGACGGTTGAGACCACCGGAATGCGGCGAAACTCATCGAGCGTCGGCCGCCGGGCCGGTTGGACGACACATTCCGGCCAGCTAACGACGCGACCGGTAGCGGGGTATCCGGCAGACCAGGCCGTCGAAGTCCACCGGCACCCCGACGCCGGCAGGACACGAGGACGTCTCATTTTGATTAGATTCGACCCGCAAACGCGCGCAATCGGTCTGACATGTACAACCGCTATGAGAGCAAAGTGATTGCAGCGCTTCAGCTCAGCCCCTTCACAGGAATATCGTGAGGTGTACTAAGGTTAATTTCAGACGGGGGTTTAGAGCTCGTACTAGGCAAACAACCCGGAGGTGGGGAAATGATCCGTTCGAAACTGAAGCGGGCCGCTGTTATCGGGCTCGGCGCGCTGGCTGTGCCGGCAGGTGTGGCAGTCGCTGCTGCGGCTCCGGCGGCGGCAGGTCCCGAGATCTGCGCGACCGGGCCGTACGGCTTCGTAAGCGCTTGCGTGGAGGGCCCCGGTTGGGTTCGCCCGTGGTACGACGACGGCCCACGCTGGCACGGTCGTGGTCACGGCCACGGTCACGGTCACGACGACTGAGTCCGTTCAGCTAGATCACACGTAACGCCGCGGCGGCGATCCGGAAGGATCACCGCCGCGGCGTTGTGCGTGGTGCGGTTGCTGTGGACTCATCGCCACCTCTCGGCCAACGGCCGAAACGTGCCGGTGCGACCCACGTCCCACGGGAACCGCCGTGCCCAAGCCCGGCCGCCGTTAGACAGGCTCCCAATTGAACACAACGCCAGTTCCGGCGACCCGACAGACGGCCGCCACCAATGCCTTTGCGACCAGGGCTTTGATCGCATTCAGTGGAGCAGAAACACCCAAAAACGTTCTAGCACTCTCCCATCGAGAGTGCTAATATCGGCGTTGCACAGTGATTGGCTGCCCGCCAGGGTGGCGGGCTCTTAGTCGACACAGGAGGTGAATTACTGTGCTTCGTTTTGATCCGTTCAGTGATCTCGATGCGTTGACCAGGAGTTTGCTGTCAGGCGATGCCGGGTCTACACGCACACCCAGGTTCATGCCGATGGACCTGTGCAAGATCGACGACCACTATGTCCTGACGGCGGACCTGCCCGGCGTCGATCCGGGTTCGGTCGACGTCAGCGTCGACAACGGCACTCTGACCATTGCGGCGCAACGGACCGCCCGCACGGAAGAATCGGTGCAGTGGCTCGCCACCGAGCGCTTCTTCGGCAGCTATCGGCGCCAGATGACCCTGGGCGACGGTATCGATACGTCCGGAATCTCCGCCACCTACGAAAACGGCGTGCTGACCGTCACCATCCCGGTGGCCGAACGCGCCCGGCCGCGCAAGATCGAAGTGGCTCGTGGCGATAGCCGAAGGTCCATCGAAACCAACACCGTCGATGCCGACTAGGTAGTCAAACCGCGGCGGTCCAGCCTGAACTTCAGGTTGGACCGCGCCGCGGCCCACTCGATGTCGAGGATCGAGTAAACGACAGTGTCGCGACGGGTGCCGTCGGCGGCGATCTGGTGGCTGCGCAGCACCCCGTCCAGTTTGGCGCCCAACCGTTCGATCGCCGCGCGACTGGCGAAGTTGAAGAAGTGGGTGCGGAATTCAACTGCGACACAGTTCAACTCATCGAACGCATGGCCAAGCATCAGTAGCTTGGTTTCGGCGTTGACGCCGGTTTTGCGGACGTCGGCGACATACCAGGTGTGCCCGATCTCCAACCTGCGATTGGCGTCGTCCACGTTCAGGTAACTGGTCGAGCCCACCAGCCTGCCGTCGAGGCTGCGCACCACGAAGCTGAGGCCGTCATCGGCTGCCCGTAGTTCGAGCATGCGCTCGACCCATGGTTCGGCCGCGCCGGGCTTCGGCGTCATCGTGTACCACAACGTGCCCAGCTCACCGTCCAGTGCGGCCGCGTCGATCTCCGGGATGTGTTCGCGGGTCAACGGTTCCAGCGTCACCCACCGCTGCCCGGTCAGCATCACGGGTTTGACGAACTCGCTCATGACCGCCTTCCAAAGGTGGACAGCAGGGCCCATATCGAGCAGACCGCGGCAACCACCGCCAGGCCGCCACCGACGTAGAGCCCGTAGCCCGCGCCCACCGGCGGTTTGACGTTGAGGGTGTAGTACCACACCGTCAGCACCACCAGCAGTAGCGAAATGAGTAGTCCCACAGCGGCTGCGACCCTTTCCGACAAGCCCTGCCCCGCCATGGCGCCCGCCACGATCAGGCTCGAGCCGAGCAACACGATGAGCTGGCCCGCCCCGAACCCCGGCGGCAAGACGATGCTGCCGACCGCGCCGCCGATCGCGTTGGCCCGGCCACCGCCGTCGGCACTAGTGGTCAGCCACGGCAGCCATGCGGTGATCACCAGGACAGCCGCACACAGTGCCACCAGCCAGCCTGGACGCAGACGAACCATACCGACGAGACTATCGGGTGTGACCGAACTACCCGACTGGGCCAGGCGGCTCGACCTCGCCCCGCATCCCGAAGGCGGCTGGTACCGGGAAACCTGGCGCAGCGAGTTGGCCATGAGTCAGTCCTCGCTGCCATCGGGCTACACCGGGCCGCGTAGCGCCGGCACCGCGATCCTGTTCCTGCTCATGCCGGGGCAGCAATCGGCATGGCACACGGTGCGTAGTGCCGAGCTGTGGTTCCACCATCGTGGCAGCCCACTGATTCTGGAGATCGGCGCAGAACAACACAGCGCGGCAACACATGTGCTGGGTCCCGACATCTCCGCCCGGCAGCAACCGCAACTGGTGGTGCCGCCGGGGCACTGGCAACGAGCCCGGCCCCGCGACGACGAGCCGGCCCTGGTCAGTTGCGTGGTGATACCTGGTTTCGACTTCGCCGACTTCGCGCTGGGCGCGACTACCGACTGAGCAGCGCCACCGCCGCTGCCACGAGCGCTGCGTTGTCCGGTGCGGCGGCACCGCCCGGTAGCAGCAGAGTGTCCTCCAGCCCGATGCGGGCTTGCACACCCTTTGCGCCGGCGTGTTCCAGTAACGGCCAACAGCTTTCGTCCGTACCGTGCAACAACACCGGGGCCGGCGACCCGGCGACCATCACCTGGCCGAGCATTTCGTCGGCAAGTTCGGTGTCACCGTCGGGCGGCAGTTCGATCATCACGCGCATGCAGTGCTCGGCGAGATCGGAGCTAGCCCACGATGCCGCCGCCTCGGGGTCGAAAAGTCCGGCTTCGACACCGATGCCCTTGTCCAGGAGCAGCCGGGCCAACTCCTCGGCACCCGGTTCGTGCCAGTTGACCGACGCGAAATCTGGCAGCGCATCCCAGCCCTCAACGGCCTGCAGCCGGGCCTGCGGATCGGGAAGCGCCCAGTAGCCCGTCGTCACGCCCAGCGGCAGGCCCGGGACAGCGTGGCGTACGGCCGCGACGGCCGCCCCCACCACCTCAGGCGTCAGCGAATCCACACCGCCGGCGGACTTGGGATGCAGGTGTACCGCGACCGCCCCGGCGCGATGGGCCGCGACGGCCGCATCGGCCAGCTGGCCGGGTGTCACCGGGAGGGCGGGGTGCTGATCCGGGGTGCGCGCGCCGTTGATGCATGCTTTCAGGTAGATCGCGTGACCAGGCATGCTTCATCTTTACCCCGGACGGCACGAACTCAGTCCTGCAGGGACGACAGGTTGAACCCTGCTCCGGTCGGGTCGGTCACCGCGGCCAGCCGACCGTAGGGCGTGTCCTCGGCCGCACGCACCACCGTGCCGCCGTTTTCGACGACCAGCTCGACGGTCTTGTCGACATCCTCGGCGCCCAGAAAGACGGTCCAGGTACTCGGGACGCCTTCCGGCAGGAACTCGCTGCCGTCCATCACGCCAAGCAGTTCCTCGCCGTCGAATACTGCTGTGCTGTAACGGAACTCGTCAGTGTCCGACACGGTCTGGGTGGTCCAGCCGAACACCTTGCGGTAGAAATCCAGCGATCCCGCATAGTCGCGCGTGGTGAGCTGGAAATAGAGCGGTGCGCCGGTCTCATTGAACGCCTGATAGCCGGGATGCCCGGTCGGCTGCCACAGCCCGAAGAACCCACCGCTCGGGTCCGTCATCATCGCCATCCGTCCCTTCTCGGGTACGTCCATGACCCCGCCGCAGTTGCTGCCGCCGGCTTCAGCGGCCGCCGCGACGGTCGCGTCGGCGTCGGCGGTGTGCAGGTAGGTGGTCCACATGTCCGGCGAGTTCCACTGCGGGTCGTTGCGCATGATGCCCGCCACCACGCGGCCGTCGAGCAGTGCGCTGGTGTAGCCGCCGTACTCGTCGCCGCCGGTTTCAAACGTCCAGCCGAACACCGCACCGTAGAACTGCTTGGCGCGCTCGACGTCGGAAGTGGTCAGGTCGAACCAGTTGGGCGCGCCCAGCGGCGTGCTCTGACGGGTAACCACGATGGTGTCTCCTTCACGGGTTTTCGGTAGGTCATGGGTACCGACTGGTGCCGTGAAGAAAACTCATCGATAGCGCTTCGCGAGGCTGGCGCGGTGTGCCGACGGTGAGCCGAACAACGAGCGGTTGAGCGCGGCCCGTTTGAGGTAGACGTGGACGCCGCTCTCCCAGGTGTAGCCGATGCCACCGTGCAGCTGCATGGCCTTGCCTGCGACGTCGACGGCAGTCTCGCAGGCATAGGACTTTGCCATTGACGTTGCAGTGGTATTCGGAGAGTTGACGGCAGCTGTCACCAGCTGGCGGGCCACCGATATCTGCACGAGCATGTCCGCGCAGGCGTGCTTGACGGCCTGGAACGAGCCGATCGGGCGGCCGAACTGCTGCCGAACCCCGGTGTAGGACACCGTCGCGTCGAGCATCGCCTGCGCGACGCCCAAGCTGTCGCACGCGACTGCCAGCGCGGCCCGCTCCCCCAGCCCGCGCAACTGTGTGTCCGGATCGCCGTCGAACCGCCACACCGCAGCGTCGTCGACCTCCACACCCTGCGCGGTCACCGTCGCGAGCCTGCGGGTCTCGTCGAGCACCGGCTGCTCGGTGACCGACAGCCCGACGGCGGCAGCTTCCACGTCGACGATGACGAAAGTCCCGTCGGGATCGCGCGCCGGCAACAGCACCCGCTGGGCGCCGGCAGCGTCGAGGACGAAGGCCGCACGACCATCGATGCGCCAACCGAGCCGGGTGTTCGCCAACTCGAACGGGGCGTCGACGGAATCTGCGGACAACGCGAGCGCGATCCGGGTCTGTCCTACCACCGTGTCAGCAAGCAGGGCATCGCGAGAACCGCTGGGCCGCAAGGCACGCAAGGCACCGATGCCCAGTACGGCGCCTCCGAAATATCCGGTGGCGGCGGCCGCCCGACCGAGCTCCTCGCAGATCACCGCCACTTCGGCGAACGTGGCACCCGCGCCGCCCAGCGCTTCCGGGACATCGAGTCCGATCCAGCCCGCTTGCACCAGCAGCGGCCAGTCCAGGGTGTCCTTGGCGAGTAGATCGACTGCCACCGAACGCAGTTCGTCATGGATGTCACTGAAGTTCATCGCGGCAACCCCAATCCGCGCTCACCGATGATGGTCCGTTGGATCTCGCTGGCCCCACCGGGGATGGTCCATTCCCACGAGCCGATGAAGTCGAGCATCCAGGAACCCGATTCCCAGCCGCTCGACGCGGGCTTGGTCAGCACGGTATGCGCGGCCAGGCCGCCGATCTCTGCGCCGAATCCCGTCATCCGCTGCAGAAGCTCGCTGTAGTAGAGCTTGACGATCGACGCGTCGGCCGGACCTGCCTGACCCGCTTCGGTGCGCTCGACCAGATCGCGGCACATCCCGCGTAGTCCGGTCAGCTCGATCTCGAACTGCGCCAACCGATCTGCGATCAGCGGATCGTCTGTCGGGCTTGCTTCCACCAGCCACCGGAACCCGGCATTGCCCAGGCGCTCCGCGAGCTCCAGCATGGTCATGCCGCGTTCGGTGCCGAGAGTGGCCTGAGCGACCTGCCAGCCCTTGTTCACCGGCCCGACCAGGTTGGCTGCCGGGACGACGACGTCGTTGAGGAAGATCTCGCAGAAGTGCGAATCGCCGACGGCGTTGCGGATCGGCCGCACGTCGATGCCGGGGCTGGTCATGTCCATCAGGAAATACGAAATGCCATGCCGTTTCGGGGTATCCGGGTCGGTGCGGGCCAGCAGCAGGCACCAGTCGGCATGCATCGCGCCGCTGGCCCACAACTTCTGGCCGTTGACGACGAAGTTCTCGCCGTCGGGGCGTGCGGTGGTGCGCAATGCGGCGAGATCCGACCCGGCCTCGGGTTCGGAGAAGCCCTGGACCCAGATCTCACCGTCAAGGATTGCCGGCAGGTGCTTTTGCCGCTGCGCGTCGGTGCCTGCCGCCAACAGTGTCGAGGCGGCGTGGTGGATCCCTACGAACGCCAGCACGAGCCGCGGTGCGTCGTGGGCGGCGAGTTCTTGGTAGAGGATGATCTGCTCGGGCACCGACATGCCCCCGCCCCATTCGACAGGCCAATGCGGTACGGCGTAACCGGCGCTGCGCAGTTCGGCGAACCAGGATTTCTGGAAGGCCACGAATTCCTCGTCGCTGACACCGGTTTGGGCGGCACGCCAGTCTTTGGGGACGTGCGTATCGCACCAGTCGCGTACGGTGGCCCGGAAGTCGTCGAGGTCCGTCACGAGAACAGTCCGGTCAAACCGCGCCGGCCCAGCCGGGCGGTCAGGGTGTCGCGGGTCTGTGACAGGCCGAACGGCAAGCGGCGCAACGGCTGGCTGTAGCGCGACAGCCACGACAGCGTGGTCTCGTCGCAGAAACCGACGGCACCGTGCAACTGATGGCAGATCCGGAACACCACCTCGGCGGCCTCGACTGCGGCCAGCCGCAAGGCCAGCGCATCGTTCACCTCGTCCGCGGTGCCCAAGCTCCATAACGCGTACTTCGCCAGAATGTCGACGCCGCTGCGCTCCACCTCGGCCTCGGTCAACTGGAACTGCACGCCCTGGAACGAGGACAACGTCTGGCCGAATTGCTTGCGCAAGCGGACATGCGCGGTGGTCAGATCGATTGCGCGATCGAGCATGCCCAGCAGCGTCCAGCATGGCAGGACCAGGCCGAGCGCCACGTCGGCGGCGCCGTCGCTGTCGACCGCGGTCAACTCCAGGGCTGTGGTGAACGCTGCTCCCGTCGCGGCTGTACGGGTTGCGGTGCTGCGCCGGCCGTCCAATGTGACGGTGGCCCACCGATTGTCCAGGCCTTCGAGGACACCCTCGGGTGCGGTGTCGGAGACGACGATCAACCCGTCCACGTCCAGATCGGTCGGCCGGGCCAGCCGCTCGGCCAGCGGATAGGGCAACGCCCAGTACCCGGCGCTGCGGCACAGCGCCGCCGCGGCCTCCAGCGAGTCGCGGTCGGTGCGCGGGTCCAGTTCGCCGACTCCCAGGCCGTCGACTATCGGGGACACCACGGCCGCACGGGTTTCGGGTTTGGCTTCGGCCTGCTGTAACAGTTGGTCGCCGCCGGCGGCTTCGATCGCGCGAAGTGCCTGGTGTCCGAACTCTTTGGCGTCGTCGCTGAGATCTAGAATCACGCCCGCGCCTCCGCCAGCATCGTGCGGGACAGCAGGATTCGCTGCATCTCGATGCTGCCCGAGGACACCGTGGAGGCCTGCGAGTACCGCCAATGGTCCTCGACCTCCGCGCGGAAGTACTCGGTGCGAGCATCGCCGTCGCGCGGCAGGGCCGCGACCATCTCCATCAGCACCTCTGCGCTTTCCTGATCCAGTCTGGTCACCGCTATCCGATACGCCGCAGCGTCACCGGGTTTCACCCGGCCGGTCGCCTGCATCGACACCACCCGGTACGCCATCAACCGGGCTCGGCGGCAGTGGGTGAGCATGCGCGTCCACCGGCCGCGCAGCTCGGCGGGCAACTCGTCCCACACATCACCGAGCACGTCCGGTGCGGACTGCAGCAGGCGTTCGCAGCGGGCATACCGGGCGATGCCGACCCGCTCGAACGACACCACGTCCTGCACGATCGACCAGCCCTGGTCGACAGTGCCCAGCACGTCGCCCTCGGTGACCTTCAGTTCGTCGAAGAACACCTCGTTGAGATGGTGTGGGCCCATCATGGTGCGGATGGGCCGCACTGTGATCGCGGGATCGGACATCGGCACCAGGAAGATGGTCATGCCCTGCTGTTTCTTTTCACCTTTCGAGGTGCGCGCCAGCAGGAAACACCATTGCGCCATGGTGGCGTAGGACGTCCAGATCTTCTGGCCGTTGATGCGCCATCCGTCGCCTTCCCGGCGGGCCGAGGTGCGCAGGGAAGCCAGGTCGGAGCCGGCCTCGGGCTCGGAAAAGCCCTGGCACCAGATGACTTCGCCGTTGGCGATGGGCGGCAGATGCCTGCGCTGCTGCTCGGCTGTGCCGTGGCGCATGATGATCGGCCCAACCCAGTTGACCCCCATGTACTGGGCGCCGCGTGGTTCGTGATGCGCCCACATCTCCTCGCGCACGACGGTCTGCTCCCACACCGATGCATCGCCGCCACCGAACTCCTTGGGCCAGGACATGCACAGCAGCTGACGCTGCGCCAGCATGCGGCAGAACTGCTGGGCCACCGCGAGATCCGCGGGATCGTCGGTGAACGCGCCCATGAAGTCAGCGGGCACCTGCTCGCCGATCAGCTC
Source organism: Mycolicibacterium sp. XJ870 (assembly GCF_053483975.1). Classification (NCBI taxonomy): domain Bacteria; kingdom Bacillati; phylum Actinomycetota; class Actinomycetes; order Mycobacteriales; family Mycobacteriaceae; genus Mycobacterium; species Mycolicibacterium sp. XJ870. The sequence continues at coordinate 87,015 of NZ_JBEFTI010000007.1, forward strand.
GCGTAGCTCACCGCGCAGTGTGTTGGCCGCCGCACCAAGATCGAAATCCACTGTGTTGTTTCCTATCCCGCTTTGTCCTTGGCGCCGAGTTCGGCGAGCACCTCGGCAGTGTCCGCCCCGAGCTCCGGCGCGAATCCCGCGACACGGCCCGGGGTGCGCGAAAACCAGGTCGGCACTCCAGGAAAACGCACCGGACCGTGCGGGGTGTCGACGGTTTCGAACAGCCCGACCGCGTTGAGGTGCGCATTGTCGAACAGCGCGTCCGGGCTGTTGATAGGCGCTGCCGGAATCTCCAGATGCCGGAAGAGGTCCAGCCACTCGTCGGTGGTGCGCTCCTTCAGCGTCTGCGCCACCAAGCCGTACACGGTGTCGATCTGCCTTGCCCGCTGTTCCAGCGTGGCGTACTCCGCGCAGTTCCAGACGGGCTGCACCGCGTCGATGAAGGCGTTCCAGTGCTTGTCGTTGTAGATCAGCGCCGCAATGTGACCGTCCTTGGTCTCATACGGCTTGCGGTTGGGCGCCACCGTACGTGGATAGACGGCGGGGCCGAGCGGGGGGCTGAACATCGCACCATTGGCATGTTCGACGAGCATGAACGAGGCCATCGTCTCGAACATGCTGACCTCGACCTCCTGGCCCTCGCCCGTGCGTTCCCGGTGGAACAACGCCATCATCGTGGCGTAGAGCGCGGTCAGGCCGGCCACCTTGTCGGCCATGATCGTGCCGACGTAGGTGGCTTCACCGGTCAATTGCTCTTGTACCGCGGGTAATCCGCATTCGGCCTGGATGGTGTCGTCGTAGGCCGGTCGGTCCGCATCAGGCCCGCGCCTGCCGTAGCCGTAGCAGTTGGTGTAGACGATCCGCGGGTTGAGCGCGACGACGTCGTCGTACCCGAAGCCGAGTTTGGCGACGGCCTTGGCGCGCATCGAGTGGATGAACACATCGGCGCCGGCGATCAGATCGCGCAGATCGGCCTTACCGGCCTCGGTCGCCAGGTCCAGGACCACGCTGCGCTTGCCGCGGTTCACGTTGACGAACACTCCGCTCATGCCCGGCACCGGGCCGACCGAGATGTAGCGCGTGTTATCCCCTTGTGGTGGCTCGACTTTGATGACGTCGGCGCCCATATCGGCCATGATCTGCGTGCAGTACGGGCCCATCACCATCGCGGTGAGATCGACCACGCGCACCCCGCGCAGCGGGCCGCTAGACATGGCTGGCCATTCCGAAGCTGTAGCGGATGTGATCAGCGTGCCCGTCGGGAACCACCGGAAAGATCACCGAATCCGCGAGATCGCCGACGGCGTCGATGTTCTCGGCGACGTCCTCGATCGTCCACGCCGGCTGGTACACCCCACGGGTTTCCGCGATCACGGCCTTAGCCACCCGCCCACCGATCGCGATCAGCATCTCGCCGGTGACCGAACAGGATTCATGGGCGAGCCAGCCCACGGTCGGGGCCACCAGTTCGGGCCCCATCGGTGGATACGCCGAGGTGTCAATGCCTTCCGCCATTCTGGTGACGGCACTGGGGACGATCACATTGCATTTCACGCCTTCGGCAGCGCCTTCGAGCGCGACCACGTTGGACAGCCCGATCAGACCGGCTTTCGCGACGCCGTAGTTGGCGACGTTGTGGTTGCCGTACAGCCCACCGATCGACGAGGTCAGCACCACCCTGCCGTATCCGGCAGCGCACATGACCGGAAATGCGGGGCGCACAACGTGAAACGCACCACGTAAGTGCACATCGAGCACCGCTTCGAAGTCCTCGTAGCTTAGTTCCTTGAGCGAGCCACGCCGCACCGTGCCGGCGTTGTGGATGAGGATGTCGAGGCGACCGTAGTGCTCGATCGCGGTGTCGATGATCGCCTGGCCGCCCTCGGGCGTCGCCACCGAATCCGTGGATGCGACGGCAGTGCCTCCCGCCGCGACGATTTCGCGGACCACGTCCTGCGCGGGTGCGGAATCGGACCCGTCCCCGGTCAAGCTGCCGCCTGGATCATTGACGACGACCTTCGCGCCCTTCGACGCCAACAACAGGGCGTACTCGCGGCCCAACCCCCGGCCGGCGCCGGTGATGACGGCGACCCGATCGTCGAACCGCAGTTCCTGGATGCTCAAGCGAACGGTTCCTCGCCCTCGAGCTTGGTGCGCTGCAATAACCGGCCAGAGGTCGGGTCGTACGGCGTCGCGCGATGCATCGTGCCGGTGTTGTCCCAGATCACCAGGTCACCGACGGTCCACTTGTGCCGGTAGGTGAACTGTGGCTGGGTTGCCCAATCACGAAGGCGCACCAGCAGTTCAATGCTCTTGCGGTAGTCGATGTCGACGATGTGACGGGCTGTGGCACCGAGCACCAGCGACTTGCGACCGTTCTTGTGAGTCCACACCAGCGGCAATTCGCGGTCACCGATCGCCATCATCTGGCGCAGAGTTTTCGTGTCCGGCTCGGGGTCGTAGTAAAACAGCGTGTTCCACGCCGAGTGCATCACACGAAGGTCGGCGATCTCGGTCTTGTCCGCGTCCGAGAGATCGTCGTAGGCGGCGTAGGTGTTGCAGAACTCGGTGTCACCCTCATCGGGATTGCCCAGTGCCACACTCTGCAGGAGCGAGGCCAAGATCGGCACCTCGTTCATGGTGCCGTCCAAATGCCAGTACAGCGAACCCTTGAGGTAATCGGCCTGCTTGTTCACGTCGGTGTCCAGCGACACCTTGTAGAGCTTTTCACCGCCGTGTTCGGCGGCAAAGGTGCCGAGCGTCTCGGTGAAGGCGATCTGCTCGTCGTCGCTGAACCCGATCTGCGGGAACACCAGGACACCACGCTGCTCCAGCAGTTCCCGGATCCGGCCGGCATGTTCGCCGGACAGCAGGGCAGCCTTGTCAGCGAGGATCTCACTTCCGATGCGGGGCTTGATCTCCCGCGTCTCAAGCGTCGTGGTCGGAGTCGTCACTTGGTCTCCAGTCCGTCGAAGTCACCCTTGTCGCGCCACTCCTTCAGCAGATCGCCGAAGGCGTAGAAACCGGGACCGTAGGGCTCGCCGAGGTGGCTGCGGATGCCTTCCCCGCCACCGCCGCCCTCGTTGTTGTAATAACCCGGCGAGCATTCGGCGTCGAACGCCGAGGTGTCGACGAAGTTTTCCTTGATCGTCTGGCACCAACCGTCCTGCGCCTCTTGGCTGGGCTCGAGCGTGCTGATCCCTCGGTTCAGCGCCTCGGCGATCACGTAAGCGATGTGCTCGCCCTGCAATTCGTAGTTCGCCGCGATGTTGGCGGAGATGCCGACCTGAGTGAACCCGGTGAAGAACTGATTCGGGAAGCCGCGGCTGGTCATGCCGTGCAGGGTCTTGTAGCCGTCGCCCCAATGGTCATACAGGGACCGCCCGTCCCGACCCTTGATCGCGTCGATCGAGTAACGGCGGTGGATTTCGGTGGTGATCTCGAAACCGCTGGCGAAGATGATGCAGTCGACCTCGAATTCCTGCCCGTTCGCCACCAGCCCGGTCTCGGTGATCCGTTCCACGCCTTTGGATTCCGACACGTCGACCAGCGTGACATTGGGGCGGTTGAACGTGGGCAGGTAGTCGTCGTTGGAGCACGGCCGCTTGCATAGGAACCGGTAGTACGGCTTGAGCGCCTCGGCGGTGTCCGGGTCTTCGACCAGGGCTTCGACACGGCGCCGCAGCCGCTCCATGACCTTGTAGTCCTCTTCCTCGCGCAGCCCCATGAACTGTTCAGGCGTCATGGTCGCAGGATCCGGCAACGCCAGCACCCGCGCGGCGGTGTTGCGCCCGAGCTCGGTCCAGAAGTCGCACACGTAGTCCGGCTGGCCCAGTGCCATGCCCTCGAACGTCCAGGCGTGGAAGTTGCGTTGCCGCTCCTTCTGCCACCCGGGCTGCAGCGTCTTGGCCCACTCCGGATCGGTCGGGGTGTTGTTGCGGGCGTCCACCGTGGACGGGGTGCGCTGAAACACGTACAGGTGCTGGGCATCAGCGCCCAGGAACGGAACCAGCTGCACACCGGTGGCGCCGGTGCCGATCAACGCAACCTTTTTGTCGGCCAGCTTGTGCAGGCCGCCCGAGCTGTCTCCGCCCGTGTAGTCGTAGTCCCAGCGCGACGAATGGAAGATGTGGCCCTTGAAGTCTTTGATGCCGGGGATGCCGGGAAGTTTGGGCCGGTTGAACGAACCGGACGCCATCACCACGAACCTGGCCCGGATGTCGTCGCCGCGGTTGGTGCTGATGCGCCAGCGCTGGATGTCCTCCTCCCATGTCAGGTCCTTGACCTGGGTGGAGAAGATGGCCCCGTCGTACAGGCCGTAATGCTTGCCGATGTTGCGGCAGTGCTGGAAGATCTCGGCGCCGTCGGCGAACTTCTTGCTGGGCATGAAGTCGAGTTCTTCGAGCAGCGGGATGTAGCAATAGGATTCGTTGTCGCACTGGATGCCCGGGTACCGGTTCCAGTACCACACCCCGCCGAAGTCGCCGCCCATCTCGATGATGTGCACGTCCTCGACGCCGGCCTTCTTGAGGTACGCCCCGGTCAGCAGGCCGGCGAAGCCGCCGCCCAGCACGGCGACGTCGATGTCGGTGTCGATCGAATCGCGTTCCACGTACGGGGTGTGGGGATCGACCTCGCCGAACTCCGCGAAGCGCTCCTGAGTCTCCACGTACTGCTTGGAGCCCTCCTTCCGCAGCCGCTTTTCCCGCTCCACGCGGTACTTTTCGCGCAGCGCCGGGATGTCGACGTCGGTCGGGGTCTCGGTGGGTCCGCAGGGGTTCGGCTGGCTCATACGGTTGCCCCCTCCGGCAGAGCGGCGGCGTGCAGCGGCGCTGCCATGTCGTGCACCGCGGGCAACACTTCGGCGGCGAACAGCTTGACGCTGTCCATGGCCTTCTCGTAGGGCATGGTGCCGAACTGCGGCACGATCGTCACCTCGGAGAACGAGCAGGCCTCCTGCGCTGCCTTGAGCTTTTCGAACACTGTCTCCGGCGTGCCGATCAGCAGGTTGGAGGCGTGGTATCCGGGCGGGCCGCCCTTCTTCTGGTTGCCGACTTCCGAGGCCAGCACGGCAGTGGCACTGGCTTCACGCGCGGCATAGGCCTCATATCCCTTGACGCCCTTGAAGTTCGACGCGTCGGCAAAGCCGTAGTGCACGTTGACGTCCCGGTTGGCGGTCCAGATCCACTCTTCTGTATCGGACGCCTCGGCCTCGGAGCCCACGCAGTACATGAACATCACGTTCTTGGGCTGACACGGCGGCAAGCCCTCCTCGGCGCGGAAGGTGTTGACCTTGCGCACCTCTTCGCCGGCATCGGTGATCGGCTTGTTGCCCACGAACAGCGGCACCATGCCACGGCGAGACAGGATTTCCAGCGACTCCGCGGTCGATGACGAGCTGTAGATCCGGTCGTACAGGTCGGTGCTGATCGGCTCGGGCCGCAGCGACATCTCGGGGAACGAGAAGATCTTGCCGTCATAGGAGAACCGCTCACCCGAGAACGCGAGCTTGAGGATGTCGAGAGTTTCGTTGAACCGGTCCCGGCTCTCCTCGCGCGGCACGCCCACGGCGGCGAACTCACCCTTGGACACCCCGCGGCCCAGACCGATCGTGGTGTATCGGCCGCCCGAGACGATGTCGAGGTAGGCGATCTGGGTGGCCAACCGGATCGGGTTCCACCACGGCACGACCGCGACGAAGGTGCCGAGGCTCACCCGCTCGGTGCGGCCCGCGAAATAGGTCAGGGCCTGAATCGGGTTGGGTGTCATGCCATATGGCGTGCCGTGGTGCTCGGGAAACCAGATCCCGTCAAAACCCAGCGGTTCGGCGAGGTCGCCGAGCGCCAGCGCGGCCTGCACGCACTTGTAGTCCGGCGTGGCGGGCGGGGTGCTGAAGTCACCGGCCAGCACCCGCTCCCAGTCCTGGGAGTTCTGCGCTCCCGTACCCAGATTGACCTTCATGTTCTCTCCTTATCGGGCGATTTGTGTGCATTTAGCGGCGGTGACCGCCGGTGGATGCACCCAAATCACTGGATGTCTTGGGGCTCGCCGACGCCCATGTACTTCGACAGTTGGTAGTGCAGGTTGACGGTGCTGCGTTCGCGGTATGGATTCGGTTTGGTGCCGGAGAAACCCATCGACTTCATGCCCTGCTGCACCGCGGCCATGTTCGAGAAGTCCTGTGGCAGCACCGAGAGCCAGTTCGGGCTGTCTGCCGGGGTGTACTGCCATTCCGTCTGCGGCTCTCCACCTTTGGGATACAGCTCGAACACCGCCACCTCGAAGATGCACTTGTCCGGGTTGTAGCTCGGATCCGGGCGGGCGCTGTAGCACAGCGCGCTGGTCAACCCCTGGCCGATCTGGAAGTTCGGGAAGATCTGCCAGGCGGTGCCGCTCTGTCCGAGGATGTCGGCCGGGATGGTCGGCCAAATCACCCCGCGGGCTTCGTCATCGCGACGCGCCGAGCTCAGCCAGTGTTCGAGCACCTTGTCCGCCGGGGTGCCCTCCGGCAGTTCGTCGACAAGACGCTTGGCCGCGTTGACCAGCGTCTCCGTGGTGGTCGCGTTGGTCTGCTCCCAGGTGTACATCTGCATCTCTGCGGTAGAGACGCGCGGGTCGTCGCCCGTGCCCAGCCGGATCTTGGACTTGGTGGCTTCCATGTCCTTTGGCGCGTCGTAGCCGATGTTGCTGTGCTTACCCTGCGCCTTGGCCCAACCCTTGAACTCACCGAACTTGTTGAACTCCGGGTGCGTGGTGAACACGTGGTAGGTCTCGTTGAAGGCCTCCATCGCGACTTTCCAGTTGCAGTCGAAGTACAACCACTTGCGCCACTTGTAGCGCATGTTCTCCAGACCGAACGGGTCGAGAATCTTGGCGGCAGGAAAAAGGAAGTCGGCCAACGGTTCCGGGTCGGAGTCCATGTTGATGAACAACCAGCCGCCCCAGGTGTCGACCGTGACCTTGGCCAGGTGGGTGTTCTCCGGTGTCAGTGCGCCTTTCCAGTCGTCCTGCTCACGGATATGGGTGCAGGCGCCGTCCAGGTCATAGGTCCAGCCGTGGAATCCGCACACGAACGACTTCCGGGTGCGCGCGCAGGCGTTCTTGGCGGCGTTGGGGGTATCGACCAGGCGGCGACCTCGGTGCATGCAGACGTTGTGGTGGGCGGCAAACTCATTCGGACCGGTGCGGACCACGATGATCGAATCGTCGAGGATGTCGTAGGTCAGGTAGCTGCCGACTTCGGGGATGTCCTCGACCCGGCCGACCTGCTGCCACACCTTGCGCCACAGTCGGTCCCGCTCGGCCCGCGCATACTCCGGCGAGGTGTAGGCGTCCACCCCGATGGTGGTGGGGTCAGCGAGTTCTTCGGTCATGAATTCTCCTCCTCTATGGCCGCGTGATGGCCGCGCGGAAGTCGTCGTCCTTGAGGAACAGCGAGGTGTTGTCGCCCCCGAGGTGGGTCCAGCGCAGGTTCAGGCCGCCGTCGACGAGCAGGGTCTGTCCGGTGATGTAGCTCGACAGATCCGACAGCAGGAACAGGATGGCGCCGGCCTGCTCCTCGGGTGTGCCGCGGCGGCCCATGGCGATCGCCTGCCGGTCGCGGTCCGGATCGGCGTCGACATAGGTGGCCGACGCCGCGGTTTCGGTCACGCCTGGGGCGACCGCGTTGACCCGGATTCCGTCGGCGGCGAGTTCCACGGCCATCGTGCGGGTGGCAGCCACGATCGCAGCCTTCGCGGTGCCGTATGCGACGTGATACGGCGCGGTGTTCATTCCGCTGATCGACGACACCGACACGATCGAGCCCGGGGTGCCCTGCGCTTTGATCTCGGCCGCGACCGCCTGGCTCATGAAGAACATGGTTTCGAGGTTGGCGGTGAACAGGTCGCGCCAGTCCGCACGGGACACCCGGGTGGCCGGCATCCACGTCGACGGCGCCGCCCCGCCGGCGATGTTCACCAGGCCGTACAGGCTCGCATCTGTGCGACGCACGGCGTCGAGCACCGTGGCGATCCCCTCGTCGGTGGACGCGTCGGCCGCGACCGACACCACCGCCAAGCCCTTGTCGGCCAGCGGCGCGACATGGGTGTCGAGGTTGTCCTGCGAGCGGCTCACCGCGACGACCGTCGCGCCGGCCTCGGCGGCCAGCCGGGTGACCGTTGTGCCGATGCCACCGCCACCGGCACCCGACACCACCACGAGGCGGCCGGCCAAGTTCAGGGGATTCTCCATGCCGACCCTAATTGTCCGGACAACATATGATGTTCTTCATATTGCAGAACACTATTCCCCAGCGTTTATTCGTCCGTCAAGGCCGCTCGTTCACCTTCTGGCGGCTATTGTCTGGACTACGGGAGCTTGCTAACGTCCGACGTCATGAGTGCGCTGTCAGTACAGGACGCGAGGTACACCGCAAACCCCACGGCGGCCGAGGGCTGGCAACTGCGGCAGGTCACCGCGCCGAGCGGGCTGTTCGGTGCGAACGGCCTGCGCACCGGCCCGGACGGCCGCATCTACGTGGCGCAGGTGACCGGCAGCCAGATCAGTGCGCTGGACATCGACACCGGCCGGTTGGAGACCGTCAGCGCCAAGGGCGGCGACATCGTCGCTCCCGACGACGTTGCGTTCGACCCACGAGGCAACCTTTATGCGACCGAGGTGATGGACGGCCGCGTCAGCGTGCGCGAAACCGATGGCACCACCCGCGTCCTGCATGGTGACGTGCCTTCCGCCAACGGCATCACGTTTCACCAGGGCCGGCTGTTCATCGGAGAGTGTCGCGAGGGCGGCCGGTTGATGGAATTCGACCTGGGCGGCGGTGCACCGCGCGTGCTCCTGGAAAACGTGCCGTCACCGAACGCGATGGAAGTCGGACCGGATGGGCTCCTCTACTTCCCGGTGATGGGCGCCAACCAGATCTGGCGCATCAATCCCGACGGTGGTGAGGTTCAGGTGGTCGCCGGGGATCTCGGCGTGCCCGACGCGGTCAAGTTCGATTCCGCAGGCTTCATCGTCTCCACCCAGGTGGCCAGCGGCCAGGTGCTGCGCATCGATCCGCGCAACGGTGAGCAGACCGTGCTGGCCCAGCTCACCCCCGGCCTGGACAACCTCACGTTCGTCGGCGATCGGCTCTTCGTCTCCAACTTCACCGGTGCGATCACAGAGATCCTCGACGGCTCGACGCGGACCCTGCTGAGCGGTGGACTGAACTGGCCGTTGGACCTCGCGGTCGCCGACGGCGAACTCTATGTCGCCGACGGCACCTACTTCTATCGCGTAGATGCCGACGGCGGTCTGGTGACCGTGGGCATGCTGTTCTCGCCGGGCTATCCGGGCTTCATGCGCGGGCTCATCGCCTCCGGCGCAGGAGAATTCGTGGTGACCACTTCGGGCGGGCAGGTCGCGAGGTATCGCCCGGGTGCAGGCGAAACCGATTACCTGGCAGATGGTTTGGACCAGCTCTACGGCGTGACGCTGTTGGCCGACGGCACGCCGGTGGTCGTCGAGCAGGGCACCGGGAGGGTACTCGCGATCCGTGCCACCGGGAGCGAGGTACTGGCCAGTGGGCTCGACACCCCCGTAGGAGTGACGTTAGGGCCCGACGGCACCCTGCTGGTGTCGGTGGCGGGCGCGGTTGTCCGGGTGGCTGGCTCCGGCGTCGAGCCGTTGGTGGACGGATTGGGCACGCCGCAGGGCATTCTCGTGCGCGACGGCGTGCTCTACATCGTCGACGCGGGCAGCAAGGAACTGATCGCCTACGACTTGGACAGCGGGGCGCGCAGCACTATCGCCGGCGGGCTGCCGGTCGGCCCTCCGCCCGGTGTGCAACCCAAACCACTCAAGGGCATGCCGCCGTTCTCGGGCCCGCAGGGGCCGTTTGCCGGGATCTCCGCGGGTCCCGATGGGACGCTGTATGTTTCAGCCGACGGCGACGGCAGCGTGCTGGCGCTGCGCCGAGCATGACGATAAGTCCGACCGAACACCGCTACCTGCAGGTGGCGCGCGCGTTGCGCAAGGACATCGTGGACGGCGTGTACCCGGTCGGATCTCAGTTGCCCACCGAACACGAACTGTGCGAACGCTTCGAGGTCAGCCGCTACACCATCCGCGAAGCGCTGCGCCGATTACGCGACGACAACCTGGTGGCGTCGCGCCCCCGGGCCGGGACCCTGGTGGTCCCCCGCGCTGCGACGAGTTCCTATGCCCAGGACGTCATGTCGATCAACGATCTGTTGGCGTTCGCCACTGGCGCCCAGTTCACGATCGAATCCAACGCCATGGTCACCATCGACGCCGAGCTGGCCGATCGCACCGGGCTGCCCCTGGGTGAACAGTGGCTGGCGGTGCGCGGCTACCGACAGGCTGAGGGTGACGAGCCCCCGGTCTGCCGCACCGAGTACTACATCAACCGGTCGTTCGCGGCCGTCGGTCGGCTGCTGCAACGCCACACCGGCCCGATCTTCCCGCTCATCGAGGACCTGTTCGGGGTCAGCATCGTCGAGGTCCACCAAGAGATTTCGGCGATCGTTGCCTCCCCCGACCTGGCAGACCTGCTCAAGGTCGCCCCGGGTAGCGCCGCGCTGCAGATGCAACGCACCTATACGACCTCCGACGGTGAGATCGCGCAGGTGACCGTCAACATTCACCCGTCTGACCGGTTCCGGCACGCCATGACCATGCGCCGGGTCAAGGGCTGAGCCTGTGTCCACAACACTGGCCGATGCTCTGGCCGATGCCGCGCGCGACACCCCCGACCGCGTGCTGCTGGTCGACGATGGGATCGCGCTGACCTGCCGTGAGTTGCACACCCGGGCAACGGTGTTGGCGCGCGCCATGATGCAACGCATGCCTGCCGGCAGTGTCGTCTCGTTCATGCTGCCGAACTGGCATGAAGCCGCGGTCATCTATCTGGGTGCGACGCTCGCCGGCATGGTGATCAATCCGATCCTGCCCTCACTGCGGGACCGCGAGCTTGAGTTCATCCTTGGTGACGCGCACAGCCGGATGATCTTCATACCGGAGCAGTTCGGCAACCACGACTACGCGGCGATGCTGACGCGGGTATGCGCGGAAATGTCCACGCCACCAGATGTGGTGGTGGTGCGCGGTGCTTCTCACCTCCCGTTCGACGCGCTGGGCGGTTCACCCGATGCCGAGTTGCCCATGCTCGACCCCGATGCCGTCCGGATGATCCTGTACACGTCGGGCACCACCGGCCGTCCCAAAGGCGTTTTGCACAGCCATAACTCGATCAATGCTTTGATCGGCCAGCTGCGTGATCACTGGATGATCGAGCCGGGTGACACGTTCCTGGTGCCCTCCCCCATCGCCCACATCGGCGGGTCCATCTACGCCTTCGAATGTCCACTGCTGCTCGGTACCACCGCGGTACTGATGCAGCGGTGGAACGCCGACGACGGCGTCGCCCTGATGGCCCAGCACCACTGCACCCACATGGCCGGAGCGACACCGTTTCTGGAGCAGCTGCTGGCTGCCGCCGAACGGGCCGGCACGCGGTTGCCCGACCTGAAGGTGTTCATCTGTGGTGGCGCGTCGGTGCCGCCTTCCCTGATCCGGCGGGCGTCCGGGTATTTCGACCGCGCCGTGGTCAGCCGGGTATACGGCTCGACCGAAGTGCCCGTCACCACCGTCGGCTCACTGGGCGATGTCGACCACGCCGCGGAGACCGACGGCCGAGCCGGCATCGCCGAGATCCGGTTGGTCTCCGGTGAGATCCGGGCCCGTGGTCCGCAGATGCTGTTGGGCTACCTGCATCCCGAGGACGAGGCCGAATCCTTCGACGGAGATGGGTTTTTTCGGACCGGTGATCTTGGTGCCTGGGTGGACGGCGACTACCTCACCGTCACTGGCCGGGCCAAGGATCTCATCATCCGCAACGGCGAGAACATCTCCCCGAAAGAGGTTGAGGACATTCTGGTGGGCGAGTTGGGGATCGCCGAGATCGCGGTCGTCGGCTTGCCCGACGGTCGCACCGGTGAGCGGGCCTGCGCGGTCATCGTGCCCGCTGACGACCGGCGGCCCGACGTGGCCGCCTTAGGTGAACTGTTGGCCAAGGCCGGGGTAGCCAGGTTCAAAACACCCGAACAGGTGGAGATCTGGGACGCCCTGCCCAAGAACGACGCGGGCAAGGTGTTGAAGCATCGGATCCGAGCGACCCTAGTAGAGGCGGACTAACATGCAGGTAGCCATCGTCACCGGCGCGAGCAGCGGAATCGGCCTCGGATGCGCGGTCAAGCTCGCGGAGGCGGGCATGGCGGTGCTGGGAGCCGGGCGCGACGAAGAACGGCTCGCCGAGTTGGAACGCGCGATTGGTGATCCTGAGCGAGTACAGACCGTCGCGGCCGATTTGACTGCCGACGACGGCCCGAGTCGGGTGGTCGATGCCGCCGTACAACGTTGGGGTCATGTCGACTTCCTGATCAACAATGCCGGTATCGGCAGCCCCAAGCCGCTGCATGAGACCGACGACGAGACCCTGGATTACTTTCTCGGGATCATGCTGCGCGCACCTTTCCGGTTGGCGCGAGATGTTCTGCCGCAAATGGGCCCTGGCTCGGCGATCATCAACGTCACCTCCACGTTTGCAGTCGTCGGCGGGCTGCGCGGCGGTGCGTACTCGGCGGCCAAGGGCGGTTTGACGGCTCTGACCACGCACATCGCCTGTCAGTACGGGGCTCAGGGCATCCGCTGCAACGCCGTGGCCCCGGGTGTCACGGTGACGCCGATGGTCGAGCACCGGCTGCAGAACGAAGGATTCCGCAAGATGCAGACCGAGATGACGCCGCACACCCGGCTGGGCCGCGTCGAGGACATCGCCTCCACGGTGGCGTTCCTGTGCAGCGACGGCGGCAGCTTCATCAATGGGCAGACCATCGTCGTCGACGGCGGCTGGAGCTCGACTAAGTATCTGTCGGATTTCGCGCTCACCTCGGAATGGGTTGAGCGGTGAATCTTTTCGCGGTGCTGGATCAGGCGGCCGCGCGCTTCGGTGATCGTGGTGCGGTGTTCTTGGGTGAGCAGCAGTTATGCACGTGGTCGGGTTTGCGCGAGCGTGTGCTACAGCTGGCGACGTCCATCCAGAAGCTCGGCGACCGCGGTACCCGCATCGCCGTCGCGAGCGAGAACCGCCCCGAGATCGTGGAACTCATGTTCGCGATCTGGGCGGCCGAATGCGTGTTCGTACCGATCAACTACAAGCTGCATCCACGCGAGGTGGCGGACATCGTCGCCGACTCCGGTGCAGCCCAGGTATTCGCGTCGACCAAGATCGCTGCCGAGCTGTCACTGAACGTCCCTGTGGAAGTCATTGGCGCGGACGACTATTCGGCGCGGTTCGAGGCCGAGCCCGCAACGCCGCCCACCACCGACCCGGCCACCCTGGCCTGGCTGTTCTACACCAGCGGCACCACCGGGAAATCCAAGGGCGCCATGCTCTCCCATCGCAATCTCATGGCGATGACGGTGTCCCACCTCGCCGATTTCGACTCGCCAGACGAGAACTGCAGCCTGATCCACGGCGCACCGATGTCGCACGGTTCCGGCTTGTATATCCCGCCGTATGTGCTGCGCGGGGCCCGCCAGGTGGTGCCGGGATCCGCCGCGTTCGAACCCGACGAGTTTCTCGATCTGTGTGAACATCATCCCGGCTGCAGCGCATTCCTCGCGCCGACCATGGTGGCGCGCCTGATACAGACCGGCCGGCCACGCCCCGCCAACCTGAAAACCGTTGTGTACGGCGGCGGTCCGATGTACGTCGATAGCCTCAAGAAGGCCATGGCGGCCTACGGACCGGTCTTTGTACAGCTCTACGGCCAGGGCGAAGCGCCGATGACCATCACCGGGTTGCGGCGTGCCGACCATGTGGACGCCTCTGATGCAGTTCTCGGTTCCGTCGGATATCCACGGTCCGGAGTCGACGTCGCAGTGCTGCGCGAGGACGGGACCCCGGCTGACATCGACGAGATCGGCGAGATCGTCTGCCGCGGTGACGTAGTCATGTCCGGCTACTGGAACAATCCGGCCGCAACGGCGTCCACCCTCAAGGATGGCTGGCTGCACACCGGCGATATGGGCTCGTTCGATGCCCGCGGATACCTCACCCTGCGCGACCGGTCCAAGGACGTGGTGATCAGCGGCGGCAGCAACATCTATCCGCGCGAAGTGGAGGAAGTGCTGCTCGAGCATCCCGGTGTGGTCGAGGCCGGAGTCGTCGGTGCCCCGGATGAGGAGTGGGGTGAGATCGTAGTCGCGTTCGTCGTCGGCGACGTGGACGCGACCGAACTCGACGCGCATCTGCTGGAACGCATCGCCCGGTTCAAACGGCCCAAGCGCTACGAGTTCATCGACGCGCTACCGAAGAACAGCTACGGCAAGGTACTCAAGCGGGACTTGCGGGACCGGCTGAGGCGGTGAGCGAACCGCCCCGGTGAGTCCGCAGACTTCATCTCTAGCTCCAATGGGTCGACTGGTTTAACCACCGCCGTATCTACGAATACCGCGATGCGGGGCTAGCGAACGACCTCGACCAGTTCTCCCTTGATCGCCCATCGTGAATCGACGGGTTCAGCGGCGAGCAGTTCTCCGGCAACGCAGAGGTGATCAGCGGGATCCCACTTGACGCCTTTCCCGTAGGGCGAGACGAGCCTGGGAACATCGCCGAGCACAGCCCGGCTTTTTCGAGCAGGAATCGCTCGATCTCACCCGGAACTGCCGGAAGAACTCTCGAGAGCCGATCCGCGACTTCACCGAGGATGTCCTGGTCGGTGTGGGTGTGGAACGCACAGATCACTCCGTCGAAGAGCCCCTTCACCAGTCCACCCCACACTAGCGGCGGTCCAAATGGCGGGCGGACGTGAACTCTGACAGCGAACGTGGTCCCAGGTGTCGCTGACGCGTGGGCCGCTGCCTTTCCGCGGGCGAGCGCCAGCCATACCTGTGCCAGCTTCTTCTCACCTAAGAACGTGCCCAAGTCGGCCCAGTCGAACGAGGCCAGGGTGGCGCCCGGCTGCCAGTGCGTGAACGTGCCCGACAGCGGTGCGAGCGCATAGCCATAACCGAACGGGTACTGGGTACCATCCGGAGCCGTAGGCACATTGGCACCGTATTCGAAGCGAATTCCGTTGCGGCCAGCGGTTCTGAACGTGTCGATGTTGTATAGCAGAAGGTTCTCGACGTCGGCGTTGGCGAGCTTGGTACCGAAGAACGTTGCGTGCAACACCTGCTCGTGCGACGGCTCGAGTTGCCGACAGCGACTGCGAATCTGACTCCGCAGTTCGTCTTGCCACGAGGGACACTTCTCGAAGCGGATGTAGCCATCTGCCCACGCACCAACAGCCGGTCCGTTTATCTCCCAACGTTCTTCTGGTGTTCGGAGAGCCACTGGCTTGGTCGGCCCTGTGGCCGTGGGCGGTTCGCCGTCAACGTCGGGCCGGCACGTCCTGCAGGCCTGAACCGGCTGACCTACCTCGTCGGTTGCCCACTGCTCGAGCTCGTTCA
The DNA here is from genome assembly GCF_053483975.1 of Mycolicibacterium sp. XJ870. NCBI lineage: Bacteria > Bacillati > Actinomycetota > Actinomycetes > Mycobacteriales > Mycobacteriaceae > Mycobacterium > Mycolicibacterium sp. XJ870. Next base: position 102,531 of record NZ_JBEFTI010000007.1, read on the forward strand.
AATGATCCGCGCAGACCTTGACGTACTGCCCGGTTAACAAACCTCCGACCGCGTTCTGACCGGTGATCGTCCGGCAACTCGCGCGGTGTACACGCGCTGTCTTCACGCCGTAGCCGCGCGGGATGTTGATCAAGTAGCCATCGACGTGTGCGGCGGGCCAGGCCAGATAGCCGGCGTCGTCATTGCGGAATTCATACGCTCCAGGTCCGGAATCTACATCAGCCGAAAGCATTTCAAGCCCCAGCCTCCGCAGTTCCTCGGAGAGGACCTGGGTGAAGTGCGCCTGCACCGAGGTTTCAATCTCCGTTGGGTTGACCTCAAACCTGTCGGCCCAGGCGGCAACGTCGACGTCGACGACCAGTTCAATGGGAATCTTCATCGGTTAGCGCACCCCAGATTCATTCGTTCCGATTTCCCACGTCATTCCCAAACGAAGCGGGCATAGCTCGACGCGACGTAATCACTCTCCAGAAGGCCTGCGGCGCTGAACTTCTGGTCTCGGTCAAGCACCTGAGGGCTCAGCGGGCGTCCTCGAACAGTGCCAGCTCGCTTGCCAAACTGAAACCCTCCCCATGCCCGAGACGCACCTCAACATCGGGCACTGACAAGTTTGCCTGATGGAGGGTGGAGCGGCGGCCCGCTAGTCGCGGGCCAGCGTCGAGGCGGCGACCCCATCGAGTAGCGAGCTCAATTCATCCGTTCGAGGATCTCCCCACAAAAGTCACCGTCGGGCCTCTGGTCAGCCGTCATCCACCGATCATGCGCACTCCGGGCGCGCCCCCCGCTGGTGTGATCCATATCCCATCTTCTTGCCGATGAGGTTGCACTCACACCGCCATGCGTTTACAGTGCATTTGCCAGATGAATATTTTGTTCATCAGATGAACGGAGACGACGAATGGCCCTGTGGAAGGTGCACTGCTACAGCGAGCACCGTTGGGCTGTAGGGCCGGTCGCCGAGGGCCCCCAAAAGCTGTTACCTCCCGATGTCTCCCTCGACTCGCTCCTGTCGCGGCCGGAAGCCGACCTGAAAGCCCTCACTCGCGAGGCCACCGGCGATACGGTGCCCGGTTCCGCACGAGTCGTCGCCCCGATCGACAGCCAGGAAGTGTGGGCTGCCGGAGTCACCTACGACCGCAGCCGCCAGGCCCGCGAGGAAGAGTCCGGCGACCAGGTCCATTACCGGAACGTGTACGTCGCCGAGCGGCCCGAGCTCTTCTTCAAGGCGACACCCTCCAGAGTCCGCGGGCCGCACGAGCCGATTGCTGTGCGTGCCGATTCGCATTGGAACGTCCCAGAGCCCGAACTCGGTGTGGTCGTGAACTGCGCAGGCCATGTCGTCGCCTATCTGATCGGCAATGACGTCTCTTCGCGCAGCATCGAGGGGGAAAACCCCCTGTACCTACCCCAGGCCAAGATCTACGACGGCAGCTGCGCGCTCGGTCCGTGCCTCGTTCCAGTCGGCGAAGCGCCGCCCCTTGCCGACATGAAGATCACTCTGCGAGTTGAACGCGCTGGCTCATCCGTGGTGAACGACAGCGTCCCAGTCTCGAACCTGCGCCGTCTCCCTGAGGACCTCAGCAAGTGGCTCATGTACGCCCAGGAGTTTCCCGTCGGAGCGATCTTGCTGACCGGGACCGGACTGATTCCTGACAACGACTTCACTCTTTCCAGCGCCGACGTCGTGACGATCGGCGTCACCGGGCTGGGCGAGTTGACAAACAAAGTAATCGCTGTCGGTGAAGCGACACACCAGTGAAAGAGGAACAAAGATGACAAGGAAGTCATTGACAATCGCCGTAATCGTCGCCTTCACGGCCGCGGTGGGCCTGTCTGCGTGCTCCCAATCGAACACGAGCAACAGCACAGGCGAGGGCTGGTCGCCCTCAGAGACCGTGCGCGTGATTGTGCCTTACGACGCGGGCGGTGGCACAGACATCGCCTTCCGGCAGCTGACGGAGATCATCAACTCAGATAAGCTTTCTGACGTCCGCTGGGTTGTGGAGAACAAGGAAGGCGGAAGCGGCACTACAGGCATGCGGTACGTCGCCTCCCAGGGCGGAAACGAAAGCGTGCTGATGGCGACAACGCCGGGCCACATCTCAATTCCCATCCTGCAGAACCTCGACGTGTCCATCAAAGACCTGACGCCGGTTGCCAACACGATCATCGACCCGCAGGTCCTGTTCGCCTATGAGGGATCTGGACTGACAAGCGCCGAACAGATCGTCACGAAGCTGACGGATGCGCCCGAGTCGCTCTCCATCGCCGGTGCCCCGATCGGTCAAGACGACCACTTGTCCACGTTGGTGTTCGAGGGCGCCACAAACACGACCTTCAACTACGTTCCATTCAGCGGCGGTGACGAGGTGAAGACCAACATCCTCGGCGGCCAGGTGGATGTCGCGTGGCTGAACCCCGGCGAGGCTGAAGGGCAGCGCGTCGACCAGGGCGGCCCCCTCGTGCCGATAGCAGTTGCACTGGAAGATCGCCTCGAAGGCTCCCTCGACGGCGTGCCCACATTTGTCGAGGGCGGGTACGACGTCGTCTACGAAATGTTCTTCCGCGGAGTGACGGCTCCCCCGGATGTCTCCGAGGCTTCTGTCGATTACTACGCCGACGTCATCAAGAAGGCGACAGAGACCGAAGATTGGCAGGAGTTCGTGGCGCAAGCGCAGGCGAAGCCGTTCTACCTTTCTCCCCCGGAGTTTGCCGAGTCGCTTGCTGCATGGACCGACACCGTCAACTCGCTCATTGCCGAGCAGTAGCGGCGTGAGAGCTACGCAGAGCAGGCGACCAGCGTGCTAGACAATCTTCTGTTGGGGTTCAGCGTTGCCCTGACGATGCAGAACATCCTCTACGTCCTTGCCGGCGTCATAGTCGGGATGCTGTTCGGAGCGTTCCCTGGACTCGGAGCTCCCACCGCCATCGCACTGTTGCTGCCACTGACGTTCAGTGTCGATCCGGCCAGCGCGATCATCATGCTTGCCGGCATCTATTACGGGACGATGTACGGAAGCACGATCACGTCGGTTCTCATCAACGTCCCCGGCGAGTCGGCATCAGTCGTGACGAGCTGGGACGGGCATGCGATGGCCCGGAAAGGACGCGCCGGGCAAGCACTAACCATCGCGGCGGTCGGTTCCTTCGTCGCCGGGACCATCGCGATTGTGCTGTTCATGTTTCTCGCGCCGGCACTTGCCGAGTTCGCCCTCGACTTCGGGCCTGCGGAGTACTTCGCCCTTGTCGCGTTCGCCTTGGCGACAATCCCGATTCTCGCCGGCGGCGCGCGGGGCAAAGTCCTCGTCTCGGTTCTCCTCGGACTGCTGTTCGCGACGATCGGCATCGACGACTTCACGGGCGAGTCTCGCTTCACCTTCGGCAGTGCCGAGTTCCTCGATGGTTTCAGTTTCATTCCGGCGGTGATCGGCCTCTTCGGAATCGCCGATGTGCTCTACATGGCACGACACCCGCACACGGTGACACCGGCATCGCAACAGATGCTTTCGCTGCGGGCCATGTGGCCGTCCAGGTCGGACTGGGCGCGGGTCCGCATGCCGATTGTCCGTGGCTCGTTCCTGGGGTTTGGCGTCGGGGTGTTGCCCGGTGCCGGCGCCACCGTGGCCAGCTTCTTGTCTTACGGTCTTGAGAAGGCCGTGTCGAAGCGGCCCGAGGAGTTCGGCAAGGGGGCACCCGAAGGGGTCGCCGGGCCTGAGTCGGCGAACAATTCGGCCGCAATCAGTGCGTTCATCCCGACACTCACCCTCGGCGTGCCCGGATCTGGCACGACGGCGGTCCTTCTTGGGGGGTTCCTCATCTGGGGCCTGACACCTGGGCCGCAGCTGTTCCAGGATGCACCGGACTTCGCGTGGGGCCTCGTCGCCAGCATGTACGTGGGCAATGCCATGCTTCTGATTCTGTCGATCCTGCTGCTGCCGATCTTTGCGCAGGCACTGCGCACTCCGGCATCCATCCTTGGTCCGATGATCGTGGTGTTCTGCACCGTGGGCGCAGTGACGGTCAGCGGTTCGATGTTCGACGTGTGGACCATGTTCTTCTTCGGCGCCCTCGGCTACCTCTTGCGCTGTCTGAATGTGCCGACGGCTCCACTGGTGATGGCGCTTGTTCTCGGCCCGATCCTGGAATCCTCGCTCCGCCAGGCGTTGAGCCTGTCTCAGGGCAGCCTCGACATCTTTGTGAAGAGCCCCATTGCCGTAGCGCTCGGCATCGCCACAGTTCTGCTGTTCAGCCTGCCGCTTCTACGGCGGCGTCTGAGCCGTGATCGCACCATCCGCACACACTGAAAGAAGAAGGGAACACCGTATATGAGCTACGGCGCACTCGGAGGCATCAAGGTAATCGACTTCAGTCACGCCCGGGCCGGCCCACAGTGCACGATGCTGCTGGGTGACATGGGAGCTGAGGTCATCAAGGTCGAAAAGCTTGTCGGAGACGGCAGTAGACAGTGGGGCCCCCGCTACAAAGGCGAGTCCATCGATTACCTGAGCCTGAACCGAAATAAGGAGGGACTCGCCGTCGATCTGAACGATCCCGAGCAACTCGACCGCGTCAAGGAGTTGGTGGCCGACGCCGATGTCCTGGTGCAGAATTTCCGCCCCAATGTGATGAAGAAGTTCGGTCTCGACGCCGATACGTTACTCGAATTGCACCCAAAGCTGGTGTACTGCACCATCTCCGGCTACGGCAACAAGGGACCGCTGTCGCAGAAGCGGTGCTACGACCAAGTCATCCAGGGCTTTTCCGGGTTCATGAGCGTGACGGGCACCGATGAATTGGAGCCGGTGCGCGCGGGCATCCCGATTGCCGACCTGCTCGGCGGCGTCTTCTCCGCCCTGGGCATCTGTGCGGCACTGCGGGAACGCGAAGTGTCCGGGCGAGGCCAGCACGTGGAAACCTCGCTGCTTCAGGGATTGGTGAGCCTGATGAGTTTTCACGCCCAGGACTACCTGCTCACCGGTCGGGTGCCGGGAGTCGCGGGCAATCACCACCCGATCATCGCGCCTACCGGCACGTTCCGCGCCGCAGACGGTTCGCTGACGGTGGCCGTCGCCAACGATGAGATGTGGCAGCGGATGTGCGCTGCGATGGACCGACCCGAGCTGGCAGTCGATCCACGTTTCGTCTCGAATCAGGATCGTCTCGCGCACCGGACGGAACTCATCAGCGCGATCGAGTCCGCCCTCGCTACTCGCACCAAGGCGGAATGGGTCGAGACATTCACTGCCTCGGGAGTGCCATCCGGACCGGTCCACACGATAGGTGAGGCGCTCGAGCATGAGCAGACTCGGGCAAACGACTTGGTGGTGTCCGCAGAGCACGTAACGGTCGGCCCCATCGAGATGATCGGTTTCCCGCTCCAACTCTCTCGCACACCGCTCGCGGTCCGGCTACCACCGCCGTACCTCGGACAACACAACAAGGAATACGGCTTGGAAGCCGCGATCGGAGAGGCGGGTAGCGTTGACTAGCGATTCGGTCCTGTTGAGCCAGGCCAACGGAATCGGCACGATCACGATCAACCGTCCGGCGCAGCGCAATGCGCTGAACGATGATGTGCGCGGACGCATAGTCGAGGGCGTGCAGGCGTACGCGGACGACGAGAATATCCGCGTCGTCGTTCTCCGCGGTTCCGGCACCACCGCATTCGCCTCCGGCGCCGATTTGCGTGAACTGGGCGAGTACGACTTCGATGGCGCAAAGGCGCACTTCGCGGAGTTCAACGTTCGGCTCACCCAGATCGAGGCTGCACCGATCCCGGTCATCGCCATGATCAGCGGATACGCGCTCGGTGGAGCTTGCGAACTCGCGGCTGCTTGTGACCTGCGGGTGGCTGCGGACAGTGCGCGTTTTGGCATGCCGATCGGTCGCATCGGCCATTCGATCGACAAGGGCAACATCAGGCGCCTGCTGCGGCTCATCTCACCAGCAGAACTCAAGGCGCTGATCATGACCGATGATCTGATCAGCGCGCAGCACGCCCTGCGGATCGGTCTCCTGAACTGGGTCGTTCCGGGGAATGCACTCGAGGTGTTCACGTACGACCTCGCCGCACGAGTCGCCGCCAAGGCCCCGCTTGGAATGCAGGCGGCAAAAAAGCTGGTCAACGCGGTATGCGAGGAACGTACCTTGCCGGGAGAAGACGATGCGGTGGTGGCCGCCGAGCTGTTCACCACGGCCGACTTTGCCGAGGGTGTGGCGGCGTTCCTGGACAAGCGGTCACCGAAGTTCACCGGACGATGAGGACGGTGCGATGACCGAGAGCAAGGCGTCGTTGTCTCTCATCGTGACTGACGAGCTCACTGCGGCAGCGTCCGGCAATCCCGGTGTGGTCGTCTTCTCGACGCCACAGTTGATCCTGCTGCTCGAGAACGCTTGCGTGGCGGCGGTCCAAGACCGTCTTGCGCCGGGTCAGGTGACACTCGGTATCAACCTCGACGTGGCGCACCTGGCGGCGAGTCCCGTCGGGTCCCGGATCACTGCCGAGGCCACCCTGGTCCATGAGTCGGAGAAGATCTTGGATTTCGAAGTTGCGGCCTTCGACGACCTGGACGAGGTGGCCAAGGGAACTCACCGACGAGCCATCGTCAGCCGAGATCGGTTCCTGCACCGAGTACGTGAGAAGGCCGTGCGCGTGTCCGAACTTCCTGACGCCGAACGCCGTGCAGAGCATAGGTTCCAGCAACGATGAGAACGATGGTGAAGGCGCGAGTGAACAGAACCAAGGTTGACTTGAACGCCACGTTTGCGTGGGTGCTGGTACCCGTGGCGATCTACGCCATGTATCAGGGGGTGGCCGTCGGCTTGACGGCCGACCGCATCCTGGGGCCCGGGTTCTTCCCATTCTGCATCGGAGCGTTGCTCCTCGTCGGCGCGGGGATGCTTGTCCTCGAGCAGCGTCGAGCGACACCCTCAGCTGCTGAACAGGCGAATGACGAGCCGTCGGATCACGAACAGCCCGATGAACAGCAGTCAACTAGCCGGCGGCCGTTCCTCCTACACGTGGCTGCCATGGCAATGTTGATCCTGACCATCGTTCCGCTCGGGCTGGTAACGGCAATCTCGCTGTATCTGGTCGGCACCTTGAAATTCATCGCCCACCGCAGCTGGCTGACAACAGTCGCCGTCACGGCCGGCGCCATCATCATCGTGTGGGTTGGCATGGGCGAGTTGTTGGGCGTCACGCTGATCACCGGCCCGCTCGGGTTCTAGGGGCGAACCATGACCGCTGGCAATCCCGGTGGGGATGTGTACTCAAGCCGTATCATCACCCGAATCGGTGGGACCCAGGAGGGCGACGAGTGAGTGAAGCCGGAAACTCGGACGGGTCCAAGAGCGATTTTCGCCCCACTCGCACACTGCTACGTGGCCTGGCGGTGCTCGAGTTCATCGCCGAACACCGCTCTCGTGCCGTCAGTACCACCGAGATCGCCGAAGGCATCGGACTCGATCGAGCCACCACGATAAGACTGGTGTCCACCCTGCGTGAAGCCGGTTATTTGGTTCAGGACAGAGCGGCGAAGGGCTACCAGGTATCGAGCAAGCTGATACGTCTGGCCGAACGCGCCGGTATCGACGTAGATGTCAAGGTGGTCGCGCGGCCCGCGCTGATGAGGCTTCGCGACATGTACGACGAGTCGGTTCATCTCGGGGTGCTCGAGGAGGACCACGTCGTATACGTCGACAAGCAGGAGTCAGGTCAGTCCATTCGGCTGGTATCAGCGATCGGCCAGCAGATGCCGTTGACTACCACGTCGTTGGGCAAGGCGATTCTGTCCTCGGTCGACGCCGAGACCAGAGACGTAATCCTCGATCGACTCGAGTACGTCAAGCGCACCCCCCAGTCGATCACTGATCGGACGGCCTTCCTGCATGAGCTGAGGCTGACAACCGAACGCGGATTCGCGATCGAATCAGCGGAGAACGAGGATGGTGTGACCTGCGTTGGGGCCGCGATCAAGCTCGCAAACGGTGACGTCGTCGCGGCGATCAGCGTCTCGGGTCCCACCTTCCGGATGGAGCCGAAGCTCGCACGTGTCGGCGAGGATTGCCGGCGTATCGCTGAGGAGATCGCCATGTCGGTTGCGGCCATCGCGCCGGCGTGACGATATTCGTTCGGCACAACGGCGGCTCCGCGCTGCCGAGCTGGACGCACCATCGCAATCAAGCAATCCCGCCCGAAGGAAAGGTGGCACCGTGGCTGCTAGCCTAGCGGCGCGCGAGACTGCGACGCGCCAGGTACGAGCGGTGGCCCACGCCGGCCGGATATTAAGGTGCACCACCCCATCTCCCCGTCCGCTGGCCGCTTCCGAGATCACAGCACGCGGGGGCTTGAGCCGCACGTCTGTCTCCACCTGTTGCGCTCCTCGGAAGATGAGAGGTTCGTCGCGCGGGACCAACGTCATTCTGCCGCAAGAATTGGAAAGTGTTCGCGCGCAGGGGGTTCGCGGTCATCTTGCAGTAATACGAGGTCGGCATCGAAAGCATCGCTGCGTCTACCTTCGGCGACGGCTAGGTGTGTGCTGCGCTCGCTCTGGTGAGACATGCCGGAACCGAGCGCAGGAATTCGATGTAGAGCGTTCACGCGGTGATTGAGCACGCGGCAGAGGCCACATGTGGACTTCGGCGACCCAGCAGGGTGCGTCGGAGCTCACCCTGGGCGGTGCGACGCCTCGACGGTCGATGGCCGTGGTGCCACTGTCGGTCACGACCGTTGAACTATCAAGTTTGTCGTATTCAGATCCTCTGTTGCGCAACACAGCTGAGGGAGGATGGTGACCGTCATCAGTACCGAATCGGTGCTGCTTCGCCCGGCCGGACTCCTCGACGGCCTCCGCGTGGTGGCCTTCAACCATTGGCTGCAGGGACCGGTAGCCGTGCGCAGTTCGCCACCTGGTGTCGGCGAACATACGGCCGATGTTCTGTCCAGCGCTGGATTCAGTGCCAGTGAGATCAGCGCCCTCATCGAGCAGGGCATCGTGCGTCAAGGAGAAGGTGGATGAATCAGCTAGACCAATCGCCGGCCATCGGAACGCTGCGGCTCCCAGAGTTCTTGGCGAAGGCCGAGGCACGAGTCATGGACGCGCTGTCCCTGGCACCGGTGCGTACAGGCCACTATGTCGAGAACGGCGCTTGGAAACAGGTTCCTGTGTCGCAGCCCAGCTTCTGGACGGACGACAGCTATGACCACGGAAACTGGACGAGCGGCTTTTGGGCCGGATCACTGCTGTACCTCAGCGATCTCGGCGCGCAGGCCGCCGACGAGCTGGCGTTCGCGGTGGCTGGAGCAACCGCGGCGCGAGTCTTCGACGAGACAACACACGACATCGGGTTCATGTTCTGGCCTTCCGCGGCACTCATGTCTGACCGCGCGCGCGCCGCCGGCGATGAGGCCGGCGCCCAGCGCTGGGCGCAGGTAGCGCTCACCGCGGCTGAGACGCTGGCCAAACGATTCCGTCCGGCGGGCGGATATCTCCAGGCATTCGGCGCGCTCGAGGACCCCAGGGGGCAGCAAACCTCCACCATCGACACGATGATGAATCTGCCGCTCCTGTGGTGGGCGGCCGAGCAATTCGATCGACAAGACCTGTACGAAATTGCACTCGCTCACGTCTACAGCACCCTGCGAGACCTGGTGCGCAGCGATGGAGCCACCTACCACATCGTGCATCGCTCATCCGACGGAAAACTCTTGAGCGCGGGTACCTTTCAGGGCGCAGCGGACGAGAGCTGTTGGACACGTGGGCATGCCTGGGCCATCCATGGGTTCGTTTCCGCCTACCTCGCGACGCGAGACGCGCGCTTTGCCGAAGCCGCCTCGACGTCCCTGGAGTACTGGGTTTCGCACGCGCGTTTGGGCGTCCTGCCACCCTACGATCTGAAGAACGAGACCGGTCTCGTTGATGCCAGTGCCAGCTCTATCCTGGCGTCAGCCCTCGCTGAGGCGCGTGAAGACGAGGCACTCGACCGCGAGCTGCAGGCGTCGGAGCGGCTCGACCAGGTAATGACCGCCCTTGGCACAGATGCCCTGTTCGCCGGTGACGCGGGCATCATAGGGAGATCGACCTACTCGGCACCGCACGGATGGGGTGTCAACGGGGCACTGCCGTATGGCGACTTCTTCTACCTCCGAGCGCTCCGCGCGATAGCCATGCGTCAACACAAGTTGCCCGTCACGCGTTGAGCGCCAGCAGTTCTTGGCGGTACCGTCGAGAGGTTGCTGGCAAATCCGCCAGCGAGGATCGACCTGCAACGCCGAGAAGTTTGCGTAACGGTCCTCGTCAGCCGACGTCGCATGTCTGAGCCCGCCCGATTCGTTTCTGCCATTGCGGACGGCTCCGCTTTGAGAGTTCGTCTTACGAAAGGGTCTACCCCCATGAGTTGCGAGTCGACCTGTTCAGTGATCGCAAAAGAGGATCACCACGTGGCACTGCGCGAGAGGTGCGTAGTTTTGCCGAAACGAAGGTGTTGTCGACTGCGCGATGGCGGCGTCGATGGCCAAGTTCTACACATCCGACGTCGCGAACAGCGTCGCGTCGAACGCGGTACAGATCCACGGTGGGTACGGGCTACACAAAGGATGCTGAGGTCGAGCGAATCTTCCGCGACGCAAAGCTGACTCAGATCTACGGGGGAACCAACCAGATTCAACGAATGATCCTCGCCCGAGGCTTGATCAACGACTTCTAACAAGGCGGTAGTGACGTGACTGTGGTGACGACGACGAATCCGGCAACAAACACAACCAAAGCGACCGATTTGCGGGAGGCGACCGGCGAGGATGTCGCCCGCGCATGCCGCGCCGCATCAGATGCGGCACTTCAGGGACTCGGAACTCGCGAGGAGCGGGCGCAGCTTCTTCGAATGATGGCTGACGCGTTCGAGATCGGCGGCCAGCGGGTTGCGGCAACAGCGATTGACGAGACTGCGCTGAGTTCAGACCGCCTGAACGGTGAAATGCGCAGAGTCTGTTATCAATTGAGGGCGTTCGCGGATGCCGTGGCTGAGGGCGGTTACCTCGAGGCAACGATTGACCTACCCTGCCAGACTGACATGGGACCGCGCCCGGACCTCAGAAGGATGCTCGTCCCGATCGGGCCGGTCGCGGTCTTCGGCGCCAGCAATTTCCCGTTGGCCTTCTCGATGCCTGGCGGTGACACGGTCGCGGCATTGGCTGCCGGATGCCCCGTTGTCGTCAAAGCGCACCCGGCTCATCCGCTGACGTCTCAAGCGTGCTACGAGATAATGAGCGAAAGTGTCGCCGCCGCCGGTTTCGACCAAGGGATACTTCAGATAGTTCATGGCTTCGACGCTGGCCGCGCGCTGGTCCTGGACCCGCACATAAGGGCTGTTGCGTTCACCGGGTCTGCGCTGGGCGGTCAGGCGTTGACAGAACTCATTGCAGAGCGTCGCGAACCGATCCCTTTTTACGGCGAGCTAAGCGGTATCAACCCGGCCATAGTGACGCTAGGGGCGGCGACGGAACGGCCACAGGAGATTGCTGATGGGCTGGCGGGCGCTGTGACCGGCAGCGGAGGACAGCTGTGTACGAAGCCCGGGGTGATTCTCGTTCCCGATGGGGATGCGGGTGACAATCTCGTGTCCCGCTTACGGCAAGCTGTCGGCGAGGTCTCAGTCGCGTTGCTGTCCAGACAGATCGCGCAGTCCTATCGCCGGAGCCTGGTGAGTCGCGGAGCCGGTGGCCTCATCGGAGAGCCGGACGGTGATCGACCCTGCCACGTACGTCCGGCCCTCGTCGAACTTCCCCGTCGCGACAGTCATGAAGCCGTCTGGGAGGAGATCTTTGGCCCGTCGGCTACGGTGATTCGGTACGGCGACGTCTATGACCTGAAGAATATCTTGGCATCAGTTCCCGGCACGCTCGCCGTCAGTATCCACCACGGCAGCGATGAAGCAGATCTTGTTGTTGCTCTGAGCCGCGCTCTGCTCCGTGTCACCGGACGATTGGTCTACAACCAGCAGACGACGGGCGTCGCCGTGTCGTGGGCGCAGACCCACGGAGGCCCGTGGCCTTCTACCACCTCACACCACACGTCGGTGGGCCTCACATCGATGCGGCGCTTCCTGCGGCCGGTCACGTGGCAAGGAGCGCCCTCGCAGGTGTTGCCTACCGAGTTGGTGGGCAACAAGCCGGTTGTGCCGACGCGGGTCGACGGACAGCTTCTGATTCCACCCACGATCCTCTGAATGGCACATCGCCGTCCGTGGCGCAGAGCATCTGCGGCCGAACATCATTGGGCCGACGGGAATGGACATCTCAGGCCCACGGATTGCCCACCAACCGCCTTCACAAGCGGAGCGATCTACGGAGATGACCCGTGATCGACACCATTCACCACATCAAACCGCGGATCATCGCTGTTGGCGGTATGTCCTCGATGGCAGCCAATCCTGCGGGCGCACCACAGGCCCATTCGATCGCATTGACCGCGCGGGCGGCGGTCGAGAGGCACCCGGCATCGGTCACATCGAGCACCGGATGGGACAGGTGGGTGCTCACCTCGATGCGCGGTTCGCCCTCGACGATCACCTTGTGCACACCTGACTGGCCGTCGGGTGGATAGTCCCAGTCCGGTGCAGCTGCGGGAGTGAGGCGAGTGGTGTGCTCGACCGTGAGTATGGGGACGCCGGCCCGAACTCCTTCGACACCGAACCGCACCCCGGCCAGCTGTCCGGGCTCGACGGTCATCATCGTGCATTCGATGCGCTTGTCGGTGTACCACGGCTCATACCGCTGACGAACGTCGTCGAGCTTCACATCGAGGTGGTCGGCGAGATTGCGTACCAGGCCACCGAACATCGCCGTGATGACCCCGGGCTGGAAGGCCATCGGTATGTCGTCGTCGGGCGTCGAACCGAAACCCATTGCTGTGCCGGTGTATTCGTAATCGTCGTAATTGCCGTAATCGAAAACCTCTTTGACGGTGACCGACTCGGCACGGGTCACCAGGCTCAGCGCGGCATGGACTGCGGTGTCCCCTGAGTATCCGGGGTCGATCCCGTTGACATACAGCGTGGAATTGCCTGCTGCGCAGGCCTGTTCCAATGGCACCCGCAGCCAGTCGTCGGCCTGACGCGGCGTCACCAGCCACACCATCGATGTTCCGACGACGTTGATCCCGGCCGCGAGCAGCTTCGACATCTGCTCGATCGCCTCCATCGGCCGGGTCTCGCCCAGCGCGGTATAGACCACGCAGTCGGGTTCCAGCGCGATCAGCGCATCGATATCGTCGGTGGCGATCACACCGGTCGGCTCGGACAGGCCGCACAGTTCCGCTGCGTCGCGCCCGATCTTGTCCGGGTTAGCGGCATGCACGCCGACCAGCTCGAGATCCGGCCGGCCGATGATTGCCCGTAAGGAATGCCGGCCGACATTACCGGTCGAGAACTGCACGACTCTGCGCATAGATACACCTCACTAGTTGGCGAGCAGACGCAGACTCGCACAAAACGGGCCGCGAAAGTGCGAGTTTGTGTCTGCTCGCGGGATGACACTAGCCATTGACTCCGGCCACTAACTGACTATAGTCAGCCGGTGTGAACCTGCCCACGCTGAATCCGGGCCGCGGCGGCAGCGGCGATGCCGCCCGTCGAGCATCCGCGAGCGGGCTCGACGAGCACATGGAAGCCTCGCAGCGCGCGCAACGCCAGGCCGACAAATGGCTCATCTCCGGCAGCCTGCTCATCGGCACCGCCGCGCTCGGAATCTTCGGACTGCCCCTGTTCCTGCGCGGCGTGTGGCTGTTACGCAAGGCTCAGCGCGACGGGCTGACGGTCCGCCCGATGCTGGTCACACTGCTCGGGTATCTGGTCATCATCGACGCCGCGATCAACACCGTCGGCTGGGCACTGGACCTGGTCGCCAATCACACCATCCTGGCCCGAATCCTGTTGAACGGCTGGGGCGCAATGTTCGACGCCGGTTACTTCTGGCACTACAACGAACTCTGGCTCGGTGGCGCATCGGGCCCGGGCGAGAAGGCGATGGAAGTCGGCATGATCCTCACCGTCTTCACCATGCGCATCGCTGCGGCGATCGGCTTCCTGCAGATGAAACGGTGGGGCCACCAGTGGATGATCATCACCTGCTGGATGGGCGTGTTGATCTGGTGCATCTACGTGTTCAACATGACCATGTTCGCCGACGTCCGCTTCGCCGGCGTCGTCCTACCGGTAGTCGGCTGGTGGCTCTACGACATCTTCTACATCACCCCGTTTCTCGCCATCCCGTATCTGCATTCGGTGAACCGCGAGATCTTCTCGGACTAATTGGCTGACTTCACTCATTGACTATGATCAACAACACACGCTAGAAAGAACGGACCATGACGCCACAGGTCAAGCAGTCGGCGCGCGAGTTGCGCCGCCTGCAGACACGGGAGCGGATACTCGGCGCGGCCATCGCCGAGTTCCAGGCGTCGGGCATGGCCGGTGCGGATGTCGGCGCAATCGTCCGCGCCGCAGGCGTGGCCCACGGAACGTTCTTCTTCCACTTCCCGAGCAAGGAACACGTGCTCCTCGAACTGGAACAACGCGAAGAAGCCCGGATGGCAACCGAATTCGCCCGCTTCCTCGACGCCTCCCACGATCTCGCGACCGCGCTGACGGAGGTCGTCCACCTCGTCACCCGGTTGGAGCAACGCCTCGGCCCGCTGCTCTTCAAAGAGTTCCTCGCCCTGCACTTTTCACCGACACGCCCAACCAACGACGAGTGGACAGACCATCCGCTGATCGTGCTGCTCGTCCGCGAGATCGAGCGTGCCCGCGGCGACGGCGAGGTGCATCCCGAGGTGGACGCGTTCTACAGCGGCGCGTTCTTCCTGCTGGGGATCTATGGCGTGCTCACCACCACCGCCAACAGCGAAACCCGCGACACGATGCTGGCCAACCTGGTCATCACCGCACGACGAGGATTGGAGAACTGACATGGACTGGGTCTGGGAGATCCTCCGCTATGTGGCCGCCTGGGGCGGAACGGGATTGGTCATCTGGTTCTGGTACTGGATGTTCTCCAACATCGGAACGTTCTGACGGGCTGGCGCAAAAGATGTCCGAACTCAGCGATGCGCACGCCATGGCGACCGAGCGCAGTTGCGCCGTCACCGCCGTGGCGCTCAGCAGCCGGCGCCGCACCGGGGCTCGCCTGGTAAGCGGGCAACACCGCGGCTTCGGCCTGAGTTCACAACTCGATGTCGTGTACGTGCCTTACCCACCGCATCGCGACTGGACCCGGCGAACGCTGACATGTGGTGTCGCACTGCAGTGCTCGCCGTCCAAGGACCGCATCGTCGACTACCGGCTCAACGAACTCTCGACCCGCGAGCTGGCCGCGCTCACGCTCATCGAGGCCGGCGTCGCGCTGGGCTGGGTCGCCGAGAACTGGCCCGGGCTGCTGTCCGACCTCCACCGAGCGGTGCCGGCCCTGAAGCCAGAAGCAGCTGACATGGACGCCACCGAAATGCTCAACCGCGCAGTCACCCTCGCGCGAACACCGCAAACACTCACAGCAGATCCCCTGCTCGGCAGCCTGCCCGTGGCGTACACGCTGCCGCAGGGACTGTCCGACAAGCTGCGCCGCAGCTTCGGGCGCCTGCCGTGGACCACGACGCAGAAACGAGTGCCCCGCGCCCACTCTGTACCTGTCGGCGGCGACGGTGGCGTCCGCAACCCGAATCTGCCCCCACCCAGCCGGCCGCACGAGAACGACCTCGACATCACTCCCGACCACCGGCCGGGCATCCCGTATCCGGAATGGAACGCGTGGACGAAGAGCTTCATGCCAGACCACGTCGCGGTGCTCGAACTCCGCCACGGCAGCCGCAACCCGCAGCCCGGCGCAGTCGCCGTCGATGTCCGGAAGTGGTTCGAGCAGAACACTCATCGCGCGATGAAGAACCGGTTGGAAGATGGCTCCGACCTCGACGTCGACCAGTACGTCAACCACTACCTCGACCTGACGACCGGTGAGGCCGTAGAACCACGCCTGTTCCGCGAACTGTTGCCCGCCAGTCGCGACGTCACCACCGCGCTGCTGCTCGACGGCAGTTCATCGCTCGGTGTGCACGGCGGCACGATCTTCCGGCTCGAGCTGGCCTGCGCCGACGCGCTGTCCCGCGCGATGACGTCAGCCCGGGAACGCCACGGCATCTTTACGTTCACCGGCAACACTCGCCACCGCGTGGAAGTCAGCTGCCTCAAGGATTTTGAAGAACGTCGCTTCGTGCCACCCGGCAGCCTCGGCCTGTCCACCGGCGGCTACACCAGACTCGGTGCGCCGCTGCGGCATCTGACCAGCCGCCTGCTCGCTCAGCCTTCGGAGAGACGGTTGCTCATCGTCATCGGTGACGGCCTGATCTCCGACGAAGGCTACGAAGGCCGCTACGCCTGGGCTGATGCCGCCCACGCCGTCGAAGAGGCCAACGACGCCGGCGTCTCCATGTACTACGTCGGTGTCGGCCCCACTCGCGTCGACCCGCTGCCGGAAGTGTTCGGGTCCAAACGGTCCCAACGTATCCGCCGCGTCGAAGAGCTTCCCCGCGTCCTCGCCCACGTCCACCGAGAGTTGGTTACCGCATGACAGACACCTACTACGCAAACGCCAACGAGGTCCAGCTGTTCGAGCAGGCCTACCGTCAGCGCCTGCCCGTGATGCTCACCGGCCCCACCGGCTGTGGCAAGACCCGGCTCGTCGAGCACATGGGTCTGCTGCTGGAAAGACCCGTCATCACCATCAGCTGCCACGACGACCTGACGAGTTCGGACCTGGTGGGCCGGTTCATGGTCACCGGCGGCGACGTCGTATGGACTGACGGGCCGCTCACGCGAGCTGTGAAGGCCGGGGCGATCTGTTATCTCGACGAGGTCGTCGAGGCGCGCCACGATTCGCTGGCCGTACTGCACTCGCTCACCGACCACCGGCGCACGCTCTATCTTGACCGCGCCGGCGAAGTCGTCGGCGCACCTGAGACTTTCATGCTCGTGTGCTCGTACAACCCGGCCTATCGCAGTTCGCTCAAGGAACTCAAGCCGTCGTTCCGCCAACGGTTCGTCACGCTGCCGATGCGCTACCTGCCACCCGAGCGCGAGGCCGAGGTGATCGTCGCCGAAACCGGCGTCGCGTCGCCGACCGCCCAACGGCTGGTCCGGTGCGCCACCGCGATCCGCACGGCCGACCAGGCCTTCCACTTCGAACCGCCGTCGACCCGGGTGCTCGTCACGGCAGCACACCTGATTGCGTCCGGCGCAACGGAACTCGAAGCCGCCGAGGCGTGTGTGCTCGCCCCGCTGTCGAGTGACGGCGCCATCACCGAGGGACTACGCGAGGTTGCCGCCGCCGCCCTGGCCGGCACCGAGAGCGCACTCTAGAAAGGAACCGCACATGGTCGATCAGAGGGAAAAGAACCGCAAGAAAGCGTTGATCGTTCTGCAGGTCGTCATCTACGGATACCTGCTGACGATGTTCCTCATCCAGCTGTACATGTCGTTCACCCGAGGCTGGTGGGAGTTGTGAACCTACCTCTGCTGAACCGGAAGTCGGGTGCGAAGGTCAAAGCGACCGTTCCCCTGGAGGGTTCTGGCAATCTCGAAGAACACCACGAGGAGTCGCGGCTGGCGCAGCGCCGGGCCGACAAGTGGATGATCGTCGGCGCCGCACTAATGGGCATGTGGGCTCCAGGCTTGATCGGCTTCCCGATCTTCATGCGGGGAGTCTGGCTGCAACGGCAGGCTCTGCGCGCAGGGCTGTCGGTGCGCCCCATGATCGTCACGCTGATCGGCTACCTCGTGCTCATCGACGGGATGCTCAACAGCCTCGGCTGGGCGCTCGATCTCGTCGCCAACCACACTCTCATCAACCGGGTCCTGATGGTTGGCTGGGGCGCGATGTTCGACGCCGGCTACTTCTGGCATTACAACGAGTTGTGGGTCGGCGGCGCCGCCGGGCCGGGCGAGAAGTCGATGGTCTTCGGGATGATCGTCACCGTCTTCGCGATGCGGTGCGCCGCGGCCATCGGCTTCCTGCAGATGAAGCGGTGGGGGCACCAGTGGATGATCATCACCTGCTGGATGGGCGTGTTGATCTGGTGTGTCTACGTGTTCAACATGACGATGTTCGCCGACGTGCGCTTCGCCGGGGTGATCTTCCCTGTCATCGGCTGGTGGCTTTACGACATCTTCTACATCACCCCGTTCCTCGCGATCCCGTACCTGCACACGGTGAACCGCGAAATCTTCTCGGACTAAGGAGCAACTGTGACAACGACACCTGAAGCCACTGAGGAGAAGGCCGAGGATCTGCCCCCGGGCACCACGCCCTACTACGCGCGGATGCACAAGTGGATCAAGCGCGCGGTCCTGGTGTGCCTCGTCGCCCTCGTCATCGAGGGGGCCTTCACGCTGCCGTTCATGGCGGTCTACTACGGCTACCCCACGTTGAGCCTCACCGAGATCTGCAGCGAACTGCTCAAGGTCCGCTACTCCGACGACACGCTCGAATGCAAGGTCCCCTACCCGGCTTTCGGGCCGCCGGAAGGCGCCGAGGGCAAGGACACCGCCCAGGACGAGTGGGGCATCCAGCCGGTGCCGAAGTACAACCGGATCGGCTTCCGCGAATTGGTCCGCATCCATGAAGAACGCGAGGCCCGTCAAGCTGCCGAACAGCAAGGTGCTCCGTGACGAGGTCGCTTGAAGAACACGCGGAGAATTGGGATCTTCGCCATGAGGACTTCCACGACAACGACTTTCTGTACGACGTCTACTCGGTGATGCGGCGGCAGTCACCGTTCGCCCGCACCGTCAATCCGTTTCTGAGCGCCACACCGGCAGGCGCGTGGGTGGCGGTGCGCTACGCGGAGTGTGTCCAGATCCTGCAGGACTGGGAGCACTTCTCCAGCAACCCGACGCCGGAGGGGGCCGCGCAGCTCGCCGGTGATCTGGTGATCACCCTCGACCCGCCGCGGCAGCAGAAGTTCCGCAAGGTCCTGAACCCGTATTTCTCTCCGGGGCGGATGAAGGCCCTGCGACCGGAGATCGGCGCCGAGACAGACCGGCTCATCGACGATTTCATCGAGAGCGGGTCCGGTGACCTCGCCGAGATCGCCTGGCGCCAGCCCGGGATCGTGTTCTTCAAGTACCTGCTGGGCATGCCCGTCGACGATGTGCCGCTGTGCGTCGAGCTGACCGACACCGCGCTCAACGGCGCCACGGAGCAGGTCCGGATGGGCGCCTGGGGCGGGCTGTACCAGCACCTGCACGACGCCGTGACTGCACGCGTAGACCAGCCGCCCCGTGACGACATGATCGATGTCCTGCTCTCAGCCGAGATCGACGGGGAGAAACTGGCATTCGGCGATGTCGTGTCCAACGCCATGCTCCTGGTTCAGGCCGGGCTCGAGACAACCGCCAGCGCAATGTCTTTCGCCTACCACTACCTCGCCACCAACCCAGCCGAGCGGGACCGCCTGATCGGCGATCCCGAACTCCTCGCCCGCGCGGTGGAGGAGTTCATCCGGTTCGCCGGATCGATTCACGGCATCCCCCGCACCGTCGCCAAAGAAGTCGAACTGAGCGGCTGCACATTCACGCCCGGCGAGTCGGTGATCGTCAACTACGCCGCCGCCAACCGCGACGAGCAGGAATTCCCCGACGCCGACCGGTGCATCCTCGACCGTCGCGAGAACCGGCACCTCGGCTTCGGCGCCGGTGTGCACCGCTGTCTCGGATCCAATCTGGCCCGGCTGGAATTTCAGGTGGGTCTGGAGCGGGTGTTGTCCCGAATGCCCGACTTCGCGCTCGCGCCGGGAGAACGCGCGAAGTTCCACGGCAATTCGGTCACCCGCGGATTCCGTTCGGTCCCCGTCATTTTCACATCCGGCGTACGGTCCTCGGCATGAGGACTTACCGAGTTATTCAGTGGATGACAGGCGATGTCGGGCAGGTCGGTCTGCGGCACTTCGCCGAAAGCCCGGTATTCGATCTGGTCGGTGTGTTGGTGCACAGCAAGGACAAGGTCGGCAAGGACGCCGGTGAGATCGCGGGCATCGCACCAATAGGTCTCGCAGCTACCGACGACGTCGACGCGATCGTCACGCTCGATGCCGACTGCGTGTTCTACACACCGATCATCATGGACGTCGACACCGTGTGCCGGCTGCTGCGCTCGGGCAAAAATGTCGTCACAACGAGCGGGTTCTTCCATCCGTCACCGGATTTCCGCGAACCGGGCGAGCAGATCCGCGCCGCCTGCGTCGACGGTGGGACTTCTTTCCATGGCGGCGGCATCCACCCCGGCTACGCCGGCGACATCCTGCCGCTCACCCTGGCCCGGGTGATGAGCAGGATCGACACCATCCACGTGTACGAGGTCGTCGACGTCTTGAAGGACGCGCCGATGGACCACATCGACTGGATGGGATTCGGCAAGGACAAGGACAAATTCCTCTCGGAGCCAACCATTCTGGGTCTCGGCCTGCCGTTCTTTGCCCAGTCGATGCACATGATCGCCGACGGACTCGGCGTGACGATCGACGAGGTGACGGCCGCCGAGATCGATGTCGCAACTGCCGTCGAGGACATTCCGCACGACGAGGGCGCGATCCCGGCGGGCACCGTCGCCGCGCAACGGCACGAATGGACCGCGTGGGTAGGCGGACAGCCACTGATCGTTTTCCACGCGAGCTATGTGACCGCGGGCCCCGACAAACTTGAACCGGCCTGGGATTGGGGCGAGACCCGGTACGAGATCGTGATCGAAGGCGACCCGCCCACCGAGCTGACGCTCAAAGGCGTCAGACAGGCCGACGGCACCATGGCTCACCCTGGCTACGACTGGACGGCGATGGGCGCGATCAACGCCATCCCCGATGTCTGCGATGCCCAGCCGGGCTGGCTCAACCACCTCGACCTCGGCCTCATCCGACCCCGCGGACTGGTCCGCAGCTGATGTCCTATCAGATCGACCCGAACGTCCTGCACAAAGTTGCCAAGCAGGTCGTCGGCCTACCGTTGGACAGCGGTGAACTCATCACGCGGGCCATCGAGTTGCTCGCCGACGAATACCCGAACCTGATCGATCCCGCCCCGGGACGCTGGGTGGGCAGCAAAGCGGGAGGAATTCTCGGCAAGGTCCGATTCCTCTACTTCAGCCCACGCGAATACATCGTCATTTTCGGGTCTCCGACTGGCACCCAGGGCTTTTCAGGGCGATACAAACATGTGGAGATCCACAAGTTCCTGCTCGCCGGGCAGATCGACTCCTACGA
The DNA here is from genome assembly GCF_053483975.1 of Mycolicibacterium sp. XJ870. Lineage (NCBI taxonomy): Bacteria > Bacillati > Actinomycetota > Actinomycetes > Mycobacteriales > Mycobacteriaceae > Mycobacterium > Mycolicibacterium sp. XJ870. The sequence goes on from NZ_JBEFTI010000007.1 coordinate 123,827, forward strand.
CCTCGAATCCGACGACTGCATGCCGTTGCCGCCGCTGCTTCCCGGCGAGCACACCTGCCTCGAGAAGGGCCATGCCAGGGGCCTGACCATCCAGCCCGGTTCGTGGCACCTCGAATACGGCCGCGGAGCGGTCGCGACAACGCTGCCGTTCGCCCTGGTGGACACGCTGCTGGTGTCGCTGGAACTCGAATCCGTGAAGCGCTCGACGGCAGAGTTCACCAAGCTCGTCACTCGGCGTTTTCGTCGCTGACCGCGCAACGTTGGACTTGTAGGTCTTTACAGGAATACCCTGATGTGACCTGCACCACACGCCTGAGACCCGAGGAGGCGGGACGATGGCCGCGACGACCATGCATTTCTCCAGAACGAAGGCGCCCTGTGGGCGCATGGCTGAAGGCGATCGCCACCTCGAAAACGATGACGACGGCCTGAGCTACGACGACCTCAAATTCGCGTGCGGCTGCCGCGAGACGCGGCACACCTACCACGACGGCTGCATCAGCGTCCGGACAATCCGGCACGACGGCAAAGTCCTACGCGACGAGCGCTGCGGGGAACACGAGGCCTGGGAAGTGTGAGACGCGGCAGTGAGATCCGGCAGTGACGGCCTCGCACAACATCGTGGTGATAGGCGGGGGTGGTGCCGGTCTGCGCGCCGCGATCGCCATCGCCGAGACCAACCCGAAGTTGTCAGTGGCGATCGTGTCGAAGGTGTACCCGATGCGCAGCCACACGGTTTCGGCGGAAGGTGGTGCCGCAGCGGTCGCAGGCGCCGACGACACCTTCGAGGAACACATCTACGACACCATTTCGGGCGGCGACTGGCTGTGCGACCAGGATGCGGTCGAGGCGTTCGTCGTCGAGGCGCGGCGAGAACTGCTACAGCTCGAACATTGGGGGTGCCCCTGGAGCCGCACGCCGGACGGCCACATCGCCGTCCGTCCGTTCGGCGGCATGAAAAAACAACGCACCTGGTTTGCCGCCGATAAGACCGGATTTCACTTGTTGCACACGCTTTTTCAGCGTGTGCTCGCGTATCAGGACATTGTGCGCTACGACGAGTGGTTCGCCACCACCCTGCTGGTCGACGACGGTGTGGTGCGCGGCGTCGTCGCCATCGAGCTGGCGACCGGGCGCATCGAGACCATCCTGGCCGACGCGGTGATCGTGTGCACCGGTGGATGCGGTCGGGTGTTCCCGTTCACCACGAACGCCAACATCAAGACCGGCGACGGGATGGCCTTGGCCTTCCGGGCGGGTGCACCGCTGAAGGACATGGAATTCGTCCAATACCACCCCACCGGACTCCCGTTCACCGGAATCCTGATCACCGAGGCCGCACGCGCCGAGGGTGGTTGGTTGGTCAACAAGGACGGCTACCGCTACCTGCAGGATTACGACCTCGGCAAACCCACACCCGAACCGCAGCTGCGCAGCATGGAACTCGGGCCACGTGACCGGCTGTCGCAGGCATTCGTGCACGAGCAGGAAAAGGGAAACACCGTCGACACCCCGTACGGTCCGGTGGTCTACCTCGACCTTCGCCACCTCGGCGCCGAGCTGATCGATACCAAACTGCCGTTCGTCCGTGAGCTGTGCCGCGACTATCAGCACATCGACCCGATCAGAGAACTGGTCCCGGTGCGACCCGTGGTGCACTACATGATGGGCGGCGTTCACACCGACATCAATGGCGCCACACCGCTTCCCGGGCTCTACGCGGCGGGCGAGACGGCGTGTGTGAGCATCAACGGGGCAAACCGGCTCGGCTCCAATTCACTACCGGAGATTCTGGTGTTCGGAGCCCGGGCAGGCTGTGCCGCAGCGGATTACGTGATGACGGTGCGCAAGGCCTCTCCCGCCGTCACTGCCCAGGCCCGCACCGAGGAGCAGCGGCTGGAAAGCCAACTCCGCCGTCATTCCGAGGGCGACGATCGCATCGCCGACATCCGCACCGATATGCAAACGACATTGGAGACCGCCGCCGGGATATATCGTGACGGGCCTACCCTCACCAAGGCCGTCGACGAGATCCGAGCGTTGCAGGAACGCTTCGCAACGGTTGGCATCGACGACCACAGCCATACCTTCAACACCGAATTGTTGGCATTGCTCGAACTGTCCGGAATGCTCGACGTCGCGCAGACGATCATCGAATCTGCGCTGAAGCGTGAGGAATCCCGAGGGGCACACCAGCGCACCGATTTTCCGGGGCGCGACGACGACCGATACCTGGCGCACAGCCTGATTCACCGACAGTCCGACGGGTCCGCGCGCGTCGACTATCTGCCGGTCACGATAACCCGCTGGCAGCCGGGTGAACGGATCTACGGGAGGTGACCGTGGCAGAGCGAATTGTCATGGAAGTGACCAGATATCGGCCGGAGACCGACTCCGAGCCGACGCTGCAGGCCTATGAAGTGCCACTGACCCGCGAGTGGGCGGTGCTCGACGGGCTCAACTACATCAAGGACCGCCTCGACGGCTCCCTGACGTTTCGGTGGTCGTGCCGCATGGGCATCTGCGGCAGCTGCGGCATGACGATAAACGGTGACCCCAAGCTGTCGTGCGCAACGTTCCTCGTCGACTATCTGCCCGGGCCGGTGCGCGTCGAGCCGATGCGCAATTTCCCGGTGATCCGCGACCTCGTCGTCGACATCACCGACTTCATGGCCAAGCTTCCCACCGTCAAGCCGTGGATCATCCGCGAAGACGAACGCGCCCCCGACGACGGCGAATATCTGCAGACCCCAGCCGAAATGGAGGAGTTCAAGAAGTTCAGCATGTGTATCAACTGCATGTTGTGCTATTCGGCGTGCCCGGTCTACGCACTCGACCCGACGTTTCTCGGGCCTGCCGCGATCGCATTGGGCCAGCGCTACAACCTGGACTCTCGCGACGAGGGCGAGGCGGACCGCCGCGACGTGCTGGCCGCCGCCGACGGCGCATGGGCGTGTACCTATGTCGGTGAATGCTCCACTGCATGTCCGAAAGGCGTCGACCCTGCCGGCGCCATCCAGCAGTACAAGCTCACCGCCGCAAGGCATTCGGTGAAAGACCTGGTGTTCCCCAGGGGTGCGCGATGACCGCTTCCGCCGGGTACCGTGCGCCGGTGCCCCGGTTCTGGTGGGCCAAACGCCGCTCGTATCTGCTGTTCATGCTTCGTGAGCTCAGCAGCGTGTTCGTGGCATGGTCGGTGGTGTATCTCGCCATCGGGGTGTGGGCCATCGGCAGCGGCGGCTATTCGGGATTCATGGACTTCAGCGCCAATCCGGTAGTGGTGGTGCTGAACATCGTGACGCTCGGATTCCTGCTGCTGCACACCATCACCTGGCTCGGGCTGGCGCCCCACGCGATGGTGATCCACCTGCGTGGGCGCCGCGTCCCGGAGAGTGCGGTGCTGGCCGGCCACTATGCGGCGTGGTTGGTGGTGTCGGCGATCGTGGCGTGGGTGGTGCTGACATGAGCTCGCCCGCCCGACGGACGCCCGAGCCGTTCTTCTGGCTGCTGTTCTCGGCCGGCGGCATGGTGGCCGCATTGATGCTGCCGATGCTGATGTTGTTGTTCGGCGTGGTGTTTCCGCTCGGTCTGCTCGACGCCGACCAGGCCCATCTGCTGGCCGTTGTGCAACACCCGCTGACCCGGATCGTGCTGGCCGGCATCTTCGTGCTGGGCCTGTTCCACTGGGCGCATCGGTTCCGCTTCACCCTCGAGCACGGGCTGCAGCTGGGCCGCTTCGACCCGGTGATCGCGGTGTGCTGTTACGGCGCAGCCGCTTTGGGCTCGCTGGTTGCGCTCTGGGTTCTGCTCACCCTGTAGCGCGCAGGAAATCAGCTCGGTGCGTACAGCTCCTTGAACCGGTTGAGCGACTGCTGAATGTCACTCTTGAGTGCGGCGGCGACCACCATGCCGATGGGCCCGAAGAGCGCAGGCCCGCCAAGGTGCAAATCGAACCCGACGGTCGCGCCCTCCGCCCCGTCCACTCGCGCGGGTTTGATCTTTCCGATCAGCTTGACCTTGACCCCGCCGCGGCCTTCGCCGTTGAGCGTCAACGCCTCCGGCGGCTTGTAGTGCACAAGCGTCCACCGGATCCGGTTCAGCATGCCCTTCACTTCGACGATCGATTCGATGACAGTGCCCTTTTCCAGGGTTTCCGGCAACTTCGACCGCCAGGCTCGGTGAATGCTGAGCCATTCGTCGTAACGGGACAGATCAGAGGCGTACTCCCACGCCTTCTCCGGCGGCAATGGAACTTCGACGGAGACAGACAGTTTGGCCATACGTCAGGGTTGCTGCGGGTTGCTCTTGTCGACGGCCTTCTTGGCGGCGTCCTGCACCTTGTCGACGTGCTCCGTGTATTTGCCCTGCGTCTTCTTGTCGACCATGTCACCGGCCTTGTCGATCGCGGTGTCCACCTTGTCGGCGTTCTTCGCCAGTAGTCCCTTTATCTTGTCCAGCAATGCCATGTGCCCACCCTATCTGTTGAGATCAGCGGAAACGGGGGCTCAATTTTGCCAGCTCCCCGCACGCCAGTCTATCTCCACAAGCGTCGCCGTTCGCCCAGCACAGCGCCCTGCACCCACCACAGCACCTCGACGAGGCCCGCTCCGACCAGCCCGATGCCCAGCGCTACCGAGGTGATCGCCACATTCGTCGGATCCAGCATGAACAGTTGTTGCGTCCACGGCAGCGCAAAGATCACCACATAGGCCAGGATCGACACCCCGACCAGCGCCACCCGCCACCACTGGTACGGGCGGGCCACCACGGACAGCACCCACACCGAGGACACCAGCAGCGTTATTAACGCGGCCGTGGAAGCCTGCGTCTGCTCCAGCTGGCTCGCCGCTCTGCCCTCGTACGCCACCAGATAGGACACGAAGGTCGCGGTGCCGACGACGAGGCCCGACGGCAGCGCCGCCGTCATCACCCGACGCACGAAACCCGGATGAGCCCGCTCGTTGTTCGGCGCCAGCGACAGGATGAACGCCGGGATCCCGATCGTGAACCAGGCCGCGATCGTGACGTGAATCGGCTGGAACGGGAATGGCAGCGGGTCGGTACCGAAGAAGCGCGCCGACAAGCCCCCTAGCCCCACCAGTACGGCCAGCAACACCGAGTACACGGTCTTGGTGAGGAACAGGTTGGAGACCCGCTCGATATTGCCGATCACCCGCCGGCCCTCACCCACCACGTACGGCAGCGTCGCGAACTTGTTGTCCAACAGCACTATCTGGGCAACCGCGCGCGATGCCGAGCTGCCCGAACCCATCGCGACACCGATGTCGGCGTCCTTGAGCGCGAGCACGTCGTTGACGCCGTCGCCCGTCATCGCCACGTTGTGTCCACGCGATTGCAGCGCATGCACCATGGCGCGCTTCTGATCCGGCCGCACCCGGCCGAACGTGGTGTATTCCTCCAGTGTGTCGGCCAGCGCCTCGAGTTCGTGAGGGAGTTGGCGGGCATCCATCGTCTCGCCGTGCAGGCCCAGCTTGCCGGCCACCGCACCCACCGACACGGCGTTGTCGCCCGAGATCACCTTGACGGAAACATGTTGGGAGGCAAAATAATCCAGGGTTTCGCCGGCGTCTGGACGAATCCGCTGTTCGAGTACCACCAGCGCGACGGGGGTGACATTGCCGGGCGCTTCAGGGGCATCGACCGACATATCGCAGGAACCCACGAGCAGAACCCGCAGGCCCTGGGCGCCGATCTGCTCGGCCTGCTCGGCCACCGGTGACGCCGAGTCCAGCAGCACGTCCGGTGCGCCGATCACCCAATTGCCGTGTTCGCCATAGGATGCACCACTCCATTTGGTGGCGGATTTGAACGGCGCGGTCGCGGTGGCCTGCCACCCCGGCGGCATCTTGTACGCCTCGGCGATGGCGGCCATGCTGGCGTTGGGGTGGGTGTCGTCGGCGGCCAGCTGAGCCAACACCTCGGCCACGTGATCTTCGGTGAGCGGCTGCAGCTCGCTGACCCGCATGCCGTTCTCGGTCAGCGTGCCGGTCTTGTCCGCACACACCACATCCACACGGGCCAGGCCCTCGATCGCGGGCAGCTCGTTGACCAGGCATTGGCGCCGGCCGAGCCGGACAACGCCGACCGCGAACGCGATCGACGTCATCAGCACCAGGCCTTCGGGAACCATCGGCACCAGCGCACCAACCATGCGCAGCACCGCATCCCGCCAGTCGGCATCTGTGGTGAACAGCTGCGTGTAGATGGTCAGCAGGCCGGCGGGGATCAGCAGATAGGTGATGAACTGCAGGATCTTGTTGATTCCGTTGCGCAGTTCGGATTTCACCAGCGTGAACTTGCTGGCCTCCTCGGCGAGCTTGGCCGCGTAGGCTTCCCGTCCGACCTTGGTAGCGCGGTACGCGCCGCTGCCCGCCACCACGAAGCTGCCGGACATCACCGCGTCGCCGGCGTCCTTCGCGATCGGATCGGCCTCCCCTGTGAGCAGCGACTCGTCGACTTCGAGATTGGATTCCTCGAGAATCTCCCCGTCGACGACGATCTGATCGCCCGGTCCCAACTCGATGATGTCGTCGAGCACCACCTCGGCGGGAAGCAGTGCGCGGGTGCCCGAGGCTCGGCGCACCGTCGGCTTGGCCTGCCCGACGATCGCCAGCTTGTCGAGGGTCTGCTTGGCCCGGATCTCCTGAATGATGCCGATGGCACTGTTGGCGATGATGAGCAAGCCGAACGCGCCGTTGATCACCGAACCGGTCGACAAGACGATGACGAAAAGCACACTCAGGATCGCGTTGATGCGGGTGAACACATTGGCCCGCACGATCTCCGATACGCTGCGAGCGGCGCGGCTCGGGACGTCGTTGGTCTTGCCCTCGGCGACCCGTTGGGCCACTTCGGCATCGGTGAGACCGGCCGTGATGATCGTCGTCATCTGTGCTGTCTCTCTTCGCGCAAGCGGCTCATCGGAAGAAAGTCCCCATCCCGTCGGTGTCGAAGTACTCCAACGTCAGTCTGTCACCGGCGAACGTTGCCTTGGACACCGTTCCCGGCGGTGCGTTCTCGGTGGCCAACGTGAAGGTGAACACGTCACCGTCCCAATGCTCCAGCGGCGCGATCAGCTTCGGCCCCAGCGCCAAAGTCAGCCTGCCGTCGCGTTCGGTGACGGTCGCCGGACCCCAGTAGTCGTTGCGGTACACCCCGGCGTAATCGGTAACTGGTTTGGCGGGAACCGGATTGGCCGGGCGCTGCTTGCCTACCAACTCGCCCTCCGGCCCGGCCATCGAGGCGAATGCGTCGGCGTACAACGTGCGCCAGTCCTCCCGTACGTCACCGAACTGCACCAGGTCGGAGAACTCCGCGGTCAGGGTTTCCGGGATGCCCGACGGGGTCGCGTTGGTCAGCGCGACGATGGCCACGTCAGCCGACGGGATGATGACGAAGTTGCTGGCCGCGCCGAGTTCGAATGCACCGGAATGGCTGATCTGCATGCGGGCCGCCGAAGTCGAGCTGACGTTGAATCCGTAGCCGTAGAAGCCGGACCGCATTGCCGGCTCAGTCGCCGGGCTGGATACCACCTGCGGTGTCACCGCGGGCAGCAGCGCTTTCGAGTCGACGATCTGCCTGCCGTCGACCGTGCCGTCGGCCAGCATCATGGCCAGCCAGCGCGCGACGTCGTTGACCGAGGAACTCACCCCGCCGGCAGGGGCCTGCGGATCGGGATTGCGCACATACTGTGGTTCGTAGCCATCGTCGATGCGAATGTGCCCGACGGCGCGGTTGGGGCGTGACTCGTAGTCGGCGAAGCGGGAACTCGCCGAATCCATCCCGAGCGGGCGGTAGAGCACGTCGTCGCACAGTTGCTCCCAGCTCTTTCCCGCGCTCGTGGCAACCGCCTCCGCCGCGGCCGTCAACCCGAAGTTGGTGTAGGCGTAGGAGATCCGGAATGGGTCCAGCGGTAGCTGCCGCAGCCGCTCCAGCACGTAGCGTCGGTCGTAGCCGACATCCTCGAGCCGGTCACCGGCGTGATCAGGGAGGCCGGACCGGTGGGAAAACAGGTCCCCCACGGTGACCATCGGGGTGACGGCGGGGTCCGACAACGCGAACCACGGCAGTTTGGACACGACCGGGGTGTCCCACCCGATCTGACCGGCACCGACCTGTTGCGCAACGACGCTGGCGGACAACGACTTCGACAGCGAGGCCAGCTGGAACACCGTATCGGGATCGACCGTGTCGCCGGTGCGTTCATCGCGCACACCGAACCCTTTGGCGTACACCGTCTTTCCGCCATGCACGACGGCGATTGCCAGCCCTGGTATGCCGGACTCGCGCATCAAGCCCTCAGCGATGCCGTCCAGCTTGGCGATCGCGTTGTCGACGGCGTTTTCCGGCAACGGCAGCGCAGGCACCAACGGCGGCGGCTGGTCGGCCAGCGGTTGGGCTGGTGGGGCGGAGTCGGAGCAGCTCGTCAACGCCAGGGCCATCGCCGCGACGCACGCCAAAGCGCGGAAGTTGTACACAAAACGCGAGTATGCCCGCAAACACGCCCGCAATCGGTGCAATGGCTACAGCTGCCACCAGGGGTCCAGCACGGGCGATTCGCGGTCCACCCGCTGCCCCGGCTTGGGCACCGCAACTTGCACAGCCGCCGGGCCGGCGGCGGTCAGCAATCGCTGCACCGGTTCGGCCCAAGGATGAGGAGCCAGCCGGAAGGTCGCCCAGTGGATCGGAACCAGCAACCCGGACTCGCTGACGTCCAGATGTGCGCGGACCGCCTCCTCGGGGTTCATGTGGATGTCCGGCCAGCTCGGGTGGTAGGCGCCCACGGGCAGTAGCGTCAGGTCGAAAGGGCCGTGATCGGAACCGATTTCGGCGAAGCTCTTGGTGTAGCCGGTGTCGCCGCCGAAGAATGCGCGGTGCGCCGGTCCGACGATCGCCCAGGACGCCCACAACGTGCTGTTGCGGCGGAACATCCGCCCCGAGAAATGCCGGGCCGGGGTGCACACCAGCGTCAGCTCGCCGATGCGGTGGCCCTCGTTCCAGTCCAGCTCGACGATCCGGCCCTCGGGGATGCCCCACTTGCGCAGGTGCGCACCGATGCCGAGCGGCACCACGAACGGTGACCGCTGGGTGCGGGCCAACCCGATGATGGTGTCGATGTCGAGGTGGTCGTAATGGTCGTGGCTGATCAGCACGGCGTCGACCGCGGGAAGCGCCTCCAGCGGCAGCGGCGGCTCGTGCAGCCGCTGCGGGCCGACCACCCGCGACGGCGAGCACCGCCGGCTCCAGATCGGATCGGTGAGCACCCGATACCCGTCGACCTCGATCAGCGCGGTCGAGTGGCCGTACCAGGACACCGCACAGTTGCCTGCGTCGCCGCCTTCGCTTTCAGGAGGCTCGGCCAGCGGGATCGGCCCGCGCGGCCAACTGGCGCCCTTCGTGCCGAACATTTCGGTGATCAGCAGGCGGCGTTCCTCGCGGTCCATGCTGATGCCCGGGGACGCGGGCTCGATGTTGACGAACACGTCGCCGTCGTACTGCGGGGACCGGTGCGCGACCGGGCGGATATCGCGGCGGGCTGCGCCGACAGCCGCCTGGGTGCCGCTCAGCGCGCGCATCAGCCACCCGCCGGTCAGCAGCGCGGCCGACCGGACCCCCAACCGCAGCGCCGCGCGCAACACGTCAGGCTCCGGTGAAGTTGGGCGGACGCTTCTCGATCCTCGCCACCTGCGCCTCGATGACGTCCTTGGACGCCCACGCCTTGTCGAACAGGTCCTTGTGCGCGGGCCACTGTTCCTCGTAGGCGCCGTCGTCGTTGAGCACCCGCTTGGCGTGCTGCAGAGCCAGCGGTGCGAACCCGGCGATCTCGGTGGCCCACTTCTGCGCGTCGGCCAGGGTGCCGATCCGGTTGGCCATCCCGGTCTGCAGAGCAACATCGGAGGTGAGCCGCTCCGCGGCGAGCAGCATGCCGCGGGCCCGGCCGTAGCCGACCAGCGAGGTGAGTCGACGGATGCTCCAGTTGTCGAGTGCCAACCCGTACTTCGCGACCGGGAACTGGAAGTATGCGTCCGGGGCGACGACCCGCAGATCGCAGATCATGGCGAGGATGACGCCCGCGCCGATCGCCGGGCCGTTGATCGCGCCGATGACCGGAACCGGGGTCTTGTCGATAGCCAGGTTCAGCGCCAGAGCCTTGTCCGGCAGTTTCTCCGCCATCCCCGCGGCATCGGTCAGGTCGGCGCCTGAGCTGAACACCGATCCTTGGGCGGTGAGCACGATCGCGCGGACATCGTCGGTGGGGGCGTTCTCCACCGCCTCCCGCAGGCTGTCGACGAGCTCACAGTTCAGCGCGTTGCGCCGCTCGGCGCGTTGCAACTCCAGGGTCAGCACATTGCCGTCTCGGGTGACACCAATCATGTGGCCAAGCCTAGCGAGGCCATCAGAGGCGCCGCGAGCTACGGCCCATCGACGTGTCCCGCTCACTACCAGGACTTCCTGAACTGCACAAGACCCCGACGGAGGAATTCGCCACCGCGAATCGCGACCTCGTTGCCGAACCCGGCGGGCCCGGATCGCCGAAGACTAGGACACGTGCTCACCACTTCCCGTCGACAATTTCTGCTGGGCCTGGCCGCGGCCCCGATCGTGTTGTCGGTGTCCTGCGCTGCCCGGGCACCGCGTCGGTTGCCGATCCCCCCGCTGGCCGATTCGACCGTCGGTCCCGACGGAACCCGACGGTTCACCCTGCGCGCGGCGGCCGGAACGACCGAGATCCTCGCCGACAAGAGCACAGCGACCTACGGATACAACGGCGCGATGCTCGGGCCGACGCTGCGCGCCCGGCGTGGGGAGTCCGTAGCGGTGGCGTTCGAGAACGCCCTGCCGGAGCCGACGACCGTGCACTGGCACGGCATGCACCTGCCTGCCCGCTGCGACGGCGGTCCGCATCAAACCGTCGCGCCAGGAGCGCGATGGGAACCGCGCTGGACGATCCGGCAGCCGGCGGCAACCCTGTGGTACCACCCACACCCGCACGGCGAGACCGAAAAACAGATCTACCGCGGCCTGGCCGGCATGTTCATCGTCGACGATGACGAATCGCCCGGCGCGCTGCCGCATGACTACGGCGTCGACGATATTCCGCTGATCATCCAGGACCGCCGGTTCACCGCGTCAGGCGCTCTCGACGAATCCGACGCCACCGACGTCGGCCTCCTCGGGGATACGATCGTCACCAATGGCGTTGCAGGCGCGCATCTTCCGGTCCACTCCGAACGCATCCGGCTGCGCATCCTCAACGGATCAGGCGGGCGGCTGTACAACCTCGGCTTCAGCGATGACCGCGAATTTCAGGTGGTCGGCAGCGACGGCGGCCTGCTGCCCGCGCCGGCCACCGTGAACCGAATTCAGTTGAGCCCCGGTGAACGGGCCGAGATCGTCGTCGCCATGCAGGCCGGTGCCGATGTCACGCTGAGGTCGTTCCCGATCCGGGACCGCGCCGGATTGGACGAGTCCGAAGCCGCTCGATTCGGGATCGATGACGCCTTCGACATTCTCGACGTGCACCCCGCCCGGACGCTGCGTGCGAGCGCCGCCCTGCCCGCCCAACTGGCCACCCTCGTCACGCCCGGGACTTCTGAGGTGTCCGCGCAGCGGTCCTTCGACCTGCAATGGTTCATGATCAATGGGAACCGGATGGACATGAATCGCATCGATTTCCAGCCAACGGTCGACACCGACGAAATCTGGACCGTCCGCAATGTCGACAACTGGCCGCACAACTTTCACGTGCACGACACCCAGTTCCGGATCCTCGACATCGACGGAGCGCCGCCGCCACCGGAACTCGCCGGATACAAGGACACGGTGTACACCCCTCCGGGACAACGGATCCGGCTCGCCATCCGCTTCTCGGACTACACCGACCCGACGTACCCGTACATGTATCACTGCCATCTGGCCCTGCACGAGGATCAGGGGATGATGGGCCAGTTCCTGGTGCTCGCGCCCGAGCGCTGATACCCGTACACGGCGAGTTGAACCCGGTTCTGCACGCCGGCTTTGTCCATCAGATTGGCGATGTGGGTCTTCACGGTCGTGGCGCCGAGATGCAGGCGATCGGCGATCTGCTGGTTGGACAATCCGTCGACCACAAGGGGCAGCACTTCCAGTTCGCGCGGGGTCAGCGCCACCGGATCCGCAGGCTCGCGATCTAGACTCTTGTTGTCGATCGCCCGGGTCACCAATCGCCGCAACAGATGTGGCGACAGCGTGAATTCACCCTCGGCGGTGCGGCGAATCGTGTCGACGAGCTCGGCCGGGCTGGTGTCCTTCACCAGGAACCCGACCGCGCCTGCCGCAAGCGCCGGATACAGATGGTCGTCGTCGTCAAAGGTCGTGAGCACCAAGACCTTTGCGTCCGGGCGGGCGGAAACCACTTGGCGGGTCGCGACGATGCCGTCGACGCCGGGCATACGCAGGTCCATGAGAATCACGTCCGGCGCGAGTTCGGCCGCCGACCGGACCGCCTGCGCGCCGTCCGCGGCTTCGCCGACCACGTCCAGATCTGCGGTCGCCTCACACAGCATGCGCAGACCGGCCCGCACCAGCCGTTGGTCGTCGACGATCAACACGCGGATTGCGGCAGCCACGCCTCGACCTCCCAACTGTTTTCGGTCTTGCGCACGTCGAGTCGACCGCCCACGAGGTCCAGCCGCTCCGTCATACCGATGATTCCGTGGCCTTCGTCATTCGTCGACTCAGCCCGCGTGCGCGCGCTGCTGACGCGCACCGCGACGCCGCCGTCGCGCCGACCGATGGTCAGTTGGACCGGGCCGGCCGGGTCGGCATGTTTCATCACGTTGGTGAGAGCCTCCTGCGTCACCCGCAAGAGGGTGAGCCGCGCGATCGCGTCCAGCCCGACGGTATCGCGGTCGACGCGTGCCGCGACGGTGAAGTTGGCGGCGCGGGTCCGCTCGACGGCCGCATCGATCTCCTTCCACAGCGCGTCCGGCTCGATCATCGCGACCTCGTGCAGAGCAGGATCACGCAGGGCGGTCTGCAATCGTCGGGTGTCGGCGAGCGCGTCCGACGCGGTTCTGTACACGTCGTCGAGCACCGCTTCCACCTGCTGGTCCGCATGTTCGAGCACGTGTTTGGCCACCCCGATGCGCAGCACGATCGAGGCCATGTGATGCGCGACCAGGTCGTGCAGCTCTCGCGCCATCGCACCGCGTTCCTCCGAGCGGACGGCGGATTCCGCTGCCGCCCTGCGTAATTCCGCGTCCGCGACACGTTGCCGATAGTTCTCGGCCAGGCGTGCTTGGGCTCGCAGGTACAAGCCCAACAGGACCGGCAGGCCGATGGCCGCCACGATCGTCACGGCATTGGCAGCACTCCACGGCGGTGCATGCTCATCGAGCAAAGCACCCAGCACGAGCGCGATCAGCCAGCCCGCCGCCACCGCCGCAATATCGCGATCACGGTCGCTACGGGCAGCGACATCGGCCACCGCGACTGCCCCCAAGTACGGCACCAGCCCGGACAGACCCCAGGCCTCGGCGGCGAACAACGGCACCGCCAGCGCCGACACCGCCAACGACACGGGAACCGGCCACCGCCCGCCGAAAGCGAAGACGGCCGCCGCGGCACACGACAGCACCCAGTACGAGGGTGACACCCGGAACTCACCAGGGAATGTGCTCGCGATCAGCAGGACCGGCACCAACAGCAGCGGTGCCAACCGCAGTGCCACGCCGACACGCGGAACGCCGGACAGCACTGAGGGCACGCTGTCACGGTAGCCGCGACGCGCCTGCCCGATAGCCTTTACCTGTGAGTCGGATCGGTGCCCTGGCCCTACGCGATGCTGTGCTCGACGAGGGCTCATTCCGCAGTTGGGACGCCCCGCCGCTGGATGTCGCGACCAGCGAGGACTACCGACGGGAACTGGCCGACGCCTCGGCTGCGACCGGATTCGACGAATCGGTGCTGACCGGCGAGGGCACGGTGTTCGGCCGTCGCGTAGCGGTGGTGGCCTGTGAGTTCGATTTCCTGGCCGGGTCGATCGGGGTGGCCGCGGCCGAACGGATCACCGCCGCCGTGGCGCGCGCGACCGCCGAGCGGTTACCGCTGCTGGCCTCGCCCAGTTCCGGCGGCACCCGGATGCAGGAGGGCACGGTCGCGTTTCTGCAGATGGTGAAGATCGCCGCGGCCGTCGAACTGCACAGGCAGGCGCACCTGCCGTACCTGGTGTACCTGCGGCACCCCACCACAGGTGGCGTGTTCGCATCGTGGGGTTCGCTCGGGCATGTCACCGCCGCTGAGCCGGGTGCACTGGTCGGATTCCTCGGGCCGAGGGTCTACGAGCACCTGTACGGCGAGCCGTTCCCGTCCGGCGTCCAGACCGCCGAGAACCTGCATGCCCACGGTGTCATCGACGGCGTGGTGCCACTGGACCTGCTGCGTTCGACGTTGGATCGGACCCTGCGCGTGGTTGCCGACCCGCCCGGACCGCCGCCTCCTGTTTTGCGTGCGGAATCACTGCCCGACGTGCCTGCCTGGGAGTCGGTGCAGGCCTCGCGGCGCCCGGACCGGCCCGGCGTCGGGTTCCTGTTGAAGCACGGCGCGACTGACCAGGTGCTGCTGTCCGGCACCGAACGGGGCGAGGCGGCGACGACGCTGCTGGCGTTGGCCCGGTTCTCCGGTCAGCCCGCCGTGGTGCTGGGTCAGCGCCGCATCGTCGGCGGACTCGTCGGGCCCGGGGCTTTGCGGGAGGCCCGACGCGGCATGGCGTTGGCGGCCGGGTTGCGGCTGCCGTTGGTGCTCGTGATCGACACCGCCGGGCCCGCGTTGTCGACCGAGGCCGAACAGGGCGGGCTGGCCGGGGAGATCGCGCGGTGTCTGGCCGAACTCGTCACGCTGGACACCCCGACGGTGTCGGTGCTGCTGGGCCAGGGCAGCGGCGGGCCCGCGCTGGCGATGGTGCCGGCCGACCGCGTGCTCGCCGCCTCCCACGGCTGGCTGGCTCCACTTCCGCCCGAGGGGGCCAGCGCGATCGTCTACCGCGACACCGATCACGCTGCGGAATTGGCTGCGGCTCAAGGGGTTCGGTCGTTCGATCTGTTCCGGCACGGGATCGTCGACGTGATCGTGCCCGAACATCCTGACGCCGCCGACGAGCCGAAGGCCTTCACCGCGCGGCTGTCTACGGCGATCGCCACCGAACTGTTTCAGTTGCGTACGGTGCCGGACTCGCGGCGGCTGCACACCCGGCTGGAGCGCTACCGCCGAATCGGGCTGGGCTAGAGTCTCGCATTCGTAGCGCTATGGCGGTGTCCGGCGCGATTTTCCGCCGTGACGCTACATACGCGAACGCAAACAACTAGCTACCCATCGAGATTGCACACAGGGACAAAATCAGCGCCGGATTTGTCCCTGTGCGCAACCTCGGTGAGCAGTCTCAGCGCTCACACTTCGATCGGCGGGTGCAGCCGGTCCATCGTGTACTGCCGGTTTCGCCTCGCGGCCCACGAACTCGCGGCCAGCGACGCCGCCAGCAACCCGACAAGCACGGCTATCGCGACCCACAGTCTCGAGTCGATCCCGCCGACGGTCAACTGGCGAAGACCGTTGACCGCGTATGTCATCGGATCGACCGGGTGCAGGATCTGGAACGGTTTGGCCGTGGTCTCCACGGGATAGATGCCGCCGGCCGACACCAGCTGCAGCATCAGGAATGCGAGGGTGACCACTCTGCCGACCGAGACCCCGAACAGCGCGTTGAACGCCTGGATCAACGCCAGGAAGGCCGCGCCCACGAGCACCAGGAAGGCAAACGTCGCCAATGGGTATTTGGCCTGCAGCCCGACCCCGAAATGCACCACCACGTACATCACCGCAACCTGGCACACCGCGATCAGCAGGGCCGGCCAGTAGGACGCCAACACCACACGCAGCGCGCCCAGCCCGTTGACGACCGGGCGGGATTGCAACGGCTTCAACAACATCCAGATGATCAACGCGCCGATGAACAATGCCAGCGGCAGGAAGAACGGTGCGAACCCGGTGCCGAACGTGGCGGCCTGATTGTTGGTCTGCATCTCAAGCGCCACCGGGGCGGCCAGGGTGCGTGCGACGTCGGTGCGCTGCTGCGGGGTCCACGACGGGACCTGCGTCGAACCTTCCTTCAGAGCCGACGCGAGCTGTTGGCTGCCGTCCTGCAGTTGAACTGTGCCTCCGGCGAGTTCGTCTGCGCCGTTGGCTAATTGGCGACTGCCGTTGGTCAGTTGCACCAGACCGCTGTTGAGCGCCCGGGCCCCGTCGTTGAGTTGATGGGCGCCGTCGCGCAGCCTGACGACATCGGAGCGCAGGCCGCCGTTGAGAGCCTTGGTGATGAACACCCGCAGCTTGCTGTTGGGATCGCCGAGTTCGGTCTCCAGCTCGGATGCGCTGTTGCGCAGGCGGATCAGGCCGTCGTCGGTGGTGGGGTCGATACCGCGGGCCTGCAGCAGCCGCTGGGCGCCGGCCAGGAACTCGCCGGTGTCGCGCACGGTCGGGTCTGGGCTGGCCCGCAGGAAGCCGACCGCCTGGTCGACGATCGCCGCGGCGTGGGCCTGATCGATGTTCAACGCGGCGATGCGGTCGCTGGTCGAGCGCACCGCCCCGGACAGCCGCTGGGCGGCCCTGCCGACCTCGTCGGGGTCGAGGCCGAGATCCCCCACCCGGTCCAGCAGGGTCAGCAGCGGATCGGTCGCGGTGTCGATGCCCGTCGACAACTGTCGGCTGCCCGCGGCCAACTGCGCGGAACCGTCGCGCGCTGTGACCAGACCCGCGGTCAAAGCGTCCGCACCGGTCGCCAGTTGGTGCGCACCGTCGTTGGCCGCGGCTGTGCCGGCGGCCAGCTGACCGGCGCCGTCGGCCGCCTTGACCAACCCGGCACCGGCGTCGGTCAGGCCGGTGAGCACAGTGCCGACCGTGCGTTCACCGATACGGCCGTTGATCTGGTTGAGCACCTCGCGGGCGGCGTTCTGCCCGATGATCGAGCCCAGGTAGTTGTTCGCATCGTTGAAGGTGAACCGGATCTTGGCCTGCTGGGGCGACCCGCCCGACGGCGAGGAGATGCTGGTGCTGAAATCCTGCGGCAGCGTGATCGAGAAGTAGTACCTGCCGCTGGCCACCCCGTCGGCGGCCTCGGCGGCCGACACCCGATGCAGTTGCAGCTGGCCGGAATCCACCAGGGCGCTGGCAACCTCGTCGCCGACCTTGACCGGCTGGCCTTCAGCGACGGCGCCCTGATCCTCGTTGACCAATGCGACCGGAACCTTGTTCACCTCACCGAACGGGTTCCAGAATGCCCACAGGTACATCGCGCCGTACAACAGCGGCATCAGGATGACCGTGACCAAGGCGATGCGTGGCATCGCACCGCGGGAGAACCGTTTCAGATCAGTGCCCAAAGACATTCCGGCTAGCACGGCTACTGGCCACCTTTCTGCGCTCCGGTCAGTTCGACCGGAGTGGTATTGGGCACCGTCAGTTGGACCACTTCGTGGAGGTTGCCCAGTCCGTTGACGGTGGCGGTGACGACGGTTTGCTGCCGACCGAGCGCAATCAGGCGCTCCAGCACCACGTCCCGGTTGCGGTCATCGGTGATGTGGTCGAGGTTGCCGACCACCAACAGCGGCGGCCCGGCGGTGTTGGCGAGAGCGATCCGCAACAGGATCTGGTCGAGTTCACTGAGCGCGTCGAAGTACTCCGTCAACGAGGGCAGCGGCAGGTCACCGAACACGGGCTTGCATATGGCGGCGAGGTCGCCGTTGTCGGCACGGGGCACCAGCCGGTACCACGGTGCGTCCCAGCGCCGCTGCTCGGTGATCAGGTCACGCACTGTCACCGATTCGGCCACGGTGTCGAGTTCGTCGATGCCCGCCAGCGCCGCGACCCCGAAGATGTCACCGGCGCGACTGCGCCCGAAGACCGTCAGCTCACCGCCCGCCGGACGCATCCGTCCCGCCAGCGTCATCAGAAGCGCCGTGCGACCGGAACCCGACGGAGCCACCAGCACGGTGACACCGCCTTCGGCGATGTCGAGGTCGATCGGCCCGTACACGGGACCCCACGGCCCACGCATGGTGATGCGTCGGGCGGTGATAGCGGGCGGCTTTTGCTCGTCCTCGTCAGCGTCAGGCTCGGGACTTAGCTGAGGCATTGTCCAATCACAGCACATCCGGTGGCTGAGCACAGGCAATGGCATTCTGGAATTTGTGGAGCCGCTGCTGCATTTCGCAGGGAATTTCTGGTGGTTGATCTTTCCGCTCGGCGGCATGATCGGCGGCGGAGTCAAGGCTGTGGCCGCGGCCAACGAGCGCCGTGCCGAACGGCGGCTGGAGCGCTACCGCATCAAGCAACAGACCAAGATCGAGATGGCCCGCGCGGCCGGGGCAGCCACGTCGGCGGACGCCGCCTACCGGCGGGAGTTGACGAAGCTTCTGGAGGCCCACGACCGCACCAGCGCACGCTGGCTCGACTACGAAATCGACATCGCCAAACTCCTGGATTTCCCGCTGATGACAAACATCCGTGACCCGTTGACGATCGCTTTCCACAAGGCCCGCACCCGAGCCGACCTGTTACGGCCCGACAGCGTCGCAAACGTCGACCGTGCTGCCCAACTCGAATACCGCGACGCGGTCCACGAATACGTGTCGACGTTCGACATCGCCGAGGCCGAGGCGATCCGCAGGCGGCGCAGTGATTTCTCCACCGAAGCCCAAGACCGGCTGGCCCGCGCCCAGCAGCTGCTGCGGCTTGCGTCCGACGACGGTGCGACACCACAGGAACGGCAGAACGCCTATACGCGGGCGCAGAAGGAACTCGACGGGCTGATCGTGCTGCCGGCGAGCACCCGGGCGAGCATCGAGCGAAAGATCCTCGGGGAGTTGGAGGCCTGAGCCGGATCAGCCGCTCACGAGGGCGCGGGCATCTTTCATGAGTAGCAGCAAGTGCAGCGGATCGGTCGGAGATTGCTCAAAACCAAAATGCGCGTAGAACGCGCGGGCCTCACCATGCAGAGCGTGGACCAACATGGCTCGCACACCGATCAGATCCGCCGCCTCCACAGCACGGGTAATCGCGTCCCGCAGCAGGTGTTTGCCCAGCCCCTTGCCCTGTTCTTTATGGTCGATTGCCAACCGCGACAACAGGATCACTGGCACTGGGTCGGGCATGTTGCGCCGAACACGTCCTGGTGTGGAGCTTCGCTCTACCGCTGCAGCCGCAAGGGAGTAGAACCCGACCACTCTGCCGTCGTGGCACGTCACGAAACAGCGTGATGCTCCCTCGACATGATTGGCGAGCGCGCGCTTCCGCAGATACTCATCCAAGTTGGGCTCGCCGCTGTCAAACGTCGTAACCTCATCGCCCTCACGAATGGGGCGCGGTGCGCTGTACCCGCTCACGCCTCAGTGACGAAGATCGACGGCTCCGCGAACAGCTTCTCCAACTCGGGCTTTCGCGTCACCGGTCGATCCAGCACTGCCAGGAACTCTGCCCAGGCCGAATCATCCAGCACAAACAGCCGACGATCGGCCAAAACATTGCGGGCATGGGCCAACGTTGCCGTCACCGTGAAGTTGGTCAGGTCTGTCCCCTCGACCTCGGCGGCACGGCGGATCAGCGCGTCCTGTTCAGCAGTCAGGCGCACCGCGAAACGCTCACTCTTCGTAGCCACCCATCCATTGTGTGCCTGATAGGCCCACAGTGCAACGTCGGCTGCGCCGTCACCCCATGACCAACGCCGTCAGCGTCGCCGCACAGGTGATCAGGTCCAGCGGCAACCGCAACAGGCTGCGACGCGTCCAACTCCGGGCCGCGGCTTCGTCGACCGCGACCGGATCAGCCTGCTCGAAGGCCACCGCCTTCGGCACAAAGTCGACCAACGACCACACCCGCATCACGGCATGGCTGACCAGCGCCACCAGTAGCGCCGCACGCACGTCGGCCTGACCCCAAGCCACGATCAACGCAAGGATGAGCGCGACCTCGAAGGCGATGTGCGCGGGGATCCAGAAACGCCGGCGGGAAATGCCGCCGTTGCGGGCCTGGATGATGCCGGGCCGCTTGGGCCAGGCCGGGTCGATGACCACGGTTTCGTAGAGCCCCCCGCCCAACAGCGCGCAGGCGAGAAGTGTCGTGGCAGCGATCAGCACGAGCGTCGGAGAGTCCACGTATGCCAATTATTGCCATGCGCGACGATGGGCACATGACCGAACCGAGGACGTATCCCCACGGCGTGCCCTGCTGGGTGGACACTGCCCAGCAGGATCCCGCTGCCGCCCAGGAGTTTTACGGCCAACTGTTCGGCTGGGCATTCGAGGACGTACTTCCCGAGGACGCCCCGGAGTCATACCTCATCGCCACCTTGGACGGTCAGGACGTGGCCGCGATCGCGTCAGCGCAGACCGGTGAAGAGATCGCCTGGAACACCTACGTCGCAGTGGATGACGCCGATTCGACGGCGGCCGCGGTGACGGCGGCCGGCGGGACCGTGACGAGCGGGCCGGTCGACGCGGGTCCCGGTGGCCGGCAGGCCGGCTGCACCGATCCACGTGGCGCGCGCTTCAAGCTGTGGCAGCCGCGTCAGCGACTCGGCGCGCAGTTGGTCAACGTCCCGGGAACCTGGAACTTCAGCGATCTACTCTGCTCGGACCCGACGGCAGCCACAGGTTTTTACGCCTCGCTGTTCGGCTGGGAGTTCGACGACGTCGGCTTTGCGACGATGATCCGTCGGCCCGGCTACGCCGACCACCTCGATGCCACCATCGACCCGGGTATCAAAGAACGTCACGCCTCGTTCGATGCCCCGCCGGGGTTTTCCGACGCGGTGGGCTGGGTAGGGGAACTTCCCGACGAACAGCCCGAGCACTGGCAGGTGACGTTTGCCGTCGCTGACCGCGACGCGGCGGCAGCACTGGCCGAAAAGCTCGGCGCCGCAGTGATTTCCAGTGAAGACAGCGAGTGGGCGAAGACGGTGCTCATCCAGGATCCGCAGGGTGCCCGGCTGGTGCTGAGCCAGTTCAGCCCACCCGAGGACTGATCACCGAACGGTTGCGGGTGCAGTAGGCCAGCACGCCCGCGGCGATCATCACCTCCACGAGGGCGAACAACGTTGCCATCGCCATCAGCGTCGACGGCTGCGTCGAGGCTGCCGGACCGTGGTGGTGCGTCGGTGCAGGCATGTGCAGAGCGATCATCGCGAGGTTCATGAGCGCGACGGTGCACCACACTCCCGGCGCGCCGCGCTGCCACAGATCACGCGCGCAGTACAGGCAGCCGGCGATCATTGCTGCGAGCAGTCCACCGGTCACCGGATTGGCGGCATGACTCAGCATGAAAACGTGCAGTACCGCCGACGTTGCCGCGAGCAGGGCACACGCGCGACGTCCGAAGACGGCGGACGTGTGGCCGGCGGACATCAAACAATCCTCGCAGCAACGGGACTTCGGCGCTGCCGGAACGATGGCCGACCTTGCTTGCGAAACGTCACGCCATGTTGACCGCCTTTCGGACGAAAACTAATCGCGGGCGGCGTCTCCTCGAGCGGTCCACCGTCCCGGGAACCCGACGGCGACCACGGATTTCTACGCCTCGCTGTCCGGCTGGTAGTTCGACGACGCCGGGTTCGCGACATGCACTTTGGAACCTTGTGTCGGACACCCGTGGCATAATCGAACACATGTTCGAGTCGGACTCTGACGCCGATCTGATCGACGCGCTGAGCAGCGCGTCGCGGGCAGAGTCCGCCGCGATCGCCCACCGGTTCGCCGCGATCGGCGAGCTGGATGCCCGCCGGGCCGTGGAACTGGCCGAGAGGGCGCTCTGGACCACCGACCCGTTCGAAGCCGTCGCCGCCGAACTGTCCGCCGCACTCAACATCAGCCGCTCCCGCGCCGGCTGGCAGATCCGCCACGCCCGCGCGCTGCGCGACCGGCTACCCCAGATCGCGGCAGTGTTCGCCACCGGTGTCATCGACCTACGCATGGTCGCCGCCATCATCGCTCGCACCGACACCGTCGAAGAAACCGTCTGGCCCCAGCTTGATAAGGCCCTGGCCACCCAGGCCGTGCGATGGATGAAACTCTCCGAACGCAAACTCAACGACCGCATCGACCGCTTGATCGCCAAACTCGACCCCAACGGGGTACGCGTCCCACCCGCCGTCGACGACAAACGCTTCATCCAAATCCAAACCGACCGCCCCGGCACCGCCACCGTCTTCGGCACCGTGCGCGCCGAAGACGGCGCCGCCCTCGACCAACGCCTCGACGCCGTCGCCAACACCGTCTGCGACCGCGATCCCCGCACCTTCGAACAACGCCGCACCGACGCCCTGGGACCGGTGGCACGCCTCCAAGAATGGATGCCCTGCCAGTGCGGCTTCCAGGACTGCCCGGTGGCCACCGAACACAAGAAAGCCGCGGCCGTGGTCATCCACGTGCTCGCCGACCAAGCCACCCTCGACGGCACCAGCGACGCGCCGGGCTACCTGCCCGGCTTCGGCGTCCAACCCGCCGACACCATCCGCGAACTCGCCACAACCGCCACCCTCAAACCCCTCACCGTGCCCGCCGATCAGACTGATCCGGGCTACCGGCCCTCGGTGGCGTTGGCCGAATTCATCCGCTGGCGCGACCTGACCTGTCGCTTCCCCGGGTGCGACGCCCCCGCCGAGCGCTGCGACACCGACCACACCGTCCCGTATCCGGCCGGCCCGACCCACCCGTCCAACACCAAGCTCTACTGCCGCCCCCACCACCTTCTCAAAACCTTCCACACCGGACCCCGCGGCTGGACCGACCACCAACTACACGACGGCACAATCATTTTCACCTCACCCACCGGCCACACCTACACCACCGAACCCCACGGCGCCGCACTCTTCCCCACCCTCGCCCAACCCACCGGCGAACTGAGCCTGCCCGAACCCCAAACACCCACCACCAACCGCGCCATCATGATGCCCACCCGCAAACAAACCCGCGACCAAGACCGCGCAGACCGCATCAACGCCGAACGCCGCCAACGCGCCGAACTCAACACCGAACAACAACGCCAACACCAAGCCTGGCTCGCCGCCAACTACCAACCCCCACCCTTCTGATACCAGGCGGGGCTATTCGGCGTCGAGCCCAAGCAGTTTGACGCTTTCTTTCCGCATGTCGACCTTGCGGATCTTGCCGGTGACTGTCATCGGGAATTCGTCGACGATGTGCACGTAGCGGGGAATCTTGTAGTGCGCCAGTTTGCCGGTGGCGAAGGCGCGCACGGCATCAGCGTCCAGCGGATCCCGCCCGGGTTTCATCCGGATCCAGG
This sequence comes from Mycolicibacterium sp. XJ870, assembly GCF_053483975.1. Classification (NCBI taxonomy): domain Bacteria; kingdom Bacillati; phylum Actinomycetota; class Actinomycetes; order Mycobacteriales; family Mycobacteriaceae; genus Mycobacterium; species Mycolicibacterium sp. XJ870. The sequence continues at coordinate 147,176 of NZ_JBEFTI010000007.1, forward strand.
CGCAGATCTCCTCGCCGTAGCGCTCGTCGGGAACGCCGATCACCTGGGCGTCGTCGATGTCGGGATGGGTGTACAGAAACTCCTCGACCTCGCGCGGGTAGACGTTCTCGCCGCCGCGGATCACCATGTCCTTGATCCGCCCAACGACGGTGCAGTAGCCGTCTTCCCGCATGACTGCCAGATCTCCGGTGTGCATCCAGCCGTCGCCGTCGATGGCCTCACGGGTCTTCGCGTCGTCGTCCCAGTAGCCCAGCATCACCGAATAGCCGCGCGTGCAGAACTCCCCCGGGGTGCCCCGCTCGACGGTCTCGCCGGTGTCCGGATCGACGATCTTGATCTCCACATGTGGGTGAGCCCGGCCGATGGTGGCGGTGCGCCGTTCCAGGTCGTCGTCGATCAACGTCTGGCACGACACCGGAGACGTCTCCGTCATGCCGTAGCAGATCGCCACCTCGGCCATATGCATATCGGCCACAACGCGTTTCATCACCTCGACCGGGCATACCGACCCGGCCATGATGCCGGTCCGCAACGACGACAGATCGAAACTCGCGAAGTCGGGATGCCCAAGCATCGCGATGAACATCGTCGGCACCCCGTACACCCCGGTGCACTTCTCGGCTGCGATCGCCGCCAACGTGGCCCCGGGATCGAATCCGGGTGCGGGGATGACGATCGTGGCCCCATGGGTGACGGCACCGAGGTTGCCCATCACCATGCCGAAGCAGTGATAGAACGGCACCGGAATGCACAGCCGGTCCTCGGGGCCCAACCGGATGAGCTCGGTGACGAAGAACCCGTTGTTGAGAATGTTGCGGTGGCTCAGCGTCGCGCCTTTAGGGAAACCCGTTGTCCCCGAGGTGTACTGAACGTTGATCGGGTCGGTGTTGGCCAGCCCGGCCATACGCTCGCGCAACTGCGCGTCGTCGACCTGATGAATATGCAACGAGGCCCAGTCCAACGTGCCGAGGAAGATGACGTCCTGCAGCGCCGGGCATTCCGAGCTGACCTCGGCCACCATCGTCACATAGTCGGAGGACTTGAACGCGGTCGCCGCGATCAACGTGCGGACCCCCGACTGCTTGAGCACATACGCCAACTCGTGGGTGCGGTAGGCGGGGTTGATGTTGACCAGGATCGCGCCGATCTTGGCCGTCGCGAATTGCACCATCACCCACTCGGCGCAGTTGGGAGCCCAGATCCCTACCCGGTCGCCCTTCTGGACGCCCAGCGCCATCAAACCCCGCGCCAACTCGTCGATCTCGGTGTTGAACTTGCCGTAGGTCCACCGTCGACCTGAGGACATCTCGACCAGCGCTTCGCCGGTTGGACGCCCCGTCGCGATCCGTTCGAAGTTCGCCCCGATGGTCTCTTCAAGGACTGCCGCGTCCGTCGGCCCCGCGTCGTAGGACTTCATCCCAGTAGATCCTCGTATCGGTACTCGGTCGAAATCGATTCGCCGGCTTGATGAGCCACGTCCTCACGCGTGCGCAGCTCGACGCGGCGGATCTTGCCGGAGATGGTCTTGGGCAATTCGAAGAACTCGATGCGACGCACCTTCAGGTACGGCGCGAGGTGGTCGCGGGCGTACGCCATGACCGCTTTCGCGGTGTCGGCGTTGGCTTCCCAGCCGTCCGCCAGCGCGACGTAAGCCTTCGGGACCGCCAGCCGGGTGTCGTCGGGCTGCGGCACCACGGCAGCCTCGACGACCGCGGGGTGCTCGATCAGCACGCTCTCCAGCTCGAACGGGGACACTTTGTAGTCACTGGATTTGAACACGTCGTCAGTGCGGCCGATGTAGGTGATGTAACCGTCGGCGTCGCGGCTGGCAACGTCCCCGGTGTGGTAGTAGCCGCCGGCCATCACCGCCTGATTGCGTTGCGGGTCACCGAGATACCCCGTCATCAGGTTGCGCGGGTTCTTGCTGAGATCGAGGCAGATCTCGCCCTCGTCGGCGAGTTCGCCGGTGATCGGGTCGACGAGCACGACGGGGACGCCCGGCATGGGCCGGCCCATCGAACCCGGCTTGACGGGTTGGCCCGGGGTGTTGCCGACCTGCAGCGTCGTCTCGGTCTGGCCGAACCCGTCGCGGATGGTCAGCCCCCAGGCGTTCTCGACCCGCGTGATGACGTCCGGGTTGAGCGGCTCCCCCGCGCCGAGGATCTCCCGCAACGCCTCGGGTTTGTCACCCAGGTCGGACTGGATCAGCATGCGCCACACCGTCGGTGGTGCGCAGAACGTGTTGACCCCGGCGCGGCGCAGCTGACCCAGCAACGCCGCGGCGTCGAACCGGGCGTAGTTGTAGACGAAGATGGTCGCTTCGGCGATCCACGGCGCGAAGAAACAACTCCATGCGTGCTTGGCCCAGCCCGGAGAGCTGATGGCGAGGTGCACGTCGCCGGGGTGCACCCCGATCCACGCCATGGTCGACAAATGCCCGACCGGATAACTCACCTGCGAATGCTCGACCAGCTTCGGCTTACTGGTGGTGCCGGAGGTGAAGTAGATCAGCATCGTGTCATCGACGGTGGTGCACGCCTCGAACCGCTCGGGGCCCACCGCGTACGCGTCGCTGTAGCGGTGCCAGCCCTCGACCGGCGCCCCCACCGCGATCCGGCTGTAGCCGCCCGGCACGTCATCGAACTTCGCCGTGTCGGCGGCGTTGGCGATGACGAACGTGGCACCACCGCGGACGATGCGGTCAGTCAGATCCGCCGGGCCCAATGCACCGGTGGTCGGCATGATGACCGCGCCCAACTTGGCGACGGCCAGCATGGCCTCCCACAGTTCGACCTGGTTGCCTAGCATCAGGATGACGCGGTCACCCTTGCCGACACCGAGGCCGCGCAGCCAAGAGGCGACGCGGTCGGAGCGGTCGGCCATGTCGGCGAAGCTGACCTGTTGTTCGGACCCGTCCTCCTCGACGATCCACAACGCAGTGCGCTCGTTGTCCCGGGCGATGACGTCGAACCAGTCGATCGCCCAGTTGAAGGTGCCGGTCAGCTCCGGGAAGGCGAAGGTCGCGACGGCCTTGTCGTAATCGGCGATGCTCGCCACGAGCTGGTCACGGGCAGTTCGGTAGACATCGGTGTTACTGGCCATGAGAGATATGCTCCACGTCACACTTGTCAGACCGCTACCCCCGAAAGTGGGTATCCGCGATGCGCCCATCGCTGTTGCGGCCGCGTGACGCCGACGCGGTACGCGCCGAACTTCGCCGGATGGCCGACGACACCGGCCTGCCGCTGACCTTCGGCGGCGAGGTGCACGGCGACACGTTGCTGCTCAGCGAGTTCTTCGGGACCCGGACCGGGGCCATGCGCGGACTCGCGGTGCGCCCGAGCGCTGGTTTGGGCGGCGCGACCATGGTGGCCCGGCGGCCGATCTCGGTGGCCGACTATCGGCGTGCCTCGGCCATCACCCACGACTACGACGGACCGGTGCTGTCCGAGGGGATCCGCTCGATCCTGGCGGTTCCGGTTGTGGTGGACGGGCACGCCCGGGCGGTCCTGTATGGCGCATACCGGCAATCCGCGCCGATCGGCGACCGCACGGCCGCCGCGATGATGGCATCGGCTCAGCGGCTGACCCACGAACTGACCGTGCGCGACGAGGTGGACCGCCGAATGCGGATGCGCGAGGCACAGCTGGCGAACTTCGGGGACAGCGCGGCCAGTGCTGAGCAGATACGTGACGTGCACGCCGATCTGCTCAGCCTCGCATCCGACACCCCGGCGCTGGCCGGGCAACTACGTGATCTCGCCGACCGCCTGGCCCACGCACTGTCCGGCGACACCCCGGCCGCCACGCCACTGACCACACGCGAAGTCGACGTGCTCGCACAGATCGCCCTGGGATGCACCAACGCAGAAGCAGCCCAACGTCTTTCATTGAAGCCGGAGACGGTCAAGAGCTATCTGCGCAGCGCGTCGAGCAAACTCGGTGCACGCACTCGTCACGAGGCGGTGTCGAAGGCCCGCCGGTTGCGTCAGCTCCCGTGACAAGATCGGCATATGACCGCTGGGATCAACCCTTTCCGCATCGCAGTGCCCGACGCCGACCTCGACGACCTCAAGCAGCGACTGGCCCGAACCCGCTGGCCTGAGCCGGAATGCGTCGACGACTGGACCCAGGGCATCCCGCTGAGCTACACCCGCGAACTCGCGGACTACTGGGCCAACGACTACGACTGGCGTTCGCGCGAGGCCGCGTTGAACCGGTTCGACCAGTACACCACCGAGATCGACGGGCTCGACATTCATTTCATCCACCAGCGTTCCCCTCGTGAGGACGCTTTTCCGTTGGTCATCACGCACGGCTGGCCCGGCTCGGTCGTCGAGTTCAACAAGGTGATCGAGCCGCTGACCGAGGCCGGCTTCCACGTGGTGTGCCCGTCGCTTCCGGGCTACGGATTCTCAGACAAGCCGACAGCGACCGGGTGGGGAATCGGCAAGATCGCGCAGGCCTGGGACACGCTGATGAACCGCCTGGGCTATGACCGCTACGGCGCACAGGGCGGCGACTGGGGAGCCGCGGTGACGACGCAGATCGGCCGCAACGGCGGTTCGTGTGCGGCCATCCATCTCAATATGCCGATCGCCCAACCTCCCGCCGAGGGCCTCGGTGAGATGACCGAAGACCTGAAGCAGGCCCTGGCCCGGGTCGACTACTACCGCAAGTTCGATTCGGGATACATGAAGCAGCAGTCGACGCGGCCGCAGACCCTCGGCTACGGCCTGGTGGACTCCCCCGCCGGCCAGTTGGCCTGGATCGTGGAGAAGTTCTGGTCCTGGATGGACTGCGACGGCCATCCCGAGAATGTGCTGCACCGTGACGAATTGCTCGACAACGTGATGCTCTACTGGGTCACCGCCTCGGCGGCCTCATCGGCCCGGTTGTACTGGGAGAGCTTCAACAGCTTCAGCGGCGGGGACTACGTCAGCCTGCCCACCGGCGTGGCGTCGTTCCCCATGGAGATCCTGCGGGCGCCGCGCAGTTGGTGCGAAACCGCCTATAACGTCACCCATTTCACGCAGATGCCGCGCGGCGGGCACTTCGCGGCCTTCGAACAGCCCGAGTTGTTCGTCGACGACGTCCGGAAGTTCTTCGACACGGTGCGCTGAGTGCGCTGCTCGCGCAAGGAAGCTCAGGCCAGCGAGTCGACCCAGGCGCGGTGCAGCGCGGCGTAGGCGCCGTCGGCCCGGGCGATGAGATCAGCAGGTGGGCCGTCCTCGACGACGCGGCCGTGCTCCAGCACCAGCACCCGGTCGGCGATCTGCACCGTCGAGAGCCGGTGCGCGATCACCAGCGCGGTCCGATCGGCGAGCACGGTTTCCAGCGCGCGTTGCACCATGCGCTCGCTGGGGATGTCGAGCGACGACGTCGCCTCGTCGAGGATCAACACCGCCGGATCGGCCAGGAACGCCCGGGCGAACGCCACCAGCTGACGCTGGCCCGCACTGAGCCGGCCACCGCGCTTGGCGACATCGGTGTCGTATCCATCGGGCAGCATCGCGATGAACCGGTCGGCGCCGACGGCCTCGGCAGCCTCGCGTACCTGCGCATCGGTGGCATCGGGACGGCCGAACCGGATGTTGTCGGCGACGGTGCCCTCGAACATGAAGTTCTCCTGGGTGACCATGACGACGTGGGTTCGCAGCTCGGACTGTGACAGTGCACGCAGATCAACGCCGTCCAGCGTCACCGAACCCGCCGAGGGGTCGTAGAACCGGGCGATCAGCTTCGCGATCGTGGTCTTGCCTGCGCCGGTGGTGCCGACGAGCGCCACCGTTTGACCGGCCGGCACCCGCAGCGACAGGTCGGGCAGGACCGGGCGGCCCGGCGTGTAGGCGAATTGCACGTCATGGAATGCGATGTCGCCCTTGACCTTCGCGAGCTCCACCGGATGCTCGGGATCGGCGATCGCGGGTTGTTCGGCCAGCACGCCCGCCAGCTTCTCCAGCGCGGAGGAGGCCGACTGGAAGGTGTTGAAGAACTGCGAGATCTCCTGCATCGGTTCGAAGAACATCCGCAGGTACAGCAGGAACGCCGTCAGCGTGCCGATGGTCATCTCGCCGTTCAGCACCCGGTAGCCGCCGTAGAGCAGCACGACGCCCGTGGTGATGTTGCCGACGAGCTTGACCCCCGGCATGAAGACGGCGAGCAGCTTGAATGTCTTCTCGTTGATCGCGCGGTAATCGTCGGCGATGTCCTCGAAGATCTCCTGGTTTCGCGGCTCGCGGCGGTAGGCCTGCACCGCCTTGATGCCCGTCATGGTCTCGACGAACTGCACGATGACCAACGCGGCACTCTCGCGCACCAGGCGGTAGGTCTTGGCGGACTCGTTGCGGAACCACCACACCAGCCCGACCAGGATCGGGAACGCCGCAAGGCACATCAGGCCCAGCCGCCAGTCCAGTACCACCAACAAGATCGCGGTGCCGAACAGCGTGAGCACCGCGGTGATCAGGCTGTCGAAACCGGTCTCCAGCATGTCCTGGATGGCTTCGACATCGTTGGTGGACCGGCTGACCACCCGACCCGAGGTGTAGCGGTCATGGAACGCGACGTCGAGCCGCTGGAAATGCCGGAACACGCGACGGCGCAGCTCAAGCAGGACCTTCTGACCGATCCGGCCGGAGCGGAGGAGAAAGAACATCCGGCTGACCGCCTGCACGACCACCACCACGCACAACGTGGCGACGATGAGCATCAGCTCCCGAGTCGAACCCCCGTCGATGATCGGCGGGATGCCACGGTCGATACCGCGCTGGACCAGGATCGGAACCGACAGGCGGGCAACGTTTTCCACGATGACAACCAGTGCGAGTGCGCCGACCGTCCATTGGTAGGGACGCAACAGCGAGCCAAGCAGCGCCCGCGCCTCGCGGCGCCGGGGCAGGCTCTCGTCGATCGGGAGGTCGTCGTCCTGGTCCTCCTTGATGCGCCCGCGCCAGTCAGTGAGGGTCATCGGCGCTGCACCTCCGAAGGCACATGCTGCCCGACGTGATCAATGGCAGCACGCTCGTCGTGGACCCGCTGCAGCCGTGCCAGTTCTTCGTCGTCCTCCCAGTCGCAGCTGCGTTCGCAGGCGTCGTCCAATTCGTCATCGGCGGCCAGCAGGTACCGGTACTGCGGCACCTCGGCGAGCAGCTGGGCGTGCGTGCCGATGTGGGTGATCGTGCCCGCCCCGTCAATGGTGTCGAGCAGAGCGACCTTGTCCGCCAACAGCACCGTCGACGCCCGGTGCGCCACGATGACGCCGGTGACCTCGCGCAGAACCCGCCCGAGGGCCTCGGTGACGATGGCTTCGGTGTGCACGTCGAGCGCCGAGAGGGTGTCGTCGAGCACCAGGATCCGCGGCGCCGCCAGGATCGCGCGGGCCAGGGAAAGGCGTTGCCGCTGCCCGCCGGACAGGCTCATGCCCTGCTCGCCGATGCGGGTGTCCAGGCCGAAGGGCAGGTCGTAGACGAACTGCGCGGCCGCGATCTCGATGGCCTGCGCCAGCTCCGCGTCGGTGGCAGGGTTCTGCGACGGGGACCGGCCCAACGCCAGGTTCTCCGCGACCGACATCGAGAACAGCGTCGGATCCTCGAACGCGGTGGCCACCGCCTTGCGCAGCGCAGGCAGGCTTAGCTCGCGGATGTCCTGGCCGTCGATGAGGATCTGGCCCTCGGTGACGTCGTAGAGCCGGGAGAACAACGCGGCGAGCACCGACTTGCCCGAACCGGTCGAGCCGACCAGCGCGAGCGTCTCACCCGGCTCGACCGTGACATTCACGTGGCGCAGTGCCCACTCGTCGCTATCGGGAAACCGGAAGCCGACGTCACGCAGCTCGAGACGGCCGCCACGCGGCGGCTCGGCCTGCGGTCCGTCATCGATCTCCCTTGGCGCATCGAAGATCTCCGCGATCCGGTTGGCGGCAGTGAACGACTCCTGGGTCATGGACAGCAGGAACCCCAGCGACGCGATCGGCCACACGAGCGAAAGCATCATGGTGATGAACGCGACCAGCGTGCCCATCGTGACCTGGCCGTGGCCGGCCGCATAGGCGCCGAACCCGAGCACCACGATCAGGGTCAGGTTGGGGATGATCTCCAGCACGGTCCAGAACTTCGCCGACACGCCGACCCTGCCGACCTGCGTCTCGTACAGCCGGCTGGCCTGCTCGTCGAAGCGGTCGAACACGTAGTCCTCGCGGCCGAAGGATTTCACCACCCGCAGGCCCAACGCCGACTCCTCGACATGCGTTGCGACGTGCCCCGTCTGGTCCTGCGCCAGCCGCGACAACCGGGTGTACTCCCGCTCGAAGTGCAACACCGTGGCCGCGATGGGCACGATCGACACCAGCACCACCACCCCCAACGGCCAGTACATGGCCAGCAGGATCGCGGTCACCACGGTGATCTGCAGGGCGTTGAGGATCAGGAACACCAGCCCGAACGACATGAACCGGCGGATGGTCGACAAGTCGTTCATCACGCGCGACAGCAGCTGGCCGGACTGCCAGCGGCCGTGGAAACTCATCGGCAGAATCTGCAGGCGCGCATAGAGGTCCTTGCGGATGTCGGCCTCGACGCCCATCGTGGCGCGCGCCACCAGCCAGCGCCGGATGAACCACAGCACCGCCTCCGAGATGCCGACACCCATCGCGGCGGCACCGAGAATCCACAGCCCGCGGGAATCCTGATGGCGCACGGGACCGTCGATGACGGCCTTGGTCATCAACGGAATCGCCACTGTGGCGGCGAGGCTGGCGACCGCGACGACGATCATCGCGATCCACCGGGTCCGGTACGGCAACAGGTACGGCAGCAGCCGCCACAGATCCGAGCTACCGCGAATCCGCGCCGGCGGCGGGGCGATCGCCGGCGCCGAACGCAATCCGTCAGTTGCGGCTTCACTCACTGTGTAGATCTTCCCATGTGCGGCAAATGAATAACTTCACGCCGCGGTGGCATCGTCGGCGAACTGGGTGTAGTACAGCTCGGCGTAGCGCCCGTTGCGCGCGAGCAGTTGGCTGTGGGTGCCGCGTTCGACGATGCGCCCGTCCTCGACGACCAGGATGAGATCGGCGGCCCGAACCGTCGACAACCGGTGTGCGATGACGACGGACGTACGGCCGTCCAGCGCCTCGGCAAGGGCCTGCTGCACAGCGGCCTCGGAGGCCGAGTCCAGCGAAGCCGTCGCCTCATCGAGCACCACCACCCGGGATCGTCCCAACAGCAGCCGCGCGATCGTCAACCGCTGCCGCTGCCCTCCGGACAGACGGTATCCGCGCTCACCGACAACCGTGTCCAAGCCGTCGGGCATCGCAGCGACCACGTCGGCCAGCCTGGCCCGGCGCAGGGCCTCCCACAGCTGGTCATCGGATGCAGCGTCATGAGCGGCCAACTGGAGATTCGACCGGATCGTTTCGTGGAAGAGATGCCCGTCCTGGGTCACCATGCCCACGGTCTCCTTGAGCGATGCGAACGTCACGTCGCGCACGTCGACCCCGTTGAGCTTCACCGAACCCGAATCGACGTCATAGAGCCTGGCCAACAGCGATGCGATCGTCGACTTGCCCGCGCCCGACGAACCGACCAGGGCCACCATCTCACCGGGCCGGGCGGTGAACGAAATCCCGTGCAGAACCTCGTCGCCACCGCGGTCATCCAGCACGGTGACCTCCTCAAGCGAGGCCAGCGACACCTTGTCCGCCGATGGGTAGGAGAACCGGACATCTTGAAATTCGACGGAGACGGAGATTCCTGCTTCGTTCGGCACGTCAACGGCACCCGGCTTCTCGGCGATCAGCGGCTCCAGATCCAGGACCTCGAAGACCCGCTCGAAACTGACCAGCGCACTGGCGATCTCGACACGCGCATTGGCCAGCGCGGTCAGCGGCGCGTACAGCAGCGCCAGCGAGACGATCGCGCCGGCCTGCAACTGTCCGCCGATCGCCAGCAACCCGCCCAGCCCGTACACCAGGGCCAGCGCCAACGCGGACATCAGCGTCAGCGAGTTCATGAACGTCGACTGCAGCATCGCCGTGCGCACCCCGATGTCCCGCACCGCGTCGGCCCGCACCGCGAACTCCCCCGACTCGCGCGCCGGGTTGCCGAACAGTTTCACCAAGGTGGCGCCCGGAGCCGAGAACCGTTCGGTCATCTGCGTGTTCATCGTCGCGTTGTGGGCGGCGGCCTTGCGGGACAGCTCGGCCATCCGGGCACCGATGCGGCGCGCCGGCACCACGAACAACGGCACCAGCAGCAGCGAAAGCAGCGTGATCTGCCACGAGATGCTCAGCATCACCACGAGCGTCAGCGTCACCGTCACCAGGTTGGCGACGATGCCCGACAGCGTGTCGGAGAACGCCCGCTGCGCCCCGATCACGTCGTTGCCGAGCCGGCTCACCAGCGCACCGGTGCGGGTGCGCGTGAAGAAGGCCACCGGCATCTTCTGCACGTGATCGAACACCGCGGTGCGCAGGTCCAGGATCAGACCCTCGCCGATGTTCGAGGACAGCCACCGGGTGACCAGCGACACCGCGGCCTCGGCGACCGCGATCGCAGCGATCGTGCAGGCCAGCAGCACCACGACCGACGCCGCGCCGCCCCCGGTGATCTCGTCGACGACGCGACCGGCCAGCACCGGCGTCGTGACAGCCAGCGCCGCAGTGACGACGCTGACCGCGAGGAACGCACCCAACCTTCGGTGGTGCCGGCCGGCGAAACGCCAGATGCGGGCGAGCAGCTGCCGGTCGGCCAGCGCATGCAGATCGCCTCCGCGGGCATGCGCCTGCCGGTACAGGGTCTGCCTGGCCACCGTTTCCATACTCATGAGATTCACCGTAGAACCTCAACAATTGATGAGGTCAACGACTTCCCGCAGGCATCGACCCCGTGCCTGCGACATTCGCGGTTGTCCATCAGGCAAGATGGCGGACATGGACAGTACTGCCAGCGGTATGGCCTCCCCGAGGGTCCTCGTGGTGGACGACGACCCTGACGTGCTCGCCTCACTGGAACGCGGGCTGCGGTTGTCCGGGTTCGACGTGTCCACAGCCGTGGACGGCGCCGAAGCCCTGCGCAGCGCGACCGAGACCCGGCCCGACGCCATCGTGCTCGACATCAACATGCCGGTCCTCGACGGCGTCAGCGTGGTCACCGCGCTGCGCGCGATGGACAACGACGTTCCGGTCTGCGTGCTCTCCGCGCGCAGCAGCGTCGACGACCGGGTGGCGGGCCTCGAAGCGGGTGCCGACGACTACCTGGTCAAGCCGTTCGTGCTGCAGGAGCTGGTGGCCCGGGTCAAGGCCCTGCTACGCCGACGCGGCGCATCCGCGACGTTCTCGTCGGAGACCATCCAGGTCGGTCCGCTCGAGGTGGACATTCCGGGCCGGCGTGCGCGGGTGAACGGCGCCGACGTGGACCTGACGAAACGCGAGTTCGACCTGCTGGCCGTCCTGGCCGAGCACAAGACCGCGGTGCTGTCCCGCGCCCAGCTGCTGGAGCTGGTGTGGGGCTACGACTTCGCCGCCGACACCAACGTCGTCGACGTGTTCATCGGATACCTGCGCCGCAAGCTGGAGGCCGGCGGCGCACCACGGTTGCTGCACACCGTGCGCGGCGTGGGGTTCGTCCTACGGACGCAGTAGCCCCGTCATGAGCCTGCTCACCCGGATCTTCCGCCGCACCCCGTCGCTGCGGACCCGGGTGGCATTCGCGACGGCCATCGGCGCGGCGATCGTCGTCGTCATCGTCGGCACGATCGTCTGGGTCGGCATCACCAACGACCGCAAGGAACGCCTCGACCGCCGCCTCGACGAAGCGGCCGGGTTCGCGATCCCGTTCCTGCCGCGCGGTCTGGACCAGATCCCCCGCTCCCCCAACGACCAGGACGCGGTCATCACGGTGCGTCAGACCGGGTCGGTCACCTCGAACTCGACCGTGGTGCTGCCCGAACTGCCCGCCGGCTATGCCGACACCTACATCAACGGCGTGCGCTGGCGCGTGCGGACCGTGGAGATCCCGGCACCAGGGCCGATGTGGGTGGCCGTCGGCGCCACCTACGACGCCACGATCGCCGACACCAACAACCTGCACCGCAGAGTGATCGTGATCTGCGTCTTCGCCGTCGGGGCGGCCAGCGTGCTCGGCTGGGTGCTGGCCGCGTTCGCGGTCCGCCCGCTCAAACGGCTGGCCGAACAGACCCGCGAGATCGAGGCCGGCGACGAACCGCCCGACGTGGAGGTACGCGGCGCGTCCGAAGCCGTCGAGATCGCCGACGCCGTCAACGGCATGCTCAAGCGCATCTGGAAAGAACAGGACCGCACCAAGGCCGCACTGGACTCGGCCCGCGACTTCGCGTCGGTATCCGCCCACGAACTGCGCACCCCGCTCACCGCGATGCGGACCAATCTGGAGGTGCTGGCCACCCTCGACCTCGCCGACGACCAGCGAAAAGAGGTGGTCAACGACGTCATCCGCACCCAATCGCGGATCGAGGCCACCCTGGGCGCGCTGGAACGACTCGCCCAAGGTGAGCTCACCACCACCGACGACCACGTGACCGTCGACATCACCGAACTACTCGACCGGGCCGCCCACGACGCGATGCGGATCTATCCGGAACTCGACGTGTCACTGGCACCCGCGCCGACCGTGATCATCGTCGGGTTGCCCACCGGACTGCGGCTCGCGGTGGACAACGCGATCGCCAACGCCGTCAAACACGGCGGTGCCACCCGCGTGCAGTTGTCGGCGGTGAGCTCCCGCGCCGGAGTGGACATCGCCGTCGACGACAACGGGGTCGGGGTTCCCGAGGAGGAGCGGACGGTGGTGTTCGATCGCTTCTCCCGCGGCTCCACGGCATCACGCTCCGGGTCAGGGCTCGGGCTTGCTCTCGTGGCGCAACAAGCCGAACTGCACGGCGGCACAGCCACCCTGGAGTCGAGCCCGATGGGCGGGGCGCGTCTGCTGTTGCGCCTGCCCGGCCCGCATTGAGCGATCTGTTGTAGAACTCGGCGAGCCCTGAACCGTTTACTTCCGCTCGCGCTGTGATTTTCCGCTGTCCCAGCGCGCGAATCCGGCCTTCTCGGCGGATTCCACGTCACGGAACCAGATCTCGGCAATCGTCTGCTGGTACGACGGACTTTCCTCGGTGTGGTACAGCATCGAATCCTCGTTGCCTTTGACGGTATATCCCGGCGGGGTACCGGCGCCCGAGACCCGCACCGAGCCCGCACCGAACGGCGACTCCTCCACCACCTTGGGCGCCTCGCTCTCGCCGGTGTCGGCGAGCTTTGCCACGCCTGCTGCACCAGCGGCTCCGGCGGCAGCGCCGCCGTGGCTTCCGAAATCCGTGAAGTCCCACCGGGCAAAGCCGGCGCGCTCCGCGGACTCGGCGTCGCGGAACCAGATCTCGGCGACCGTCTGGTCGTACGCCGGGCTCTCCGGCGAGTGGTAGAGCATCGAGTTCTCGTTGCCCTTGATCGTGTAGCCGGCCGGCGCGGCAGCACCTGCGGTGGTGCGGATCGATCCGGCGCCGTATGGTTCGTCGGCTGTGTCCCCGCCGCCGAACTTCGAGGCGCCGACCGCGCCCGCACCGATCGCGCCCGCACCGACTGCCGCCGCGCCGGCTGCTGCGGCACCGGAGGATCCGACCCTTGGCATCTTCGTGGTCGGCTCGTCGGCCTTGGGCAGGCTGGTCGTCGCGTCGTCGTCAACCCTCGGCAACGTTGTGGTCGCGTCGTCGCGATCGGCCAATGTCGCTGCGGCACCGCTGTCCCCGGGCCTGCGACCCAGTGCGCCGTAGACCGGCACCTCACGTTTGACCCGGCGGACGGTGAGCGCCAGCGTCAGTAGCAGCCCGAGCACGAAAGCCAGTGCCATCAACCACCAATTCACGTCGCTCATGGCCGGGCTCCAATCTCACGAGACTCGGGAAGCTCGGCAAGCGCGGCTTCCTCGCTGGTGTGCTTGACGGCGACGAGCGAGGTCAGCCATGCGACCAACGCGCCGACCAGGAAGGCGAGCAGATACCAAAACCATTGGATGACGAAGTCCATGTCGAATCTCCCTAGTTGACCGTGATCTCGACGCGGCGGTTCTGCGCCTTGCCTTCTGGGGTGTCATTGCTCGCGATCGGATTCGCCGAACCGACACCGTTCGAAGTCACGTGATCGGCGGCCAGCCCCTGCGAAACCAGATAGTCCGCAACGGCTTTGGCCCGATTCGCGCTGAGTGGAACATTGATCGCGTCGTTACCTGAGTTGTCGGTGAACCCGGTCACCGATACCCGGGCACCCGGGCACGTCTTCAACTTGTCGGCCACCTGGGTCAACAGCTGCTCGGATGCCGAGGCGAGGCCGAATCCGTCGGTGTCGAAATTGATCGGCGTGCGCAACAGCGCCGAGACGTCATCCTGCAGCACCGCACACGGGCCAGGCGCACCACCGGGAGCCGGAGCGCCCGGCGGGGGTGCCGGCGCCGCCGGGGCCGCCTCGACCCGAATGTTGTTGGTGATCCCGATATTCGGCCACGCCGCCCTGGCGGCGTTCTCGACCGCTGCCCGCACCTCTTCGGAGGGCGCGGTACCGGACAACGTCAGGGTGTCACCGTCGAGCTTGAAGTCGAAATCCGGAATCCCCGCTGCCGCAGCCCCGAACACCGAGCCCAGCGCCGCCGCGTCGGGCGTGTTGACTCCGGGCTTGAGGCTGAGGTTGTCGACCAGGTTCACATCGGGACCGAACTGGGCCCGCAGCGAATCCAGCAGCGCGGCCTTCGCATTCTCGTCCGGCAGGTCACCCGAGAGCGTGATGTCGTTGCCATTACGGGTGATCGACAACGGCGCGAACGACAGGCTCGGGGCGTTGGCATCCGGTGCGTTGGCATCCGGGGCAGACAACGTCGCCGACGGATCAACACTCGGCAAAGTCATGTCGACGTCGTTGTCCGACCTGTCGAGAGTGCCCCAGCCAATCAAACCCAGCAACAGTGGTATTGCGAGAAGCGCCAGCAACCAACCGATGCCAGGTGGTCGTCGATAGAACTTCGAGGCTGTTTGCCAGCCTGTGATAGTCCGGGTTTCGTCCGAACTCGACATTAGGTGCTCCTGAAGTCGACTGAACAGTTATCTACGGCGGCCAAACAATTCGACCGTAGCAGCAACTAACAGACAAGTGGTCGGCTCAGACGATTTCGCAAAAGTTCGACGCGCGCGTTAACCAGTGGCCAACAGATCAATGACGAATATCAATGTCTTGCCCGACAACCGGTGCCCCGAACCTGCTGGCCCGTATGCCTGCTCCGGTGGGATAACAAGTTTGCGGCGCCCGCCTACCCGCATACCGGGAATGCCGTCCTGCCAACCCTGAATCAAGCCGCGCAGCGGAAATTCAATCGACTCACCACGATTCCAGGAACTGTCGAACTCCTCGCCGGTGTCGTACTCGACGCCGACATAATGCACCTCTACTGTTGCGCCGGGCACGGCCTCGGCGCCGTCACCGACCACCAGATCGGTGATGACAAGCTCGGTGGGCGCAGGCCCGTCGGGAAATTCGATCTCAGGTTTTGTACTCACCGGAGCAACGGTAGTCGGGCACACTGGGTCAGTGGCCGAAGATCAGCGTCTTGACGCCGTCATCGTCGGCGGCGGGCACAACGGTCTGGTGGCGGCTGCGTATCTGGCCCGCGCGGGTCGCCGGGTCAGAGTGCTCGAACGCCTCGACCATGTGGGCGGTGCGGCTGTTTCCGCGCACGCCTTCGACGGCGTCGACGCCAGGCTCTCCCGATACTCCTATCTTGTGAGTCTGCTACCGCGGCGCATCGTCGAAGACCTCGGCGCCCGGATCCGGCTCGTGCGGCGCCGGTACTCGTCCTATACGCCAGAACCAGCCACGGCAGGAAGTACCGGGCTGCTGATCGGACCGGAGTCGACTTTCGCTGCGATAGGCGCCGGGCCCGACGCGGCCGGTTTCCGCGAGTTCTACCGGCGCTGTGGGCTGATCACCGAGCGGATCTGGCCGACCCTGCTGCAACCGCTGCACACTCGCGCCGAATTGCGCAGCCACGTGTTGGCCGGACAGGACAGTGAGGCCGCCTCGGCGTGGGAGGCATTGACCGAACGGCCTATCGACGAGGCGATCACTGCCGCAGTCCACAACGATCTGGTGCGCGGTGTGATGGCCACCGACGCCCTGATCGGCACCTTCGCCGACGTGGGCGATCCATCGTTGATCCAGAACGTGTGCTTTCTCTACCACCTGATGGGCGGCGGCACCGGCGATTGGGATGTCCCGGTCGGCGGCATGGGTGCGGTGACCGGCGCACTCGCCGCTTCGGCGGCCGGGTTCGGAGCCGAAATCGTCACGGGTGCAGAGGTTCACGCGATCGATCCGGACGGCGAGGTCCGCTACCGGCACGCCGGCAAGTCGCAGCGGGTCAGCGCCGAACGCGTCCTGGCCAACGTCACGCCCGCGGTGCTCGCCGAATTGCTCGGTGAACCGGCACCCGATATCGCCCAGGGCGCCCAGGTGAAGGTCAACCTGATGTTGCGCCGGCTGCCCCGATTGCGCGACGAAAGCGTCACGCCGGAACAGGCTTTCGGCGGCACATTCCACATCAACGAGTCATTCGACCAGCTCGCGACCGCTTACGGTACCGCGACGGCCGGGCGGGTGCCCGACCCGCTGCCGTGCGAAATCTACTGCCACTCACTGACTGACCCGACAATCCTGTCCGACGGTCTGCGCACGTCCGGAGCGCACACGCTGACGGTGTTCGGGCTGCACACTCCGCACTCTCTCGCGGCCCGCGACCCCGACAGGATGCGCGACCGATTGACCTCCGCGGTGCTCAATTCCCTGAATTCGGTTCTTGCCGAGCCCATTCAGGAGATTCTGATGGAGGACGCCGACGGGCGGTTGTGCATCGAGACCAAGACCACCGTCGACTTGGACCGGGCGCTGGGCATGACCAACGGCAACATCTTCCACGGTGCACTGCGCTGGCCCTTCGTCGATGACGAACCATTGGACACCCCGGCGAGACGGTGGGGGGTCGCCACCGCACATGATCGGATCCTGCTGTGCGGGTCGGGTTCCCGACGCGGCGGCGCGGTATCGGGAATCGGTGGGCACAACGCCGCGATGGCGGTGCTGGAGAGCGGTTGATTCGCCGGATCAGCGACCGGCAATGCTATTCCGCGGAGATCTTGTCGAGCAGGACGCGCAGTGCGTCGAGATCTTGGGGGTCGAGCGCGGCGAGGGCGTCGGGCGCCGGGTCGTCGACGGCATCGATGGCCGCCCACGCCGCGCGGCCTGCATCGGTCAACGACACCACCTTCGATCGCCGGTTGGCCGGATCGACCTCGCGGACAACCAGTCCCCGCTCTTCCAGGTCGTTGACTGCCACCGTCGCCGCGGGCGCGTCCATGGTCGTCGCATAGGCCAACTGCTTGACGGTCATCGGTGCCCGCGCCAACCGGCGCAGAATTCGGATCCGGCTGAAGGAAAGGCCGCTGCGCTCGATAGCGGTCCGCCGCCAGGTGTCGCGGTTGTCCAACACCAGCGCGGTCAGCGTGCGCCAGACTTCGTCGGCCACGGGATTACTGGACATGGATCACCTCGGAGGGCCGGTTGTGCTCGCCGATCAACGGAGCCAACCGCTCCGCGGAGCGCAGTGCCCACGGCGAGGTCGACACAAGCGCGAGAATAAAGATCACGACTCCCATTGCGGCGCAGACGAACCACAGTGGCCGGGCCGCCACGGCGAAGTCGGCACCGGCGGTGGCCAGCGCGGTACCGGCCACTGAACCACATAGTGCCACACCGATACTCACGCCGACCTGCCTGCTGGTGGAGGCGACCGCCGACGCCGCCCCGGCCCGGTCCAGCGGCATGCCACTGACGGCGGTGTTCGTGATGGGCGCGTTGACCATCGAGAAGCCGATACCGAACACCCCGAAGATGACCAACAGCTGCCACACCGGCGTCACGGCCGTCAACTGGCTCAGCAGCAGCGCCGCCATGGTGATCGTCGTCCCCGCGACGAGCAGCGAAGGCCGGGCGCCGAAGCGGCCGACCAGCCGACCCGAGAGCGGCGAAAAGATCAGGGCGCCAACAGCAACCGGTAGATAGATCAAACCGGTGTGCATGGCGGAATAGCCGCGCTCCTCCTGTAGGTACAGCGACATCATGAACAGGAAAGCCCCGTACGCGGCGAATGCGCAGATGGCGACCAGGGTCGCCGACGCGAACGGGACACTGCGGAAGAACCGCAGATCGATGAAGGGGTCATGGCGGCGCGACTCGTAGCGCAGGAACCCGACGAACGCGACGAGAGCGACCACTGCGACCGCCAGCGTGCGGGGATCAGTCCAACCCAGGCCGGGCCCTTCGATGAGCACGAACACGATGCCGAACAGGAATGCGACGCCGAGCCCCTGGCCGACGGGGTCGATGTCGCGCATGGTCGCCGACTTGGACTCCGGGACGAAGATCGCGGTCAGCAGGATCGCGAGCGCGCAGATCGGCAGGTTGATCCAGAACACTGCACGCCAGTCCACGTACTGGATCAGCGCACCGCCGACGATCGGGCCGATCGCCATGGAAATCCCGACCACTCCGCCCCACACGCCGATCGCGCGGGCACGTTCCACGCGTCCGGTGAACACCTGGGTGATGATCGACATCGCCACCGGGTTGAGCATCGAACCGCCGATGGCTTGCAGCAAGCGCGCCGCGATGAGCATCTCGACGTTGGGCGCCAAACTGCACAGCAGCGAGGCCGTCGCGAAGATCGCCAAGCCCAGTTGGAACGTGCGCCTGCGGCCGAACCGGTCGGCCATAGCGCCGGACAGCAGCAACAGCGAGGCCAGCACCAGCGTGTAGACGTCGATCACCCACTGCAGCTGCGAGGGCGATGCTCCGAAATCGGCGCGGATGCTCGGAATGGCGACGTTGACGATGGTGGCATCCATCGACACGATCAGCAGACTCAGACAGCACGAGACGAGGATGATCGCCTTGCGCCGCGCGCTGAGCGGGTCGACAGTTGCATTCACACAACTATTGTGAAACTACAACTGTTCTTCCCGCAAGCCGAGCTCCCTGCGCGAGCAGACGCAAAACTGCCCCTTTTCGCTGGAAAAGGGGCAGTTTAGTGTCTGCTCGCGAGAAAAAAGCTAGCGGCTCGAGATGTCGGAGTAGCCGCGCTCGGTGTAGCCGGTGTAGATCTGGCGCGGACGGCCGATCTTGTTGGGCTCCGAATGCATCTCCCGCCAGTGCGCGATCCAGCCGGGCAGCCGGCCCAGCGCGAACAGCACGGTGAACATGCGCGTCGGGAAGCCCATGGCCCGGTAGATGACGCCGGTGTAGTAGTCGACGTTCGGGTAGAGCTTGCGCTCGATGAAGAAGTCGTCGGTCAGGGCGATCTCTTCGAGCTGCTTGGCGATGTCCAGCAGTGGGTCATCGACGCCGAGCTTGCCGAGGATCTTGTCGGCCTGTTCCTTGACGATGCGGGCACGGGGGTCGTAGTTCTTGTAGACCCGGTGGCCGAAGCCCATCAGCTTGACGCCGTCCTCGCGGTTCTTGACCTTCTTGACGAAGGTCTGGACGTCATCGCCGCCGGAGCGGATCTTCTCCAGCATCTCCAGCACCGCCTGGTTGGCGCCGCCGTGCAGCGGGCCCCACAGCGCATTGATGCCACCGGAGATCGACGTGAACAGGTTGGCCTGAGAGGAACCCACCAACCGGACTGTTGACGTCGAGCAATTCTGCTCATGGTCGGCGTGCAGGATCAGCAGCATGTCCAGCGCGCGAACGATCTCGGGATCGACCTCGTAGGGCTCGGCGGGGAAGCCGAACGTCATCCGCAGGAAGTTCTCCACCAGCGTCAACGAGTTGTCCGGATACAGGAACGGCTGACCGACCGACTTCTTGTAGGCGTATGCCGCGATGGTGGGCAACTTGGCCAACAGCCGGATCGTGGACAGCTCCACCTGGTCGTTGTCCAGCGGATCCAGCGAATCCTGGTAGTAGGCGCTCAAAGCGTTGGCCGCACTCGACAGCACCGGCATCGGGTGCGCGTTGCGTGGGAAGCCGTCGAAGAAGCGCTTCAGATCCTCGTGCAGCAGGGTGTGCCGCTGAATCTGGGTGGTGAACTTCTCCAACTGCTCGGCCGTCGGCAGCTCACCGTAAATGAGCAGGTAGCTCACCTCGATGAAGGTGGAATTCTCCGCGAGCTGCTCGATCGGGTAACCCCGGTAGCGCAGAATCCCGGCGTCACCGTCGATATAGGTGATGGCGGACTTGGTGGAGGCGGTGTTGACGAAGCCACCATCGAAAGTGGTGTAGCCGGACTCGGCCAACAACGGGCCGAGCGCGATACCGTCAGCGCCCTCGGTGGCGTGGACAATCTCCAAATCGAGCTCGCCACCTGGGTACTTGAGGGTGGCGTGCTCCTGCCCACTCGACGGGTTTTCGGCCACGGGAATCCCTTCATCCTCGTCTTGGGAAGTCGTTGGGGAACCGACTACTGCTCTAACAAAAGGTAGTCGCATTCGGTCCTGGCTGCCCGCGGGGGGTGGCGCACTGTTCAGACCAGCTGGCCGACCACCTCGTGGAGGCTGGCAGTTACCCCCAGAAACTCTGCATATGTGTCTTGGACCTTCGCGACGATCTCGTCGACGGTCATGGTGTCCCAGTCGATGCCCGGCCCGAGCTGGCCCAGCGACGTCATGATGATCGACCCCCACACGGCGGCTGTCAGCTGCAACCGCCGATCGTTGCGGGGTACGCCCATCCGCTCGGCAAGCGCGGCGTTGACGGCATCCATCCGGAACTGCGACGCGGCGTGTAACAGCGCCGCAGACGAGGTGATGATGCGCGCCGAGGCCAACAGCCGCTCGGATGTGAGCTGGCTGGGCGGTGCGGATTTGGTCTTGACGAATGCCTGCACGTGTGACCGGTACAGGGCCTCGATATCGCTGATGTCGCTGGGCTGCGCAGCGAGCTCCACCGCCACCATCTCGACCACCTCGTCGATGAAGGCCAGCACCACGGCGTCCTTGGTGGCGAAGTAGCGGCTGAATGTGCGCGGCGACACCTCCGCGACAGCGGCGATCTGGTCGACCGTCGTCTGCTCGAACCCCTGCCGATTGCACAACTCGACCGCGGCGTCGATCAACGTCGCACGTGTGCGCTGCTTCTTCCGCTCGCGTAGGCCGGGCACGGCCTGCCGATGATCTTGACTCACCACCGGATGCTATCGCTCCAACCTGAGCGTTTTCAGCAAGCATCTGACAACGGGTGCAATTTGCCGAAGGTCACACTTTGTCAGGCTCGGACCGTTCGTCACGGGCTGCTGCCCCGGCGATGCGATATCGCACGAACGCCGGTACCACCAGCGCCGCGATCACCACACCGACCACCACCAAAGCTCCGCCACCCGCCGCGGCGACGGTCGTACCCACCGCAGCCGCGGCCGCACCGTGCAACGTGTCAGCAAGCCGCGGACCGCCCGCGACAACGACGGTGAACACGCCTTGCAGGCGCCCGCGCAGCTCGTCGGACGCGGCCTGCTGCAGGATCGTCGAGCGGAACGCGGCCGACACCATGTCAGCTGCCCCACCGATTGCCAAGAACACCAAGGCAATCCACAGCAACGCCCCGGCCTCGCCGTCCGCCAGCCCGCCCGCGACACCGAATCCGACCATCGCCAGACCCCAGACCACGATCGCCACCACAACCGCCAGGCCCTGCCTGCGGATCCGGGGCAGCCAACCCGAGAACACCCCGCCCGCGACGGCGCCCGCCGACATCGCCGCGGCCAACAGCGCCATGATTGTGCCGCCCTCGACCGGCCCGCCGAAGCTTTCATGGGCCATCTGCGGGAACAGCGCGCGGGGCATTCCGAAGATCATCGCGATGAGATCGACGACGAACGACATCAACACCACGCGGTTGCCCGCCAGGTAGCGGAAGCCGTCCAGAACCGCGGCCAACCCCCAGCGGGCCCCGCCCAGTTCGGTGTTCGTGGACGGCATCGGCGCCAGCCGGAACGTGGCCCAGATCGGCACCAGACACGTGATGGCGTCGATGAGATACAAGGTCGAGAGGTCCACCCAGTTCAGCATCAGGCCGGCCAGCAGCGGGCCGACTATCGCCCCGAACTGCATCACCGTCATGTTCAGCGAGTTCGCGGCCGGCAGTTGGTCGCCCGGCACCATCCGCGGGATGGCCGCCGACCGGGTGGGGCTGTTGATCGCATAGAACGCCTGCTGCACCGACAGCAGGCACAACACCACCCAGACGTTGTTGAGCGCCAACGCGGCCTGCACCCACAGCAGGACCGAGGAGACGGCCAGCCCGATCGACGCGATGACGAGCAGTAGCCTGCGGTCCATCGCGTCGGCCCAGGCTCCGCCCCACAGACCGAACACGATCAGCGGTACAAGCGCGAACAGCCCGGACAACCCGACGTACGCCGAATTCTGGGTGAGGGCATACAACTGCACGGGCACCGCGAAGATCGTCAGGTTGGCGCCAATGACGGTCGGGATGCCGGCCAGCCACAACCGCCGGAAGTCCGGTGAGCGCAGCGGTGTGGTGTCGGCGAAGAACCGTCTCAGGGCTGGAGCCGCTCGGCGCGGCCGTTCTGCACGCGAATCCGGTTGTGTACCCGGTTCTCTCGGCCCTGCCAGAATTCGACGACGTCGGGGGCGATCAGATACCCGCCCCAGTTGGGCGGCACGGGGACCGCATCGAGATCGGCGAATCGCTCAGTGACCTCGGCGAGCTGATGCATCAGCGCCGCACGGGATTCGACCGGGCGGGACTGCTGCGACGCCCATGCGCCCAGCTGAGACCCGCGCGGTCGCTTCGACCAGTACTCCGCCGTCGCCTCCGCCGTCACCTTGCTCACCGGCCCGCGCACATGCACCTGGCGCCCCAGCTGAAACCACGGGAACGTGGCCGATGCGTAAGGATTCGCGGCTAGCTGCCCACCCTTGGCGGAGTCGTAATTGGTGTAAAACGTGATGCCGATCTCGTCCACGCTCTTGCACAACACCGAGCGGGTCACGGGCCTTCCCCGTTCGTCGACGGTGGCGACCACCATGGCATTCGGCTCGGCCACGCGGGCCTGCTGAGCCTCGGCGAGCCAGGCCCGCAACAGGGTCAGCCAGCCGGTCGCGGGGTCGTCACCCAGCCAGTCGATGTCGAGGTCGCCACGGCCGTCTTTCTCCACGTACTCGACGCGCATGGCCGCCAGGTCGTTGTCGTCCGGCACAGCATCATCCGGTATTGCCACCGCGACAACGCTACGCCTGACCTCGGGTGCGAGAATCGGCCCATGGCAGCCGTACCGGAAGAATTCGTCGCCGGATTGGAAGGCGTCGTCGCCTTCACCACCGAGATCGCCGAGCCGGACAAGGACGGTGGCGCGCTGCGCTACCGCGGCGTGGATATCGAGGAACTGGTCACCCGGCGGGTCACCTTCAGTGACGTGTGGGGACTGCTGGTCGACGGCCGGTTCGGCCATGGCCTGCCGCCTGCCGAGCCGTTCCCGCTGCCCATCCACAGTGGCGACGTCCGCGTCGACGTCCAGGCCGGGCTGGCGATGCTCGCGCCGATCTGGGGGTACGCGCCGATCCTCGATATCGACGAGTCCACCGCGCGCGACCAGTTGGCCCGGGCTTCGGTGATGGCATTGTCCTATGTCGCGCAGTCGGCCCGCGGCATCTACCAGCCCGCGGTGCCACAGCGCACCATCGACGAATGCCCGACTGTCACAGCACGTTTCATGACGCGCTGGCAGGGCGATCCGGACCCAAGGCACATCGAGGCAATCGACGCCTACTGGGTGAGCGCCGCCGAGCATGGGATGAACGCCTCGACATTCACCGCGCGGGTGATCGCCTCCACCGGAGCCGACGTGGCCGCCGCGCTGTCCGGGGCGGTCGGCGCGATGAGCGGGCCGCTGCACGGCGGCGCCCCGGCGCGGGTGCTGCCGATGATCGAAGAGGTCGAGAAGACCGGCGACGCGCGCGCCGTGGTCAAGGCGGTCCTTGACCACGGCGACAAGCTCATGGGGTTCGGGCACCGGGTGTACCGGGCCGAGGATCCGCGGGCCCGGGTGTTGCGGGCCACGGCCGAACGCCTCGGCGCCCCACGCTACGAGGTGGCCGTGGCACTCGAACAGGCTGCGCTGGCGGAACTGCGTGAGCGTCGTCCCGACCGGGCGATCGAAACCAACGTCGAGTTCTGGGCCGCCGTGATTTTGGACTTCGCGCAGGTGCCCGCCAGCATGATGCCGGCGATGTTCACATGCGGGCGCACCGCGGGCTGGTGTGCGCACATCCTCGAGCAGAAGCGGTTGGGCAAGCTGGTGCGCCCGTCGGCGATCTACGTCGGGCCCGACCCGCGCAGCGCGGAAACGGTCGAGGGATGGGACCAGATCGCCAATCGGGCGTGACCACCGAGGTCTTCGCCTCTGCGGCACACGCATTCGCCCGGCTGGTCCGGGCCCTGCCCCTGGACCTGTTCGACGGGCCGGGCCTCGGTGAGTGGGATCTGCGGGCACTCGTCGGCCACACATCACGCTCGCTGGTCACCGTCAGCACATATCTGCACTCTCCGGCTTCCGCAGCCGATCTCGCCGGACCGGTCGAGTACTACGCGGCCGTCCGGATCTTCATGTCCGAGGCGGGAACAGCTGCAATCGTGGAGCGCGGCATCCAGGCCGGGCGCGACCTCGGCGATGACCCGGTCGCGGCCGTCGATCGGCTCGTGGCGCAGGCGCTCTCGGATCTCGGCGGGGTCGATAATCCGTTGATCACGGTGATCGGCGGCTTCGGTATCCGGCTCGGCGCCTACCTGCAGACCCGCATCTTCGAGCTGGCCGTGCACAGCCTCGACATCGCCCGAGCCACCGGTATCGCGGCCGTGCTGCCCCGAGAGGTTCTGGAGGCGGCGACGTCGTTGGCCGCGGCCATTGCGGTGGAGCAAGGTGACGGCGAGACGGTGCTGCTTGCTTTGACCGGGCGTTCTGAACTGCCGGTTCCGTTCACCGTCACCTAAAGCGTGTCGAACAACTCTGGTGAGTGTTCGACACGCTTTAGTTGTCGGACCCTTGGTGTTGCATGGGTAATGGCGATGAGATCCGCCCGCCTAGCGGGTCTGCATTGTCGTCCGCTCACTAGCACGAGGAGAGAATCATGGCGATTGAAGTAACCCCCGCAGTGACCCCGCATCTGGTTGTTGACGACGCCGCAGCCGCGATCGACTTCTACGTCAAGGCGTTCGGTGCCACCGAGTTGGGCCGCGTGCCCGGCCCGGACGGCAAGCTCGTCCATGCCGCGGTCAACATCAACGGCTCCACGGTGATGCTGAACGACGACTTCCCCGAGTTCAGCGGCGGTAAGTCGATGACACCGAAGTCCCTCGGTGGCACCCCGGTGACCATCCACCTGACCGTCACCGACGTCGACACCAAGTTCGCCAAGGCGGTCGAGGCCGGTGCCGAGGTGGTCGCCGAATTGGACGACCAGTTCTGGGGCGACCGCTACGGCGTGGTGCGCGATCCGTTCGGGCACCAGTGGTCGTTGGGTCAGCCGGTCCGCGAGGTCAGTCCGGAGGAGATCGAGAAGGCGATGAAGTCAGCGCAGTAGTTGTGAACCAGTCGCGAGGATCCGGTCCGGCGGCCAGCCGGACCACCTCGCGTCGGTTGCGCGCCTGAAGTTTCGCCAACACGGCGGGTGCCGCAGATCGAAAACCTCATCTCACATTTCGCGAACGGTCAACGTCTACAAGGTATGACACCACTCAGAGCGACCGCAGACGTGCTGAACGGCATGTACGCCGCGGAGCGCGAATATCTCGCCGCCGGCGGACCAGGGGCCGCGAACTTCGAGATTCTCGCACCGTACTTCGCCGCCGACGTCGTCCTGCACCAGGCAGATGCGCTGCCCTACGGAGGAACGTGGCGAGGCCACGATGGCATGGAGCGGTTCTTCGCAGCCATGAGTCAGGTGTGGGCGCAATTCGAGATGGTCGAGCAGGAGTTCCTCTCGACGTCCGCGACCGCGGTAGTACTCACTCGGGTCCATGCCCGCGCCCGGGCAACCGGCCGTGAACTCGACTTCCCGATCCTGCAGACCATCCGCGTGGTCGACGCACGTATCGCCGAGGTGTGGCCGTTCTACTGGGACACCGCAGCGATCGTCGCGGCAACCAGCTAACGACGCAGTCCGGCCAGCAGGCGCTGGTGCATCGGCTGTGCCGGTGCGGTCGCGGCGGCCGCCAGCATGGCGTCCACGGTGGTGAACTTGTCCCGCGGCCGGTCGTCGCCACCGCGGGCGATCTCTGCGGCGTCGATTGCCTGCCAGCCCGCGGCGTCAACGACCGCGGGCTGGCGGCCTCGGACCAGCTTTTCCAGAGCGGCCGGCTTGTGCACCGGATCGGCGAGGTTGCCCGCGTTGTAGTCGTCGACCAGCCGGTGCACGGTCTCGGCCGCGCACGACTTGTTGGTCCCGATGAACCCGGTGGGCCCGCGCTTGATCCAGCCCGCCACATAACTGCCCGACGCGCCGCGCACCCGGCCACCGTCGTTGGGTACGACGCCGGCATCCTCGTCGAAGGGAAGATCGGCAATCGCCTTGCCGCGGTATCCAATTGACGTCAGCACCAGGCCCGCGTCGAGCGTCCGCACCTGATCGGTGCCAGTCACGCCGAACTCCACCCCGCTCACGCGGGTATCGCCCAACACGCGCTGCGGCGTGAGCTGGTAGGCCAACCGGATACGCGGCCGGGTGATCGGGGCGGACGCGTCACCGAGCTTGGACAGGATCTCAAGTTTGTTGCGGGTGAGCGGATCAGTGTTGGTGGCGAGGTCGCGCTGCACCAGGTCGTGGTCAGCCGCGTCGAGCACGACGTCGCACGAAGAGGTCAGCCCGATCAGTTCGGGCAGCGTGAACGCCGAGGCGGCGGGCCCGCGCCGGGCTGCGATCACCACTTCCTGCACCTGCGACGCCCGCAGAGCCGCGAGGGCGTGGTCGGAGATATCGGTGCGCGCCAAGGCATCCGGGGCGGTGGTAAGCACTCGGGCGACGTCCAGCGCGACATTGCCGTTGCCGATGATGACCACCCGTTCGTGGCTCAGATCCACTGGCAGCGAGGTGAATTCAGGGTGCCCGTTGATCCAGGCCACCATCTCGGTTGCGGTGCCGGTACCGGGCAGGCCCATCCCGTCGATGTCGAGGCGCCGGTCGTTGGGCGCGCCGACGGCATAGATCACCGCATGGTGGTGCTCCGCGAGATCGGCATGCGTCAGGTGTTTGCCGATCTCGACGTTGAGGAAAAACTTGAATCCCCGCTGCTTGCCGATCGTGTCGAACAGCTTGGTCACCTGCTTGGTGCTCTGGTGATCCGGCGCGACACCGGCGCGCACCAGCCCGTACGGCGTCGGCAGCTTCTCGAACACATTCACGTGCACGCCACGTTGGGTGAGCAATTCGTCCGCGGCATACATCGCGGCGGGTCCCGAGCCGACGATCGCAACGGTCAGCGGACCTCCCCGCGTGACCTTGGGTGCCTCCAACACCGGCGCCAGCTTGGACGTCGGCGGCAACTTGCCCTCCCGCTTCGGGTAGAACGAGGCGTTCAGCTCGATGAACGGCAGCTGATTGGGCTCCAGCTTGGTATCCGCGGCAATCGCGCCGACCGGGCATGCGCTGACGCAGGCACCGCAGTCAACACACGCGTCGGGATCGATGTAGAGCATCTCGGCCGTGGCGAAGCCCGGCTCATCGGGTGACGGGTGAATGCAGTTCACCGGGCACGCGTAGACACAGGACCCGTCGCTACAACACGACTGGGTGATTACATGAGGCACAGTGGGGCTTCCGGGTTATGCGACCGAGACGAGGTGCTCGCGCTGCGGCTCGCTGCGGTAGCGGCTCGGCGGCCCGTCGATCTTGCACATCTTCCAGATCAGCTTGGCCAGCGGGTTCATCAGACCCGTGTCGTAACACAGCATCCGAACATCGCCGAACATGTCCCGAAGCATCTTGCGGGACTCGGGCGAGCGGAAGAACAGTTCCTTGCGCACCGAGCGCGGGATGTCGAATTCCTTCCAGAACGTGCGCGGCGGCACGATGATCGCCGAGCACAGGATGCGCATGGTCAGCGGCACGAAGAGCGACAGGATCCAACGCTGGCGGCGACGCAGATTCGGCACCCGCTTGTGCAGGTACTGGTGCGCGAACGAGATGTGCCGGGCCTCTTCGGCGACGTGGATCGCCATGACGCGCTCCATGATGGGATGCAGGGCCTTGCCCTCACGCAGCACGTTCTTCTGCGTGTGGTCGATCGGCTCCTCGCCGGCGAGCACGCCGAAGAAGAACGGGATCGGCAGCGGACCGGCGGCCAGCGGGATCAGCGGCTGCACCCACTTGAGCAACCGCGGCATGCCCGGTACGTCCTTGCCGATGCGGTTCACCATCTCCTGGAACATCAGGGTGTGGTTGCACTCCTCGACCGACTCGTGCAGGCAGTACCGGTATTCCGGGGAACCGTTGGGAACCCAGAACGAGTACTCCATCAGGCCGCGGATCAGGATGTTCTCGAAGTGCAGGCCGACCTTGGCCACGTTGGCCTGCCGCCACATGCCGATCTCGATCTGCTTGTCCTGTGGCAGCGCCTGATACCAGGGATGACCGCCCATCGGGTCTGTCGCCGGCAGGATCCAGCGGGGATCGTTGGGAGTTACGGCGAACTCCGGCGAATCCCACTCGATGTCCTTGTACGGATTGAAGTTGCGCCGCACCGACCCCTCGGACAGTGTGGTGAGCATGTCAACGTACTGGGCGTCGTCGCTGACATCCATATTGCGACGCCAACGCCGGACCATCTTGGTTCGAGCCATGTTGCAGACCTCTCCCTCTCGTCTGAGGTTTACATCTACCCGCTTCTTGTACAACGGTACCGCAGGTATCGAGTAAAAGTCCATGCCAGATTTAAAGAGTTTGCTGAGAATGGGCCTGACGTGGTCGAACTGAAGACGGAAGCTGAGATCGACGCCATGGCTGCGGCAGGCGCCGTGGTCGCCGAAGCATTGCAGGCCGTGGTCGCCCACGCCGCGCCGGGTCGAACCACCGCCGATCTCGACCGCGTCGCCGCCGAAGTTCTTTCCGCCCACGATGCCACGTCCCCCTTCCTGAACTATCACCCACGGTGGGCATCGAGCCCGTTCCCAGCGGTGCTGTGCGTCAGCGTCAACGACGCCGTCGTGCACGGCATCCCCAACGGACAGGTGTTAGCCGACGGCGACCTGGTGTCCGTGGACTTCGGAGCCATCCTGCGCGGTTGGTGCGGTGACTCCGCCCGCAGCTTCGTCGTCGGGACACCCCGACCCGCCGACACCGCGCTGATCGAGGCGGCCGACGCCGCCCTGGCCGCCGGTATCGCCGAGGTACGCCCGGGCAACACACTCGGCGACATCGGACATGCGATCGCATCGGTGGCCCGCGCGGCCGGATTCGGCCAGCTCGCCGATCACGGCGGCCACGGCATCGGCCGCACCATGCACGAGGCACCGCACGTGCCCAATGAGGGCCGGCGCGGCAAAGGTATGAGGCTAAAGCCCGGGCTGGTGATCGCCATCGAGCCCATGCTCATCGCCGACGGCACCGAGGACTACGTCCACGACCCCGACGGCTGGACACTGCGCACCGCCACCGGCGCCCGTGCCGCGCACAGCGAGCACACGGTGGCGGTCACCGCCGACGGGCCGAGAATCCTGACGCTTTAGGCTTGTGGGCATGGCTGAACTCACCATTCCTGCCGACCTCAAGCCCCATGACGGCCGCTTCGGGTGCGGCCCGTCCAAGGTGCGCCCGGAACAGCTGGCCGCGCTCGCCGCCGCCGGTGACCTGTTCGGCACCTCGCACCGGCAGGCTCCGGTGAAGAACCTGGTCGGCCGGGTCCGCGATGGGCTGCGCCAGTTGTTCGACCTGCCCGACGGCTATGAGGTCATCCTCGGCAACGGCGGGTCGACCGCGTTTTGGGATGCCGCGGCCTTCGGCCTGATCGACAAGCGCTCACTGCACCTGACCTACGGCGAGTTCAGCTCGAAGTTCGCCTCCGCCGTCGCCAAGAACCCGTTCATCGGCGACCCGATCGTGGTCAAGTCCGACCCGGGCACCGCCCCGGCACCGCAGGCCGACCCCTCGGTCGACGCGATCGCCTGGGCCCAGAACGAAACGTCGACCGGCGTCTCGGTGCCGGTCCAACGGCCCGACGGCGCCGGTGACGCGCTGGTCCTCATCGACGCCACGTCGGCGGCCGGCGGCCTGCCGGTCGACATCACCGATGTCGACGCGTATTACTTTGCGCCGCAAAAGAATTTCGCCGGAGACGGCGGGCTGTGGCTGGCCGTCATGAGCCCCGCGGCACTGGCCCGCATCGAGGCGATCGCGGCGTCGGACCGGTGGGTGCCCGACTTCCTGTCGCTGCCGATCGCCGTCGAGAACAGCCTCAAGAACCAGACGTACAACACGCCGGCGATCGCCACCCTGGTGCTGCTCGCCGAGCAGGTCGACTGGCTGCTGGGTAATGGCGGCCTGGACTGGGCGGTCAAGCGCACGGCCGACTCGTCGCAGCGGCTGTACTCGTGGGCCGAGGCGGCGTCTTTCGCCACCCCGTTCGTCACCGATCCGGCGTTGCGCTCGCAGGTGGTGGGCACCGTCGACTTCAGCGACGCGGTCGACGCCGCGGCCGTGGCCAAGGTGTTGCGGGCCAACGGCATCGTCGACACCGAGCCCTACCGCAAGCTTGGCCGCAACCAATTGCGGGTCGGCATGTTCCCGGCGGTGGAACCCGACGACGTGAGCGCCCTGACCGCGTGCGTCGACTGGGTCTTGGAGCATCTCTGAGTGAACCTCTAGGCAGCGCCCGCGTGTCAGCACGGTAACGAGCTGATCACGCAGTAGGGTTCGCGCAGGAGGTCGGTATGCGAGAACTCAGGGTCGTTGGACTGGACGTCGACGGCAAACGCATCATCTGTGAAGCCGACGACTCCCCGACGGAGATGTTCAGTTTGCGTGTCGACGACCGCTTGCGCGCCGCCGTGCGCGGCGACAAAGTCGCCTCGAATCAGACCCAGATCGATGTAGAGGTTCCAAGCGTGCTGCGTCCCAAGGAAATTCAAGCAAAGATCCGTGCCGGCGCATCGGTCGAGCAGTTGGCCGCATCAGCAGGCGTTCCGGTCGAACGGGTGGAGCGGTTCGCTCACCCGGTCCTGCTGGAACGGTCGCGTGCGGCCGAGCTGGCAACCGCCGCCCATCCGGTGCTCGCCGACGGGCCTGCCGTGCTGACGCTGCTGGAGATGGTGATGACGGCCCTGGTGGCCCGCGGCCTGGATCCGGACACCGTCGCCTGGGACGCCTGGCGCAACGAGGACAGCCGCTGGACGGTCCAGCTGACCTGGAAGGCGGGCAGATCGGACATTCAGGCGCATTTCCGGTACACCCCCGGAGCGCACGGCGGTACCGTCACCGCCTCCGATGACGCCGCGCAGCAGCTGATCAACCCGGACTTCGGCCGTCCACTGCGCCCGGTCGCAGCCGTGCCGCAGCTGGAGTTCGAAAGTCCCGAGCTGCCGCCGATGGCGACGCCTGAGCCGGCGATGGCGGACCCGGACACCGCCCCGGCGCCCAAGCGCAGCCGCAAGGCCAAGCCCGCGGTCCCGGCCTGGGAGGACGTCCTGCTGGGCGTGCGCTCCTCGGGAACTCAGCGGTAAACGCTTGACCTGAAGCACTATTGAGGTCATAGCGTCGGCACGCATGATCTCCCTTGGCCCGATCGGGCTCGCGAGCAGCAATCCCTACACCGACGATGCGGCCGTGGTAGCCGATGAAGCCCGCCAGGCCGAGGATCTCGGCTACGCCACGCTGTGGCGTTCGGGCAACCTGCCGATGCTTGCCGCCGCCTTGCGCGCCACCACCTCGATACCCGTGGCCACCGGCATCATCCCGGTGGCGCGGGTGCCCGCTGCCGACGTGATTGCGACCC
The DNA here is from genome assembly GCF_053483975.1 of Mycolicibacterium sp. XJ870. Taxonomy (NCBI): domain Bacteria; kingdom Bacillati; phylum Actinomycetota; class Actinomycetes; order Mycobacteriales; family Mycobacteriaceae; genus Mycobacterium; species Mycolicibacterium sp. XJ870. Next base: position 179,235 of record NZ_JBEFTI010000007.1, read on the forward strand.
ACGCCGAGCTGCAACGCGAGCATCCCGGCCGGTTCATCGCCGGCCTCGGCGGCGCCCACGGACCCACGCCGCTGGCCACCCTCAACAGCTATCTCGACGAACTCGACGCCGCCGGCATCGACTCGCGGATACTGGCCGCGCTCGGCCCGAACATGCTGGCACTCGCGCGGAACCGGGCCGGCGGCGCCTATCCGTATCTGGTCACGCCGTCGTATGTGGCCGCGGCCCGCGCGACGCTGGGCCCAGACCGAGTGCTGGCCGTGCTCCTGATGGTCATCCCGGTCACCGATCGGGAGGCGGCGCGAACCGCGGCGGCGGGGCCGCTGGAGTTTCTGGCCTCTCAAGGCGGCTATCGCCGCAACCTGGTGCGGCAGGGCTTCACCGAGACCGATATCGACACAGTCAGCGACGAATTGCTGGACGGGATCGCAGCGTGGGGCGCGCCGGAACGCATCGTCGAGCGCGTCGCCGCATACCGCTCGGCGGGCGCCGATCAGGTGGTGCTGCGGATCTTGGGCGTGGACGACATCGCCGTCTGGCGGGCCCGGCTGGCACGCACGCTGCTGGGTTAGTTGAAAGCTACTGACCGAGCGCCACAACCAACAGCACCACCCAGCCGCAAGCCACCCCGACCCCGGCACCCAGAACGAACCAGCGCCAGACCGGCCGGTTCCGCCACCCCCATACCGTCGGCGCCAACCCGCCGACGGCCACCAGGTTCAACCCGACCGCCAACAGCGGGTGCACGCGGAGCAGGCCCACGCCGAGCACGACGATCGCGGCGGCCAGCACCACTGCCACGAATCCGGCGACCGTCAGGCCTGTCCCCCACGGCGTCGATTCGTCGGTCACCGTGTCAATTTAACGTGAACTCAGTGCGCCAGCCTGGATCGCTCGTAGAACGCGAGGGCGGCGGCAGTGGCGACGTTGAGTGAATCGGTGCCACGCGACATCGGGATCCGCACGCGCACATCGCTGGCCCGCATCGTGTGTTCGGTCAGCCCCGGGCCCTCTGCCCCCACGAGGATCGCCAGCGGATGTTCCCCGAGCTGCGCCATCGCGTCGGACAGCGTGGCCGCGGTCGGATCCGGCGTCATGGCTAGTAGCCGAAATCCCTTGTCACGCAACATCGCAAGGTCTTGCGGCCAGGCCCCCGCCCGGGCGAACGGGACCAGCAGCGCGTGGCCCATGGAGACCCGAACGGCCCGACGGTACAGCGGATCGGCGCACCCCGCCCCGAACACCACGGCGTCCACCCCGAGTCCGGCGGCATTGCGGAAGATCGAACCCAGGTTCTCGTGGTCGTTCACGCCCTCGAGCACCGCCACGGTGCGTGCACCCGTCACCACCTCGTCCACCGTCAACTCCGGCGGGCGGGACGCCGACGCGAGCACGCCACGGTTGAGATGGAAGCCGACCGCGGCGGCCATCACGTCCGCGCTCGCCCGGTAGAACGGCACGTCGACACCGTCGAGGTCAGCGGCCAGTTCGCCGAGCCGTCGATCGGTTCCCAGGAGCGCGCGGGGGACGAACCGGGAGGCCAGCATGCGCTGGGCGACGAGTACGCCCTCGGCTATCACCAGACCCTTGCCGGTCGGCAGATCAGGTCGACGGTCGACGCTGTTGAGGTCCCGGAAATCGTCGATCCGCGAATCCGCGGGATTTTCGATGTCGATGACGTGCAGAGGGCTCACGCGCCTTCGTCGACCATGGCTGACATGAGATCGGCTGCCGCCATCAAGGTTTGGCGCTGGTCGGGTTCCAGCCGGGCCAACTCTTTGAGGAGCCATTCCTGGCTGGCGCGACGCTCGGCCTCCACCAGGCTGATGCCCGCCGCCGAAGCGGACACGACGATCTGACGTCCGTCCACCGGATGCGCCTCACGGGCCACCAGGCCCTGCTCGGCGAGCGACGACAGCACCCGCGTCATCGACGGCGGGCGGACCCGCTCACGTACAGCCAACGCGCCCGGCGTCATCGCGCCTTCTTTCGCCAGCGTCGACAGCGCCGAAAGCTGGGTAAGGGACACCGCGGATTCCGAATGCCGGACCCGCAATTGACGGGCGAACCGGACAACGGCCAGTGCCAGGTCGCTCGCCAGCCGAGCCTCCGGATCTTTCACAACGCAAATAGTACTGAGCCTCGACTGTTAAATGGACTTAAGCAGGACCATTGTACGTTCTGCCTGTCGGCTAGGTTGGTGGGCGATGACCGGTGACGCGAACGGCTCCGCGGACTCGGCGGCCCCCGAGCCACCGCCACTGCCTGCCGCACTGCTGGAGCCGTGGCCGGTGATCCTGGTGATCGCGGCCGGCTGGCTGATTGCGACCGTGCTGACTTTCACCGTGGATGGCCTGCACAGCTGGCGGCCCTATGCGGTGGCCGGCCTGGCCGTTGGAGTGCTTGGCACATCGATCTTCCTGTGGCAACGTCGTGCGGTGCGTCGCGGATCTCGCGGTGCGCAAAGCGGATTGACCTGAGGAGACGTTATGGCCGCGCCATTGCTGCAGGCACAGATCGACATCGACGCACCCGTCGACAAGGTGTGGGCACTGGTCTCGGATCTGCGCAGGATGCCGGAGTGGAGCCCGCAGTGCCGGCTGATGAAGACGCTGGGCCCGCTGCGCCCCGGCGCGCGCACGATCAACCTGAACCGCCGCAATTTCATGTTCTGGCCCACCACGTCCAGGATCACCGAGGTCATCCCGCAGCAGAAGCTGGCCTTCCGGGTGGATGCCAACAACACCATCTGGAGCTATGAGCTGGAGCCGACCGAGACCGGCACCCGGGTTACCGAGAGCCGCCACGCGGAGAACGGCACCACCGCGGTTTCCAACGCGCTCGTCAACGCCTTCATGGGCGGAGTGCCCAGCTTCGAGGATGAGCTGGTCGAAGGGATGAACGCGTCACTCGCCCGCATCAAGGCCGCCGCCGAGCGATAGGCCCGACCCGCCGCTAGTCGGCGAGGTCGAGGACGCCGTCGTCGTACGGCTCGAACTGCGGTGAGCCCGTTCCGGGCGGTTGCGGGGTGTCGGAGTGAGCACCGCAGCCGTAGTCGGCTTCGACCACGTGACCGTCGGCGGACAGCTCGTTGGCGCACACCCCGAACATCGAGCCGAGTGCACCACCGAGCGGAAGATAGAAACCACAGTCGCGGCACGCGCGCTTGGTGGAGCGGGCCATCGCCGAGGCGGGACCGAACTCGCTGTCGTGCCACCGCTGCGCGGCACCGGCGCGGCCCCACTCGCTGAGGACCTGGCGGCGACCGAAGCCGAGCTCCAACGCGGTGTCGTCGATAAGCGGGTCGCCGGTGGCCACGTAACCCGGCACCAGCCGCGGATCCTCCGGCGGCGGAGCGAGCAGGTCACCTGGACCGAGGTCGCCCGGCTGGACCCGGTCCTGCCACGGCACCCACTTGGGTGCGAGCAGCGCCGTCGGGCCGGGAATCAGGACTAGTTCGCTGATGGTGGCCTGATCGGCGCCGGGATAGGCGGCCACCACGACTGCCCACTGCCAGCCGCGATATCCGGGCAGGTTCGCGAGGAAGCGGTGTGTCGCCGAACTCGGGTCCTCCGACGTCGCACCGAGGTACTCGCCCACGGTGTCCTCACCGCTGAACTCCGTCAGCGCCGCGCGCGCCTGTTCCACGGCACCCATCAGCACCGACTCCAGGGGCCGCGGGTCATCCGCCAAACCGGTTGCCGGACCGGTCGGAGGGGCCTGCTCAGCAGATTCGGTCACGCTTTCCATCGCCTACATAGTGCCTGATCGGGGCAACCGGGGGCCACACCGGTCGCCTGTGCGCCGTGCCGGCGGCGGATAAGAGAGAATCGAGACGTGACCTACTACCCGCCGCGGCCGCCAGCCGATCGTGGTGCGGAACATCCCGGAATGGCCAACTACCCCAGCGATGAAACACACCGCCCGCCGCGCAGGGAACGCGGGCCGTCCGGCACCAGCTCCAACCGCTGGCTGCCGCCGCTGGATGACAAGCCGACTGCCGAACACCGCACGGAGCCACCGCGCGCCGCCGACACCGCGGCCGGCGAGAAGGTCACCGTTACGCGCGCCGCAGCGGCCCGCAGCCGCGAAATGGGTTACCGCATGTACGGTTTGGTTCACCGAGCGGCCACCGCCGACGGCGCCGACAAATCCGGACTGACCGCGCTGACCTGGCCGGTGGTGGCGAACTTCGCCGTCGACGCCGCGATGGCCGTAGCCCTCGCCAACACCCTGTTCTTCGCTGCCGCCAGCGGGGAATCCAAGAGCAAAGTCGCGCTGTACCTGTTGATCACCATCGCACCGTTCGCCGTCATCGCGCCGCTGATCGGGCCCGCGTTGGACCGGTTACAGCACGGTCGCCGGGTGGCGCTGGCCGCTTCGTTCGCGTTGCGCACCGTGCTGATCGTGGTGCTGATCGCCAACTACGACGGCGTCACAGGCAGCTATCCATCCTGGGTGCTCTACCCGTGCGCGCTCGGCATGATGGTGCTGTCCAAATCGTTCTCGGTGCTGCGCAGCGCGGTCACCCCGCGCGTGCTGCCCCCGTCGATCGACCTGGTGCGGGTCAACTCCCGGCTCACCACATTCGGCCTGCTCGGCGGCACCATCGTCGGCGGCGGCATCGCAGCAGGCGCCGAATACCTTTTCAACCTCGCCCACCTGCCCGGAGCGCTGTACGTGGTGGTCGCCGTCAGCGTCGCCGGTGCGGTGTTGGCGATGCGAATACCGAAGTGGGTCGAGGTCACCGAGGGTGAAGTGCCCACGACGCTGAGCTACCACGGTGGCTCGGGCGAACTGCGCCGTCACCCCGGCAAACCCAAGGCCGAACGTCAACCGCTGGGCCGCAACACCATCACCGCGCTGTGGGGCAACTGCACGATCAAGGTGATGGTCGGCTTCCTGTTCCTCTACCCCGCGTTCGTCGCCAAAGCTCACGATGCCAGCGGCTGGGAGCAGCTGCTGATCCTCGGGTTGATCGGGGCGGCCGCCGGCGTCGGCAACTTCGCCGGAAACATCGCCGCCGCCCGGCTCAAACTCGGCCATCCCGCCCAGCTGGTGGTGCGTGCCGCCGTCGCGGTCACCGCCGTCGCGCTGGCCACCGCACTGACCGGCAACCTGCTGGTGGCCGCCGGTGCCACCCTGGTGACCTCGGCCGCCAGCGCCATCGCCAAGGCCTCGCTGGACGCGTCCCTGCAGGACGACCTGCCCGAGGCGTCGCGCGCCTCGGCGTTCGGCCGCTCGGAGTCGGTGTTGCAGCTGGCTTGGGTGGCCGGCGGCGCGACCGGCGTGCTGATCTACACCGACCTCTCAGTCGGATTCACTACGATCACCGCCGTGCTGATACTCGGCCTGGCCCAGACCATCGTGAGCTACCGCGGCGAATCGCTGATCCCCGGCTTGGGCGGTAACCGCCCGGTGCTGGCGGCCCCGCAGTGAGGCGGACACTGGCGATCCTGGCGGTCGTCGTCGTGCTGGCCATCGCCGGAACCGCGGTCGGGCTGTGGCGGCTGAGCAGCGGGCACGGCGAGCAGCTGCCCCAGATCAGCGCGTACTCGCACGGGCATCTGACCCGCGTCGGGCCGTTCCGGTACTGCCCGGTGCTCGACCTGAACAACTGCCAGGAGCCGCGGGAGTCGGGCGAGCTGCCGGTCACCGAGGACAATCCCGTTCAGGTCTCGGTGCCGTCAGCGATCGCCCGCGCGCCGTGGCGGCTGCTGCGGGTGTACGAAAATCCGGTCGACACAACGGTTTCGGTGTACCGGCCCGAGACCACCCTGGCGGTGACGGTCCCGACCGTCGATCCGCAGCGTGGCCGGTTGACGGGTTTGGCTGTCCAGTTGCTGACGCTGGTCGTCGACCAGGACGGCGAGGAGTTCGCGCTGCCGCACGCCGAATGGTCGATCAGCACCGTGTGGCCGTGAGCAGCCGGCCCTAGGCGGAATGCCCGGCGGGCACCCGTTCGCCCTGCGGCGTCGGCCCCGGCGGTGTACCGTCGCCGAACGGCCTGCCGCCCAAGGATTCCCGGCCGTGCGGAGTCAGCCAGTCGGCCAGCTCCGGCCCCTTGGGCACGATCTGCGTCGGGTTGATGTCCTTGTGCACGATGTAGTAGTGCTGCTTGATCTGCACGAAGTCGATGGTGTCTCCGAAACCGGGGGTCTGGAACAGATCCCGGGCGTAGGCCCACAGCACGTCCATCTCGGCGAGCTTGGACCGGTTGCACTTGAAATGGCCGTGGTAGACGGGGTCGAACCGGGCCAGCGTCGTGAACAGCCGCACATCGGCCTCGGTGATGGTGTCGCCCACGAGGTAGCGCTGGGTGGCCAGCCGCTCTTCGAGCCAATCGAGTGCGGTGAACAACCGGTCATACGCGGTGTCGTAGGCCTCTTGTGAGCCCGCGAAACCGCACCGGTACACGCCGTTGTTGACCTCGGTGTAAATGCGCTTGGCGACGGCGTCGATCTCCTCGCGCAGCGGCTCCGGATACAGCGCAGGGGCGCCCTCGCGGTGGTAGGCGGTCCACTCGGTGGAGAAATCCAGCGTCATCTGGGCGAAGTCGTTGGTCACCACCTCACCGGAGGCCACCTCGACGATCGCGGGGACCGTGATGCCCTTCGGATAGTCCGGGAACCGCTTGAAGTAGGCGTCCTGCAACCGCGGGATCTTCAGCACGGGGTCCAGGCCGTCGGGATCGAGATCGAACGTCCAGCTGCGCTCGTCGTGCGTCGGGCCGCAAAACCCAATGGACAGCACACTTTCCAGGCCGAGCAGCCGGCGCACGATGATCGTTCGGTTGGCCCACGGACAGGCCCGCGCCACGATCAGCCGGTACCTCCCCGGCTCGACCGGATAGTCACCGTCACCCCCGTGAGCAGTGATGCGGGTGCTGATGTAGTTGGTGTCGCGGTTGAATTCGCCTGCGCCGGCGACGTAGGAGCCCTGGGCCATACCTACATCTTGCTCCAGCGGGACGCGTCAGGCGTCGAGCTCCTGCGCGACGGCCTTGACCACCTCGGACACCCGGCGGGCGACCTTGCGGTCGGGGTAACGACCCTTACGCAGCTCCGGCTGCACCGCGCTCTCCAGCAGCGTGATCATGTCCTCGACCATGCCGTGCAGTTCGTCGGGCGTGTGCTTGTGCTCGGGACGCTCGGCTTCACGCCGGGTGCGGCTCAGGCTCGGCGGCGGGTCAATGAGCTTGACGCTCAACGCCTGCGGACCGCGGCGGCCTGCGGCAACGCCGAACTCGACCCGTTGGCCGGCCTTGAGCCCTTCGACACCCGACGGCAGGGCCGAGGACCGGACGTAGACGTCCTCGCCCTCTTCCTGCGACAAAAAGCCGAAGCCCTTTTCGGCGTCGTACCACTTAACCTTGCCGGTCGGCACTGGTCCTCACCCGCTCGTCATGATTCGCTCGAACATGGACACACAAAGCACGCGCCCCGGTTGCGCCGGGACGCGATGTGGTGATCCTACTCGTGCTGTATTGCTCCTCGCGTCCGCGCGCCCACCCCAAGGCCTTCACCTTGATTACTCGGTAGGCTTGAGCCACCGCTGAAGGAGAGATGCGCGCGATATGCGAGTGATACTGAATATCATCTGGTTGATTTTCGGCGGCCTGTGGTTGGCCCTCGGATACCTGCTGGCCGCGCTGATCTGCTTCGTCCTGATCATCACCATCCCGTTCGGGTTCGCGTCGCTGCGTATCGCGGCCTACGCCCTGTGGCCGTTCGGGCGCACAGTCGTCGACAAGCCCGGGCCCCGGCCCGGTGCGCTCGTCGGCAACATCATCTGGGTGATCCTGTTCGGTATCTGGCTGGCGATCGGCCATGTGGTCAGCGCGGTGGCCATGGCGATCACGATCATCGGGATCCCACTGGCGCTGGCCGATCTCAAGATGATCCCGATTTCCCTGATGCCGCTCGGCAAGGACATCGTCCCGGTGGACAGGGCGCGCGCGGTGGCCACCTCACAGGCGCCCGTATGACAGTGACCCCACTCGGGTTGCCCACGGTGGCCACTCCCCGCGACGACGCTTCCCCGGCTCCGGTGGACGGCCCGCTGATCGACACCTACGGCCGGGTCGCGAAAGACCTGCGGGTGTCGCTGACCGACAAGTGCAATCTGCGCTGCACCTACTGCATGCCCGCCGAGGGGCTCGACTGGCTGCCCGGCGACGCGCTGCTGAGCACAGCAGAATTGGCCCGGCTGTTGCGCATCGCCGTCACCCGGTTGGGTGTGACGAGCGTCCGGTTCACCGGCGGCGAGCCGTTGGTCACCCGCCATCTCGAAGAAGTCGTGGCTGCGGCCGCCGCACTGTCGCCCCGACCCGAGATCACGTTGACCACCAACGGCATCGGGCTGGCGCGCCGCGCTGCCGGCCTCAAAGAAGCTGGGCTCGACCGCATCAACGTGTCCCTGGACAGCGTCGACGCGGCACACTTCGCGCGCATCACGCGCCGCGACCGCCTGGCCGACGTGCTGGCCGGGCTGGCCGGCGCCAAGGCCGCCGGGTTGGACCCGGTGAAGGTCAACGCGGTGCTGGATCCGGTGTCCGGGCTCGATGACGCGGTCGAACTGTTGCGGTACTGCCTGGATCACGGATATCAGCTCCGCATCATCGAGCAGATGCCGTTGGACGCGGGCCACAACTGGCGGCGCAGCGATGTGATCGACGCCGACCGGATACTGCAAACCCTGCGCCGCCACTTCGACCTGCAGCCAGATCCGAGGCCGCGGGGCTCTGCGCCGGCCGAGGTGTGGCAGGTGGACAACGGGCGGGGCACCGTGGGAGTCATCGCGTCGGTGTCGCATGCGTTCTGTTCGGCCTGCGACCGCACCCGCCTGACCGCTGACGGCCAGATCCGCAGCTGCCTCTTCTCCAGCGAGGAGACCGATCTGCGCCGCCTGTTGCGCAGCGGAGCTGACGATGCCGGGATCGAGGCGGCGTGGCGCGCGGCGATGTGGGCAAAGCCCGCCGGCCACGGCATCAACGATCCGAGTTTCGTCCAGCCCGTGCGGCCGATGAGTGCGATCGGCGGGTAGATGGAGACAGCGACGACAGTGCGGGTCGACATCCGGTATTTCGCTGCCGCAGCCGCGGCAGCCGGAGTTGAGACCGAAACGTTAGACATCGCGACGGGAACGACGATCGCAGCGCTCATCGAGCAGCTCGGCCGCCGCAATCCGGAGCTCGCGCGAGTATTAAAGCGCTGCTCGTACCTGTGCGACGGGGTGGCGGTCCGCGATACCGCCAAGAGTGTTTTAACGTCGTTGACGCTCGATGTGTTACCCCCGTTCGCCGGAGGATAACGTGATATGCGTCACATAACGAAATGGTCACGAGCTGGCTACAGCGCGGTGGAGCGGCCGCACGACCTGCAAGAACGCGCGAGCAACCTGCACCTTTAAAGGTCTTTTATTTTTTGCCACAGGCGAAAACGCCCGAAGTCGCAAAAGATGACGGGATAGCGGGGACCGGTTACCGTTCATTTCCAAGCCAATCGACCCTAATCGGCTGGCCCACCTCCTCCGATCGCGCCGAGCTCCATCCATCGGGCGGGGGTTACGACGAACCACAAGGATGGAGGCGGGGGACCCACCGGTCCACCGATTTATCAGGACCAGGAGCCGCTTGCGGCCCCTTGGGGTGAAGCCGGCATCGTTTCGACGCCGCCGGCCGGGTGACCTCTCCTACCCGAACCCGACAGCTGACCTCGTGGGCGCATACGAGAGGACCTTCACGCTTATGAGTGGACGGCACCGCAAGCCTGCCTCATCATCATCAGCAAAAAACGTCGCCAAGATCGCCTTCACCGGAGCTGTGCTCGGTGGTGGCAGCCTCGCCATGGCCGGTCAGGCAATGGCAGCGACCGACGGCGAATGGGATCAGGTAGCCCGCTGCGAGTCCGGTGGCAACTGGGCCATCAACACCGGCAACGGTTACCACGGCGGATTGCAGTTCTCCCCCAGCACGTGGTCCGGTCACGGCGGCGGCGAGTACGCACCCGCGGCCTACATGGCCACCAAGGAAGAGCAGATCGCAGTCGCCGAGCGCGTCCTGGCCAGCCAGGGCAAGGGCGCATGGCCCACCTGCGGCCGTGGTCTCTCCGGGTCCACTCCACGCAACGTCATCAATGAGCCTGCGCCGCAACCCCTGGACGCACCCGCCGTCAATGGCCAGCTGCCGCCACCGCCCGCCCCGTTCGCCCCACCGCCTCCGCCGGTGAATCCCCCGGTCGACATGCTGGCCGCCCCGGCCCCGATGCCCGCGGCTCCGCCGCCGCCCCCGCTGCCTGCACCCCTGCCGCCCGCCCCGGCGCCTGAGGCACTCCCGCCGGCCCCGGCTCCCGCACCTGAGGCGCTGCCCCCGGCTCCGTTGCCCGCACCCCTGCCGCCCGCCCCCGCCCCTGAGGCACTCCCGCCGGCCCCGGCTCCTGTGGCACCCGCTCCGATGGACGCGCCTCCGCCTCCGCCGCCGGCTCCCGAGGCCCAGATCATCGACGCCGCGCTGCAGGTTCCGCCCGCTCCGCTGGATGCCCCACTTCCTGCGGCACCCATCCCGGCGCCGCCGGCTGATGCACCCCCGCCGCCTCCTCCGCCTCCGGTCGAGCCCGCACCGCCGGCTCCGCCGGTCGACCCGGCCGCCATTGCGGCGCCCGCACCCGCGGACTGGGACCAGGTTGAGCCGCCTGCCGACCAGCCGCAGACCTGGGCCCTGCACGCCGGCGCCCCGCTGCCGCTGGATCCGGTGTTGCCGCCGGCTCCGGCACCAGCCCCGCCCGCGCCTGCCGCCGGCCCGGCCCCCGTCGCCGCACCGGCGTCGGATCCGCTGGCCCCGCTCAACGGCGTGCCCGCGGTTCCGGCCAACGGCGTGCCCGCGGCCCCGCTCAACGGCGTGCCCGCGGTTCCGGCCGAGGGCGTCCCGCACCTGGCCAGCCCGGAGAACCTGCCGCCGGGCACCACCGACAGCCCCGCTCAGGTTCCAGGTCAAGGCCCGAACGTGACCTACCTGCGGGAGATCTGGCACGCCATTCAGACTCAGGACATCAGCGGCAAAGATGCTCTGCTGGCGCTGACCCAGCGTCCGCTGACCTCGGCCCCTCCCGGTGGCCAGGCCCCGAACCTTCCGGTCGGCGCGCCGGTGGATCCCGCCGCTCCGGCTGCGCCCGTCGCCGCCCCGCTGGATCCGGCCGCGCCGGTTCCGGCTCCGGCGCCAGTGGGAGCACCCGCCCCGGTCGCGCCGCCGGCCTGAGTGCGCTCAGGCGGAGCCGACCCATTCGTCGGTGCCGTCGGCGAAGTGCTGGTGTTTCCACACCGGTAGTCGCTCTTTGACGGTGTCGACGAGACGGGCACAGGTTTCGAACGCCGCCCTGCGATGGTCCGCTGCCACAGCGGCCACCAGGGCGGCGTCTCCTATTTGCAGGGCACCGATGCGGTGGCTGACCGCGATGGCCCGGACACCGGTACTGGTCGCTGCGACCTCGGCCGCTACGTCTTCCAGAGTCCGCTGCGCGGTCGGATGCCCGGAGTACTCAAGCCTGGTGACCGAACGGCCGCCATCGTGATCGCGGACCACACCGGCGAACCCCACGACAGCTCCAGCGCCTTCATGCGCCACGAGCGCCTCGTATTCGGTCAACGAGATCGGCTGATCGGTCAGCTCGACGCGGACGACAACAGCGCTCATCGGTACTGTCTCCTCTTCGCGCAAGCGCTCATCGGCTGTGATCCCGGCCGGCGAGCTGATCCAACGCATGCTCCAGCACATCGGCGAGCACGCGCAGCCCGTCCTTCACGCCACCGGGTGAGCCAGGCAGGTTGACGATGAGGGTGCGCCCGGAAACCCCGCACACGCCACGGGAGAGCACCGAGGTGGGCACCTTGGGCAATCCGGATCGGCGGATCGCATCGGCCAGCCCGGGAATCTGATAGTCCAGCACGGACAGGGTCGCTTCCGGCGTGACGTCGGTCGGCGAGATTCCGGTGCCGCCGGAGGTGACGATGAGGTCGACGTGCTCGGCAAGCGCCGAGCGCAGCGCGTCACCAACGGCGCTGCCGTCCGGAACCACCATCTGCTCGGTGACGTCATACCCACGGTTGGCCAGCCAGCCGACGATGAGCGGGCCGGTCCGATCGTCGTAAACCCCGGCCGCCGCCCGGGTGGAGGCGATAACGACCCGGGCTGAACGCGTCACTGCGTTGGTCTTTCCCACAAACCCGTTTTACCGCCTTCTTTACGCACGACGCGGATGTCGTCGATACGTGCGGCGGGGTCGACGGCCTTGATCATGTCGTAGAGCGTCAATGCGGCCACGCTGACGGCGGTCAGCGCTTCCATCTCCACGCCGGTCCGATCGGTGCTGCGCACGGTGGCGGTGATCGCGACCGCGGCGTCGCGCACATCGAAGTCCACGTCGACACCGGTGAGTGCCAACTGGTGGCACAGCGGTATCAGGTCAGGCGTGCGCTTGGCGGCCAGGATGCCCGCCACCCGCGCCGTCGCCAACGCGTCGCCCTTGGGCAGGCCGCCGGAGGCGATGAGAGCCACCACGTCAGGACGGGTCAGCAGCGTGCCTGCAGCCACCGCGGTGCGTTTGGTGACGTCCTTCGCCGTGACGTCGACCATGTGGGCGGCGCCGGACTCGTCGAGGTGCGATAGTCCCACCGTTACCTGTTGACGACGGTGATCGGCTGGATGAACGGCAGCTCATCGGCTGGCAACGGAAAGGTGAGGTCACCGAACGGGGACAGCGCGCCGGTGCGGTCGGTCGCGAGCTCGCTCACGGCGTGGTCGTCACCGTCGGAGAGAACCGGCCAGCCATTGTCGACGTACTGTTTCTTCTTCTTGTCAGCCACGCTCAACATTGTGGCAGGCTCCTTCCCCGGTCGCGAGGGCGGCGGGCAGGAGCGAAGCGACCGCGGGATGTAGATAGCCGGGCTGCTTTACGCTGGTCAGGATATGACCGCCGCACAGACACCAGGGATTCCTTTGGGCGCCTGGTTGGCCGACCTCTCCGACGAGGGACTCATCCGGCTGTTCCAACTGCGGCCCGACCTGAGCCAGCCGCCGCCCGGCACCATCGCGGCGCTGGCCGCCCGTGCCACATCGCGCCAGTCGGTCAAGGCCGCCACCGACGCGTTGGACTTCCTGCGGCTGGCGGTTCTCGACGCGCTGTTGGTGTTGCACGCCGATACCGGTGCCGTTGCGGCAACCGAGGTCACCGCACTCCTGGGCGACCGCGTCGACGACACCGCCGTACTCGCGGCACTCGATGATCTGCGTGATCGTGCGCTGGTCTGGGGCGAATCGGTGGTTCGGGTCGCCCCCGAGGTCGCATCGGGGCTGCCGTGGGTTCCCGGCCAGGCGGCGGTGGAGGTGTCGGGGCGGAGCGCCGACGAGATCGCCGCGTTGCTCGAAGGACTCGACGAGGCGCAGGGCGACCTGCTCGGACGGTTGTTGGAAGGCTCGCCGGTGGGCCGCACCCGCGACGCCGCACCGGACACCCCACGCGATCGGCCGGTGCAGCGGCTCCTGGAGGCCGGGCTGCTCCGCCAGATCGACAACGAGACCGTGATCCTGCCGCGGCTGGTCGGACAAGCGCTGCGCGGTGAGGTGCCGGGCCCGGTGGAGCTGACCGCACCCGAATTGAAGGTGACCACCACAACGGTCACCGACGTCGACGCAGTGGCGGCCGGCGCAGCGATCGACCTGTTGCGCGAAGTCGAGCTGGTGCTCGAAACCCTGGGCGGCTCACCGGTTGCCGAGCTGCGCAACGGCGGGCTCGGGGTGCGTGAAGTCAAGCGGCTGGCCAAGACCACGGGCATTGACGAACCCCGGCTCGGACTGCTGTTGGAACTCGCCGCGGCGGCCGGGCTGATCGCCGCGGGGATGCCGGAACCGGATCCGGGCGAGGGCACAGGACCGTACTGGGCACCGACGGTGGCTGCCGACCGCTTCGTCGAATCGCCGACCGCGGTGCGCTGGCAGCTGCTGGCGTCGACCTGGCTGGACCTGCCCGCCCGGCCCGCGCTCATCGGCATCCGCGGACCGGATGGGAAACCGTTTGCGGCGCTTTCGGATTCGCTGTACTCCACGGCGGCCCCGCTGGATCGCAGACTCTTGCTGACGGTGCTGGCCGAACTTGCACCCGGTTCCGGTGTGGACGCCGCCGAGGCGTCCCGGGCGATGATCTGGCACCGACCGCGTTGGGCGGCGCGCTTACAGCCCGGCACGGTCGGTGACCTGCTGACCGAGGCACATGCCCTGGGGATGGCGGGCCGCGGCGCGATCAGTACGCCCGCCCGCGGTCTGCTGGCCGACGACCCGGCCGAGGATGTGCTGGCGGCGATGTCGAAAGCCCTGCCCAAACCGCTGGATCATTTCCTGCTGCAAGCCGACCTCACAGTCGTCGTGCCCGGGCCGCTGGAGCGGGATCTCGCCGAGGAGTTGGCTGCGGTGGCCACCGTGGAATCGGCAGGCGCGGCGATGGTGTACCGGATCAGCGAAACCTCGGTACGTCGGGCGCTCGATTCCGGACTCACCGCCAGCGAGTTGCACGGCTTCTTCGAGAAACATTCGAAAACCCCTGTACCGCAAGGTCTTACCTATCTGATCGATGATGTCGCGCGCCGGCACGGCCAGTTGCGGGTCGGCATGGCGGCGTCGTTCGTGCGGTGTGAGGATCCGGCGCTGCTCGCCCAGGCCGTCGCCTCCCCCGGCGCAGCCAGGTTGGAGTTGCGGCTGTTGGCGCCGACCGTCGCGGTATCGCAAGCCGGGATCGCCGACGTGCTCGCCGTGCTGCGCGACGCCGGGTTCGCTCCCGCTGCCGAGGACTCGACCGGCACCGTCGTCGACATCAGTGCGCGCGGCGCCCGCGTCGTCGCGCCGACACGGCGCCGGGTGTACCGGCCGGGTACGCCACCGACCGCGCAGACGCTGGGCGCGATCGTCGCGGTGTTGCGGAAGGTGGCGGGCGGGCCGTTCGCCAATGTCCGCCTCGACCCTGCGGTGGCCATCACCCAGTTGCAGGAGGCGGCGATCGGGCAGACCTCGGTGGTGATCGGCTACGTCGACCCCGCCGGCGTCGCGACCCAGCGGGTGGTCTCGCCGATCAACGTTCGCGGCGGCCAGCTGACCGCCTACGATCCGGCGGCCGGCCGGGTTCGGGAGTTCGCCATCCACCGCGTCACCTCAGTGGTGTCTGCTGATTCCTAGCTTCGGCGAGCGTGCGTGTCTGCCGGGGGCCACGCCGCCAAAGACCAGCAGTTTGCGCACCCTCGCACCCACCGATCGGGTGGCCTTGTCGGTCGAACCGGAATAATGGACAGAATGACTGACGGCCCCCTGATTGTGCAGTCCGATAAGACGGTGCTGCTCGAAGTCGACCACGAGCTGTCGGGTGCCGCACGTGCGGCGATCGCGCCGTTCGCCGAGCTGGAACGTGCGCCCGAGCATGTGCACACCTACCGCATCACGCCGCTGGCGTTGTGGAATGCCCGCGCGGCGGGCCACGACGCCGAACAGGTCGTGGACGCGCTGGTGTCGTTCTCCCGCTACCCGGTGCCCCAACCGCTGCTGGTCGACATCGTCGACACCATGGGCCGCTACGGCCGCCTGCAGCTGGTCAAGCACCCTGCGCACGGGTTGACGCTGATCAGCCTGGACCGCGCGGTGCTCGCCGAGGTGCTGCGGAACAAGAAGATCGCCCCGATGCTGGGTGCGCGCATCGACGACGACACCGTGATCGTGCACGCCAGCGAGCGCGGCCGGGTCAAGCAGATGCTGCTCAAGATCGGCTGGCCTGCCGAGGACCTGGCAGGCTACGTCGACGGCGAAGCGCATCCGATCTCGCTGGCCGAGGACGGCTGGGTACTGCGGGACTACCAGCAGATGGCGACCGATTCGTTCTGGGCCGGCGGCTCCGGTGTGGTGGTGCTCCCCTGCGGCGCCGGCAAGACGCTGGTCGGGGCGGCGGCCATGGCCAAGGCCGGCGCGACGACGCTGATCCTTGTCACCAACACCGTGGCCGGCAGGCAGTGGAAACGCGAGCTGATCGCCCGCACTTCGCTCACCGAGGAGGAGATCGGCGAGTACTCGGGCGAGAAGAAGGAGATCCGGCCCGTCACCATCGCGACGTACCAGGTGATCACCCGCCGCACCAAGGGCGAGTACAAGAACCTGGAGATCTTCGACAGCCGCGACTGGGGTCTGATCATCTACGACGAGGTGCACCTGCTGCCGGCGCCGGTGTTCCGGATGACCGCCGACCTCCAGTCCCGGCGACGGCTGGGCCTGACCGCGACGCTGATCCGCGAGGACGGCCGCGAGGGCGACGTGTTCTCGTTGATCGGACCCAAGCGCTACGACGCGCCGTGGAAGGACATCGAAGCCCAGGGCTGGATCGCCCCCGCCGAATGCATCGAGGTGCGGGTGACGATGACCGACAACGAGCGCATGCTCTACGCCACCGCCGAACCCGAGGACCGCTACAAGCTGTGCTCGACGGTGCACACCAAGATCGCGGTGGTGCGCTCGATCCTGGAGCGTCATCCGGGTGAACAGACCCTGGTGATCGGCGCCTATCTCGACCAGCTCGAGGAACTCGGGGAGGAACTGAACGCCCCGGTGATCCAGGGGTCGACGAAGAATGCCGAACGCGAGGCACTGTTCGACGCCTTCCGACGCGGTGAGATCACCACACTGGTGGTGTCGAAGGTGGCCAACTTCTCCATCGACCTCCCGGAAGCCTCTGTGGCCGTGCAGGTTTCGGGCACCTTCGGGTCACGCCAGGAAGAGGCCCAGCGGCTCGGACGGCTGCTGCGGCCCAAGGCAAGTGGTGGCGGTGCGGTGTTCTACTCGGTGGTCTCCCGGGACTCGCTCGACGCGGAGTACGCCGCACACCGGCAACGGTTCCTTGCTGAGCAGGGCTACGGCTACATCATCAAAGACGCCGACGACCTGCTGGGGCCTGCGATCTGAGCGTGCGCAGCCACCGCCCCTACGCGTGCGTTGAGATTGCGCTGAGGGGGCGGATTCTGCGGATCAGCGACCCTCACGACAATCTCAACCGCCAAGTCCGTCCCTCACGTATGCGGCCCCATGGTTTTGACGACCGTCAGCAACACCACCGAGTCTTCGAGCGCCTTGAGTGTGTGGCGTTCGCGCGGAACCACGATGTGGTCGCCGGGCGATCCCTCCCAGCCGTTGGTCGAGTTGGCCAACCGCACCCTGCCCTCGATCACCTGCAGCGTGGCCTCGCCCGGGCTCTCGTGCTCGTCCAGACCGTTCCCTTTGGCCAGCGCTATCAGGGTCTGACGCAGGGCGTGCTCATGGCCTCCGTACACGGTGTGCGCGCTGCGTCCGCTGTTGGCCGTGCGGGCTGAGGCCAACTGCTGACGCGCAAGCGCGGTAAGCGAGATCTTCTCCATAACTTGGATCGTGCCACTTCGGGCCGTCGATTTTCCGGCAGCTCAGCGCATTGTTATGAACGACGTCAGCGCCCGTCACCGCGCTCGTAACGCAGTGGCGGTTGGAGGCGAGTGTTTCCACCGTGGCGTTACGAGAGCGGATCGGCAGGAGGGTCCCGCGCTAGCTGCAGCTCACCTTGATGGTGAACGGTTTGGTGATCATCCCGGCCATCGGGTTTTTCAAGTCGGCACCTTGCGCCTCACCGGAAATGGTGAAGGTATCCCCGTCCACCGTCACCTCGGCCGAGCCCGTCTTGACGCCCATCATGTCGCTGACGCCCAGGGCATTCCCGTCGACCACCAGGGCCACCGACTCGACCCTCGGCGTGGCCTCATCGGACATCACGACCGCGACTGTCTGCTGCGGGCCGGCCGCACCGCTGCCGATGCTGATCTTGCCGCCCTGCCTGACGCAGGAGACCGAGGCCGGGTCCAGACCCGCCAGGTCGCCGCCGTCGACGGTGACCTGGGCGCCTCCACCGGTGCTGACGTTGGCATCCTCGGCGGCCGCAGCGGGGGTTGCCGGCGCCTCCGGGGCGGTGCTGCTGCCTTTGTCGTCGGAGCAACCGACCAGCACGCCAGCGCCGGCCGTCAGTCCGACCAAAGCCACGACAATTCGATTCATCGATCTTCCCTTTCATTTGAGCGTCGCCGCCATAGCAGCGCGGTGGAGCAGTCAATGCGGACCCAAATCGCAACCGGTCCCGAGTTATTCGGCTCAGGATGAAAGTGAACGTAAAGCGCTGGCCATCGGGTGACTGAGGTAACGCGCTACCCCAGTTTTGCCAGCGCTGTTACCCCAGCACACAGTGTCGGGATCGGATTCGGATTGGGGTAGCCGATTACCCCACTTCGATGTTCACGAAAGCGTCAATCTCGTTTCTATGGCCACCGATCCGCCCAGGACCGAATACCTGCAGCGCTTGCCGTTGCCGTATGCGACCGCGCTTCGACTGCGCGATGCGGGGATCGCCGACGAAGTGATCGCGGAGCGTGTCGGGGTGGACCTGGACACCTTGCCGACGTTCATGCGAGTCGCCGAAGCCAAACTTGCAGCGGCATCCGGCCAACCACAGAGCTAAAGCGTGAGCCCTGTACCAGCTAAAATCATGCCGATGATCCGCCGGTGGCCCCTGGTCGGGCGCTCCGAGGAACTTGCGGTGATCGCCGATGCCACTCGGGTGACCACCGAGCGCGCGCGCGGGATCGTGCTGTCAGGCAGTGCTGGTGTCGGCAAGACGCGGTTGGCGCGCGAAGCCGTCGCCGGCTGTGGTCCGCGGAATGCACGCCGGCACTGGATCGTCGGCACCGCATCGGCCCGCAGCGTCCCGCTGGGGGCTTTCGCCGACATCGCCAGCGACTTCGGCCCCGACCCGCTACGGCGGGTCCGTGAGGTGATCGACGGACTAGT
Organism: Mycolicibacterium sp. XJ870; assembly: GCF_053483975.1. Lineage (NCBI taxonomy): Bacteria > Bacillati > Actinomycetota > Actinomycetes > Mycobacteriales > Mycobacteriaceae > Mycobacterium > Mycolicibacterium sp. XJ870. The sequence continues at coordinate 198,115 of NZ_JBEFTI010000007.1, forward strand.
CGGCGATCGCCACAATGGCGAGGTGGTCATCGGTGTGGACGATGCCCATCTACTGGATGACCTGTCGGCGTTCACCGTTCATCAGCTCGTCATTCGCCGACTGGCCACCGTCATAATGACGATCCGCTCGGGAGAATCGCCGCCAGACACCATCACTGGCGTGTGGAAAGACCAACATTTGGAACGCCTTGAACTGCAACCACTCTCGCTTGTAGAGACCACAATTCTGATCGAGAAGGTGCTGGACGGCCCGGTGCAATCTCTGTGTGCACGGCAACTTTGGCAGTACACCCAAGGCAACGCCCTGTATCTGCGTCACCTTCTCGAAAACGAGGTGCACGCCGGCCGGATGGCACGGCATTCAGGGATGTGGCTCTGGGACGGCCATCCCGCGCTCTCACCGACGCTCACCGAGATCCTCGAGGCGCGGATCGCCCAGATACCCACCGCGATCCGAGGTGTGCTTGACGCGCTCGCGGTCACCGAGCCGTTGGATACCGATGTTCTGGCTGCGATCACCGATCCGGACGCTCTCCCCGAGGCCGAAGCACTCGGCTTGGTAAACGTTGACTCCCGTGTCCGGCCCCCGATGGTGCGGCTGGCACACCCCATGCTCGGAGAGATCCGCCGCACCGATTCCTTTCGGCTCAGGCGACTTCGCGGGCAGATCGCCGCCGAGCTGGCTCGAAAAGGCGATACCGATCCGCGAGACCTGGTGCGCCGCGCGGTGCTCGCGATGGAATCAGATCTCGCACCCGATCCGGAGCTCTTACTCGCCGCCGCGTCGGCGGCGATGCAACTGCTGGACCAGCGGCTCGCAGCGACCCTGGCAGAGCGGGCCGTAGCAGCCGGCGGTGGCTACGAGGCGCGGATGGCCCAGGCGATGGCGAACTTCTGGCTGGAGCGGCCAACCGAGGTGGAGTCGATACTCGGAGAACTCGCCGGCCAAACAACCGGGCCGGCCAGAACACAAGTCGCGATCATGCGTGCCACGAATTTCGCCGCGGAGCTGGGTAAACCGGCCAGTGCGGAACAGGAGCTCAACAATGCGCTTGTCGCCGACGACGATGTCGCGCAGCCGATCGAAACCGCCCTCCTTGCGCTGATCGACCTGGTGCGCGGTCACTCCAGGGCTGCGGTCGAAGTGGCCGTCACCGCCCACGCCGGCTCTCCTGGTAGCGACGTCGCGAAAATGCTACTGATCTGGGTTTTGGTCACCGGGTACGGCGATCTCGGGCAAATCGACGAGATCGATCCGGCTGCGGATCGCGGGTATCGCCTCGCTGAGAGGTCAGAGGAGGTATCGCACGCGAGGTTCCAAGTGGCGTTCCTGCAGGCGAACGCGTACCGACGCGCGGGCGCGATAACGACATCGGACGCCACCATCGCTCGCATTCGGCGCGAAACTCTCGATATTCCGTTTGAGGGCTCGTGGCACAGCGTGCTTGTTGGCATGTCTGCAATGAGCCGAGGTGCTCTGGATGACGCGCGGCGTTCATTGCGGGAATCCGTTGCATACCTGGGTACCGGCGACAGCGGGCGCATGGTGAAGTCATTCGGGCGGACGTGGTTGACGACTGTGACCGCCATGGCCGGACGAGCGACCGACGCACGCCGTGAATTCGATGCCATTGAGTGGTGGGCCCAAGACTCCGATGCCTGCATCTTTGACCCGGAAAGATCCATCGCGGAGGCTTGGACGTGCGCCGCCGAAGGCGCTGTATCACAGGCAATCTCGATCGTGCGTGACGCGGCGGCGAAGGAATCTGAACTCGGCCGCCCCGCATGGGAGGTCGTACTTCTGCAAACGGCGACCCAGTTCGGCGACCACACCACCGCCGCGAGGCTGGCGGAGTTGGCCGATCGTGTGCAGGGCCCCCGCGCACCCGCCGCCACCGCCCATGCCGCCGCGCTGGCAGCAGGCAACGGCGATCGACTGGTCGAAGCATCAGCTCAATATGAGGCGTTCGGCGATCGCCTCGCCGCCGCCGACGCGGCCGCCCAGGCTGTCATCGCCTACGCGAATGCCGGATTGCGCGGCGCGGCACTGACCGCCTCGGCCATGGCTCAGCGGCTGGCAACCGAATGCCAAGGGGCTCAGACCCCAGCGCTCCGGGCCGGGACGACGCCACAACCATTCACCGCCCGGCAGCACGAGATAATTTCGCTTGCCGCACAAGGACTTTCAAACAAGAATATTGCGGAACGGCTCACCATGTCGATCCGCTCCGTCGAAGGCCATCTCTTTCGCGCCTCCCAACGCGTCGCAGCCAACAGCCGCGAACAACTGATCTCCATCCTGCACGGTTCCTGAACCGCCTCGCAGCTAGCTCAGCGCAGGAATGACCTTCTGCTCGAACAGTTCGATACCCGAGCGGTCGTAGGCAGCTTCCGGGAAATACATGATCGCGTAGTCACATCCGAGGTCGCGCATCCGTTGCAGCTTTTCGACCACTTGTTCCGGCGTGCCGGAAGCAGATTCAGGTGCGTTGATGGTCGAGAGCATGGCGTCGACGGCAGCCTCGCCGGCCACTGGAACCTGACGCTCCCGGATCCGCGCGACGCGGTCTTTCACGTCGCTTTCTGTGTCACCGATCACGGCGTTGAAGTTGGCCGACCGCACGATCGCGTCGTAGTCGGTGCCAACCTCCGCACAGTGCCCGGCCAGCACCTGGGACTTGTGCGCGAAACCCTCCGGCTCGGAGGTGAAGTTGGTGTAGTGCGCGTACTTGGCCGCGATGCGCAGGGTCACCTTCTCGCCTCCGCCGGCGATCCAGAGTGGAATGCCATTGTCCTGCAGCGGTTTCGGCGCGACGATCGCATCGTCCACCTGGTAATGCTTACCGGCGAGGCTGACGCGGCCGTCGCGCCAGGCGTCGCGCATGATCTGCACGCCCTCGTCGAGCCGGCCCAGCCGCACGCCGGCCGACGGGAAACCGTATCCGTAGGCCCGCCACTCGTGCTCGTACCAACCGCCACCGATGCCCATCTGCACGCGGCCCCCGGAGATGATGTCGGCGGTGGCCGCCACCTTCGCCAGATAGACCGGGTTGCGGTAAGACATCGCCGTACACATCTGCCCGAGCTTGATCCGCGACGTCGTCGCCGCATACGCCGACATCAGCGACCACGCCTCATGGGTGGCCTCATCGGTGGGCACCGGCACAGTGTGGAAATGGTCGTACACCCACAACGAGTCCCAGGCACCCGTGTCGGCATAGGCGGCGAGGTCACGCATCACCGGCCAGTGGTTTTCAGTGGGGATGTCAACGAGATCGAGTCGCCAACCCTGCGGGATGAAGAGTCCGAAGCGCATGGCTCTCGACTCTACGACGGGTCAGTCGGTGGTGTGGACGATCAACACGTCAGCCTTGGCCCTGGTCGCCACAGCACCGGGTACCGAGAACAACCGCCCGAGGACCGCGTTCAGTCCGGCGTTGCCAACCACCAGCAGATCTGCGTTGACCTTCTCGGCAAGGTCGACCAGCGCATGTACCGGAGCATCCTCGATCGAGCGTTCCTCGATGTCCGTCGCACCGGCCGCCGTGGCGCGCTCGCGGGCATCACGCAACATCTCGTATATCGGCGCGTTACCCCGCACCCGATAGCCCTCATCCCTGAGCGCGTCGGCCGCGCGCAGATCATCCTTGTGCTGGGCGTATCCCGTCGCAATGACCAGCTTCGCGTTCGACTCGGCGGCAACCCTGCCGGCGCGTTCGACCGCACGCAGTGACGACTCTGAGCCGTCGGTCCCGACCAACACGGTCTGATAGGCCGCCATTTAGCCTCCCGGCATCGTCTGCATGGACACGGTGACAGTAACCCGCCAGTGCAACTCGTCGGTCGAAATCGTGCGAGCTGACTACCCTGGCCCGCATGGCCCTTTCCAAGGAAGAACGCGAACAGTTTCTGGCCGAGCCGCACATCGCCGCGCTTGCGGTGAGCGCCGGCGACAAGCGCGGACCGCTGACGGTCCCCATCTGGTACCAGTACAGCCCGGGCGGTGAACCGTGGGTGATCACCGGCAACGGCTCACGCAAGCACCGCCTCATCGAGGCAGCCGGAGAGTTCACGCTGATGGCCGAGCGGCTGGAGCCGACGGTGCGTTACGTCGCCGTCGACGGACCGGTCAGCCGCATCGAGCCGAGCACCGACGAACAACTCGTCGAGATGACCAAGCGCTACCTGGCGCCGGAGAAGGTGGACGCCTACCTGGAATTCGCGCGGCGCGAGCACGGTGCCAGCGTCGCCGTCTTCCTCAAGCCGCAGCATTGGTTGTCGGCCGATCTGGGGGCGATCTGACCTCATGACCTCCCGGCAACGCTTGTTCCGGGTGTTCTACCGGCTCGGGTTCACGCCGTGGGACGGACACCCGCTCGCGCGCAGCATGACCGACCTGGTGGAGGGCGCCTCGTTGGCACCCGGTGCCGCACTCGACCTCGGATGCGGCACCGGGGACAACGCGGTGTACCTTGCCGAGCACGGCTGGCGGGTCACCGGTGTCGACTACGTCGACAAGCCACTGGTCAAGGCCCGCGCCAAGGCCGGCGACCTGCCCGTCACGTTCGTCAAAGCCGATGTGACACAGCTCAGTTCAGCGGGCATCGGCGCCGGTTTCGATTTGATCGTCGACAGCGGCTGCCTGCACGGGATGAGCCCGGACGACCGCGACGGATATGTCCGCGAGGTGGCTGCGGTGGCCGCCCCGGAGGCGCGGCTGCTGATCGTGGCGTTCGTCCCGGGGGGATCTTTAGGCGTGCCCGGGATATCCGAAGCCGAAGTCGAGCGTCGCTTTTCGACAGACTGGACCCTGCTGAGCTCCGGCAGCGAGCCCGCGATGGACCACAACGGCAAGAACCCGGCGCGGTACTACTTGTTCAGTCGCGTGTCTTAGGGCTCGGCCCGGCCACCAAGGTGCTTGGCCAGGAACCGATCTGCCCGATGGTAGAAGTCGAGGCGATTCTCGGGCTTGGCGAAACCGTGGCCCTCGTTCTCGTACATCACGTACTCGTGATCGATGCCGTGTTCGGTCATGGCGGCGACGATCTGCTCGGACTCCGCACGTTTGACCCTCGGATCGTTCTCCCCCTGGGCGATCAGCATGGGGATTCTGATGGCTTCCACTCGTGAAAGCGGCGACCGTGACCACAGGAAGTCGGGATCCTCGCCAACTCGCTTGTGCCACAGCGCGATCATCGGCTTCCAGTATTCGGGGAACGACTCGATGAGAGTATTCAGATTCGAAGGGCCGACCATCGAGATCGCGCACGCGAACACGTCCGGCGTGAACGTCGCGCCGACGAGCGCCGCATACCCACCGTAGGAACCGCCGTAGATCGCCACCCGCTCGCGGTCGATGACTCCCTGCCCCGCCAGGTAGTCCACGGCATCCAGAAGGTCGTCGTGCATCTTGGCGGCCCACTCACGGTTGCCTGCGTTGAGGAAATCCTTGCCGTACCCGCTGGAGCCGCGGAAATTCACCTGAATGCACAGGTAGCCGCGGTTGGCCAGCCACTGCGCCTCGGGGTCAAGGCCCCACCCGACGCGTACCCATGGGCCGCCGTGTACGTCCAAGACAGCGGGAAGATCGGTGCGTTCCACATCCGGCGGGAACGACAGGTAGCCGTGGATCGTGAGACCGTCCCGTGCGGTGAAGCTGAACGGTTCCATCGGCACCAACGGGTAGTCGTTGAGCTCCGGAAGGTGATCGAACAGGAATGTCGCGGTCTGCGACGCCCGGTCCCAGATGTAGAACTTCACCGGCCCCGCATCGTGATCGAACGCGACGAGCCACATGGTGTCATCGTCGCTACGTTCGCTGATCACCAGCTCCCCCGGGTGGAGCCGTTGAAGCGCTTCGATGTCGTCCCGGATCGAGTCGTCGAAGATCCGGTACTCCTGCCGCTCGGCGTACACCGTCACGCCTTGGATTTCACGGGTGTCCGGATGCATGATGACCCTGCTGATGTCATAGGTCGGATCCTCGGCGATCACCTCGGTGGCGCCGGTTTCGATGTGCATCTTGACGATTCGCGACGTGTTCGAGCCGACCGACGTCTGCAGATACATCGCCGTGCCGTCCTTGGTGAAGCCGACGGGACCCGTCGACTCGGCGTCTTCTGGCGACACTTCCAGCAGTGACCGCCACTCCGATGCCTCGTCGTCGCGCACCAGAATCACCATGCCGCCGTCGGCGGTCGGGGTCACCGCACCGCGCACCAACAGGTCGTCATCGACCACCCAGCCGAGGTAGCCGGGGTTCTCGAGGATCTTGCGCAGCTCGCCGGTCGTCAGGTCGAGGTGATACACATCGTGCAGCTGCGGGTTGTCCTTGTTGATGGCGATGAGCACGTCATTCGGAAATCGCTTCTGGTGCGCGATGAGTCGGCACTGCACGCCGTCCATGGGCGTGAGGTCGCGCTCGGCTCCGGTCTGCAAGTCGACGTCGTACAACCGGAAGTTCTCACTGCCGTCCTTGTCGCGGACGTACATGAGGTGGCGGTTGTCGTGGGCCCACAGATACCCCTGTATCCCGCGTTCCGTGTCACGGGTGACCGGCTGCTCGTTGCCCGCGCCGATATCACCGACGAATACGTTCAGCACGCCGTCAAGCGGTGCGAGGTAAGACAACCGCGTGCCGTCGGGCGAGATCTGTGCCGCTGCCCGCTCCGGGTGACCCAACAGCACGTCGAGCGGAATGAGCTTTGTCTCTGCCATTGTGGCCCCCGGTCATCGTGGCAATGCGATCAATAATGAACGTACCGTGGCAACATGACCGAACTTTCCGATGACGTCGTCAAGTTCCTGTCCGAAGGCACTCGCACCGCTGTGATGGGTTGGGTCGCCGCCGACGGCCGGCCGTTGGCCGCACCGGTGTGGTTTTTCGTCGACGACGGCGAACTCGTGTTCAACACAGGCAAGAACACCGCCAAGGGCCGGGCACTCGCCCGCGACCCCCGCGTCGTGTTGTGCATCCACGACGACGATCCGCCGTATTCATTCGTGCAGATCCAGGGTGTGGCCAGGATCAGCGAGGACCCCGGCGAGTTGCTCGCCACCGCGACCCGCAGCGGCGGCCGTTACATGGGCGCGGACCGTGCCGAGGAGTTCGGCAGACGCAACGGTGTGCCGGGGGAACTGGTGGTCCGGGTCAGGCCGACCAAGGTGCAAGCCGCATTTGACCTGGCGGAGTGAGGTGGCGGCGTGACTGAAATTTCCGCATTCGCCGAAATGCTGTCCCGCGATCACGGGCTTTGTGTGCTGAGCACGTTGCGCCGCGACGGCGGCATCCAGTCCTCGGTCGTGAACGCCGGTGTGATGGCACACCCGCGAACCGCGACGCCCGTCGTCGCGCTCGTGGCCATCGGGGGCGCGCGCAAGCTGCAGCACCTCCGCGCCGACCCCCGAGCCACCGTCGTCGCCCGCGCCGGCTGGCAGTGGGTGACGGTTGAGGGGACCGCCGAGATCATCGGCCCCGATGACTCCGACGTCGACGCCGAGACCCTGCGGGTGTTGTTGCGCAACATCTTTCAAGCCGCCGGCGGCACCCACGACGACTGGGACACCTACGACCGGGTGATGCGCGAGGAGCGTCGCGCCGCGGTGCTGATCACGCCCACCCGGGTGTACTCGAACCCGGGGTGACCCCACACACGCAAAAGCCCCCGACTTACACCGGGGGCTTTTGACGTTTGGTGCTTAGGACTCCAGCGACGCCGGCGGCAGGAAGCGGTCGCCGTAGCGGGCGGCCAGCTCCTTGGCCCGGGCCACGAAGGCCTCTTTGCCGACACCGAGCTCGCCCTGGTAGCCGACGATGAACTGCGCCGAACCACCGGTGTACGGCGGGAAGCCGATACCCATGATCGAGCCGATGTTCGCGTCAGCGGTCGACGTGAGCACGCCCTCGTCGAGGCACTTCTGGGTTTCCAGCGCTTCGGCGAACAGCATGCGGTCGATCATGTCCTGCAGCGGCGGGGTCGAGGAGCCCGACTTGAACGTCTCCCGCAGCCCAGGCCACAGGCCCACGCGCTTGCCGTCGACGTACTCGTAGAACCCGGCGCCCTTCAGACGTGAGGGCCGACCGATCTCGATCATCTTCTCGACCACGGCCTCGGCCGGGTGCGGCTCGTAAACCGCCCCAGCATCTTCCACGCCCTTACGGGTTGCCGCGGTGATCTTGTGCATGAGCTCCAGGTTGAGCTCGTCGGACAGCTGCAGCGGCGCGGCCGGGTAGCCGGCCTGCGCACCGGCCTGCTCGATGCTGGCGGGCTCGACGCCCTCGCCCAACATGGCCAGCGCCTCGTTGACGAAGGTCCCGATCACGCGCGAGGTGAAGAAGCCGCGGCTGTCGTTGACGACGATCGGGGTCTTCTTGATCGCCAGGGTGTAGTCGAACACCCGCGCCAGGGCCTCGTCAGAGGTCTTCTCGCCCTTGATGATCTCCACCAGCGGCATCTTGTCGACCGGGGAGAAGAAGTGGATCCCGATGAAGTCCTCCTGGCGCTTCACGCCGGTCGCCAGACCGGTGATCGGCAGCGTGGAGGTGTTCGACCCGAGCAGCGCGTTCGGCTCGACGATGTCCTCGATCTCCTGGAACACCTTGTGCTTGAGTTCCTGGCTTTCGAACACGGCCTCGATCACGAAGTCGACGCCCTTGAAGTCGGCGGCATCGGCGGTCGGGGTGATCCTTGCCAGAAGCGCGTCGGACTTCTCCTGCGTGGTCTTGCCACGCTTGAGCGCCTTTGCTTCAAGGCCTTCCGAGTACGCCTTGCCCTTCTGCGCGGCCTCGATGGTGACATCCTTGAGCACCACGTCGAAACCGGCCTTGGCCGAGACGTAGGCGATGCCGGCGCCCATCATGCCTGCGCCGAGCACGCCGATCTTGCGGATCTCCTGCTTGGCGATGCCCTCGGGCCGCGACGCGCCGCCGTTGATGGCCTGCAGGTCCAAGAAGAACGCCTGAATCATGTTCTTGGCGGTCTGGCCGGTGACGAGCTGGGTGAAGTAGCGGCTTTCGATGCGGGTGGCGGTGTCGAAGTCGACCTGCGCACCCTCGACGGCCGCGTCCAGGATGGCGCGCGGAGCGGGCATCGGAGCACCCTTGAGCTGCTTACGCAGCAGGGCTGGGAACGACGGCAGGATTGCCGCCAGCGCCGGATGCGACGGGGTTCCGCCGGGCATCTTGTAGCCCTTGACATCCCACGGCTGGGTGTGGCTTTCGGGGTTGTCCTTGATCCATGCCTTGGCGGCCGGGATCAGCTCGTCCACGTTCGGTACGACCCGGTCCACAAGCCCGATTTCAGCGGCCTTGGTCGGGTTGAACCGGGTGCCCTGGCTCAGCACCTCCATGAACGCCTTCTGGATGCCGAACATGCGCACCGTGCGGGCGACGCCGCCGCCGCCGGGCAGCAGGCCGAGGGTGACCTCGGGCAGACCGATCTGGCTGCCCTTGACGTCCGCGGCGATGCGGTGATGACACGCCAGCGCGATTTCCAGGCCACCGCCCAGTGCGGCGCCGTTGATGGCCGCGACGACGGGCTTGCCGAGGGTCTCCAGCTTGCGCAGGTCGGCCTTGATGAACTCGACCTCGGCGAACGCGTCCGCAGCGTTGTCGGGGCCGACATTCATCATGCCCTTGAGGTCACCGCCGGCGAAGAAGGTCTTCTTCGCGCTGGTGATGACGACACCGGTGATCGAATCCTGCTCTGCCACAAGCTTTTCCACGGCATTATGCATGGATTCCTTGTAGTGCTCGTTCATCACGTTGGCCGAGCCGGTCGGGTCGTCCAGCGTCAGGGTGACGATGCCGTCGGCATCCTTGTCCCACTGAATGGTGTTCTGTGCCATTGCCTTAAACCCTCTCGATGATGGTGGCCACACCCATGCCGCCGCCGATGCACAGCGTGACAAGGGCACGACGGGCGCCGCGGCGCTCGAGCTCGTCGACCATGGTTCCGGTGATCATGGCGCCGGTGGCGCCCAGCGGGTGGCCCATCGCGATGGCGCCACCGTTGACGTTGAGCTTCTCGTCGGGAATGTTGAGGTCCTTCTGGAACTTCAGCACCACCGAGGCGAACGCCTCGTTCAGCTCGAACAGGTCGATGTCGTCGACCGTCAGGCCGGCGCGGTCCAGCACCTTCTGGGTGGCCGGGGTCGGGCCGGTCAGCATGATGACCGGATCGGCGCCGCTGGTGGCGGTGGCCACGATGCGCGCCCGCGGGGTCAGCCCCTGGGACTTGCCCGCCGCTTCGCTACCGATCATCAGCAGGCCGGCGCCGTCGACGATGCCCGAGCTGTTACCGCCGGTGTGAACATGGTTGATCTTCTCGACGTAGTGGTACTTCTGCAGCGCCACGTCGTCGAAGCCGCCCATCGCACCGATGCCGTCGAACGCGGTCTTGAGCTTGCCCAAGCTCTCCACCGTCGAGCCGGGACGCATGTGCTCGTCGTTGTCCAGGATGACCAGACCGTTCTGATCCTTGACCGGGACCACCGACTTGGCGAAGTAGCCACCCGACCATGCCGCGGCGGCGCGCTCCTGCGAGCGTGCCGCGTAGGCGTCGACATCCTCGCGGGAGAAGCCCTCGATGGTGGCGATCAGGTCGGCGCCGATGCCCTGCGGCACGAAACCGATGCGGTAGTTGGTCTCCGGGTCAGACGCCCAGGCGCCGCCGTCGGAACCCATCGGGACGCGGCTCATCGACTCCACACCGCCCGCCAGCACCAGGTCGTCCCAGCCGGACCGCACCTTCTGCGCGGCCAGGTTGACTGCTTCCAGGCCCGAGGCGCAGAAGCGGTTGAGCTGGAACCCGCCGGTGGTCTCGGGCAGCTTGGCCACCAGGGCGGCGGTCCGGGCGATGTCGCCGCCCTGGTCGCCGACCGGTGAGACGACGCCCAGGATGACGTCGCTGATCAGCGTTTCGTCGAGATTAGGGAAGCGGATCCGCATTTCGTTGATCAGGCCAACGACCAGGTTGACGGGCTTGACCTCGTTGAGCGAGCCGTTGCGCTGTTTGCCGCGCGGGGTACGGATCGCCTCGTAGATGAAGGCTTCTTCGGACATGTTTCTGCTCCAGGTCCTGTTCAGGTTTGGTGGTGGGTCCGCCCATCATGCGGGCAGGCCCCTTACCGGAGAGTAACAGGACCGTCGATCAACCTGTTGGTCGGGAGATTGGCGAGCGGCTTCTGCAGCTTCGCGCGCGGTTGTGGGTGGGTTGGCACATTGCCGCCTTGGGGAACCGGTCACCAACGTGCTCGGCCGGCCCCAAGGGGTGGGCTTCGCGTGCGTCGCGCTGTGGCGGAAAAACGGCCCGAAAATCGCCATAGCGCTACGTACGTGCATGTGCTGTCGAGTGCCAACCGGATCGCCAAAGCGGGGACCTCACGCCAGTAACGCTGTGGCGGAAATCTGGCAGGTTCCCCGCCGCTGCGTTACTGGCGCCGCCGGCTACGCCGACTTGGGCTCAGCGATTTCGCTCAACGTCGGGTAGTCGATGTAGCCGACCGGGCCTGGCGCGTAGAACGTCGAGGCGTCGGGCTCGTTGAGTTCGGCTCCGAGCACCAAGCGGTCGATGAGGTCCGGGTTGGCCAGGTAGGCTCGGCCCACCGCGGCTGCACTGATCGCGCCCCATTGCGCGTAGCTCTCCAGCTGACCGAAGTCGGTGCCGATGTCACGGCCGGAGTTCAGCACGAACGTCGAAGACCACAGCGCGCGGATCACCCCGAAGACGCTGGCGGCAGGGTCGATGAGAACGTGCAAATAGGCGATGTCCCGCGGCGCGATGCGGTTCAGCAGCGCCTCGTAGGTGCTCACGGCGTCCTGTTCACGCATGTCCCCGGCCGGGTTTTCGGGTGAGATGCGCAGCCCGACCCGCCCGGCGCCGATCTCGGCGACGACGGCTTCGACGACCTCTGCGGTCAAGCGAGCCCGATTCTCCGGCGACCCGCCGTAGGCATCGGTGCGCTGATTGACCACATCGGACTGGAACTGGTGCAGCAAGTAGCCGTTGGCGGCGTGGATCTCCACCCCGTCCATCCCTGCGTCGATGGCCCGACGCGCGGCGGCACGGAACTGCTCGACGATCCCCGGCAGCTCGTCAGTGCGCAGTGGGCGCGGTGTCTCCAGCGCCATCTTGCCGGCGGGCGTGTGCGTGAGCAGATCGGCCGCGATCGCCGACGGGGCGACCGATTCGACCCCGCTGATCTCGGGATGCGCCATCCGGCCGACGTGCCACAGCTGCATGAACATCTTGCCGCCGGCTGCGTGCACAGCGTCGGCGATCTCGGCCCACCCGTCCTGATGGCGCTGGGTGTAGATGCCCGGGGTGTTCATGTAGGCGCCATTGGCCGTCTCGGCGACGGCAGTGGCCTCGCTGATGATGATTCCCGCGGCTGCGCGCTCGGAGTAATACTGCGCGGCCAACGACGAGGGGGTGCCGTCGGCGTCGGCGCGCGACCGTGTCAGAGGCGCCATGAACAGACGGTTCGTCGCGGCGGTGTCACCCACCTGGATGGGCTTCAGCAGTGCGGCGTCGGTGTTCAGTCGGAAAGTCTGGAGAGTCACGTTCGCACTAAGCGCCCGGAGCGTTCGGTTCATTCCCTGCGTCCAGCTCGCCGAGCGTGCGTCCAGATCGCGTATTCGCCGATTTCGCGATCTCACTGCGCTCTCGACGCGGACCCACGCCTACCCTCGACGTCCATGACTGTCAGAAGGCTGCAGCCCTACGCCGTCACGGTGTTCGCGGAGATGTCTGCACTGGCCACGCGCCTTGGCGCCGTGAATCTCGGGCAGGGTTTCCCCGACGAGGACGGCCCGGCCGCAATGCTCAAAGTGGCGCAGAACTCCATCGCCGAGGGCGTGAACCAGTACCCGCCGGGGCTGGGCATCGCGGAACTGCGACAAGCGATCGCGGGCCAACGCAAACGCCACTACGGCATCGACTACGACCCCGACACCGAGGTGTTGGTGACGGTCGGGGCCACCGAGGCGATCGCCGCGTCGCTCATCGGTCTGGTCGAACCGGGCTCCGAGGTTCTGGTGATCGAGCCGTTCTACGACTCCTACTCGCCCGTGATCGCGATGGCCGGGTGCGTCCGCCGCTCCGTTCCGCTGGTACCCGACGGCCGCGGATTCGCGATCGATTTGCAAGGACTCCGTGAGGCTGTCAATCCACAGACGAAGGCGCTGATCCTCAACTCCCCGCACAATCCGACCGGTGCGGTGGCCTCCGATGCGGAACTGCAGGCGATCGCCGCGCTAGCCGTCGAGCACGACCTGCTGGTGATCACCGACGAGGTCTACGAACAACTGATCTTCGACGGCTACCGGCACCTGCCGCTGGCTCGCTACCCGGGCATGGCCGGACGCACCGTCACCATCTCCAGTGCGGCCAAGATGTTCAACGTCACGGGCTGGAAGATCGGCTGGGCCTGCGGGGCGCCCGAACTGATCGCCGGGGTTCGGGCCGCCAAGCAGTACGTGACCTATGTCGGCGGGGCTCCGTTCCAGCCTGCGGTGGCGCATGCGCTGAACAACGAGGACGGCTGGGTGGGCGATCTACGGGAGACGTTCCAGGCCAGGCGCGATCGGCTCGGCTCGGCACTTGCCGACCTCGGGTTCGAGGTGCACGACAGCCACGGCACCTACTTCCTGTGCGCCGATCCGCGGCCGCTCGGGTACGACCACAGTGCCGCGTTCTGCGCCGAGCTCCCCCACAAGGCTGGGGTGGCGGCGATCCCGATGTCGGCTTTCTGCGATGCCGACGCCTCACATGCCGACCTGTGGAATCACTTGGTGCGCTTTACCTTCTGCAAGCGAGACGACACCCTCGACGAAGCGATTCGACGACTTGAGGTGCTGAAGTCGCGTTGACACGCAACACTGCGCGATCTCATCGCAGGTCGGCGGCCACAGCCCAAAGCGCTTCGAGATCAGCGGGTTCGGTGCGGATCGGGCTCAACGCCACCTCGGTGGCCCCGGCATCGAGGTAAAGCTGCAGCTGCTTGCGCACCTGTGCCGCAGATCCCACGGCAGCCAGCTCGGTCACGCTCGAGACCTGTTCGCGGGCAATGACCTTCTGATAGGACGGGATGGTTTCGTAGAACGCCAGCCGGTGCGCGGCAATCTCCCGCGCTGCGGTGAGGTCGTCGGACACCAGGGCGGGCACCATGGCGACGATGCGCGGCTGCCGCCGGCCTGCTGAGGCGGCGGCCTCGTTGATCGTCGGCACGATGAATTCGCCCACAGTGCGCGGACCGGCCAGGTACGGCATTGTGCCGTCGGCGAGTTCGCCGGTCACCTGCAAAGCTTTGGGGCCCATCGCCGCTACGTACACCGGGACGGGGGTACCGCCGGCCACGTGCACCGGCCATTCGGGTGCGGCGGTGAATTCGCTGCCGCGGTAGTTGACCTCGCCGTCGTCGAAGATGGCTCGCAGCACCTGCAGATGCTCACGCAGCCGGCCCACCGGGTTTGGCCACACGGTGCCAAACGCACGGTGTTCCGGGGCGTGTGACCCCAGACCGAGGCCCAGGCTGAAGTTGCCGTGCGCGGCGGCTTGCGCGGTCTGCGCCGCCGACGCGATCAGCAGCGGGTGGCGCGGATTGATCGGCACCACCGACGTGCCGACACCCAGACCGGGCACCGCAGCCCCGATCAGTCCAGCCAGCGCGATCGCGTCGACGTCGAATTGCTGAGCCAGCCAGATCTGGCGAACTCCGGCGTCAAATGCGCGGCGTGCCTGGGAAATTGCGTCGTCCACGGCGTTCGTCGCGGTTGGATTGAGGGTGAGGACTACTCCGGTCGGCATACCCGCACCAACCAGCCGGGTCCGACGAACTATTCCGCGATGCCCATGACACGTTGCCGCAACCGCTCGGTGGCGACATCGAGCACGATCTTCTTGGCGCGCTTGATCAGAAATTCGGGTATGGGCATCACGAGGTCGACGGTGATGTCGAAGCGCACACGGGTCTTGTCGATTTCGGGCGTGAGGTTGTACTCGACATGCTGTCCCCGCTGCTGCAGGTTGGGTTCGGCGTCCCAGACCATCCAGTGCTCGCCCCAGTGGTATTCGAGTAACTCCTTGTCGGTGATACCCAGCAACCGCATCGTCGCCTTCACACGGTGTGGCCGGCCGTCTGGATAGCGGTCGATGACCTCGACGTGCCGGTGTACCGACGACCACGTGGGCAGTGCTTCGACATCGGCGAGCACCTTCATGATCGCCTCCGGCGGAGCGTCGAAAACCACTTCTCTGGACGCTTGAACGGCCATGCCGGCAAATGTAGAGGGCTGGCCGCCGGCAATCAGCGCTTTGGCGTGATCAGGTGGATCGGCGGGCGACGATGACCGGTATCCGAGCGGAATGGACCACCTCGGAGCTCACCGAGCCAAGCAGCATCCCGGTGAACCCACCTCGCCCGCGACTGCCGACGACCACCAGCTGCGCGGATTCCGCCTGTGCCAGCAATTGCCGCGCCGGCCGGTCCCTCATGAGCACGCGGCGCACCGCGACATCCGGGTACCGCTCCGCCCATCCCGCCAGCTGTTCGGAGAGTATGCGGTCTTCGCGAGGTTTGAGGTCTGCCCATTCGACGTCGGGGAACTCATCGTCGAGGTCGTTCCACGTGTGCACCACAACGAGTTCCACACGGCGGCGCGACGCTTCATCGAACGCGATCTCGGTGGCCAACTCGGAAGCCGGTGAGCCGTCGAGACCGACGACCACAGGCGCGGTCGGCGAGATGCCACCCTCGGTCTGGTGGACGACCGCGACCGGGCCGTGCGCATGTAAGACCAGGCTGGAACTCACCGATCCGAGAAGGCGCCTGCTCCATTTTCCGAGGCCGCGGGATCCGACGACAACCAACTCGGCTGTACGCGAACAATCGATCAGGGCGCCGACTGCGTGCCCCGAGGCCAACTTTTCGGAGATGGTCAGCGGCCCTGTCGTTTCCTGCACGACCCGACGGGCGGCTTGGAGCACTTGCTTGCCGTATTGCTCCTGCAACCGCCAATAGTCCTCCGACAACGGGACATCCAGCCATACACCTGAGAACGCCGCGCCCTGTGCGTAGACGATCGTGATCGGAACACGCCGAAGTGCGGCATCGTGTGCGGCCCAACGGATCGCGGCGTCGGATGCGGATGATCCGTCGACACCGACGACGATGCCATGCCGGGCATCATGTTCAGTCACGCGAACCTCCATCGGCCGGTGCCCGGCACACCATGACGGGAATCGCACTGTGGTGCAACATGTTCAGGGTGGTCGAGCCGAGCAAGATCCCGGCCAGCGCATTGCGGCCGCGGGTTCCGACGACCACCAACTCTGCTTCGTCGGCGTGGCGCATCAGTGCTTTGCCGGGCGAGACCGGTTCGACGAAGCACGTCGCGGCGACGCCGGGATGACGCTGGTTCTGCGTGTCGACGGCCTCGGTCAACTCCGCGAGTTCCGCGGCTTCCAATCCTGCCCAGTCGATCATGAACGGCATGGTCACGCCTGTCTCCGCGGGTACGACGAACGACAGCGACCGCACCGCCCGGAGCGGCGACCCGAGCCGGTCGGCCAGGTCGAACGCCGCTGCCAGCGCGGTTTCCGCGGCCGGGCTGTCGTCGACACCGACGACGATCGGACCCGCACCAGGCGCAACCCGGTCACCGCGGAACGCGACCACCGGGCACGCCGCATGGGTTGCCACCGCCAGGGAGGTCGAGCCCAGCAGCAGTGCCGCGGTCGGGGTAACCGTCTTGCCGCCGAGGACGACGAGGCGCGCCTGCGCACTGGCCGCGATGAGCGCTTCGTCGGCGGGTTCGTTCGATGAGGCCGTGGTGATCGTCAACCCGGCGCGGTCGGCACTCACCGCGTCGGCTGCGGCCTTGAGAAAGATCTCGGCGCTATCGCGCTGATAGGCCATCATCGCCGCGACCATCGCCCCGGCGGATTGCGTCAGGTTGCGCCCGATCATCGGCAACGCATGCAGGATCTGCAGTGGCGCGCCGAACCTTTCGGCGACCGCGCCCGCCCAGCGAGCCGCCCTGAGCGCGCTGTCACTGCCGTCGATTCCAACTACAACCGATCCCGTCGAGGAAGCCATAACCCCATGCTCGTCGCACTTGGAGATCCCGGCAATGGTCGCAGGCCGTACTACCAGCCGATGTCGTCGATGTCAGTGCTGGCCTGTGGCGGCGTACCCGGGGTTGCGGCGGGGGTACGGGAGAAGCGCGGTGCGGGTGCGGCCTGGTCGACGCCCGCGATGTCGACGAGCGTCGACCGGGCCCGCAGATGTTCGTTCTCGGCGGCCTCGCCCCAAGTGAGCACAGGCGTCACGCACGCGTCGGTGCCGGCGAAGATCTCTGTCCACTCGTCGCGGGTCTTCGTCTTGAACCGCTCGGTGAACACCTTTCGCATTTCGTCGTAGCGGGCCAACTCGAACTGCCCGGGAATCTCGTCGGCGCCCAGGCCCAGCCCTGCCACCAACTGCGCGAAGAACTGCGGCTCGATCGCACCGACGGCCATGTACTTGCCGTCGGAGGTTTCATAGGTGCGGTAATACGGCGCGCCGCCGTCGAGTAGGAAAGACTCCCGCTGATCCTGCAACGCTCCGGTGGTCCGCATGGTCCACATCATCTGCGCCAGCATGCTCACGCCGTCGACCATCGCGGCGTCGATCACCTGGCCCCTACCGGACTTTTCCCGCTCGTACAGCGCGGTGACGATACCGATCACCACGAGCATCGACCCGCCACCGAAATCGGCGACCAGGTTCAGCGGCGCTACCGGAGGACGGTCCCGATAACCGATCGCGCTCAGCGCGCCCGTCTGTGAGAGGTAGTTGATGTCGTGGCCGGCGGTGGTGGCCAGCGGGCCGTCCTGACCCCAGCCGGTGATACGCGCGAAGATCAGTCGCGGATTGACCGCCTCGCACTGCTCTGGTCCGATGCCCAGCCGTTCGCAGGTGCCGGGACGGAAGCAGTCCAGCAGCACGTCGGCCTTGGCGACGAGCCCGAGCAGTTTGCCCGGTTCGGCCTTCACGTCGAGGTCGACGATGCGCTTGCCGCGGTGCAGCAGGTCGACGTTCTCGGCCGGCATGGTCAGCCCACCCGGACGGCGTACCCGGACCACGTCGGCACCCAAGTCGGACAGCATCATCGCGGCGTGCGGGCCTGGGCCGATGCCACCGAGTTCGACGACTCTCACCCCGGTCAGGGGTCCGGTGTTGCTCATGGGGGCACACTAGTCCGATGACCGAAAACGGCTACACGGTCGGTGACTACCTGTTGGACCGCCTTGCCGAACTCGGGGTGACCGAGATCTTTGGCGTCCCCGGCGACTACCAGCTGGAATTCCTCGACCACATCCTGGCCCATCCGACGCTCCGCTGGATCGGCGGCGCCAACGAGCTCAACGCCGGCTACGCGGCCGACGGCTACGGCCGGTTGCGGGGCATGGCCGCCCTGGTAACCACGTTCGGCGTCGGCGAGTTGTCCGCGGCCAACGCGATCGCGGGCAGTTTCGCCGAACACGTTCCGGTGGTGCACATCGTCGGTGCACCGTCGAAGGACTCCCAGGCCTCACGGCGCATCGTGCACCACACCCTCGGGGACGGCGACTTCGAGCACTTCCTCCGGATGAGCCGCGAAATCACCTGTGCTCAATCGAATTTAGCGCCCGCGACAGCTACCCGTGAGATCGACCGGGTGCTCTCGGAGGTGCGTGAACAAAAGCGGCCGGGCTATCTGATGATCGCCACCGACGTAGCCCGCTTCCCCACCGAACCGCCCACCGCGCCGCTGCCCCGCTACACCGGCGGCACCAGCCCGCGGGCACTGTCGCTGTTCTCCGAGGCGGCCACGCGGCTCATCGCCGATCACCGGTTGACGGTGCTCGCAGACTTCCTGGTGCACCGCTTGGGCTGTGTCGACGAGCTCAATGCTCTGCTGACCGCGGACACCGTTCCGCATGCCACCCTCATGTGGGGCAAGAGCCTGGTGGACGAGAGCTCGCCCAACTTCCTCGGCATCTATGCCGGTGCGGCCAGCGAGAATTCAGTGCGTGAGGTGATCGAGGACGCGCCGGTTCTGGTGACCGCGGGAGTGCTGTTCACCGATATGGTCAGCGGATTCTTCAGCCAGCGCATCGACCCGGCCCGCACCATCGACATCGGCGTCAACCAGAGCGTGGTCGCCGGGCAGGTATACGCACCGCTGGACATGGCTGCCGCCCTCGAGGCGGTCACCGCGATCTTGACCGCACGCGGAGTGACGTCACCGGCACTGCCTCCGCTGCCTGCACCGGAACGTGCCGAACCACCTGCCCGCGATTCGGCCCTCACCCAGAAAACTCTGTGGGACAGGGTTTCCGAGGCGTTGACGCCGGGCAACGTAGTGCTGGCCGACCAGGGCACGTCGTTCTACGGGATGGCCGGGCACCGGCTGGCTTCCGGTGTGACGTTCATCGGCCAGCCGCTGTGGGGCTCGATCGGCTACACGTTGCCCGCCGCACTCGGGGCCGGGCTGGCCGACCGCGGTCGCCGCACCGTGCTGTTGATCGGTGACGGCGCCGCACAGCTGACCGTGCAGGAGCTGGGCGCCTTCGGCCGCGAAGGGCTGGCCCCGGTTGTGGTCGTGGTCAACAACGACGGCTACACCGTGGAACGCGCCATTCACGGCGTGACAGCCGAATACAACGACATCTCCGGATGGCGCTGGACCGAACTGCCCGGTGCATTGGGTGTGCCGGACGCGATGACCTTCCGGGTCAGTACCTACGGCGAGCTCGACGACGCACTGGCCGCCGCGACGGTCGCGCAGGACCGCATGGTGCTGATCGAGGCGCTGCTGGGCCGCATGGACATTCCGCCGCTGCTGACCGAGTTGGCACAGTCAGCGGCAGCTGCCAACGCCGGCTAACCCTTCTTGACCTTCAGCACCTGCTTGCGCAGGCCATCCGTGGCGGTCTCCATGCCGCCCTTCATGGTCCGCTTGAGGATGAAGCCGGGCAGCGGAACTGACAGGTCGATTGTGAGGTCGAATTTGACCTTCGTCTTGTCGCCGTCGGGAGTCAGTGTGTAGCTGGCGTCCTGCGCCTTGAGCTGGCCTGCACTGACCAGCGTCCAGCTGACCTTGTTGTCGCTCCAGGTGTATTCGATTACCTGCTCATCGGTGAGGCCCGCGGCCTTGACCGTCATCTTCACCTGGCGCGGCCTGCCGTCGTCGTAGGTGTCGAGGATCTCGGCGCGCTGGTACTGCGGCGACCAGCTGGGCGTCGCCTCGACATCGGCGATCACGTCGATGATCTCCTGCGGAGTCGCTTCGATGACTACTTCCCGGGAATCGCTGGTTGCCATGGGGCGAGATTACTCGGGCTAGGCTCGGCGTCATGAGCGATGCCGTCGATCCCGCGGCGCGGCCGAGCGGAGCCGGCTGCGTGGAATGCGACGCGCAGGATGGCTGGTGGGTACACCTGCGCCGGTGCGCGGCCTGCGGACACATCGGCTGCTGCGACGACTCGCCTGGGCGTCACGCCTCCGCGCACTGGCGCGAGTCGGGTCATCCGATCATTCGCTCGTTTGAACCGGGCGAGGATTGGTTCTGGAACTTCGACACCAACTCCTACTACGCCGGGCCCGAGCTGGCGCCGCCACAACACCATCCGAGAGACCAGCCGGTGCCCGGCCCGCGGGGGCGGGTACCCGCCGACTGGGCCGCACAATTGCGCCGCCGCTAGCGGTCGGCCAGCGCCGCTTGGGCGGCGTTGTAGCCGGGAATGAACGTGATGCCAGGACCGCCGTGACAGCCGGCGCTACCCAGATACAAGCCGCGTACGGGAATCGGTTGGTCGACATAGCCTTTGGGCCCGGGTCGGTTCGGCCCCATCTGCGCGGGATGGATGAGCCCGTGGCAGTAATCGCCGCCGGGGGCGCCGAACATGGTAGCCATGTGCCGCGGGGTGAAGGTGGTGTGCCGGATGATGCGTCGCTCGAAATCCGGTGCGATCCTGCTGATCTTCTCGATGACGCGCCTGCCCATCTCCGCTTTCATCTCACCGTAGCCCGACGCATATTCCTCGACCGGGAACCACAGTGAGAAGGCCGACGCGGCGTGCTTGCCCTCCGGCGCGAGTGTCGCATCATGCGCCGAGGGAATCTGGAATGCGATGGCGGGATCGGCGGGGACGATGCCGCGTCTGGAGTCCTGCCACTGCTGCTGCAGATCCTCCGGCGTGCTGAAAATGCCGATGGCAGCCTGCATTTCCGGATCATTGAGCAGTTCGTAGGGCGCCTTGAAGGTTGGTGCCCCGTCCAGGGCGAAGTGCATCTGCAGGTAACTGCCGCGATGGTCGATGCGGCCGAACCGGTCCCGGAGCTCGGCCGGCAGCACCTCGGCGTCGATGAGCTCGGTGACCGTGAGATCGGGCGCGACCGCCGACACCACGATGGGCGCCGTGACCGTCACGCCGTCGGCCAGTCGCACCCCCGTCACGCCGCCGTCCTCGACCAGGATCCGCTCGACTGCGCTGCGCAGCCGCAGCTCGCCGCCACTGCCGACCAGGAGTTGGTGCAGATGGTCTGTGAGTGCGCCGATCCCGCCCGCCAGCTTCTTCATCAGCACGGCGTTCTCGTCGGGTACGGCCAGCCCGAACGCGAGTGCGGCTGCGCTACCGGGTGTTTCGGGGCCCAGGTAGGTGGTGTTGACCGCCAGGAAGGCCAGCATCCCGCGCAGTGCACCGTGCTTCTCGCGGTCGGGTAGGTAGCGATCCAGCAGATCGCTGACCGAGCCGAACAGAAGATCACTGATCGCTGCGCGCTCGGCTTCGGTTGTGGCACAGGCATACATCTCGTCGATCGAGCGAGGCGGTCGGTTGGCGTCGAACCGGCCGAGCGCACGGGTGGGCGCCTGGCTCCACGCGATCAGCCCGGCCATGCCGGTGACCGCGTCGGCGCCGTGCACCTCGCCGAGGTGGGTGAGCATCTTCATCGGGTCGGAGTAGTACACCACCGGAGGGTCACCGATGCCGCGCAACGAGACCGACATGACTTCAAGGTCGATGGTCGGCAGATCGTCGAGGCCGAGTTCCCGGCTGACCACCGCTGAGGTCGGAAACTGCAGTGACCCGGCGATCTCGAACCGGTAGCCCTCGAACAGTTCGACGGTCGAGGCCATCCCGCCGGCGTATCGCTTGGCCTCCAAGCACAGAGTGCGTAGACCGGCACGTTGCAGCAATGCGGCGGCGGTCAGGCCGTTGTGGCCGGCCCCGATGACGATCGCGTCGTAATCCGCCATCGGCTGAGGCTGGCACGCACTCAATGTTTTGTCAATGATGACAAAAGATTGGACAACCGTTGGTCAGCGCACACCGGAACGCAGCAATTCCAACGCAGTCCGGCACAAGCGCGCCAGTTCCGGCAACGACCGCTCGCCTGCCGCGTTGCCGATCATCCACACCTCCATGGCGCCGAACACCGACGCCGCCACACAGCGGGCCGTCACCGCGATACGCAACCGGTCATCGCCCGCGGGCACCGACGGCTCACGCCGCGCGAGATGGTCCGCGACAGCCTCTGCGAAATCAGTCTCGACCTGGCGAATGTGGCGCACGATCCGACCGGGGTCGAGGTCGGAAGCGCGCATCGCAGCGATCTTGGTTACGGCGTCGACGTCGTACGGAAACGCCAGGATCGCCGACTGAACGGAGTCGAGGATCGATTCGCCGGGCGGTCGTTCGGCGAGCGCCGCGCGGAACCAGTGCAGCCCGGCGTCGTAGTCGGCGAACAGCAGATCGTGCTTCGAGGCGAAGTGCCGGTAGAAGGTGCGCAGCGACACCCCGGCGTCCGTGGCGATCTGTTCAGCCGAGGTGTCCTCCACGCCCTGGGCGAGAAAGCGCACGAGCGCGGCCTGCCGCAGCGCCTCGCGAGTGCGCTCACTGCGCGCGGTTTGCGCCGGCCTGGCCATGCGGCCCAAGGTACCGCACGGAGAATGGCGCAGAAATGTCAACATTGACAAAACATCGGCCAGCGGGTGTGCTCACGCAATGGTGTCTCTCATCGTTCACGCCGTACTGGGCATCGCCGTCGTTGCACTCGTGGTCCGCTTGAATCCGCGGATCTTCTCCCGTCCGCCGGGACCGCAGTTCTCCAAGATGGAGCTGGCGTTCTACGCCGTCGGGATCGCCTCGATCCCGCTGTGCTGGTACTTCAACTCACAATTTGTGGCGCAGTACGCCGTGGCGGGCGGCAACCCGATCTGGGGTCCGGGCAGTTGGACCGAGTTCATCCAACTGGGCTACACCAACCCCGCGGCAAGCTCGGCCAGCGCCGACTACACGATCGCGAATGTCATTCTGCTACCGCTGTTCACGATCGCCGACGGGCTACGCCGGGGTATCCGGCATCCATGGCTGTTCTTCGTGTCGAGCCTGTTCACCAGCTTCGCGTTCGCGTTCGCCTTCTACTTCGCGACCATCGAACGGCAACGCCGTCACTCGCAAGCAGGGTTGCCGGTCGGCTGAGCCTCAGCCTCGAGGCTCCAACAGCGCGATGGAGGCGTCGACCGCCTCCTCGGTGATGTCGCTCATCCGGCCGCCGCTCTCGACGGTGATGGCGGTGAGTTCGCGTAGACCGCCGAGCAGCATGATGACGCGCTGACGGGACACCTCGACGCCTGCGGCGTGGAATTCGTCGGTGTCGCTGATCGCCTGAACCATGGCGATGAAGTTCTCCATCGCATCGCGCTGCAAGGCGCGCGCCGCCGTTCCTAGCGACGGCACATCGCGGATCCAGCTGAGCATCAACTCGGGCCGGGATTCGCCGGAGGCGATCCATGCCTCGACCGCTTGACGGACCTGACCGCGCCACGGCTCATGCGGGTCGACTGCCGCCGAGATCTGCCGTACCTGTTCGGCGTTGGCCGCCGTCAGCAGGGCAACAAAACACTCTTCACGGCTGACGAAATGTTCGTAGAAGGTCCGCCGGGACGTGCGAGCTCGTCGCACGATGTCGGCGACCGTCGTCTTGTGATAGCCGTCCTCGACGATGGACGCCTCCAGCGCGTCGAGCAGACGCGACCGGAAGGCGCTCTTGTCGGCCTCAACAGCCGCAGCGGCACTGTTCATCTCGGGCTGCCCTGGTACGTGTCAGCCCACCGGGGTCAACGGGCTCAGCACGTCCCGCACGAACTGGGCGATGTTCACCGAAGGATTGCCGTCGGGGAAGCTCACGGTGGCCAGAATGTTGCCACCCGCGTCGGCGAAGTTCTGGTCGGCGCGGCCCTGATGCGTCGACGAGGTCACCAGGATGATGCCCGAGGTGCCGGCCTTCTTGGCCAGCGGGACCGAGAACTGGGCGTTCTGGACGGTGCTGTTGGCTCTGTTCTCGACGATGATCCGGTTGGCCGGAAAGCCGAGCAGGAGAAGCATGTTCCGCATCGCCCCGGCCTCAGTCTGGCCGTTCTGCGGATTGCCGCCGGTGACGATGATGGGCGACTGCGGGAACGTTTGGGCGATCACCAACCCGGTGAGCACGCGGTGGTACAGGATCGTGCGCATCGAACCGTCGGGCTTGAGTCCGTAACCCAGGATCACGATGGCCGGCTTGGAGAAGTCTTTGGTGGCGACCGGCGGTGCGGCGTGGGCGGCCGTCGGAGCGATTGCGCTACACGCGAGGGCCATGGCAAGGACGGCTGCTCCTAGTACCCGACGCATGATCTCACCCCCGAACGACTGTGACACTTGTGATTGTCGTTGTCGATGAGGGCGATGTTACGGAGTTGACCAATGTGACGTCGGGGTTGCGCCGGCGGGGACGCGCCCTCGGCGGCATGCATCAGGTCAGGTAGCCGTCTCGGACACCCTGCCGGCCAGCGAGCCAGAGCTGTGCGAGCAGGTATCGACCCTCCGTGGTTGTCCGGTCCCTCGGGTCGGTCACCACGGTGAGCGTAGGCGCGCGGCGGCGCGATCTTCCTCAGCACCTGCCTGTCGCCGCGATCGCATACCTCACGCTCCGTTCGCCGTCCGCATGCTCCGCGGCGAAGTCGCCCACCACGCAGTGCACCTTTGTGGTGGAGATCCGGCGCTCTGCTCGCTTCCCGATCTCGAAGCCGGCTGGACCACCAGTCCCGGGCGCTGCCAATGGGACTGGACCTATACCGGCCGGAACTGGTGCTCGTGCTGGATGTGCCACTGGCCCAAGCGCCGTTACCCTCGCCGATCCGACAGGGGTGCGCGCCGCGTCGAACTTCAAGGAGTCGCCCGCTCGTGGAACGGCAGGGATATGGACGCGGGAGACGTGTGAGGTAGCTGCCCAAGGGCGAACGTTTGTCATCCCTCGTTGGTAGCGTCGACCCTCATGGCGCCGGACGTTCGAAGATCACCGCCGTGAAGAACCAGGCCGCCGACTTCCTGGCTCCGCAGTGATCAGGCGGAAGCACGCTGAGCGCCAATGTCTTCGACGAAGTGCCGCACTGAGCTGGTCCGAGGGGGCATGACGGTGGCCTACATGGCGGGACAGCTGCTCTTCTTCGGGGTCGTCGCGGCGTTGATCGGTGGAGTGATCTGGGCGGTATTGGTGATGCGCAAGCCGCGCCCGCCGTTTAAAGACGTCGAAGACTTTGACGACGACCACGGCGCATGCTGACCTGCTTCTCCCCGACGCAGATGCCCGTACAGCACACGCGTCACTCAAGAACGTCACAGGGGCGAGACGTGCACAGTGCTGATGAGGGGAACGGTTGATGGTTGAGTATGTGGTCGCCCAAGGTGTTGGCGCGTCATGGATCGGGCCTGCGGTCCGGGCGGCCCTGTTCACAGTCGTAGGTGTGGCGTTGATCGTGATCGGTGTTCGCCGCCGCATCGACCGCACTCGCTGGAACCGTGACGATGACCGTCGCCTGCTCCGTTCGGCCGGGCCGGCGGCCTCCGACGAAAATCACGCACCGGCCCCGCGGTCCGGCGGAACCTGGCTCATCATCGCCGGTGCGGTGCTGGGGATCATCGGGCTCCTACACATCCTGGACCTCGTCGCGACCCTCCACGTGTCCGGCCTGATCTGACTGCGTCGCGGTGGTCTGGGGGTTACGCCGCGCGGCGACACCACGATCCCGGCTTCACGCTGCGGACGTACGCACACTCGAGCCACGACGGGCAAGAAAGAAGCGCCCCAGAAACGCGAAAAACCACCCGCTACCAGGTGGTTTTCTTGTGGCCAGGGCCGGGATCGAACCGGCGACCTTCCGCTTTTCAGGCGGACGCTCGTACCAACTGAGCTACCTGGCCGGAAGGCCTCGGCTCTTGCGAACCGAAATGCCTCGCCGTAATGGCGACCCTGACGGGACTCGAACCCGCGACCTCCGCCGTGACAGGGCGGCGCGCTAACCAACTGCGCCACAGGGCCTTGCTTGTGCGGCTCTCAACATACGCCGCGCGTACCCCCTACGGGATTCGAACCCGCGCTACCGCCTTGAAAGGGCGGCGTCCTAGGCCGCTAGACGAAGGGGGCCAGCCGAATCGCTCCGGAGGTACTCACAACGCTGTGTCGTTGGGAGCTTCGATAGCTTAGGGTACAAAGGCCGAAATCCTCAAACCCAATGGTCGCAGGCCCTATGCCGGTGGCCGCGCACAGCGTCACCGCCACCAAGTATTCTGTTTCACCGCGCCCCTATAGCTCAGTTGGTAGAGCTACGGACTTTTAATCCGCAGGTCCTAGGTTCGAGTCCTAGTGGGGGCACCGTTACTGCGCGCCAACCGGCCGCGCCCCGTTATCGTGTGTGCGGGGGTTTTGGTTAGTTGAACGAAGGAGTCACGATGTTCTCCCGGCGCCTGACTACACGGACCATCGCCACCGCGCTCAGTGCATGCGCCCTGAGTGCCGCCATGACCGTGAGTATCGCGCCCGCGCACGCCTCCCCCGAGGACGACCGGTTCTTCGCGATCGTGAAGGAACTGGGCATCCCCACGAAGTCGCCGGAGGAGGCCGCCACCGTCGGGCGTGGGGTCTGCGACGCCGTCGACAAAGGCAAGATCGAACCCGCGCGGACAGTGCGGGGCATCATGAACCAGTTGAGGTCTCAGGCTGGCATCGACAAGGGGCAGGCCGCCAACCTGGTCTGGGGCGCGGTCAGCGTCTACTGCCCGCAGTACAGCTCCATCGTCGGGCGTTAGCCGCCCGGAGTGGCCGGGATCCGGATTTCCGGCGGCGATCCCAACGCCCCCAGCGCGTTGTCGATGCCGGTGCGGGCGGCATCGAACAGGTCGCTGGCGAACTCCGGCACGAATTCCACGCGCGGATCCCAAATACCTTGGAGTACAAGACTTCCCACGACCGGATCGAGATAGGGACTCCCGGCCTGGGGCAGGTACACCGGACGCGCCGACGCGGTAACCGCGCTCAAAGCGATAGCCCCGGCGCCCAACACCGTGGCAACACCAATACCGATTGACCGAGTAGTGCGGAGAACGGCCCCCCGGCGAATTTTCATTCGCACCACCCGCCCAATCTTGCCTCATCAGCGGCCACAAGTACAGCCGTTGAACAGTACGGCCTTCAACTCACTTGCGGTGCAACAACACTCAGACGTCAGGGCAATAGTGCATTGAGCTACCACGGGCATCCAGCGGCGGAAGATTGCGCGCCGGCGTCTCGGGCAGTGGGGCATTGGCCGAAAGCCGGCCCTTCGCCCGGTCCCAGCCTGCCCGGGCGCGCGGGTGCATACGCCGGCGCACGGGCACCATCTTGAACGTGTAGTGCACCAGCTTGCCGAACAGCCGGTGCAGCTTCTCGTCGCGATCCGACCAGGTATAGCCCATCAACTCGCGCACCGCCGGGTCGTAGAGACCGACTGTCACCCAAACCGCGAAGGGCCCCAGCACTTTCAGGTTGAGCTTCCACAGCGGATCCGGAATCCATTGCAGTGAAGGATGTTTGGGCATGGTCGAAAGGTCGAGCACTTCACGGGCCGCGTAATTGTTCTCAAGCACATTGCGGCACATGTGGTCCCAGTAAACCTGGAATTCCTCCCACGTCTTGGGCACGGGGCGCATGCTCATTCCGTACTGGCGGTACCAGGTGACGTGCTCGTCGAAGAGCTGGCGCTTCTGATCCTCGGTGAGCCCGCCGCCGAAGCGCTCGGCGGTGAGGATGGTGCCCATGAAGAAGGTGGAATGCGCCCAGTAGAAGACGTCGGGGTTCAGCGCGCTGTACCGGCGGCCCTGATCGTCGACGCCTTTGATGCCGATGTGGTAGTCGCGCACCTGCGCGCCGGTCCTGGGGGCGCGGTCGCCGTCGAACACCACCCCGCCGATCGGGTACAGCGAGCGCAGCAACCGCGGAATGCGCTCCCGGAAGAAAATGGAGTGCTGCTCGACGGCCGCACCCAGTTGCGGATGCATGTTCTGCATCGAGCCGGCCCACGGCCCCTGCAGCAGACCGCGCCAGTCCCCGAAGATCCGCCAGGTGAGCGAATCCGGCCCAAGCACCTCCGGCAGCGCCTCGTATCCACCGGGAGCCGCGGGGCAACCCGCCGCAAGAGCGGCGGATCCGCTGGTCACGGGGCACGTCTCAGAAGTATCTTGTGTCACGGGTGCACTTTCTGCCGGCAAAAACGGTAGCCTGTCCGAATTTTGACTACGCACGTTGTCACACAAGCTTAGGAGTACATGTGGCGTCCGGTCAACGACCCGGCCGATGGTCCGGCGTTCCCCTGCGGGAGCGCACGGCCCTGCGCCGCGACGAACTGATCGCCGCCGGGGTCAAATTGCTCGGCGATGCACACGGCCCGGCACTGACGGTTCGTGCGGTTTGCCGGGAGGCCGAGTTGACCGAACGATACTTCTACGAGAGTTTCAGCGACCGCGACGGGTTCGTGCGCGCGGTGTACGACGACGTGTGCGCCAGGGCGATGACGGCCCTCACCTCAGCGATCACCCCCCGCGAGGCGGTCGAACGATTTGTCGCGCTGATGGTCGACGATCCCGCCAGGGGCCGGGTGCTGCTGCTGGCACCCGAGTCCGAACCGGTGCTGACGCGGTCGGGGGCCGAGTGGATGCCGACCTTCATCGACCTGCTGCAGCGCAAACTGACCCGGATCGCCGACCCGGTGCGCCAAGCCATGGTGGCGACGAGTCTGATCGGCGCGCTGACAGCGCTGTTCACCGCCTACCTCAACGACCGGCTGCCGGCCAGTCGGGAACAGTTCATCGACTACTGCGTCGACATGCTGCTCGGGCGGGTTCCGAGCTTCTGACTACTCGTCGGGCGTGCTGACCTCGGCAAGCTCTTCTTCCTCGGCAGCCGCGGCTTCGTCCGCGGCGGCCTTGGCCTCCCGGCCCAGCGGGCTCGCCACCGACGCACCCGGGTTCGTCGCCGTCGCGTAGTCACCCGTGCAGTTCAGCGCAACCTTGACCACGTCCTCGGTGAACTCCCAGTAGACGTCGTCGGTCATCGGCACAAGAGGCCGCGAATCCCAGGCGTTGGTGACGATGCACTCGTCCTTGGGCAACCGGCCACCGACGGTCACCGCAACCTCCGGAGTGGCTCCCTCGTCCTCGATTGCGGTGGCCGCGTCGGCATATGGCTGACCGACGACGTCCGGGGCTGCCGCCGCAGCTCCAGCGCCCCACACTGCGAGCGCACATCCCGCAGCTGACGCGCCAACGACACTTCCGAGCACTCTGACGGTCTTCATTTGGCTCGACCTTCCCCATCCGGTGAGATCTCTCCCGGAAAGTGGGGCGCCGACGCCGTTCGCTGAGTCGCCCCACGACCACGACGACGTCGCGGCTCTAGGAGCTAGCCAAATCCTACTCGTCTGGGGTGCTGGCCTCGGCGAGTTCGGCTTCCTCGGCTTCGGCGGCCTCGTCGGCGGCGGCCTTGGCTTCCCGGCCGGCCGGGCTTGCCAGCGACGCGCCCGGGTTGGTGGCCGAGGCATAACCGCCGTCGCAGTTGAGCGCGACCATCACCTCGTCCTCGGCGTGGGTGTACTCGTCACCGGCATCCCGCACAAACGGCGCGTCCCAGGCATTGGTGACCACGCACTCGTCCTGCGACAACTTGCTGCCGACCGTGACGGCAACCTTCGCCTCAGCGCCGTCGTCCTCTATTGCGGACGCGGCGTCTTCGTACGTCTGGCCCACGACGTCCGGCGCGGCAGCAGCGACCCCCGCTCCGAACAGTGCGGCGGCACCAGCGATGGCTGCTCCAGCCCCGGCAACGACAAGCTTCTTCATCTGCGCCCGACTCCTCATGGTCGTCCAAGCACTGCACCAACGGCAGTCCGCGAGGAGATTACCGAGCGAATCGCATGAAAAGCGGTTGCGCAGAACGGAATTGTGCGTGAACGCTGGGTGAAGCGCGCACCCTACTCGTCGGGCGTGCTCGCCTCGGCGAGCTCTTCTTCCTCGGCGGCAGCGGCCTCATCGGCGGCAGCCTTGGCCTCGCGGCCGGCCGGGCTGGCGACCGAGGCGCCGGGGTTGGTGGCGGTGGCGTGGCCACCGTCGCAGTTCAGCGCGACCATGACCTCACCGTCGGCATGCGCGAACTCGCCGCCGTCGTCACGCATGAACGGCGCGTCCCAGGCATTGGTGACAATGCAATCGTCCTGCGACAACTTGCTGCCGACCGTGACGGCAACCTTGGGTGTGCCGCCGTCGTCCTCGATGGCCGACGCGGCATCCGAATACGTCGCGCCAACGACGTCAGGGGCGGCAGACGCGATAGCCGCAGCCGGGAAGGTCACCAGGGCGAAAGCGCCAAGTGCACCAGCACCCACAACCAGGGTTTTCTTCACGCAGACCTCCGTGCCTAGTTCAGTTGATCGCAATGGCCCCAAGACCGTGCAGAAGAACACCGACGGAGCGTTGTTATCTAACCGCGGATCAGAGGTGGCTTCAACATGAACAGATCGGAAACGCGCTGGCGAGCCGACCGATTACTCGTCGGGCGTGCTGGCCTGGGCGAGCTCGGCTTCCTCGGCAGCTGCAGCCGCGTCGGCGGCAGCTTTTGCCTCGCGGCCGACCGGGCTGGCGACTGATGCGCCGGGGGTTGTGGCGGTGGCGTGGTCACCGTCGCAGTTCAGCGCCACCATGACCAGGCCGCCGGTGTGCTCGAACGTCGGCGCGTTCCACGTATTGGTGACGATGCAGTCGTCCTGCGCGAGTTTGCTGCCAACCGTCACGGCCACCTTGGGGCTACCGCCGGAATCCTCGATCGCCGAGGCGACATCCGAGTAGGGATAGCCCACCAGATTGGGGTCGGCACCCGCCACGCCCGCACCTGAAAGTGCGGCGCCGGCGGCAATCGCCGCTCCCGCCGCGAGAACGACGAGCATCTTCACGTATCCGAAACCTCCGAGTCGACAAGCATTCCCATGGCAGCGCAGCGTTTCAATCCACGTCGCTTCGGGGATCCTAACTGGCAGGGTCTGGCCCGGTCGTCCATACGCGACACCCAGCCACGGGTAACTTGATGTCACCGGGTTACACAGATATATTGACTGCTACCAACAGGTACAGATATCTGGCGTCGGACGCGAGGAAGTGGGACGTATGTCGAAAGAACTCAGCGACCTGCAGCTCCTGCACGAGCTTGAGCCAGTCGTCGAGTCGAGCATCAACCGCCATATGCGCATGCGCAAAGACTGGAACCCGCACGACTACATCCCCTGGTCGGACGGCAAGAACTACTACGCGCTAGGCGGTCAGGACTGGGAGCCCGGTCAGTCGAAGCTGTCCGAGGTCGCCCAGACCGCGATGGTCCAGAACCTGCTCACCGAGGACAACCTGCCGTCCTATCACCGTGAGATCGCGATGAACATGGGCATGGACGGCGCCTGGGGCCAGTGGGTCAACCGCTGGACCGCCGAGGAAAACCGCCACGGCATCGCCCTGCGCGACTACCTCGTCGTCACCCGCGCCGTCGATCCGGTGCAGCTGGAGGAACTGCGCGTCGAGCAGGTCACCCGCGGCTTCTCCCCCGGCCAGAACATGCAGGGCGACCTGTTCGCCGAGAGCCTGTTCGACTCGGTCATCTACGTGACCTTCCAGGAGCTTGCCACCCGCGTTTCGCATCGCAACACCGGCAAGGCCTGCGACGAGCCGATCGCCGACCAACTGCTGCAGCGCATCTCCGGTGACGAGAACCTGCACATGATCTTCTACCGCGATGTCAGCGCGGCCGGCCTGGACATCTCCCCCAACCAGGCGATGGCCTCGCTGCACCGCGTGCTCGACAACTTCAAGATGCCCGGCTACACCGTCCCGGATTTCCGCCGCAAGGCCGTCATCATCGCCGTCGGCGGTGTCTACGATCCGCGAATCCACCTCGACGACGTGGTGATGCCGGTGCTCAAGAAGTGGCGCATCTTCGAGCGTGAGGACTTCACCGGCGAGGGCGCGCGGTTGCGCGACGACCTCGGCCGGCTGGTCAAGGAGCTCGAGGACGCCTGCGAGAAGTTCGAGGTCGCCAAGGAGCGCCGCCTCGAGCGCGAGCGCAAGATGGCCGAGAAGAAGGCCATGAAGAACCTGCTGGTGTCGTCTTCGTCCCCTGCATGACTCTGACCGCAATACCCGCCGATACGGCCCGATCTGAACTGCAGATCGGGTCGATCGCATTGCGCAGCCCCGTCGTACTGGCCCCGATGGCCGGGGTGACCAACGTGGCGTTCCGCACCCTGTGCCGCGAGCTCGAGGTGGCGCGAGCGGGCACCGTGAGCGGGCTGTACGTGTGCGAGATGGTGACCGCGCGGGCTCTCGTCGAGCGCCATCCGGTGACGATGCACATGACGACGTTCGCGCCCGACGAGTCGCCGCGGTCGTTGCAGCTCTACACGGTCGACCCGGACACCACCTACCGCGCGGCGAAGATGATCGCCGACGAGGGCATGGCCGACCACATCGACATGAACTTCGGCTGCCCGGTGCCCAAAGTCACCAAGCGCGGGGGCGGCGCTGCGCTGCCGTTCAAGCGGCGGCTGTTCGGCCAGATCGTGTCCGCGGCGGTCCGTGCGGTAGAGGGCACCGACATTCCCGTGACGGTGAAGTTCCGCATCGGGATCGATGACGCCCACCACACGCACCTCGACGCCGGCCGGATCGCCGCAGAGGAGGGCGCCGCTGCCGTCGCACTGCACGCCCGCACCGCAGCGCAGCGCTACTCCGGCACCGCCGACTGGGATCAGATCGCCGCCCTCAAGGCGCATGTCACCGGCATCCCCGTGCTGGGTAACGGAGACATCTTCGAAGCCGACGACGCGCTGGCCATGATCGCCGCCACCGGCTGCGACGGGGTGGTGATCGGCCGGGGCTGCCTGGGCAGGCCCTGGCTGTTCGCCGAACTGTCGGCGGCGTTCAACGGACGTCCCGCTCCCACCCCGCCGACGCTGGGCGAGGTCGCCGACATCGTCCGCCGCCACGGTGCACTGCTCAGCGAGCACTTCGGCGAAGACAAGGGTATGCGCGACATCCGCAAGCATGTCGCCTGGTACCTACACGGCTTCCCGGCGGGTGCCGATCTGCGCCGTGCGCTCGCCCTTGTCAAGTCCTTGCGCGAACTCGACGGGCTGCTCGACCAGCTTGATCGCGACGCCCCGTTCCCGCCCGCCGCCACCGGGCCGCGTGGCCGGCAGGGCTCGGCGGCTTCGGTATCGCTTCCGGAAGGCTGGCTCGACGACCCCGACGACTGCGCGGTGCCGGCCGGCGCAGACGTGATGCATTCCGGAGGCTGATCTATCGAGATGACTTCGAGACGACCCCGTCATCTCTTGTGACTGGCCGTCTCTCAGGATGTCTCAGTACGATGAGGAACCTGTTGCAGCTGGCGCCGATCGCTTCGACTGGCGGAGACACGCATACAGCTGCTAGAAGACTTAGGGGTAAAGCGCTAGCAGCGCCACGAAGAACAACGCGCGCCGACGCGCACTATCCATAGAGTCGGAGGCCGGTAGGACATGAGTGACGGCGATAACGCCACTCCTGGCCGTCGGCGCCACCGCGCCCCAGATGACGGCCCTGACAACCAATGGATTACCCGATCCCCGCAGCCTTTACCAGGCGCCGCGCCGTGGGAGCGCCAGGATCATCCGCGTGTCCATGAGCCGGCCGATCAGCGCACGCCCGACGAGCCGACTGGAAGCCATGCCGACGGCGTCACCGTCGCCGACCTGATCGCGAAGATCGCAGGCACCGGCGCAGAGCCGCCGCCCGCCAGGTCCCGACACCGCCTCGAACCGGAACCCGAACCCGAGCCCGAACCAGCGCCTGAACCTGAGCCCGTGCCCGTGCCCGAGCCCGTGCCCGCAGCTGAGCCCGTGCCCGAGGCGCCGGCCGAACGGACCGAGGTTCTGCAGGCGGTTCGCTACGAATATTGGGAGCCTGAGCCCCCTGCACCGGTACGCGACCCGGACGCGATGGACACCGAGATCATCCCGGCAGTCCCGGCACACGCTCACCAGCTGCCCGACCGGCTGCGATCATGGCGCCCGGGCCGCCCGCCCGCGGGCGGAACGCCGCTGGAACCCGACGACCTTGACGACCCGACTGACCTGCCGACGCACCGCAGGGTGATGCTGGCCGGCCGCGCGGTTGCCGCCTTGATCGCCGTGCTGACCCTCGTCCTGACGGGCAGCGCCTGGCAGTGGCAGACGTCCAAGAACAACCTGCTCAACAAGGTGGCCGCGCTCGACCCCCACTCGCGCGACATCCTCGACCCCAATGCCCAGTTCGGCGACGAGAACTTCCTGATCGTCGGCGTGGACAGCCGCTTCGGAGAGAACGCCGGCATGGGTGCCGGTGACACCGAAGACGCCGGCGGCGCGCGCTCGGACACGATCATGCTGGTGAACATCCCGGCCAACCGCGAACGCGTCGTAGCCGTGTCTTTCCCGCGCGATCTGGAGATCAGCCCGATCGAGTGCGAACCGTGGAGTGCCGAGTCCGCGACATACGGCCCGCTTTACGACGAGGAATCCGGCACCTACGGCCCCGACGAGATCTACACCGAGACCAAGCTGAACTCCGCTTTCGCGTTCGGCGGACCCAAGTGTCTGGTGAAGGTCATCCAGAAGATGACCGGATTGTCCATCAACCGGTTCATGGCCGTCGACTTCGCCGGTTTCGCCAAGATGGTCGACGCCCTCGGCGGAGTCGAGGTGTGCAGCACCACGCCGCTGGAGGACTACGAGTTGGGCACCGTGCTGCCCAACGCCGGACGCCAGATGGTCGACGGCCACACCGCGCTGAACTACGTCCGCGCTCGCCAGGTCGTCACCGAGTTCAACGGGGACTACGGCCGCATCAAGCGCCAGCAGTTGTTCTTGTCCTCGTTGCTGCGCTCGTTGATCTCCAAGGACACGTTCTTCTCGCTGAACAAGCTCAACAACGTGGTCAACATGTTCATCGGCGACAGCTACGTCGACAACATCAAGACCAAGGATCTGGTTGACCTCGGCCAGTCCGTCCAGGGCGTAAATGCCGGCCGCATCACCTTCGTCACGGTTCCCACCACCGGCTACGCCGACGAATGGGGCAATGAGGAGCCCCGGCTCGAGGACATGCGGGCCTTGTTCGACGCGATCATCAGCGACGATCCGCTGCCCGGCGAGAAGAACCCGGACAACACGCCGGTGCCGGGAACCCCGGAATCGACCACGTCGTCGGTCCAGGCGTCCGAAGCCCCGCAGTCGACTACCGAGGCGCCCGCGCCCTCGACGCCGGAGTCCGCCGAGCAGGTCAGCGCCGTCACCACCGAACCGCAGCAGGTCACCGTCCAGGTGTCGAACTCGACCGGTCAGAGCGGCCTCGGCGCGACCGCGGCCACCGAACTGCAGCAGCACGGGTTCAACGTCACCACTCCCGACGACTATCCGGAGGCGCTGGCATCCACCACGGTGATGTTCTCCCCCGGTAATGAGGAGGCGGCCGCCACGGTCGCGTCGTCGTTCGCCGACCCGACCATCGAGCGGGTCAGCGGTATGGGCGACACAATCCAGGTCGTACTCGGCAGCGACTTCAATTCGGTGAGCCCGCCCACGCCCAGCGGATCGGCCGTCGAGGTGCAGGTGGTGCGCGGCACGAGCAGCACACCCACGCATCTGCCCGAGGATCTGGCCGTCACCAACGCGGCCGACACCACCTGCGAATAGGCCGAGAATCGCCATTCACCTGGCGTTCACTCTCGGCATCGTGACTATCAGGCCGCCGACCGCCTAATCTTGGTGCATGCGTACCCAGTACCACGAACAGTTAGATTCGCTGACGGACCAGCTCGGCAGGATGTGTGAGTTGGCGGGTACCGCGATGGAACGAGCCACCCAGGCACTGCTGCAGGCCGATCTGGTTCTGGCCGAACAGGTCATCACCGACCACGACCAGATGTCCGTGCTGAGCACTCAGGCCGAGGAATCCGCATTCGTGTTGCTGGCACTGCAGGCACCGGTGGCCGGGGATCTGCGCTCGGTGGTGGGCTCGATCCAGATCGTGGCTGACGTGGACCGGATGGGTGCGCTGGCCCTGCACGTGGCCAAGATCGCGCGTCGGCGCCACCCCCAGCATGCGCTGCCCGAGGAGGTCAACGGCTACTTCGCCGAAATGGGCCGGGTCGCAGTGGAATTGGGCCACGCTGCCCGCGAGGTGCTGGTCACCCGGGATCCGGAGAAGGCCGCCAGGATCCAGGAGGAAGACGATGCGATGGACGATCTGCATCGCCACCTGTTCACCGTGCTGATGGACCGGGAGTGGAAGTACGGCGTGACCGCCGCGGTCGATGTGACCCTGCTGAGCCGGTTCTACGAGCGCTTCGCCGACCACGCCGTGGAGGTGGCGCGCCGGGTGATCTTCCAGGTCACCGGCTCCTACCCCGAGGGCGAGACGGTTACCAGCCAGAAGTAACCGCTTGCCCCTGCGTCAGCAGACGCTGAAGCCCCCTGGAATACGTTTTCCAGGGGGCTTTAACGTCTGCTCGCCGAAGAAACTCGGCGGAGAAGGTCAGCCGAAGCGGCCGGAGATGTAGTCCTCAGTCGCCTTCTTGCTGGGGTTGGAGAAGATCTTCTCGGTGTCGTCGATCTCGATCAGCCTGCCCGGCTTGCCGGTGGCCTCGAGATTGAAGAACGCCGTCTGGTCGCTGACTCGCGCGGCCTGCTGCATGTTGTGCGTGACGATGACGATCGTGTAGTCCAGCTTGAGGGTCGAGATCAGATCCTCGATCGCCAGTGTCGAGATCGGGTCGAGCGCCGAGCACGGCTCGTCCATCAGGAGCACGTCGGGCTGCACCGCGATGGCGCGGGCGATGCACAACCGCTGCTGCTGACCACCGGACAGGCCACCGCCCGGCTTGTCCAGACGATCCTTGACTTCGTTCCACAGGTTGGCGCCCTTGAGCGAGCGCTCGCAGACCTCTTCGAGGGTCTTCTTGTTGCGGACGCCCTGCAGCTTCAGGCCGGCCACCACGTTGTCGCGAATCGACATGGTGGGGAACGGGTTCGGCCGCTGGAACACCATGCCGATGGTCTTCCGCACACCGACCGGGTCGATGCCCGCACCGTAGATGTCCTCGCCGTCGAGCAGCACCGAACCCTCAACGCGGGCACCGGGAATGACCTCGTGCATGCGGTTCAGCGTGCGCAGTACCGTCGACTTGCCACAGCCCGACGGACCGATGAAGGCCGTCACACTGCGCGGCTGCACCGACAGTGCTACGTCGGCGACGGCGTGAAAGGCCCCGTAGTAGATATTGACGTCTTTGAGATCAAGTCTCTTGGCCATAACAGTGAACTCCTAAACCTACTCAGACCTTTTTAGGGGCAAAGAATTTCGCGATGACGCGAGCACCGACATTGAGCAACGCGACCAGCAGGATGAGGGTGAGGGCCGCCCCCCACATGCGATCGGTGGGCACCGGGTTGGAGCCCGCGCCCGCCGAGATCTGGTCGTACATCATGCCGGGCAGCGAACCCATGAACCCGCCGAACATGTCGAAGTTCATCGCCTGGGCGTAGCCGACCAGGATCAGCAGTGGGGCCGTCTCGCCCATCACGCGTGCCAGGGACAGCATCACGCCGGTCACGATGCCCGACAGCGCCGTCGGGATCACGATGCGTGCGATCGTCTTCCATTTGGGCACGCCGAGCGCATAACTCGCCTCGCGCAGGTCCATCGGGACGATGCGCAGCATCTCCTCGGTGGCCCGCACGATCACCGGAATCATCAACAGCACCAACGACAGTGACACCGCGAAACCGGACCGCTCGAATCCCAGCGTCGCCACCCACAGCGCATAGATGAACAGTGCGGCCACGATCGAGGGGACACCGGTGAGGATGTCGACCATGAACGTGGTGATCTTGCCCAGCTTGGTGCCACCGCCGTACTCGACGAGGTACACCGCGACCATGACGCCGATCGGGATCGAGATCAGCGAGCACACGAGGCCCTGCAACAGGGTGCCGATGATCGCGTGGTAGACACCGCCGCCGGCCGAGAAGGCCGTCATGCCGGCCTGCGAGTGGGTGAACCAAACCGGCGACGTGATCGCCGCGAAGCCCTTGGTGACGACCGAGAAGAGCACCCACAGCAGAGGCACCAGAGCGATCAGCACGCACAGCGTGACGAGCACCGTCGCGAGGTTGTTGGTCACCTTGCGGCGCAGGCTCACCCCCTGGAACGCGGCAGCCTTGACCGGCTGTTCGAGCGTGGAAGTCATTTGGCACCCCTTCCGGCGACGGCGGCGCGGGCCAGCGTGTTCACGATGAACGTGAGGATGAACAACACCAGGCCGGCGGCGATGTAGGCGCCTGCCTTGTATTGGTCGTTGAATTCGCTTGCGGTGGCTGCGATCTTGCTTGCGAAGGTGTAGCCACCGTCGAACAGCGACCAACCGAACGCCGTCTGGGTGCCGCGCAGGATGATCAGCAGCGCGATGGTCTCGCCGAGCGCGCGGCCCAGACCGAGCATCGCGCCGCTGATGTAGCCCGAAAGGCCGAACGGAAGCACCGTGGTGCGCACGACCTCCCAACGGGTGGCGCCCAGCGCCAGTGCGGCTTCGATCTGCCCGCGCGGGGTCTGGATGAACACCTCACGGGTCACGGCGGTGATGATCGGCAGGATCATCACCGCGAGCACGATGCCAGCTGTGAAGATGGTGCCGCCACCGGCCACCGAGGCGTTACCCGTCTGGAACAAGAACAGCCACGACAGGTTCTCGTTGAGCCACACCGCGAACGGTTTGATCACCGGCGCCAGCACGTACAGGCCCCACACGCCGTAGACGATCGACGGCACGGCAGCCAGTAGATCGACCATGTAGGCCAGCGGGCCGGCCAGGCGCCGTGGCGCGTACTGGGTCAAGAAGATGGCGATGCCCAGGGCCACCGGCATGGCCAGCACAAGGGCGAACACCGATACGAAGACCGTCACCTGCAGCAGATCGAAGATGCCGAAGTGCATCGCCGAGGTGTCGGTGGTGATCCAGTTGCCGCCGTAGAGGAAGAAGTTCTCCTCGTTGCGGACCAGCGCCGGAACCGCGCGCCAGAGCAGGAACACCCCGATCGCCGCGATCAGCGCGATGATCAGGATGCCCGAGCCCTCGGCAAGTCCGCGGAAGATCCGGTCCCCCAAGCGGACCTTGGCACCCTTGGAGGGATTGGTGGAGATGGGTTCCGGTTCGGGGAAGGGGGCAGCGAGTGCTTCCCCCGACCCCGAGTCAGATGGATTCGGAGTGGTCACTGCTGTCCCGTCGGGGCGCCAGTCGGTCATATGGTCCGAAATCCATCCTCACCAGTTTCGTTCTGTTTCGCCAGCCAATTAGGCAATTGCGTCGATGGAGGTCGTCAGACGCTCCTTGAAGGCGTCCGGCAGCGGCACGTAGCCGGCAGCGGACAGGTTCGCCTGGCCCTGGTTGATCGCCACCGTCATGAACGACTTCACCGCAGCGGCGGTGTCGGCGTCATAGCCCTTCGAGCAGACGATGTTGTAGGTGGCCAGCACGAGCGGGTAGGACCCGGCTTCCTTGGAGGAGTACAGCGCATTCAGGTCGAGCGCCAGGTCGTTGCCCTCGGCGACGAACGTGGCGGCGTCGATGGCCTTGCCTGCGGTCTCGTCGGTCAACTCGACCGCGCCGGCACCACTGTCGATCTGCGCGAACGGCAGCTGAGCCTGCTGGGCGAAGCCCTTCTCCACATAGCCGATGGCACCCGGGGTGGCCTGCACGGCCTGCACCACGCCGGCCGACTTCTGGGCGCCCTCGCCGGCACCGCCGTTGAACTCGCTGCCGTCGCCCTTGGTCCAGCTCTGCGGGGCGGCCGCGGTCAGGTACTTCTGGAAGTTGTCGGTGGTGCCCGAGGAATCCGAGCGGTAGATCGGCGTGATGGCGACGTCGGGAAGGGTGGCGCCCTCGTTGAGCGCCGCGATGGCCGGGTCGTTCCACTTGGTGATCTGACCCTGGAAGATCTTGGCGAGCAGGTCGGCGTTGACGACGAGCGTGTCGACGCCCTCGATGTTGTAGGCCATGGCGACCGGGCCGAACACCAGTGGCAGGTGCCAGGCCGGGTTGCCGCCGCAGCGATCGGCAGCGGCCTGGATCTGCGCGTCCTCGAGCGCGGAGTCCGAGCCCGCGAAGTCGACCTGCTTT
This sequence comes from Mycolicibacterium sp. XJ870, assembly GCF_053483975.1. Taxonomy (NCBI): domain Bacteria; kingdom Bacillati; phylum Actinomycetota; class Actinomycetes; order Mycobacteriales; family Mycobacteriaceae; genus Mycobacterium; species Mycolicibacterium sp. XJ870. The sequence continues at coordinate 238,723 of NZ_JBEFTI010000007.1, forward strand.
GCGATGAACTGCTCACGTCCGGCGCCGGACCCGGTCGGGTTGTAGGACAGGTTCTTGCCCGAGCAGGCCTGGCCCCACGCGTTGTTGAACTCGGCAATGGCGTTCTGCTGAGCCGTCGAGCCCTCAGCCGTCAGCGAGTTCTTGCCCCCGCACTCCGCGGAGGCTGCGGCATCGCCGTTGGTGGGTGATCCTGCGGTGCCGGCGTTGTTGTCGCTGCCGCACGCGGTCAGCGTGAGCGCCGCAATGGCCGTCGCCGATAGCGTCGTGCCAAAGACCCTGCCAATGCTGTTGAGCTTCACTTGTCCCACTTTCAGTTGCTGGCTTCAGACTCCCCGGCAACGTATTCGGCCCCGGTGGACGAATTGGGGACAACAGGTAAACGAGCAGTGAACAGGTTCAGGGTGTTCACAGCTAGCCGGGTTAACCGGTGGCGTACGCCACGTCGACGGCGAACACTTCGAAGCCCAATTTCCGGTACGTGTTGACCGCTGCCGAGTTGTCTGCCTCGACGTAGAGCAGGACCGTGGGCTGTGAGCTTGCGGTCAGCCGTTCAGCAAGGTGGTGCAGGCCGGCCAACGTGAGCACCGAGCCGAGTCCGCGGCCCTGCGCGGCCGGGTCGACGCCGACGACGTAGACCTCGCCGAGATCGGCGTCATGCACTTTCGTCCAGTGGAAACCGAGGAGCGCGCCGGTTTGCTCGTCGAACGCCTGGAACAACCCGTCGGGGTCGAACCACGCCTCGTTGCGGCGCTCGGCGAGGTCATGTTCGGTCCAGCCGCCCTGCTCGGGGTGCCAGGAGAACGCGGCGTTGTTGACACGCAGGATCTCGGCGTCATCCTCGGGACCGGAGTATGTGCCGATCCGGACCCCTGGCACGTCGCGGACCGGTGGAAGGTCGGTGAGCGGGCGGCGCATCTGCAGCAGCTCACGGGCCACCACCAAGTCCAGCGCGGAGGCCAGTGCACGTGCGGGTTCGAGGTTTCCGTGTGCCCAGATCCGGGCGCCGGATCCTCCTTCGGCCAGCGCGGTGCGCGTCATGGCGGTGCCGATTCCGCGCCGCCGGGCCTGCGGTCCCACCACCAGTTCAGCCATCGCCGGGTCGTCGCCGTCCGCCGGGGCAAGATTGAGATATCCGACCACCCGATCGTCGTCGAGGGTCAGCAGGTGGCGGGTGCGGTCCAGGGCGAGCTCGCGCAGCACCTGGTCCCCGACCGGCGCGATGCCGTCGTGCTGAGCCGCGGCCGCGATGAGTTCACGAATCTGGCCCTGGACAGAACCGGACAAGCCGGTGTGCCAGTCGGTCACCATCACTGGCTGGGCAGCCGGTCGGCCATCGGGCCGTCGGCGTCGTCGAACGCCGGGTCGAACCCGTCGTCATCCTCGGCTGCCGCATCCTCGACGCCGTGGGCCTCAGCGGCCGGGGTCCTGCCCCGGGACGGGCGTACCGCCTTGTAGCCGACGTTGCGGACCGTGCCGATCAGCGATTCATATTCGGGGCCCAGCTTGGCGCGCAGTCGTCGGACATGCACGTCGACCGTGCGGGTACCGCCGAAGAAGTCATAGCCCCATACCTCCTGCAGCAGCTGGGCCCTGGTGAAGACCCGGCCGGCATGCTGCGCGAGGTATTTCAGCAGCTCGAATTCCTTGTAGGTCAGGTCGAGCGGGCGGCCGCGCAGGCGTGCGGTGTAGGTGCCCTCGTCGATGGCCAATTCACCCAATGTGATCTTGCCTACATTCTCCTGATTGGCGGCGCCACCGCGGCGGCCCACCAGCAGCCGTAGCCGCGCGTCGATCTCGGCAGGGCCAGTGCCGGGCAACAGGATCTCGTCCAGCCCCCACTCGTGGTTGACCGCGACGAGCCCGCCCTCGTTGACCACAGCGACGACCGGTACCGAGGTGCCCGTCGTCCCCAACAACCGGCACAGGCCGCGCGCTGCGGCCAGATCGGTGCGCGCGTCGACGATCGCCACGTCCGCATTACCGGCCTCCAGCAGCGAAGACACCTCTGTCGGCGCAGTCCGCACGGTGTGAGCCAGCAGCGACAGGGAAGGTAGGACCGAGTCGGGATGTGGGTCAACGGTCAGTAGTAATAGATCCAACTGGCCCTCCGGCGCGCCGGGAATCATGTCGGGAGTTCATTCGGACGTCGATGTCCGAGTGATATCCCAGATTCATGGATGACATCTAGCCGTTACCGGCTATTAGTCGTCCAACGATAACGCTTCACCTGCTGATTAGCCGCGCCGAGCGGGGCGATCGGTCCGCGACGGGCCACCGGTGGGCAACAATGTGCCGGTGCGCAAACTGGTGATCGGGTTCGTCGCAACCGTGGCCGCGCTCGTCGTCGGAGCCGTCAGCACCGACTTCGGCGCCGCCATCTATGCCGAATACCGGCTGGCCCGCAATGTACGCAGCGCCGCAGGCCTGAACTGGGACCCGTCGGTCGCCATTCTGGGATTCCCGTTCATCCCGCAGGCGCGCAAGCACCTCTACAAGGAGGTGGAGATCCGGGCCGGCGCCGTCGACCACCCTGTGGTCGGGAAGGCCTCGCTGGAAACCACCCTGCACGACATCGACCTCACCGAATCCTCCTGGCTGATCCGGCCGGATGCGCCGATGCACGTCGGCAAGGTGGAAAGCCGCATCATCATCGGCTCCACCCACGTCGGGCGGTTCATGGGCATCGAAGACCTGCTCGTGGAGGCCCCGGCCCGGGAGACCAACGACGCCACCGGGGGCACCACCGAGTCGGGGATCTCCGGCAACACGGGCCTCGTGTTCACCGGCACCCCGAAGGCCTCGGGCCTGGACGACCGCGTCAGTGTCGCCGTGGACCTGTCGATCGCCGGGCCCGACCGAACCACCCTCGTCCTGACCGCCACCGGGATCCTGACGGGGCCCGGCACCGCCGACGAGCCGGTCCCGGCGGACAAGACGGCCGCGGTGCTGGCGGAGTTCAGCAGCGCGATCTCCGGCCAGAAGCTGCCCTTCGGCATCGCGCCGACGAGCGAGGGCGCCCGCGGATCGGACATCATCATCGAAGGGATCGCCGAGGGAGTAACCATCGACCTGTCGGGGTTCAGACAGACATGAGCTCCTCGATGGTGGTGGCGATCGCGGTGCTCGTCGCCGCGCTTGGAGTGGCGTATGTCGTCGCCCGATTGATCATGCTGCGCGCCAACCTCATCGCGGCAGGCGAGAAAGCCGCCAACGTAGACACCACCGGCCTGGGCTTGTCGCACACCGGCCCGACCGTGCTGCACTTCACCGCCGAGTGGTGCGGGCCCTGCGCCGCAGTGCGACGAGTCGTCGAGCAGGTGTGCGCCGACCTCCCCCAGGTGTCCCATGTCGAGATCGACATGGACGCCAACCCCGAAGCGGCGAGGCGACTTTCGGTGCTGTCTCTTCCCACGACCATCATCTTCGACAGGGGCGGGCGGCCCCGGTACCGCACGAGCGGTGTGCCCAAGGCCGCTGACCTGCGCTCGGCGCTCGAACCGCTGTTGGCTTGACGTCCCGGTCATTGGGTAAGCTGTCGCACGTGTCCGCCCGCCTTGAGCTTGTGCTCACCAAGCGTCGCGCAGTCGATCTGTGCCGCACCGCGGGCTGCTGCTGTCGTTGTTGTTGCTGTTGAGCGCAGCTGCGCGTTCTGACGCGCCCGCTCGGAGCCTGTGCTCGGAGCCTGCACCCAACCAGACCCTCCACGACAACAACAGGAGTTTGTGCACATGTCATCGTCAATCACCTCCTCGCCGGCGCGGATAAAGCCCATCGCCCTTCGCTGTCAGCTCTATCCCCTGGTGCTGAGGTTCCGCCGCAGCCCCGCCTGAAATCTTCAAAAACCAAGCAACCGAAAGGATCTCGTACATGGCACGCTCTGACGTCCTGGTCACCACGGATTGGGCCGAGAGCAATCTCAACGCTCCGAAGACCGTTTTCGTGGAGGTCGACGAGGACACGTCCGCCTACGACACCGGTCATATCGAAGGCGCGGTGAGGTTGCACTGGAAGACCGATCTGCAGGATCCGGTGCGCCGGGACTTCGTCGACGCCCAGCAGTTCTCCAAGCTGCTCTCCGAGCGCGGTATCGCCAACGACGACACCGTCATCCTCTACGGCGGCAACAACAACTGGTTCGCCGCCTACGCCTACTGGTACTTCAAGCTGTACGGCCATGCCGATGTGAAGTTGCTCGACGGTGGCCGCAAGAAGTGGGAGCTCGACGCCCGCCCGCTGTCCACTGACAGCGTGCAGCGGCCGCAGACCAGCTACGCCGCCAAGGACCCCGACAACACCATCCGGGCATTCCGCGACGAGGTCATCGCCGCGATCGGCGAGAAGAACCTGGTGGATGTGCGCTCCCCCGACGAGTTCTCCGGCAAGATCCTGGCACCCGCGCACCTGCCGCAGGAACAGAGCCAGCGTCCCGGGCATATCCCCGGCGCCATCAACGTTCCGTGGAGCAAGGCGGCCAACGAGGACGGCACGTTCAAATCCGATGAGGATCTGGCCAAGCTGTACGCCGCGGCCGGCCTGGACGGCGAGAAGGAGACCATCGCCTACTGCCGCATCGGTGAGCGTTCCTCGCACACCTGGTTCGTGCTGCAGGAGCTGCTTGGCCACCAGAACGTCAAGAACTACGACGGCAGTTGGACGGAATACGGCTCCCTCGTGGGGGCCCCGATCGAGTTGGGAAGTTGATATGTGCTCTGCACCGAAGCAAGGCGTGACGTTGCCCGCTGGCGTCGATCTTGAGAAGGAGACGGTCATCACCGGCCGGGTCGTCGACGGAGCCGGCCAGTCCGTCGGCGGCGCGTTCGTGCGGCTGCTGGACGGCTCTGACGAGTTCACCGCCGAGGTGGTTGCGTCGGCAACCGGTGATTTCCGGTTCTTCGCCGCTCCGGGCAACTGGACGCTGCGTGCGCTGTCGCCGGCCGGTAACGGCGACGCCAGCGTGGCGCCGACGGGCGCAGGAATCCACGAGGTCGACGTCAAGGTCGCCTAGCGACGATCGAGGCGAGGCACGAGCCGATGAGGAGCTAGGCCATCGGGTACCGCCTAGCGACGATCGAGGCGAGGCACGAGCCGATGAGGAGCTAGGCCATCGGGTACCGCCTAGCGACGATCGAGGCGAGGCACGAGCCGATGAGGAGCTAGGCCATCGGGTCCCGCCTGATCTCACTGCTCGAACGTGAGCTTGTGTGCGACGAATCGCGAATATCTCGCACACAAGCTCATGTTTGGCGGGGTGCTCCACCCGGGGCGCCGACACCTCTGACTAGGAACTAGACTCATTCCCGTGGTTTTGATCTTCGAGATCCTGCTAGTCGCGGCCGTGGTGGTCATCACGTGGTTCGCGTTGTACACCGTCTACCGCCTGGTCACCGACGAGTCGTGACATCGGGCGAGGACGTCCCCGACCTGGGTTCCGGTGACCGGGCCTTAGCCGCGGCCGCTGAACGCGCCAAGGCCACCGCAGCCCGCAACATCCCGGTCTTCCAGGATCTGCCGCTGCCGGCAGACACCGCGAACTTGCGCGATGGCGTCGGCCTCAACGATGCACTGCTGGCCCTGCTGCCGCTCGTCGGCGTCTGGCGCGGTGAGGGCGAGGGCCGCGACACCAACGGCGATTACCGGTACGGCCAGCAGATCGTGGTTTCCCACGACGGCGGCGACTACCTCAATTGGGAAGCGCGGTCCTGGCGGCTGACGGAATCCGGTGAGTACGACTCCCCCGGCCTGCGGGAGACCGGTTACTGGCGTTTCGTCAGCGACCCGGCCGATCCGTCCGGGCTCGATGAGTCGCAGGCAATCGAACTGTTGGTGGCCAATTCGGCCGGCTACGTCGAGCTGTTCTACGGCCGCCCCCTCACCCAGTCCTCCTGGGAACTGGTCACCGATGCGCTGGCCCGCAGCAAGTCCGGAATGCTGGTCGGCGGGGCCAAGCGGCTCTACGGCATCGTCGAAGGCGGCGACTTGGGCTACGTGGAGGAACGCGTCGACGCCGACGGCGGCCTGGTGCCGCATCTGTCGGCCCGTCTGTCGAGGTTCGTCGGCTGATGCGGAATTCCTGGATTGCGGCGGCCATGCTCGCCGCGGCGGCCACCCTGGCCGCGTGCTCTTCGGGTGACACTCAACCCGCCCCCAGCCCGGAGACCACACCGGAGCACGGCTCCTATGCATATTGCCTGACCGAGCACGGGGTTCCCGCCGTCCCGGGTCCCATGGCGGGCGCGCCCGCCGGTGTCGACGCGGAGAAGTGGCGGCAGGCCATGCAGGCATGTTCGACGCTGGCGCCCGGCCCCGGCCCCGGCCCCGCAGCACCCGCCGGCTGACCGAGTTACCCAACCCCAGACATGGGGCGACCCCCGAGCCGTTGGTTCCTGGTTGGACAAACCGAGGGGCTCGGGGGCCGGGTGGCTGCGGGGAATTCGCCAGCGCGCGCAGGCAATTCACCCGGCGCTGCTAGCGGGCAGCCACCTCACATGTCCATAAGTCAATCAATTTCTCGGACCACCTCCTCTCCTGTGTACGAGCGACCGTACTCCCGTCCGCGAACCCCGACAAGCGATTTTCACGCTCAGCGATCGCTGAGGATCGCCGCGTCGACCAGGCCCGCGACGTCGGCCGCCGCGGTGGCGTCGGGCAGCCGCTGACCGTCAAGGGTGTGCACCCGGGCCGCCAGCGTGATGCTGGATATCAACCAAACACCTTGTGCGGCAAGCAGATCAGCGGGGCGCAGGGCGCGATAGTCACAATCCAGCCCCTTGTTGCGAGCCACCTCGAACAGGGCTTGCTGGGTCGTCCCACGCAGGATTGGGTACCACGGTGGCGGAGTGAGCAGCACCGGTTCGCCGTCCTCACCCTCCGTCGCGATCACGACCGTGGAACGCGGCCCCTCCAGCAGGTAGCCGTCAGAGCTGACGAAGATGACGTCGCCGGCGCCGTGGCGTTCGGCATGCCGTAGCGCGGCCATGTTCACCGCGTAGGACAGGGTCTTGGCGCCTGCCACCAACCACGGCATCTCGCTGGCGCCGACGGGAAGCCCACGGTCGAGGGTGATGGCGGCGACCCCGGCGCGGCGCGCCCCGGCCACCCGGTCGGCGAGCGCGCCGATCGTGGCGAATGCTGTCGGCGGCCCGCCACTTTCGCGGCCCCGGCTGTACACCAGGCGCAGCACGCCCTCGCCGTCATGGTCGGCGGCCCAGCGTTGTGTGCCGAGCGCGACGGCGGCCCGCCAGGCCACCAGGTCCGGTTCGGGCAGGTCGAGCATCTTGGCGGACTGGCCGAGCCTGGCCAGGTGAGGCTCGAGCAGGCATGGCCGACCGTCGCGAACCAACAGCGTCTCGAAGACTCCGTCGCCTCGCACCGCGGCCAGCTCGTCAGCGTGCAGCCGAGGCAAGTTCGGATCGTGGAGTTGGCCGTCAAGGGTGACCAGCACGGCTGGTTGGCTCGCCATGGAGCCACACTGTAGCGCCGTACAGTTGACGTATGTCAGCAGCAGTCCCCGCGCCCGAGACCGGTCCGGACGCCGGCGCAATTTGGCACTACGGCGATCCGCTCGGCGAGCAGCGAGCCGCAGCCGATGACGCAGTCCTGGTCGACCGTTCTCACCGGGCGGTGCTCACCGTTACCGGGAAGGACCGCCAAACCTGGCTGCACAGCATCTCCACCCAGCATGTCAGTGCGCTGCCCGACGGTGCGGTGACCGAGAACCTGAGCCTCGACCTTCAGGGCCGTGTCGAAGACCACTGGTGGCAAACCGAGCTTGACGGCACCACGTACCTGGACACCGAGCCGTGGCGAGGCGAGGCCCTGCTGGACTACCTACGCAAGATGGTGTTCTGGGCCGACGTCAAGGTCGAGCCGGCTGATCTCGCAGTCCTGTCGCTGTTGGGACCCGGGTTGGCGAAGGATCCGGTGCTGGCCGCTCTCGGCATGGACGCCCTGCCCGACGAATCGTCGGCCGTGGCGCTGCCCGGCGGAGGATTCGTCCGTCGGTTGGCGGCCGCCGGAATCGAGCTGGATCTGGTGGTCGGACGGGATCAGGTCGACGAGTGGAAGGCACGGCTGACCGGTGCGGGCGTGCGACCGGCCGGGGTCTGGGCGTACGAGGCGCATCGGGTTGCGGCGCGTCGGCCCCGGGTTGGCGTGGACACCGATGAACGCACGATCCCGCACGAGGTCGGCTGGATCGGCACTGCGGTCCATCTAGACAAGGGCTGCTATCGCGGCCAGGAGACGGTCGCGCGGGTGCACAACCTCGGCAAACCCCCTCGGATGCTGGTGCTGCTGCAGTTGGACGGCGCCTCGGAGCGGCCTGCCACCGGCGACCCGGTGCTTGCCGGCGGTCGCACTGTCGGACGGCTCGGCACCATCGTCGAGCACGTCGACGAAGGCCCGGTCGCACTGGCCCTGCTCAAGAGGGCGCTGACCGCCGACGTCGAGCTGGTTACCGGAGGCGCCGTGGAGGTGCCCGCGGCCATCGATCCTGACTCGATGCCGCCACCGGACGCGGCGGGCGCGGGACGAGTGGCGGTTGACCGCCTGCGCGGCGGGTGACAGCTCTTCGGACCCGCAGAGGCTCGCCGAACGCGTAAACTCACCCGGTCACCAGACACGTGACTCCGGTCACGTCGAAGGTCCCTGTGGATCGGCGCGCTGCTGGTGACAGTCACGCTGCCGCGCAACGACGCACAGTAGCAGGGCACCGAGTCGCTCACCGCGGGGCAGGGCCTGCCAGCACTTCGCGGACGGGCACGGTAAAGTGTTGGCAGGACAATAAAGACACACAGATCGGAGCCGCCTAGCAATTGGGCCGCTCCGTTATTGCGCGAGGGGGTCCCCCCATGGGCCGCGGCCGGGCTAAGGCAAAGCAGACCAAGGTTGCACGTGAGCTCAAATACAGCTCACCGCAGACCGATTTCAGTCAGCTCCAGCGGGAGCTGTCCGGAGGTCCCGATGGCGAGGATGTCAACGGCGCCGACGACGATTGGGCGAGCGAGGACGACTGGCGGCGATAAGCCGACCGGCGCCCTCGCCCGACCTTCTCAGAACCTCGGGTGCTGGCCGACCAGTTGGGCGCGCAAACTGTCCTTGCCGCCCTTCTTGACCGTGCCCAGCGTCCAGCAATTCAGATGCCGGGCGGTCAGGATGGCCAGCGCGCGATCAGTGTCTTCAGGTGCCACGACCGCGACCATGCCGACACCCATGTTGAACGTCTTTTCCATCTCGACGCGTTCGATCCGGCCACGCTGAGCGATCATCTGGAACACCGGTGCCGGCGTCCACGTGCCGCGATCCAGCTCCGCGGTCAGCCCGTGGGGAACAACTCGCTCCAGGTTTCCGGCCAAGCCACCACCGGTGACATGGCAGAACGTCCTGACCTGAGTTTCGGCAGCCAGCGCCAGGCAGTCCTTGGCGTAGATGCGCGTCGGCTCCAGCAACTCCTCGCCGAGCGTGCGGCCGAACTCCTCGACGTGCCCGGCGAGGTTCATCCGGTCGATCTCCAGCAACACCTTGCGGGCCAGCGAGTAGCCGTTTGAGTGCAGCCCACTGGCAGCCATCGCGATGATCACGTCGCCAGGCCTGACCCGGTCGGGCCCCAGTACGTCGTCGGCCTCCACGATGCCGACGCCGGTCGCGGAGATGTCGTAGTGGTCAGGCTCCATCAAGCCCGGGTGCTCGGCGGTCTCCCCGCCCAGCAGGGCGCAGCCGGCCAGCACACAGCCGTCGGCGATGCCGGACACGATGGCGCTGACGCGTTCTGGGACGGTGCGCCCCACCGCGATGTAGTCCTGGAGGAACAGCGGCTCGGCCCCACACACGACCAGGTCGTCGACGACCATGGCTACCAGGTCGAGCCCGACGGTGTCGTGCTTGTCCATCGCCTGGGCGACGGCAAGCTTGGTGCCCACCCCGTCGGTCGACGACGCGAGCACGGGCTCGCGATATCCGCCACGCAGCGCGAACAGCCCGGCGAATCCGCCCAGGCCACCCCGCACTTCCGGACGGGTCGCCTTAGCGGCGAGGGGTTTGAAGAGTTCGACGGCACGGTCACCGGCTTCGATGTCCACCCCGGCCGACGCGTAGGAAATACCATGTTGTTCGGCGATGCCGTGCTGTGCGGCGCCCTTAGTCATCGCAAGCAAGGCTACCGCCCCGCTGATAGGGCGGTACAGCGAAGGACGGTTAGGGCCGTCTTAAGGCGGACGCGTTGTCGTTGTCGGCGGCCTGCACCGGGACGCTCCTCGCGTGCGCAGAATCCAGCATGTGTTCGATCACGTTCTTCCCCAGCGAGGTCTCGCCGGGCAGCGCGATCGGGTATTCGCCGTCGAAGCAGGCCGAGCACAGGCGCGTCGGGGGCTGTTCGGTGGCGGCGATCATGCCCTGCTTGGAGATGTAGCCCAAGGTGTCGGCGCCGATGGCGTGCCGCACCGCCTCGAGCATCTCGCCCTCGTGTTCCAGGGGCGCGGCGTTGGCGATCAGCTCGGCGGGGGTGGCGAAGTCGATGCCGTAGAAGCAGGGCCACCGGACCGGCGGCGAGGCGATCCGGACGTGAACCTCGATGGCGCCGGCTTCGCGCAGCATCCGGATCAGCGCGCGCTGGGTGTTGCCGCGGACGATCGAATCGTCGACGACGATGAGCCGCTTGCCGCGGATCACCTCTTTGAGCGGGTTGAGCTTGAGCCGGATACCGAGCTGTCGGATCGTCTGCGAGGGCTGGATGAAGGTGCGTCCCACATAGGCGTTCTTCATCAGGCCCTGCCCGAACGGGATGCCTGAGCCCTGCGCATAGCCGACGGCGGCGGGGGTGCCCGATTCAGGAACCCCGATCACCAGGTCGGCGTCGATCGGATGTTCAATGGCCAGCCGACGGCCGATGTCGACGCGGGTGGCGTGCACCGAGCGGCCGACCAGGGTGCTGTCGGGGCGGGCCAAGTAGACGTACTCGAAGACGCAGCCCTTGGGGGTGGGGTTGGCGAAGCGGGTGGAGCGGACACCGTCGGCGTCGATCGCCAGCAGTTCGCCGGGTTCGATGTCGCGGACGAACGAGGCACCGACGATGTCGAGCGCCGCGGTCTCCGAAGCGACCACCCAGCCACGGTCGAGGCGGCCCAGCGACAACGGCCGCACGCCGTGGGGGTCGCGGGCCGCGTAGAGGGTGTTCTCGTCCATGAAAGTCAGGCAGAAGGCGCCGCGCACGGTCGGCAGCAGCTCAAGGGCAGCCTGCTCGAGAGTGGCGTCGGCGGCGCCGTGGGCCAGCAAGGCACCGAGGATGTCGGAGTCGGTGGTGGCTGCCGGCGCGCCCTTCATATCGATCAGGCCGGCATCGCGGGCCCGGGTGGCCAGTTCCGCGGTGTTGACGAGGTTGCCGTTGTGACCGAGTGCGACGCCGGTGCCTGCAGCGGTGTTGCGGAACACCGGCTGGGCGTTTTCCCAGGTGGTGGAGCCCGTGGTCGAGTACCGGCAGTGTCCGACGGCGACGTGGCCGGGCATGGCGGCCAGGGTCTGCTCGTCGAAAACCTGGCTGACCAGCCCGAGATCCTTGAATACCAGCACCTGCGAACCATCGGCTACGGCGATACCCGCGGCTTCCTGGCCGCGGTGCTGCAGCGCGTAGAGACCGTAGTAGGTCAGCTTGGCGACTTCCTCGCCCGGCGCCCAGACCCCGAACACACCGCACTCTTCACGTGGTTCGTTCTCGTCGAGCTGGTGGTCGGTCACGATAGGGCTGCTCCCGGGGCGGCGGTTGGTGACATAACTGAGTCTACGGTCAACGCGAGGGTGCAACGGAATCGAATGGCCCATCGGTACCGATGTTTTGCAACACCGGGCACCCCGGTCTCATTTCCAACTCGTGTTCGCGGCGGGATCAGCCGTACCGGGATCCGGCGGGATAACCGTTCGCCACAGCACGTTTGGGAAGCCACGATGGTCGGGTGACGCGTCAACTCTCGGAGAACCTGACCATCGATCCCGTCGATTCCGTTCCAGGGGCACCGTGGGGTGGGGTGACGAAGATCGCATTCCGGTTCTGCTTCGTCTATTTCAGCCTGTTCTGCCTGACTTTCGCGCAGATCACGTTCGCGTTCGTCGGGGTGATCGGCCAGTGGTTGCCCGAGCGGGCGGTGATGTGGCAGATGGTGCTGCTCGACCCGGCGCTCGGCTGGGTCGGCCGCACCGTGTTCGGCGTCGACGCCGAGTTGCACCGCGATTCGGGCAGCGGGGACCAGACGGTGATCTGGGTGCTGGTGTTCTGTCTGTTTGCGGTGGCGGTGGCGGCCACCGTGGTCTGGTCGGTGATCGACCGACACCGACCGGGATATCCGCGGTTGTGGGCCTGGTTCCTGACGTTCCTGCGGTTGGGTGTGGCCGGGCAGATGTTGTTCTACGGGTTCGCGAAGCTGATCCCCACCCAGATGCCCGCACCGCCGTTGACGGCACTGCTGCGGCCCTTCGGGGACTTCAGCCCCGCCTCGGTGCTGTGGCTGCAGGTAGGCAGCTCCCACCCGTACGAGATGATGCTGGGCGCGGTCGAGGTGCTTGCCGGAGTGCTGCTGTTCGTGCCCCGTACCGCGACGCTGGGCGCGCTGCTCGGCCTGACCAGCATGGCTCAGGTGTTCCTGCTGAACATGACCTTCGACGTGCCGGTCAAGATACTGTCCGGACATCTCCTGCTGATAAGCCTGGTGGTACTCGCGCCGCAACTCGATCGATTGACGAATCTTCTTGTGCTGCAACGCCCCTCAGAACCGGCCAGCCAGCCGGAACTGTTCACCGGTGCGCGGGCCAACCGAATCTCCGCACAGGTGCAGGCCGCACTGGGCATCTGGGTACTGATCGGATGCCTCTGGGCCAGCTCACAGGCGTGGGTCGAGTACGGCGGCGGCCGACCCAAGCCCGAGCTGTACGGAATCTGGACGGTACGCGAGTTCAGTGTCGACGGCAGAACGCTGCCGCCCGTGACCTCCGACCAGACTCGTTGGCAGCGGGTGGTTTTCGATGAGCCCGGGGTTCTCACCTACCAGCGCATGAACGGTGAGCTGGTCCCAGCGACCGCGCGGACCGAGGACGGCACCATCGCACTGTCCGCGCCGGACGGGGCCGCCCTGGCCGATTTCACCGTGTCGCGGCATGCCCCGGAGCACATCGAGTTGACCGGCAACCTCGACGGCCGCCCCGTTCGGATTTCGCTGGACCAGGTCGACCTGAACCAGTTCACGCTGCACAACAGGGGCTTTCACTGGGTGCAGGAGTACCCGTACTTCCGCTGAGTCAGGCGCCCATGGCGTGGGCCATCGCCACCACGACAGGGCCGAGGAGCGGCAGCGCCACATTGGAGAATGCGTAGACGATCGTGTACGCCATCAGCGGAGTCGCGTTGCCCGCGGCCTGCTGGACGGCGGTGACGCCGGGCGTCGAGCACTGCTGGCCGGTGATGGCGCCCAGTGTGAGCGGCGCGGGCAGGCGCATGACCTTCCAGGCGACGAACAGCGACACGGTCGCCGGTATCGCGGTCATCGCGACGCCAGCGATCGGCAGACCGACACCGAACTCCTTGACCAGCGCCACCGCTTGCGGACCCGACGACAGGCCGACCGCACAGATGAACACGGCCAGGCCCATCGTCTTGATGACGTCGGCCGCGCCCGAGTCGTACTGCCCGAACGTGGGCCGCTTGGAGCGGATCCAGCCGAACAGGAGGCCGGCCAGCAGGCACCCTCCGCCGGTGCCGAGGGTGAGCGGAATGTCGCCGATCTGCCAGATCAGGCCCCCGATGAGGAACCCCGCGACGACGCCGAGCGCGATGAACACGAGGTCGATCTTGACCGTCGGGTTGAGCCGGAACCCGACCCGGCCGATCACGCGCGCAAGGTCACGGGACGCGCCGGCGAGGCGAACCACGTCGCCGTGCTGGATCGTCATCCCGTCGTGGACGGGAAGGTCTTGGTCGCCCCGGGTGACCCGCTGGAGGAACACGCCGCGCCTTTCCTCCGCGTTGACCTCGCGCTTGAACCGGCCGAGCGTCGTCGTCCGGTAATCCTTGGCGGTGACGACGACGTCGGCGACGTCGAGGTCCATCGCGAGATCCCCTACGGCGACCTCCTCGCCGATGCTGTCCTCCGCCCCCACGAGCCCCTCCCGCAGACCCACGACGAGGACGCGGTCGCCTTCGGCCAGTTCCAGGTCGGGATGGACATCGAGGAGCTGGCGGCCTCTGGAGACCTGTTCGACGACGGGTCCGTCGCCCAGGTCGCCCTGGACGCGCGCGACCGTCTTGCCTGCCGCGGTCGCCACTCGGTAGACGCGCCCGACGATCCGCGGCGCCGCCGGGGTGGCGGTGTCCTCGTCGGCACCTCCGCCGAGCTGCTTCCACAGCTTGGCCGCCTCGTCGCGCAGGGAGACCCGCATGATCAGCGGAAAGACCTGACTGGACAGGAGCACGATGGTGATGAGCCCGCAGATGTAGGAGATCGAGTAGGCGGTGCCGACGTTGGCCTGCAGCGTCTCGATCTCGGAGTTCGACAGCGGGAGCCTGGCGATCGCGTCTGTGGCGGTGCCCACCACCGCGGACTCGGTGGCCCCGCCCGCCAGTAGTCCGGCCGCGGTGCCGATGTCCACGTTCATGATGAGGATCGCGGCGGCGGTGATACCCAGGACGCAGACGACCTCTATGGCGGTGAACGCAGCGTACTTCAGGCTCTCGCGATTGAGGCTCGCGACGAACGTCGGCCCCGAGACGTAACCGAGCGTGAAGATGAACATGGCGAATGCGATGGTCTTGACCTGGTCATCCAACTTGATGTCGCCCATCATGCCGACCAGGATCGCCACGACCAGTGTTCCGGCCACGCCGCCGAGGGAGATCTTCCAGACCCGCACCTTGCCCACCGCGAACCCGAGCGCGAGGCACGCGAAGAGCGCGATCTCGGGAGTCGATTCAAGCGTGTCGATGATCCAGTCCACCCCGTCACCCCTTCCCCGCCCGGACGATTGCGAATGTATCCGGATTCCGAACTTCACGCTGCGCAACCGCAGATTCCACTGGCGTGCACGACAATCCGCACTTCAGCTGGTGTCGAGGCGGACCAGCGGCAGCCAGTTCGCCACCTCCGGCGCCCGTGAGCCGGACATCTGCACCGCACCACCCGCCGCGGTGAGATCGAGAAGGCCTGCGGCCAGCAGCAGCCAGGTGCGGGGATCGGTCTCGACGACGTTGGGCGGGTTACCGCGAGTATGGCGCGGACCCGAGATGCATTGCACCGCAACAAACGGTGGCACGCGGACTTCGACGCTGGCGCCGGGGGCGATAGCGGCCAGGGTGCGGGCGGTCAGCCGCACCGCGTCGGCGAGTTCGGTGCGCGCGGGTTCCGGCCGAGATGCGTCGCGCAGCCAATCAGCCACGGCCGCGACCGCTTCGGCGGTCTTCGCCGGATCGGCACTACGGCGTGCGGCCATACTCTAGTGTCTCAAAGTGTTTGTCGATCGCCGCAATCCGCCGTACAAAACGGCCGGAGCGCTGTTCCTGGCGATCCTTGCGCTGATTCTGACGCTCGTCGCGCTGCAGTTCCGGGGCGCGTTCGAACCCCGAACCCAGCTGACGCTGCTGGCCTCGCGGGCCGGCCTGGTGCTGGACCCGGGGTCCAAGGTGACCTACAACGGGGTCCCGATCGGCCGAGTTGCCCGCGTCGGCACGGAAAGCGGCGACGACATCGTCGCCCGGGTGACCCTCGACATCGACCCGCGGTACCTGAACCTGCTGCCGGCAAACGTTGAGACCTCGATCCAGGCCACCACCGTCTTCGGCAACAAGTACGTCGCCTTCCGGACACCGGAAACCCCGAGCCCGCAACGAGTTTCGGTCGCCGAGCCGATCGACGTGACCGGGGTGACAACCGAGTTCAACTCCCTGTTCGAGACCATCACCGAGATCACCGAGCAGGTCGACCCGATCAAGCTGAACCAGACCTTGTCGGCCACCGCGCAGGCGCTCACAGGCCTGGGCGACAAGTTCGGCCGATCCCTCGCCGACGGCAACGCCATTCTCGACGACCTGAACCCGCGCATGGACCGGGTGGGGCGCGACATCAGCGCGCTCGCCGACCTCGGCGGGATCTACGCCGACGCGGCGCCCGACCTGTTCGGCGGACTGGACAGCGGCGCACGCACGGCTGCCACCCTCAATGCCCAGCGCGACGATGTCGATGCGGCACTGATCGCCGCCATCGGCTTCGCAGGCACCGGTGCGGACATCCTCGAGCGCGGCGGGCCTTACCTGCAGCGGGGCGCGCAGGACCTGATTCCGACGTCGAAGCTGCTCGACGACTACCGCGGCATGATTTTCTGCACCATCCGCAACTACCACAACGTGGCACCAAAGATGCGCGAGGTCTTCGGCGGCGACAACGGTTACTCGCTGGAATCGTATGGAACACCCATGGGCGCGGGGAACCCGTACGTGTACCCGGACAATCTGCCGCGGGTGAACGCAAAAGGCGGGCCGGAAGGGCGGCCGGGCTGCTGGCAGGAGATCACCCGCGAGCTGTGGCCGGTGCCGTATCTGGTGATGGACACCGGGCTCTCGATCGCGCCCTACAACCACGTAGAACTGGGTTCGCCGATGTTCGTGGACTACGTCTGGGGGCGCCAGATCGGTGAGCCGACCATCAACCCGTGATGTTGACATCAACTTCCGTTGAGGTTTTACGTTGGGTTCATGACGTTCAAACCGCACGAGATCGTATTCCTGCGTGAGGCCGAATTGGGCCGGCTGGCGACGATTCAGCCCGACGGTACACCGCAGAACAGCCCGGTCGGATTCACGTTCAACGAGCAACTGGGCACCATCGACATCGCCGGCTACCGCATGTCGCACAGCCAGAAGTACCGAAACATCGCGCACAACAACCGGGTCGCCTTCGTGGTCGACGACATCACGTCCCGCGATCCGTGGCGGGTGCGTTGTCTGGAGATCCGTGGCACGGCCGAGCAGGTTCAGGTGCCTGTGGCTATCGGCGCGGCGGGCGACGAGCTCGACACCGCGATCATCCGGATCACACCACGCCGCATCATCGGCTTCGGCATCGACGACCAGGAATCCGAACCACACCAGCTGGTTGCGGACATCCGATCGGTCGAGTAGCGCTATTGCGCCGGCCTGCGTTGGGCGACCAACGCGGCCACCGCCCCCGCCTCGTTGACCGCCAGGTGTGCGAGCATCGACGCGGCCACGCTGCCCGACCGCGCCGCGAGCAGGCCGAACACCCAACCGGCCACCCCTGTCACCACAACGGTCCCGATCACCGGCGCACCGGTAGCTCGGGCGTCGGCGATGTGTGACAGCCCAAACGCCGTGGCCTGCAACAGTTGTCCGCCTACGGGCCCGAACGCGTCGGCACCCACCGTGCCCAGGGCCGCCCGGAACGCCGCCTCCTCCGACCAGACGGTGCCTACCGGTATCCGTACCAGCAGCCATCCGGCCGGTGCATCCGGCATTTCACGCAGAAGCATCGCCGCACGCACCACGGGCAGGGTTGTGCTCGCCGAAACCCCTGCCGCCACCGCGGTTGCGGCCGCAGCTCCCAGCTGCAACCCCTGCCACACGGCGGGCGGGCGCAGGCCTGGTCGCGACCGGGTCAGCACCATCAGCCCGGTCCCGAGCAGCGCCCGCACCAACGGCTGCGATCGGGCAGGTAGCCGCGGATCCACCAGACCGTTCCACGCGACCAGCCCCGCGGCCAGCATCACCGCTCGGATTCGGCTGGAGGCCATCAGTATTCGGGACCGTCG
Organism: Mycolicibacterium sp. XJ870; assembly: GCF_053483975.1. Classification (NCBI taxonomy): domain Bacteria; kingdom Bacillati; phylum Actinomycetota; class Actinomycetes; order Mycobacteriales; family Mycobacteriaceae; genus Mycobacterium; species Mycolicibacterium sp. XJ870. The sequence goes on from NZ_JBEFTI010000007.1 coordinate 256,516, forward strand.
TCGCCGGCTGTCTTCTGCAGCGCGATGCGGATGCGTTCGGTGTCCTCGGGCGTCCAGCCGTCCGGCGGCGCCACCGCCGCCCAGCCGTCGAGCACCGATTCGCCGTAGTTGTGCCCATGCCCGGCCGGCACGCTCGACGCGTTGGTCATGTCGGCGGCCACCTGCCAGAAGGTGATGATCGGATACCAGCGCATGGATGCCGTGCGGTCGCCACCGGGCGGCCCCTCCAGCCAATCCGGTTCGGAGAACAGCAGATCCGTCGACCACCAGATGATCGGGTCGGACGGGTGCTGGAGGAAAAGCACCCGTGTGCCCTCCCACGGTTCGGCGGCGTCGCGGGCGATCTCGACGGCGTCGGCAGCTTCGGAGAACCGGACGGTGCGGCCGTTGTCGTAGCGCGGACGGACCTCCGGGGTGCCGGGGTCACGCCGGACGGTAAGGCCGCGCCACAACGGGCTGGCGTTGGGCGGACCCACCCACAGCACCGACGAGAACCCCATCCGGGCGATGTCGGGCAGCCAGTCGAATGCGCCCTGCCCGGCCATCGATCCCAGGCTTTCACCGTATAGCACCAGTTTGGGCCGTCGCTCCGGCGGAAGTTGTTGCCAGCGAACATGAATGGCGTCGATCATCAACCGGCCGGTTTTCATGGAGATCTGGCGGTCACTCATGAACGAGATCCAGCTCGGCAGGTAGGAGTACTGCATTCCCACCATCGCCGTATCGCCGTTGTACATCAGCTCGAGCGCACGCGCGGCCACCGGGTTGACCCAACCGGTTCCGGTGGTCGGGACGATGATCAACAATTCGCGGTCGAATGCGTTGGTGCGCTCAAGTTCGCTGAGCAGCACCGCAACCCGTTGCTCATCGGTGTCCGCGGTCTGCAGGCCCGCATAGACCCGGATCGGTTCGGTGGCGGGCCGTCCGTTGACCTGCTCCAACTCGTCGGCGCGCGGACCGGTCGCCACGAAGTTGCGGCCCTGGAAACCCAGCGTATCCCACGGCGCGAAAGATGCTGGGCTACCTGATCTTTCGGACTCCGTCGGCTGGCTGACCCCCTCACGGGTGGTGGTATTCTGCGGCTGGAACAACCGGCTGGCGCCGGCCAGGAATCCCCGGTACAGCACGCCGTTGGCAAGGGTGATCACCAGCACCACCACGATGGCGGTACCGATGAACTGGGCCACTTCGCGGTGCAGGTGCCAGCGCCGGATGAGCACCCTCGCCAGCAGTCGTACCGCGTCGCGCAGTACGCGCGCGGCCGCGATAAGCGCGCCGGCCACCGCGATGGCGATGATCAATGTGCGTAGGTAGCCAAGGGTGGCCGGCCCTTCGATGCCCATGAGCCGCGACACTTGCCGTTGCCAGGCCGCCGCCGGGATGAGCATCAGCACGCACGCCGCGGCCGACCCTCCGACCACAAGCGCCTTGGCCCATAACAACACCCATTTGCCCGGCGGCCACCACGTTCTCGCCCGTAACCCGAAGCGGTACACGGCTTTCCCGATCAACACGCCCAGCCCGTAGCCGATGGCCGCGTTGATGCCGCCGATGAGACCGGCGAACAACCAGTCGCGTGGCAGCAGCGACGGCGTCAGCGAAAGGCAGAAGAACAGCGCGCCGACGGCAATGCCGACGAAGTCGAGACGAACCAGGCTCCAGGCCCAGAGCAGCAGAGGGTGACGATCGTTGAGGTTCTGGGTCCTCACCCGAACAGCCCGGGCAGCACGCCCTCCGACGTGCTCCGCAGCTCCGACAGGCTGACACTGAACTGGCCCTGGACTTCGACCGAATCACTACCCTGATCGACCACGCCGATCCGGGCCACGGGTAGTCCCCTGGCCTCGCACATCGACCGGAACCGGCTCTCCTCGGTGCGTGGGACCGCGACAAGAACCCGGCCCGCCGATTCGGAGAACAACGTCACGAACGGATCAGAGTTTTCGGGAAGGATGACCCGGCAACCGGTTTCACCGGCCAGCGCCGCTTCGACCACAGCTTGGATCAGACCGCCCTCGGACAGATCGTGGGCCGCGGAGATCAATCCGTCGCGCGATGCCGCGGTCAGCACCTCGGCGAGCAGCTTCTCGCGGTGCAGGTCCACCTTCGGCGGCACACCGCCCAGGTGGTCACCGGTGACCTGCGCCCAGATCGAGCCGTCCAACTCGTCGTGGGTATCGCCGAGCAGCAGCAGTGTTTCGCCGGGCTCGGTACCCAAACCGGTTGGGATGCGCCGTTTCACATCGTCGATCACACCGAGCACACCGACCACCGGGGTGGGCAGGATCGCGGTGGTGCCGGTCTGGTTGTAGAAGCTGACGTTGCCGCCGGTCACCGGAATGCCCAGGGCTGCACAACCATCGGCGAGCCCGCGCACGGCCTGACTGAACTGCCACATCACGCCGGGATCCTCCGGAGAACCGAAGTTGAGGCAGTTGGTCACCGCGACCGGGGTGGCCCCGGTGACCGCGACGTTGCGGTAGGCCTCGGCCAGTGCGAGCTGTGCGCCGGTGTACGGGTCGAGTTGCGTGTAGCGGCCCGAGGCGTCGGTGGAGACGGCGATGCCGCGGCCGGTGGCCTCGTCGATGCGCAGCACACCGCCGTCGGCGTGCTCGGCGAGCACGGTGTTGCCGCGCACGTAGCGGTCGTACTGCTCGGTGATGAACGCCCGGCTGCACAGGTGCGGGCTGCCGATCAGCGCCAGCAGGGTCGACCGCAGCTCGTCGCCGGTCTTGGGGCGCGGAAGATTCGCCGAGGTGTCGGCGATCAACGCGTCCTGAGTGTCGGGCCGGGCCAACGGCCGCTGGTACACCGGGCCTTCGTGGGCGACGGTGCGCGGTGGCACGTCGACGACGGTCTCGCCGTGCCAGGTGATCTCGAGCCGATCGCCTTCGGTGACCTCGCCGATGACGGTGGCCAGCACCTCCCACTTGCGGCACACCTCGAGGAACGCGTCGACGTTCTCCGGCATGACCACCGCGCACATCCGCTCCTGCGATTCGCTGGAGAGGATCTCGGCCGGAGTCATATTGGCCGCGCGCAGCGGCACCGTATCGAGCTCGACCCGCATACCGCCGTCACCGGCGGAGGCGAGTTCGGATGTGGCACAGGACAGTCCGGCGCCACCGAGGTCCTGGATGCCGACCACCAGGCCGGCGGCGTAGAGCTCGAGGCAGCACTCGATGAGCACCTTCTCCATGAAGGGGTCGCCGACCTGGACGCTCGGGAGCTTCTTGCGGCCGGCAGCGCCGGTCTCGTCTCCCCCGAACGTGTCGCTGGCCAGCACCGAGACTCCGCCGATACCGTCGAGGCCGGTGCGGGCGCCGAACAGGATGATCTTGTTGCCTGCACCTGACGCGAACGCGAGGTGCAGGTCCTCTTTACGCAATGCGCCCACACACAACGCGTTGACCAATGGATTGCCGGCATAGGAGGGATCGAATATCGTCTCGCCGCCGATGTTGGGCAGGCCCAGCGAGTTGCCATAGCCGCCGACGCCGCGCACCACGCCGTCAAGCACGCGGCGGGTGTCGGGGGCGTCGGCCGCGCCGAAACGCAGCTGGTCCATCACAGCCACCGGGCGGGCGCCCATCGCCATGATGTCGCGCACGATGCCGCCGACGCCCGTCGCCGCGCCCTGGTAGGGCTCGACGTAGGACGGGTGGTTGTGCGATTCGACCTTGAAGGTGACGGCCCAGCCGTCGCCGATGTCGACGACGCCTGCGTTCTCACCGATGCCGGCCAGCATGCCGGCGCGCATCTCGTCGGTGGTGGTCTCCCCGAAGTAGCGCAGATGCACCTTCGAGGACTTGTAGGAGCAGTGTTCGCTCCACATCACCGAGTACATCGCCAGCTCGGCGTCGGTGGGGCGACGGCCCAGGATCTCGCGGATCCGCTGGTATTCGTCGTCCTTGAGGCCGAGTTCGCGGAAGGGCTGGGGGTGATCGGGGGTGGCGGCTGCCCGCTGCACCGAGTCGATATCGTGGGTGAGCTCAGACGTCACCCGATCAGTTTAGTTTGTGTCTGCCGCTGGGCGCGGGCAGGTTTTCCAGGTGGTCAATCGGGTCGCCCCGGCGACGGCCGAAGGAACCCGAATTTGGAGACCGGGGACGGGTCGCCCCGGCCCAAGCTATTCAAGATGAAGACTGCCCTATGCCTGTCGGCGAGAGCACGTCGCTACACTGCGCACAGTCACGGTTGGGGGATAGCAGTTGTCTGATCGGTTATCTGTCAGCCCAGTTGGGTTGCGTGCTGTATCCGCAGCGTTGGATGAGCACGCGAGTCAGCTAACGGGCACTGAGAGCGCAGCGCCTGCCGGTGGCAGATCATCGAGCGCCGGAGCGGCTAGTTTCGCCGCAGCCATCGAAGCGTTCAGCCATGCCTACGCCGGTCGCCTCACAGGTCGCGGCGAATCGGCGGCCGCGGCGGCCGATTGCTACGACAGCACCGACAACATCGGGGCCACCGAGCGCCGATATGAGCACGCCTGACCTGGCCGGGCTGCTGCGCAAACCTGCAGTCCGACTACCGGGAAGGCCCTCCCGATTTGATACCGAAGGTTCTCGTCCTCGGCTGCCTCGTCACTCTGTCCGCACTCGCGTGCCAAAGCCACGCCGAACCAGCGCGTGGCAACACCGTCGACCTGCTTTCCCTCAGCCTCGACGAAGTAAAGCAGATCAGCGGATTCGACAAGTTCACGCGGGACGTCGACACCCGCGAACCCGCTGCGGACGATTACGCGCCCGCCGGGCCATGCCAATCGCTGTCGGATGATCTGGTGGCGTTCGGGGACAGTTGGACCGAATTCCGAGCGATCGCCGACTCCGGCAACGTCGACGCTAACGGCCGAGCACCGTCAACGTCCCGCGTAACCCGGGACGCTAACACTCCCTTGACGGTGCCCTTGATGGCCGCTGCAATCCAGAAAATCGCCGTCTACTCCAATGATGCTGCGGCGCGTGAGGTTTTCGACCGGCGAGTCACAGCGATGGCGGAATGCGCCGAACTGAACATCCCCATCTACAGCGGAACCCTCTCGCAGCCAGACCCCACCGTCGCGGTGTACAACAGCGGAGGCAATGTGTTTGTTTTCGCCGTCAAGTCCACCGTTGTCATCGACGTGTCAGTGGTCGCGCTGCCCGACGCTGAACGAATCGCCTCCGACATCTCCCGAGCGATCATCGAGCGAATTAACTAAAGGTCTGGCAATGGTCTCGTTCCCCTTGGCACAGACGCGATGACCCGCCGCTGGGCGCGGCCAGGTTTTTCAGCTGGTCAGGCGGGTAGCCCCCACGTATGAGTCAAACAGTCGCCGAACATGTCCTCGACCGGCTTCGACAATGGCACGTCGGGCAGGTGTTCGGCTATCCGGGCGACGGGATCAACGGGTTGATCGCGGCTTTCGGCGAGGCCGGGTCAGCCGGCCCCCAGTTCGTCCAGACCCGCCACGAGGAGATGGCCGCGATCGCCGCCACCGGGTACGCCAAGTTCTCCGGCAACGTGGGAGTGTGTCTGGCCACGTCGGGTCCTGGCGCCATTCACCTGCTCAACGGGCTGTACGACGCCAAGCTCGATCACACACCGGTGGTCGCGATCGTCGGTCAGACCGCGCGCAGTGCGATGGGCGGCAGCTACCAGCAGGAGGTAGACCTGCAGGGGCTGTTCTCCGACGTCGCGAGCGACTACCTGGTCGAGGTCAACGTGGCCAGCCAGCTACCCAACGCGCTGGACCGGGCGTTCCGCACGGCGCGGGCCCGCCGGGCGCCGACCGCCGTGGTGATCCCGTCGGATCTGCAGGAGCAGCCGTATGAGGCACCCGGGCACGCGTTCAAACAGGTGCCCTCCAGTGGTCCGCATGACGCCGAACCGGTGCTCGCACCGGATCCCGCGGCGCTGAAGACCGCCGCCGAGATTCTCAACGCCGGCGCCAAGGTGGCGATCCTGGTCGGCCAGGGTGCGCGCGGGGCGGCCGAGGAGGTGGCGCAGGTGGCCGAGCGCACCGGCGCCGGGGTGGCCAAAGCACTGCTCGGCAAGGATGTGCTGTCCGATGAACTGCCGTACGTCACAGGCTCGATCGGGCTGCTCGGCACGCGCCCGAGCTACGAGCTGATGCGTGACTGCGACACCCTGCTGATCGTCGGCTCCAATTTCCCGTACAGCCAGTTCCTACCGGACTACGGCCAGGCCCGGGCGATTCAGATCGACATCGACGGAGCCGACATCGGGATGCGCTACTCCACCGAGGTCAACATCATCGCTGACGCGAAAACTGCTCTGGCGCAGCTGGTTCCGCTGCTCGAGCCGAAAACGGACCGGTCCTGGCGGGAATCGGTGGAAAAGGGAGTCGCGCGCTGGTGGGAGACCGTGGAGCGGCAGTCGATGTTGTCCGCCGACCCGATCAACCCCATGCGGGTCGTGTGGGAACTGTCCCGCAGGCTGCCCGAGCACGCGATCGTCACCGGTGACTCGGGCTCCTCCACCAACTGGTACGCGAGGTGTCTACGGTTCGGGCCGACCACCCGGGGGTCACTGTCGGGCACGCTGGCCACCATGGGATCGGCGGTGCCGTACGCGATCGGCGCCAAGTTCGCCTACCCGGACCGCCCGGTGATCGCCCTGGCCGGTGACGGCGCGATGCAGATGAATGGGCTGGCAGAGCTGCTGACCATCCGCCGGTACCGCGAGCAGTGGTCAGATCAGCGGCTGGTGGTGTGCGTGTTCCACAACAACGACCTGGCGCATGTCACGTGGGAGCTGAGGGCGATGGGTGGCGCACCGAAGTTCGAGGGATCGCAGAACCTGCCAGAGGTGTCCTACGCCGACGTGGCGAGGTCGATGGGCTTGCGTTCGATCGCCGTGGACGATCCCGACCGGGTCGGACCGGCCTGGGAGGAGGCGCTGGGCGCCGACGAGCCCGTCGTGTTGGACGTGCGCACCGATCCTGAGGTTCCGCCGATACCGCCGCACGCCACCTACGAGCAGATGAAAGCCACCGCCGAGGCGGTCGTCAAGGGCGATCCGAACGGCTGGCGCATGGTCGCCGAAATCGCCAAGAACAAAGCGGCGGAACTGCTTACGCATACGGGTTTGCCTTCTCGGTCTCAGGGGTAGGCCGAAGACGTCACCAAAACAAGGATCGAAGGAGTGACTCATGAGCACAACCACCGAGTCCGGCCATGTGACCGGCACCAAGGACAAGAACTACAACCTGATCTGGTACACCGAGCAGTGCCTCGAGAACGCCCTGCGGATGGAGACCTACATCGCCGACGCCGAGCGCGATGGCGACACCGAAGTCGTCGAGCTGTTCCGCAAGGCGCAGTCCGACAGCCGCAAGGGCGCCGAGATGGCCAAGCACATGTTGGCCAAGCGGATCACGTAGTCCCTTACTGCCCCGCGATACAGAACGCGTTGCCCTCGGGGTCGGCCAGGACGACCCAGTTGAACTCCGGCCCGAAACTGTGCCGACCGGTCTCGGCGGCCCCGAGGCCTACCAGCCGCGCCACCTCGGCCTCCATATCCGCGGCCTGGAAGTCGAGGTGGACCCGATTCTTCCCCGGTGTCGGGTCAGGCACCTTCTGAAAGCCAAGCCTCGGCCCGTCCGGCCGGACCAACATCACGAATTCTCCTGGTGCATACGCGTTTACATCACCGCCGACGGCATGCGACCACCACTGGGCCAGCGCGTCGGGGTCACTGCAATCGAAGGTGATCATCTCCACGGAAAGGGCCATGGCGCTGACCCTAGATCAACCCGGTGACAAGAAAGCCCGCAATGCCGCCGAGTAGTCGGCGATGTCGTGGGCACCCATGAATTCCCGTGCCGAATGCATCGCCAACTGGGCTGCGCCGACATCGACGGTCGGGATACCGGTGCGCGCGGAAGTCATCGGCCCGATGGTCGAACCGCAGGGCAGGTCGGCGCGGTGCTCGTAGCGTTGCAGCGAAACGCCGGCCTGGTCACAGGCCAACGCGAACGCCGCCGCGGTGCGGCCGTCGGTGGCGTAGCGCAGGTTGGGCTGCACCTTGAGCACCGGACCGGCGTTGACCGCGATCTGGTGTCCGGGTTCGTGGCGGTCGGGATAGTTCGGGTGCGTCGCGTGCGCCATGTCGCCAGAGGCCGCCATCGACCCGGCCACCCGGCGCAGGAAGTCTTCACGGCCGCCGCCTGCCGCGAGCGTGATGCGCTCCAGCACCGTCGGCAGCAGCTCGGACTGCGCACCGTGATCCGAGGTGGAACCCACCTCCTCATGGTCGAACAGCGCCAGCACCGGTACATGACTCTCGGCGTCTGCCGCCAGGAACGCCTCCAGCCCGGCGTAGCAGGTGGCCTGGTTGTCCAGCCGGGGTGCGCTGACGAACTCGCCTTGAGCACCCGTGACCGCCGACGGAGCCAGATCGTGAGTCATCAGATCGAAGCCAAGTACGGCGCTCTCGGCCACCCCGGCCCGCTCGGCGACGAAGCCGATGAAGGACCCTCGCCGCTCGCCCAACCCCCACACCGCGTTGACATGGCGCTGCGGGTCCGGACTGACGCCCTTGCGGTCCTCCGACAGGTGGATCGCCAGTTGCGGGACCCGCAGGATCGGTTCGTCGACCCGCACCAGTCGATGCTCGATCCGGTTTCCGCTCCGAACTGAGAGCCTGCCGCTGATGCCGAGGTCGCGATCCAGCCAGGAATTCAGCCAGGCGCCGCCGTAGGGCTGCAGCGCCACCACCTGCCAGCCTGCGACCATCCGGTCGGGATGCTGTTTGACCCGCAGGTTGGGGCTGTCGGTGTGACCGCCCACGACCCGAAAAGGTCCGTCACCGCCCCGCCAGGCCACCAATGATCCCGCGCGCACCGTGAAGAATCCGCCGGATTCGCCGCTCGCGGTGGCCGGCCATGGGTCGGTTTCGGCCAATGCGGTGAATCCCGCGTCGACCAGTCGTTGCGCCGCGGTGGCGCATACATGGAACGGGGACGGCGAGGCGTCGATGAACTCGCAGAGGTTCTGGGGGCTGGCTGCCATATCTCTATCTTGACCGGGATTTCGGCGCACTCCGCGTTAGGGTCCTGATGTGCCCGCACCACAGCCCCAGCCGGTTCTGGCGCCGCTGACACCCGCCGCCATCTTCCTGGTCGCCACAATCGATGAGGGCGGGGAGGCGACGGTTCACGACGCCCTGCCCGATATCTCGGGGCTGGTGCGCGCAATCGGGTTCCGCGACCCGACCAAACACCTGTCGGCGATCGTCTCGATCGGTTCGGATGCCTGGGACCGGCTGTTCTCCGGTCCGCGGCCCGCCGAACTGCATCCGTTCACCGAACTGACCGGACCGCGCCATCACGCCCCCGCGACCCCGGGAGACCTGCTGTTCCACCTGCGGGCCGAGTCGATGGATGTGTGTTTCGAGCTCGCCACCAAGCTCCTCGAGGCGATGGAGGGGGCGATCACGATCGTCGACGAGGTGCAGGGGTTCAAGTTCTTCGACAACCGCGACCTGATGGGTTTCGTCGACGGCACCGAGAACCCGGACGGGCCGGTGGCCGTCACCGCAACCCAAATCGCAGGCGAGGATCCGGATTTCGCCGGCGGCTGCTATGTGCACGTGCAGAAGTACCTGCACGACATGGGTTCGTGGAACTCGTTGTCGGTCGAAGAGCAGGAGCGGGTGATCGGCCGCACCAAACTCGACGACATCGAGCTCGACGATGCGGTGAAGCCTGCCAATTCGCACGTCGCGCTCAATGTGATCGAGGACGCGGACGGCAACGAGCTCAAGATCATCCGGCACAACATGCCGTTCGGTGAGCTCGGCATAGGCGAATTCGGCACGTACTTCATCGGCTACTCGCGCACACCCGCGGTCACCGAACAGATGCTGACGAACATGTTCATCGGGGACCCGCCCGGTAACACCGACCGCATCCTGGACTTCTCCACCGCAGTCACCGGTGGATTGTTCTTCACGCCCACCATCGACTTCCTGGACGATCCACCGCCGTTGGCGGCGGATGAGCAGGAAACGCCGGAGGTCACTTCGGTCAGCTATAGCGGCTCGCTCGGTATCGGCAGTCTGAAAGGAATCCGTTGATGAACAACCTCTACCGCGAACTTGCCCCGATCACCGAGTCCGCTTGGGCTGAGATCGAATTGGAGGCCACCCGGACATTCAAGCGGCACATCGCCGGCCGTCGCGTGGTCGACGTCAGCGAGCCCGGCGGCCCGGTGACCGCGGCGATCAGCACCGGGCATCTGGTCGATGTCAACCCGCCCGGTGACGGCGTGATCGCCCACCTGCGCGACGCCAAGCCGCTGGTTCGCCTGCGCGTGCCGTTCACCGTGGCGCGCAAGGACATCGACGACGTCGAACGCGGATCACAGGACTCCGACTGGGATCCCGTCAAGGACGCCGCCAAAAAGCTGGCGTTCGTCGAGGATCGGGCCATCTTCGAGGGCTACGAGGCGGCGGCGATCGAAGGCATCCGCAGTTCCAGCTCCAACCCGGCACTCGCGCTGCCCGACGATGCCCGTGAGATTCCCGACGTGATCGCCCAGGCGCTGTCAGAACTGCGGTTGGCCGGCGTGGACGGTCCGTACTCGGTGCTGCTGTCGGCGGAGACCTACACCAAGGTCAGCGAGACCACCGCACACGGCTATCCGATCCGCGAACACATCAACCGACTGGTGGACGGCGAGATCATCTGGGCGCCGGCGATCGACGGTGCATTCGTGTTGTCCACTCGCGGCGGGGATTTCGACCTCCAACTCGGCACCGACGTGTCAATCGGGTACCTGTCCCACGACGCCGAGACCGTGCACCTGTACATGCAGGAGACCATGACGTTCCTCTGCTACACCGCCGAAGCGTCCGTCGCCCTGACTGCCTAATCCCTTGCA